>CAWJAW010000004.1:0-645415 GCA_963840965.1 uncultured Bacteroidales bacterium | reverse complement strand
TCAGTATTCGGTATTCAGTAATCGGTGGATTAAAATTGGACACACTTATAAAACCGCACGACTTGCATGACTTGCACGACTTGCACGACACTTCTTCGCTAACACCTTCGCTAAAGCTTCGGTGTTCAAAGAAAGCTACGAAGTGCAAAGCCTGCACGACCTACACGACTTCCTGCCATATGGCCGGGTGATTAAAAACACTCGTGTTAATAACTTATTGATTTTTTTTTATATTTTTGCAGATTCTAAAGTGAATCATTATCTTTAGATTCAAATCAGGTGGTATTTAATGGCAGACAGGAAACAATACATCAGGCCTGAAGTTATCAGGATCGATCTGGATAAATCGATAACACTGATGATGCAAAGTGCTCCCATGCCGCCGATGCCGAGGGGTGACGGCAGCAAGGGAACTGACACGCCTTTTACCAGTCCGTTCGACGACAAGCCGTTCAGCTGATCGCATAATTAAAAAGTAGTACGGCAGACTAATTCTGGCTGATCAACTGGTTATCCCGGATGATCATTCACGGATACCGGCTATCAGGCATCCATATTCGGAAGCGTAATAATCTTCTGTTATCAGTCCTGCCCCGGCAATCTCTGCTTTGATCTCCTCCTCCGTGAAATAGTGTATAAAATCGGGTACAAGCCTGTCCCCCAATTCAGTTTTTTCCGACCTTCGGAAGAACCTGAAAAAGTCGGATATTTTCTTTATCATATTGTCCCTTTTGCTTCTCTGAGTGGTATAAAGAAATGAGATCATCAGGGGGGTCTCACTGCCAAGGAAAGGTCGGATTTTTCCCAGAAAATCCAGCCTGATTTTCTTACCACGCATAAGGGAATAAGCTCCCCACCCGATTATCACAGCGTCATAATGTTTCATCTCCGGAACTGAATTCCTTGCAAGGTATTTTATTTCATCTTTCAAATTGTGTCTGGCAAGCAGTTCGTTGCCATAAGCGACAAGCACCGGGTTGCATTCGAAACTGTCAACGATAAATCCCATTTTCGCCAGTGCCAGAGTCTCACGGCCGCCACCTGCCGCTATAAGAAGGATTGTCTTTACATCCTTGAAATGCTTTTTTATCATTACCCTCTCCCACTCGTACAATCCCGACTCATTGTATTTATCATCCAAATAATGTGTGGATTTATTATAAAAGAGTTCATCTGAATAATCGAGACTTTTTTCTCCCATTATTCCCAGCCAGAAACCGGTATGTAGTAAATCAAGAAAATTGGTCAGACTCCTTAGAAACCTGAAGCCAAAATGGGATATCCTGGCGAGAAGCTTATAAAATTTCATCAGGGAATTGTTTGAATTCAAGTATCGCTTTAAGGCACCTTCCGGCCGTATGACCGTCCCACAATTCAGGTCTTACAGGAGTCCGTGGAAGAGTGAGCGAATTATTGAATTCTTTGCGAATCATGTTGATATCATTTCCTACGAGAATGCCGGTTCCACCGTTCTCCCTTAGAGTAACCGGCCTTTCTGTGTTCCATCTCATTGTCAGACACGGCGTCCCCAGCACAGTGCACTCCTCCTGCAGGCCACCGCTGTCGGTCAGCATCACCCTGGCGTCCATATTTAGTCTGAGCATCTCAAGATAATCGAGCGGCTCAAGAAGAAGAATTCCCGGGTGTTTAGTGATCAGTTCAAAAAATCCCGATTCTTTCAGCTGTTTAAGTGAACGTGGATGTACGGGCCACAGCAAAGTCAGTTTTTCAGCTACTTCTTCAACAAGAAAATTAACGAGAGGGTTGAAGATTTTGCGATCATCCACATTCGAAGGCCGGTGGATCGTGGTAAGAGCATAACCTCCTGCAAGCATTGATTCTTCAAGTTTGCCAACCATGGAAGATGCCGGTTCTCCTGAGATCAGATTCCTGTCAATTATATCCCTTATATCGATTCCCGAAGCTTTTTTCTTATTCACATCCAGACTGTCAATCATAATATTACCTACAAACCTTATCACAGAACCAGGAACTCCCTCCGATTCGAGATTCCTGACAGAGATCCGGTCCGGGACAAGAAGAAGGTTTGATATTCTGTCGGTTACAAGGCGGTTGATCTCTTCTGGCATTGACATATCGCCCGAACGCAACCCGGCTTCCAGGTGGCAGCATCTGACTCCTTCCTTTCTGGCTGTCACCGAACAGGCAAGGGTGGCATTCACATCCCCGACAACTACAACCCAGTCGGGCTTTTGATCCCTTATGAGTCTTTCAAAAGCGATCATTGTCTGCCCCACCTGCTCGGCATGGCTACCCGACCCGATACCGAGATTAAAATCAGGCTCCGGTATTTCAAGGCTGTCGAAGAACACTTTTGACATTTTGTCGTCATAATGCTGCCCCGTATGAACCAGTTTGTGCTCAATATACCCGTTCATTCCGGTATCACAGGATCTGCCATCGCCTCGGCTGTCAGCGATAGAGTTGTTATGACGGACTATCTCACTGATAAAAGGTCCGATCTTCATAAAATTAGGTCGTGCTCCTACAACCGACAGGATCTTCATAATCTGAATTGTTGAGACGGGAAAGTTAATACAATTTTATTTCCCTCAGGCAGGTAATCCGCAGCCTATGTTCATTCACCCAATTCAAAAATCCTCTCCACCACCTCCCATTTCTCCGGCGTTGCCTCCTTGTCTCCTGCATCCTGGAATTTCGAAACATACTCCTCCCACTCCGCCTGACGGGGCAGGGTTGCCAGCTTCTTCATGGCCTTGTCGTGATCGAAATCGGGAACGGTGTCCATGATCATGAAAAGATTTGTTCCGTGGATATAGATCTCCATATCGAGGATGCCCACTTCACGGATGCCTCTGGGTATCTCTGGCCAGGTGTTTCCGGGTTTATGAACATCCTTGTATTTCTCAATCAGTTCCTTGTCGTCGCGAAGGGTGAGGACTTTGCAGTAGCGTTTGAAGCTGGGGTAGTTAGTTGTCTTTGTATAGCCGGTCATTTTTCTTAAGATTTTAATACTTAAAGATAAGGGTTTTTGTTGTGACTGCTTTGCACTTATTAGCTTCGGCGAAGAAGTATTGTGCCAGTTCATCCTCTGCGAAACTCAGCGAAGACCTCTGCGAAACTCTGCGAGAAATTCTTTCTTTCTTGCCATCACACTTCTGCAACACCCACCCCTACCCCTCCTCCGCCTACGCTGAAGCTTCGGCGCACGAAGAGGGAGGGGATCCTTTCCGGTGAACGCTCTGCTCCTTCCGCCGAATATTTTCTCCCTATTTCCGTTATATTTGATAAATCTAATCATCCATTCAAAAATCAATGAGCACCAACAATAAGAAAGTTCTTGTTTCCGGTTGTTTCGACATGGTACATTCCGGACATATTGCATTTTTGCAGGAAGCATCACAGTATGGTGATTTGTATATTGGTCTGGGATCGGACAAGACCATCTGGGAATTAAAAGGCCGCGAAACCATTAACTCCGAAGAGGAAAGACTTTATGTACTGAGCGCCCTCAAGTGCGTGCACAAGGTAATTGTTAACAAGGGAAGCGGACTTCTCGATTTTGTGGAGGACATGAAAAAGCTGGCCCCCGACATTTTCATTGTAAATGAGGACGGTCACACCCCCGAAAAGGAACAGCTTTGCAGGGAGATGGGGGTTGAATACAAGGTCCTGAAAAGGATCCCGCACGCAAACCTGCCGGTACGGTCGACCACGGCTCTCCGTGCAGTGAAGCCCATGCCCTACAGGATCGACCTTGCCGGCACCTGGATCGATCAGCCCTATGTCTCGAAATACCACGCCGGAGCAGCAATCACAGCCTCGCTCGAACCCACAATAGAATTCCTCGAACGCTCGGGGATGGCCACCTCAACCAGAAAAAAGGCAATTGAGCTGTGGAACGACCATCTGCCGCTTGAGAAACCGGAGAAGCTGGCGAAAACCCTCTTCAGGTACGACAACGATCCGGGTACCAGGGAAGTCAGCGGATCGCAGGATTCCATAGGCATCACAATGCCGGGGATCAACAGGTTCTGGTTCGACAAGGGCAATTACTGGCCGTCGGTCTTTGAAACAATCTCCGATCCTGAGACAATAAAATGGCTCGAGGACAGGTTGTATATGCTGACGCTCTGGCCCCGTCCGGAAGGATACAATGTTCTCAGCGATACCCATATCAACACTGAAAACGTAAAGAGCCTTGCGGAAGCGGCCGATCTGGCCTGGGAAGGACTGCTTTCGGGGGATTACGGAAAATTTACTAAAGGATTCCTCGGGTCGTTCCGTTCCCAGATCAGGATGTTCCCGAAGATGGTCAACAGTGACATCGAAAAGATCATTGGACAATACAGCGGACTTGCTGATGCATGGAAGCTGACTGGAGCAGGAGGAGGAGGGTATCTGGTGATGATCAGTGAGAAGGAGATACCGAATACGTTCAGGGTGAAGGTGAGGGTGAAGGAGACGTGGTTGTAAAAGGCACAGGGCACAGGGCGCAGGGCGCAGGGCGGAGACTGACCGCGTACCGCGTACCGCATACCGCACACCTTTCCAAAAGAATGAAAATCCTCCATTGAGGATAAACTAACTTAGATAACAATTCAGACAACAAAGAATATGTCAAAAACAGCACTAATTACCGGAGTTACAGGACAGGACGGGGCGTATCTTGCCGAATATCTTCTTAAAAAGGGATATACGGTTCACGGGATAAAGAGGCGCAGTTCGCTGTTCAACACTGAGAGGATCGATCATCTGTACCAGGATCCTCATGTGGACCAAAGGGATTTCATTCTTCATTACGGCGACCTGACCGATTCGATGAACGTCACCAAGGTGATCCAGGAATGCAAGCCCGATGAGATCTACAACCTTGCGGCCATGAGTCATGTGAAGGTCAGCTTCGACACTCCGGAATACACGGCAAACGCCGACGGCATAGGAACACTAAGGATACTCGAGGCGGTGAGACTGCTTGGAATGACAAAGCACTCACGTATCTACCAGGCCTCAACAAGCGAGCTTTACGGACTGGTACAGGAAGTGCCGCAGACAGAAAAGACGCCTTTCTACCCGAGAAGTCCCTACGGAGTTGCAAAACTTTACGCCTACTGGATCACGGTAAACTACCGTGAAGCATACGGCATGCATGCAAGCAACGGGATCCTCTTCAACCACGAATCGCCCATCAGGGGTGAGACCTTCGTGACAAGAAAGATTTCCAGGGCAATGGCAAGAATAGCACTCGGACTGCAGGAATGCCTCTACATGGGGAACCTGTCGTCGCGCCGCGACTGGGGACATGCCAAGGATTACATCAGGGCAATGTACCTGATACTGCAACAGGATCAGCCCGATGATTATGTGATCGCGACCGGAGTAACGACCTCCATCCGCGAATTCATACTGAAGACATTCTCTTCGGCCGGACTCGATCTGGAATTCTCGGGAGAGAAGGAAGACGAGACAGGAAAGCTGGTGAATATAAATGAATCGGTTTTCAACGAAAGAATAGGCAAGGAGTATCTGGATCCGATAAGGATGAGGATGAAGAATGATCCGGTGATGGTAAGGATTGACAGGAATTATTACAGGCCCACCGAGGTGGATCTGCTGATTGGTGACTCGACGAAAGCCAGGACAAAGCTCGGATGGCAGCCGAGATACGATCTGGACGGGCTGATAGAGGATATGATCTCATCGGATATTCAGGTGATGAAGAAGGAAACGCATATCAAGAACGGGGGGTATAAGACGTTTAATTACTTTGAATGATTCTGCCATGTTATAATGAAGGGGAGAAGGGGAGAAGGGGAGAAAGGGAGAAAAATGAAAAAGATATGAATACAGATTCAAAAATTTATGTAGCAGGTCATACCGGGTTGGTTGGATCGGCGCTGACAAAGACCTTACAGGAGAAGGGCTATACCAACCTTATCCTCAGGACCATGGAGGAACTCGACCTGACCAGTCAGGAGGCTGTGGATGCTTTCTTTGCCGGGCAGAAGCCTGAATATGTTCTCATTGCAGCTGCCAAGGTAGGCGGCATAGTGGCAAACAACACCCTACGGGCCGATTTCATCTACGTTAACCTGATGATCCAGAGCAACATGATCCACGCGGCCTGGAAGCATGGAGTAAAGAAGCTTCTCTTCCTGGGATCCACCTGCATTTACCCCAGGAACGCCCCCCAGCCGCTGAAGGAAGATTATCTTCTTACCAATACTCTGGAATTCACAAACGAACCCTATGCAATAGCCAAGATTGCAGGACTTAAGATGTGCGAGTCGTTCAATCTTCAATATAAGACCAACTTCATTGCCGTGATGCCGACCAACCTGTACGGTCATGGCGATAACTACAATCTTGAGGCATCACATGTGTTGCCCGCGCTGTTAAGAAAGTTCCATCTGGGCAAATGTCTTGAGAACGGCAATTTTGAGGCCATAAGGAAGGATCTCGACAGGTATCCGGTTGAAAAGATAAACGGAAGCTCCGATCAGGAGAGCATTGTAAGGACACTAGACCTTTACGGGGTCAGGTACACACCGGCGGGAAAAGTTGAAGTGGGCATCTGGGGAACCGGGACGCCCCTGAGGGAATTCATGAACTCGAATGACATGGCTGAAGCCTGTGTTTTCATCATGGAAAACATTGACGTAAAAGATATAATGTCGATACATACAGACGGCAAAACCGACCCTGATTATCATCCTCCTCATTTTCTGAACATTGGAACAGGCGAAGAGATAACAATCAAGGATCTTGCATTCATGATAAAGGCGCTTACCGGATTTTCCGGGGAAGTTGTATTCGACACCTCCAAACCCGACGGCACAATGAGGAAGGCCACCGACACCACTGCACTGAAGGGATTGGGATATAAACATAAGATCAGTCTCGATCAGGGGCTGGAGACGACATATAGGCAGTATCTGAAATACTGGTGAGCTGTCATGCGGTCGTGCGGTCTTGCGGTCTTGCAGTCGTTATTTGTTGCCGGATTTAAGATATTTCATAAGACGACTAATGCCATTAATAAGGTTTTGGCATTTTTGTCTTCTGGAGAGTGCTGTTTCCCCGATAATGTAGTTTTGGTCCTCGGCGATATAATACATATTCTTGACTTCACCGGCAGACCCCTTGGAAATATTAAGAAATTGACGGAATTCGGCATCACTATTCCGGCAAAAACCTTCAGATATATTGTTCATTATTGAAATCCCGGCTCCGGTAACCTGATTTCGAAAAGTAAAATCTCTGCATTGTCTGAAATCGGAATATACAAGATTAACTAATTCCCTGGACATTTTCCAAATATCCAATTCTTCAAAATTCTTTATTGTTGCCATTTAGCAGGTTTTAATGTAAGACATATTTATCCACCACTAAAATAGCAATTATTTACCACAATTCTTCAAGACTTTCCGACCGCATAGACCGCATGACCGCAAGACCGCAAGACCGCAAGACCGCATGACCGCAAGACCGCAAGACTGCAAGACTCTTTAAAGCTTCCTCAGAAACGTCATCGGTATATTGACAATAAGGTTCTGGTCCAGCCGGTCAATGCGGACGACAACCCGGCTGTGGGAGCCTGTCTGAATGAGTTCACCCGTCAGTCCGACGAGGGAGCCGCGGATCACCTCAACATTATCACCCGGATCGAACCTTTCGGAGGTCACCTCGATCTCAGCATCGCTGTTGATAAGGAGCCGGAGGTTATCGATCTGATTTTCGGGAATCGGGGCCGGCTGTCCCTCGAAAGTCACAAAGCGTACAACTCCCGGCACCTGGTAGACCTTTATGAATTCCAGCGGAACCACCTTAACGAAGATATAGGATGAAAGAAGCGGCACCTCGACCAGTTTTTTCCTGTCGCTCCATATTCTGTAAGTCTTCTGAAGCGGAAGAAAAACATTAATCCCGGCCTCAAGGAGCCTGTCCCTTACGAGTTTCTCAGCCCTGGGATTGGTATAAGCGGCAAACCATCGCGGTTCAATCTGTTTCCTGATGTGTCCGGTGTTAACCGTATTTCCGTTCTTCTTAGGGTCCATTTCGACTGCAACCATTAAAGCGGGGGCAAATATAAGGTATTTTTTTATTCAAGGAAAAACAATACCTTTGCGCGGTAAACAAAACACTTAGTACTATGGCTGAGAAGACGAGATATTCGGATGATGAGCTGGACGAGTTCAGACAGATCATCCTGGCGAAGCTTGATAAAGCCAAGAGAGATTACGAAATTCTTAAATCAAGTATTACTCACGAAGAGAGCAATGATACCATGGATACTTCTCCCACTTTCAAGGTGCTGGAGGAAGGTGCTACCACCCTCAGTAAAGAAGAGGCCGGAAGGCTTGCCCAGCGTCAGCTGAAATTTATCCAGCATCTGCAGGCAGCACTTGTAAGGATCGAGAACAAAACCTACGGAATATGCCGTGAAACCGGCACGCTTATCTCAAAGGATAGACTTAGGGCTGTGCCTCACGCTACGTTGTGTATGGAAGCGAAGATGAAACAGAAGTAAGAAGCGGTTCGCGGTACACGGTACGCGGCGCTTTGAGGAATAATACTAAAAAATTGAGAGCCGTCCTGAAAAGGGCGGCTTTTTTGTATAAGAAAGTCGGAAGACAGAAGACAAATAGATCTGGCAGTTATGCCGGTTATGCCGGTTACGATAAGGTAAAACTCTGCGTAACCTCTGCGGTTTTATCTGCGTACCTCTGCGAGAACTTCTTTTTCTTTGACGTCCTGAATATCTTCAGTTCAGGATACCTTGAAAATCGATACTTTCACTTTGACCTCATCTATATCGACTTCCCGTACATTACCGTCCGGAAATTCGCTAACAACGGCTACCCTGGTGGCCAGAGTTTGTGATCCGATATAGCCTGCATGCCGGTTCACTGCTTCATTGATGAGATCATTATCCTCAATAAGGACAGTGATCTTGTCGGTTACATCAAAGCCGCTTTCCTTGCGGATATTCTGGATCCGGTTAACAAACTCACGGGCAATGCCTTCGTAGCGAAGATCATCGGTGACTGTCACGTCGAGGGCCACGGTGAGCCTGCCTTCATTGGCAACCTGCCAGCCGGGAATGTCTTCTGATATGATCTCAACATCGTCTTTGGTAAGAACGATCTCATTTCCTTCGATAACCAGTCTATGACTGCCGGTCGACTCCAACGAAGCAATATCCTGCCTTGTCATCGCAGCAACAGCCTTGCCCAGTTCCTTCATCATCTTACCGTACCGCGGACCGAGTGTCCTGAAATCGGGTTTCACCTTTTTAACCAGGATTGAGGAAGTATCGTCGATATACTCGACATCTTTCACGTTTACCTCCGTAAGGATCAGATCCCTCACCGCCTCGAATTTCTCTTTGAAACCCTTTTCAGTAACAGGTACCATAATTCTTGCCAGCGGCTGACGGACCTTTATGCTTACTTTTCGTCTCAGTCCGAGGATCATAGAGGAGACACTCTGTGCGATTGCCATCCTTTCCTCAAGGTCGCTGTTTATAAGAGTTACATCAAAGCCTGGGAAAGGAGCGAGATGGACCGAATCTTCTCCGGATTTCCCTGTTGTCATGTTCAGATCGCGGAACAGCTGGTCCATATAGAACGGAGCAATAGGAGAAGCCAGTCTGCTCACTGTTTCGAGACACTGGTAAAGAGTCTGGTAGGCAGCGATCTTATCGTTGTCATATTCACCTCCCCAGAAACGCTTCCTGTTAAGGCGGACGTACCAGTTGCTGAGGTTCTCGGTGACGAAATCCTGGATTGCACGTCCGGCTCTTGTCAGATCATAATTTTCGTAGCAGCTCCCGACCTCCCTTACGAGTGAGTTGAGGAGTGATATGATCCAGCGGTCGATCTCAGGACGGGTTTCAACCGGTATCTCCTTTTCAGCATTCCTGAAATTGTCGATGTTGGCGTAAAGAGCAAAGAAAGAGTAGGTATTATAAAGAGTCCCGAAGAATTTCCTTTTGACCTCGTCGATTCCCGAAGCGTCGAACTTAAGATTATCCCAGGGCTGGGCGTTAGTGATCAGGTACCAGCGAAGAGGATCGGATCCGTACTCATCGATAATACCGAAAGGATCGGCTGCGTTCCCGAGACGTTTCGACATCTTGTTTCCGTTTTTATCGAGCACAAGTCCGTTTGATATGATATTTTTGAATGAAACGGAATCGGAAATCATTGTTGCGATTGCATGAAGGGTGAAGAACCATCCTCTTGTCTGGTCGACTCCCTCGGCGATATAATCGGCCGGGAACATCCCGCTGAAGTTCTCCCTGTTCTCGAAGGGATAATGGGCCTGGGCATAGGGCATGGCTCCCGAATCGAACCACACATCGATCAGGTCCGGCTCACGGAACATCTTCTTCCCGGTCGGACTTACAAGGATTATGTCGTCGACGAAAGGCCTGTGAAGATCGAATTTCAGGTAGTTTTCTGCTGAGTTGTCGCCCTCGGTGAAATCCTTCAGCGGGTTATTCACCATGAAACCGGCTGCTATTGAAAGGTCAATTTCAGCCTTTAATTCTGCAGAGGAACCTATGCACTTTTCTTCTTTCCTGTCTTCTGAAATCCAGATAGGAAGAGGAGTTCCCCAGAACCTGGATCTGGACAGGTTCCAGTCGACCAGGTTCTCGAGCCATTTCCCGAAGCGTCCGGTGCCGGTCGACTGCGGGTTCCAGTTAATTGTGTTATTCAGTTCTATCAGCCGCTCGCGGAATTGGGTGGTCCTGATGAACCATGCATTGAGCGGATAGTAGAGAACAGGTTTGTCGGTTCTCCAGCAATGGGGATAGCTGTGAAGTTGTTTTTCGATCCTGAACGCCTTACCCTGCTGTTTCAGGTTTACGGCGATATCGACATCGAGAGTGTCGGCATTCTGCGGAATGGTGTCGTCATATTCATTCTTCACCGGCCTTCCCTCAAATCCAGTATAGGAGGACGTGTTAACCCTGTCCCGAACGAACTGAATATCAAGGTCCCTTATCGGAACCATATAGCCTTTCTTGTCGACCATCGGTCCCACTGTACCGTCTTTCCTCTTAAGAAGCATTCCGGGGATACCGTTTTCCTTACCGGCACGGTAGTCGTCGGCTCCGAATGTAGGTGCGATATGAACGATTCCAGTACCATCCTCGGTAGTAACGAAATCGCCGGTGATCACCCTGAAGGCTCCCGGATCGGGTTTCACCCAATCGATCAGCTGTTCATAGCTGATACCTTCGAGGGAGCTTCCCTTAAATTCATCAAGAACCTTGAACGGAATCTTTTTGTCACCCTGTTTGTATTCCGAGAAATCAAGCGTGCCGTTCTCAGCGGGGAACATTGAATCCAGAAGGTCTTTGGCCAGGATGACCGTTACCGGAGTTCCGGAATACGGATTGAAACTGCGCACCCTGATGTAGGTAATATCCTTTCCTACAGCCAGCGCGGTGTTTGACGGGAGAGTCCAGGGAGTGGTTGTCCATGCCATCATGTGGACATCGGCAGTATCGGTGTTGCTGAAAAGGAATTCCGATAAGTCATTTCTTATCAGCCTGAACTGGGCGATGCAGGTAGTGTCCCTTACATCCTTGTAGCATCCCGGCAGGTTCAGCTCATGGGAGCTAAGTCCTGTGCCGGCGGCCGGCGAGTATGGCTGGATTGTATATCCCTGGTACAGGACGCCCTTCGAATAGAGCTGTTTGAGCAGCCACCAGAGAGTTTCGATATAGCGGTTGTCGTAGGTTACATAGGGATTGTCCATATTGACCCAGTAGCCCATTTTGCGGGTAAGTTCCTCCCACATGTCGGTGTATTTCATTACATCGATCTTGCAGGCTTTGTTGAAATCCTCGATAGAGATCTTTGGTCCGATGTCTTCCTTAGTGATCCCCAGTTTCTTTTCAACACCAAGTTCGACAGGAAGACCGTGGGTATCCCAGCCGGCCTTGCGTTTCACTTCATATCCGCACTGTGCTTTATATCTGCATATTGCATCCTTGATAGTGCGTGAAAGCACATGATGGATGCCGGGCATGCCGTTAGCCGAAGGAGGTCCTTCGTAAAACACGAATTCACCTTTGCCATTCACCTGACGCACACTCCTGTGGAATGTATCGTTGTCATCCCACACCTTCAGAATATCCCTGTTTACCTTAGAAAGATCGAGACTCTTGTATTCCGGAAACCTTTTCCCCATCGGATCAGTAAGTTATTGTTCAAAAATCGTTTTGAAAAAATCGCACAAAGATAGGAAAAAGGAGGAAAGGATACAAGACGTGAAGAAGATGAAAGGGAGAAAAGGAGAAGAGGAGAATGGGAGACGGCGTGAAGGCGTGAAGGCGTGGTAAAGATAAATTCGCTTTCTTTGTATAAACGGATAATGGATGAGGATCAGGGCGGCTGTCATACTATTGCTGATAAATCTCTTCGCGGCTGAGGGGCAGGTGGCCGATACTGCCAAATACATCTCCCTTGATCCTTATTATTTTCATCTGCAATATCTTAAGGAGGACCCCGCCATTTTGATTGATGTAAGGCTGCCCTTCGAATACAGGGGAAAGATTATCAGGGATGCCATCAACATACCATCATCGAGGGAGATGAAGAATATGACCGACACTATCACAAAGGACCATGCGCTCTTTCTCTACTGCACAACGGATGACAGGAGCAGACGCGCCGCTGAGTTGTTATATGACCAGGGATTCCGCAAGCTCTACAATCTTGAGGGAGGCATCGTGGCATGGAAGAAGGAGAATATGCCGGTGGTGAAAGGAAGAAGGGGGGAAAAGGAGAAGAGGAGAAGGCGTGAGGCATGAGGCATGAGGTTTGAGGCCACTAAGGGACGAAGGGACGAAGGGACTTAGAGACATTACCAGGTAAACTCTGCGGATTTCCATCCGCGTACCTCTGCGAGAACTTCTTTTTGATTTCATGTTTTTAGCCCCATAAAAATGGACTGATTTCCTGATGGATGAAATTTTCCCATTTTGAATACCTTTGCACTTAATCTAATTTGACAAAGTTATGTTTTCAGGAATAGTAGAAGAAGCGGCAACTGTCGTCAGGCTCGAAAAGGAGAAGGACAATCTGCATATCACTATGCTTTGCTCGTTTGCTGATGAGCTGAAAATAGACCAGAGCATATCTCACAACGGAGTCTGCCTGACTGTAGTAAAGAAAGAAAAGGACACCTACACCGTTACGGCGATAAGGGAGACGCTCGAGAAATCGAATCTCGGGCTTTTGAAGCCGGGCGACAAGGTAAATCTCGAGCGAAGCGCCAGGCTCGACGGCCGTCTCGACGGACATATGGTCCAGGGACATGTCGATCAGACTGCCGTCTGCACCGAGGTCACCGAAAGCGGCGGAAGCTGGTACTATACTTTCGGATACGAACCGGCACAGGATGATTACATAACGGTGGAGAAAGGATCGGTGTCAGTCAACGGAGTGAGTCTTACAGTTGTCAACTCGCAGCCAAAGTCGTTCCAGGTGGCGATCATACCGTTCACCTATGAGATGACGAATTTTCACCAAATAGTAAAAGGGACAGTTGTCAATCTGGAGTTCGATATTCTCGGGAAGTATATTGCCAAGATTGTGAGGCAAATCCTGGGAAAAGAGTAAGAAACGGGTGCGCGGTACGCCCTGCCTGACTGAATGCGGCAGCAGGCAGGCAGGGGTACGCGGTACGCGGCGGCAACTATCTCTCCCAGATTAACTTCTTCCCAAAGCCTAATCTGTTGTCAGTCATTTTAATATACGTAAGCCGCACCACCCACAAGTGCGTATCCATAAGCATTGCTACCGGAAAGCGTTTCAGATAGGCCCTTTTTGACTTTGCAGACCAGTTCGCCTTCCGGTTCAGAAACGATGCCCCGGAACTGGATTCCTCTGATCATTCCGATTACCCTGGTCTCAAGAACGACCGATCCGGCGACAAGATTATTTATAAGGAACTCCTTCCCGTGCCGGGTTTCGGGATCGGTGGTGAAGACCAGTGCATTTTCTTCTTCAAGATAGACGTAAAAGCAGTTTGCGCACCAGGGTCCGGCATCGGTGGAGGTGGCGATTGTAAGGACGTGATGCTTCCTGAAAAACTTATTTATCCTCTCATCAATCATCTTCCATCCAGTGATATGAATCTCCTTCGAAGCCTGCAAGAGTAATTACTCTGTCAACAACTGTCATTATCAGGTCGCCGATCGTTGCGGGTTTATTGTAAAAAGACGGAGTTGCAGGACATATTACCGCCCCGGCAAGGGTGAGAGTCTCCATGTTCCTGATGTGGATTAGGTTATATGGCGTCTCACGGGGAACAATTATCAGCCGGCGGCGTTCTTTGAGCATCACGTCAGCCGCCCTGCAGATCAGATCGTCGGAGATGCCGTTGGCAATGCGTCCGAGTGTTCCCATCGATGATGGGCATATAATCATCGTATCGAAGGTCGATGATCCCGATGCGAAGGGGGCCAGAAAATTATTGTTTTCATATATCTTCGCAGGAGGGGTGGCTTCAAACTGGCTACCGATCTCAGTATTCCATATCTCCCGGGCAGTACCCGAAAACACCACGGCGATCTCAGCCGGTGCAGGTTTCAGTGTGCTCAGCGAGGCCACAAGTTTCTGAGCATAAACCGACCCGCTGGCACCGGTGACGGCTACAATTATCTTTCGTTTTGAATAAGTCATATGTTATATAACAATCCGGGATCAAAATTAGCATTATACTGACAGATGAGGGTGCCGGCAGTCAGCTTTTCGATGGTCAGCCGGATTTTTTTTGCTAATTTTAGGTTTTCCAAAATAATTTCAATGAAGAAACTTGTAATACTCACCGGAGCCGGGATGAGTGCCGAGAGCGGGATTAAAACCTTCCGTGACTCCGGAGGTCTGTGGGAAGAGCACCGGGTTGAAGATGTGGCATCGCCGATGGGCTGGGCGCTGAACAGGAAGCTGGTGCTGAAATTCTATAATGACAGGCGCAGACAGCTGGCCTCGAGTGAGCCGAATAAAGGGCATCTAGGTCTGGCCGCACTTGAAAAGTATTTCGATGTGCATATTATAACCCAGAACATCGACAACCTTCATGAAAGGGCAGGAAGTACCAGTGTTATCCATCTTCACGGGGAACTGACGAAAGCCAGAAGCACGAAAGATCCTTCGGACTGATCTACGATATCGGGTATAACGACATTAAGGAAGGAGACAAATGTGACCTGGGAAGTCAACTGCGTCCTCATATTGTGTGGTTTGGCGAGGCGGTACCTATGATCGAGGAAGCCGTGAAGATCACTTCCGAAGCAGATATTTTTGCGGTTATCGGAACCTCGCTGAATGTTTATCCGGCAGCCGGGCTTATTGAATATGTTTCTGAAGGAACCTCGCTGTGGCTGATCGATCCGAACGATGTTCCGGTACCCGGAGACCGCAAGGTTAACGTGATAAAGGAATCCGCGGGTAAGGGGGTAGAGATCCTGGCCACAAGGCTTTTGGCCCTAAAATAAAAAGCATTGAACACTAATTGTCCGATTGCAGTATCGGCGCACTCGTATTACTGATATCTTTGTCACATGATCGACCGTCAGACCATAGACAAGATCCTGGATGCTGCCGATATTGTGGAAGTCATCCAGGAGTTTGTGCCCCTTAAGAAACGGGGGGTCAACTATCTTGGTCTGTGCCCGTTCCATAATGAAAAGACACCCTCGTTCACTGTATCGCCGTCGAAGGAGATCTTCAAGTGCTTCGGATGCGGGAAGGTAGGCAACGCCGTGAACTTCATAATGGAACATGAACACCTCAACTGGCCCGAAGCCCTTAAGTACCTTGCAAAAAAATACCACATCGAGGTTGTCGAGAAGGAAAGGACCCAGGAGGAAGTAGAAAAGGAAAATGAACGCGAAAGCCTGCTGGTGATAACGGCATATGCATCACGTCAGTTCACTGAAAACCTGTATCATACCGATGAGGGTATCTCAGTCGGCCTTGCCTACTTCAAGGAAAGAGGCTTCAGGCAGGACACCCTTAAAAAATTCGAAGTCGGATATAGTTTTGAGCAGCGCGACTCATTTTCAAGGAAGGCAATTGAGAACGGATTCAAGACCGAGCTGCTTGTAAAGACGGGGCTAACGATCCAGCATGAAGAACGGATCTTTGACAGGTTCAGCGGACGGGTTATGTTCCCTATCCATTCGCTGTCGGGACAGGTTCTCGGATTCGGGGGAAGGATACTTAAAGCCGATCCGAAGAGCGCCAAGTATCTCAATTCGCCCGAATCGGAGATATACCACAAGAGCCGGATCGTATACGGGATCTATCAGGCCCGGAAAGCAATATCACGCGAAGACAGATGCTATATGGTCGAAGGTTACACCGACGTGATGTCGATGCATGAGGCCGGCATCGAAAACGTTGTGGCTTCATCGGGAACTTCGCTTACCCAGGAACAGATAAGGCTCATCAAGCGGTTCACCCCGAACATGACGATCCTGTACGACGGCGACCCGGCAGGTATCAAAGCCTCTCTCAGGGGGATCGACCTTGTGCTCGAAGAAGGAATGAATGTGAAAATAGTGCTTCTGCCCGACGGAGAAGATCCCGATTCATACTCCAAGAAAATCAGCAATCAGGAGTTCTCACTTTATCTGAAGGAAAAAGAAACCGACTTCATAAGGTTCAAGACTCAGCTCCTGCTGGCCGAATCGAACAACGATCCGACCCAGAAGGCCAACCTGATCAGGGATATAGTAAAGTCGATTGCCGTCATACCAGAGGGCATCACGCGCACGGTATACATCAAGGAGTGCAGTGTGGTGATGGAGGTGTCAGAAGAAGTTCTTTACCACGAGGTAAACAAGCTGAGGCAGCAGAAATCGTTTCAGGAGAGAAACAGATACCCGGGGTTGGAGGATCTTCCCGTCCCGCCGGTTCAGGCGGTCAAGCCTGTCGTTTACAAGACCATTTCATTCTACTCCGAGAAGGAGGTCATACGCCTTCTTCTGAAATACGGCAGCAGTGAGTTCGAACGGATTGTAAACAAGGAAGATGGCAGGGAAGATATAATTACTGTTTCCGATTACGTTGTAAAAGAGATTACTTCCGACGATCTCTCCTTCGACGATAAGACCTGTGCAAAGATCTTTGCAGACTTCAGGTTCTATTCCATGCAGGGCCTCATCCCGGGAGACAAGCATTTCGTAAAGCATGAGGATCCTGACATTTCAAGGTTTTCGGCAGATGTGCTGTCGGAGTCGCATGAGCTGAGCCGGATATGGAAAGACAAGCAGACCTACGTCGAGACCGAGGACATGAAGCTCCGGGATGTAGTGCCGGATGCCGTTCTTAAGTTCAAGAGCGACAAAATCATTGCTGCCCGGAAGGAGATAATGACCCAGCTCGAGGAAGCCGTAAAGGAAGGGGACCAGGAAAAAGTGCAGAAGCTTCAGCACCGGTTTAACAACCTCAGCACCGCGCTTGGAATGATATCAAAGCAGCTCGGGAACAGGATCCTCTTATAAGAGGTTAAAATTTCGTAATTTTAATCCTGAAAACTCTCAATACAATTCTGATGAAACCTATTCGTCTGTTAATCCCGGTTCTGGTAACCATTATGTTAATTTCATGCGGCAGGACCGAAAAGACGCCTGTGAAACTTTCCCTGAAAAAACCAAAAGACATATCAGAGGTTTCGGTTCCTATCGACAAGGGGTTCAGTGATTACATTGCAGGATACACCTCGGGGATTATATCAGTCAATTCACCGGTGGAGATCCGTTTCACACCAGAATTCGCCACACAGATAAACCGGAAAAATACGACAGGACTGTTCATGTTTGAACCGGCCATCAGGGGAAATGCGGAATGGACCGATGAACTGACTCTGGTGTTCAGGCCTGCAAAACCACTCGATCCGGGTACATTATATTCAGGAAGGCTTAACCTCGACCGTCTGGCGCCTGTAAAGGACAATTTAAAAACATTCCCGATCTGGATCCAGACCTTCAGAAAAGATTTCATTGTTACCACCGGAATACTCGAGAGCATGCCCGAAGGCGACAAATATTCCCTTCACGGACAGGTAACCGCATCCGACTATATCGCCTCACAGGAGGTGGAATCGTTTCTGCAGGCGAAAATGGGAAGAAAAAAGATGCCGGTGGTGTGGGATCATTCCGACATGCTGATTCACAGGTTTACTGTAACCGGCATTGTCAGGACCGAAAACCCTCAGAAGCTTGAACTGTCATGGGACGGGTCGCAGGCTAAGGTAAGGCAGAAAGGGAATGCCTATGTTGCAATACCGGCAGCCGGCGACTTCAGGATTACAGACATTATTGTCCCGCAGGGAGGAAACAGGAGCATCGACATTGTATTCTCCGATCCGGTTGATCCATCGCAGGAAACAGAAGGGATAATATGGCTCTCCCCTGCCGCCGAAATGTCGGTGAGCTTTAACTCGAACATAGTAAGCATATTCCCTGTGTCGGTTCCTGAAGGCCCGTTTGAACTGAATGTTGAAACATCGCTCAGGAATAAAAAAGGAGCTTCCCTCTCCTCCACTTTCAAAAAACCTTTGGACCTGTCGCCCGTGATGCCGTCGGTAGAACTAACAGGCAACGGTGTAATTGTGCCGGCATCGAAAGAACTGATCTTCCCGTTCAAGGCGGCTAATCTGAAGGCTGTCGACCTGAAGATCATAAAGATATTTGACAACAATCTGCCCTGGTTCCTTCAGGAGAATGACATGACCACCGGCTATTCGGTGAAAAAGTTCGGCCGGCCGGTTTATTCCGGGAAGGTCGATCTGGTTAATCCTTCGGGAAGCGGTGCCTCAGGATGGAATCTTTATACAATTGATCTTTCTGAATATATCGATATAGAACCAGGGATCCTTTACAGGGTTGAATTGTCGATGAGGCCGTCATATTCGCTTTATCCCTGCTCCGATCTGTCGGAAATGGAGCAGTTTGAAGAGATGGTAAAGATGACGGAAGAAACGGGCCGGTCGTCATGGGACGATCCTGACAATTTCTATTCCGACAGCGATGATTACATCTGGTACTCATTCGGGTTCAACTGGCGCGACCGGGACAATCCGTGCAAGGCGGCCTATTTCAATCCCGACAGGAAGATCAAAAGGAACATACTTGCCTCGAATTTCGGGATCATTGCAAAAAAAGGATCGGGCAATGACCTGAACGTCATTGTAAGCGATCTGCTCACTGCCTTGCCTCTCAGCGAGGTCGATATCACCGTTTATGACATGCAGATCCAGAAGATTGCCTCGGGTATCACAGGCAAGGACGGTTCAGTAAAACTTACCTGCGAAAGGAATCCCTTCCTGGTGATTGCGGGGAAGGACCGTGACCGTAATTACCTCAAAATTACTGACGGCTCGGCACTGTCGATGAGTTCATTTGATGTTTCCGGGGTTACTCCCGAAAAGGGTATCAAGGCTTTCATCTTTGGTGAAAGGGATGTCTGGCGTCCGGGCGATTCAATATTCCTTTCAGTCTTTATAAGGGATATGAACAAGAATCTTCCTCCCGATCATCCCGTCCAGTTTGAGCTTACCAACCCGCTGTCACAGAAAGTTGATCATCAGGTCGTGGTGCCGGGAGGAAGGAACCTTCTCACTTTCAGGACGGCCACCTCTCCCGATGCCGTAACGGGTGATTACACTGCAAGGTTCAGCATTGGAGGTGCCAGGTTCACAAAAAGAGTAAGGGTGGAAACCATCAAGCCTAACAGGCTCCGTATCGATCTGGATTTTCCGGGTGAGATGCTGGGCGGGACAGGAAGCTCAACCAGGGGGACACTTAGGGTTAAATGGCTGAACGGCGCTACGGCAGGGAACTTAAAATCGTCGGTGGAATATATGCTGAAGCCGGCCAGGACCACTTTCCAGTCATTTCCTCAGTACAATTTCGATGATCCGTCGATACTGTTTTATTCCGAGACTGCCAGCATGTTTGAAGGCTCGGTTGATGAGAGCGGCAATGCCACATGTGATATTCAATCCGGGTGATGAAATACGTGCTCCGGGCATGATGAATGCCGTTTTCACCGCAAAGGTTGCCGAGAAAGGCGGTGACGAAAGTATTACACAGGCTGTCTACAAATATGCTCCTTATAAGATGTTCGCCGGGATCGAACTTCCGGAACTAAAGGGTAGCGACAGAATGCTTTTTACTGACAGGGAAAACAAGGTTAACATTGTAACTGTCGATCCGAAAGGCAATCCGGTTGACACCGAAACCGAAATCAATATTTACAGGATCTCCTACAGCTGGTGGTGGGAATCGGATCAGGAGGATCTTGCGTCATACATTTCAAGCAATATTTACAAGCCCGTCATCAGCTCGAAGGTTGTTACCAGCGGAGGTAAAGGTTCCTTCAATTTCACAATCCCGCGGAATGACTGGGGCAGGTATCTTATAAGAGTCTCCATCCCCGGAGGACATGCAACAGGAAAAATCGTCCTGATTGACTGGCCGTGGGAATACGGAATGAAGGGGAATGCCGAGGGAGCAACTCTTCTTTCAATAAATACAGATAAGGAAAAATACAAACCGGGAGAGGAAGTAAAACTCAGCTTTCCGGCACCTGAAAACTCAAGGATAATAGTGACACTTGAGAACTCAACCACAGTCACCGAAGAGATCCGTGCTATCGGACAGAAAGGCAACAGTGTGGTGACATTCAAGGCAAAGCCTGAAATGGCTCCTAACGTATATGCCAATGTGACTGTCATTCAGCCCCATGCCCAGACACTCAACGATATGCCTATGAGGCTGTACGGAGTAGTCCCGGTAATGGTGGAAGACCCGGAGACCAGGCTTGAGCCGGTGATAACCATGCCGAATCAGCTGAGATCGGGACAGCAGTTTGATGTTAAGGTCAGCGAGGCCAGAAAGAAACCGATGAGCTACACACTGGCTATAGTTGACGAAGGGCTTCTGAACATAACCGGATTCCGTACACCCGATCCGTGGAATTACTTTTATGCACGTGAAGCGCTCGGAGTTAAAACCTGGGATTTGTACGACATGGTTCTGGGCGCCTTTGGCGGAACCCTCGACAGGCTACTTGCAACGGGAGGAGACGAAGCGCTTCTCGACCGGGCGGCAAACAAGGCGCAGCGTTTCATTCCGGTGGTGAAGTTCCTCGGACCCTTCACCCTCGGTCAGGGCAAAACCGGAACCCACAGCATCACCCTTCCGCAGTATACAGGATCGGTGAGGGCGATGGTCATAGCGGGGAACGACGGGGCTTACGGATTCACTGAAAAGAATGTCGCGGTGAAGGATCCGCTTATGATACTGGCAACAGCGCCGCGGGTCGTGAGTCCGGGTGAAAGAGTTACCTTGCCTGTGACCCTGTTCGTTCAGAAAGAAAATATAAAAAGTGTCAGCCTTACAGTTGAAGGTAATGATCTTGTAAGTTTTGAAGAAACGTCCCAAACCATTGCCGTGGCAGGAACAGGAGAAAAAGATGTTGATTTCTCGTTCACGGCCGGAGACAAGACCGGAATTGCCACAATTAAGCTGAAAGCTTCCGGAGGAGGCGAGACTGCCGTTTACGATATAGAGCTGGATGTCAGGAGTCCCAATCCTCCTGAAACAAGAGCTGAACTGAGGATACTGAAACCCGGTGAAAAATGGGAAACATCATTCACCCCGTTCGGGATGGAAGGCACAAATTCAGCGACGCTCGAAACATCGCTGCTGCCTTCGGTAAATCTTGGGAAACGTCTGAGCTACCTTATTGAATACCCTCATGGATGCACCGAACAGATCATTTCGGCAGCCTTCCCGCAGATCTGGCTGAATGAGCTTTCATCTTCCGATACGGCGGATGCAATGAAAGCACAGGAGAACGTTATTGAAGCAATAAGCAAGATGGTCACCCGGCAGATGAACAACGGAGGACTCGCCCTCTGGCCGGGCAATTACCAGCCCGACAACTGGGTGACATCTTACGCCGGTCATTTCATGGCTGAAGCAGAGCGCAAGGGATATACGATACCCCAGGATTTCAGGAGAAAATGGACCAGCTACCAGAAGAGGGCAGCCCAGGACTGGAGGTACGATCCCAAATTCATGCAGACAGCAAATGACCAGGCCTACAGGCTTTTCACCCTTGCCCTTGCCGGTTCGCCCGAAAGAGGCGCCATGAACAGGCTGAGGGAATCGCCAGACATACCCCGTGTTGCAAGATGGCTTCTGGCAGCCGCATTCGCCACTTCAGGACGGCCGGAAGCCTCCACCGAACTTCTCGATATGAGGAATCTGGAGACAGAAAAAGAATATTCCGGCTACTTCTACGGAAGTCCTTTGCGCGATAAGTCCATAATACTCTATACCCTGGCAACGCTGAATAAGGAAGAGGAAGCCCTTTCATTGCTCAGATCGGTTTGTGATGAGCTCAACTCCGAAACCTGGTTCAGCACCCAGTCGGTAGCATGGGGACTAACTTCGTACATGAAATTTGCTGAACTGACGTCTCCCGGCGGGACAGGAGAAGCAGGGTTCAGGATTACACAGAACGGGCAGAGCTCCGACCTGAAAGTTGGTCCGGGCAAGGTAAACACAAGAATCCTGCTTACTACAAGCGGAACGAATAACCTCGTTGCTGAGAACCTGTCAGACAAACCTTTGTATTTCAATCTTGTGAGAAAAGGGACACCACTGGTTTCAGATCAATCGTATGCTGATAACGGACTGACTCTCAGGGTCGACTATACGGATACCGGACTGAAACCTGTCGATCAGAGGAACATGGTGCAGGGAACCGACTTCATGATGGTTACAAAGGTGACGAACACCTCATTCGACAGGGTTGATAACATCGCTCTGACCCAGATGGTACCTTCGGGCTGGGAGATACTGAACACCAGGATGTTCGAGGCAGATTACGGAATAAAGGAGAGTCCGTATGAATACCGCGACATAAGGGATGACAGGGTCAACACTTATTTCTCACTGAACCGGGGTGAATCGAAGACCTTCGTGCTGATACTCAATGCAGCATATAAGGGAGAATACTATCAGCCGGCAATATTATGCGAGGCGATGTACACACCAGACTACCGCTCGAGGGTCCCGGGAACAACGGTTGTCGTCAGAGGACAGTGATTTGAACAGGGCGCTAAAAATAACACTGATCATAGCCGGAGTGGCATTGATCCCGGTCCTGGTCGCCCCCATGCCCCGGTTCACAGCACCCCTGTCGACGGTGGTGGAGGCACGTGACGGCAGTCTACTCGGGGCCAGGATAGCTGATGATGGCCAGTGGAGATTTCCGCCGGGGGAGGAAGTCCCTGAAAAATTCAGGAAAGCTCTTCTCACCTTCGAGGACAAATATTTCTTTTACCATCCGGGGATCAACCCTGTTGCCATATTCCGCGCATTGAGGTACAACATGCGTTCGGGCGGGATAGTGAGCGGAGGAAGCACAATCACGATGCAGGTGGCAAGGTTGTCGCGGGGAAACAAGCCGAGGACCTATGGAGAAAAGACAATAGAGATAAGCCAGGCCTTAAAGATGGAGATATTCAGATCGAAGAAACAAATACTCAGAACATATTCAGCCAATGCGCCTTTCGGAGGAAACATCGTAGGTCTGGATGCCGCAGCCTGGAGATATGCCGGAAAAGCCCCCGCCGACATCACCTGGGCCGAAGCCGCTGCGCTGGCTGTTCTTCCCAACTCCCCGTCGCTTGTGTATCCGGGCAGGAACCAGGAGATACTCGCAAAAAAAAGGAATGATCTGTTGAGAAAGCTTTATGAAAGGAAGTATATAGATTCGTTGACGCTTATCCTTTCTATGGATGAACCACTTCCGGGCGAGCCAAGACCGCTTCCCTCCATGGCACCTCATCTGACGGACCTTTATTACACGACTCAGCGGGGAAAGCGGATCAGGACCACAATCGATGAGGCTATTCAGGAACAAACAGTGGCGATAGTCAACATGCATCAGAAGGAGCTGTCGGCAAACCTGATCTTCAATGCAGCCGCACTTATTGTGGATGTTCCCTCGGGAGAGGTGCTGGCCTATGCCGGTAACAGCACCAATGAAGGACTGGCGGATCATGGAGGCAGCGTTGATATTATCCGCTCGCTCAGAAGCACGGGCAGTATCCTCAAACCCCTGCTCTACGCGGGAATGCAGGAATCGGGTGAGCTGTTGCCGGCAACACTCGTACCTGACATACCAACCCGCTTTCCGGGTTTTACACCAAAGAATTTCGACGAGACCTACAGCGGAGCCGTGCCCGCAGATGCTGCCCTCTCGCAATCGCTCAATATACCGGCGGTAAGCATGCTCCGAACCTACACCTCAGGAAGATTCCTTGAACTCCTCGGAAAGACCGGATTTTCAACTTTCAATAAGCCGGCTGATCATTACGGGCTTTCGCTGATCCTTGGAGGAGGAGAGACCTCATTGTGGGAACTCACCGGAGTCTATGCCTCATTGTCGAGGGTACTGGGGAGGTATTCAAAGGAAAAGAGATATGTGACCGCCGATTACCATCCTCCCATTCTGACTCATGAGGAAGATGATGAAAAGAAAACCGAGGAAGATGAAAACCCGGCCCTTTCAGCCGGATCGATCTGGCTGACCTATGAAGCATTGCGGAAAGTGAACCGTCCGGAGACAGAAGCCGGATGGCAGTATTTCGCCTCAACTCCCGGGCTGGCGTGGAAGACCGGCACCAGTTTCGGGTTCAGGGATGCATGGGCGGTTGGCACAACACCCGGATATGTGATAGCAGTCTGGGCAGGGAATGCCGACGGTGAGGGCAGGCCCGGGCTTACCGGAATATCGGCAGCGGCTCCGGTGATGTTCGATCTTACCGGGATAATGAAGGAGGGCGAGTGGTTTTCTCCTCCCTATGAGGCGCTGACCGCAATAGAAGTATGCAGGGAGAGCGGTCACAGGGCAGGACCGGATTGTCCGGAAAAAGTTGAAGTGTTTGCATGCACCAGTGGACTCAGAACTGAAGCCTGCCCATATCACACAATTGTCCATCTCGACCAGAACCGCAGCAGGCAGGTGAATGCCGGCTGTGTACCAGCGTCGGAGATAATAAATGAGCCATGGTTCATCCTGCCTCCGGCAATGGAGTATTTCTACAGGCAGAAGCATCCGGGATACAGGCCGCTTCCTCCCTTTGCACAGGGCTGTGAGCCCGAAAAGAGCCGGCCGGTGATGGAGTTTATTTATCCCACATCAGGGATCAGGATCTTCATACCCCGCGATCATACCGGGGAACTGACCAGAGTGATAGCGGAAGCGGTTCACAGGAATCCGGGCGAAAAGCTGTTCTGGCATCTTGACGACGAATACATCACTTCCACAACATTCATCCACCAGACAGAGATCTTTGCATCTCCCGGAAACCACAGACTGACAATAGTCGATGAGAGCGGCAACATGGCAACCTGTTCATTTGTGATAATTGCAGGATCCTAGTCACCCCTTTACCCCCAAACCCCCCAAGGGGGGCTTTAAGAACCTGCTATTGAGAATTTTATATAAATATGGAGGACATGAAAAATATTCAATGGTTGTGGATTTCAAGTCCCCCCTGGGGGATTTAGGGGTGGAACGGGCCGGAAAGTAAAATTGTTCCATAGAATTGGGCTAGAGTAAACGATTAGTTGCAAAAATCAGAGGTTTAAAACCTATAGAGCAATGAATAATTTTTAATCAAAACCAATACTCATAAAAATGAAAAAAATAGTCTTCCTGATCATTTTTCTGATCTCATCTGTTTCAGTCAATGCACAGAACGAGATCAGGAACCTGCTTG
Source organism: uncultured Bacteroidales bacterium (assembly GCA_963840965.1). Taxonomy (GTDB): domain Bacteria; phylum Bacteroidota; class Bacteroidia; order Bacteroidales; family VadinHA17; genus LD21. Next base: position 619,597 of record CAWJAW010000004.1, on the reverse strand, counting down.
AAGAACTCGCCGACATTGCAGGTGTCGATGTCAACTTAACAGGATCAGCCTTTAAATCGACCAGGCTGATGAACGGTCATTCTACCGAAAGGATGGCTCCCGCGGAGCTCGATTTCAGGATATCGCACCGTTTCGGCCGGCTGAACACCGGAGCTTATGAATTCTTCGGGCTCGACCAGGCCAACATCCACTTCGGGCTCGATTACGGAATAACCAAATGGCTGATGGTGGGTGTCGGACGAGGTACCTATGAAAAGATCTTTGACGGTTTTGCCAAATTCTCAATTGCACGGCAGTCGGGCGGGGAAGCCAACCTGCCCGTGTCAGTATCGCTTCTCTCATCAGCTGCTTACCGGACGATAAAACCCGGTGCGGGCGACGAGTACACCTTCGATGAGAGAATGTCGTATGTCGGGCAGCTGCTGGTTTCAAGGAAGTTCAACGAGAACTTCTCACTTCAGCTAATGCCCTCGCTGGTGAGCAGGAATATTGACAGGACTGACCCGGATCTGTTGTGGGCGGCAGGAGCGGGCGGCAGGGTTAAGCTTTCGAGGAGGATAAGCCTGAATGCCGAGTATTATTACAGCTTCGATCCCGGAACATACATGGGATCGGAGGTTTACAATCCGCTGTCGATCGGGTTCGACATCGAGACCGGCGGACATGTTTTCCAACTGATCTTCACCAACTCACTGGCCATGATAGAAAAAGGATTCATAGGTGAGACGACAGGCAGCTGGGGAAAAGGAGATATCCACTTCGGGTTCAATATATCAAGAGTCTTTGACCTGAAATAAGCGGGCAGGGACGAACAACCTCAACAGCGTCAAACAATTCCGGCAACAGGTTGTTATACAATAAGATTAAGTTAAGTTAAAGTTGCTGGTTTCTGGTTGATGGTTGCTAGTTAAGAAATTGATTAATAATTAATTAAATAAATAATACTTCTTATAATAATTCCAAAAATATTAAAGAATTTATCAAAATGTTAATTCTTCCAACCAGTAACCAGCAACCAGTAACCAATAGCTTAGGTTATTAATGAAAACCCTGGCGCTTATATTAATTCTTGCCACCCTGCCGCTAACAGTGGGTGCTCAGAAATACGCCACAAAAAACGGCTATGTCGGCTTTTATTCCCATACCCCTATTGAGGATATAAAAGCTGACAATAACCAGGTGGCCAGCATCTTTGACACCTCGACAGGAGAAATTGCCTTCCAGGTGACTATCAGGTCGTTCCGCTTCAGGAAGGCCCTTATGGAAGAGCACTTCAATGAAAACTACCTCGAATCGGCAAAATTCCCAGGGTCGACCTTCTCCGGAAAGATACTCAATCACTCAGCCATCGATTTCACGCGTGAAGGACGTCATGAAGTAACTGTTGAAGGCAATCTGACCATACGCGATGTTACAAGGAAGATAACTGAAAAGGGAATCATTGAAATCGCGAAAGGCGGGATCAATGCAGAATCAAAATTCATTGTTGCATCGGCTGATTACGGAATAAAAATACCCGCCATTGTCAGGAACAACATAGCCAAAACCATCGAGGTGACTGTCACAATAAAGTACCTCCCTATGTAGCATGCTTGTATCCGGTAAGTCTGTCAGAATAATCTGAAATCGTGTCATAACATTATCTTTGTCTGCATGACATCACATGGCAGAGAAGAATTATTTCCCGTGGTTGATCCGGATGGCAATGAGATTTCAAGAGCTCCCCGGAGTTTGTGCCACGATGGGCTCAGCATGCTGCTCCATCCGGTTGTCCACCTGCACCTTTTCAACGACAGGGGCGAGCTTTATCTTCAGCTAAGGGCGAAGACGAAGGATCTCCTCCCGGGGTATTGGGATACATCGGTGGGCGGGCACATGGATCCGGGTGAAACACCGGAGGAAGCTCTCAGGAGGGAAGCGCTGGAGGAACTTGGACTACAGGATTTCACATTCAGGCTTATTGATAAATACATCTGGAAATCGAGCCGGGAAAGGGAGCTGGTCTACTCATTCACCGGAAGTTCCGGAAACATGCCCCTTATAAACCATGACGAGATCGATGACGGCAGGTTCTGGCCGGTTCAGGAAATCACCGGCAATCTGGGAAAAAACATCTTCACACCAAACTTCGAATATGAGTTCAGGAGGTTTTTTGACCCCCAACCCCCCAAGGGGGGCTAAGAACCAGCAATCAAAATCCCTGAAGTTTTACCCCCAACCCCCCAAGGGGGGCTAAGAACCTGCAATTATTCACTATTTTTCTTTCCGTTGATACTACGAAATATTCAATTTCTTCAAGCCCCCCCTGGGGGGTTTGGGGGTGGATTTATTTGGGGGTAGATTATCCAGGGGGGCCTTGGATTCTGCGATGATTGGTTTTATCTTTATTGAATAATTTAAAATTCTCAAATTCTCCCGGATTTTAGCCCCCCTTTAGGGGTCCCGAAAGCTCCCGATAGTTATCGGGACGGGATGGGGAGTGTAAACAAGAAAAACTATTTCCCATGAAAAAATCCATTCTGATCATCATTCTGACATCATTCAGCCTTGCATCCATTTCACAGATTTCCGGGACAAACCTGGTGGGGTTTAAAAAGACCGCCTATGATCTTTCGGTTCCTCCGAAACCAATCGATCCGCAGGTCGTTCAGGATCAGGATGACATGACATGGGATGATTATCATCCTATACCGGGGAAAAACTGGGCTGATCCGTCGATCGAGCCTGGGAGAAAGTTCCGGATGGCTCTGGTGGCGGTTGACTTTCCCGATCAGCCATTTGTAATAACACAGCCCAGGAAGTCGGAGCTATTCGGAAATCCACAGATTGATCCCATCCTTAGGGAAGAAGTAGCTCAGTTCTATTCGGATTTCTGGCTTAAACCATCTGAAGTGAACCATGGCCAGACGATCAACGGTTACTGGATGGAACAATCGCGTGGCAGGTTTGGCATCACTGCACTCGACGCTTTCGGTCCTTACAGGATGCCTGCAAACCTCTGGGAATACGGTCTGAACGAATGGGGACAGCACGACTTCACTCCCGACGGACGGCGTCCGTCAAAGAGGATGGAGAGGCATGTGGATTCAATCTGGAGGGCCGACAAGGGAGACCTTAAATCGCAATATGATGCAATACTCAGGATATATGCAGGATATGATGAGACAGGAGTGTGGCAGGAGTTTGGGGAGATGAAATTCCTGTCGAAGGATGACATCCCGCCTGAATGGGGAAATCCGGATACCACAAAGCCCCGCTGGGCGGCAACACGCTATGTGCCATGGACATCATGGAAGGCAGCCCAGATGCAATGGGGACTTTCGTCGATACGGCAGGGAGAGAACTCCGGAACCATAACCCACGAGCTTGGCCATTATGCATTTTCAATTGGCGACAACAACAACAATCCCTATGTCGAACCATACAGGAGAGTGGGATCGGGAACATGGGACATGATGGACCGGGGTTGTTTCAACGGACCGGGCGGACCGCACATGAGGTGGGTGGTGCCACCGACAATGGGAGCAGCGATGCCTGCCGGACTGATGCTCCGGAACAGGATGATAAACGGTTTTCTCGATAAGGAGCAAGTGCTCACACTGAGCAGGGAAGGCCTTGCCTTATCGGGTCCGGTGGTGGCAACCGTCACTGCCAGAGCGGTAGAACCCCTGCCTGGCTCCTTCGCAGGCATAATAGTAAGGCTCGACGGCGCTGAACCTCACGACAGGACACCGGTTGACGATCCCGCCACAAATCCGTTGTCGCCCGGCATACCGAATTACGATTTCTATTCGCTGGAGGTAGTTCAAAGGATAGGTTACGACTCCTTCTGTCCCGACAACGGAGTCCTTTTGGCAAAGAACAAGGACAAGGAGAGCCGTAATGGCGGCCCCAACGGGTTCAACTGCTTTAATTGGGTGATCGATGCCCATCCGGAGGATATCAATATGGTTGATTATGTCAGGCCCGACGGGCAGAAAGTTATGAGGACCATAGCTGACTACAGGCAGCTCAATGATGCACTGTTCCACGCAGGGCTCAATTCTGGAAGCCTTGCGGAATGGACCGATGAGCATAACCGGCTTCATTTCTATATTATCGATCAGAAGAAAGATGAGGACGGCATACTATCGTATGAACTGGGCATAAGGTCGCTCGATGGATCAGGTCCTCAAAAGAGAGGAGTATCTGTCATACCGCCGAGGGTTAAGAAGATCTCAGCAGAAGGCGGGTACATTCGCTTCACTGTTCAGAACACTGGTGAAGCGGCGGATACATCGGAGTGGCCTGACAGCGACATCTTCAGGATCACTGCAGAATGTGAAGGAGAAGGATTCTCCGTAGCAGTTCTGAACAGTTTCATTTCGCTCCGGTCCGGAGAAACGGGTGAAGTGCCGGTATACATCTCGGTTGAAAAAGCGACAGCCCGAAAGGCGAATATCAGACTGACGGTCAGGTCGGAAAGTAATCCTCAACTGGAAGTAACGGAAACACTGGCATTAAAAAGGGGAAAATAGAGTCGGAAAACGTCAAGAATAAGTAAGCATAAAAGTCATACTAAGATTATTTCCATAATAATCAATAAGTTACCTTTTTCTCCATGACCGCCTTCCTCTTTACTCATTGCACTTACTCCCTTTGTTTATTCAACATTCTACTTACCCCCTTTCTTATTTCCCCCAAGGGGGAAATGATTCCTCCATTGAAGACTTCTGGAATTCTAGAGGATATTTTGAAAGTGGAAATAAAGAGTATAGTTTAATCTTTGGGATGCCCGTCAGGGTAGGTGTTCATTTATAGTATCAATTACCCATTCAAGCCTATTATTTACATCCTCATTTTTAAATCTAAGCACTTTAAGTCCTGATGAAACCAGATACTCTGTTCTTTCTTTATCGTACTCTTTCTGCGTAAGATGAATTTCCCCATCTATTTCAATTGCCAGGCTTGCTTCAAAACAATAAAAATCGAGGATATAGATTCCAAATGGGTGCTGTCTTCTGAAATAAGCACCGTTTTGGCTACGTCTTCTTAACCGCTTCCAAAGTGTTTTCTCAGTAATGGTCATGTTTTTTCTTAACCCTCGCGCCTTAGACTTAATATTTTCGCTGGCCCCATGATTTTGTTTTCCTTCTGTGACAATTTTCTGAAAGGTCATTATGAAATTTTGTTACCACGATTCTGCATAATTTACGAAATTATTAATCAATAATCATATTACAATTGCTTATTTCAGCTTAAAGGAACGATCTCCTTCACCGGGTCTGCTTCCCCAAGGGGGAAAATCATTGCTTTCTGCTTCGTTTCGTTTATAATATGTCGGAATTCGAATTTCTTCCCTCCTTTAGCAGGAAGCTGCAGACTCCTTCCCCCCTGGGGGAAGGCTGGGGAAGGGGGTAAAAATAACAGGATCTGGCTGGGTAAGGGGGTAAAGATAAATCAGAATGAACCACTACATCTTACCCCCTTTCTTTCTTCAACATTTTACTTACCCCCTTTCTTATTTCCCCCAGGGGGGAAATGATTCCTCCATTGAAGACTTCTGGAATTCTAGAGGATATTATAATGAGATTGTTATCGGAATCCTTCAAGGGGAAAAAGCCTTTCGTTCTGCTTTTTTTAGTTCAAAGTATATTGGAATCCGAATTTACTCCCTCCTTTAGCAGGAAGCTGCAGACTCCTTCCCCCCTGGGGGAAGGCTGGGGAAGGGGGTAAAAATAACAGGATCTGGCTGGGTAAGGGGGTAAAGATAAATCAGAATGAACCACTACATCTTACCCCCTTTCTTTCTTCAACATTCCACTTACCCCCTTTCTTATTTCCCCCAAGGGGGAAATGATTCCTCCATTGAAGACTTCTGGAATTCTAGAGAATATTATAATGAGATTGTTATCGGAATCCTTCAAGGGGAAAAAGCCTTTCGTTCTGCTTTTTTTAGTTCAAAGTATATGGGAATCCGAATTTACTCCCTCCTTTAGCAGGAAGATGCAGACTCCTTCCCCCCTGGGGGAAGGCTGGGGAAGGGGGTAAAAATAACAGGATCTGGCTGGGTAAGGGGGTAAGCATAACAGGGGAAATCTGGTCAGGGGGTTTATGCATGACATAAGCCAAAATTCACTACCTTTATATTATATAACATCTGCAAATGAGCATTACTGAAAAAATACTTGATCTGAATAATGAATTTGAGGCTAGTCTTATCGACGGGCTTCTGAATGAGAGAGGTATTCCGCATCTGATAAGGTCGTTTCACGATTCGGCTTACGACGGATTATTCCAGTCCCATTCCGGCTGGGGCCGGCTGGATGCTCCGAAAGAATACCGGGAGGAGATCATTAAAATATATAATGAGATGTCTGAGGCAGACCATTTGCCTCACGATAGCGAGCTGCATCCTGAAGGTTAGTCTTCTTCCACCTTCTTCTTCTTTCTTGAAAAGATTCCCTTTTTCAAGTCCCTTTATCAGAAGCAGGTTGAGTCCTCCGATAATCACCATCCCCACAATCAGCAATGCGTAGGCAGTTTTCCAGTTGCCCTCGCCGCCTGTCATCATGGTCCATTCCGACATCCCCCCGATGCTGGCTATAAGAGTCAGAGGCATGAATACCGTGGTGATGAGAGTCAGCCGCTTAACCGTGGAATTCGTCTCGTTCGACATCTGAGTCATCTTGTTGTTGAGCAGAGATGTATAGAGCTCCATAAGACTGGTCTCAATTTCACGGTATGTTTCGGTAAGCTCGAAGAATTTTGAAAGGTGGTCATATATGTCCCTGAACGGCACAACTGCTTTTTCAGGAATAAAAGGACAATCGAGCCGGTTGATCTTGACCAGAATTTCACGCTCGTGGTAAAGGCTTTTCCTCAGCATCACCAGGTTTCTGCGAAGATGGATCAGCTGCATGGGTTGAAAGGCTGAGACATCGTCCATAAGGAGGTCCTCGGCCTCTTCAAGTTCATCTTCCATGGTGTCGAAAGAACTGTATTTCTGATCAACAAGGAAGTCGAGAACCTTGTGGAGCAGCATGGCAGGGCTGGTTCTCGCATTCAGGGTATCATGTTCCACAAGATCGTCGACATTCTTCAGGGGCCGCCTGTTTTCCGAATTATGACCGCTGACTGTTATCAGGAAGTTTTTCCCGATGAAGAAATTTACCTCATCGGTGAACAGGGTTCTGTCCTCATAGCTGAAAGCATTGAACAGAATGAAAGTATTATTGAGAAAGTGTTCGATCTTCGGAACCTGTTTATCGTCGAAGCAATCCTCCACAGACAGCGGATGAATGCCAATAAGATCGATAAGATTATTGAGCTCTTCTTTCTCCGGCTGGTAGTAATTCAGCCAGATGAAACCTCCTTCCCTCAGTGCCGTAACTGCTTCGGCGAGTGATTCGACTCCGTAAAAAAGGCCTGATTGGGAAAAATGATAAAATTTTGATTCTGACATTGGATAGGCGTTTATTGTAACAGCCGGAGTCCGGTATTCGGTTTGAAAATTAAAATCCAAATTACAACAAAATCTGATATGAGGGGCTGTCGAAAGGGAGTAGTTATTGTTAACAAATTAACAAACTTCTCATCCACACCCCCCTGCCCGTTTACCCACAACCCCCCTGCTGTTTTACCCCCAACCCCCCAGGGGGGGCTAAGATCCAAGAATCATTCAACATCTTTCTTTCAGTTGATACTACGAAATATTTAAATTCTTTAAGCCCCCCCTGGGGGGTTTGGGGGTAGATTTGGATTTATGGGGGTGGATTTTGGGGGTTTGGGGGTAGATTTGGATTTATGGGGGTGGATTTTGGGGGTTGGGGGGTAGAACAAAAAAGGGGAATTGAGGGTGGAGTCAAAACCTGAAAAAAGATGTTTACAATGAGCCCCTTCATCGGTCGCAGTGCTTTTTTTATTACTTTTACCATGTATTGACCCTGACCCATCATGCCTGACCCTGCATCCAGCAAAGCTCTTTTCATCCTGAATCCTAATGCGGGGATCCCTCCCATAAAGTTCTTTGTATCCGAAGAGCTAAAAAGACGCAGGGATGAACTGTCCTATTACAAGTCGCTGAGCGTCGATGAATCGGGGACCCTTATAAAAAACAACTTCGATAAATACAAAATTTTCATAGCTGCCGGAGGCGACGGCACTGTTCACACGATTGCCGCCAGGCTGGCAGGAACGGGGAAGCTCCTCGGTGTGCTGCCGATCGGATCGGGCAACGGGTTTGCAAGGGAACTGGGATTCAGGCCGAATATCAGGTCGCTGCTGAAGGATATCGAAAGGAACGAGTGTTTCGACATCGACATGCTCACGATCAATGATGACCTCTGTCTGAATGTTGCAGGAGTCGGTCTCGACAGTTTCGTTGCCCACTCTTTTGACAAGCTCGGCACACGCGGCTTCTGGTCGTATGTATGGGTCACCATCGTGAATTTCATACGTATCCGCCCCTTCCATGCAGAAATCAGAATTGAAGGAGGAGAAACCATTTCGGAGGATCTTTTCGTACTGGTCACTGCCAACACCAGACAGTTTGGTAACTATGCCTTCATTGCTCCCGAAGCGGTTCCCAACGACGGCATGCTCGACATTGTGATGCTCAGGCCTTTTCCGAAGTATCTTTTCCCGATCTTTATCTACAGGCTCTTTGCAAAAAAACTGAACCGTTCAAAGTACTATATGCATATCAGGACCGACAGGGAAGTGACTATCAGTACACCGGAAACGAGGTTTCATATCGACGGTGAGCCGGTGACTATAAAGGGGGAAATAAAGATAAATGTAAGGAAGAATGCACTTAAAGTGCTGAAGACCAAGCATAATAAGTTTGCTTAGAAGATCTTTTCTTTCGGGATCACAACACGGGGCTGTACAGAGGCAAAGAAAAATGCCGCTAAGGCGCTAAGGCACGAAGATTCGCTAAGTCAATGCAGTAAGATCTCATACACACAAGACTTTATTATGGTAATCTGAAATCAATTAAATAACCTGACGATGAGAAAGATTTTGTTGCTTCTGCTGCTGTTTGGGGTTGTCGTTCACAGCACGGCCCAGACATCCGATGATTTTAGTTCGCGCCGGGTGGTGCTGCCGAACGGGTGGCACCTGACACCTGCCGGAAAGATGCTTCAGCTCGGGGATCTGCCTCTCAACATTGCCGTTTCACCAAACGGGAAGCTGGCCGCCATAACCAATAACGGCCAGAGCACCCAGATGATCCATCTGGTTGATATAAAAAAGGGGACTGTGACCGACTCAGTCATAATAGGCAAATCGTGGCTCGGACTGGTATTTTCCGACAATGGTAAAGCCCTCTACGCATCGGGCGGAAACGACAACTGGATAATAAAATACAACATCAGCAGGAAGGAACTCGTCAATACCGATACGATAAGGATCGGCAAACCCTGGCCCGAGAGGATCTCAATAGCTGGTCTTGCCCTCGACGACAAAAAGAAAGTGATCTATGCGGTGACCAAGGAAAACAATATGCTCTATGCCATCGACCTGATAACAAAGAGCATCATATCGCAGACTCCCCTTGGAGGAGAAGGTTATACCTGCATCCTCTCGCCCGACAGAAAGACCCTCTATGCAACATGCTGGGGCTGCGACAAGGTCGTAATCTTTGACACCTATACGCAGAAGATAAGCGGAACCATCAATGTCGGTGACAATCCCAATGACATGTGCATCACCGCCGACGGAAACTGGCTCTTCGTGGCAAACGCAAATGACAACAATGTCTCTGTTATCGACACCAGGGCCGGTCGGGTTGTAGAAACGCTCAACTCGGCTCTTTATCCCGATTCCCCGAGCGGATCGACGACAAACGGAGTCGCCCTGAGCAGGGATGAGAAGACCCTTTATATTGCAAATGCCGACAATAACTGTCTGGCTGTTTTTGATGTCACGGTACCGGGAAGAAGCAAGGGAAAGGGCTTTATTCCAACAGGCTGGTATCCAACGAGCGTACGAGTGTCGGGTGACAGGATACTTGTAACAAACGGCAAGGGTATGACATCCCTTCCAAATCCTTACGGTCCCAATCCTGCCCGGAGCGGCGATGTTGTAATCCACCACGAAGGAGGCAGGGATCAGGTAATTAAGGTGCAGTATATCGGAGGAGGCCTGTTCAGGGGAACCATGAGTATCATTGACCCGCCTGATGACAGGATGGCCGGTGTTTACTCGAAGGCTGTTTATGCGAACACCCCATACACCAAGCAGAACGAACTCAGTTCCGAAGGAGAGGCAGGCAATCCCATCCCCCGGAAGGTTGGAGAACCCTCTCCCATTAAATATGTGTTTTACATCATTAAAGAAAACCGCACCTACGATCAGATATTTGGGGATATCCCCGAAGGAAATGGTGATCCCGGTCTGGTTTTATTCGGTGAGAAGGTAACGCCGAATCACCATGCCATCGCCAGGGAATTTGTGCTTCTGGATAATTTCTATGTAGACGGCGAGGTGAGCGCTGACGGCCACAACTGGACAATGGGAGCTTATGCGACCGATTTCCTGGAGAAGAACTGGCCTACCAGCTATGGCAACAGGGGCGGCACCTATCCGGGTGAAGGAGCCAGGGAAGTAGCCAACAATAAGGTATTCTTCTGGGATATGTGCAAACAGAACGGAGTGAGCTACCGTACCTACGGTGAGTTTGTAAGTGACGGAAAACCGACGCTGGCAGTGCTCCAGAATAATTACTGCCGCAACTTCACCGGATGGGATGAATCGATAAGGGATACCGTCCGCTTTTACCAGTGGAAGCGTGATTTTGACTCACTGCTTGCCATCAACGCGGTTCCGCGGTTCAATACAGTCAGGTTCATTAACGATCATACCCAGGGATTGAGCCTTGGCAGACCCACACCGTTTGCCCATGTGGCCGATAACGACCTTGCACTGGGAATGTTCGTGGACTATCTGAGTCACAGTCCGATCTGGAACGAGACCCTCATAATCTCGGTTGAGGATGATGCGCAAAACGGGCCCGATCATGTTGATGCCCACAGGAGTGTTGCGCTTCTTGCCGGAGGAAAGGTGAAACAAGGATTCGTCGATCACACACCCTATACTACATCGTCACTTCTTCGAACCATGGAACTTGTTCTTGGTCTGCCCCCAATGACTCAGTATGATGCAGCCGCAAATTCTCTTTGGAGATGCTTCAACACCGTATCAGACCATCCTCCGTTCAAGTACAGGCCCGCAAATATTGACCTGAATGAAAAGAACACGGGTCAGAACAGATGGCAGGCCCTGAGCGAAACATTTGACTTCAGCGTGGAGGACAGGGTTAATGATTTTGATTTCAATGAAGTGATATGGAGGTCGGTAAAGGGACTTGATTCCCCGTGTCCGCCTTCGGTAAGGGCAGCTTTTCTGGCGCCTTTTTAAACTCAGGGTCCTTTACCATTCTAACACGGATCCCGGTGTTTGTAACTATAAGTGGAAGCATGGTATAGGTCTTGTATCCCGGGCATGAAAAGATAAGGGAAGAACCATCGGGGATCCTGTTGATTGAGAATCTCCCCTTTGCATCAGTCGTGGTAAAAATGGTCGACCTGGATACAAGCACCCTCACGCCATGAAGCGGATTGCCTTCCTCATCGACCACCATTCCGCCAACCTGCTTCTGGAGTATGGAAGCAATCACCTCAACCCCAATTTCAGGTCATGAAGATCCCATGTAATAGTATTCCGGACTTCGGAAAGAGCAGAAAACAATTATAAGAACCGGAAGAAAGAGAAGTTTTAGTCTCCTGAAAAGAGAGACATCTGACTTAAGCATTATTTCGTAATTATTTTTGTTGTCACCGTTTTACTGCATCAATAACTGCAGTAATCATAAATAGCAAAATCCCTGCCAGATAAGACGCCAACAAAAAAGCGACGGATCGAACGATTACTCCTTCTTCTTTTTCTTTTTTCCCAGTTCATTCCCTGTTTCCTTGATCAGTTCCTCAAGCTCACTCATCGACAGGTCTTTTTCCCTGGCGAAGAACGAAGCGAGTGCGGGGAATGAACTATCGAAATACCCGTCAAGAAGTCTGAATAGCTGTCTTTTTGAATATTCCTCCTTCGTTACCACCGGGTGATAAAGATGAGTGTTCCCATAGGCTTTGTGACCGACATAGCCTTTTCTTTCAAGCACCCGGACAACAGTTGATACGGTATTCCGGGCCGGACGTGGCTCATCGAATTTCGTACGGATATCCTTGACAATACCGTTTTTCATGTCCCAGAGTATCTGCATGATCTCTTCCTCTGCCCTTGTAAGGGGCTGATTTTTGGGTTTTCTTCTCATATCGGATCGGGTTTGGTTTTCAATCAGTTAGTCTAAATGGTTACATTCCCGGAGGCTTTCTCCGAAGTGCCATTATATGCAAATATACAACTATCACAATAGTTACGCAAGTAATATTGAAGAAAAAAGACAGAAGACGGAAGACAGAAGACCGAAGAAAAAGACAGAAGACAGAAGACGGAAGACAGAAGACAGAAGAAAAAGACGGAAGGCAGAAAGACAGGCTGACTGCCAACTGCACTCTGCCAACTGCCAACTTGCACTGTGCTCTTTGCCCTGTGCCCTGTGCCCTGTGCCCTGTGTCCTGTGCCGCCCGCCACTTGTTTACAATTGTCCATGGATCAATAAATTTTCCTAACTTGCATAATTATCCCGATGAAAAAAAACTTAATATATATTTTTCTGCTGGTGCCTTTAATGGTAACGGCAGGATGCCAGAACCGGAAAACGTCCCGCGATACCGGCGAACGCGGTCATGAGGAGTTGATGAAAAACAGTTCCCGCACTGAAAGGAACGGATGGATCAACGTGAGGCTTGAAGGAAATTCCGAGGCAATAGGGTATCAGCACGGATATTTGCTTGCGGATGAGATAGTGGACCTCAGGGGTGCCATTTCGATGCTGAATGCGAGGACTACCGGGAAAGACTGGGCTTTCTTCAGGGATGAGTCGGAGATGATGTTCTGGGACAATATCCCTGAGGAGTATCAGAAGGAGATTGACGGGATTGTTAAGGGAGTGAACAAAAAGAAGGGAGAAGGCACGATCGACAGGAAAGATGTCCTGGCCATGAACTCGATACTCGAGATATCGTGGTATTACATTCCCTGGCTCGAATCGAGAGGAAACCTCAATGCTCCCGATCCGACACCCCCGGGGCACTGCAGCGCCATTGCCGCTACCGGATCGTGGACTACCGGCGGACAGATTGTAATGGCCCACAATGCGTGGGTTGAATATGTAATCGGCCAGCGCTGGAACATTATCCTGAGCATAGTGCCCGAAATAGGTCACAGCATCATTATGGATGCCCTTCCGGGATTTATCCACAGCGGTGACGATTTCGGAATAAACAGCGCGGGGCTTATCGTCACCGAAACAACAATCACCCAGTACAGGGGATTCGATCCGACCGGCGTTGCCGAGTTTGTCAGGGCACGGGAGGCGATACAGTTCGCATCGTCAATCGAGGAATGGGTTGCGGTGATGAAGGAGAACAATAACGGAGGCTATGCAAACGACTGGCTTCTGGGCGACATCCGGACAGGTGAAATAGCCCGATTCGAATTCGGACTGGAGAACCAGTTCCTTGAAAGGACAAAAGACGGTTATTTTACTGGAGCCAACTACCCGGTTCACAATAAGCTGATCAGGGAAGAGACCACCTACGACTCGACCGTGATGAGCACCTCACCCAATGCCCGCAAGCTGAGATGGAGGCAACTGATGAAGGAAAACAGGGGCAAGATAGATGTCGGCCTTGCAATGAGTTTCATGAGCGATCATTACGATACCTGGCGGAAGGAAGTAAAGCAAACCGGTCTTACACTTTGCGGACATATCGACAAGGATGAGGCCGGGGCTCCCGACATGGGATGGGGTCCCTTCACCCCTGCCGGTGCGGTGCAGGCAAAAGCAACCGACAGTAAACTGGCTTCCAAAATGCAAATGTGGGCAATCATGGGCCATCCCTGCGGAACCCCCTTTGATGCAGATAAATTTCTTTCCGAACACCCTGAATTCAATTACCAGAAAGATTTCCTGAAGAATATGCCGGGAAGGGAGTGGACGTTGTTCGGGGAATAAATCGCTCTCATTTCGGGCTCCTTTCCCCCTGGTGCTCCTTAAAACTCCCGATAATCATTTTTTATAATATAAATCATATCTCCTCCCTGCCTGCCTGATTATGGTTAATTTTGCCCCCTGTTTAGCGGGGAGGCTGACATCGGCCGGATCCACATAACAAATCGGCAGTTTTGCCGTTCTCAAGATGTCAGTGTCAATTATGAAACATAACCTGTTTGAATGAAAAGATTTATACTAATTATATCTCTTACGGTCGTACCATTTCTTCTGCAGTCGCAGGTTTCAGTTGTCAATGAGGGTATGACGGTAAACAACACAGTCACGGGAAACTGGGCGGGGGTAAACATCCCGAGAGCAGTAAAAACATCGCTCATCTTCAGGAACAACTCCATTACATCAGTTAACGCTTCCGGATATCTCCTGCAGTCGGGCGATGAAGTGCCATTGAGTACCAACAACAATCTCGACGGAGCCATCATCACCGGCAACAAGCTGACCTGGAACGGCACCGACGCATCATCGAACACTCATGGTATGTTCATGGGGTATAACATCAACTTTACCGTAAAATACAATTACCTCGACAAGACACCCTATGGGATACTTTTCAAATCGGGATCGGATGCAGGGACAAACATGACATACTCGACGGGATATGGTGCTTCATACAACATTGTGAGGAATTCAAAAATGTCGGTAAGGATGAAGGGAATAAACGGAGTGCAGGTGTACAACAACACATTTTACTCCAGCCTTCAGTCCGGTACACTTATCTACATCGATGCCAACAACGACAGAGCGGTACCGGCTGCCTCGACAGGCGCAAAGATCAAAAACAACATCTTTTACACAGTACACCAGATACCCAACATTACAATTGAAAGCAGATGCCTGGTCAATTTTGAAAGTGATTATAACATTTTCTACTGCGAATCGGGAACACCTGTTTTCTCTGTCGACGGATCCAGAAAGACGTTTGCCGAGTGGCAGGCCATGGGATACGATCAGCATTCGGTAGTTAAAAATCCGAATTTCAAGAGCACCACTACTTTTGTTCCGTCAGCCAGACTCGATTACGGAGCTGATCTGGGATCGTCATGGTCGACCGGTCTGAGTACCACTGCAGCATGGAGTGCCGGAAAGACTCCCGAAACCACAAGCCAGAACGGCCCTTGGCAGGTCGGAGCAATAATTTATGCAGCAGTTCCTGTTGTAACGCCGCCTCCGGCGGAGCCCCCTCCTCCTGTGGTAACTCCACCACCAGTTGTAACACCTCCGCCAGTAACTCCGACTCCAACTCCGACTCCGGTCAATATTCCTCCGGTAATAGTTGTAAATTATTCCTCCGAAAACCTGTCGGGATTCGTCGGTGAAATCGATGCAACAGCAAGCTACGATACAAACAAGGATAAGCTGACCTTTACATGGGTGGCTCCCGCGAACCTCTCCGTTTCAACCTCAACCGGAACGAAGCTCAGGTATCTGAGTCCTGTGGTGAACACAACACAGACAGTTGAATTCACACTTAAAGTAAGTGACGGAAAGACCACACAGACGAAGACCATCCCAGTTAATATTTCCCCGTACAAACCCGAACTGCAGTTTGCGGAGGTTGTCAATATTGAGGCAAGCAGTTTTCAGACACCCAACTATCCCTACAACATTGTTGACGGAAACATAGGGACCATGTGGTCGGCCAATGGAGATGACCAGTGGGTGGTAATGGAACTCCGCGAACCTTTCAGCATCCAGCATGTCAGGATCGCCTTCAAGCCCGGACAGAAGGCTGAAGCCTGGTTTGATGTTATGGGATCGGAGGACAAGGAAAACTGGGAGCCGGTACTCACCAAAACAGCTTCCTGCGGATTCTCCGGCGATCTTCATGTGTTCGACTTCCCCGAATCAAAGTCGCAGGTCGCATTCAGGTACATTAAGCTTGTCGGCCACTCCAATTCATCCGACAGCTGGAATCATATATCGGAATTCAAGGTCTTCGGCTACAGACATGTCAGCTACCCCGGCTATGAAGAACTGCCGGTTAAGCTCTATCCCAACCCGGCCCGCGAAACAGTCAGTATCCGTATAGATGATCAGTCATTTAGTCCCGATTTTATAAGAATTGTCAGTCTGACCGGAACAGTTGTCTATGAGGCAAAGATGGATCCGGGCCTGAAAGACCTGCAGATACCGGTCAATTTCAAAGGAGGCATTTATCTTGTCCAGTTCGGATCAGGAGATCTTACCCTCTTCTCCCAGAAGTTGATAGTGAACGGCTGACGCTTCTCAACGCTTTGACGGGTATCCATTCGTCACCTTCCCATATGATAAAAACAACAACAAATATTTATTGAATATCGATAAGTTTCACTATGTATATCGATAAGTTTTTTACCTGAAACGATATGTTTTTTAGTTCCGTTCCTGTCATCTCCGGAAGAAGCTGAAATGGTACATATTTTGTATTATATTGACTAACCAAAAACGACAGGAAATGAAAACCATAAAATACATATCAGTTATATTTCTCCTTGCCGCCGGTCTTCAGGCAATACCGGCCAATGGATTTGCTCAGGACAGCAAGATTACCAGGCAGGAGATGAAAAAGATAAGAGAAGCGAGGCTGGAAGCGAATTTCAGGGTTCTCGACACCATCCTTAAACAAAAGGATTTCGTGCTTAAGGCTGAATACCTGCAGAACAGGTATGGTGACAGGATAATGGTAACTCCCCTGCTTAACTTCATCAAGATAGAAGGGGAGAACGGCATTTTGCAGACCGGAAACAATACAGGTCTTGGTCTCAACGGAGTGGGAGGAGTGACAGCTGAAGGCTCCATCGGGAAATGGCAGATTCGTCCGGATGCCAAAAGGCTGCTGTATACCCTGCAGTTTAGTCTTTCCACGAATATAGGTCACTACGATGTCGTAATGACTATAAGGCCGGATGGCTCTTCAAGGGCAACAATTTCGGGTATAGGAAGCGACAGGCTCACATGGGAGGGGCATCTGGAGGTCTCGGGAAATTCAAGGGTGTTCAAAGGGTATAATTCGATATAAATCATTGTCACCTACGGCTGGATGACCCGGAAGATGATATATAAAGAATGAATCCGGGCATCCGGGTTATGGATGGCATCACCGGGATTACAAAATCCTTTCTGTCAGTTGACAAAAAATTCAAATAGTTTTGAGGCATTCTCAATGACTTTACCTGTTTCCAGTTCCCAGTAGGGATAGATGCATTTTACACTTTCTTCGTCCATTTTTCCTGCTCTTTATAACACCAAGTTATTATTAAGAGGGTACCGCTCCAAATAAAAAGGGATGGATTTGATGACCGGGGTGAGGGCTTGGATTAAAGGGTGAAAAGGGGTGACAAAAAAAAAGCCGCGTACCGCATACCGCGTACCGCCAGCCTCTTTTATGTGGGTTGTACTGGATTCGAACCAGTGACCCCTACCCTGTCAAGGTAATGCTCTAAACCAACTGAGCTAACAACCCGTTTTCACCGCAAAAATAATATTATATTTTTATTTTCTGCTATCGTAAACCAATCCACGCGAAATACTGCCCTTAAACCGCTATGAGAAGTCGAATCCCGAGATGTATGCCGGGGCATCGTAGAAGACCTCCTTTTCCTCATCGGTGAAATTCAGAAAACGGGTATAGACCAGCCCTGGTTTTGCATTCAGCATTCTGTTCAGGGCCCCCATTTTCACTCCTGTGCGCAGTTTTTCATACAGGTCGCTTCGGTCGTCGAGCCAGGTAAGTCCGGTATAGAATCCCTCAGCCGCGCATACAGATTCAAACAGGTTGGCCAGAAGCTCTTCCCTTCCCTTTTTACAGTATATCGCATGAAATACCAGATGTCTGAACTCCTGCGGATGGAACAATCTTTTGAGGTAGGGGGCCTTTGGAAGAACCTTCATATAGATCCATCCCCACACACCCGGCATATCATAAACCTTATACATTGAAGGTATAGCGCTTACCCCTGCTACTATCTCCCCGCCTTCCTTCAGAACATAATATTTATCCCCGTGAAAGGCATGGTCGGTACTGAACAATGAATAATCGCGATAATAGTCAAGGAGCAATTCCTTCATCTTCTCCTTCTCCTCCGGGGTTGTAATCCTGGTAACACCGGGATCAGGCAAGGGGTTGAACCTGCTGAAAGCGACGGTAAGGAAAGATCTGATATGTTCATAACCCACCTGATGGATAAGGTTCTTTGACCTTTCGTTCATACTTTCAACAAATGCATACATTATATGCTTGTCGTTTTCGCCTATCTGGTTGAAATCGAGCAAGTGAGGTTTACTGAAGATATCTAGGGTCTTCTTCTTGAATGAATCATCCTTCTCGGTCTTGATGATTTCCTTCTTTTTACTGTAGGAAATATTCGACTGGTAAACCGAATCAAATGCAAGGTATCTAAGGTAGGATGACGGATACCTGAGCCTGCCCTGGCCGGTTATCCTGTAGCATGAACCGACCGTACCTGTCACCTTGTTTTTTCTGTAAAGTGATACAAATCTTATCTGGTCGCCGTAAGCGGCGATACGTGAAGGGATGTTGCGCAACTGGAATCTCAATCCCCCTTCCGAACCCTGGACCGCCCGGTTAAGGATTTCGATCATTCCTTCTGTTGCATGGTCCGAGACTCTTACCTCAAGATCCTTGTGTTCTATTATTGTCCTTTCAAACATATTATCGGGGGGATTTGCATCTACTTAACATCAAGTGAACCAAATACCCTCTGGAGCAGGGGGCTCACTCTTGCTTCCACTTCCTTTCTGATCTTCAGCTCTTCTTTTTCCACTTTTGAGAACATACCCTCGAGGGCTTTTCTTGTAAGAAAATCGTCGAGGTCGACATTAACCGGTTTGAATCCGGCCAGTTTCCCCGGGATAGTATTGGCCAGTGAATTCCATTTGCCGGTGAGGGCAACCCAGGAATCCCTGGTGGAAACGTTCGCAACAATCTTCTTTTCGGTGGAACTGGCTATTTTTGGCTTGTAAAGCGATATGAGGGCGTCGGATGTTGTCGTCCTCAGGTAATTGGTGGCAGCATTGTCGGCACCCCTGAGGATATTGAACGCATCTGATATTGTCATCGAGGTGATGCTGTTCAGGAATATCGGGGCAACTTCTTTTGCAGCATCCTCGGCGGCCCTGTTTATCCTCAGCACGACATCCTCAACAAGCTGTTCTCCTCCGGGGATCCTGGAAATATTGTCGATGATCACCTTAGCCTCATCCGGGAGAAGGATTTTGATTGCGGCATCACCATAGTATCCGTTTTCAGCCGACAGCTTCTCCGCTGAATTGCGTGCACCTAGCGAAAGGGCTTCCTTCAGTCCTTTTACAACCTCCTCTTCAGTAAGAGGGACGTTGACGGTTGACTGCAGCACATTAAGCATTTCCGCACAACCGGAAGCAAAAATAAGCAATATGAAGAGCGGTACGAATCTGATTCTCATGACAGATAATTTAAATTTTCCTAAAGATACAAATTACCTGCAAAGTCACGAAACGGAAGAGAACAGGGTTTCTGCAATAATCAGATCCTCAGGGTTTGTAATTTTGATGTTTTCCCTGTTTCCCTCGACCAGGTGGATCTCTTCACCCGTTTTTTCAAGGACCATGGCATCGTCGGTGAATTCAGGGTTGAATTCTGTCGCGTATGCTCTCTTTATAAGGCGGGAATTAAACACCTGCGGGGTTTGAATCAGCCTGAAAAATTGCCTGTTTACAGGCATATTTCCCGCTCCGGTCATTATCCTGACTGAATCGGCAGGATTGACTGAAGGTATGGCGTTACCGTATGTGGCAGCAGCTTCAAAGCAATTTTTAATAGTAGTCGTGCTGACCAATGGTCTCACGCCATCGTGAATGGCAACCAGGCTGTCGTCCTCAACCAGTGCGAGGCCGTTCCTTACCGATTCGAATCTTGAGGGACCGCCTTTGGCAATCGAATGTGTCAGGCTGAATGAATGTAAGATTATCAGTTCATTCCAGTAAGTGAACTGATCGGGTGGGAGGACGATGATTATCCTGATTGAGGGATCAAACGAGTAAAACCGTTCAGCGGTACGCATCAGGACAGGCTTTCCCGCCAGTTCAAGGAACTGTTTAGGGATGGCTGATCCCATCCTCCTTCCGGCTCCGCCGGCAACTATAAGTGCATAACGGTCCATATATACTTATTCCGGCTTCTCTCAGCCTTTACGCCTCTGAAGTGTTCCTGGGGGCGGGCTTCAGTGATAAAACTATTCCTTTGTGTACAGGAACCTCTTTATGCTTCTCTTTGGTGTCTTTGCAAACTCCTCGCGGTGGATCCTGAATTTACTTACGGCCATGAAGTCGGGAAGACGCTCATTAACCGTTTTCCTTGTTTGATCCAGAATGGTCAGGAGTTGCTCCTCTGATAGATTTTCCTTTTTTACCGCCTCATTATCAGGGCAAATAAGAGCAACAAGTTTATTGTCCTCCATTATGACCACTGATTCGGCAACGTAATCCATGTTATTGAAGACAGCTTCAATTTCCTCAGGGAAGATGTTCTTTCCTGAAGGACCAAGGATCATGCTTTTACTTCTTCCCTTAATAAAGATGTTCTTGTCCTTATCCATTATACCGAGGTCGCCGGTGTGCATCCAGCCGTTTTCGTCGATAATATCACTGGTAGCCTTTTCATTCTTGTAATATCCGAGCATCACGTTCTCGCCGCGGAGGATTATCTCGCCCATTTCCTTCTCCGGGTCGGACGAATCGATTGTGACTTCAAGACTGTCAACCGGCCGGCCGGAGGCTCCCAGTTTGGTGGTATCCCACGATGCATAGCTGATCAGGGGTCCGCACTCGGTCATTCCGTAGCCTACAGAAAACCTGAATCCTATCTTTTTGAAGAACCTTTCAGCCTCGGGATTGAAAGCTGCGCCTCCTATTACTATCTCCTTGAATCGTCCGCCAAAGGTATCGGTGAGTTTCTGATTGATCTTCCTGTGGAGAATCCCGTTTATTCCGGGTATTGCAAGAAGGATCTTCATGTGTGGTTTGGTTATGACAGGAAGAAGTTGTTTCTTAAAAATCTTCTCGATAACCAGCGGTACCGACAAAATAAGTCTCGGCCTTATCTCCTTGAATGCCTGAACTATGATCTGTGGAGACGGAGTTTTCGAAAGTATGGTAATATGACATCCGTAAGTGAAGGGAAATAGGAATTCGAAAGCGCACCCGTAAGTATGAGCAAGCGGGAGAAATGAAACAAGCGGATCGCCCGGGTTGAGAGGCATGTTTGCCTGGGCAAACCTTACATTTGCTGCAAGGCTGTTATGAGAGAGCATCACTCCTTTCGAGAAGCCTGTGGTGCCTCCGGTGTAACTGATTACAGCCAGCTTGTCGTTGGAAGTATCCGAAAATTTTATGTCTTCCTTTTTCAGTTCCGGATATGCCTTCAGATATTTCTCTTCGAGTGAGTCGAAATTCGCTTTCAGGCTCTCATCAACCGAACTGATCAGATTAAAGGTATCGACCGAAATCACTCCGATAATCTGAGGAATTTTAGCGGGATCAATGGACTCGTATAACTTGTCGTCAGCAAACAGGAGCAGGGCATCCGAATGATTTACCAGGTTGGAAAGATCCTCGGGTTTAAAATCAGGGAGAATTGGAACAATTACAGCCCCGTAAGTCACCGCTGCCAGGTAGGTAATACACCAGTTGGCCGAGTTTCTTCCGACGAGTGCAATCTTGTCACCCTCTTTGATTCCGGCTTCCCTGAAAAATATGTGCATCCTGAGCATCTTACCGGCTATCTCCCTGTAAGACAAGCCCTTTTCCTTGTAATTCGACAGAGCTTCCATTTCCCAGTTCTGGGTTATACTCTGTTCAATATACCCGATCAGTCGTTCTTTGATCATAGTTATAGGTTATTGGTTATAGGCAAAGGTAAAATTAATTTGCAATTGCATTACCTGAGGCGGATCTATACCAGGTACATGACCACTATTGCGATCACCGCCACGATATTAACTATAGTAAAGAAATAATTGTACTGTTCCCTTTTCTTGCTGAAATATTCGAGTTTCCGTGCGAATATTCCGATGTTGGGGGCAAAGAGCATGATCAGAAACGCAAAGAATTCAATTCCGTAGAATACCTTGTCGAGTCCGCCCTTTACCAGCGCCGAAAGATACACGATTATACAAAGCATGAGCACGTAAAAGAGGTAGCTGAGTTTCAGCAAAAGTGTGGATAATAGTCTTCGCTTATGCAGCTGGTGCGGTTTCAGGGAAGCGTAAGCGCCTGCAAATATGATGATTATAAAAATAATACCTAGAACATGATTTAATATTTCATTGAAATTTGCCATATCACCGGGTATTAAATACTTTATTATGATTCCCTGAGAGTCCATATAAGTGAGCTTGCACCGAGAACAGCCGCATTTTTTGTACTGAGTTTCGATGGAAGAAGCTTCACCTTATCCTTATAGATATGAAGCAGGTTTTCTTCCATTGACCTTCGGGCAGGTTCAAATATCAGCTCTTTTGCCTGGGCCAGACCGCCGAAAAGGAAAATTGCCTCGGGGTTCAGGTGTGAGACTACATCGGCAAGCTTGAAACCGAGAATGACTCCTGTCCGTTCGAATGCCGCCAGTGCAATCTTATCGCCTTTTTTAGCTGCAGTATGTATCATTTCAGCATCAAGCTGGTCGAAGCTGTATTTTCTGAGTTCGCTCGGGCTTATACTGTCGGCCATTACCTTCAGCAGTGTACGCTTGAGACCGGTTGCCGAGACATAAGTCTCGAGGCATCCCTTTTTGCCGCAGTCGCATTCCCGGTTACAGAGTCCCGGCCTGATGGTGGTATGTCCGAGTTCGCCAGCAAATCCCTGATGGCCGTAAAGCAGTTTCCCGTTTACAACAAACCCGCTTCCGAGGCCTGTTCCCAGAGTGATGACTACAAAATCCTTCATGTTCTTTGCGCCTCCGTAGACCATCTCGCCGACGGCTGCAGCGTTGGCATCGTTTGTCACAACAACGGGAAGGTCGGTATGCTTACCAAAGATCTCAGCCAGGGGCGTTATTCCCTTCCACGGGAGATTGGCCGGATATTCAATAGTGCCTTTGTTTATATTCCCCATGGGGGCTCCTATCCCGAAGCCGATAAGCTCAACCTCATCCTCTGTTTTCCTGTAGATCTGCATTATTTTTGTGTACAATGCGGCTACATAATCATCGGCCTCCGGGTACTGGGAAGTCTTGATTTTGTCTTCAGCAATTATATTCCCTTTACGGTCGACTAAAGCGAAAGCCGTGTTTGTTCCGCCAATATCTATGCCTGCGACTGCTTTTTTACGTGCCATGTTTCGATAATTTTAGCTCGGTTAGTTGCCTATTCAGGAACATATTCGTTTCCGACTTTCCGGGCTCTCTTCGGATGGTCGAGGTCGATGCCGAGTGCCACGCCTGTTTCAACAAGAATATTCCATCCTGCTGCAAGCTGGAGGTATTCGGCATATTCACCTCCTCCGGGGATAACTATTGTCGGGAAGATTGTCTGGTGAGTTGAAATCGCTATGACATGAACACCGACGCCTTTCACAATGCATTCCATGAATTTATCCTGATCGACATCGAATGGATCGACCCAGATAAGGACCTCACCGCTGTTCATCACCTCCTCAATGCCATGAAGGGCGAAGGTACCTTCGAAGAATACTGATCTTTTTCTGGTTATCTCATTTGTCTTCAATGCAATTTCAGCAGCCACGCCGTTGTCGCGTCCGGCAAAGTAGATTATTTCGGCCCTGCTTATCAGTTCTGTGATCCTGCTGTCGATGGGGGCAGTCAGCACCTCTTCGGTCTGTCTTGCCAGAGTGCCCAGACCTTCCATCTTTTCGCCGCGGATAGTCCTCAGAAGCGAGTCATAGAAAAGTCCCTGTTCAACAACCGACTTGGTGGCTGCAACAGCATCTTCTTTTCCGCACGACAGAACATGAGTGTCGTCGGCAAATTCCTGGAGTTTTGTATTCTGGTTTGCTGTGAGACCGAAAACAGTATTATGATTTTTTCCCTTAAGAACGTTAACAAGCCTGATCACCTCCTTGGTCTGACCTGAGTTTGATGCCAGGAAAACAGCAAAGTCATCCAGGTTGTATTCTCTTGCCTGGGTACATCCCTCGGTGATGACGGGCATAAGGAATTCTTTCCTTAGATTTGACCATATCGCTCGTTTGGCGGGGAAAAGCCTGCTGCTTCCTTCCCCGGTGAGGAACAAACCCTTTTTAGCTTTCACCGGGTTTACGAAACGTTCAGAAACCTTCCGATCGAAAGCACCGATGATCCCCGGTGTTTCAAGCATCTCCCGGATAAGGGAAAACCTGTTGTACTTTTCTTCATTCAGATTCATAAGTATATAATTTTAATTTTAATGGCCTGATACCTTCCTGTCGGCAGACAGGGCAGTTAATGGTCTGCCGGAACCGGATCAGGCAAATTCAAGCGACCCGAAAAACTCAGGTCTGTGGAAATCGGGTTTTTCTGTGCCAACCGGGTTCCATGTAAGATAATGCGGTGCAGCCAGTTTATCGCCGCATTTATAAAAGTTTGCCCTGAATATGCTCCCTTTCCTGATGGCCACCTTATGATGGATCAGTGTGCTGAACGGGATTGCCAGCGTGAGAGTCCAGGTAAAATCCCCTTCGCTTTCGCTGACGGGACTGCTACCGGCAGATGCAAGCCGGCGGATCTCCGCAATAACGGAGGAGTCGGCTCTTTTTCTGTCGTGCCGTCCGGTACCCGCCCCCATGAGGCAGGTACCGATGGCATTGAACTCAAAATTGTAGTAAATCCTGTCGTCTGAAGGCGAAACGAAGAATTCCACGCATGAATCCTCGTAGACTTCCTGGTTTGTTTCAGTCTTCTCAGCCTTGAACCACGTCTCCCTCACATAGTATTTCAAAAGAATCTCATGACGTGTACGGGCGATTGAGAAGCTTGCTTCGGGACTGTAGTCATAACCCCTCCAGTTCAGTACACCTATCCGGTTCCTGACATTCAGGCCGTCGAGCAAAGCGGAGATCTCCTCCATCGGAGGCTGGTCGCTTAGGTGCTCAAGTTTAGTGACCTTCAGGGTTTTCACAAATATCAGTGTCAGTTAAGGTCGTTCAGGATAAGTGCGGCTGAACCAAGGACTGCGCCATTGGATTCCGGAATTCCTGAAGGAAGTATTTTGACAGTATTCTTGAACAGTATGTAATTGTTCTTTTTAAGGTATTCCCTTACCGGTTTAAACAGAAGTTCGCCGGCGTTGGCAAGTCCTCCGAAAAGGAATATAGCTTCGGGACTGGTATAGACTATTGAATTGATTATCCCGAGACCGAGTTTTTCTGCAGTGTATTCCATGGCTTTCAGTGCAATGGGGTCGCCTTTGGCAGCTGCTTCAGCAATAGTCTTCGATGTAAGCTTCGCGGGTGGGATGTCTCTCAGTGGACTGTCAGCTCTCATTTCGCTGATCATCAGTGATACTGTTTTTACAAGTCCGGTTGCCGATGCATAAGTTTCGAGGCAGCCTTTACGGCCGCAACCGCATTCCCTTCCGCCGGGAACGACGCAAAGGTGGCCAACTTCACCGGCGAAACCGGTATGTCCGTAAACCAGCTTGCCATCGACCACAATACCGCTTCCAAGGCCGGTGCCCAGGGTAAGAATGATGAAATCCTTCATGCCTTTGGCTCCGCCGAAAACCATTTCGCCCATAGCAGCGGCATTCGCGTCATTTGTGACAGCCACCTGAACGTTGAGTTCCTTTTTTACCAGGTCGCCCAGGGGGACAATTCCTTTCCATGCCAGATTGGGAGCATGCTCAATGGTTCCCCTGTGGTAGTTTGCATCCGGGGCGCCTATTCCAATGCCGACAAACTCAAGGTCCTTCTTGCCGGCGAGAAGTTTCTTTACTCCGGCGCCAAGAGCTTTGACGAAATCTTTGGCCTCAGGATAATCGGTCGTCTTAAGATGACCTTCAGAGAGAACCTTGCCTTCTGTGTCAACAATGCCGAACACGGTGTTGGTTCCACCGATATCAACACCTGCTACTACTTTTTTCATATCTGCAACATTTTAATTATTAATATATTATTTAATATTCGCCATGATTGGCATAAGCTTGTTTTCCGTTTGTGAAATATATTGGTTTTAGTTTACATTTCGATCATCGGCTTGTACCAGTTTTTCTGATCTGCAATTCATGTTGTTTAAAGTTGACAGGGGTGAGTTTCCATGGATTAACCACCTCCCAGTTCTCCTTGATCTCAATCAGCCCGGGATAATATGACACTGGCTCAGGCTGACGGTGAAAATCGAAGTCGCCGGTTGTCCATTCCCTGTTGCCGTCGAGGTCAAATATTGCACGGACTTTGTACTTTCCCTGTTCAAGCAGAGGAAACTCAAGCCTTGCTGTATCGGTTAGATATTCCTGTCGTACCAGTTCCTCACGTTCAGTGAGCAGCTGAATAATTTTCCCTCCATAATGACCTTTCAGGTCGAGAATCAGTTTGCCGTACGATTCTTGGCCCGGTACCAGAAACCTGGTGCCCGTCGAATCGGAGTATTCGCCGTAAATGCTTGTAAAGGCCGCTGAATCGCTTATAAAGAGGTAATTACTTCCGGATTTCAGTTCAGCGTTCATGTAGTAACGGCTTAATGTTGAGCT
This sequence comes from uncultured Bacteroidales bacterium, assembly GCA_963840965.1. Classification (GTDB taxonomy): domain Bacteria; phylum Bacteroidota; class Bacteroidia; order Bacteroidales; family VadinHA17; genus LD21. The sequence continues at coordinate 592,762 of CAWJAW010000004.1, read as the reverse complement.
GTCGCCTGTAAAGGTTACGGGAATCCTTGTCCTTTCGTCTTTCAGTACTTCATACAGAAATATTGCTGAAGTATCGGGAAGTCTCATTGGCGAAGGAGCCGTAAAGGCGATCCTCCCGGCAGGTCTGACCTGTCCCGACAAACCATGGTTTATTTTGTAGGGAGCTCTTTTAGGTATCTTACTCCTCGATGGTCTCTGAACGGTAGCCACAAATCTCATCTGGAGAGTGTCATCCTTAAGGGAAGTGAGGCCGAGCGAGTCGGTGAAAGGGTAGCTTATTATTGGCTCGAGGATCGGCCTGTTGTAAAGCGCTGAATCAGTGAGCCATACCGTTATAGAGTCCCTAAGACGGCTATGTTCTGTCAACCATGCATTGTCGCTTGCCCCGGGTATTGAAAATCTGAAGCCGAGCGAATCGGGGGGTTTTGAGAGCACGAACGAGAGCTGGAAAGCCTGCCTTCGTGATGAAGAGGCCAGATAATGCAGTTTCTTTTCAGCCTGGAACAGGATAAGCGGAAATTCGCCCGTAACCGGAGGCTTTTCAGGAACCTTTCCTGCAGCCGGAGGTGCAGCTACGGTGGCAATGGAATCCTTAGCCACCGGAAGGAAATTTTTCTCCGGAGTCACCTGTACCGGTTCGCCGTAAAAAGCAAAACTTTCCTCCCTGAGGTTGTAGTTTTTGCTGTTGTCGGCATCCACAAGAGCATAGAGCCGGTAAGATCCTGTCCTCACGTTATCGATCCTGAATTCACCATTAGGGGAAGCCCGGGTGATATAATCAGGAATATCCCTGAATACGGCAGAATCTTCGGGCTGACTGTAAAGAAGAACAAGGGTGTTCTCGGGCGGATCGAGGGTAAGTCCCGTATATACATTTCCGGTAAGCGACAATGAGTCGATTACCGGACCTGTCGAGAAAACGAACTGGTAGTTGTTTATGGCATTCCCTTCGTTGAGGTCCCGTATAGCATCCTGGAAATATAACGTATAAGTGGTGCTGTCCCTCAGTTCGTCCTCATATCTTATCCTGATACTTTTGCCGCGGGTGGTTATTTCGGGCCGTTTGTCCATCGGGGGTGATACCATGAATTTTTCGGTTATCTGTTCCAGAACCACATATTCGTTGAAAGTTACTATTATCTCCTTACCCCTGAAGCTGGTAGCACCGTTTTCCGGAATGCTTTTGATTATCACCGGAATATCCCTGTCCCTGGGACCACCGGAAGGCATGCTTATCTTTGCACAACCGAATGCCAGAAAACTTATCAGTATAAGGAAGGAAAGGTATCGGTTCGTGTTATTGATCATATAGTATTCGGCCATTTCGATTACAAACTTACATTTTTTAAGCATACCTTATATCACCACCTGCCTGCAGTGCAACGATATTGGAAAAACATGAAGCTTCTTTGCCAAATATGACTAAATTTGCTGATCATAACAATTCCGATTATGCAACTACTTGTCATTCCCTGGGATGTCAATCCCGAGATATTCCGGATTGGATCGTTTGCCATCAGATGGTACGGTTTGTTGTTTGCCTCTTCATTTCTTTTCGGTTACATAATCCTGGACAAGATTTTCAGGAATGAAAATCTTTCACAGGCCACTCTCGACCGACTGACGGTTTATGTGGCGCTTGGAGTGATAATCGGTGCCCGTCTGGGACATTGTCTGTTCTATGAACCGGCATATTACCTCAGTCATCCCGGTGAAATCCTTAAGATCTGGCACGGAGGACTGGCAAGTCACGGAGCAGCGATCGGTATTCTGATAGCCCTTTGGCTTTTCGTGAGAAAGGAGAAAAAGGACTATACATGGATAATCGACCGGGTGGCCATTGTTGTTGCACTTTCGGGCTTCTTTATAAGAATGGGCAACCTTATGAATTCTGAGATTTACGGAGTTGAAACCACAATGCCCTGGGGCTTTGTGTTTCTGAGAAACGGAGAGACTGCACCGAAGCATCCGACGCAGATATACGAGGGGCTGACTTACCTTTTCATTTTCTTCCTGCTGATGAGGATCTACTGGAAAAACAAGGGACAGCACATACAGGGTGTTCTGATAAGCCTGACACTCATACTGATCTTCGCCTCAAGATTCTTCATTGAGTTCCTGAAGGAAGACCAGGTCGATTTCGAATCGGGAATGATGCTGAACATGGGTCAGTGGCTGAGTATCCCGTTTATTCTTGCCGGGTTTGTGTGGCTTTACATCAGCCTGAAGCAAAATAAACGGCTGGTGATAAAGAGGAAGTGATTACTTCTGCAGTATCCCGTTGAAGAGAACGTCGAGGATAGCGTTTAGTCTTTCCTCAAGGTTAATCTCACGTTTTTTCCAGAACAGTGGGACTTCAAGTCCTTTGAGAGTTGTCTGAACCGCGAGAGCGGTATACTCACTGTTTTTTACGTTGAACACCTTTTTCCTGGCTCCGTCATACAGAATTAGTCTGAGTATGGCCAGTTCCTCACGGTCGTATTTTTCACGGACCTGTTCGATGAAGTCGAAGTGATCGAGATGAGTATCAAAGATGGCGTTATAATAATTGGAAAGTTTTTCGAATGATTTCATCCTTACAAAGACGTAATTCCGCATTTTGTCAACCGGTGACTCAACCGATTTAATAGCCTTAGTAAGTTCATTTCTAAGGACATTAGCTTCATAAAGTACAACTGCCTCGAAGATATCCTCCTTGCCCTTGAAATAGTAATAGACAGAGCTCTTACCCATTTTCAGTCCCTTTGATATCTCCTCCATAGTAGTTTTCCTGAACCCGTAACGGCTGAAAATCTGTCCGGAGGTAATTATTATTTTCTTTCTAAATTCCTCTTTATTAACCATATGCCTGTTGTGATTTAAGAATAACCGGGAACCAATGCAAATTTAGAATATAAATATTTCTTATCAAAATCTTCGAAGTTTCCGGTCGATAATTCGAAAAAAAGGATCTAAGGGGCTAAAGCCCAACGGAGGGAGATGAAACTGCCCCCAGAGTATATCCCTTTACTCAAATTTAAAATAAAGTCGCCGGAAGATCAATCAGGCACTAATTTTGTAAATTTGAAACTCTAAATAATCTGCAGGGGAAAGACATTGCATGATCATAGACGGAAAACAATATCAGAGCATCTGGCTTGATGAAAACGACAGAAGCAAAGTGCTGGTCATCGACCAGCGGCGGCTTCCGTTTTTCTTTGAAACCAGGGAGCTTTGTTCCGTGGAGGACATTTACAATGCGGTAAGGGACATGACGGTGAGGGGAGCTCCTCTTATCGGTGCGGCCGGGGCTTTGGGAATGTACCTGGCGACACTTGAGATTACAGGCCGCACGAATGTTGCCAGTCATCTTAACAATGCCGCCTCGTATCTGATCTCCTGCCGTCCCACGGCGGTGAATCTTTCGTGGGCTGTCAGTAAGGTACTGGAGAGTCTGAAGGACATTGAAGACCCGGAGCTCCTTGCAGAAACAGCCATGAATACCGCCCTCGAAATTTGTGAAACGGAAAAGGGAAACTGCAGGAAGATCGGGGAGATCGGGCTGTCTCTTATCAGGGAGATAAGTGAAAGGAAGGGAGGAAAGCCTGTCAACATTCTTACCCACTGTAATGCAGGTTGGCTGGCTTGTATCGATTACGGAACCATAACCGCGCCGATCTATCTGGCAAGGGAAAAGAACATACCCGTTCATGTCTGGATCGATGAGACCAGGCCCCGGAACCAGGGGGCAAGGCTCACGGCATGGGAACTTGGCAAACAGGGAGTTCCGTATACACTTATAACCGACAATGCCGGAGGTCATCTGATGCAGAAAGGCATGGTCGATCTGGTGTTCACCGGATGCGACCGGGCCACCAGGAAAGGTGACATTGCCAACAAAATCGGAACCTATCTCAAGGCACTTGCCGCTTTCGACAATAATGTGCCGTTCTGGACACTCATGCCCTCAACATCAATCGATTTTACTCTTTCGGACGGTCTGACGGAGATAGTGGTGGAGGAGCGTGACCAGGAGGAGGTGACCATGGTTGAAGGTTATCATGACGGAGAAATAATTCCGGTAAGGATATGCCCGGATGATACCAGGGCGGGTAACTGGGGATTCGATATAACTCCGGCAAGACTGGTTACCGGACTTATTACTGAAAAGGGTATCTGCAGGGCGGAGGAAGAAAGCATAAGAAATTTATTTTCAGAAAAAACCAAATAACAAAAATGGAAGGGGTTGTAAAATTTAATTGCCACTGGAATCAGTCGGGGCCTGTAATCTCCGACGAACAATATGAAATAATAAATTACTGGAGAGAAGTTCTCTATAATATGGACCTGATAGGAGCCTATGAAAACGGTGTGGGATACGGGAACATAAGCATGAGGATCAGGGGAGGAAACCAGTTCATGATCACCGGTTCAGCCACAGGCGAAATACCCGAGCTGGAGCCGGGGCACTATGTAAAGGTCAACTCATTCAATATCGACGACAATGCGGTCCAGTGCACCGGTCCGCTGAAAGCTTCGTCCGAGTCGCTGACACATGCTGCGATCTACCTTGCAGACCGGGGAGCGAATGCCGTAATTCATGTCCACAGCATCGACCTCTGGAACGAACTTATCTACAAGGTTCCCACAACAAATCCTTCGATGGAGTACGGAACGACCGGACTTGCCAAAGATATCTTCAGGCTTTTCACCGATTCGGATGTGATCGAAAAAAGGATCATTGTGATGGCCGGCGACAGGGCAGGGATACTGACTTTCGGTCACGACATGGATGAGGCGGTAAATATACTGATGCAATACCTCAGGAAAGAACCATGACCGGGTTAAGCTATAATAAAGTAAGCCTTTTTGTGATACTACTTTCGGGTGTTATTATTGAAATAAACTAAATTTGTCAAACTAAACTTTTTTGAAATGAAATCAAAGATTTTCATCCTCTCAATCCTGCTTCTGTCAGCAGGTTTCGCATGTAAACAAAAGACCGCTCAGCAGGCACCAGAATCACCACAGTCTGAAACCATTGCGCCGGCTCCTGACTATCAGAAAATGATTATCGCCAAAGTCTGGATCAAGCCCGGTAAAGAAGCTGATTTCATCAATGCAGCAAAGACAATAATTGAAAGCTCCAATAAGGAAGAAGGATGCCTCGGGTACATGCTGTATCAGGATCCCTATGAAAAGACAAATTTCATTTTTGTCGAAAAGTATAAAAATCAGGCAGCGATCGACTTTCATTTTGCAGCTCCCTATTTCAGCGAGTTCGGAACGCTGATTGCCGACTGGACAAGTAAGCCGGCTGAGATTAAAATAATAGATATCGCGGCTGAGAAGTAAAAAGTCACTGATTCCGCCGGCATTGCCGGTCGTTATGGTGATGGACAAAAAAGGAACTAAACAGAATCCTTACAGCAGGATCGACCAGATACTTGAGGTAATTTCGCAAGACAGGACAAGGACCAACCTTCTGCGGAATCAGGAACAGAGGGCTATTGCCTGGCTCGTACAGCAAATTCCTGAAGGGATTACATCAAACATGCTTAGCGGGGTTGCCCTTTTTGGCAGTTTTGTAGTCTTTGTTGGGTTCATGTTTGCTGCATATTTCGACAGGCTGTTCCTGCTTCTGGGTCCCCTGGGCTTTCTGATAAGCTGGTTCGGGGATTCACTCGACGGACGGCTGGCATATTACCGTAACAAGCCCCGCAGATTCTATGGTTTTGTTCTGGATATCACACTTGATTGGACAGGTATAATCCTGATCGGATCCGGGTTCATGGTATATGCGGAAGAATTCTGGGAACTTCTGGGTTACGGATTTGTGATAATGTACGGTTGGGAGATGATCATAGCGCTGATGCGTTACAAAATAACGAATCAGTATTCGATCGATTCCGGCAAATTCAGTCCAACGGAAGCAAGGATACTGATTTCTCTTATTCTGATCCTGGAGGTCATACTGCAGGGATCGATCAATTACTCGGCAATACTGGCGGTTATATCCCTGTTTGTAATAAACATTATTGACACGAGGAAACTGCTCCGGGTTGCAGATTCAACGGATAACAAGGAGAATAAAGAGTAACCGCGGATCAGCGGATGACTTCAGGTAATGGAAGAAGCTTATCCAGATACATCATCCTGTTAAGCGGTGAAATGTCTGCCGTCGATTTGAACGACCTGAACGGTGCAAGTCTCACGACCGGCGCCGATTTCACTCCACGGATATCGTCAAGGCAGGCTTTCAGCAAATCCTCTTCAGGATCTCCAAACGGAAGCATGTCGACTGCATATTCCCTGGCCTCTATGTCAGGAGAAAGCCCATTGGTAAAATCGCTGAAATCCTGTGAATTGGCAATTTTGAGAACCACAGGCTGCATTGCCCATTTATGTCTTGGGTTAACTGTGCCTGCGTTATCGATATAATCCTTGATTGTGAAAGAACCCACATTTTTTCCGTAGGTATTGGAACCGACCTGTTTTACCGTGATATAAGGTCTGAGTCCATTGATAAGCATTTCTGAAGCTGAAGCCGTTTCGGAGGAAGTGATTACATATATTTCGCTCAGTCCGATTGAGTTTATAGGGGTTGCAGGTGTATTTTCAGTAGCCTCAATGGTGCTCTGGAAATACTCATTGAAATAATTCTGCCCATAGTTTGTAAGATAATAACTTGTCAGAAGATCGTTGAACTGGGTTTTTGCAAAGATCAGGCTGGTATTTGCGGAATGGATCATACTTGCCAGGTAAATGGCTGAATTCACGTAACCGCCGGGATTGTACCTGAGGTCGAGGATCATCTTGCTGATATTTTCATCCCTGAAATTTCCCATCACAGTATTGAGGGCAATATCGTAGGTTGTGTTGATTCTGACATCAAACGAACTGTTAAATCCGTTATACACAAGGTAGCCCACTTTTATACCATCAACATCGAGTATTGTGTCGAGATAGATGGGATTTTCCATCAGTTCAATTGCCGTAAGAGACACGGTGCGGCCGTTCGAAATAAAGCCGGTTCCGTTATAGTCGGCAAAACCCACAGTGTAGCTAATGTTTGTAAACAGGAGCGACTGGTAGTTTTCATCAGTAAGCTGCTGGTTGTTTATGTGAGTGAATATGTCTCCGCGTTTAAGTCCTGCAAGGTCGGCAGGTGAATCTTTAAACACATATCTTATTATACCTACAAGTTTGTTGCTGACATCATCGATATAATAGAGCTGGAAATTCATCCCGACCGTTTCAGAGATACCGGCCAGCCAGTCGTCCAGTTCGGCATAATCATCGACAACGAACGAGAATCTGTCGACCTCCTGGTACTTGTAAAGGAGACTGTAAAAGAGATCTTCCGGATCGGCATATTTATTAAGGAAAACATTCAGGCTGTCCGCGTTTGAGTCATAGACCGAGTTTGTGAGTGCCGGAACCTGTTTCTCCCAGAAGTAATAAGTGGAAAGACCGTCGTAGATAAATTTTTTCTCGTCGGACGCTTCTTCAATCACAACCGGAGGCTCGGGATCCTTTTTGCAAGCTCCCGGAATCATCAGCACCAGGAACAGGGCAGCATATAAGTAATTCAGGTTTCTCATTGTTTTTAAAGGGCTTTATTGACAGGTTCCAAAATTAATATAAAATTCCCAGACTTTATAGATCCTTAGTTTTCAGTGCAAAATAATTTCAACATCAAACGATATGATCAAATTTTGTACCAATAAAATAAAATGAGTAGCTGTTATAACTAATAATGATCCGTTGATTCATACCTCCCGAAATCCACCCCCATCCCCCCAAACCAACCTTTTTAACCATCTTTTTAAAAAGTTTGATCACTTCATTTCGATTATCCGTTTTACCCCCCTCCCGAAAGCTTTCGGGACCCATGGAAGATTGCATGTGTTCCCTTCTTGTTCCACCCCCCAACCCCCCTAAAGGGGGGCTTAAGAATCAGAATAATAATGCTTTACAATGTGTTAAGTCACAACTAAAAACAGATTATTATGTTTTGATCTGCAGATTCCTTAAATTTGATTTTCGCTGCATAAATTCTTTGTAATGAAAAGGTAAAATTCCGACGGCAGCATCCGGTTGATATTTTCGTATTGGATTTCTATTGTCATGAGCTTAAGCTAGCCATAGAAGTCGACGGTGAGATTCACTTAAGCGCTGAAGTGAGGGAATATGATGAAGGAAGAACTTATGAACTAGAGAAATTCGGTATAAAAATACTGAGGTTCACAAATGAACAGATATTTTAAAATCTGGATGAAGTTCAAGTTTATATACTCAAAATAATCAACGACATAGCCCCCCTTTAGGGGGGTTGGGGGGTAAACCCAACCGGCAGGAAAATCGTTCAATGATAGTCACAAGGGGGATTGGGGGGTAAACAAAAAGGGGAACCGTACAATGATTCTAACCTGCAAAAAGAAGTGTACAAAGAGTAGTTTCAGGGGGGTAAAAAATGACAGAACTGTTCTTCCGCACCAACAGCAATTAGTTAGCTAAGGCTCCTGTCATTTTCTTTCAGTTGTTAAACAAATTATTCACCATACTTGTCATATAGACAGTTGATAATTTGAGAATTTTTTTAATTTTATGCGCCTTAATTAATTAAATGTTGTAATAACCTGATAATCTGAAATAAAATGAATAAACAAATAATGAAAAAATTTGTGGGTATTTTCCTGGTTGCATTTGCGGCGGTTTCGATGTTGAACGGACAGGAAAGAAATGATGTGATAAAAGTCTATAATGAAGGAGCAAAAGTTCTGCAGACCGATGTTCAGGCTGCCATTGCCGCATTCGAAAATGTGGTGACGTTGTCAGAGAAGGTTGGTGAATCGGCCGATGATCTGAAAGCAAAAGCCGTTCAGGTGCTTCCCGGGTTGTATGTAAGGGCAGCCAACAACGCGATAAAGGAAAATAAATCTACTGCTGAGATACTGAAGGCTGCAAAAATGGCGGCAGCTGCTTCAGAAAAATATAACAATGCAGCTGGTAAGGACAATGCATCAAAAATACTTGTTCAGGCCTACAATAAAATGGGTACAGAATTATTTACGGCTAAGGATAATGACAATGCCCTTCTGGCATTCGACAGCCTTCTGGCCATCAGTCCCGACTACAGCAACGCCTTTTTCAATAAGGCCCTGATCTACAGGAGTCAGAACAACTCAGCTGCTTTCGAAGAGACTATTGATCTGTTTCTTGGCAAGCTCGAGGCCGGTAAGGACGACCAGGTCATAAATCAGGCATCCACGATTGCTCTTGAGTATTTCCGTGCAGCAGGTTCGCAGGAAAACCAGGCAGAAAACCTTGATGAAGCTCTCGTTCTTCTTGAAAAGGCCGCAAAATACGGTGAAGACAAGGATCTCTTCTACTTCTTTGCTGATGTTTACAACAAAAAGAAGTCGTTTGACAGTGGAATCGAATATGCCCGGAAAGGTCTTGCCCTCGAAACAGGAGAAGCAGAAGCCAAAGCAAAATTCTATTTCCAGCTTGGTCTAGGTCAGGAAGGCAAAGGTCAGACGGCAGAAGCATGTGCTTCGTTCAAGAGTGCAATGTTCGGACCTTTTGCAGAGCCGTCAAAGGCTAAAAGGACAAATCTCAAATGCCAGTAACAGACTAAGCAAACTGCCAGTCCTCCATTTGTCCGGGGCACAGGGCTTTAGGATGCAATCCTTGCAGGACATGCAAAGAAGGGAGACTAGATTCTCCGAACCCAGCGGATTATACTTTCCCTGACGGACAATTTTCCTGCAGATATGAATTCTTTAAGGACGGCCGTGAACTGAGGAGTACGAAGGTACCCGAACGCCTTGTGGGGATTTCTGACATTGTTGAATTCATAGTTGTTTACAACCAGGTTATCAATCGGTTTAACTCCCGAATTGTTTTCATTATAATAATCCGCAAGTTTGTAATTAAAGGCAACAATATCGAGGATATCGGCATAGTTATGCCATTTTCCGGTTATCCCCGGAGGTGTTTTCAGCCTGGTATCGCCTATACCTTTCTGCCTCATCTCTGCAGCAATCCTGCTTATCACGACCGGCAATCCCAGTGGGGAACCAATAGTCACAAGAGTATTGATCCTGATTTCCGGAGCCATGAATGTAAGAACATCAAAGGCTATTATGGAGCCCATGGAATGACCGATCAGCATTATATCGTCCTTCCTGTGTTCAATCAGTTTATCAAGGAGCCTCTTCCTAATAACTTCCCTGTAAGTGGCTGATCCTCCATCCGATTCAACGGGTATGCCGGAATAATAAATCTCGAGGTCGTTGAAATACCTGCTTATGATTGCATCGGATATGAAAGAATAATTAAGAGTCAGGTCCTCGTTAAGGAAAACCCGGTTCATCTGGTGGCCGAGGAAATCAACAACTTTCTTCCGGGTACTGTAGTCTCCCGGATGAAAATCGGTTTGGGCTTCTGTGTATTTCTCATCGATGAAATAAGGACTTTCCGGATCATCCACTGACGGGTCCAGAGGTATTTTATGGATAATGTCGGACCATGGAGCCATCTCGAACATGGGAAGGGAGACTTTATATTTTCCGCGTTTCAGGCCCTCTTTAATTGAAGATCTCCACCATTGCACAAGCAGGGGTCCAGGAGGTTTGTTTCCCAGTCCGTGAACCCCGATAATCACTTTTGCCATACAAAGCAGTTTAAGTCGTTCCGGGAGAACCGGAATTTCATTCCCTATCAAAATTAAGGATTTAATAGGTATCTGGTATGTCAGAAATAAAATTCAACCTCGCAGCCTCATTTTATGTAACTTTGCAAACACATTTCGCAAAATGATGTTTAATTGTAAAAAAAACCAGGGAAAAGTGCCTAAACGTAAAGCGTGGATACCCGATAACAAGGCCGTTGTGCGGTTTGTAAGAATCACATTCAAACTTATGTTCCCCTTTGGAGAAAAGATGGCTGAAGCTGAACCTCACGACAAGGATGGCTCGGCAAGGGAGCATCTGCTTCTGGCTCTCGACAGTCTGGCCGACGACAAGGAAAAGATTGCTACTGATTTCCTTGAAACCCTTCCGGAACTGAAAAAGACCCTTCTCCGCGATGCTGAGTTCATTCTTGAATCCGACCCGGCAGCATCGCAGCTGATAGAGGTAGTAGCTGTATATCCCGGCTTCTTTGCCATATTTTGCTACAGGATCGCCCACTTGCTTGCTGGTTCCGGCGTACCTCTGCTGCCAAGGATGATAACCGAATACGCCCACAGGGAAACAGGTATTGACATTCATCCCGGTGCGAAAATCGGAAGTCCTTTTTCGATCGATCACGGAACAGGGATCGTCGTCGGTGAGACAACAGAAATAGGAAACAATGTAAAGCTTTACCAGGGAGTTACCCTCGGGGCATTGAGTGTAAACAAGGGGAAGGCAGCAACGAAGCGTCACCCTACCATCGGCGACAATGTGATCCTCTATGCAGGGAGCACTATCCTTGGAGGAGAAACGGTGGTGGGAAGGAACAGCATAATCGGCGGAAATGTATGGCTCACCGAAAGCGTGGCCCCATTTTCGGTAGTATATCACAAGAGCCAGATAGTGGTCAGGGACGCCAACAATTTCAGGGAACCGATCAATTTCATCATTTAATTCACGCCAGGAACTTTATGAAAGCAAATTCCGTACTCGATCTTATAGGAAACACCCCGGTTGTAAGGATAAACAGGCTTTTTGGTCCCGCACTTAGTGTATGGATCAAGCTTGAGAGGGCAAATCCGGGAGGCAGCATCAAGGACCGTATCGCATTGTCGATGATCGAAAATGCCGAGAGAAGCGGAGTGCTGAAACCGGGAAGCGTGATAATTGAACCAACATCGGGCAATACCGGCATCGGACTGGCAATGGTTGCGGCCTGCAGGAATTACAGAGTCATCCTTGTCATGCCCGAGTCAATGTCGGTTGAAAGAAGAAAGATAATGAGCGCATACGGGGCGGAGTTCGAACTGACGCCGAGAGGAAAAGGGATGAAAGGTGCAATTGAAAGAGCTTACCAGCTGAAATCGGAGATACCCGGCTCGTGGATACCAATGCAGTTTGACAATCCAGCTAATCCGGACATTCATATGAAAACCACGGCACAGGAAATCCTTGCCGATTTTCCCGACGGTCTCGACTATATGTTTGCATGTGTTGGCACCGGAGGCCACCTGACGGGATGTGCCCGTATACTTAAACAATCCTACCCCCGGCTGAAGGTGTTCGCCATTGAACCCGAACTATCGCCTGTGCTCAGCGGTGGAGCAGCCGGACCCCATCCGATACAGGGAATAGGTCCGGGATTCGTACCCGCGATACTCGACACCCGGCTGATCGACGATATAATCAGGATTAGCAGGGAAGAAGCCTATTCTTTCACAAGAAGGGCTGCCAGGGAAGAAGGTTTGTTCGTGGGGATATCAACCGGAGCGGCACTGGCAGCGGTTAATCAGAAAAGCGGCTCTCTTCGGAAAGGATCAACCATTCTGATGTTCAATTACGACTCGGGCGAAAAATATTTGACAACCGACGAGCTGTTCTGAAATTGTACTAACCACTCTGCCCACTGTTTAAGCCCTGAACGGGGCGTTGCCCCGCCCTAAATCATTGCGCCCCTACGGGACTTAAATACTACAGAGGTAGGGGGGGTAAAAAAAAGGCTTTAGGGGAGTTGGGGGGTAAAATTGGGATTGACAAAAAAAATTTGCGTATTTAAAAAATCCTTTCTACTTTTGACCATTCGGTTAAACCACATGGTTCATCCCTATAGTTAAATCAAATGGTCAATACCAATGACTGAAATTGAAAAGCAGACTGAAGAAAGGATCTTCGAATCAGCCACCGAAGTTTTCATTGAAAGGGGCATGGACGGAGCAAGGATGCAGGATATAGCCAACCATGCCGGGATCAACAAGGCATTGCTTCATTATTATTACCGCACCAAAGAACACCTGTTCGAAGCAGTATTTGAAAAGATGGCAACTGTGATGTTCAGCAGGTTTTCCCTTGTGTTTGACGAGAAAGCCACTCTGGAGGAAAAGATCAGGTTCTTCTTCAGGGAACATATTTCATTTCTTCAGAAGAATCCCCGTCTTCCCGCATTCATATTGAACGAGATCAACAGGAATCCGGCAAGGATGAAGAAACTGCTCCAGAGGTTTAGCATAAATGAATTCTGGAACACTCTGGAAAGGCTGCACCATGATGAACTCATCAGATACAACATAACAAGGGAGATAATGCCCCAGCTGATGACATCCATGGCAGCCATAAGCATCTTCCCGTTTGCAGCGAAGGGCATACTGGAAGTAATATTTGAAAAGGCAGGTTATGACTACAACGAATATCTTGAAGAAAGGAAGGATTTCGCAGCCGACTTTGTAATAAGGGCTATAAAAGGTCCGGACTCCGGGCAAAACGAAAAAAGGAAACCCCTGGAAAAACCTTCTCAGCATAAGGGTGATCTGCTGGTCAAAGCACAACAAACATCAGGCAACAAAGGAAAAAGGAAGAATATATGAACAGGTTAATACTCGCATTCATCGTTCTGATAATCCCGTGGATTGCAGAAGGGCAGAACGGGCTTACACTTACTCTAGCGGATTGCTACGCGAAGGCGGAAACAGCAAGCGCGCTGGCCGGGGAAACAGACTCTTACCGCAGAATATGGGAGCTTAAAGACAAAAATCTCTCCAGGGCATGGCTTCCGACTCTTGACGCATCCGGCAACCTTATTTACAACTCCGAGGTGATCGACATCAGCAATTCCCTCGGATCATTGCCAATCCCGGGAATTGCAGATGCAATTAAACCACTGCCTCATGAGCAGTACAAGGTTAACGTCGACATTAACCAGGTGATTTACGACGGAGGCGCAATAAAGGGTGCCCGCGCCATTGAGAAAGCCGATCTCCTGATAAACGAAAAGCAGGCCGAGACCGATCTGTACAAACTCAGAAGCCAGATCAACACTTACTATTTCAACCTTCTTCTGCTCGACAGGCAGGAGGAACTTCTTAACAATTACCTGGATATCGTCACCAAACGGATTGCATCGATGCAGTCGGGCGTTGAAAACGGCGTGATACTCCGCGCGGATACCGATGTAATGACCACCGAGAAGATAAAGCTTGAACAGCAGATCAGGGAGAACCATATACGCCGGGAGTCGCTTCTCAGGATCCTGTCGGGACTCACGGCCACTGAAATTGATCCATCGTCGGAACTGGTGATTCCAGCCTTCGAAACCGATACAACGGATGTGATAACCAGGCCCGAGCTCGAGATCTTCGACCTCAGAAAGGACCAGCTCGATGCAAGCCTGCAGGTCATCAACAGCCGCAGGATGCCAAAGGCCTTCGGTTTTGCAACCCTGGGCTACGGAAATCCTCCCGGCAACAACTTCTTCAGGGATGAATTCGCTCCCTACTATATACTGGGAGCAGGGATCAAATGGAACATCTTCGACTGGAACAAGGCAAAAACAGAAAAACAGATTCTAGGACTGCAGCATGTGATAATAGAAAACCGGCAGACAGACCTTACCGACAACCTCACCAGGATGCTTGAAGCTAAAAAGGCTGAAATATCAAGCCTCAGCTCGCTTCTTGAAACGGATCTCGAACTGATAAGTCTCAGAAAAAGGATAACCGCCTCAGCTGAATCACAGTACGAAAACGGAACAATTACTGCCACCGATCTGCTCAATGAGATCACTGCTGAAAAGCAGGTTCTTATAAACCATGAAATACACAGGATAAACCTGGCAATGGCACAGGCCGATTACTATAATATAAGTGGTAAGGAAACAGAATGATTCATGAACAAAATCTCTAATAAGATAAAAATGAAACCCTCAACATTAATCATCATCATTGCGGTTCTGACAGCAGGTTGCAAAAACAAAACAGGCGAAGCTGATGCCTTCGGGACTTTTGAAGCCACAGAAGTTACCGTCTCATCGGAGTCAAACGGGCGTATTCTCACATTCACGGCAACGGAAGGGACTGAGATTGAGGAAGGAGCAGAAATTGCCCTGATTGACACCACTCTCTTCCACCTTCAGCTTAATGAGATCAACGCGGGTATGAGAGGTGTCATGACGAAGATCGGCTCGATAAATGCACAGAATGAAATTCTCAGCCAGCAGATAGAAAATCTTAAAATCAATATAGCCAGGATTGAAAACATGCTGAAGGATGATGCTGCAACAAAAAAACAATATGATGATCTCGCGGGGCAGGTTGCGGTTCTTGAAAAGCAAATAACCGCGAACAACACCCAGAAGGCTTCGATTGCAGCGGAGCTGTCGGTTTATGAATCAAAAAAGGCCACGCTCAGTGAGCAGCTTTCGCGAAGCAGTGTCAGGAGTCCCCTGAAGGGAACGGTAATTGAGAAATATGCCGAAGCAGGAGAGCTTACTGCGGCTGGCAGGCCCCTCGTTAAGGTTGCCGACCTTGCGGTGATGAAGCTGAAAGTGTATGTCAGCGGCGCTCAGCTTGGCGGACTGAAAATTGGCAGTGAATGCACGGTAAGGATCGATGAAGGGGAAAAAGGCTATAAGACTTTCCCGGGCAGGATAAGCTATGTTTCGGGCAAGGCAGAGTTCACTCCAAAGATAATCCAGACAAAAGAAGAAAGGGTCACTCTGGTGTATGCGGTTACAATCGATGTAAACAATGACGGGACCATGAAGTCGGGGATGCCCGGGGAAGCCATTTTCTAAAAAATGAATAGAGCCATTGAATCATCAGGCATTTGTAAGGATTTCGGGGACACTCAGGCTCTGAAGGATATCTCCTTTGATGTAAACGAAGGTGAGATATTCGGTTTCATCGGTCCCGACGGTGCAGGCAAGACAACACTTTTCCGTATAATAACCACTCTGCTTCTGCCCGACCGGGGTTCCATGACAATCCTCGGCCTCGACAGCACAAAAGGATTCAGAAAGCTGCGCAAAAACATAGGATACATGCCGGGACGGTTCAGCCTGTACCTCGATCTCACGGTGGAGGAAAATCTTAACTTTTATGCATCGGTCTTCGGCACCAGAGTGGAAGCGAACTATGAGCTTATCAGCGACATCTACTCACATATCGAACCATTCAAAACAAGGCTTGCCGGAAAGCTTTCCGGCGGAATGAAGCAGAAGCTTGCCTTGTCATGTGCCCTGATCCACAGGCCACGACTGCTTGTCCTCGATGAACCCACCACCGGAGTCGATGCAGTGTCGCGTACCGAATTCTGGGAGATGCTGAGGAAGCTGCGGCAGCATGATATCACCATAGTAGTATCGACGCCCTATATGGACGAAGCCATGAGATGCGACAGGGTTGCGCTTATCCAGACCGGGCAGATAATGACGATCGACAAACCTCAGAACATAAGGGACGGATTCTCCCGTAAACTGTTCAGTGCAAAGACCGGCGACAGATACAGGCTGTTGGTTGCCCTCAGGGAGTACCCCGGAACGCTGAGCGTTTATCCTTTCGGCGATTCGATACATGTCACTTTCTCTGAAGAAAAACCTGATAAGGCATTATACGAGTTCCTGTCGAGGTACGGGATAACTGATGCCATAATAAATGAGACTGAAGCCGGGATCGAAGACAGGTTCCTGGAGCTGATGGGAAAGGAAGAAACAAGGAAACTATGACTCGCAACCCGGTAATAAAAGTAAGGAACCTAGTAAAGAAATTCGGAAGTTTCGTTGCAAACGACAACCTCAGCTTCGAGGTGTACGAAGGCGAGATATTCGGTTTTCTCGGGGCCAACGGAGCAGGGAAGACCACTGCCATCAGGATACTTACCGGGCTGTCGGAACCGACATCTGGCGAAGTAATGGTGGCAGGATTCGATGCACGCAGCCAGCCGGAGGAGATAAAAAAGAATATCGGGTACATGTGTCAGAAGTTTTCGCTGTACGATGATCTGACCATCAGGGAAAACATTATGCTTTACGGAGGCATCTATGGCCTCGGCAAAGCTCTGATAAGGGAAAGGACCAATCAGCTTCTCGAAAAGCTGAATTTCAAGGAGTACGGTGACAAGCTGATCTCCTCCCTGCCACTCGGATTGAAGCAGAAGCTTGCCTTTTCAGTAGCCGTTTTTCATGAGCCCCGGATAGTCTTCCTCGATGAACCCACAGGAGGAGTCGATCCGATTACACGCAGGCAGTTCTGGGAAATGATATATGAAACCGCTTCACGGGGAATAACCGTTTTTGTCACCACCCACTACATGGACGAAGCCGAATACTGTGACCGGGTATCAATCATGAATGAAGGAAGGATTGTTGCAATAGACACTCCGGCTGAGCTTAAGAAGCATTATGATGCAGAATCGGTTGAGGAAGTGTTTGTGAAAATAGCCAGACCGGGCATGAAACACGGCTTAGAGTCTGAAACAGCTGACAACAACAGAAAAGTATGAGGAGATTTTTAGGATTTGTCAGAAAAGAGTTCATCCATATCTTCAGGGATGTCAGAACGCTCACAATATTGTTCGGACTTCCTGCCGTGATGATTATTCTTTTCGGCTATGTGGTGAGCACTGACCTTAAAAACGCGAGCCTGGCCTTCCTTGATCTCTCAAAGGATGATGTCAGCACTGAACTCACCGATAAGATATGCTCATCGGGATTTTTCAGAAAGACCGCCGATCTGTCAAGCTATCAGGATATCGACAGGATTCTCAGAAGCGGAAAGGCAAAGGCGGTGATAATTTTCGGGGAAGATTTCGGAAGAGATCTGGAAACCGGGAAAAACGCCAGGGTAAGTATTATTGCTGACGGATCGGAACCCAATATGGCGACGCTTGTAGCCAATTATGCCACTGCGATTATATCCGGGTTCAACCAGGATCTCTCTCTGGCAAGCCAGGTGTCTGTACCCGTAATAGTGCCGGAAGTCAGGATGTTCTACAACCCGTCTCTCAAGAGCCAGTTCATGTTTGTTCCGGGGGTGATCACCATGATAATGATACTTATATGCGCCCTGATGACGTCCATCACGCTGACCAGGGAGAAAGAATTCGGGACAATGGAGGTGCTGCTGGTGTCGCCGCTGAGACCGGTCCAGATAATACTCGGGAAAGTGACCCCATATTTCTTCCTGTCATTTGTGAATGTAGTAACAATACTGGTCCTTTCGAGACTGGTTTTCGGTATGCCCGTCAAAGGAAGCCTGATTCTGCTGCTTGCCGAAAGCATGCTTTATATCCTGCTCTCGCTTTCAATAGGCATCCTCATTTCTGCCGTGTCGAAAACAATGCAGCAGGCTATCTTCATTTCGCTGGTTGGGATGATGCTGCCGACCGTGCTGCTTTCGGGATTCATATTCCCCATCGAAAATATGCCGAAGGTTTACAACTGGATAAGCGCGATTCTGCCTCCGAGGTATTTTATAGTGATAATCAAGAATATAATGATCAAGGGTGCGGGATTTGCACATGTATGGAAGGAAACCCTGATCCTGTCCTTTATGACTGTTATCTTAATAGCGCTGGCAATCAAGAAATTCAGGATAAGACTGCAGTAAGGATAAAAAAATTTAAAGAGCGGACACGAAAAATGCGTACAATACTTTTCCTGATAAAAAAAGAGTTCCTTCAGATCTTCCGTGACAAATTCATTGGAAAGGCCATCTTCGGGATCCCTATAATTCAGATGCTAATCCTGGTGCCTGCAATTACTTTTGAGATTAAATCCGCGGGATTGTGCATCATCGACAACGACATGACGTCCGAATCGCGCGGACTGATCAGCAAGCTCGACGGCTCACCATTTTTCGGGATACTTCAGTCAACCTCATCCGAAAAAGAGGCCAACGAACTTCTTTACAGCGATAAGGCCGACATTGTCCTTCATATCCCATCCGGTTTCGGAAAAGACCTCGGTACCGGAAGGCCGGCGAAAGTGATGGTTTCGGTCAACGCCATCAATTCGATGACGGCCCAATTGTCGTGGGCTTATCTGTCGGGAGTCATCCGCGATTATAACCTTGACATTGCCAAAGCGGGCAATCCTGCAGCGTTCAATGCCATGGCTACTATTGGTATCACTCACCGCTACTGGTATAACGAGATGCTCAATTACAAGCACTACATGCTACCCGGAATACTCGGGATTCTGGTTGCGGCAATAGGTTTTGTGCTTGCCGGCCTGAATATGGTAAAGGAAAAGGAGGTAGGCACTATCGAGCAGATAAATGTAACACCTGTAAGAAAATATCAGTTTGTAACTGCTAAGATGGTTCCCTTCCTTGTGATCGGGCTTATCGATCTGGCTATCGGTCTTGCCGTTGGAAAGCTTGTATTTGACATCCCGTTTGAGGGCAGCATTATGCTGTTGTTTCTGGGCTCGGCCATCTTCCTGGTTGCAGCCCTGGGGCTTGCGCTTTTTGTATCCACCATGTCGGGAACCCAGCAGCAATTCATGTTTGTGGCATTTTTCTTCATGATAATATTCATCCTGATGAGCGGGATCTTTACTCCCCTCGAAAGCATGCCTGTGTGGGCACAGAAGATCGATATGGCAAATCCGGTGGCCTACCTGATGAGAATAAACAGGATGATAATGCTCAAGGGATCAACGCTGAGTGATATCAGGGGAGATTTATTCGCCCTTACTGCAATCGCGGTGATTTTCACGACTCTTGCCATCAACAGATACAGGAAAACAGCCTGACAATACATTCCCTGGTCGTTTTTTATACATTAGAGCTTCCAACAGGAATAATCACCTATTTTTTTGCCGAGCGGAATAAAACAAAAACAGCTTTTGTCTGTTTAGTAATCAAAAAGAAACAAGAATAAATGATCACAAGCATATTGATAATATTGTCGGGATGGGCGGTTTACAGGAACCGCAAGAAGGTGAAGGCAAAAGCTGAAGCGTTATCCGCAAGACCTTTAAGAACCAGAAGATGTTGCTGGTTATCGTCTTAATATCTGTTATTCGCTGTATCTGGCAAATGTCTGCATGACATTCTGAAGATAGGTTTTTGAGAGAGGAATATCCGTCACATCAGGGTGATCGAGTTCCAGCTTCAGGTTGTCCTTGTCCCGGCGGATCACCTTTACCTTTTCAAAATTGACCATATAGGAACGATGGCACCGGATTATACCGGTTCCGGCAAAGTTTTCCTCCATTCTTTTCATCGTGGCCCTCAGAAGGTACTTTGACACTTTCCCCTTGTTGAGGTAACAAACGGTTATATAATTCTCCGTTGCTTCGAGATAAAGAAGGCTCTCTTTCTTAACCGACAGCTTCAGAACCGATTTTTCGTCGTAAAAGGGGATCATGCCGGGATTGGGATCGGTTGATAATCCCTCGGCAAGTATCCTTATCTGTTCCTTCTTGTCGTGCCACGAAAGATAGAGCCAGGCAACCGAATACGGAAGGAGAAGGACCAGGGCAGTGTTCCTGGCCGACATCTTCACAAGGTGAGTAAAATCCCTTATGTCATTTAGCACGAACTTCTCGAAAATCGAATAGAAGAGAGCCATTGCAAGGACCTCTGCAGCAATCCACATAAGAAACTGGCCAAGGTTGATTATTCTCCTCTTGCAAACCTGGTACATGATTATCCGGCTGACAACAACCACCAGGACACCAGTAAGAATAACCAGACTGGAATATGTAAAAAACTGGAACCTGGTGAGATTAAACCATTTATCGGCGCCGAAAGGTGAATAAATGTTTATAAACACAAGCGCAAAGAGAGCCGTGAAGAGAATAAGGTTAATAATATTCCTTTTCTCAAACAGGTAAGGTGCTATCGGCTTCTGGAAATCCGGCATTGGATTTTCTTTCTACAACAAAAATAGCCTTTTTATTTTTCTCAACGAATTTCCATACCTGAACCCCGGAATACATACCGGATTTCGTCACTCATTTCAAAATTTCATCCCGTTTTTTTGATTTTCGTCACACCCTGGGGTCAGCCGGCACATATTTTTGACGGCTTCAATTGCTATTGATTCCTTTGAGCCTGCAAACAATTAAAAAGCGTTCTCATGGGATTCACTTCACTTCAGACAAGTCTTGGTTCTTTGTTCGATCCGGGCGCCGGGGAAATCCCAATCAACGGATCGGGAATAAGCATAGTCAACACCGCCTTTGTATCGGACGGGATGCCGGGTGATCAGTTCAGCGGAGAGGACTGGTCTATAAAGGAGAACACCGAGTTTTCCTATCCGGTTTTTGTTCCGGCCTCAGAAGGCAACAAGGTCATTCTGCTGCTTCACGGCCTGAATGAAAGATTCTGGGACAAGTATCTTGCCTGGGCTTATTACCTTGCTGCGGAAACAGGCAGTTATGTAATTCTTTTTCCCATCTCATTTCACATAAGCAGGGCTCCGGTTTCGTGGAAGGATCCGCGGGCCATGCTAAGGCTGATCAGGGAAAGGATTCCGGTTATGGGAGAAATAAGGAATTCCTCCTTTGCCAATCATGCCTTAAGCAGACGGCTTGCCGATGATCCCCGGAGACTTTTAAGGTCGGGTTACCAGACTGTCAATGATATCGTAAGATTGGTAAGTCAGATAAGGGAAGGCAGTCATCCGGTTGTGCCGGCCACAAGCAAAATAAATATTTTTTCCTATTCCATCGGGGCTTTTCTTTCGGAGATAATGCTTATGGCAGATCCGTGGGGGCTCTTTTCCGACACTAAGCTTTTCATGTTTTGCGGGGGATCGGTTTTCGGAAGAATGAATCCTGAATCTAAGCATATAATGGACAAACTGGCTTTCGAAAATACCTGCCGCTATTACAGGGATGATTTCGAGGAAGAGATCGGGGACAAAGGTTCACTTCTCGGACGGATTGTTTCGGGGCCCTTAGGAATGGCCTTTCGCTCAATGCTCGACCCGGCGCGTTTCAGGCTTCAAAGGGAAAAATCGCTGGCAGCTATCCGCGACAGGACGTTTGTGATAACGCTTTCCGGCGACAGGGTGGTCCCTCCGGCCGGAGTAATTGAAACCCTTGGGAATAGTTACCATGTTGAGGTACTGGATTTCCCTTTCGATTATACCCATGAGAAGCCCTTCCCGCTCTTTGATAACGGGAAGTCCGCGGAAGTTGACGCAGGTTTTGAGAAAGTCTTCATCCCGGCCTGCAGGTTCCTGGAATAATACCCGGATTTCAAAATTCCCTGAAAGGTGAAAATTTATTTTTTACCTTTGGCAACGGTGAATTAATTCATGATGAACCTTAATTTTTGCAGTCTGAGCAGCGGATCGAGCGGCAATTGCTATTACCTGGGCAATGGTTCGCAAGGGATACTTATTGACGCCGGCATATCGGCCACATCCATAAGGAAGTTTCTAAGGGACCTGGGAATCCCGATGGAAACCATCATGGGGATTATGATAACCCATAATCACTCGGATCATATAAAGGGACTGGAGGTTCTGACAAGGAGGAACGGGATTCCTGCCTTTACCACCTCTGCCGTATGGAAAAGCATAATTTCGCCACGAATGAGGATTTCATCTGATTGCATACGGGAGATTCACTCAGGAACGAAGTTCAGCCTTGCAGGTTTTGATATAGAGGCTTTCCCCGTGTGTCATGATGCTCCTGAAACAATCGGTTATCAAATATGTGCAGGAGACAGGAAGATAACCATTGCCACCGACCTTGGGCACATCTGTACTACATCTGCCCCATATATCAGGTCGGCAAATCTTCTTGTGATAGAGTCAAATTATGATGAGGAGATGCTTGCCGGCGGTTCCTATCCGTATTTTCTGAAAGCAAGGATAAAGTCCGATCACGGTCATCTGGGAAATCATCAGACATCGTCATTTCTGGCTGACATTATTAATGATGAACTCCGGGTAATCTGCCTGGCCCATCTGAGCATAAACAACAACACCCCCGACAAGGTGCTTCAGACCCTGCACCGGACCCTTTCAGAGAAAGGTATTTCCCTGAACGGCAATCAGAAGATTACGATACTTAACAGAAACAGGCCGTCGGAGATGATCAGGCTGGAATAAAAATGCCTTAACGCCTCACCTCTTCACCCCTTCACCCCTTCTCCTTTTCATTCTCTCTCTTCCTTCATCACCCTGTGTTCTCCTGTTTTCACATTGATGGTCCACGGCTTCGGTTCCGGAAGCCAGAGTCTGCCATCGCCTATTTCGACCGGCATCCACAGATATCTCGAGTCCCACTGGGTTTTGGGCTTCCAGACATCTCCCATGAAGATCACCGTGGTGTCTTTCTTCCCGGCAACTTTAAGCAGCATTGTCGACTGTGAACCGTAGGTAAGGGTTTCAGGCAGGGCTACATCGCGGAATTCGCTCCATGGTCCCTCGAGGCTTTTAGCTGTTGCATACTTATTGGGGTTGGGCGACCATCCGGTAAGCGCCGATCCAAGGACATAATATAATCCCTTGTAATGTACAATGGCGCCTCCCTCGATGGGAGCCTTCAGCAGACACATGTCTTTTTCAACGTTGAGGTAATCCTCTGAAAGTCTGGCTATATGAAATCCATTGGGCCTGTCCTCGAAGATCAGGTAAGCAGTGCCGTCATCGTCGATAAACTGTCCGATGTCGCGGCTTTCATGTCCAAGTGGCCTGAATGACCTTATATATTCGAACGGACCTGCAGGCTCATCGCTTATTGCAACCCCCACACGTGCGTAGAGATAACCCGAACCACCGCCTCGCGGTCCATCGAGATGCATGTACATCACATATTTCCCGGTCTTTGCATTGTAAAACACTTTAGGGCGCTCGAGGACCCAGGTACGGCCTATACTGTCGGGATCCTTCATCTTCAAAGCATCCCCCATGAACTTCCAGTTGACAAGGTCTTTAGAGGCGTAACAGCTTACATACCTGTACTCCGGATCTAGTCCCTGGCGTCTCTGTTCGCCGTACCAGTAGTATTTCTCTCCTATCCGGATGATACCCCCGCCATGGGCCTGAATGTGGTTGCCGTCGGTGTCGGGCCATAACTCCTTCGGGCGGATCACGTCGTTCTGGGCTGAAGCTTCGCCTGCCAGCAATCCGATGCAGGCGACGAGTATTCCTAAGGTGAGTGTTCTGTTCATTGTATCATTTAATTATTATCCAAATCAAATGTAGGAAAACTCCGGATAACTGTCAGGATAATGATTACGAAATGTCAGAACAATGAATAAATACACGATTTTTTATCGAATAACGATAAATAATACTATGATATTCGACAACTTTTTTACCTGAAACGATATGTTTTTATCTTACTTCTCTGATTTCTTGTAGCTAATCGATACTCCGCCACCCTGGCTGTTGACTGACGTTTCGTAGTTTGGAAGGCTCTTCACGTGATCAAGGAAGGCTCCCTGACCGCCGCGGCTCCCGTAGCCGTATGACCTGTCGTAAATATTGTGTGCGGTGAAGCAGCCTCCGACCTTAAGCTTCGGATCTACATCGATAAAATAGTTCTTGTACCAGTCTTTGTCGGCATCGCTGAAGACAAAGTCGAACGGTCCTTTGAGCTGTTTCACCAGAACATGGGCATCGGCCAGGCGGGCATCGATGTAATCGGACAGCCCGGCTTCCCTGAAATTCTGCAGGGCCTCTTTGTGGCGGCCTTCGTCGATATCGATGGTTATCAGTTTGCCTCCGGTTTTGCTGAGAGCCCAGGCAATCCAAATACCTGAATGTCCGGTTGAAGTCCCGATTTCAAGGGCGCTTTTATAGTTATTTTTTACAATGATGTCGTGGAGCAGCTTGCCGTCAACACCGGGGACGTTCATATCACGCCACTGCCGGGCCCGGGAGTCGAGGAATTTCTGAACCTTTTCATCAAGGGCCGGGTTACTCTTTGGAGCCTGTGAAAAGACCGGAAGGGATAGCATAACAAGGGTGACCGCGACGCTTATAAAGAAAAAACAGTTTCTTTTCATGATTTTTCGAATTATGTACTCACTATAGACAATCAACAACACATTAATATTTCTGTTAACGGTAGTGATATATATCATCTTAGCAGGCTGATATGTAAAAAGGATTGAAAATTCCAGTAAATATTATTGCCATTCCGGGATTACGATCTACATTCGTTAAGACATATGAATAGTACGGTATTGAGACAGTTCTTCCACTGAAATGATAAGGAATATCTTCAAGTCAGGGATCAGCCAGTACACCCTGGCTGTCGCATCTATTGCCGCCACATCGGCAATTTGCTATATTCTTGCCCGATATCTTGGATATCAGTCGGTATCGTTGATCCTTCTTTTCATGGTTTCCATACTTGCCACATTTCTGGGGATTGGTCCGGTTTTGCTTGCTGCCTCGTTAAGCGCGTTTATATGGGATGTTTTTTTCATTCCCCCGAGGTATACGATTCATATAGAAAGAACCGAGGATATCCTTATGCTTGGAATGTTTTTCATAATTGCCCTTGTAAACGGTGTTTTGACAACGCGGGTGAGAAAGCAGGAAAGGTTTGCCCGCGATCGGGAAGAGCGTACCAATGCTCTTTACCAGCTTACCAAAGATTTATCGGCGACGGCCAACAAAGCTCAGTTCCTTGAAGAATCGGACAAGCTGTACAAAACACTTTTCAATTCAATCTCCCATGAATTAAGGATCCCGGTAGCTACAATCATGGGCGCTTCCGATTCCCTGCTTTCATCCGGGCATCCTGAAGAGATAAGGGTTGAATTACTGACTGAAATATTGAAAGCATCTGAAAGGCTTAACCGTCTTATTGAAAACCTGCTGAACATGTCGAGGCTTGAGGGCGGCCGGATCAAGCCCCGCCCCGACTGGCATGATATTCATGATCTTGTTAACGAGGTATGTGAGAATCTGAAAGAAGAACTTAGCAGGTTTAAGGTACAGGTAAACATACCGGAAGACATGCCCCTGGTAAAAATCGATTTCGGACTCATGGAACAGGTGCTGTACAACCTCGTCCACAATGCATCGCAGTATGCCCCCGCATCGACTGAAATCGGGATCAGCGCTTTTTACAATGAAGGGTTTTTAAACCTTCATATTACTGACAGGGGTCCGGGATTCCCGGAAAATGAAATATCTTTAATCTTCAATAAGTTTTACAGAGTTGGAGGATCGAAGCCCGGAGGAACGGGGCTCGGCTTATCGATAGCAAAAGGATTCGTTGAAGCGCACAGGGGAATGATAACCGTTGAAAACAGAAGCGACGGAGGAGCATTGTTCATAATCAGCATCCCGGCTGAAACGTTCCGGGATAACATAAATCAATGACCAACCATGAATCAGGCTGAAAATGTACTGATAATCGATGATGAGGTGCAGATACGACGGCTTCTGGAGATTACGCTCGCAGCAAACGGTTTTAATACGTTTTTTGCTGCAAGCGGCAGGGAGGGACTTGTTTCCGCGGCTACACACAATATTTCATTGATTTTGCTTGATCTTGGATTACCTGATATTGACGGA
This sequence comes from uncultured Bacteroidales bacterium, assembly GCA_963840965.1. GTDB lineage: Bacteria > Bacteroidota > Bacteroidia > Bacteroidales > VadinHA17 > LD21. The sequence goes on along the minus strand of CAWJAW010000004.1, from coordinate 566,330 downwards.
CTTGACTTATTGTCCAAATTCAGGGAGTGGTACTCAAAACCGATCATAATACTAACGGTAAGGGATTCTGAAGAGGACATCATAAAGGCCCTTGATTCGGGAGCAAATGATTATCTGACCAAGCCGTTCAGAAGCGGTGAACTGGTTGCAAGAATGCGTGCGGCTCTCAGGTTGAGCAAGGAAAAGGGAGACAACCCTCTTCTCGAGTCCGGATCGTTAAGCATCGACACAGTCAGCCATGTCGTCAGAAAGAACGGTGTGATAGTAAAACTGACCACTACGGAGTTTTCTTTATTGGCTCTGCTTGCCAGGAATAAGGGCCGGGTGCTGACTCATCAACATATACTTAAGGAGATCTGGGGATTCGGCTATCTGGAACAAACCCAGTACTTAAGGGTTTTCATCGCCCAACTGAGGAAAAAAATCGAAGATAATCCGTCAATTCCAACATTGCTGATCACGGAATCAGGTATAGGATACAGGTTTGGGGCATAAAGGTTGAGATCCTATATTTCTTTATAAAATCTTTATGTCCGGCAGGATGTTTTTTACGATCCGCTTATAAACAGGGAGTTAACTTGCGGGGCTATAAAAAGAAGGGGATTTCAGATGAAACTAATCCACCCTGTCCTCATTATCAGGGTTTTAAGCACAATTCTTCTTATCGGAGCCATAGCTTTCCTGGTTTGTATTCCGGTCGCTTTTATATATGATGAACCGGCTATACCCTTTTATGGTTCTGCAATCATAACAGGCATCGTTTCCGTTTTGCTAAGGTTTCTTACAAAGAAGGCCGATCCTGCAGTCATGAGCTCGAGGGATTCTTTCCTGACTGTCACCCTTGCATGGATCCTTTTCGCTTTCTTCGGATCATTGCCTTATATTATAAGCAAATCGATTCCATCGTTTGTCGACGCAATTTTCGAATCTGCATCCGGATTCACGACAACCGGGGCTTCCATACTGACAGACGTTGAGATTCTGCCCTATTCCATTCTCTTCTGGCGAAGCCTTACTCACTGGATCGGAGGTTTTGGGATTATCCTGCTGGTGATACTTATCCTTCCGTCATTAAGGGTTAATGGTTACCAGATGTTCAGTCTGGAATCTTCGCTTAAAGAAAAAATACATCCAAAAACAAAAGGAATCACGCTCAGGATTATGATGATATACGCCGGATTGACATTGATTGAAATTATTCTGCTTTCAATAGGCGAAATGAATCTTTTTGACAGTGTCTGCCATTCGTTTGCGACAGTTGCAACCGGCGGATTTTCAACAAAAAACACCAGCCTTGGATATTACTCGACATACAGCCAGTATATAGTAATGCTGTTTATGTTTCTGGCTGGAACAAGCCAGGTCATCTACTACTACCTGGTAAAAAGTAACTTCAGGAAAGTAACGCATAACGAAGAATTTTGGTTTTACCTGGCCATTGTTATCCTTGCCGGAGCAATAGCTTTTTCGATATTGCTTGTGAACACGACCAGGGATCCTGAAGAAGCATTCAGGGAAGGATATTTTCAGGTAATTTCAATAATCACCTGTACAGGTTTTGCCAATGATGATTTTATCCTGTGGCCACAGGCGGGAATGATACTGATGTTTTTGCTGCTGTTCTCCGGGGGCAGCACGGGTTCGACCAGCGGAGGCATAAAAATGGCCAGACACCTGATCATAATGAAAAACATAAAGATTGTTTTCGTCCGGCTGGTTCATCCAAGTACATTCCCCGCACTCAAGCTGAACGGAAGGCTGATTGATGAAAAGACCAATAACTCAATCATTTCATTTATCCTGCTATACATTTTCATTTTCATTATCGGAACCCTGTTCGTTGCATTGAACGGTTCAGATCCGATTACGTCCGCCAGCTCGGTTGCCACCTGTATGGCAGGAGTCGGACCCGGCCTTGGATCGGTCGGACCGATGAGCAACTATTCTGAATTGTCCTCTTTAAGTAAGATGGGACTCAGCTTAATTATGATCATAGGAAGACTTGAGATTGTAACTGTTTTCATTTTGCTGGGAAAATCATTCTGGAAGCTGTAATTAATTAAAATCGCCTGGTATCATTCACGCCGGTTTTCATCCGGAAGTTTCGTTTTCCAAAACTTTTTGCGAGCTTAATTGTTTAATGGAAGAGACAACATCTGTCTACAAACAAGAGCAGGTTAATTGATGAATTAACAACAGGATTTAACGAAATTACAAACCAAATACAGGAATTATGGCTGATTTAAGAACAAAGTACATGGGACTGGAGCTTAAGAATCCGGTCGTTGCCGGTGCCAGCAATATGGTAACAAATACAGATAACCTTAAGAGGCTTGAAAAAGCCGGTGCTGCTGCCATTGTTTACAAATCGCTTTTTGAAGAACAGATTCAGGCTGAAAACCTCGAGATGTTTGAAAGGCGAACTGAATATGAAGAAAGAAATGCCGAGATGATCACTCTTTTCCCCAATTCAAAATCGGATCTGACATATCCCGAAGAGCACCTCTGGAATCTTAAGCGGGCCAAAGAAGCTGTCAGCATTCCGGTGATTGCCAGTCTCAATGCAGTCAGGCCTGAAACCTGGATTGAATATGCCAAAAAGATTGAGGAAACCGGTGTCGATGCCATCGAACTAAATCTTTACACCGGACCCGAGAAGATGGAAGAAGGATTTGATGGCGTTGAAAAGGCTCAAATCCAGACTGTGAAAGATGTCAGATCGGCCGTCAGCATACCCGTCTCCGTGAAACTCAGTCCGTATTACACCAATCCTCTGAAACTGATTTCCGAAATGGACAAAGCCGGGGCCGACGGATTTGTCCTGTTTAACAGGCTGTTCCAGCCTGATATTGATATAAATGCCGAAAAACACACCTTCCCTTACAGTCTGAGCCATGCTGAGGACATGAGGCTGCCGATGAGGTTTGCCGGTTTTCTTCATGGCAATATCAAAGCAGCGATCTGTGCCAGTTCAGGGATCTTCAAGGGCGACGACGTTATTAAAATGCTGCTTGCGGGCAGTGATTGCGTACAGGTAGTTAGCACACTTTACCTCAACCAGATTGAAGTAATTGGTACAATCCTGAGCGACATAGAAAAATGGATGGATTCAAAAGGCTATACTAATCTCAGCAGTGTAAGGGGCAAGCTTTCCAGAAACAACTCCGGCAGTCTGCGTCCATACCGCTATGCCCAGTATATGGATTTTGTGATGTCCACTTCGGAAATAATGAAGAAATACAAGGCGCTGGTTTAAAGGCACAGGGCGCAGGGCACACGTGTCCACCGTAGCTTTAGCGAAGGTGGAGGGCGCAGGGATCCTTAAAGATCCCTGCTGTTTATGATCTTGATACCCTTCTCCGTCATTTGATCCTTCAGCTTGCCGAATGAGTTTATGTCAAGAGGCCGGGAAGCGTCTTCAATGAGGGATGCAGAGAACCCTTCACGCAATGCATCGAGCATTGTGTAAAGGACGCAGATATCTGAAGCCAGTCCGCAGAAATAAACATCACTGGCTCCTTTTTCCTTAAGGTAGCCTGAAAGGCCGGTGCTTACCATCTTCCTGTTATCATAAAATCCGCTGTAGCTGTCGACCTCAGGATTCATTCCCTTTCTGAAGATTGCCGAAAATCTGATGGTGTCGAGGTCAGGGTGGAACATTGCTCCCTCTGTTCCCTGAACGCAATGGTCGGGCCAGAGAACCTGCTCTTCATCATAAAGGTTGATCTTATCGAAGAGTTGTTTGCCGCGATGGTTCGATGCAAAACTGACATGGTTTGCAGGGTGCCAGTCCTGTGTTGCCACGATAAGGTCAAAATGTTTCTGGATAGTGTTTATCACTCCGACTATTTCATCGCCGAAGGGCACCTCAAGAGCGCCGCCCGGCACAAAATCATTCTGAACATCAACAATAACAAGTGTCTTCATGGCTTTAGTCTCCTTTTTCTGCAATAAGCCTGTCGCGCTCGTTACGAAGTAACCCGCTGATTCCCACCTTGTAAACATGGGGATAATTGAATCGTTTGTATTCCTCCGGAAGGAGTTTAAGCCGTTCGGTGCTATACCTGGCAATCTCATTCAGGGAAGTTGAAGGTGACAGTCTTCGCCCTCCCTCCACAATCTTATGAAGGAGAGGTTCTTTCCTTTTATCTCCTATCGCAAGCGACTTATCGGGAAAGAGCGGATGGTACATGATATCCACATCCTGTTCCGTGTTTATCGTAACTGCATCTGCTCCGGCAAAGCGGCCGTCGTCATCCAGCACCCTGAAGACCTGTTTCCGGTGAGGCAGGGTGATCTTTTTCACATTCTCCGAAATTTTGATCCTTGGTTTTCCGCCAGAAAAAGCAAGTTTATAAACACCATCAAGCGCTGCATCGGGGGCGCCTGTCACCAGGTTTGTACCCACGCCGAAAACATCGATGGGAGCCTGTTGTTCGAGAAGGCTCTTTATAATATGTTCATCGAGCTGGTTTGAAGCGGCAATTTTAACATAGTCCAGTCCGGCCCTGTCGAGAATCTCACGGCATTGCTTTGAAAGATATGCAAGGTCGCCGCTGTCGAGCCTTATTCCGAACAGCCGGTGTCCCTTCTCTTCCATCATTTTTGCAGTGAGGATGGCATTAGGCAGACCGCTGTCAAGGGTATCATAAGTGTCAACCAGGAGAACGCATCCCTCCGGCTGTCCTTCTGCAAAATGGCTGAATGCCTTCAGTTCATCGTCAAAGCTTTCAATGTACGAATGTGCCATGGTTCCCGACACCGGGATCCCGTAGTCGCGGCCGGCCATCACATTGCTGGTTGCATTGAAGCCGCCGACGAAACAGGCCCTGCTGGCATAGTAGCCTCCCGGTCCCTGAGCCCGGCGCAGGCCAAAATCGATTAATATGTTTTCTCCTGCTGCCAGCCTCATACGGCTTGCTTTCGTTGCAACCAGGGTCTGAAAATTGAGGATGTTAAGAATTAGGGTCTCCACGATCTGGGCCTCAATGATAAGCGCCTCAACCTGCAGGACAGGCCTTACCGGGAAAACTACATCTCCTTCGAGTGATGACCAGATGGATCCCGTAAACCTGAACTGTTCTAGAAATTTGAGGAATTCAGGTTTGAATCCCCTCGACCTGAGGAAATCAAGGTCGTTGCGGTCAAACCTGAAATCCTGAAGAATATCAAGAATATCTTCAAGTCCGGCAAAAATTGCATAACCGCCTTCAAAAGGCAGTTTCCTGAAAAAATAGTCGAAAACAGCAATGTTATCCTTCTGACCATGGAAGAAGTAGGCCTGGGCCATGGTCAGCTGATACAGGTCGGTATAGGTGGCTGAATAGTTGAACATTCAGCAACCGCCCGCAGGCTTCTTCTTTGCCTTGGCTGTCACGGCGGGTTTCACAGCTTTCACTGCCGGGGCAGCTGTTTCTGTTGAAACAACACCTCCGCCGCCAAGAGCAGCAGCAGCGCTTAAGCGGAAATCGTACCTGGCGAATTCCTCATCCGGACTGGTTTGTGTGGGTTCCTGTGGCGAGAGGATGTTGCCAAACCAGTAATTCAGTCCTCCTTCAAGCACGAAATTATTTTCATAACCCAACTGCCTGGTTATCATCCAGGCCTGATTGGCGTATACCGAGCCGTTTGAATAAAAAACATTTACATAGGCATCCTGGTTAAGGATATCTTTATATTCGTCAGCAAGAAGATTACTGAGCGGAACGTTGACAGCTCCGGGCATGCTGTATGCATCAAATTCCTCTGGTGTCCTCACATCGATAAGGCGCAGGGAGGGATCCTTCTGAACCAGCATATCGGCTATTGCATCAGGAGTAATGAACTGCACCCCAGCTCCTGCTTCCTGAAGAAGTTCCTCAGGTGTAAGGCGCGACTGGCTGACCCTGTCGGCCGGTACGGCTGCTATAATTATACCCAGAGGTATAAGAATAAGTGCAAGAAATTTTAATTGTTTCATAATGTAATATTTACTATTGATATTTTTCTAATATTCTTCCCTTGGGAACTTTTTTTCAGCCCATTCAGCCACAAGAAACATGCCAATTGCGGCCAGTATCATAAATAGTCCGAAAAGGCCGTCGGACATGCCCAGTTTGTCACTGACCTTCGGCTCTCCAAGGTATTGTGCAAGATAGAGTTTCTCCCACCACCCGTAGGTGAAGGCAAATCCGTAAACTCCGATGAAAAGGCCTCCTATGAAGACCATTGCATCTATTTTTCCGATGGCCGCTCCGCAAAAGCTTGTTCCCGGACAGAAGCCTCCCATTATGAAGCCTGCTCCCATTATAACCCCACCGATGATGGCTGAAGTAAGGTAAGTCGGATTGACATAGATCAGGTCGAGGTCGACCCAGCCGAAAAGGCTCATGAAAAGAAGTCCGAGCATTGCCGTGATTGCTGCGGTGAAAAACACCTTAAGCACAACGGTATCGTAGCCGTAGAATATCCCTGCAAGCTTGCGGCTTGAAGAGAATCCCGAGCTTTCGAGCACCCACCCGAAAGCTATTCCAATAAAGAATGCAAGCAGAAAATTGGTATTTTCCGATATAAGTTCATTTGGTGCCAATGGTCCCATTTTGTCCTCCTTTTTAAATCCAGTTTCTTCTGAAGAAATATGCAAGCGCGTATGCGGTGCCAAAGATGGCCATCATGGTGATAAAACCTCCCATGGAGAGGACTGCCATGCCGCTGAGCGCTGATCCGCTTGTACAGCCGCGTCCCAGCTGCGATCCGAAGCCGAATAGCACTCCGCCGGCCAGCGCAAAGACAAGCCTTCGGCGGGATGTGATTTTCGGGGAATGCTCAACCTTTAGTTTAAGTCTGCCCGCCACTGCTCCTGACAGGAAGCCTCCGACTATCACCCCCAGCATCTGAAAGACAAGCCACGATTTCATGGGATTTCTGCCGTGCGATTCGGCATATTCGGCCATAAAGGGATTGGTGTTAACCGCATCTTTATCCACTGCCCGGATTGTTGTTGCCACGACGCTCTTCACGGCCCCGCTTGCGCCAAGTCCCCTGCCGGCGACAAAATTGGCTGAAAGCAGCACGAGACCGAGCAGGACACCGCCCAGGTAAGGGTTGAGGTACTTTCTGCTCTTCCCTGTTTTTGTATTGTTGCTCATATTGTTGTGTTTATTGTTGATATCAGTATAACCACCGGCTGACCTGTCCGGCAAAAACAAATATAAATCTGAACATCAGGCTTCCGAACACTACCAGAATCCCGGGTATCACGGCGGGGATATGAAATCCCCTGAGTTCCATAAGGTCGAGGATTGCCGGAATAATAATTCCAAGAACCACTACAAATATCCAGAAGACCATTGTGTAGGGGCCGCCGAGGAAAAGTCCCGCTGCTTCGATTTGAACCTGGGTGCTCGCAAGGAAGCCCATGAACATATGGACGATCAGGAAGAGTTCAACGCCGAGAATGACGAGATCGATCTTGGTAAAAAGCAGCCGCTCCCTGCTATTCCGCGACGACAGCACTATTGTTGCCGCTCCGGCTGAAAGTCCCGATGCCAGGAAAAGCGGGCCAAGCACCGATGTATTCCACAGCGGCCGGGCATTAAAGGCGGACAACAGAATTCCGGTATACACACCTGTTATGACTGCAAAGATCATTATCACCCAGGCAAGCGGCTTCTTGTACTTATTGAAGAAGATTTCGAGATCTTTCAGCCATGAGTATTTCCAGTCCCAGTTTGGGAAGAACTCCCTTATATGAAGCGCGCACCAGATAAATGATGCGGTGGTAATTACAAGAAGAGTCCAGGCTCCCCATGACATTGGGGACTCAAGCCTGATCGTGGTGTAAAGCTGCCAGAAGTAAGCCTTGTGCCTGAGGTCGATAAAAAGGGCGGCGAGGCCGATCACCAGGGCAAAGGGTGCCACGAACGGAACGCGTCGCACTGCAGTGCGGAACTCATTTTCCTTCCCCATCAGGTAATATAATGCGGCAAAGAAAAGCACTCCGGCCGCCAGTCCTCCGAGGAAAAGGTATAATGGAATCGGCCAGTGCCATATATGCAATTGCGGATCAACCCCCAGGTTTTCTCTTCCGCTGATAATCAATTCTTCGTTCATTGTCTTCTCAGATAAGGAAATACAACTGTGGTTTCGTGCCTGCTTCGGGTATAAGGGTTTTGTGCTTGCGCTTTTTCAAAACCCTGCTCACATCGCTGTTGGGGTCATCCAGATCACCGAAATACATGCATTTCGTCGGGCATACGGCCACGCAGGCAGGCTGCATTCCCTGCCTTACCCTGTGAATGCAGAAAGTGCATTTGTCCACATAACCTTTGGGATGCGGATAGCGTGCGTCATAGGGGCAGGAGGCGATACATGCTCCACAGCCGATGCACCTGTTTGGTTTTACCATCACCACGCCTCCCTCAACAATATGGCTTGCACCCGTGGGGCAGCATCTTACGCAGGGAGCGTTATCGCAATGGTTGCACCTCTCCGACCTGATCTCAATCTCTAGCTGTGGATAGGTGCCGTCCATGACTTCCACCACCCAGTCGCGGCAGAAGCCTATCGGAACGTCGTTCTCGGTCTGGCAGGCTACCACACAGTCGCTGCATCCGACACATTTTTTTGTATCAACAGCCATTGCGTATCTCATGACGCCACCTCCTCTCCAATATCAGTTAAAAAGGTTACAAAGTTCCCCCTCATGCCTGTGCCTCCCATTATGGGATCAACCAGCACTTTGGTGATCAGATTGGTATCACTGGCTCCCTTGCCGTAGCATCGCTCCAGTTTTTTTTGATCGTGGCCGAAACCATGGACCATATAGACTGAATCCCATCTGATCCGTTCGGTTACTCTCACTTTTATTGGAAATTCCGACCGTTTACCATCCTGGTTCAATAGATGGATGTACTGACCTGTTGTTAATCCCCATTCCTTTGCGACTCGCGGATTGACCCAGAGGGAATTCTCGTCCATAAGGTCGGTAAGGTTGGGGTTGTTGGATGTGCGGCTGAATGTATGCATCGGTGCTCTTCCGTAGTTAAGGCGGTAGTATCCTGGCGGCGGCTCCTCGTGATGTGTGTATTTTGGCATGGGATCGTAACCTGCATCCGCAAATGTTGTTGCATAAAGTTCAATTTTACCGGTAGGTGTGTAGAACTCAAAATCCTGGCCCGGCTGAAAGTAAAGGTCGCCATATTGCCTTTCAAAGGTCTTGACGCCGAGCCTCATCATTTCCCCGAGACTGCTTCCCACCTGTTTCAGCTGCCAGTCGAGCTGGTCCTCTATTTTTTCAAAGGGGAAATATTCGATCACTCCAAGTCGTTTCGCAAGTTCTCTGGCCATATAGTAGGCAGGTCGGGTATTATAGGAAGGTTCTGCGGCCGGAGCCCTGAGGGCTATCTGTGGCTTCCGGTGAGGCCCGATTCTGATGTCGTCATACCGTTCAAGATAGGTGCACTCAGGAAGGATAACATCGGCCCAACCGGTTATTTCCATGGGCATAGTATCGATCACTACAAGCAGCTGAAGCGCCTGGATAGCCTGAAGAGTGTTTGCCTGGTTCGGAAGAGTTTCGATGAGGTTTGTTCCGTTCACTATCCATCCCTGGAACTGGCAATGGCGGCTCGGATCAGGAATGGTGGCATCGCAAAGGCCATTGGCAAGTACAGAGTCAGCAAGCCTATACATGTCGGGGAATTCCGTTCTCCATGATCTTTTAGGCTCAGGATACGGAGGATGCTGCGGTTCGGGCAGTTCGAAGCTTTCAGGACTGAAGAATCCTCCCCTTCGGCCCCATGAACCCAGGAGGGCGTTAAGGATGGCCACGGCCCGGAGCCTTTGTGTGTCGTCGCCATACCATGTCACATGACGTCCAGGGTGAATGATCACTGCCGGGGAGGCGTTGGCCATCTCGCGGGCGGTTTCGCGGATCACTGTCGGATCGATGGTGGTGATACCATAGGCCCATTCCGGTGTGTTATTCTTAACATGTTCCTTAAGATATTCAAAACCGTATGTGTATTTCTCCACGTATGGTTTATCATAGAGTTCTTCTGTAATTATAACATTGATCCAGGCAAGAAGCAGGGCCAGGTCGGTAGCCGGTTTAATCGGAAGCCAGAATTTTGATTTCCCGGCTGCAGTCGAAAAACGGGGATCAACGGTAATGATGGTTGCCCCCTTGTCGATGGCATCCGACATTTCCTGAACCTGTCCGTTGTGCATATTCTCGCCAATATGGCTGCCGATCAGGACGAGGCATTTTGTATCACGTATATCAGTCCTTTCGGGGCTTTCGATTGTCTCGCCGAATGTAGCCTGGAATGCCACTTCACGGGGTCCGCGGCACTGGGCATACGACGGAGCTGCTATATGGGGAGATCCAAGAGCCCGCAGAAGGTTGGTGAAATACTTTCCTCCCGATCCGTGGGTAAAAAGTGCGAGACACTCGGGGCCATGTTCAGCTGATATCGTCTTTATTTTTTCGGCTATATAGTCAAAGGCCTCCTCCCATGTTGCTTCCCTGAAAGTCTGTTTGCCGCGTTCCTCTGTACGTATCAGAGGAGTACGCAAACGGTTTTCATCATAGAACATTCCTATGCCGCCAGTTCCGCGGGGGCAGAGGCGGCCATTGCAGTTAAGGTCCTCAGCGTTTCCTATGATCTTTTTTATTGCCCCTTTCTCATCCTTGTAAATCCAGCCGGCGCATTTCCAGAAACAAACCTCGCAGTAAGTCGGGATCCGGCGGAGCGGATCTCCTGCCGAAGCCATCAGTGCGGTCTGCTCCTGTTCCGCTGCCAGCAGCCTGAATCCTGCCGCGCCGGCCATTACGGCTCCAGCCCCGATAGCTGAGATCTTAATGAATTGCCTTCTTGTTGCCATAAAAAAAGATGGATATCTGAATTCCTAAATATATTGATAAGTCTTTATTATAATGCAGGAAGCAAAAAGAAATATTTTATTACTACCTGCAAAGGAATAATGATTTATACAATGTTTTCCGGAAGCTTGATGCTCACACTGTCAAAAGGGCTGTTTCCGATTTCCGGCCGACAGCATCTACTGCGATGATCTTGAAATTTTTCCCCGACATGGCTTCAAACATAAAGGGGTCCCTTGTAACCTGGGGCACGTGTTTCACCGTTCCAATAATAGTACCGTCGCCTTCAATGTCGTAATGGGATAAAGGTTCACTTCCGGCATAGCTGGTATCCCATGAGAGTTTTATTCTGTCTGATTTGGCAATCTGAGCATTCCTGGGCGGAGTCAGGCCGGAGTCGGGCAACTGGAAGTAATTTGTTTCGCCGTTGCGGGCTCTTTCGCCGATCTTTTCAAGTTCGCGCCGCTGGCTTTCATTGAGAGCATCAGGTGCAATCTGGGCGGCGTAGTAATTCTGGGTAAGCTGGCACTTGAGCGGATCGTCGTCTATATGGCCAATTCCTATAATGAGTGTATGAATTCCGGCAGTTGTAAGAACGTATTCAATAAGCGGACGGCTGGGAACGGATTCCGTACCAACGAACCTGACCACATGTTCCGGCTTGTTCGACCATCCTGGTTCCTTGGTGTACATTGTCCCGTCGGAGAAGACCTTCATGGCGATGATTCCGATATTCCTGGCTTGTGCCACCGGAATAACATTGTACTGCATGTTGAGGTAGCGCCTGTCGTTAACGTTTATAGCCACAAGCATTCCATCGAGAATGTCCCATTTATCGCGCTGTATCATGTCGATCATAACCGGTGCGCTGTAGTGACCTGAAAAACCGATATGCCTGATCAGCTTCTCATTTTTCGGGTTCAGGCCGGTAATATTTGTTCCGTCCCTGTAATCGCGAAGTGCAACCAGGGCTCCGAAATTGTCATTAACGTCAAGCGGGGTTTCAAGTCCCTTGTAAACCACATCAACTTCTTCGGGATTGGTGATATTATGGATAAGCATCATGTTTACATATGCACCTTCGGGATATGTCCCGTCGTCGTTACCGAATATCTGCGACAGTGTGCGTTTGAGATCCGCCACCGCTCCTTCTGCGTGATCGCCGTTGGTACTGTTCCTGACGTTGTCGATTTGAGGATAGCCACCCTTTGCCCAGCGGATCATTGTCTTGTTTGTAAGAAAGATCGATTCCCGGAGTGATTCATTGTAACCTTTCTGTCCGGGTATCAGGTTAAGTTCCCTGAATGCCTTTCCGTAATTCATCTGACTGGGTCCGTACACATTGGATGTATCGAAATAATTAACACCCATATCAAATGCCTTAAGGATGATGGCAACCGGATCAACTCCATCCGGAGTCCACTGAATGGAGGCCTGTCCGCCGAGCCCCAGTGTGGTTACATCAAAATTGATCCGGCCGAAGCGCCGTTTCATAGGAGCCGGGACGACAGTGGAGGAGCAGGAAAGCTGTGGCAGAAGTGCCACACCTGCAGCAGCTGCAGCCGAAAGCCGCATGAACTGACGGCGTGTAAGCATGGTTCTTTTTTTTGGAGCTGTCATGACAGAATGGGTTTGATGGTTTAGTGCTTAATGCAAAACTAAAAAAAACAATGTAAACTTTTATGATCCTGATCATTTAAACTCATATACAGAGCAAAAGTTTAGCATTCTTCCGCTCCGTCTAAACAGGCTAAAGATTATCCAGAATAGTCTTCAGGGCATCCTCATTCCAGGTCTTTCTTATTTCGATCGTTATAGCGCCCTCGAGATTCCAAAAGCTTTTTATCCCTTCAAGCTGTGTTTCCCGTACCGAAAGTATCAGGTGACTGACCGGCCGTGACAGCAGTCCGTCAATGCACGAGGCCCACCCGCGGCCGCTTATCTCCAGGGCTCCCACCTCATCAATAATGATGATTCCTTTGCCTGAGGAGTTGAGGATAGCTGCTCCTTTTTCCAGGCTACCGGGTACAATGATGAATCTTCCGATCCTTTCAGTGCCGGCTTCTTCGGACTTCATGAGGAATTCGTGCCTTTCGCCTGTTTCGATGCTGACCAGATCGTAACCAGCCGTCCCGGAATCATCGCTCTTTCGCTCTGAAATAATTCCCCGGGGGTGATGTCCTTTTTTCCGGAGAGCCTCAGCCAGTTGTTTCATAAAGGTGCTTTTACCTGATCCCAGCGGACCAGTCACAATGAATATTTTCGAAGCCGGTGCTGATCTGCCTTTTATCTCATGGAACCTGCTCTCGGCCTGCATGATAATATGATAGAAGATGGAAACCGGATTTCTCACCAGGCTCCTGAAATCGGGAACGGATGAGATGAAGTGAGGAAGGCTTTCGGCCGAAAGTTCAAGTGCCAGTGGAAGGTTCCGGAAAGATGTTCCCTGAAAGAAATTCCTTATCCGCGGATTGTACAATTCCGTTCCAAGAACAGTGAATCCGGCAATTATCAGGGCAGCCCTGAAATTCATCTGTATCCCTGTAAGTATTCCCTCCTGCCATGACATTTCACCTAAGTGAGCCCTGCTCAAAGCAAAGGCAGTTATCAGTGTAATTAACACAAAGAATATCCAGAATTTTGGTCTGGATATCTGACGGAGCGCTCTTTTGTATCTGAATGACCAAACTACAATAACCGCTGTCACAACAACTCCCCAGACGAACCATGGAGTATTATTCAGAATGATAAAACTGCCAATAAGAAGAATGACGTCAGCAATAAGCCATGATATCGAGTAATTAAAGGCCGGCTGTAATGACGGTTCTGTTTTGCTGAAGGGTTTTTGTTCCTGGGTAATCACCCCTGAATAAGGCTGCTTTTTCATTTTTCTGCCCACTAAAATACCTGTCACTCCTGCAATCAGACCAAAAATGGCAAAAAGAACAAGCAGTGCAAGGATGGGCAGCCAGGCAATGTCTGTCTGGATGTTCAGCTGGCGCTGTGCCATCCCTATAAGGTTATTATAAACCTCAATTATGTTTTCCCCGTAGAAAATGATGTAATTGGCAATTTTCTGAAACAGGTTCCATGACATTGCCAGCACGGCGCCGATGAGATAACCCGCGATGGTTCGTCCCGAGAGTCGGACGGATGTCTCAATAATTATGGATTCAGCAATGATGGCAATCATGGGACCGAAAATCACTGCGCTTGGCGACAGGGTTTTCAGCATGGCGCAGATCAGTCCCGCACGCCAGAACAGTCCTCTTTCAGTCCAGATGTAACTGATGGAGATAAGTATGATAATCCCGATAGCAGTCAGAATATTTCCGCTGAACGGGACTCTCAGGTTATGAAGAAAGCTGCCCAGGACAATTTCCGATGCAGCCCAGATTGTCCCTGTTATGGAGGCCTTGATCCACTTTTCGCTCAATTTGTCGTTCATCACCTGAAATAATGCATGGTTTTCACAACAGAAAACAATTATCTTCCTTTATTCTTCTGCCAAAATAAGCAAATCCCGATTATCTTCAGTAAAAATTTATGCTGATAAAGTAATGGATCCTTTATGATAGTTGGGAGCAGGTAGTTGGCTGTGCCCTGTGCCCTGTGCCCTGTGCCCTGAGCCCTTCGCCGCAACTTAGTTCCCGCATGCAATAAATACTGCCGGATATTTGTTATCTTTATACCGTATCAAAGGAAGTAAACATTGGAAAAGTCGCTCAGATATATCAGGGTAAATACCCGTACGGTTGTGGGGATAAGGAGCGATATGTCCGATGATCTGGTAAGGAAGAAGTTTAATGACAACCTGAAACTCTCGCCTTATTTCAATCCAAAAAAATTCTTCGTGATTTCAAAAAGCCGGTGGATCTGACAGCACCAAAGGAAATATGCTCTGTTATACCCAAACAGAAAGATCCCTGTGCTATATTTTTTCTATATTTGAAAATCCCGGCTATTCCGTGGCACTAACCAATACACAGATCAGTGGCTATAATAATAATTGCAATAGTAGTGTTATGCGGAGGATTTTTTCTCTTCATATACAACCGGCTTGTCAGACTTGTTAATTATGTCAGGGAAGCCTGGAGCGGCATCGATGTGCAGCTTAAAAAACGTCATGACCTGATCCCCCTTCTGGTGGAGACAGTCAGGGCCTATGCATCCCATGAGAGGACCCTCCTTGAAGCCATCACCAATCTCCGGACACAGGGGATGTCAGCCTCTTCAATCAAAGAAACCGAGACGGCTGAAATCGAACTGTCAAAGGCCCTGGGAAAGCTCTTCGTGGTGGTGGAAAACTATCCCGACCTCAAGGCCAGCCAGAATTTCCTGGAACTCCAGAGGGATATTTCGAAGGTTGAGAATGATCTTCAGAAAGCCCGGCGTTACTACAATGGAACGGTACGCAATTACAACATCCTGATCGAACAATTCCCATCAAGCCTTGTTGCAAAAGTTGCAGGGCACAGGCAGAATGAATTCTTTGATATTGGAAATGAATCAGAAAGATCAGCTCCTGAGATCAAAATGTAATATTTCAATCATGAAACGAATATTCGTATTCCTTTTTCTGGTAATGGGAGTGCTTTCAGCAAAAGCACAGGAAAGGATCCTCTCTTATGACATACTCGCGACGATTGAAAAGGATGGTACTCTGCTGGTTCAGGAACAGATCAGGGTTGCTGCCGGGGGAAATCACATAAAAAGGGGCATCTACAGGAGCTTCCCTACCAGATACAGAGATAAGCTGGGCAACCGTTACAAGGTGGGATTCGAGGTTACGGAAGTACTTAAGAATGGTGCTCCCGAGCCCTGGTTCACCAAAGAAGAATCAAATGGTGTTATTGTATACATCGGCGATGAAAATACATTACTGGAGCCGGGAATTTACAATTACAGCCTTTCTTTCAGGACAACCCGCCAGTTGGGCTTTTTCGATGACTTTGACGAGCTATATTACAATGCCATCGGCGGCGACTGGGTTTTTACAATCGAAACAGCCAATGTCACATTGATTCTCCCTGAAGGATCGGAGCCTGTAAGAAAGGCTGCCTACTCAGGCTATGCCGGATCGACCGGGTGCGACTGCCTGCTCACCTCAGACGAAAATGTGGTAAGCCTGGCCATGAAAAGTCCCATGCAGCCCGGAGAGCAGCTTACCATTGCCGTTGCATGGCCGTTGGGGCATGTTACCAGGCCTTCTGGTATCACAAAGACAGCCTGGTTTCTTAAAGACAACCTTTACATCCTTTTTGCCCTAGCCGGACTTGCCGGAGTCATACTGCTCTACTTCAGGAGATGGAAGTCAGTTGGCAGGGACCCCGCCAAAGGAACCATAATACCCCTGTTTGACCCGCCCGAAGGATTCAGTCCTGCCGATACAGGGTACCTTTCGTCCATGGGAATGAAGGAAGAAGTGGTAACGTCGGCGCTTGTAAGCATGGCTGTGAAAGGCTACCTGAAAATCATACATTCAAAAAAGAAATATTCCCTTGAACTTGTTCCCGGTTCTGCCACGGAGCTCACTCCCGAGGAAAAAGCCCTGGCCTCGATTCTCTTTTCAAAAGCTCAGGAGATAGTTCTTGACAATAAGAACCATGAGATGTTTCAGAAAGCAAGGATTAAGGCAGAAAAAATCCTTAAGGAGAAAATGATACCGGAATTTTTCAACCTCAACTTCAAGCATCTTCTTCCAGGGGTTCTTTTGTCGGTGGCGCTGGTTGCACTTACTTTTGCTATATCTCCCACTCCGGCCGTACCTGTGATATTGATCATTCTTCTTGTCGGACTGGGCATTCTTTTCACCTGGCTGATAAAAGCTCCGACGCCCCAAGGAAGGGCATTGATGGATGAGGCGGAAGGTTTTAAAATGTATCTTTCCGTTGCTGAAAAGGACAGGCTCAACCTGATGCACGAACCAGAACTTACTGTTGAACGGTTTGAAAGCCTTCTTCCATATGCCATAGCTCTCGGAGTTGAGAATGAGTGGGGCAACAAGTTTGAGAATGCCCTTAAGCGCTCGATGCAGGAAACCAGGACCTATAATCCGGCATGGTATGTCGGCACAATATCAGGAACCTCGTCATTTTCACCCGCTCATTTCACCTCAACGATGGGGAAAAGCTTTTCATCGGCCATATCGTCGGCATCCACCCCTCCCGGATCATCATCGGGAAGCGGCGGAGGCGGAAGCTCGGGCGGCGGAGGAGGAGGCGGCGGTGGCGGCGGCTGGTAAGCTGGCAGGAGTAATTCAGGAACAAGAATCGCATAAAGGGTGGTACCCAACTCATATCCATCCCGATTTATAAAAGGTCTTCATTTTCAAATTATTCTTAAACACTTATAAAATACTACATTTGTAAAAATTTTCAAGATTTGAGGACCGGGAAAAAAATCAAAGCCTCTCTTATCATCTTCAGCTGGCTGCTGATTATGGCTCACACCATGATTCCCCATAATCACCAGGAAACCGATTTATGCCTGCTGAACGGGCATTCCCATACCGGATTGCTCCTGAGTGATGAATATCACAGCCACGGTGATGATTATGATGTTTGCCGGATATCCTCACTTCTCTTCCACCAGCTCAGCCAGGATAACCTTATAATTGATTTCAATAGAAATGACCTTTTATTCCCTGCCTTACAAAAAGAGCTGATCTCTGAAAACTATAAGCATTCCCTTTACTGCAACACTCACCACGCATCGGTCTCACTCAGAGCCCCTCCGGCTGCTTAAGCCACAATTTTTCCCAGTACTTTTTTTATTTTGTTGAATAACAATTATTTAACATTTTTTATTGTCAATGAAAAATCTATTATTTTTTATTCTTATAGTGTTTGCAGCCTTTTTTACCAGCTGTTCATCAAGGACTGCCCACGACCACGAAGCTGTCGTTGAACAACAGGAAACTGTCTCCCATTCGGATGAACAGGAACCACGAGATTCTTCAGGTTACAGCATAATGACTGTAAAACGCCAGCCCTTCGCCTTTAGCCTGAAGACCGGCGGGATGATAATGGCCGACAATAAGGATGTTCTGCAAATCACGGCCAAATCGCCCGGACTGGTAAAATTCAGCAATTCACATTTGTTCCCCGGAGTGAAAGTGAGCCGCGGTCAGAATCTGTTCACAATAAGCGGAGAACAGCTTACAGAAGACAATTCAGAACTGAGATACAGGCAGTTAAAAGCCGACCTGGACAGGGCAACCCAAAACTATGAAAGGGCAAAGAATCTCATTTCGGATAAAATAATAACGGAAGAACATTTCCTTACTGTAAAAAATGAATATGAGAAAGCCCTCAACGAGTTCGAAAATCTGAATGCAACATACAGTGAAAGAGGAAATTCAGTTTCTTCGCCCGGAAATGGCTACATCCGCGAAATCTTTGTTGGCGAAGGACAGAAAGTATCATCGGGAGAATCCCTTGCTTCGATAATCATCGAGAGGAACCTGATACTTAAAGCCGATGTATCACCCGATAACCTGGATATTCTTCCCCGCATTGAAAGCGCAAATTTCAGGGTTGGCTACAGCAAAAAACTCTTTAAAACCTCTGAAATGAACGGCCGGAAGATCGCCTTTGGGAAAAGCACCGGTGGCAATTCATTTTATGTTCCGGTTTACTTCAGTATCGACCATGATCCCGGACTCATCGAAGGTTCTTTTGCCGAGGTGTTCCTGACAGGAGAAACTACAGAAAACCTGATCGTTGTTCCCAACAGCGCCCTGATGGAGGAATTCGGGAAACTCTATGTATTTGTCGCGCATGAAGACGGCGATTTTGTGAAACGATTCATAACCACAGGCTATAGTGACGGTGAGAATACCGTAGTCATGGACGGACTTTCCGAAAATGAAAGAATCGTTTCCGAAGGCGCCTGGCTGGTTAAGCTTTCGCAGATGACAACTGCAGCACCTGCTCACAATCATTAATATTCGGGACCATGCTGGACAAGATCATAGACTTTTCATTAAGGAACAGGTTAAGCGTACTGACAGGTTCCCTGCTTCTGATAATAGCCGGAACGATTGTCACCACCCGGATGGAGATAGACATATTTCCGGAACTTACCGCTCCCACTGTTGTCATAATGACTGAAGCAAGCGGAATGGCCCCGGAGGAAGTGGAAAGGCTGGTGACCTTCCCAATTGAAACGGCAGTGAACGGAGCAACATCGATCAGGAGGGTACGGTCGACCTCAACCATGGGATTCTCGATAGTGAATGTTGAATTCGACTGGGGGACGGATATTTACAAAGCCAGGCAGACAATTGCCGAAAGGCTTATTCAGGCAAATGAAACCCTTCCCGCAGGAATCAACAAGCCTGTAATTGCCCCCCAGACATCGCTTCTGGGTGAGATGATGATCATAGCCCTTGAATCGGACAGCCTGACTCCGATGGAGCTCCGGACAATGGCCGACTGGGTTGTATCCCCGAGATTACTTTCAGTGGGCGGTGTTGCCCAGGTAAATGTGATCGGAGGAGACATCAGGGAATATCAGATACTGGCCGATCCCAACAGGATGAATTTCCATGGAGTAACAATGAATGAGCTGATCAGTACCAGTCAGGAAATAAACCTGAACACCTCCGGATCGTTCATTAATCAGTACGGCACCAAGTACATTGTCAGGGGTATGGCAAAAACCGACAAGGTTGAGGATCTTGCAAATTCGGTTATAAAGATATCCGAGGAGCTTCCCGTGAAGGTTGGTGATGTTGCAACTGTCCGGACAGGCAAATCCCCTGCAATCGGCACTGCCTCATACAGGGGCCGGAGCGCGGTACTTGTTACCATAACAAGGCAGCCTGACGCCAATACTGTGATTCTTTCAGACCTTATTCTTGATGCCATAAAAGACATTCAGAAAAATGCCGGTTCTTCGGTGACTTTCAGAACTGACATTTATAACCAGGCATCGTTCATAAAAACTTCTGTAAGGAATGTGATGAAAGCTCTGGCCGAGGGAGGGATTTTTGTAATTATCATACTGTTCCTGTTCCTTTTCAACACCAGGACCACCATCATTTCGCTCCTGGCAATGCCCCTTTCGCTGCTTGCCGCAATAATAACCCTTAATGTTCTCGGCTACACAATCAACACAATGAGCCTGGGAGGAATGGCCATTGCCATTGGTTCGCTGGTTGATGATGCCATAATCGATGTGGAGAACATCTACAGGCAGCTCAGGAAAAATGTCGTTTTGCCGCAGGATAAAAGGGAATTACCGCTCAGGGTAGTATACAAGGCCTCAACTGAGGTAAGGTCGTCGATATGGAATGCAACCCTTATTATTATCATCACCTTTGTTCCCCTGTTTTTGCTTGGCGATCTTGAAGGAAGGATGCTCAGACCGCTGGGCATATCCTTCATAGTATCCCTCTTCGCATCACTTATTGTAGCAGTAACCGTCACTCCCGTTCTGAGCAGTTACCTTCTCACAGGTGAACGCCGTTTGCTGAAGGCAGTCAATGGATCATGGACCGAACGGAATCTTGGCAGGCTTTACCGCAAAACGCTTGAATATATACTGGGAAAGAGCAGAATTGTAATCGGATTGACGGCATTGATCTTCCTAATCTCTGTTATTCTGTTAACAACAACCGGGAGTTCGTTTCTTCCCGCCTTCAACGAAGGTGCACTGACTGTAAATGTCTCACTGCCACCGGGGGTTTCACTCGAAGAATCGGAAAAGATGGGGGTTGAAGCACAAAAGATACTTCTCGGGATACCTGAAGTCACTTCAGTGGCATGCAAGACAGGGCGGGCGGAACTGGCCGAACACTTCTTCGGGGAGAACACCTCGGAACTTGACGTACCATTTGTACTGACGGAAAGAAGCCGTGATGAGTTTTTTGCCGATGTAAGGGAACGGCTGAGGGCAATCCCGGGGGCCAGTATTGAAGTCGGGCAGCCGATTGCCCACAGGATCGACAGGATGCTATCCGGGACCAAGGCGAACATTGCAATAAAACTGTTTGGAGACGACCTTAACGATCTTTACATGATTGCCAACGATATCAGGTCGGAGATTGCCGGTATAGAAGGTATCGGCGACCTTAACGTAGAGCAGCTGGTTGAAACCCCTCAGCTGAAGATAAAACCAAACAGGGAAATGCTTGCACGCTACGGTATCGGCATGAACAGCTTCAATTCATTTGTAAGCATTGCCCTTGGAGGGAGGGTAGTTTCTGATGTTTATGAGGAGGAAAAACGGTTTCCGCTGGTGCTCCGGTACAATGATGAAACACGGGGTACAATTGAAGGAATAAGGAACGCCATGATCGACACCTGGGAGGGTAAAAAAGTACCACTTTCCTTTGTGGCTGACATAGAGTCCTCTTCGGGACCATTTTCAATAAACCGGGAAAATGTGAAACGTCTGATCGTAATTTCGGTAAATTCAGCAGGAAAAGATGTGGGAAGTGTTGTAAACGACATTAAGAAAAGAATAAACGAAACAATTGTCCTGCCCGAGAATTACCATATCGAATACGGAGGCCAGTTTGAAAGTGCCGAAAGTGCCACACGAAGGCTTATCACTGCTTCGATTATTGCAATCCTGGTTATCTTCCTGATACTCTATCAGGAGTTCAAAAACAGCTCCCTGGCATTGATTGTACTGCTCAATCTGCCACTTGCAATCATCGGTGGGATCTTTGCCATCAAGCTGTCATCAAATGTAGTCAGCATTCCTTCAATTATCGGGTTCATCACGCTTTTCGGCATCGCCACAAGAAATGGTATCTTACTGATTTCAAGATACATTCACCTCAAGAAAGACGGTATGGCTTTGCTTGAGCGAATTATGACCGGATCGGCCGACAGGCTGAATCCCATTCTGATGACAGCCCTTACGGCTGCGCTTGCCCTGATTCCGCTTGCACTCGGAGGCGACAAACCGGGGAATGAGATCCAGAGTCCGATGGCTATAGTGATCCTCGGAGGACTGCTCAGTTCCACGCTGCTGAACATATTCATCATTCCATCAGTCTATTATTTAATTGAAAGAAGAAGCAAGAATGATTAAGAAGATATTTTTACTTACAGTGCTGATTTCTGTCACCGGACTGATATCAGCTCAATCAATTACTGAATTCCTTGGAAGGGTTTCAGCTTACAATCCGGAAATAGTCGCTTACAGAAAGCTGCTGGAAGCAAAACGGATTGAAGCCCGGACAGGTAATGCACCATCGGATCCCTTTATTTCTACAGCCTTCATGCCGGGTAACACAGATGAGGCAGGTGACAAAAAGACCTGGTCGGTATCACAGTCCTTTGATTTCCCGACAAAGTACCTGCTGCAGAAAAAGATCAACAATAACACAATTATTCTTGCAGAGCAGGAATACAGCCAGGCCAGGATGCTTATCATGCTTGAGGCAGAGCAACTGGCATTCGATCTTATTTATAACACAAGAGCCCTTAATACACTTCTTGAAAGAAAGAAAGGCTATGAAGTCCTGAGGTTGGCCTGGGGAAAGATGCTTGAAAACGGGGAAGCAACGATTATGGATTACAACAACATCCTGCTCGAATTGTCAGCCGTAAGCCTTGAAATCAACCGGATGGAATCGGAAACAGAAATGCTTAAAGAGAAGCTTGGTTACATGAGCGGATCGGATGCGGCAGAAATCGGATATGCGGATTACCCGGTTAAGGAAGTGCCTGATTTTGACCTGCTGATTACCGAGAAATCAGAATCTCACCCGGCTTACCTCATCCCGGAAATCGAATATAATATCAGCCGGCAGGAGGTCAAACTGAGCAGGAGCGGATCTCTGCCTGAAATTCAGGTTGGCTACGGATCAGAAATCGTAGCCGGTACGGCTTATACAGGTCCGGTGGCCGGACTGAGCATTCCGCTCTGGGCGAATTCAAACAAGGTCAGATCGTCATCGGCAGCATCTGATTATTCAGATGCTCTTCGCGAAGCAACGCTGCTAAAACTTAAATCGGAAGCACGAAATAATTATTCCAGAATAACGGCACTTCAGAAAAGCATTTCAGAGATCAGGGAAATTATTGAATCGGGCGGCGGTACAAGGTACCCCGACAAGGCCCTGGAGGCAGGTGAGATATCCGTTTCAACCTATTTTATGTATATGAAATCGCTATACGAATCGGAGGACAGGCTTCTGGAGCTTGAAAACGAATATCATAAGGAACTGGCGGAATTACTGGATCACAGACTGGTAAAATGATAATAACCGGTCAGCTCACTTCCGGCATCAGTGTTGCTATCACGAAAACACCTTCTCCCCTTTCCTCATGAGAGGTTATTACAAGTCCGGCTTCTGCAGCAAGTTTTTTAAGGCCGCCCGCAGCCATATACTTTCTGAAATTACGGTAATGGTCGCCTCTTGCCACACGTTCGATGCCCCATGCCAGCCACTTCGCCGGACCAGGACTCATGGGGCAGTTATAGTCGGCTATGATAATACGCCGGGCAACACGTTTCATCTCTGCAAGAACTTTCACTCCTGTCTCCGGATCAAACTGGTGCATAGCCAGGGTTGAGACGGCCACGTCGAAGCTGCGGTCTGTGTAACATGAGAGGTCGGTAGCATCGATCAGTCCGAAGGAAACATTGTGAATCCGGCGCTTATTTGCCAAAAGGCGGGCTGTGTTTATCATATCCTCTGACAGGTCGATGCCCGTAACATAACCGGCATGGACTGACATCTCCAGCGACAGCGCTCCCGTCCCACATGCAATGTCGATCACCTCTTCCCCAGGCACGATCATTGATACCAAACGCTTCCTGAGTCCGGAGATAAGAGGGTCAATGAATATCCGGTAAATAAGTCCTTTAACTGAAAATCCCATAAAGTTACTCAAAAGTATAAAGAATCATCCTGCCCGGGGTTCATTGTTTTGAATCCGAAGGATACCACTTAATCAAAACCTTTCCCCGGGCATGACCTTCAGAGGCATATCGCATGGCTTCTGCTGTTTTCTCAGGCGGATAGTATTTTTCGATCACAGGTTTGATAATACCATCCGATGCAAGGTTCAATAAAAACTTAAGATCGTCGGAATTGGGTTTTGCAGCCAGGAAAAGCATTTTTCGTCTGCCAAGTGACAAAGGACGCCCTAAAACAATCGACTTAAAAATCTGAGTCAGGGCACCTCCCACCAGCACGAATCTGCCATCAGGCTTCAGAGCTTTTCTGCACTTGAAAAAGGAGTAATTCCCGTTTACAGCCAATATCAGGTCGTATTTCCTGTTTCGGGCCGCAAAATCCTCTTTCGTGTAATCGATCACATTTTCTGCTCCCAGTGAGGCAGTCTGTTCAATATTCCTGGTGCTGCAGACAGCTGTTACCACCGCACCGTAATGTCTGGCAAGCTGAACAGCAAAAGTCCCGACTCCACCGCCGCTTCCCAATATCAGCACCTCCTGGCCCTCCCGGATGTGTCCCTTATTCCTTAAGGCCTGCAAGGCAGTAACTGAAGCCATGGGCATTGCAGCAGCCTCTTCAAATGAAAGACCGGCCGGTTTCGGGACCAGGAATTTTTCAGGTGAAACGGCGAACGCGGCAAAACCTCCAAATCCATTGCCTGCAAGATCCCCCACTACTTCGTCTCCCGGTATGAACTGTTTCACATTCCTGCCTGCCGATTCCACTGTGCCGGAAATATCCGCCCCGAATATCTTACGGGCAGGTATCATACCCATATTCATCGAACGGTAATCGGCAGCATTGACCGCGACTGCATGAATCCTGATCAATACTTCATTATCATCCGGAACCGGCTTGTCCACATCGCAATAAACAAGTTTATCCGGTTTTGCTTTTTTATTATAAACGACTGCTTTCATTATTTGCACTACTCCTGCTTTGTCTTTCCCCACGTGAGTACAATGATTATTCCCACTATTGCGAAAACAGCTGCACTGACCACAGTTTCAATCACTATCGGCAACAGGGATTTGTACATGGTGGTCATAGAATAGAGCGACAGGTCGATAGTTCCTGTAAAGAGGGCTCCGAACAGTGCTCCGGTTTTCAGGCCATCTGTAATACTGCGGGCTCCCGACCACTTCAGCAACAATGTCACAAATAAAGCAATGAGCAGATTTGACAGGATCATTGCCCACCAGATCATTTCACCGTCCGGACGGTTTGCACAGGTATTGGTCAGAGGTGTAAAGAAATCCATGAGAAGGATTCCATATACAAGCCAGCCGATAAGGAAGTATGACACTCCCCCGATTAATGTTCCCCGCAAGATTTTCATATTTAATGTTTTTGAGTTAATGCTACAATTTATGAAGTATTTTGCAAACCGACCATGAAAGGAAAATAAAAATCAGGGAGAAGAAGTTGTACCAGTTGTGCCGGTCATAGGGCAATCTCCCTTATTGCACATTCCGTAATTCGAAATTTTGCTTCAAGAATTATTTGACTTCGTCTTTTTTATGGTCTAATTTTGAACAACAAATTCAAATCCTATGAAAAAATATGCAATGTTAATTATCTTGTTAACCGCTGTTCTTTATTTAGCGGGATGCTCCTCCAGGCAGACTATAAAGGAAAAGCCGGCGCCACTGATTGAAATGCAGTTGTTCTTTAAAAACGGGGATAAGACCAGTTTCAAGATCTCTCCCGATGGTAACTATTACTCATACCTGGCAAGTTACAAAGACATGCTGAACGTATTTGTCCGGAAAGAAGGCGAAGACCAGGCTGTCCGCGTTACAAATGACACCCTCCGGAGCATTGTACGCTACTACTGGAAGGGTTCACGGATTATATTCCTTCAGGATACCGGCGGTGATGAAAACTTTCAGGTATTCTCCGTCTCTCCCAACGGTGAAGATATAAAAGCTCTAACTCCTTTCCCTGGCAACCGAACCGATATACTTGATGATCTTAGCTTTGTAAAGGGGAAGGAAAAAGAGATCATGGTTACAATCAATCTCAGGGACAAACAGTATTTTGATCCCTATCTGCTAAATATCGAAACGGGAGAACTGAAGCTGTTGTACGACAACAAGGAGAATTTCGACACATGGTATTCAGATAATAATGGAGTAATACGGATGGCGACCAAAACCGATGGCGTTAACATTACTTACCTGTACCGGAATAACGAGAAGGAAAAATTTACTGAGATTCTTACAACCTCTTTTAAGGATTCCTTTTATCCCCAGTCATTCGACAAAGATAATAAGAACATTTATCTTCTCTCCAACGTTGGACGGGATAAGATCACCCTTGTGGAGTATGACCCTTCTTTAAAAACTGAAGTAAAAGAGCTTTTTTCAAATCCCGAATATGATCTTAGCTCAGCTTTTTACGACAGAAAAAAAAATGTTCTTGCCAGTGTTACATGGTATGCTGAAAAGGCGGAAGATCGTTTTTTCGACAGTGAATGGGAAGAAATTATGACAGGATTGAAACAGAAATTTGAGGGATATGATGTTTACTTTACCGGTAGGGATGATGAAATGAAGAAACTTATCATTGCAATTACAAGCGACAAGCTCCCTGTAAAGTATTTAATTTACGATATGGCCTCAAAGGAATCATCGGAAATATCAAATCCCTATCCATGGATTAATGAAGAAGATATGGCGGTGATGAAACCGGTAAAATACACATCGAGGGATGGGTTGACTATCAATGGTTATCTGACCTTGCCAAAAGGTGTTGAAGCAAAGGATCTGCCTGTTGTAGTAAATCCTCACGGCGGTCCGTGGGCAAGGGATACCTGGGGCTTTAACCCGGAAGTCCAGTTCCTTGCCAACAGAGGTTACGCAGTGTTGCAAATGAATTTCAGGGGAAGCACGGGTTACGGGAAAAAGTTCTTTGAAATATCCTTTAAGGAATGGGGTAAGAAAATGCAGGATGACATAACAGACGGTGTCGAGTACCTTAAGAAAGAAGGAATAGCCGATCCGGAAAGAATTGCAATCTATGGAGGCAGTTACGGGGGTTATGCCACCCTGGCAGGCGTTGCGTTCACCCCCGATCTTTACAGATGTGCCGTTGATTATGTTGGTGTGGCGAACCTCTTCACTTTTCTGAACACCATACCTCCTTATTGGAAACCTTATCTCGATCAGTTTCATGAAATGGTTGGGGATCCCGTACAGGACAGCCTGCTGCTTGCAGAATCGTCACCCGTCTTTCATGCCGACAGGATAAAAGCCCCGTTATTTGTTGCTCAGGGAGCAAATGATCCAAGGGTGAACAAGGATGAAAGCGACCAGATGGTTGCGGCGCTAAAAAACCGGGGAGTGGAAGTCGAATACATGGTGAAGGAAAACGAAGGTCATGGTTTCCGAAACCAGGATAACAGGTTCGACTTCTACGGTGCTATGGAAAAGTTCCTTGAAAAACATATGAAGATGAACTGATCAGAATCGTTCCGAACGATTTCAGGGTAAAAAAGGGGGTGGCAAAACTTCCCCCTTTTTTTGTTTAGCCGGACCCCGGTAAAAACATAAAAAAATTACCTTCGCATTATTTGTCTAAAATCCTTATTATTCAGGAAATATGATCAGGTATCACATTACAGAAAAAGGCATTTCGCTGGGGGAAATCCTGCCAGGTTCAGAAATGATCAATTCAACGGAAGACATTCTCAATATAATGGCAGATGCCGGTTATAACGGATGCACCGGACTGATAATATATACAGATACCCTGAACAAGGATTTCTTCGATCTTAAAACAAAGATTGCCGGGGACATACTCCAGAAGTTTTCGAACTACAGGATGAAACTGGCAATAATCGGCGATTTTTCAGATATAAACAGCAAAAGCCTGAGAGATTTCATCAGGGAAAGCAACAACACAGGAACAATAAACTTCGTCAGTTCACTGGAGGATGCGATGGTAAGATTGAATAAATGAACCCATGAGTTTTTCGGTGGAGGATGAGCAATATAGGGATTCCGAATATTTTCGTAACTTTATATCCGAATATTTTCGTAACGAATATAATCGAAAGGAAAGATGAAAAATAATCCGTTCAAATTCGGGACCATAGTTGACGGTGTTCACTTCACCGACAGGGAGGATGAACTTGCATATATCTCGTCTCACCTCAGGAGTGAAAACCATCTGATAATAATAAGTCCCAGGCGATTTGGCAAGACAAGTTTAATAAGAAAAGTACTGAATGAATCGGACAGAAAACACATCTACCTCGATTTGCAGGTGGTACTGTCGGAGGAGGATTTTGCGGCCCAGCTGCTGAAAAGGATCTACAGGATCTTCCCTTTCCGTAAGATCAGCACCTTCATAAAATCGTTCCGTCTGATCCCGTCGGTCATAATGAATCCCGTTACCGGGGAAGTGGAGATATCCTTCACCCCCGGTTCGCGTGACCTGGCACCGCTTGAGGATGTACTAGGCTTGATCGGTAAACTTGGCAAAGAGGATGAAAGGCTGATTGTCGTCCTCGACGAGTTTCAGGATATTTTCAGGATAAACAGTGGTCTCGACAGGATGCTCCGTTCCTGTATCCAGGATCACAGGAACATAAACTACGTATTCATGGGAAGCAGCGAGTCGATGATAAGGGAGATCTTCGAAAGGAAGGAATCGCCTTTGTACCGCTTCGGAACCCTTTACACCCTGGGCAGGATACCTCAGGATAAATTCATGCTGTACCTGGAATACAGGTTTACGGGGTTTGTTGAGGAAGCTGCTTCTGTTTCAGAGGAGATTCTCAAAATATCCCGCTCCCATCCCTATTACACCCAGCAGCTGGCCTTCACCGTTTGGGAACAGGTAAGCCGCAATGGCTATAGTCAGGATGTTGCGGAGCTTGCAGCCGATGAGATAGTTATCAGTCACGACAAGGATTTTGAATTGCTGTGGAACACCCTGAACCGTACCGATATGATGGTGCTGGCGGGGATGTCGTCGAGCGGACTGAGTCCGTTGTCGGATGAGTTTAACAGGCAGTTCGGCACGGGGGCGGCGAGCACGGTTTACAGCACTCTGCAGAGGCTGGTAAAAAAGGGAATGGTTATTAAGGAAGGAACGTCGTACTATATTGATGATCCGTTTTTTGAACGATGGCTGAGGGAGAGGAGGAAGGCGTGAAAAAGACGGCATGACGGCATAAAGGCAAAAATGCATAAAGGCGTAAAGGAAGACCAGGAGACGGAAAGGGAAGAGTACATGCCGCGTACCTCGCACCGCACGCCGCATACCGTTTCAAATGTCAAGTATTATCCCCACCGGACAATGATCCGATCCTGTAATTTCTTCGTGAATAAATGCATCCTTCACTTTTGGAAGGAAGGAGCGGCTTACCAGGAAATAATCGATTCTCCAGCCGATGTTCTTTGACCTTGCACCGGCTCTGAAGCTCCACCAGGAGTATCTTCCTCTGGACTCAGGATAAAAATGCCGGAATGTATCAGCCAGTCCGCCTTCGGTGAGCCGGTCCATCCCGTCAATCTCTTCCTGCATATAGCCGGCAGCCTTGTTGTAATTCTCCTTTGGACGCGCCAGATCAATGGGCTTGTGTGCCACATTAAGGTCGCCGCAGACGATAACCGGTTTTTTTATTTCAAGATTCTTCAGATAGGCAAAAAAAGTCTTGTCCCATTCCTGTCTGTAACCCAATCTGGCAAGTTCAGCCCCGGAATTGGGCACGTAAACATTCACCAGGAAGTACTGTTCAAACTCAAGGCATAGGACCCTGCCCTCTGTATCATGCTCCCTGATTCCGATATCCTTCATTACGTTCAGCGGACTGACCTTTGAGATAACAGCCGTTCCCGAATATCCCGGCCTCTGGGCAGAATTGAAAAAGATATGATTTTGGTTAAGGGGCTCAAGCGTTTCGGCAACCTGGGCATCCTGTGCCTTTGTCTCCTGCAGGCAGACGATGTCGGGATCCATCTGGGCCAGATCCGAAAAGAAGGATTTCTTTGCTATGGCACGGATGCCGTTTACGTTCCAGGATATAATCTTCATTGTATCATATTTGAATATGTAAAAATAATAACTCCTGTGATATATAAATGTTCAGAAACTTAATGGGAGAAATGAATCCTGTATTTTAACAAACCATTGACGTACATTTTCACTCCTTTGAAAAACAAAGTAATTGGAAACCATCAGAAATCCTTTCAGAACAGGCTGGAGGCCTTCGGGCATTCATGCAATCAGCCCGGTGAATTATGAAAAAGCCCTGCAGCTTTAACTGCAGGGCTTTGACATTCTTACCTTTTTGGTGTTGCTACTTTTTCCCGGGGCCTGAACCTCTGGATACTTTTGCGGCATTTTTCATAGGAGTGGCAGTACGTGCACCCTTATTCTTTACAGCAGTCTTGCTCTGTTCCTTGTACTGTTCCTGTTTCATCTGCGGATCCTGCATTTTCTGCTGCTTCTGCTGTTTCTTAAGCTCTTTCTCCTGTTGTTTGAGAGCTTTTCTTTCAGCGTTCCTGGCCTGTTTCTGCTCACTGGTCATCTGACCATAGTTCTGGTACTGTCCCTGGGTCTGCTCCTGTACTGTGGCACCTGACCTGTTCTGTTGCTCAGTTTGCGTCCGGGTAGCATTCTGAGCCGACAATCCGGCACTAATCAGAAGTGCGATGGCTGTCAAAAAAATTGTCCTTTTCATCTTGTTTCCTTTTAAAGTTAAACAGTAGTTTGTACGACAAATATATAATGGTCATTATGAAGATTTTATGAAGATTTTAAAAAATAAGGACATATTTTAGAAAATCTTTACATAACAATTAATCAAAAGAACAAATCCCTCAGGATTAAACAATTCTGTATCTGAATACAGTGATAATATATATCCTGGTTCTGCTTCCAGGGTAACCCGTTTCATGTTAAAGGAAACGGGGACTCCCATATCAATTTCCATCAATCCGAAAAAAGTTGTGGTTGACTGTGAACTGTTACTGTCAGACCTTCCGGAACCCATGGGTCGGGAAACTCCGATAACCGTTCCATCTGATGTTTTTGTCCTTGTGAGCGATCCGAACAGCATGTTAATATATGGATCAAAGGAAAAATATGCCTTATCGTCAATAAAGTGAGGAGTTTCGAAATATCTTGAGTTGGCAAGTTGCAGGTAACCGCTGGTTCCTTCTGACAGAACTCCTCCCAGTGATACCTTTGAATATAATATCTTCCAGTCAAAACCCAGGGTGATATTACCATAAAGAAAGCTGCTGAAAAGTGTATCTGTAAGGGAAGGAGCAACCTGGTACCGTGAGATGCCGGCAGAATAATCAAACCATGAATTTACAACATGGCTGTAACTCAGCGATAAGGCATGAAAAGCCAGGAATGGATCAAACGCTGACAGATGAAAGGTAGAAGCTGAAAGAAAAAGTTCATCTTTAAAGCCATATGTCAGGGAGCCTGAATATACAGGTTTATCCTGCGAAATGCTTGTCCCCATATAAACCATGTTACTGGTAAAACCTGCACCTCCGTAAAGCGAATGAGAGGATTGATCCTTCCCCTGATCCTGCCCGGCAACTGTCAGGCAGGTTAACAATAGGATCGATACTATCAGAGAGTATTCAAAACGACTGGAAATACTTGCAGACATAGATTAAATATTTATTATAAACAAACCTTGACCCTAACACTAATTACAAAACGACATCATGGAGTCAATAGTATATAGCCATCCCTATATTATTGACAAACAGTCAGTTTTGAGGATTTTCTTCACCAAATCTTCATAATCAGGACGCAATGACCGGAAATAACGCTGAGGTATCCCATAAGGAGCCGATAAATCCGGGGGTATCGCAACTAAAGGTGGAAGGTGAATATTTATTCTTCCCGTTTTGAAAATTCATGATAAATTCATTTTCACGAACATAGATTTGTCACGTAGATTATTATTAACTAAAAATTCATAAGAAATGAAAAGGACAATTTTGATGACAGGAATGGCACTCATACTGAGTGCAGGGCTGCTGGCCCAGAGTACTGACCCGGCACAGGACCAGACGCAGAACAGGAAACGGATAAAGACTGCTTCCCAGACAGAAACCAAGACTCAGACTCAGACTCAGACTCAGGTTCAGACAGGTGATCAGACGCAATTGCAAGCCGGTGATCAGCTTAGGACTCAAAAAAGGGATCAGCTCAAGATCAACGAACAGACCGGGACCGGTGACAAGATCCAGAAAAAAGAGCAGTTAAGGGTACATGACCAGACCCAGCTTAAAGCAAAGGATCAGACCAATCAGGCGTCCATGGCAAAAACAATGAATAACTCACAGATGCGTTCGGCTACCAGAAATGCTGCATCAGGAATTAATGCTTCACGCCACAGCGCGATGAAAATGAACGGCGGAGTAAAGGCAGGCCGCAGATAGCAAAAGTAAATCATTAAAAAAACCCCGCGAACAATCGCGGGGTTTTTTATTTCCAATCGGCTGACTTTACCGGCCTCCCCGGTATTGTCTTCCTCTTCTTTGCTGGTTGCCGGACTGATTGCCGTTTCCGGTTTCATTCGGAGTGCTGACTATCTGGTCATACTCCTCCTGAGTAATGTAAACGGGAGTATATTCAACTCCAAGATTTTCCAGCTGGCGATTGAAAGCCCTGAGATGGTTTCTGGATCCTCTCAGTAGATTTTCGAATACAATCTTTATATTTTCATTCTCAACAACTTCAAGATATTCCTTCCAGATCCTTGATATCCAGTTCCTCAATCAGGGCTCCGGTTTCCATGGCTGCCTCAACTGATTCGGATCCTTTTTCAACAAGCTGGGTGTACAGATCCTGAAAATCCGCATTTGCAAAAACACCAGGTTCTCCGGTCAGAGTATACTCTTCCCCATAATTCTGAAGCAGGTATAGAACAGCGTTGAGATGAGTGTCTTCTGCGTTGGTTATATTTGAGAATACGGGAGTACGCCATTTTTCAAAAAGGAAGGTATAAATATCCCTTGCAAGCTTTTCTTCTTCTTTCATATGAAGAAGGATCTCAAGTTCATCATCCGTGAATGACAGATCCTCCGATAGGCATGTACCCAGGTTGCTGCCAACAACCATTGTGGTGCCATCGGCTGCAACATCCAGGAGGTTCTTGCCAACGATTTCAGGATCATTGGCTTCTTTGGTGCATGAGCCTGTCAATAAAAGCAGGCTTACAACAAAACCACTGATTATCATATATTTAATTGTTTTCATTAGTTTATAGTTTTTTATTATTAATCTGATTTGTTAACTTCAGTTTTTTACTTTTCAGCAGGAGTTTCCCTGAGGTCGCATATTCCGTTTTTGTTTTCATCCACAAAATTTTGTCCGCCGGGAGCAAGGCCTTTTCCCTGGCCGGGGCCCATTCCGCGACCCTGGGCCGGTCTCATTCCCCTGCCCTGGCCGGCTGCCATACCCTGACGACCATGGGCTGCCCTGGCATTTCCCATTTTGTGTCCATTGCCGTTCTTCCGTCCGTTTGCCTCATAATAATCGCAAACCCCGTCATTGTCAGCATCAACGTAGTTACCGGATGCCTGTGTAACGGCTTTCGGATCCTGTGTTGTGCTTTTTTCCTGTGCTGTGGCCATTGTAGTTATAGCTGCAATGGCAAGTCCTGTAATAAAAAGTTTTGTTTTCATCAGTACATAATTTTGATTTTAAAGATCTGATGGAACCCACATGTTTGAAAATAATATACACATGTGTTTGTGTATTTGATCCATGTGGGTTTCATAACCATAAAATTTTAGTTCCTAAAAATGATTAATTGATAATTCCTCTGCCCCGTCCCCTTCCGTAAGGACCTCCCGGTCCGTATCTCCCGGTCTGAACATCCGCGGCAAACATTTCCCCGAACATATTATCGAGTTTTTCTTTTTGTTCCTTGTTACATATATCCTTGAAATTCATGTAGTACCTGTATGTATATTTTTTCAGGTCAGCATGCAGGTATCCCACAGAATCGGCCAGCGAATTCATTTTTGCAGAATCACTTCCGGGTGATGACATCTCGTCCAGCAATTTCCGCCGCAAGGCATTTAACTGAAGGTTAATATCCCTTACATGCTGTCTGAAAGCAGGATTGAATTCCCTGAATCTGTTCATCTGTTCAGCGCTAAGGTCAAGTTCATCCCTGAAATAGCGGCCGCTGAATCTGACTGATGAATTCTCCTCCCCGATCATGCCGGATCCAGGCACGGCAATTTCATGGCCGGGTTCATGGCGATGGTAAATAACTGTCAGGATTGTAGTAATATTCAACACTGCAAGTACTACTATTGCCCATATCATCATTCTGGTCCTGTTCTCCGGTTTCATGATTTACCTCCTATTCCAGTGAGAGAATATCAACTGATTCCAGCGAAGCGTCATTTATAAGTGCAAGCTCAAGCGGTACCTTGCCTGCATTCATAGCCGGGCGTGACAAATTTCCAAGCATGATCCCGAAAAGTACAGCTGCAGCAAGCGACAACGTTATAAGAGCCGGCCGCAATATCCTTGCGCCCAGTGGAATATTCTCAAAACGTTCCGTGTCAAGTCTTTCAATTTGAGCCATAACCCTTGTTGCCAGAAAGGGGTCTGCATCAATTTCTTTTTCAGTGCTTATGACCCTGCCTGCAAGAATCTGAATTTCACTTAGCCTTTTGCATGAATCGCATGTTTTGAGATGCGATTCAACCTGAGTCATCATACCGGAAGACAGCCTGCCTTCCTGATACGCTTCCAGATTTTCCTGACATAACTTACAGTTCATTTTTAATTGATTTTTATGGTTAGAAACAAAACTTATCTTTTTCCTACGCTCATTTTAAAAACTTTCCCTGCCTCCTGACAATTTTTTGCGGAGATTCTTTTTTGCTCGCTGCAGAAGGGCCTCTACAGCGCCTTCGGTTGTGTTCATTATTTCTGCAATTTCCTTTTGTGAAAGATCATCATATTTACTAAGAACAATGGAAGTCCGCTGGTTTTCAGGAAGGCTGTCAAGTGCTTTCTGAAGCCATTGGGAATGTTCCTTTTTAATAATGATATGTTCAGGATCGTCAGTATCCTTTGCTGTCAGATGGCTGGTTTCATGATTTTCAGCGCCAAAGAAGGATTCAAGCCGCTGTATAAAGGATGTTCCGGCCGATTTTCTGACCTTATTCAAGGAGGCATTTACTGCTATCCTGTAAAGCCATGTGGAAAAAGCCGATTTCATTTTGAAATCAGGCAATGACTGGTAAGCCTGAATGAAGACCTCCTGTGTCAGATCATCGGCATCTTCCTTGTTATGGACAAAACCCATACAAGTCCGAAAGACCAACTGCTGATACTTTTCGACAAAGATCCTGAACTTATCCCTCTCACCCTGAAGAATGAGCTTAATCAATTCATTTTCATTCATCTCAAATTACCTCCGGAAGACTGCCGGGAACTATCCCCTTCTGCTTATTTCAGCAAGTGTCTCGTGGTTTTTTAGTATTATATCCTTATCATGAAGCTCTATGAGACCGTCCTTTTCAAATGATTTGAGGAGTTTCACGGCACTTTCAGTAGAGATACCCGCGAAATCAGCCAGATCCTTTCTTGACAAAAGCTGGAAGATTTCAGGGTAATCAGTTTTCAGGCCATCCATGTATAAAATCAATTCAGCAAGGCGCCCGTTCATTTGTTTGTAGTTAAGGCTTCCGATCATGGAAAGAAGGTTGTTGTTCTGTTCACAATATCTCCGGATAAGCCCGAAGCCGAATTGTCCGTTTTGTTTTATAACTTTTGCCAGAGTCTCTTTTTCTATGAGATATGCCTGGCAGTCTGTCAGGGCGCTTGAAGAATAGCCAAAAATATTTTCATGGAACACGGCAGAAAGACCCAGGAATTCACCGGGGCGAATGATCCTCAAATTGAATGTCCTTGTCCCCTCGCCCTCAAGATATTGCTTTGCAAGCCCTTTAATAAGGAACAAAACATATGAAGTGAAGGCGCCCTGCTTTGTCAGATTATCTCCCCGCCTGAAAAGGACCTGTGTTTTCCCTTCCCTTATTATTCCCATTTCATCCGGGCTCAGGTTCCTGAAACACGGTGCCTGGATGTCGCAGATGAATTCGCTGTCGGTCTCGAATATTGTTTTCATTTAAATCAGCTTATAGCGGACGGATTTATGGCCGCAAATTATTAAGAATTAACGGACCAATACACAAAGTTGACCTAAATCAACAAATAAGTTGATTTGTTTCAACCGGCGGATAATTCTCTTCAGGCATGATATCCTTTCTCATTACATCCGGACCTGGTACCTTTGCCACAGAAATTTAAAAGGAAAAAGCCATGTTATACACAAATCTGAAACATCTCGAATCGGCAGCTGATCTGAAAAAGGCTGTCAATGAAAATCCAAATGTAATGGTAATATGCGGACGCATGGGCCCCATGTGCATTCCGGTTTACGAAATTGCTGAAGAACTTGAGGATCAATACAAACATGTAAAGTTCTATGATATGGAGTTTGATAATCCCGAAGCCCGCATTATCAGGTCTCTTCCCGAGGTGCAGGGATTTATGGGTATTCCGTTCACCATTTACTACAGGGATGGGAAGGTAGTAAAGGCAACTTCAAGCATCCAGACAAGGGAGCAGGTCACAGGGATACTCGACAAGGAGTTTTCAACCACTGTAAGTGCCTAATTATGAGCACTGTCAATCATTATGACGCAATAGTTATCGGAGCGGGGCCGGCAGGTTTGACAGCCGGCATTTATCTTTCCAGGGCAAGGTTAAGAACACTCATCCTGAATGAAGGCACGGTTGGCGGGCAGATGGTTCTAACTCATGAAATAGCCAATTATCCGGGTGTGGAAAGCATAAGCGGCTACCAGCTTTCGGGCATAATGAAAAAACAGGCTAAGAGTTTTGGCTGTGATATTAAATCGGGTATCACAATATCCCGTCTTGAACTGAACGAGGCGATAAAAAGGGTAATTCTTTCAGACGGGAATGAATACACTGCAGATGCTATAATACTTACTCCCGGGGGAAGGTCCAGAACCCTTGGGATCGCAGGAGAAGATGAGTTCAAAGGCAGAGGGATATCCTACTGTGCAACCTGTGACGGTGATTTTTTCACCGATAAGGAGATAGTTGTTGTAGGAGGAGGAAATTCAGCCCTTGAAGAAGCTGTGTCCCTTACAAAATATGCCAGCAAAGTAACAGTGGTACACCAGTTTAATCACTTCCAGGCTTTTGAACATGCTGTTGAGGAAGCTCGTGAAAATCCAAAGATCAGCTTTCTTATGGAATCAGTTCTCACAGGCTTTTTTGGAAATGAAAAGCTTGAAAGCGTGGATATCAAAAATCTGGCAACAGGAGAAATCAGGAATTTCAAAACTGATGGAACTTTCATCTTCATCGGTTACGTTCCAAATACTGAATTCCTGAAAGGAAAAGTAAACCTCAACCGATGGGGGGAAATAATTGTGGACAGTAATATGACAACGAGTATTGAAGGTGTTTACGCGGCTGGCGACAGCACAGCCAAAAAATACAGGCAGGTGACAACTGCAGTTGGAGACGGAACCGTAGCCGCCCTTGCTGCTTCAACCTACATCAATGATTTAAAGACTAAAAAGAAACAACCGGCAGAAATTTAACATGAACACAGTTTTAATAATTATCGGCTCAGTAATTCTTGCTCTTGCAGTTTTTTATCTCTTTGCAAGGTCAAAAATGAAAAACATTCCTGTTGTTGAAGACAGTGAAAACATAATTACACTTACTGATAAGAACTTTCTGCATCAGACAAAGAACAGAACCGTTCTTGTTGATTTCTGGGCAGGTTGGTGCGTCCCCTGCAGGATGATGGCACCAGTATTGAATGACCTTGCGGGAGACCTGAACGGTAACGCCTTTGTCGGGAAAATTGATGTGGAACAATATCAGGGGCTGGCACAAAAATTTAAGATCAGGAATATTCCCACAATGGTGCTGTTTAAGAACGGAAAGGAAATAGAACGTTTCGTTGGCATAAAAACAAAGGATTTCCTGATTAAGCAGATTCAAAAAGTAGCCTGACATGGAAACAGTATCCTCATACATTGAATTTGTATCCAAAATGCAGGATGCAGAAAAGTCTTTTCTCCTTCTTTACAAGGAAGGCAGCGAGAAGAGCTCATGTGCTTTCAGGAATATTGAAAAAGTCGCCGGAGATATGGGAAATACCAGAATTTTCTCAGCCGATGTAAATATCGTACAGGACATCCATAAGCTTTACGGTATCGAGAGTGTGCCTTCGCTTCTGGTGTTTTCGGACGGCCGGCTGACAAATATAATCAAGGGATGCCAGGACAGCAGTTATTACAGGGCGCTGACACAAAATAACCTGTTTCGTTCTGAGCAGGCTTCAGGGAAAAAATTTGTTAAAAAAGTAACAGTATATTCCACTCCTACCTGTTCGTGGTGCAATACACTTAAGGCATGGCTTAAGAAGCACAACGTCCCGTTTAACGACGTGGATGTTTCGCGTGACCAGAACGCTGCGGATGCACTGGTCCGCCGTTCCGGGCAGCAAGGTGTTCCACAGACCGACATAAACGGACAAATTGTTGTCGGATTCAATCAGCAGCGATTAAAAGAACTTCTAGAAATTCAATAAAATTAAATATTTTTACAAATATGAAGGAATTACAACCCATAAATCAGCTTGTTGTGCTGGACATCACTGAATCAAAAAATGAACAACGTACTTCATCGGGAATAATCATCCCCGAAACAGCAAAGGAGAAGCCAAAATCAGCCCAGGTGGTATGGATGGGTGTTATTGAAAACGCTGAAATAAAGCCTGGAGATGTCGTTCTTTACAAACCGTTTTCAGGTACAGAAACCGAATTTGAAGGAAACAAATATCTTATTCTGCCATATGCAGATGTCCTGGCAAAGGTTGTTGAAACTGAAAAGATCTGATAATTACTAAATAAAATGGCAAAAAAGGAATCGGTTTCCACCAGGTGGCTTGAGAATATGGCCTTTGAAACGGAGGTTAATGGACACAAGATAATAATTGATGCTGAACCATCAGTGGGTGGAGAAGACCGGGGTCCCCGGCCAAAATTGTTAATGCTTTCGGCTCTTGGAGGCTGCACAGCCATGGATGTTGTGTCCATTTTAAAAAAGATGCGTGTGGATATTGAAGGTTTAGATGTTATTGTGGAAGGTGATCTTACGGAAGAATATCCAAGGCATTTCTTCAAAATGCATGTGATTTATGAGTTTAAAGGCAATGATCTTCCTCTTGACAAACTTCAGAAAGCCATTGATCTCTCTTCTGAGAGATATTGTGGTGTCAGTGCCGTGTACAGAAAAACGATGGAGATGACTTCGGAAATCAGGATACTGGAGTTATAAGTACATTCCGAAGAATTACATCCAAGAAACATTGCCGGAAATCATATAATTCTCTTTCCCGCAAAATACTGATCAGGGAAGGCGGCACAGAAAGGGATTTTGAGGTCAAACCGGCAATTAAAATTTTATTGTGATCAGGATAAATTTAGGTTAACCGTTTGCTAAATTTACTATGTCAAGATTGAGATAAGGTCAAACGAAAAAATACGGTACGGATAAGGTAAAACCTAATTGCCATGTTGAATAAAATTCTGGAGTTCAGTCTGAGGAACAAGCTTATTGTTATTTTTTTCACATTAAGCGTTGCTTCCTTTGGAATATATGCAATCTTGAATATCCCGGTAGGGGCGGTGCCTGATATAACAAATAACCAGGTGCAGGTCATAACAACTTCAGGAAATCTGTCTACTCAGGAGATTGAGCAGTTCATCACAGCCCCGGTTGAGATGGAGATGGCTAATCTGCCAGCGGTCATGGAGATAAGATCGATCTCCAAGTTTGGTTTGTCAGTTGTGACAATAGTATTCAGGGACAATATCGGAACTTATCTTCCCCGACAGCTGATCGCCGAAAAGATCAAAAGCGCCTCAGCCAAGATACCTGAAGGTTTTGGGATGCCTGAAATGGGGCCTATAACCACAGGACTGGGGGAAATATATCAGTATACCCTTGATGTGAAGCCGGGATATGAGGACCTCTATACACCAATGGACCTCAGGACCATCCAGGACTGGGTGGTCAGGCGGAGGCTTTCCGGCATAAACGGCGTGGTTGAGATAAACAGCTGGGGAGGTTATCTGAAGCAATATGAAATATCAATTGATCCGGAAAGGCTTAAGGGGGTCAACCTTACACTTATGGATGTCTATGATGCCATTTCTTCAAACAACAGTATTTCAGGAGGTGCCTACATTGAGAAAACAAATCAGAGTTATTTCATAAGGGGAGACGGCCAGGTTAAGTCACTGTCTGACATTGAGAATATTGTTGTTTCTGACAATAACGGTATTCCTGTTCTTATAAAGGATATTTCTGAAGTCCGTTACGGATATGCTAACCGTTTTGGCGCAATTACCGCCAACGGGAAAGGGGAAACAGTCCTGGGCCAGATCATGATGCTTAAGAATGCCAATTCAAAGGAAGTAATAAATGAAGTCAAGGCCCGGGTGGAGGAAATCCAGAAAAACCTGCCTGAAGGAGTTTTTATTAATCCCGTTCTCGAAAGGGGAGAGCTGATAGCAAAAACCTCCATGACTGTGGCGGAAAACCTCCTATTCGGAGCTCTTATTGTCTTTTTGATAGTGTTTCTGATTCTCGGTAATATACGGTCGGCAAGTGTCATAGCTTCGATGATTCCCCTGGCATTGCTTTTCACGATATCTTTGATGTATATCTTTGGCATAGATGCTAACCTTATGAGCCTTGGAGCACTCGACTTCGGAATCATCATCGACGGGGCTGTTATAATTATCGAATACATTGCCTTGAGGATTATGGTCAGGGGCAGCGACATCAATAATGTACCTAAAGAAGAAAGACAATCGCTCCTTGATAATATTGCCCTCGAGGGATCATCAAAAATGATGAATTCAGCCATTTTCGGGCAGATAATCATTCTCATAGTTTTTATTCCTATCCTCTCGCTTAGCGGGGTTGAAGGTAAAATGTTCCGTCCGATGGCCATTGCGTTTTCATTTGCCATTATAGGGGCAATGATTTTCGGCCTTACCTGGCTTCCTGTGGCAGCAAGTTTGTTTCTCAGGCCTGGAAGGAAAAATCCCGGGGGCATATCGGAGTGGATAATGAAAATCATTCACCGGACTTACGAACCCGTTATAAGATGGTCGTGTGCTCATAAGCGTATTGTTCTCGGAGCTGCGGTTTTTTCACTTCTTCTCACTTTTTTTCTTTTCACAAGGATCGGAGGGGAGTTTGTGCCGACACTTGACGAAGGTGATTTTGTGATTCAGCCTGTACTGAAGACGGGTACGTCCCTGTCAAAGACAATCGAGATGACCACAAAAATGGAAAATATTCTAATGTCGAAGTTCAGTGAGGTCGACCAGGTGGTATGCCGTATTGGCGCAGCAGAGGTTCCGACAGATCCCATGTCGATGGAAGAAATAGATATGATAATCAAGCTAAAACCCAAAAATGAATGGGTAAATGCATCCAGCAAGGAGGAACTGGCAGTAAAATTCAAGGATGCATTATCAGTGATACCCGGTCTTGATTATGAATTCACACAACCGATAGAGATGAGGTTCAATGAACTTATAACCGGGGTAAGGTCTGATATAGCCATTAAAATCTTCGGTGAAGATCTGGATTACATAAGTCAGAAAGGAATTGAAATCAAAAACCTCATATCAGATATACCCGGGGCAGGCGATGTTATTCTGGAAAAAACTGCAGGGCTCCCTCAGATAAGAGTTGATTATAACCGTGAAAAGATTGCTTACTACGGCCTGAACATCAAAGAACTGAATGGTTATTTATCCACAGCTTTCGGGGGAGAGATGGCAGGAACTGTTTTTGAAGGGGAGAAAAGGTTCGATATGGTGGTCCGTTTTCAGAAAAAGAACCGGGCAGATATTGATGATATTAAACAGTTATACGTTCCCCTTGCAAATGGCAAACAAATTCCGCTGGATGAAATTGCCGATATCAGGTATGCGGAAGGACCTGCAAAAATCTCAAGGGAAAATACCCGCAGAAGAGTGGTTGTCAGCGTCAATGTGCTTAATCGCGACCTTCAA
Organism: uncultured Bacteroidales bacterium; assembly: GCA_963840965.1. Taxonomy (GTDB): domain Bacteria; phylum Bacteroidota; class Bacteroidia; order Bacteroidales; family VadinHA17; genus LD21. Next base: position 524,377 of record CAWJAW010000004.1, on the reverse strand, counting down.
TCGGTTGTTAAGGATATCCAGTCGGCAATCGACAAAAACATAACCCTTGAATCGGGTAATTACATTGCATATGGCGGCCAGTTTGAAAACCTTCAGAATGCAACAAAGAGACTAATGGTGGCCGTACCGGTTGCTTTGCTGCTGATTTTCATATTCCTGCATTTTGCATTTAAATCATTCAAGGATGCCCTTATGATTTTTACTGCCATACCTCTTGCAACAGTTGGAGGAGTGATATTGCTCTGGATCAGGGGCATGCCATTCAGTGTTTCTGCAGGTGTCGGGTTTATAGCACTTTTTGGAATAGCAGTATTGAACGGGATCGTCCTTATTGAGCACTTTAAGGAACTTCAGCACCAGGGAATCACCGATATGCATGAACTCATCCTCCGTGGAACAAAGGCCAGGCTGCGTCCGGTGCTATTGACCGCTGGTGCGGCAGCCATGGGTTTTCTTCCAATGGCTGTATCAACAGGTGCCGGAGCTGAGGTCCAGAGGCCGCTGGCTACAGTTGTGATAGGCGGACTCGTCACTTCAACAATGCTTACCATGATAGCTCTCCCGTTACTATATGAAATCTTCAACAATGTAAAGGGATTCAGGTTCTTTCCATTCAGGGTTATCCGGTCAAAAACTTCTATGATTGCACTGATGATCATCCTGCCGGTATTGTCTTCCTCTGCCCAGCCCAAGGAAATGAAACTGGATGAAATAATCAATATGGCCATTGCCAACAATAAGGAAATCAATGCCTATTCGTTGAAGGTCAGGGAAAGCATGGCACTTAAGCCGGCTGGCTTCAATCCGGATAAGACTGCCATTACTTATGGCTATGATGAAAATAATATTGCTCCAAACGGTTATCCTCTCAAGGTATGGGGAATAGCACAGGATATCAGTTTCCCTTCATTATATGCCGCTGAAATCAAAGCAAGAAAAATTGATGTATCAAGAGCTGAATTGGAACTTGAATCGCGGATTCAAAACCTTAAAAAAGAAATATCCCTTTGTTACTATACGATCCGGAACCTTAAAGGCAAAGAGGCTCTTTACAAAAGCATCGACAGTCTTTATACAGATCTGATCAGGAATGCTGAGTCGAGATACAGCAAGGGAGATTTCAGCCAGCTCGATCTTCTCAACATTAAGGCCCGCAGGCAGCAGGTTAAACTGGATCTTGACGGGACCGGATACAGCATTGAGTCACAATACCAGAAACTCAGGACCCTCATGAATTATCAGGATGAAATTGCCATTGGAGGTGATGTTGAGATTCTCATTCCGGAGGAAAAAGACATTGAAACTTATCCTGGTATCAGGCTGCTCAAGCTGCAAAACACATATAGCGAAGCCCTTCTCAGAATTGAAAAAAACAAGATGCTTCCTGATTTTTCGTTGAGCTATTTTACCGGAGCCAACGATTATGCCAACTCCAGCAACTATAATGGTTTTCAGGTTGGAGTGGCTTTGCCGATCTTCTTCGCGAGCCATAAGTCAAAAATAAAATCCTCGATGATATCACTGAATGCCAGGAAGATGCTTACCGATTATGAAATAAGTACACTGAAGAATAAGGTTGACAGTTTTAAAAAGGAACAGAAACGACTTGCCGAGAGAATTGAGTATTATAATTCATCTGGGAAAACATTGTATGATGAAATATTAAGAACAGCTTTAATCAGCTACCAGAAAGGAGAGATAGATCTCTTTAAATTCACAAACAGTTTTGAAAATGCGGTTCAGATCAAAACAAATTACCTTGAGAGCGTACTGCAGTATAATTCCAATATTCTAGATCAGATATATTTAACCAATTAACTGGCCCCGTACATGAGAACCAAATCAATTATTCTAATAATTTATGCTGGTATTTTGCTTGGCTCCTGTTCACATAAGCAAGGCGAAAATCAAAATACAATGGCCGATGATAGCCTAATAATGGTTACCCAGGAGCAATTCACTGCCGGGAATCTGGAAATAGGAGAACCTGTAAAAATGTCCTTTGAAGATATTGTCAGATGCAATGGTAACATAGTTACCGAACCTTCAGGAAATGCAAGGATCAGTACTCCCATCCAGGGATTTATCAGGAAGATTAAATGTTCAGGAGGACAAAAAGTGTTCCGGGGGCAGGAACTCTTTGAACTTTCAGGAAATGAGTTTATTGAACTCCAGAAAGACCTCGCGGAAACTGCAAGCCAACTGAAACGTTTAAAGTCAGAATATGAAAGAATAAAATCTCTCTATGAGGAAAAAGTGGGAACAGAGAAGGATCTGATACTGGCTGAAAGCGAATTCAGAGCTTCAAACGCCAAATATTCAGCGCTTAAAATCAAGATCAGAGCTCTGGGACTTGATGAATCAAGGATTGAGACGGGAGATTTTTACGAATCATTTTCTTTAAGATCCCCTATAAACGGTTCCGTTTCAAAAGTTGATGTCGCAATCGGACAGTTCGCTGACCTTCAGACAATCCTGGCCGAGGTTTTTGATACCGACAGGTTAAGGCTTAAACTGGAAGTGTTTGAAAAGGATTTCAATAAACTCAGGGAAGGCCAGACAGTAAAATTCAATCTGCTTGGAGACACAGGAAAATATTTTTCTGCCAGACTCAGGGCAATAGGTATAAATATTGATGAAGGCACGAAGACAATAACCTGTTATGCAGGAATTGATGATTCCGGAAATACGCGCTTTGTTAATAATGCTTTCATCTCAGCCGCCATAATAACCAGAAATGACACGGTAACAGCAGTACCGGAAGAAGCAGTCCTCAGATCAGAAGGAAGCAGCTATATCCTTGAATACACTGGCACTGAAAACAGCAATTATCTGCTTAAAAGGATCAGGACCCTTACAGGAAGGATGAATAAAGGATATACAGAAGTTTTAAATATAACACCTGAAACCAGGCTGATAACAAAAGGTGCTTACAACATCGGTGTCGAATAATCTTCTGTATGGTAAACAACCCATCATGGGCCTGCCACTTCATTCCGTACACACTATCTGAACATCCAGCCTGCTTGTCAGGATTCAGAATCCACCTTTACAGCACAATACCCGGGGACTTCCTTATAACTCCTGAGGCTTGTTGTGCCTTATGAATGTCCCGTTATCGAGTTCCCTGAAAGCCTCATTCAATTCTTCCTCAGTATTCATTACGATTGGTCCGCCCCATGCAACAGGTTCTTTAAGAGGTCTGGCAGCCACAAGAAGAAATCTTGCACCGCCCGGTCCGGACTTTACACGTACCTCGTCAAAATCAGAGCTGCTGACAGATGAAGCAGCCATCAGCATTGCACAGGCTTTCTCTTCAAATTCCGTCAGAGCCTCATCAGCGGCCAGAGTTCCGTCAATAAGATAAAGGAACAGGGTCTGGTCGTTTGGAGTTTCGTTATAAGTCCAGATGAAGTCGGGCTTAAGGTCAACATCAAGGTACTGAACCTTTACGTATTCGCCTTTAACTGCCCCGGGCCGGCCTTTATACAGTCCAGACAGAACCCTCACAGTGGCATAAGTCTCACTTACCACCTCAACATCCTGCGGCCTGATATCACGGTAAGCCGGCTGAGTCATCTTATCCTTTGCCGGAAGGTTTACCCACAGCTGGCATCCCAACATCCGTTCTGAAGCCCTGGGCATTTCCTGGTGAATAATACCGGATCCGCCGGTCATCCATTGACACTGAAGGTCCCCGATAACTCCCTTATTGCCCAGGCTGTCACCATGTTCGATGTCTCCTTTCAAAAGATAGGTTACTGTTTCGATCCCGCGGTGAGGATGCCATGGAAATCCCTTGATATAATCGCTTGGATCGGTCGAATCAAATCCATCGAGCATCAGGAAAGGATCAAAATCCTTTATTGTTCTGTATCCCAATACCCTGCGTAAGCGAACCCCTGCACCGTCGACAGCGTGCTGACCTCTTACTGCATGGATAAATTTCCTTGCCGGCATAATGTATTCTCCTGTTTTATAAACATGTAATTTACTAAAAAATCCCCATATTTCAGTAATTCCCTGAACTCAGGGCTGCGGGATCCCCGTGCAATTTGTCATCTGACCCTTACCCCATACAATGAAGTTTCCGTTGTAACAAAAAGCGTATTTCCGTCCTTTCCCCCGAAAGTCATCGACAAAGGCCGTTCCTCCAGGTTAATCCTTCTCAGTTCCTTTCCTGATCTGTCAAATACAAAGATTTGTCCTTCGGCAATGTAAATATTCCCCTCCTTATCAATAGTATTGGTGGTCTCACCTCTGGGACAGAATAGTATCTGATTCGACAGTAAGCCCTTTGAATCGACATCCATTTCCAGGGTTCGTTTCTGTATTTCATCAGATGCATATAATTTCCCTCCCGGAACAGCAGGAAAGAGAGCAGCACACCGGCCTATATCATAGGTTTCAGGGATGACTGTGACACCGTCAGGTGCAATAAAGACCGAATCGGGATAGTATGCTGAAGCAATGTCAAATGTATAGTGCCACCTGCTCGAAGGATAGAATGCCTTTGCAATTTTTGTCAGTCCCGTTGTTGCTGCCCTGGGCATCGGCTTGAAGGTTTCATCGGGATCATCCGGATCAAATGATGCCGGATACGCTGCCCATCCGCTGTTGCCGTATGAACTGTAAGCCGGATTATCATCAGGCAGACGCTTAACTGTTTCCTGCTTCCCTCCGACCAGGTAACCAGGCTGAGGGTCATATCTGAATACGGCAAGGAGATTATCTTTTGAATCGGCCGCAAGAACAAGAGGCTGATACGGATAATCGGCCACCAGTTTCCCGCTGCCGGTTTCGGCCGACCACTTATAGATCTTTTTCACTCTTGTATCGCAGAAATATACATTCCCCCTGCTGTCGCTGGTTATCCCTGTCAGGAAATTGAAGCCGGTCATCAGTTTTTCAGGTTTCCAGAGCTGGCCGGCAATCTGAAGGTTGCCCTGCTCCCTGCCTGTTATGGTCAGTCTGGCATATTCCCAGGGATAGATGGGGATCCTCCTGTTCACATCATAAACCGTGAATTCGGTGTTAACCAGTTTCTGGGTATAGTTCTTTACATTCCGGAATTCGATGTTCTCACAATTCCAAACCTGCACCGCAAAGCTTTTCGGGGTATATACCCTTATAACCCTGTAATTCCAGAAGTTTGCAAAAAGCATGTTGCTGCAACCCGACAGTTCGACGCTCTGGCATTCCTTTCCCTCGCGGCTTTCCTCCTCAAGCTGAAAGGCATACAGTTTCCAGTTCGAGATGTTTTCAAACCTGGCCTCATTGCGGACATGATGTTCAAGGGAGATTGCATAAGATCCTGCATGGTGTTGATGAATTACTGGCATAGAGTCCGCTTGTGGCATAGCTGTTTGCTGTCCAGATATCCTTGATGGTCCCTCCCCCGTTGTTTGTGATCCAGAGGCTCCAGAACTGGTTATCCCATGCAAGGTCGAGTCCCTGTTCGCTGACAGGATTGTCAGGGGAACTTGCTGCCCTGGGACCCATGCCGAATGCCAGGGCCCCGCGGGGCGCTCCGCCCGGTCTGCCCTGCTGACCTGTACGGTTCTGCTGTCCCTGGGTGCCGGCTTCGGTTGCAATGACCGGTTTTCTCATAGTGCCATGACCGCCGACAAACTTGATATCGTTCATCAGAGAGCCTTCTCCGGCCATCCATTTACAGCCGGCAGCACGGTAATTTATACCTCCGGTATTCAATCCGATGCCGTTGAGGATATCGTTCCCTCCTTCAGACGATTCAACGATGGGAACCGGACCTCCGAAACCGCTGAAAGCAGGTTCGCTTTCATTAAGAATGAACTGTGTCCCCATTGGGTGAAGACCTATCAGGGCAGTTCCCGGTTTCATTTTAAGAGTTCTTGTGATATGATACCATCCCTGAGGCACATAGATATTACTATACCTGGCTATGGCATCCTCAAAGATCCGGGTATCGTCGGTAACACCATCCCCTTTAGCTCCAAGCTCCTTAATGTTTACCCACGTCTCCATGGGGGGAAGGGAAGGCATTGTTCGTTCAGCTGAAGCAGGAAACGCATCAAGAGGTTCAAAGTCCTTTACAGTCATGTAATCAGAACCTGTTACCATGTCCTTCATAACCAGTCCGTAAGTAAAATCCTTCACTTGGTACATCTTCATTCCGGGTATTATTTTTTCGCCGCTCTGGCGCATAAGAGCCAGCACCGGAACATTCCTGCATACCAGATTTATTAGATTCACCTGTGTCAGCGCATGCTGTTCCCTGCTTATTACTATAGCCGCCTCCCTAACATTGTCGAAAATGCAATCTTCCATGAAAAGCCGGTCGATTTCATCTTCCCTTATTTCCACAGCTGTCGGGACATTTTTTACATGCATGTTCACGATTGCAAAGCCGGTGTTGTGGCATTGGATTGCAGCTTTACGCTGACCTTCAAAGTAAGTGTCTACCATTGCAACCGGCCAGCTCGGGGAAGTCTGTCCGGCTATAATCCCGTAATCACCCCCGAAGAATTTTACATTTTCCAGTTCATTTCCTACCTCTGATATCCCAGCTTTACCCTTTCCGGTGTTTATGTTCATATGGCTTACAAAACCATGCTGGGCATAGTGGGTTCTGAGGGCCACGGCGATTGGATTGCCATCCTCAATTCTGAGATTTATGTTCGAAATTGCGCTGTAGAAAGTTCCGGCTCCAGCATCGCCGGGTTGTCGTCCCTCGGTCACAAGGTTTCCGGTGAAGAAGATCATGTATTTTTCGGGATACGGGCTTTGGGGATCAGGAATCTGATATCCCGGGGAGTTACGTGCAAGTATGATTTCAGGTCTTTCTTTCCCATATCCTATCAGTCGTATTGCAGGAGGGATATGGATGGTTTTGCTTATCAGGTACCTGCCTTCGGGAAGGAATACAATGCCGAAATTCTTTTCTGTCTTCACCTTGTTGACTGCGGCCTGAAGCTGATCGGAGACATCCGTTTTTCCGTCGGGTTCTATGTTGAAATCTTCCGGGGTAAAATAGACAGCTTCAGGATCATCCGGTTTTTGGGTGTAAACCGATTCACCTTTCTTCCCGGATGATTGGGCAAAAAGGAGGACTGAAGCAGGGATCAAAACAGCCAGAGTCAGAAATTTTTTCAGTTTCATGAACGGATATTTTTGTGATTAAGTGACAAATAATGTTATAGTCTAATGTAAACTTGCGGCTTACAAATTCATATAAAATTAAGCATTTGTGAGTGCAAAAAATAATGTAAATCATCCATTGTTCAATCTTGTTACCGGAGTGAATTGAATAAAATAAGAAAGGCTGAGAAAAACACCAGCGGGTATTCCGGTATCACGTAGTTATAAAATGGATCTCATAAATTACGAAAAGAACCATAACAATCCACTGATTTCCTGTGATTCCCGGTATTGAAAGTAATTTATTCCTGCATCCCGGATATTTTTTGCCATATTCCTGCCTATAATGTAACTTTGGTTTCTTCTATGAAAATAATATGACCATCCGGAGAATTCATCCTATTCAAATTCCTTCATTATTACATAATTCCATTTTAAATGAATAAACATAGTATCATAAACTGTCTGCGGCAGTTATTTCTTTCCCGACTATTTTGCGGAAAGTGTCTTACGCGAATTCTGCCGGTACTAATATTTATTTTTTTTACCGTAACAGAAATATTTTCCCAGGGCACACGACTACTGCGTCAGCCTTCGATCAGCCATGATAAAATTGCCTTTGCCTATGCGGGTGAGATCTGGGTTTCAGATTTTGACGGACAGAATCTTCTCCGGCTTACCAGCACGCCTGCCGTCGAGAGCAATCCATGTTTTTCGCCCGATGGCCTTTGGATCGCTTTCAACTCAAACCGGTCAGGTGTACAATCTGTCTATATAGTTCCGTCCGCCGGAGGTTCACCAAAAAGACTGACATGGTATCCTGCAGCAGCTACTGTCTGTGGCTGGTCGCCTGACGGCAGCCGGGTGCTCTATTCAACATCGAGGGACAATCCCCCTACTTCATTTGCCAGGCTTTGGACGGTATCGGTCGAAGGAGGACCTTCCTCGCCGGTATCTCAGCAATGGGCAGCCGACGGATCTTTTTCACCCGACGGGAAACAGATCGTGATCGACAGGATACAGCGCTGGGATGTAGAATGGCGCAACTACAGGGGCGGACAGAATACTCCGCTCATTATTCTGGATCTTTCCGACCAGTCCGAAAAACTTCTTCCCAATGAATCAACAATGGATATCAGGCCGCTGTGGCTCGGCAATAAGATCTTTTTCCTGTCGGACCGGGATAATACATCAAATATCTGGGCATATAATCCCTCATCAGGAGAACTTGCACAGGTTACCACATATACCGGATCAGATATTAAATGGCTTGACGGATCCGGTAATAAGCTTGCATTCGAGCGCGAAGGGTATCTTCATATTTATGATCTCGATTCCAAAGATACAAAGCAGTTAAGCCTGACAATAAAATCCGACTTCCCGTGGGCTGAGACCAAATGGGAGGATGTCACCCGGAGAGCGACTAATGTCTCCCTATCCCCTACCGGCAAAAGAATCCTGATGGAAGCCAGGGGTGAAATATTCACCGTCCCGGCCGAAAACGGGGATTCCAGGAATATCACCAATTCATCAGGCGCCGCCGATCATGCACCCGTATGGTCGCCGAAAGGAAATGACATTGCATGGTTCTCTGATTCAGTAGGTCAGGGATATGCACTTCTGATTGCTCCCCAGGACGGGATGACAAAACCCAGAAGCTTTTCAATCGGCGAATCAAAAATGGCATGGGAGCCGAAGTGGTCGCCTGACGGAAAGCTGATCGCATTCGTGGATGACAAGGTAAGGATAAGAATAATTGATATCGAAAAGGGCACAATCAGAACAGCCGATACCGGCGGTGTAAATACGGAAAGAGGAGATATGGGACTCACCTGGTCTCATGATTCAAAATGGCTGGCCTTTACAAAGACAGGATCAAACCATTTCAGGCAAATAAAAGTATGGTCTGTAAAAAATGACAGTATTTATGCCATGACAAATTCCTTCGCAGATTCATTTTCGCCGGCATGGGACAGGGATGGCCGCCACATGTATTTCCTCGCAAGCACTAACCTTGCGCTCGGATCAGGATGGGCCAATACAAGTGCAATCACTTCCGATCCGGGCTACCGGGCATATATCATTAACCTTAAAAAGGATGATGCCTCCCCTTTCAAACCTAAAAGTGATGAAGAATCAGCCGCTGCAGGTACAGAGAATAAGCCGGAGGATGCAAAAAAAGCATCTAAAACCAAAGTAACAGCTAAGAAAGAGGAGAAGGATACAACCAAAACTGCCGGCAAAGAAGCAGTGGAAGTTGTTATTGATTTTGGCAATATTGAAAGAAGAACAATTACGCTACCTGAGATGAGCGGCAATTTCAGGCTGACCATAAGCGGCCCGGCCGGAACAGTTTTTATCGGTGAACAGAAAGAAGGGGTATCTGGACTGGTACTTCAGAAATACACACTTGAAAAACAGGAAAAAAAGGAATTCATCAGCGGTGCAAGCCAGGTTTCGGTTTCGAGCGATGGAAGCAAGATGCTGGCCAGAGTAGGCAGCGACTGGAAAATAATGACCACTGCTTCAGCTTCGGGCAGTGATGCCAAACCGGTTAAAATAAGCTTAAAGATGCAGCTCGACAGGCTTGCAGAATGGAAACAGATCTTTGAGGAAGCATGGAGATATGAAAGGGATTATTTCTACGATCCCGGATTGCATGGCCGGAACTGGAACGAGGTACATGACAGGTATGCCCCGTTGATCCCATTTGTCAGGCACAGGGCAGATCTTACATATATTCTCGACCAGATGAACGGTGAACTTTCAGTCGGTCACAGTTTCGTGGGCGGTGGTGATTACCCTGAAACCGACAGAGTTTCATGCGGGATGCTTGGCGCGGACCTCGTGGTTGAAAACAACTACTGGAAGATAAGCAGGATCTACACCTCTGAAAGCTGGAATCCTGAATTAACGGCACCACTCGACCGTCCGGGAATGAACATTAAACCAGGTTATTATCTTGTCGGTATTAACGGGAGAGAACTTACTGCCGGTGATGATCCTTTTCAGTACCTTGAGGGTACGCTTGACGTGCAGACAACGCTACACATAAACAAGGAGCCTGTTTTCAGCGGATCATGGAAGGAAGTTGTAAAACCGGTCTCAAGCGAATCAGGTTTGAGGCAGAGGGCATGGGTTGAAGATAACAGGCGCATGGTAGACAGTCTCTCGGGAGGGAAGCTGGCTTACGTATGGGTCCCTAATACCAGCGGGGCGGGTTTTGTTTCGTTCAACAGGTATTTCTTTGCACAGCAGGACAAGAAGGGGGCGGTGATAGATGAGCGCTTCAACGGAGGCGGGCTGCTTGACGATTACATGGTTGACCTTATGAACCGCAGTCTCAGGGCAGCTATCACCAATGAGGCTCCGGGAGGCAGTCCATTTCGTCTGCCCGCAGGTATTCTTGGCCCTAAAGTACTTCTGATAAATGAGATGTCAGGTTCCGGAGGCGATTTCTTTCCCTGGGTATTCCGTCATCAGAAGATCGGACCGCTGATTGGTATGAGAACCTGGGGAGGACTGGTAAAATCGTCGGTTCATTATTCCATGGTCGACGGTGGTACCTTAACCGCACCTGACAATGCAGTTTATGATCCAATCGGGAAAAAATGGATTGCAGAGAATGAAGGAGTTCCTCCCGACATTGAGGTCAGACAGGATGCCGTTTCCCTGTCAAAGGGATTGGATCCCCAGTTGGAAAGAGCTGTTAAAGAGGCCCTCAAACTTCTTGAGCAGGAGGGAGAGGTTGATATGGCGCCGCCTGCATTCCCAACTCCGGCAAAAACCGGCAGGGAACAATAATGCCTGATCTGCTTGGAGTTGGATATCAGGTTGCTAAAGCTTTTTGTCATTTTATAAAACATTTAAGTAAATTTGAAAGAACAGTTCAGAAATCAAGATCTATAATCATGAGACTAATAAGGCAATTATCATTTTTCGCTATAGTTTCAATGATTTTCCTTTGGGGATGCGAAAAGCGCGAAAAATATGACCCGGAAGAAATACTGGTAACAATTGATACTGACAGCTGGAATCCCGGCTATCAGGGATTTGCAATCATTGAAAACAAGGAATCGGTTCCGGTATTTTCTGAATTAACCAGGGGACAGGAGTGCATTCTGAGGCGGGGAGAAAAGATCATCGGCGATCAGGTGAACCTTCATCTGCTGAAAATACTTAAAGATCCTCAGAATGAAGTAATAAGCTGGACGCTTTACAGCTTCTTCGGAATTAATCCCGGAGCGGATGTTGATCTCAACAGTGTATTAAATCCGGGTATGAGCGTTGGTACTTCTCCCACAAAATGGGTAGGAAATATAGTTTTTACAGATATTCCGCCGTTCGATATTGTTACCCGCTCCGCCAACAATCAGCGACACTGTCATACCCAGAACACTCTTCAGGTTCCGTGTGCACCGCCGGGATTTGACAGTTATTTTTCCGGAACCTGCTTCTATGTTTGTCTGCAGCAGGGAGAAGAAGCCGGTTACAAGCTGGTTGACATACCTGATGAGTCGCTTGCTGAGTATGAAATATCCCTTGACGGACTTAATTATGATATGTCATGTTACATCATCCCGAAAGATCCACTGGATCAGACTGATATCGATATAATGGCGCATGGAAGCAAAGGATCAATAGAGATTTTCGCCCTTCACGACCAGGCAGTTTTTCCGGAAAACGATGCGGAAGTATTTGTACCTGACGGCCTTCTCCAGATGTCTTCGTTTACAACAACTTATGTCAGAATTCCCTCGACTGACAGGATTCAGACAAGTATATACTTCAGCGGTACGGTTGCTACAGGTTCTTCATTTCTCGATGCAGGTATTACGGTAAACCATGTTCCCGGAAGTATGCCTTCGATAAGTCACACCACTGAAGGATTCTCACAGCTTCTGACCGAGATATCCATTAACGATCAGATCGGGGAATGGAAGATAGTTCATCCTGATGTCTCCAGTCTCTATATTCCTGAGTTACCCGATGAAGTACTTCAGGCAATTTCAACCGGTTTCAGTTTAAGCAACCAGTTGTCAAATGTTGGCATTATCCGGGTTACTGCCATAGAGGACTCCCGCTGGCAGGACTACAACGATTCAGTTGAACAAACGCTCGATCCCGGCAGTTTTCCGGAGGATGATTACTCAAGACATTCGGACAGGAAGTTGTATGATCCCTAGCGGTATTTCATACTTTTTCTTTATTTTCTTTTCTGATTTCCGGCTTCTTCAACGATCAGTACATCCCATGGGGAAATCCTGAGATTTTGCTTACTATTTACATTTTCTCCGGATATCAGTTCCTTTCCTTCCTGATATGAGTAAACAAACTCCATTGAATCTGATGAATAATTGTAATAGTAATGTATGATATTGTTTTCATCATTGACTCCTGATTTTGTAATCAATGGCCAGTGCAGTTCCTGATCGGGTGTCTTAAGATTTAGTTTTTCAAGTTCATTCAGGATGATCTTTTCCTGGATCGCATCGGAAACCATGCAGCCTTCATACAAAAGACCGCCTTTCCCGTAATTGTTGCGGGTTATGGCAGGATACACCCCGAAATACGGATGATCATAAAAAGCAAGCGGTTCTGCCTTATCGCAGACAAGGTATTCTGCCCATGTATTCACTTTGTTGTCCTGTGCTCCAACCCTGAAGGGATCATCCTTTAGCTCCATTGACCTGAAGTTAGTGAACTCCTGGTAGTAAAAACCGCAGGCCTCCCTCAACGGGCCGGGAGCCATTACAGGCCTCACCATGGAATTTTCATCGCAGAATCCCGATTTGAACTGCATGATGACATGGCCGCCATCCTTTATATAGTCCGTGATCTTCGTTAGCAGCTCATCGCTTGCGATGTAAAGGGAAGGGATAATAACCAGGTTATACTTTCCGAAATCGGCATTGTCGGGAAAAATGAAATCCACACCTATGTTGTTACGATACAGAATACGATGAAACTGGCCCACGAGATTATTCCTGTAGTAATCGTTCCCCGAGCTTTCCCATGCTGATCCGCCCTGGTCAAAGGGCATGAAATTCAGCGCATCGTTCGAATCGTGGCTGAACAGAATTGCCACCTTGTTCTCCTTTTTCAGATTAACAAGCTTTTTTCCTATGTGCTTCAGTTCCTGTGCCGTCTTCGTGACCTCAGCATAGGCCCGGTTAGGCTGAAGGTCATGTGAAAGCACTCCCTTCCAGTAGGTTTCCTGTCCGTAATGAATTGAATGCCAGTGCCAGTATTCAACCATGTTGGCACCGGAACCAAGGTGAGCGTAGACATTCTGACGAAGCTGACCGGGATAAGGCGGCTGCTGTATCCTTGAGTTCCACCCTATTGTTTGTGCATTGGTCTCTGTAATAAGGTAGTTCAGACCGTTTTTTACGGAACGAAAGTAATCACCGGCAAAGGCAATTTCATTTCCTGTTAATCCATCCTGCTGGTCATGATAGACATTCACAGCCATCATGTCCATAAACTTTGAACTTTCCAGCTGATCAACATCCTGGACTGCTGGCATAAAGCACTGCATTACAAACTGGTCATCCCTTTTGTATTCGCGGACTATCTCCGACTGCCATTTCAGGAAATCCGCCACGGCTTTCCTGTTGAAACGTTCCCACTCAAGCTTGTAACCAGTGTTTGTAATACCGTCGCGGGGAGCCAGTTCATCCCAGCTGTCGATGTTCATACCCCAGTACTGGAGTCCCCATATCTTATTCAGGTTTTCCGGAGTCCCGAATTTATTCTTCAGGTAGCTTCTGAAGCCCACATTGTAATCGTAGTTGTTCACATCCCGAGAGGTAGTCTCATTATCAACCTGAAAACCTACTATCCCCGGGTGACTGGCGTAGTGTTCCATCATTTTACGGATAATCCGTTCACAATAGAACAGGTAAGCCGGGCTTGTTATATTCATATTCTGGCGGATGCCATAATAGGCCCTGCCGCCTCTCTGGTAGCTGAGCAGCACTTCAGGATGCTTGTTCCAGAGCCAGGCTGGTATTGAATAAGTTGGAGTACCGAGAATTACCTTTATTCCGGCGGCATGCATTTTATCAATTATCCGGTCCATCCAGGCAAATTCGAATTCACCTTCCCTGGGTTCAAACAGGCTCCATGTCGATTCCCCGACACGGACAACTGAGATCCCGGCATCTTTCATCAGCCTGATATCTTCATCAAGCCTGTCTGAAGGCATGTATTCGTGATAATAGGCGACACCGTAAAGAATGTTGTCAAACCTTGACTGGGCATGTACGGCCGGAAAGAAAAGTAAAGCACTCAGGACAAAAAATAATTTGTATTTCATAGTTTTTGTCTTTTTAAAATGGCAAATAATAACATTCTGAATATTAATGCATTAACCTGTTTCCCAAGAATGGTGTAATTTAACAACACAAAATCTCTTTTTATCAGCCAAGTCATAAAAGCAATATCCATTCTTATCCGGGAAGCTATTATAAGGCTGAAATTACAATATTATCAGACATGCCGATGCTGAATAAGCCTAAAGTTTTGGCTATGCCGGGACTGTAAAATTTATTTAAGACTAAGGTTCTATTCCCCTATCGGAATCGTCACACCCAGGAATGGTATTGCAAGAAATGTATCCAGATCAACATTGAATGGAATCCATAGACTGTAATCAAGTCCTATTTTACGTATTAAGCTGCGTCCGCCGAGCGATATGATAACTGCAAATGTGTTCTTTTCAGAATAATCCCCATAATAATCCCAGGATGTTGTTTTATAGGGGATAAGATAATTCTCGGATATAAAATAGCCTCTTGGGCCGGTACGGATCATTGTGCTTAAATTGACTATTGGCCTGTCCATCCATTCTCCGGCAGCAAATCCATATGCAAAGCCAATACTAAAATTTTTATCGCGTGATCCGAAAGTGGTTGTTTCGTAAAGAAGTCCGAAAACTTCTGGATCTTCACCCAGGATTGTCCCAAGAAAAGCACCGGTTCCGATATTTGCTTTATCCGTGACAAGGGGTATTGAGATTTTTGGTACGATCCAAACAGGTGTAGGTCCTCCGGCAAAGAGAAACAATGGCAGTATCCCTCCTCCCATTGAAAAATTGTCAGAAAAACTGTATGAATATTGATTGTAGAGAACCCATATGTTCTGGTAATAAGAGGATCCCTCCTCAAGACCATAACCATTCGGAGCCCAGTAATATCGTCCTGATTGTGAATTAGGTAGCCAGATTTGATTCTTTACGACATATACCTCTTTTAATTCAGTTTTTGATTTTATTTCTGCCTGGGGGATTCTGATTTCGCCAAGAGTTTCCGTTTTCAAAACCAGTGTGATTGAATCCTGGCTAATAATATAACCAGTAAAAAAATTGCCATCTTTTGTTTCAATTTTGAACGTTCTGGTTGTATCAGGAACATTCTGCCCATATCCTGCAATGTTTATTGAAAGGATCGTAATAATAAGCCCTATTCTGTAAAATGATTTAATCATAAGAAAAATCATATTAAGTGGTCTGATTACAGTTATTAAGAGTTTTCCTATATCAAATTTACACTTTCTCTAAGCCAATCCAAATTTAATTATCCAGTTGCCGACACCCGGTTCGCAGAGCCACGGTCCGTGGGTTATGCTGAATGGCTGATCCTGTCCTGAAACGGAAATTCATTTAAAGGATAGCAAGAACGAAAGGAAAAGGATTTTTTTCATTACACGTGTCATTAAGCTGATTCTACCAAATTCCAGGGTGCTCATTTTGAGGCTGCCAGTTCATTGTATACTGTTTCAACAAGGCCGGCCTGGTCTTCATTGAATTCTTTCTTAAGGTTCTCAAGAGAGTAATTCTTTTTCACAAATCCGTCCACATTGCTTTGTAAGTCTTTCGTTTTATTAATATGAGCCTGGACCATTTCTCTCCCGAGTGCATCGCTATGGCCGCTGCAAAATATCTTTGCATCGAGGGTCGAAAGCATTTTTTCGAGTGTTTTCACATGTTCGAATGAATTTCCTCCCTTATAAGAGTGAATCAGTTGCGGGCGTTCCATGAATACCTGATCGCCCATAAAAGCAATCCGGTCATCCGGGAAGTAAACTACTATATCTCCTGTTGTATGTCCAATCCCAAAATACCACAGCTCCACTTTCTTATCATCAATATACAAATCCATTTTGTCATTGAAGGTAACCGAAGGAATATAAGGTGCCAGCTCCGGGGCATTCCAGGAAGAAGGTTCTCCGTTTCTTCCCGGATGGAAGAATTCCTGCCTGCAGTTTTCGTGTGCTACAAAAACAACTGATTCCGGAAGAAACCGGTTGCCAAAGACATGGTCTCCGTCGCTATGTGTGTTGACCATAAATCGTATGGGCTTGTCGGTAAGTTTACGGATCTCCGTCAGGGTTTGATCTACTGACTCCTTATCCATTTTTGAATCAATCAGCAAAACACCGGATTTTCCGATAAATGCACCTCCGTTTGCTCCGCGGCCTCCTTTCACTTCGTAAATGTTATCTCCTATCCTGTTAAGTGCAACGGGAGTGGCCGTATTTTGCTGGGCTATAACATACACTGGCAACAAGGTAGCCAGCAAATAACAAAAGAACCTGGTAAACATTTTCATTTCTTTAAGAATTTAATTTCCGGTTATGTAGAATCATGTTTTAAACAATAAACTCAATTATAGTACAAAGATAGGCAAACATCCCTGACCGACGGGTATTACAATTTTATCTATCTGACTGGCGAGGGGTCTCCTTCACATGAAGATCGAGCTGTGGAAAAGGGATAATAATCCCATTTTCAATGAATTTCCTGTTGATGATCTTTCTTATTTCAGCCTTGACCTTTTCAATCCTGAATACATTATCACTGAAGAACAGCAACTGGAAATCAAGGGATGAATTACCGAAATCGACAAGCCGTGCCTCTATATGGACTTTATCGCTTATTTCCGGATGTTCCAGTGCACTTTCCTCCAGGACTCTGATGACAAGATCCACGTCACTGCCATAAGCTACTCCTACATTAATCCGGAAGCGTGTTTTTTTTGACTGGTGACTCCAGTTTATTACCTTATTGGTAGTGATTGCAGAATTGGGAATAATGACAATTATGTCATCCCTGGTAAGTCCTTTTGATGTCCTTATTCCAATCTCCTGGATCTTTACCACTTCGCCGTCGATTTCAAGGACATCATCTATTTTTGTTGTGCCTTCAATAAGGAGTATAATGCCGGAAATGAAGTCATTGAAAGTCTGTTGAAGGCCAAGGCCAATTCCGACCAGCAAGGCAGCGGAACCGGCGAGCAGGACGGTTATGCTGATTCCGAGAGTCTGCATCATAAACAGTATTGAGACAATCCAAATGATATACCTGATGATCTGGAACAAGGAGTAAGCATTACTCATCTGCATTCTCTCAACAGTCTGTTTCCTGAAGATAGTATTCCTTATGACCCACAATATCAGTTTAGTGACAAGGAAAATCAGAATAACAATCAGCAAAGTTGAAACCATTACCTGATGATCCCCCATTTTGAGAATCACTAATTCCAGTATATTTTTTACCGTTTCCATTTTTTTAACATTGGTTTAATTTAGCTAAAGTACAACTGAATTTTTAATTTCATCTTGTACGTGGGGATGTTTTAAAGCTCGAAAACTTGACTTATGCCGTGTTAATGAGTATCTTTGTGAAATGAAAGATGAATTAACAATACCCGATCATATTCCTGATAACGAGGAAGAAGATCTGAGAAGAGAAGAGGGCTTAAAATCTGCTGCGTTACGCAGAGAAAAGTATTCCCTTGTCAGGGATAAGCAGGCAAAGGATAATAACGAAGCAATTATTAAAAGGCTGGCGAGAGAAAAGAAAAACACGGGTGAAGAAAAAGAGTAGTTCAAAATTCACTCCCACCAATTCAGTTTTCAATCTACCTTCAGAGAATAATTCTTCTGGTTTCTGTTAACCAGCAGGAATTTTTTATTGGCAATTCCCGTTATAATATTTCGGGATTAGCATCTTCCCGGGAGGATGCAAGTATATCGGAAAACACACATTAAGAAACTTACACATTATGATAACAGCCACTGTCTTATTTCTTCTGATGCTTTTTGCCGGTATTCGTTTCTCAAAGAAACACAGGAGAATACGACACCAGCAATGGCATGTAAGAGATTGGATAAGAACAATAAAAGGAAATTTAATACCCAGCAAAAGCAAAAACTCTTAAGATACACGGAGAGCATATGGTTATTCCAGTATTCTGGCAGAGGCTTCATCGGCCCATTTAAACAAAGCTGAAATCTCTTCAGAATTCAACCTTGCATCCCTGTGAACCAGCAGATATGACTTCAGCGGCATTTTACCAGACCCCACCTCATCCTTAATCTCTTCGAGCAATCCTATTTTTTCACGATTGTTGTAAGCTTCCCATTCGGAAAAGTTCAAGTGCGACTTCCCTTCACGGATATGATTTGCAAGCATCCATGATGAAGGAGCCAGCTTTGAATACCACGGAAACTGAATCTGGTTTGAATGGCAGTCAAAACAGGATTTTTTTATCTGATCAAGAACCGGTCCTGCAACCAGTTTGCTGTTTGCAATGCTGTTTTTATCCTCAGGAATATTTTCAGGAATTCCTGATGGGATAAACTGTATGACAATGAACACCACTGCCAGAGTGATCAATATTTTTTTAACTGTTTTCATCAGGTAATATAATATGGATTGACTAAATCCTCATTTCAGCAGGCTGTCAGCTTTGGATTCAGCCCACGACTGGAGAATCTGTTTTTCCAAAGGCAAGAGCCTCATTTCCGGATACTCCTTAATAACTCCTGCCGGCGGCATTTTGTTTTTTTTCAGCACCTCGATTATGTCATCAAGAGTTGCCACGAGCTTGCCCTTCTGGAGATTGGGCAGACTATCCCACATAAGGGCATTTTTAGCATCCCGGGACTTGCCATCTACACTATGACATCCATAGCATTTTCCATCAATTACTTTTTTTACTTCGACGGTGTAGATGGATCCGCTCTTCTGCACGCTTTGGTCAACCGGTGAACTCTGAACAAATAAAAAACCCAGAATTATCACCGAAAAAATTATGGATAAAGAAATCTTCATATTTAAGGAATTTATACAAATATAAACAATACGTAATATCCGGTGATATTGGACTGCCTGAGAAGGGGCGTTTATTGTCAGAAAGTTTAAATGACACATCTGAAAACTTCTTTGAACTTTTTTGAAAACATATTGTTTTTATAGGTCAAAAACACGTTTCAAATTCTTCTGTAACAGGAAAACCACAACAAAACCGGGACAGAACTGAAAAGCCATTATAGGAAGAATTAATTATACATTCCGCAACTAACACTGCATGAATATCTGAAAGATTAATTAACCAGTCTAAAACATAAATAAATGAAAAAGTTAATTTTTGTGGGAACTCTTTTGCTTTCAGCAAATCTCCTGTTGGGCCAAAACCCTGAAGTTTATAAACTCAGGTTGTCCTATTCGCTTCTGGATGTTCCGCAGAACCTGAATTCTGCCGGCAGATATCCGTCCATGATGCAATCCGTTGAATTATCTTCAAGTCTTTATGATTTAAGTTTCTGGGGGATTGATGCTGCCGGGAATGCCATTATAAAAAACCGGAATAATACGTTTGGAGGCAAAATTGCAAATACTGGCCTGAAATACCTTCTGGGATTTGGTTTCAGCTATTATGGAAGCGAACTTCCCATTCCCCTGGGCGTATTTTCTCATGAAGAATTTCACCGGTCAGTGCTTGGGGTCAATGATATTTCAGCTAAGAACGGCAACTGGATAGTCAATCGCTGGGATGGAACAGTGTACGGACTATCCGATGAGGTTTTGAGTGGACTCAAGGTGAACAGCATTAATGACTTATTGTACTCATATGTCAGTGGAGTTCAGTCTGAGAGCTTCATTACTCAGGTTAATGTTATTGAAGATTTTTTCCACTCCCGGACTTTTTACAAGAACCCCCTGTATCTGTACAATGCTTATTACGTCTGGGATTATTTTAAATTTTCAGCGAGTTCACTCAGCGATTCTGTGAAAGTAATTGCTCCCCAGCATGAGGATGTGAATCCGATTTACCGCGATTTTGCTGGAGCCGACCTGACAGCCTGGATATATGACATGTTCAGTCCAGAAATCCCATATACCGACCGGGATTTATTTCCTGACGGGGAAGGAGTTAACAGAAGGATTGGCTTTAGTGATCTGACCCCGGAAGGCCAGGACTACCTGAAAAAACAAAAGCAGCTTTCAATGTTGAATTTTGTAAATCCGGCCATTTTTCTCATCAACAGGATCAGAGTCAGTTCTGATTTTCAGTTTTTAGCTTTTATGCAATACAGCCCTGTTCATTTTGGGAACGATATTGCGATTTATGTTCCTTTTCAGATAAAATCACTTAATCAACTTATTGTAATTCATAATTATAATAACAAGGACAACCATTTCCCCGGATTTCAGTATGGCATTTATAATGTCGCTCCTTTCCTTAACAAAAAAATAGAATTGGGAGGGACTCTGAGTCTGTGGAGCCAACCCGAAAACCAGGGATTTTTCGATGAGTCAGGAAAATTCGGCGGAGCCCTCGAAATAATGTCTGATTACCATCTGGGGAGAAGCCTTTCGTTGAATATTACAGCAGGCTATAAAACAGAAGGATGGATGATAGGCAATCCTTATATCGATCAGAAACCCAAATTAAGGGCTGGTATCAAATACTACTTACAATAAGGATCAAAAATCTATTTTTTAGGTCATTCGGAAAAATCATAAATCATGATTATTTTTAAGCGAATTGAACTAACCGTATAACGCCCCGTATGACTTCGGACCCATGGATAAGAATAAAAAGCTTATCCGGAGGTAGGAAATTCGTAAAGTGTAACGTATTATGCAAAAATAAAAATAATAAGTGAAACATATTGTTATTTTCCTGGTTATATTGCTCTTTATTAATGATTTATATGGGCAGATTATAAGTCTGGCAGAAGCAAAAAAGGATTTTTCCGTCTTTAAAACAGCGCTTGTTGAAGCTCATCCCGGTATCAATAGATTTGAATCTGCAAAGACTATCGATTCACTGTTTCAGAAAGCTGAACAAGCATTGATTGATTCAATAAGTCAGGCAGATTTCTACCGGCTTTTATCCCCTGTTGTCGCCGCTGTTCGTTGCGGACATACAAAGTTTTTTCCGGATGGCCTTTATGATGAAAATCATCTCTATCACTATTTTTATGGAACAGACAGGCTATTCCCGTTAAAACTGCTTTTCTCCGGAAAGAAGGGTTACTTCCTTGACAGCTATGATCAAAAAATTGATGCGGAAAAAGGAACTGAAATTGTGTCAATAAATGACAGGCCCGTTGCCGAATTAATTCCTGTTCTTTTCCGGAATATTGTTGCCGACGGTAAAGTGGAATCATCAAAATATCTGGAATTAAACAATTTTTTTCCTGCCTATTATGCTAATTTAATTGACAGCCCGGAACAATTTCGTCTGGAATTAAGAAAGAACAATGGTGAAATAACCACAGTCATGATTCCTGCAACCACTTTGGAAGAAATACTGGAATATGAAAAGAAAAATACCAGACAGGCGGAACCTAGCTTCGTTTTGACCTTCCCGGAACAGAATGTGGCTCTAATGAAAATAAAAGCCTTCTACCCGTTAAGCAAAGAGGATAATTTCAAAAAGTTCCTGAAAAGTTCCTTTGCTGAAATTCAGTCAAAGCTTATTGAAAGACTGATTATTGATTTGCGTGACAATGAAGGTGGGAATGACAGATGGGGAGCATTGCTTTTTGCTCATTTAACCGGCAAACCATTTAAATATTACGAAACTTTAGTACTGCCAAACAGGAATTTAAGTTTCAGTGAATATGCACAAATGCCTAAATTTTACGGACTGCTGAAACTGCTGATCAAAAAAGATAAAGATGGCGGATACAGATGGCCTGTGCATAAAAATCTGAAAATCCAGAAACCTTCAAAACATCCTTATTCTGGCGAGGTACTGGTACTTGTTAACGGAAATAGTTTTTCTGTAACATCAGAATTTGCAGCTGTGGCAAAAGCCACAGGACGGGCAAAACTTTTGGGACAGGAGACCGGTGGTACTTACAGCGGTAATAATAGTGGAACATTTGTTCTTGTAACATTGCCCAACAGCCGCCTGGTACTTGGGATACCTATGTTAGGGTACTATATGGCTGTGCCTGAAATACAAGCCCTTGATCGCGGTGTATTACCGGATACAGAGATAAACCCGACAATACAACAGGTAATCAATGGTGAAGACATAATTCTGGAGAAAGCGCTTCAATTCAGGTGAGATTGCAAAGAGAACCTGTGACACTACAAAACCAAAATTTCCGGGCTTAACTAAACAGGTAAAAATTGAACCAGGACTTGCCTTTTGTTTGACAAGTCCTGGACAATATCTGTACAATTGCTGAATAAACGACCATTTTTGTAATCCGTATCAACGGATTTCTACACCAATCATTCTTTTATGCATCTTATATATCTCCCTGTAGATTTAAATTTTTCATCAACCACAAAGTCTCTTCCCACTTCAGCCATATCCCCGCTCAGGTATCTGAAAAAAAACTGCTCCTGATTGTTTTCATCGAAGCACCATAATCCGGTTACGTAACCTTCGTTCATGAAAGCTCCTGTCATATGAGACCGGGTTCCGCCAGGCAGGGCAGAAAACCCGGAGGTGTTTGTTCCATTACCATTATCAAGCCATCCGAAAGTGTTTTTAAGCCGGCTGCCCTGATCCGTTCCGCGGGGGCCAAGTTCATCAGCTTGTTCCTCTGTCATTCCCAGATACGTCTCAAGAGTTTTAAATTCATCATCAGAAGGAACATGCCAGCCTGAAGGACAAAGTTTTCCGGTGCTTACTGCATACCAGTTGTAAAACGCACCATATTTTGGTCCGTAAGTATCCATGTCGTTATTGTACAAGCTGTATGCGGGAGAAGTTATATCGGCCCAATCATAGTTTTCTGTTACGTTTTCGATTTCAGAACCATCATTGAATCTGGTCGTTTTCAAATTTTCAGCCATCCAGATCTGAGTTCCGATCCTGACAACAGGATATTCATTCCCATCAATATCCGTTATGCTGCCGTGGTAATATTCAACTTGTTCTCCATAGGAGGTACCAGCACTGTTAACGGCATAAGCCCTTACGTAATAAAGGGTATTCGGGACCAGGTCCGTAAGCAGACTGTTAAATGTTCCTTCACCAGAACCGTCAGTTGTGTAATTTCCCTCAACAACAGGATCAGGATTTATCCCCCAGCAAACGCCTCTTGAAGTTACATCAGCACCTCCGGTTGCTGTAACATTACCCCCGGTTGAAGCCGTAGTCTGTGATAATGAGGCAACTGCAGATGTGGTAACTGAAGGAACGACAGCAAGGGTAGTAAAAGTAACATTGTTCCCGTAAGCCGTTCCTATGCTGTTGACAGCGTAGGCTCTGACATGATAGGAAGTTCCGGGAGCAAGACCAGTCAGATCACTTGAAAAGACTCCTGAACCGGAGCCATCCGAAGTTACATTATCAGCCGTGGTCGGATTTAAGGTTTCAGACCAGCAAACGCCTCTTTCAATGACCGGATCACCACCATTGGAAGTGATGTTCCCTCCTGAAATTGCAGATTTGCCGGTAATGGATAAAATCTCAGCAGTTGTAACAGTTGCTGCCTCAAGGGCTACTGTTTCAAATGAAAGCTCATCTCCATATACCGTTCCCTCACTGTTGGTTGCATATGCCCTGACGTAGTAGGTTGTGCCGGGTGTAAGTCCTGTCAGGTTGCTTGAAAAACTTCCGGTACCATTGCCATCAGTCGTGTGAGATCCCGTTACATCAGGTTTTGATGTTGTCCCCCAGCACACACCGCGAACCGTTATATCCGAAGTACCTTCTGAAATAACTTCGCCACCCGAGACTGCTGATACGGTTGTGATCTCCGAAACTGTAACAGTTTTCAGGTCGGGTATAAGGGCATCCTTTTTACAGCTGCTGATTACAGCTATTGCCGTAATAAAGCCCAAAGCAAACAGATAACTAAATGATTTCTTCATGATAATATGAATTTAATTGGTTGCTGCGAACTACTTTAACAGAGATCCTGATAGTTAACACATCAAATACAGTATTGTTTAATAATGATTGGGAAATTATACACAAGACATACCTGCAAGCCCAGAAAATAAAATTGACTTTGCCCGTAGCAGGGTGTACCTTTGATTTTTATGGTTGGTTAACTAATAAAATCCGGGATGACAACAATTATCGATTTGCTGGAGAACAGTGCTAATAAGTATCCTGATAACCCCTATCTTCTGGAGAAAAAAACAGACAGCTATAAAGCGACAACCTTCAAAGAGACAAAAGATCTGGCCTTTAAAACAGCTGCCGGTCTGATCTCACTCGGGATAAAAAAGGGAGACAGGATCGCATTATTGTCCGAATCGCGTACCGACTGGGTGCTCAGCGAACTCGGGATAATAGTTACCGGTGCAATAAGCGTCCCGCTTTCAATTCTGCTTAAGGAGGGAGCAGACCTTAAATTCAGACTTGAACATTCAGAGTCCAGATGGGTGATAGTCTCAGGCCTTCAGTATGAAAAAATCAACTCCATAAAAAGGGACCTTGATAACCTGCAGAAAATAATCCTCCTGGATCCGAGGGATAGTTATTCCCGGGATGAAATCTATATAGAAAAGGTAAGGGAACTAGGGGAGGAATTTCTCCGTGATAATCTGAAAGAATTCACTGAAACCGTAAATTCGATCGGACCGGATGATTATGTCAATATATGCTATACTTCCGGAACAACAGCTGATCCCAAAGGGATAATACTGTCACACAGGAACTATACTGCAAATATTGAACAGGCTCTTTCATTGTTTGATGTCCCCGAATGGTGGTCAACCCTTCTGATCCTGCCGTGGGATCATTCTTTCGCCCATACGGTGGGGATATACATAATGATGGCTGTGGGAGCAAGCCTGGCCGCAGTTCAGTCGGGCAAATCCTATCTTGACAGCCTTAAGCACATCCCTGAAAATATCAGGGAGATACGGCCTGTGTTTCTGTTCAGTGCTCCGGCACTGGCAAAAAACTTCAGGAAGGCAATCGAAAAAGGGATCAGGGATAAAGGTCCGGCTGCTGAAATGCTTTTCAGACATGCCTTAAGGATTGCTTACAGGTACAACGGTACAGGATGGGACAAGGGAAAGGGATTAAGGATGTTTCTCAAACCTCTCTACAAGGTTTATGATCTGATATTGTTTAAGAAAATCAGGTCTAACTTTGGCGGAAGGCTCAGGTTTTTCATCGGGGGAGCGGCGTTGCTTGATATTGAGATACAGAAATTCTTTGCTGCAATCGGGATACCCATGCTGCAAGGCTATGGTCTCACTGAAGCTTCTCCCGTAATTTCAGGTAACATGGAAAATAAGTATAAGCTTGGTTCATCAGGCTTTATAGTAAAAAATCTGGATCTGAAGATTTGCGATGAAGATGGCAGGGAATTACCTCCTGGCAGTAAAGGGGAGATTGTTGTCCGGGGCGAAAACGTTATGAAAGGATACTGGAAAAATGAGAAAGCCACCAGGGAAACCATTCGCGACGGATGGCTCTATACCGGGGACATGGGGTATGTTGACAAGGACAGGTTCCTGTATGTCCTTGGGAGGTTTAAAAGTCTTCTTATTTCAGATGATGGTGAAAAATACAGTCCTGAGGGAATTGAGGAGACAATAACTGACAGGTCACCCTTAATTGACCAGATGATGTTGTTCAACAATCAGAATAAATATACGACTGCCCTGGTTGTACCAAATGCTGAGGCTCTTGTCAGATGGGCAAAAGACAGCAACATGAGTCTGACCGGACTAAATGCCGCGGAGTCCGCATTGACTGCAATAGAACAGGTTATAAGTCAGTATGAACGGGGAGGTATATATGATGATCTCTTCCCCTCAAGGTGGCTGCCATCAGCCATCGCAATACTTGATGAACCATTCAACACGGATAACAAACAATTGAACAGTCTCGGCAAAATGGTCAGATCAAAAATTGTGGAACGGCACAAGGATAAGATTGACTTCCTTTACACGCCCGAAGCAAAGAATATTGTGAATCCCCGGAATATTGAAGCAATCAGGAATATATTGGCAGCTAAGAAGTAATTTCCTGACTTATGACGCTTTCAAAATTTAGTCTGGTTTGTGTTATTTTACCACGGATTTCTCAGAGAACACGGGTGATGCACGGATT
Organism: uncultured Bacteroidales bacterium; assembly: GCA_963840965.1. Classification (GTDB taxonomy): domain Bacteria; phylum Bacteroidota; class Bacteroidia; order Bacteroidales; family VadinHA17; genus LD21. The sequence goes on along the minus strand of CAWJAW010000004.1, from coordinate 497,918 downwards.
GTCTCAAATAATAAAACCCATGATTTCATCCGTGATATCCGTGATATCCGTGGTGAATCAATTCTGGAGATCACTATTCTTAATGTATGCTAAGAGATTTGCAGGCCTGCCATAAGCAATTAATCCTGATTGTTTTCAGAATCTGTAAAAAACTCCCAGGCTGCCTGAGAATGGAACGATTTCGGTGATGTAGCCTTCGGGAGGATTGGTGTACCGGTGAACTGTAATTCCCAGGTCGGCATTCAATCCGGTTTTGCCGGTTCTTCGTGAAAACAGAAAAGACCTTCCGATCCTGGGATAAATGTAACTCTGTTCGAAGGCATCATAGCCTTTCCCAAAAAGAGTTGTGCCCGCACCGCATATAATGTAATAAGGTCCAGCTGAGCCGGATTCTCCTTTCCGCGAAAACCTGTAACAGATCTCCAGACCTGTGGTGCGGAGCTGGCTTAACACGTCCTGACTCAGACCAACCTGTGTCTTGCTGCCGTATTTCATCTTAATAAAGCCGCCTTCAAAGAGTCCGGCTCCTGTGCTGACTTCGAAAAGGTCTTGTGCCTGAAGTGACTGAAAGGATATGAGAAGTGCAAGAAAAGGTATAATTCCTGATAATGAAGGTCGGGTCATTTTGGTAGATTCAGACTAAGTACAAAACTATAATAATCCCTTAATAAAGACATAAGTATTTAAGATTAGAGTGAAACCGTAAGTAGAAGCCACCCCTTTTGATTCAGAACCCTGTAAAGGGTTCAATAAAATCATACGAAAATTTATCGTCTTACAATAACTGGTTTATTGTTAATCGATGATTTTTTTACCCAAAACGATATGATTTTTACAAACAGGACTGATTGCTACCGCCTCAGGACACACTCTTCTTCAACCTTAAAAACCAATGGGGCGTTTCCCTGTCTGGTATTTCAGAAATACCTATCTTTAAAAAAACCTGAAAATATGACAAGAACTCTATTTACAATTCTGATATCCATTGCATTAGGTCTTAATATTACAGCACAGGATAAGATATTTACTGCCTCGGATTACCTCAACAGGACGCTCTCTCCAAAATCAATAACAGGCCTTTCATGGAGGACAGGACATGATGCATTCACATGGATAGAAAACCTTAGCCTGGTTCAGAAAACTGTACAAAATCCGGAAAAAGCTGATACGATCCTGAAACTTGAAACTCTTAATTTAAAAATGAAGGAACTTAAGCAGAATGAACTCCGGCAGTTTCCTTCAATTTCATGGATTGGAAGGGACAGCTTTTATTTCAGGGATCAGAACCGGATTTTCCTGTACGATATGTCAGCCTCGAAAATCACCAGGGTAAATGAATTTGACAGCTCCGGAGAAAATGTGACAATCAGCGACAAGAGTTTCAACGTTGCCTGGACCGTGGAAAACAACCTGTTTGTGGCTTTAAACGGAGAGACCATTCAGGTCAACGGAGAAGAGAGCAAAGACATAGTATTCGGCCAGATCCCGTCCCGGAACGAATTCGGCATCAATGACGGTATTTACTGGTCGCCCGACGGAAAACGTATTGCCTTTTACCGGATCGATCAGAGCGAGATTACCGGGTACCCCCTTGTTGACATCTCAGGCCGTATTGCAGAATCCTCACTCATAAAATACCCAATGGCAGGAATGAAAAGCGAGAAGCTGAAACTGGGTGTTTATGATCCACAACAAAATGAAATAGTATACCTTCAGACGGATGGTCCGGAAAATCAGTATATTACTTCAGTGACCTGGGATCCTTCGTGCCGGTTCATTTATGCCGGAATACTGAACCGCGACCAGAACCATCTAATGGTAAATAAATATGATGCTGTTACAGGAAAGCTTGTGAAAAACCTGTTTGAAGAAAGTAACGACCGATATGTGGAGCCCTTGCATGAACTGTATTTTTCCCCTGACGACGATTCTAAATTCATCTGGCAAAGCCGCCGCGACGGATGGAATCATCTTTACCAGTACGACACGGATGGCAACCTCCTGAAGCAGATCACAAAAGGAAATTGGGAAGTGTTGAACCTTATCGGATCCTATTCGCAGGGCAGTTCAGTATTCTATGAATCTACGTCGGAAAGTCCGGTTGAAAAGCATCTTTACAGAACTGAAATCAAGACAGGAAAAACAGAAAAGATCACATCCGGAGAAGGAGTGCACAGCATAGTTGCTCCGGAAGGCATGAACTTTTTCCTGGATGTGTTCAGCGGGCTGCAAATGGCAAGAGCATACTATCTTATCGACAGTAAGGGGACAAAAATGTCAACGCTGCTGGAAGATCCTGATCCTTACAAAGAATACCTTACCGGGGAGATGTCGATATTCACCATTAAGGCCGATGACGGGATCACCGATCTATGGTGCCGCCTTATCAAACCCGTGAATTTTAATCCTGCACTTAAGTACCCGGTGTTTGTTTATGTATATGGAGGCCCTCATGCACAGATGATAACAAAGTCGTGGACAGGCGGAGCCGGATTTTTCCTGAATTATGTTGCTCAACAGGGTTATGTGGTTTTTACCCTCGACAACCGCGGTTCTGCCAACAGGGGATTTGATTTTGAAAGCATCATTCACAGGCAGCTTGGCGAGACAGAGATGGCAGATCAGATGACAGGGATCAGGTATCTGAAAACACTCGGTTACGTTGATGCTGACAGGATAGGTGTGAACGGCTGGAGCTACGGAGGATTCATGACAATTAATCTGATGCTTCGCAATCCAGGGGTATTTAAAACTGCCTGTGCAGGCGGACCGGTCATTGACTGGCTTTGGTATGAGGTGATGTACGGAGAACGTTATATGGATACCCCATTGAAAAATCCGGAAGGGTACACAAAATCATCTCTTTTAAACCATGCTGGCAATCTTGAGGGAAAGTTGCTAATAATTCATGGCACAAGCGATCCCACGGTAGTCTGGCAAAACAGTCTTGCATTCATCGATGAATGCATTAAGCAGGGTAAGCAGGTCGATTATTTTGTTTATCCGGGTGCCGGGCACAACATGACCGGCAGGGCAAGAGTCCATCTTTTTGAAAAGATAGCAGGATATTTCAATGATTATTTAAAATGAAAGCCGGATAAGCTTTTTCAGGGCTGGCATTTAGGGGAAGAAATTGGGGATTGCCACGAAATAGTATGGTCGGCAACAGAATCCCAAGACTTTGTTAGATTTTCAACTGTAAAGGAAATTATTACTTTTACCATTGCAGGTTTAATTTAATGGGATATCTGTCTTATGCATAAAATCAATGATTTTCTTGTCATGCTCGACGGTTATATCGGAGGGCACGAGTGGTTTGTAATTCTTCTTCTCGGAACAGGTATTTTCTTTACTTTCTATCTGCGTTTCCCGCAGATCAGATACTTCAGGCATGCAGTAGATGTTGTCAAAGGAAAATATGATCATCACCTTGATGTCGGTGACACCTCCCACTTTCAGGCACTATCAACTGCCCTCTCGGGAACAGTGGGGACCGGCAATATTGCAGGAGTAGCCCTCGCAATACATCTTGGCGGACCCGCCGCCCTGTTCTGGATGCTTGTAACGGCATCAATAGGAATGTGTACGAAGTTTGCCGAAGTCTCCATATCGCACAAATACCGTGATATTTTACCGGATGGCACAGTTTCGGGCGGTCCAATGTATTACATGAGAAAGAGATTAAATATCACTACAAAAAGCGGTAAAGTCATTAAGACAGGTGCTTTTATGGGAGCATTCTTTGCTGCCGCAACCGTTCTTTCATCATTCGGGACAGGGAGCCTGCCCCAGATAAACAGCATTGCCAATTCAATATTCACAACATTCGGGATCAAACAGATCATTACCGGAGCCGTGCTTGCGGTTATTCTTGCTTTAATCATCATCGGAGGGATTAAACGTATTGCCAGCGTTACTTCGAAGCTTGTTCCGGGAATGGCAATTTTCTATTTTATAGGAGCTATCCTGGTAATTGGCACAAATTACCAGAATATCATTCCATCCATAATATCACTTTTTTCAACTGTATTTACCGGAACTGCTGCTGCAGGGGGATTTATGGGAGCTACGGTGGCATTTGCCATTAACAGGGGTGTCAACAGGGGCCTCTTTTCAAATGAATCGGGACAGGGTTCTGCACCTATTGCACATTCAGCTGCGAGAGCTCCTGAACCCATATCCGAGGGAATGGTTGCTATCCTCGAACCATTTATTGATACAATAATAATTTGCACGCTCACGGGACTGGTAATTCTTTCCTCCGGAGTCTGGACTGAAAAAATAGAAAACCAGTTCCAGAATGCGGATATGATATTCCTGAACCGGGTTTATGATGATAATAATCCGGATGAGAAAAAGATGGTTGCAGGTTTTATCACAAAAGGAAAAGCTCTGCCAGTGTTCAACGGAGACCTTGAAATAAATAAAGGCAGGATGGTCACACCTGTCACTCTCATTTGCTCAAGGTCAATTGCCGAGGATTTTACATTCTATGATAACAAGATACCGTTCACCGGGAAAATAAGTATTACCGAAGGCAAGTGGCAGCCTTCTTCCTCTTCATTAACAGTCACCGGCAAATCCCTTATGCACAGTGCACCTCTTACAACAGTGGCTTTTGAGAGAAGCATTCTTGGCAGGTGGGGAAGATATATAGTTTCAATAGGACTGCTTCTTTTTGCATTTTCGACGGCAATATCATGGTCATATTATGGCGACAGGGCGCTTACCTACCTTGTCGGACCCCGGTATGTGATCTTCTACAGGATATTTTTCGTGGTTGCTTTCTTCCTTGCATCTTTTACCGATACAACACTGATATGGTCGCTTTCCTATATCACTATAGCATTCATGGCTGTTCCCAACCTGATCGGTCTCTGGATCCTCCGGAAAGAAATAAAAAGATCCGTCGCAGAATACTGGGCCGGCTTTTCTGTCAGATACCCTGATGACAGGATGTCAAAGAAATTCCTTAAAAATGGAAGATTGTAATTTCGATGACTTGCCCGGCTCCTGATATGAATAATACATTTCTAAATGATTTTATCTGTGAAATCTGTGGTAAATATATGGTTCTGGTTTAACCACGGGGTTCACGGAAAACACGGGAAATGCACGGACTGTCTCCTGTTTTTTGCGAAAGACACCCAAAGTTAAGATGAGTTTAATATTTGGGGCCTTCCTGAAGGGCCATACTGTGATTTTTAATTTCAGCTGATACTGAAACTCTCAGAAGTTTTATGAAACCTGACTGAAGGAAATGTCTCCTGAATTACTTTAATCATCCAGTCACTGTCCGCAAAAAATACAGGTGCATTTTCCTTATCATAAGCTATAAATCCTGCTTTTCTTTTAAGAAACTCGTTTAATTCCTTTGGATCATCAAAATTAAACCATAGTGCCTTCACAAAAGGAAGAAGACGGAAATCACATGTAGCACCGTATTCATGTTCAAGTCTGAATTTTATCACATCGAACTGAAGCTCACCCACTGTTCCGATTATTTTTCTGTTTCCGGGTTGCTGGAGGAACAGCTGGGCAAGTCCTTCATCCGTTAGCTGCCTGATTCCTTTTTCAAGCTGTTTGCTCTTTGACGGGTCAAGATTTATTACCTCTCTCAATAGCTCCGGTGCGAAATTGGGGACTCCCTTGAAATGCAGAAGCTCCCCTTCGGTAAGAGTATCCCCTATTTTCAGCGATCCCGTATCGTACAAACCTATTACATCACCCGGATATGCCTCGTCTATAGTGCTTTTTGAATTAGCGATAAATGCAGCAGAGGAAGAAAACCGCATTTTTCTTTTTAACCTGGGATGGTAATACATGCTGTTCCTCTGGAAAACGCCGGAACATACTCTCATAAATGCCATCCTGTTACGATGTTTGGGATCGAGATTTGCATGAATCTTGAAAATGTACCCTGTAAAATCAGGTTCTTCAGGTCTGACAAGGCGCTCGTGAGCTTCTGACCGGGTGGGAGACGGAGCTATTTCAATAAAAGTCTCAAGCAACTCCAGTACACCGGTATTATTAAGGGCACTCCCGAAGAAGACAGGAGCAAGATATCCTTCAAGATAAAGGTTGAGCTGAAAAGACTCGTACAGACCGGCAGCAAGATCAATTTCTTCCCACAGGCGGTTTATTATTTTCTCTCCGACAAATTCCTTGAGTTCAGGATCAGATATGTTGCCGGTTTCAATGAGAAGTTCCGATATATTGCTCTTTTCAGGAGTGTAAAGTTGTATGTTCTCCTTGAAAATATTGTAAACACCCTTGAAATTACTTCCCCTTCCTGCAGGCCAGGTAAATGGAGACACAGCAATTTCCAGTTCCTTTTCCAGCTCTTCCAGAAGTTCGAAAGGTTCCTTACCCTCCCTGTCCATTTTGTTGACAAAGATCATTACGGGAGTTGCTCTCATCCGGCATACTTCCATTAATCTGCGGGTTTGCTCTTCCACCCCTTTAGCGCTGTCAATGACAAGTATTACACTATCGACTGCTGTCAGGGTACGGAATGTATCCTCGGCAAAATCCTTATGCCCCGGAGTATCAAGTATGTTTATCTTAGTCCCGTTATAATCGAAACTCATAACAGAGGTAGCCACAGAAATACCTCTCTGTTTCTCTATCTCAAGGAAATCAGACGTGGCAGTTTTCCTGATCTTGTTATTTCTTACAGCTCCAGCAACATGGATGGCGCCGCCAAAGAGAAGCAGCTTTTCTGTAAGAGTTGTTTTGCCCGCATCGGGATGCGAAATTATGGCAAAAGTCCGCCTTCTTTTTATTTCATCAATTATACCCACAAACAAATTTTATTTGCTAATAAAAGCCGGTTCAGGTTTTATTAATGAATTTCCTGTTGGGGCTGGTTTTGTTCCATTCGCCCCGGCTCCTGTTTTTCTGATACTTTCTGTTTTTAGGTTTTCCCCCCGCGGAATCCGAAAATGAATTCCTGGATCCCCGGTTTATTACATTTGCCCCGGATACAGAATCCGGGAGGTTGACAATATTGACTTTATAACCGATCAGTTTTTCGATCCTCTGCATTTTGGTCTGATCTGATCTGTTAATGAGTGTTACTGCAATACCTGTTTTTTCAGCACGGGCAGTACGCCCGACCCGGTGCACATAATCCTCTGCATCTGACGGGACATCATAATTTATTACCATGTTGATATCCTTGACATCAATCCCTCTGCTCAGAACATCTGTTGCAACAAGAACACGGCTTTGCCGGGAACGGAACCTTATAAGTATCTCTTCCCTTTCATTCTGTTCAAGCGCCGAAGAAATACCTTCAACCAGATATGAGCCGGAGCGCAATCCCCTGACAACATCAGACACTTTCTTTTTTGTGGAGGTGAATATCAGGACGCTCTGGTGATCGGGATTTTCACCAAGGAGTGTGTTGATCAGGGGTATTTTCTGGCTTTCTTCCAGATGGTATACACTCTGAATGACACCATCGGCAGGCTTCGACATCTCAAGAGATATTTCCACCGGATTTTTCATTATCTTCTTTGACAGCGACCTGATCCTGTAAGGAATGGTTGCGCTGAACATGAGAGTCTGTCGTACTGCGGGGATATGTGAAATTATGTGCATTATATCGTCATAGAATCCTATGTCGAGCATGCGGTCGGCTTCATCAAGCACCAAGCATCTCTATTTTGTCAAATCTGACATAACCCTGGGTAAGATGTGAGATCAATCGCCCGGGTGTAGCCACAATCATGTCGGCTCCCTTTGAAAGAGCGATCTTCTCCTGTTCCCAGTCGCTGCCGTCTCCGCCTCCGTATACAGCTATGGATGTAATATTTAATGTATAGGCCAGGCCAAGTATCTGCTGATCGATCTGTATCGCCAGTTCGCGGGTCGGGACCAGTATAAGTGTGTGGGTATGTTCGGGACGTTTCCTGCAAATGTCGTTCATTACAGGGAGCAGAAATGCTGCAGTTTTCCCTGTACCTGTCTGTGCAGAGGCAATCAGGTCTTTGCCGGCCATAATAACCGGAATAGCTTTTTCCTGTATAGGCGTGGTTTCAGTGAAACCCATATAATCAATTGATTCCAGCAATTCCGGGATCAGACCCAAGTTTTCAAATACCATAAAGGTTCTGTGATTTTCTTAAATTCATGAAAGCCTGCAAAGTTAGTGAAAAATGCCGGATCAGCAAAATTTACACATATGTGTGGAAATATCAGCGCCTTAAATCCTGAAACAATCCTAACAAAGGTATTGCTGGCTAATTCATAGGTGAGCCGGTTAAACATAATCAAAGGCGATATTGTTTTGCTGCTAATAAGGTTTTTGACCATTGAGAATAATTCGCCTTCACTGTAACTATTCTGAGCGGTGCCATGCAAAAAGTAAACAACAGGATATCTCATTGTACCTGTCTGGTCATATCCCTGAGGCAGGTAGATCTGGACTTCCCGATCCATTTTTAAAGATTTACTGTAGAATTTGAGATTTACTTTTAAACCTTCAGATGCTACAGATCTATCATCACCAGGTCCAAAACCCCGGTCTCCGGGTTTGTTTCTTTTAAAGTCCAACGGAGAGGTCTTTACCATGAGTGACGGCTATAATGCCCAGCAAGCAGAGAATCACGATAACAATGATTAGCAGTCTGTTTTTCAGGAGATTCTTTCTCATAATGTTTTTGTTTTATACCAACAACATATCCTCAATTCTCGATAATGGTTTCAAAACATTACAATAAAAACCGATTATAATAAGGTAGGAAGAAATTTTCAGGCAGGCAGGAAAATAGAGGTAAAATGTTATACCTCCTTGACTTTTTTCCCGGAAAGGTTTAAATTTCAATATTAAATTAAGAAGCATACTATTGCTGTCACAGTTATGATTCCGATGAATTGCAGAATTGGGGGATATTAAAAAAAACTGGTCATGAACACTGAAATCTTTAGGTTAACAGCTGGGAATAAACAGTTGCTATCTTATCCGGGGTAAAGACACTGTAATGATTGATGGTGGTAATCCCAATAAGCTGAAACTGTTTAAGAGAAAGCTATTAAAGCTTGGAATTGAACCAAATGAAATTAAACTTATTGTCCTCACACATTCACATTTTGATCATGCCGGGTCAGCCAGTGAAATACGCGATCTGACCGGTGCCAGAATTGCTCTCCATGAAAGTGAGAGAACTTATACTGATAGTGACGACATAATAATTCCAAAAGGAGTGAATTTCCTGGGGAAACTTACATTGCCGGCATTCAGAATCTTTAAGAGGATCTCTTTTCCAAAGTTCAAACCAGATATTCTTATAACTGACAAGCCCTTTTCACTGTCAATGTATGGAATTGACGGGAATATTATTCACACACCAGGTCATACCATGGGGTCAATCAGTGTTATCCTTAGCTCGGGTGAAGCATTTGTGGGGTGTATGGCTCATAACGGCTTACCATTCAGGATCCGCCCGGGACTGCCTATATATGCCCAGGATATCGAAGAAATTAAACGAAACTGGAAAATTCTTATCGACTCGGGTGTAAAGACTATATACCCGGGCCACGGGAAACCATTCCCGGTAACAATTATGAAAAAATTGCTGGCATATCAGCTGCAGTGAAGCTGGGCCCGGGGGTTAGAGATACAATAATGAGTGGCCCCGACAAGTTATAATCTTACGGAAAGTTTGGGAAAAAGATACTTGTTGATATGACTTTGAAAGAAATCTGTAAGCACAACCGGTTGAAGGGAATTATTATAAAAACACTTTGGATTATTTTGATCACGCAGGCTCTTGCAAGTTGTGCCACACAAATTAAATCCGGAAAACACCGGCAGGTTCCATGTCCGTGTGAATCTAATTTCAGAAGATGATTCTGATTTATGCTTAATATCATCCCGGATATACAAGTTAACCAGTCCCTTTTCCCATTTATTTCCAATAAATTAGTGTAATTTTATTATCCGAAACTCATATTTGGCAATATAAAGAGTTTGGTTTAAGTTCTACTATTTATCTTTTTGATTGTTAATTAATTAACAAAACTTCAGCCGAATGAAACCTCTTAAAGGATTTCTTTTCATGCTGATAGTTTTATCAGCCGGTTTGGTTTCCTGCACTAAAACCGATGACGGATCAACAGATACCGAAGGAGCCTGGTCGGTTTTTGCATGGAACGACCTTGGGATGCATTGTCTGAATCCGAGCTATGACAAGCTTGTTATACTTCCTCCGTACAACAACGTAATGGTCCAGGTTGTCAAAAGGGGCTCTCCGCCTGAAATTGTTACGGCCGGAATTACTGTGGAGTACAAGCTGACGGGCAACAGCACATCCTATAATAAAAGGTCGTATGGTGGATTCTGGGATAATGCCCTTAAGCTATTTGGTGCAAGCCCTGCCCATGACATTGGTCTGAAAGGAAAGGGCCTGACAGGGGATATGACAGCATCCGGGAATTATTTTATTGCCGAAGGGATTCCTGTGGTGCCTGTTAATGACAACAATACCTGGAATCCTTACCAGGTGGCCGAAATAACTGTAAAGGACGGAGCAGGCAAAATACTTGCTGAAACCAAAGCCACTGTCCCGACATCGGATGAGCTTAACTGTGCGAAATGCCATGGAGCCTTTGCCTTTGATGATATTTTGTCAGAGCACGATTCAGAGCATGGGACTACTCTTTCATCCGTAGCCAGCAAGCCGGTTCTTTGCGCATCGTGCCATCCGAGTCCGGCACTTGGAATTAATACCGGATCCGCTAAATATTTGTCGCAGGCTCTGCACGGTTCACATTCATCACGGGGTGCATCATGCTATGATTGTCATCCGGGGGCAATAACTAAATGTAACAGGAGTCTTGCTCACACTTCGGATAATGGAAATTGCATAGAATGCCATGGGGATATGGCAAATGTTGCCGCAACAATCGCCGCCGGAAGGATACCATGGGAATCAGAACCGGCATGTGCGTCCTGCCATGAAGACGTAACAGGAGTAAGCACCGGATCGGCATTATACCGTAATTCACAGGGGCACGGCAGCATGTATTGCAGTGCTTGTCACGGAAGTCCCCATGCAATGTATCCCTCAAGTGAAACATCCGATAATTATCAGTCGAAACAATACCAGGGTTTTACTTCAAAAACTAAAACCATCGGAAGCTGCGGTGTCTGCCATGATTCATCAAGAGGTGAAAACGATTCAGAAGAGTTTGCTGAAGTTCACGGGGCTGCCAGACCTGAAAAAACAATAGGCTGCAGGGCATGTCATACATCTATCCCCTCAGCCACGGCAGACTGGCCCCACGCTTACACCTGGAAAAATTCAAACTGATACTCTTTTCTCCTTTACTCATTATATTTAACGGCAGGAATTAATCATTTAAGCATTAAACCGTGATATTGATCAAATCCAATTTCAGACTAAAGAAATGCCTGATAATTTTGTTTCTGCTGATATCATCTGCCTGGTTTAATCTCTTTTCCCAGGACACCATTAACAAAAGAACGGATTACATCCCTGACATTTTTGGAATCCTTAAAACAAAGGGGGAATTCGATCTGGACAATTCCCTTATGAGGTTTGAAGTAAGGAATGCGAGATTTGGAGTTACAGGGAAAATAAACAACAACATGTCATACAAGATTGAAATCGATCTTTCTGATGAAGGCAGGATGAAAATGCTTGATGCTTATGTAAAATTCATGCCGGTCAGCAATCTTAGTTTCTACCTTGGCCAGAAAAAAATCCCTTTCAGCACCGACTATTTGAGGAATCCTGCTGAAAATCTTTTTGCAAACCGTTCATTTCTTACAAAATATATTAATGATGGTATGCGCGATATAGGATTCTATGCTGAATACGGTATTGAGGGGCAAATACCTGTAAATATCCTTGTTGCTGCAGTAAATGGTACCGGAAACAATAATCCGCAATGGATTGAAAAACCCAATCTGGCCGGACGATTTACCATGGGGCCGGAAAAAGGTATAAGAATAACAGGGAACTTTTATCAGGGAGATGATTCTGATAAAAGTAACCTCTCAATGCTTGGCGGTGAAATAAGGTACACAAACGGAACATTCTTTATCGAATCCGAATACATCATAAGGAGGTGGGACGATACTCTCTCGGTAAAAAGGAATGATGATGGATTTTTCATTCACTCATACTATAATTTCCCAACTAAGGGAAACATGATCCATTTAATAACCCCGGTAATAAGGTATGATTTAATCGGGGAATCGGTTTTCAGAAAGAATGTGGACGCCGACAGGCTGACAATCGGGATCAACCTGGGCTTTGAACCAAAACAATTCTATTCAGAGATCCGTCTCAATTATGAGAACTATTTCAAGTCCAGTCTCCCAATCCATACAGATAAGCTGACACTGGAATTCATAGCCAGGTTTTGAGGTTTAACCCGGAAATCTTATAAAATTTTATCAGTATTATTCATTTTATCCATGAATCTGCTATCAGAATAAGCATTATTAAAAAGCTGTATAGATTGAATAATGCAAAGGAATGCTTCAATCCCTTGTCTTCATCCCTGGAAAAGAGCGATATAATGAACAGGATAATGAAAACAGCCGTCAGGAAGAATAATGCTACCATGAAATAGCTTATGAAAACTCGTACATGATAAGCAAACAGAACCAGGATCAAACACCACAAGACTATCCAGGACAGAGCAACCAATTTTATCTGCTGTACATTCAAATGGTCATAAATTGTTCTGAAACCGGCATCCTGGTATTCTTTCCCATATCTCATAAGCAGTAGCCAGAAATGTGGTATTTGCCAGAGGAACATAAAAGCGGCAAAAAAGAATATTTTGTCATTAAGTACCGTACCCCCGGCCGATGTATAACCGATAAGCGGAGGAACAGAACCAACAATTGCCCCGGGGATTATTGCAAGAAGTGATATTCTTTTCAGGTAAGTATACAGAAGGTTATAAAGGATTACTCCGGAACAACCAAGAATGAAAGGACCTGGGCCGGTCAGAAGAAGCAGTAAGGATCCGGAAATGATTAATACAGCAGAGACAGTAACAGCCGAACCGGCTGAAATCCTTTTTGAGGCAACAGGCCGGTACATGGTTCTTTTCATTATCGCATCCTGCTCCCTTTCTGTATATTGGTTCAGGGCTGCGGAACCGCAGGTAAGTAAAAGGATACCTGAAATGAGTAGAATAAAATCGATGCGGGGATAGCTATTATAAACCAGATATCCGGTTGCAGCGGAAAATGTAACGGCAAGCGAAAGCCTGAATTTAACAAGGCTCAGATAGTCAGATAGCACCGGACCATGGTTATTGTTCTCCTGCAAGGGTTTTAAGATATTCCGTTATTATCAGGATCTCCGGCTCTTTTAATATATCGCTGTATGATTGCATGAGGCCTTTGTTGTAACCTGTCACTATTTCATCATCAGGGTTATATATGGAGTTTGTTAAATATTCCTCATCCGCGGTTACAATCTTCTGTCCTGAGGATGTATTAACTGTTCTCTCCGTTCCGTAAAGGTCCTTAAAGGAAGGCCCTACAAGCTTTGACCCGTCAAGTGAATGACAGGCAATACATCCTGTATTCCTGAGAAGAAGGTAACCGTCAGGTTCCGGTTCCCGGGAAGTACTTTTAAATTCATCAAACCACAGTTCATATTCTGTCTGCTCCAGAACCTTAGCCTTTGCCAGCATCGAAGAATGTAAAAGGCCGCAATATTCCGTGCACAGTATCTCATATTCCCCGACTATCGTCGGAATGAACCACAGATAATTATTATACCCGGGAATCACATCCTCCTTAACTCTGAATGCCGGGATGAAAAGGCTGTGGTTTACATCTTCCGATTTGAGATTCACCCTCACCGGTTTGTTGACCGGCACTACCAGTTCCTTCGATTTCATGCCATCCCCATAATCAAACTCCCACTCCCACATCCTTCCGACCGCGGTAATGTTCATTGCATCAGCAGGGACATTCCTCATGGGGGCAAAGCCAGCCCAGCCGAATTGAAACATTATAAACACAAGTATTGTGGGCACAATGATCCAAAGTGCTTCAAGCTTTGCGTTCCCCCTGAATTGCTTTGCGGGTTTGCCTTTCTTCCTGTCGAAATGGATCACGGTATAGATCATAAAGATCGTTATACCTAAGATGAAGATCGCTGCGATCGTGAAAATAAATATAAACGTTCTGTCTACTCCCTCAGCCAGATTTGATGCACCTGTAAACATATTGGTTGGTTTATCCTTTTTATCGTAGCAAATAATCAATAAAAGTAATCACAATTACCAGAGTAAATAAAATGAAAACTCCTGCAACAAGAAGTTTCAGAAAGAGGTTTTCGAATTTCAAATGCATGAAATAAGTTAAAACGGTTGCAGCTTTTACGCATGCTATCAGAAGGGCAACCGCTACCGTAAATGCGCCGAGATGCCAGCCCGTAACCAGAACAGAGACTGTTGTCAGAAATAAGAGTATAACCAGAACAGAGGCAAGTGAAGAAAAGCTTGAAATATGAATTTCATCCTGTTTCATAAAGAATTTAATTTTCAGGTAATAAGATAGAGCAGCGGGAATAAAAAGATCCATATAAGGTCTACCAGGTGCCAGTAAAGAGCGCCATTCTCAAGTAACAGAAAATGTGAACTGATTATCTTTCCCGATTTTATTTTAAACAGGATAACAGAAAGCAGGACCATTCCGATCAGTACATGAAGGGCGTGCAACCCTGTCATCATGTAATAAAGACCGAAGAACAATATTTCCCCATGGGGGAGATTTCTGACAACCTCTGATCCCGGATAAAGCTTGAAATGAAACTTATGTGACCACTCAAAATATTTATTCATCATGAACAGGGCAGCCAGCAGAATAGTAACCGCCACAAGGAAAAGAGCCAGGGTTTTTCTATTCTTCTGTATTGCTGTAAGCGACATAGCGATTGTCATACTGCTGGTAAGAAGAAAAACCGTATTGAGAGTTCCGATAAAAGCATTCAATTCATCTGCCCCGGTATGGAAATCGTCAGAATACTTTGCCCTGAAAACAGCATAAACCAGGAAAAGTCCTCCGAAAAGGAACAGCTCCGTGAAAAGGAATAACCACATTCCAAGTTTTCCGGTTTCACTATCAGTTTGTTCAATATGAATATCCCGCTCAGGCATAATCGCTATTTGGATTTGTTTTCATCTCGTGGTCCGAAAAAATAAGGCTTTGTTTTTATTTCGGGGATTTCATCAAAATTCTCATGTGAAGGTGGTGAAGGTATCTGCCATTCAAGAGTAACCCCGTGCCATGGATTTGCAGGTGCAATATCTCCTTTCTTCATGCTCCTGACAAGGTTATATACCATAAGGATCAATCCGATGAACAGGATGAACCCCCCTATGGTTGAAATCACATGTCCGGTCTGGAATTGAGGAAGATAATCGAAATATCTTCTTGGCATACCCTGTATCCCGATGATAAACTGGGGGAAATAGAGAAGGTTGAATCCCGTGAAATTTATTCCCCAGGCGATATTTGCAAGCTTGTTATTATACATTCTTCCAAACATCTTCGGATACCAGTAATGGATCCCGGCGAAGGTAGCAAATCCCATTCCCCCGAATATTATGTAGTGAAAATGAGCAACTACGAAAGAGGTGTCATGAGCCTGGACATTAGCAGCAAGAGCTCCGAGTGTCAGACCTGTAAAACCACCGATCATGAAAAGGAAAATAAAAGAGATTGCATACAAAAGCGGGGGCTTAAGGTCGATTGAACCACCGTACATTGTCGAAATCCAATTAAAGACCTTTATTGCACTCGGGACTGCAACTATGAATGTAAGGAATGAAAAAAACCATCTTGATCCTACACTAATTCCTGCCGTGAACATATGATGTCCCCAGACGAAATAACCCACAAAAGCGATTGCCAGGCTTGAAATCAGAATTGCGGTATATCCGAAAACCGGTTTCTGGCTGAATGTGGGAAATATCTCCGTAACGATTCCCATCGCCGGCAGAATCATTATATAGACCGCAGGATGCGAATATATCCAGAAGAGATGCTGGAAAAGGACAGGATCGCCCCCCAGCGAAGGATCAAAAAATCCTATGCCCAATACTCTTTCCGCGATTACCATCAGAAGCGTAATGCCTATAATAGGCGTAGCCAGAACCTGGATCCATGCTGTTGCGTACAAAGCCCATGGGAAAAGTGGCATCCTGAACCAACCCATTCCGGGAGCTCTCATTCGGTGAATAGTGACGATGAAATTAAGACCTGTAAGTATTGAGGAAAATCCGAGAATGAAAGCAGCTGTAAGCGCAAAGATTACATTTGTGGAAGATTCCGCGCTATATGGTACATAAAAGGTCCATCCGGTATCGGGAGGTCCGTCTCCTGCAAACTGGGAGAGTACCCCCAGGATTGCTCCTGTAAGGAAAAGATAGTACGAAAACAGGTTCAGCCTCGGAAAGGCTACATCTTTGGCTCCTATCAATATAGGCAGGAAGAAATTTCCGAATATTGCAGGCAGTGCCGGTATCACAATCACGAAGATCATTATGATACCATGAATCGTAAAAATTCCGTTATAGGTCTGGGGCTCCATGATCGTCTTACCCGGAGCAATAAGCTCCAGCCTCATCAGAAGCCCGAGTACGACTGCAACAAAGAAAAATACCGTAATAGAGTACAGATACATCAGACCTATCTTCTTATGGTCAGTTGAAAGCAGCCAGGAAAGTATTCCCCTGTACTTTCCTTTATATCTGAGATAGCTTATGTGGTTAGCGGATTCACTATTGGTCATATCTGATATATTATCATTTCTTTCGTTTTTTCACAATCAATACGATGAATACTACCAGAGCTAAAAAAATAATAAGGCCTCCGAGTATTCTGGTTACCTGGAGAGTATAGGTCTGGCTGCCCGGATTATATGCAAAACAATACTCAAGAATTTTGTTTATTGTCGGCCTTGGTATCCCTTTCTGAGCTTCAAAGACAGCCATCTTGACATCAAAGGGAAGATAGGTAAGACCATAGAGGTACCTTGTAATTTTTCCTTGCGGACTAAGGATAAATATTGCGGATGGATGAGCAAAATCGAGTCCCTGCGGTTTATACTTAAATCCGATTGCTGAGGTTATAGCTGAAATATTTTCCTGAACGCCTGTCAGATATATCCAGTGTTCCTGGTTTTCCTTGCTGATCCTCTGCACAAAATTCACTTTTTTCTCCCTGGCTTTTTCCGGAGTATCCTTTGTATTGAAACTGATTGTAATCACCTCATAATCGGTTCCGAGGGTAAGATCCATCTTGCTGACCACCTCAGCAATTCCATCCATCAGCGGACTGCATAGAAAAGGGCAGTCAAAATAGACAAAGCACATAATAGTCGGTTTGTCGATCAGCTGCCTTAACGTAACAGTATCGCTGTTCTCGTTAAGGAACCAGAGATCAAGAGGGATGGTATCCCCGAGATGTTCTGTAATCCCGATTTCCACTTCCCTGTTGAAAAGTCCGGATTGTCCCGTTTCCTGTGCATTCAGGCCAATAACGATCAGGCAAGCTGCACATAAAAGGATTATTTTTTGCATATATTGAGTTTTATTTTTTCTCACGTTCATCTGAATAGATACCTGCAATCATCAACGACCCTCCCAAAAGGGAAATATCCTTAAGCAGCGCTATCAGAGTGATGGTCTTGTCAACACCCGCTATAAGATGAGGGATATGGATAGTGACAATAAATAAAAAAAGCAATCCGGCAAGGAGGAAAGTTGATAATATGACATACTTTTTCGTTATTATACTGATACTTGCAGCAATTAGCATCAATCCAGTGAGTATCATAACAAATGCCGTCTGTGGGATAAACGAAGTAAGCATGCCCATATAATAATCCATCATTACAAAATGATTTATCCCGAAGAATGCAAATGGTAGTGCAAACAGGATTCTTCCAATACTGGTGATTCTCTTCATTTGCTTTGATTTTGGTTATTTTTCAATAATTCATTCTCATCATCATTGGTCAGAGTAGCTTTCCCAATTACATAAATATCTCTGAGTTTAAGAAGAACAAAAAGAATAAAACCCCAGACAAGTAGCATTCCAATAGTAAAAGTCAGTATTACCCAGACAGGAGCTTTCCGGACATTGTTCCACATAGCTCTTTCTGCTACAAGGCTTACAGGTGTGGTTTGTACGGCTGCCTGAAGAACAGTGTCTTTTGCCACAGATCCGAATATTTCTTCATCCGTAAACCGTGCGCTCACCTTAATATTGCCGGCCGTATCGCCGGGAAGATCATCCGGAATCCTGAAGACGGCAAATCCCTCTTTTCCGGTAATCTTTTCATCATCAATCTGGAGTGTGCCGAACGTTCTTTCAACGAAAAGCCTTACTCCTGCATCTGTAACCGGTACCTTCTGATCCTCCTTCACAGCAAAGGCTGAAAGGGTTATTATGGTATCTCCGGGCTTGTAAAATAAGTTTAGAATAATTTCGGCTCCCGGGTAGGCTGAAGAAGTAATTACCGGCATTATTTGCTGTTTGTAATTGCTATTGAAGCTGCGGATATATGATACCACGTTCCAGATATCATTTGTCGCCAGGACTGACCTGAATGAAGGCATCTGACCACGTCCGGAAAAGATCTTATAGAATATCTCGCCATCCCTGTTTCTCTGAATCTTGTCAGTTGCCGGATCGCCGGGTGAAGGGACAAGGTCGATAAAATTACTTTCCCCGGGGGTTCCGTGACACGACATACAGTTCACGGTATAAATTTTTTCTCCTGATTTGCGAGTTTCATCATTAAAAGGAAATGTGCTGAGACGGTTAGCCCTGTCGGCCGGCACCACCCATTCCTGACAGAAAATCAGTGATGAGAAAGTCATCAAAATTATTCCGGTTAGCAGCGCATGTTTCATATCACTGGTTTAAATTTCGTGTTTCCCTTAATTCCTTTTTGGCTTCCTCTTCGGCAAGCTCCCAGATCGGGATTACAGGAAACAGCTTTGATAAAATCGTTACAATTATCAGAACAAGGAGTATCGATGCAATTGTGACAAGCGATTCAATCAGTGTAGGCTTATAAATTAACCATTCTGCAGGAAAATTCTGAACAGGAAGAAAAGGATGCGCCTGCGGCGGGACAACAATGATATATCTTTTAAACCAGGCGGCAACCAGCATAACGATCGAGATAATAAGCATGGGCAGAGGCCGCCGGATTGCTCTGAAAAGCATAAGAAAAACAGGAATCACAAGTCCGAACAGTTGAACACCCCAGAACAAAAACGCATGGTCACCTGTAAATAGTTCTCGCAGGTGAATAGCATCAGCACTCTTGAGCTTGTAGCCGGGTACCAGAAATTCATTAATATTGAAATATATATAAACAACGGATATCAAAATGAAGACTTTCCCTAATTTATCAAAATGATCAGTCGTAAGGTATTTCTTAAGTTGGTATGTTCCACGGAAAAAATACATTGCAATTATCACCGCCGCAGTCCCTGACACAAATGCACCTGAGATGAAGTATGGTCCGAATATCGTACTGTCCCAACCGGTCCTGGGGGTTACTGCAAACAGCCATGATGTAACGGTATGAATTGCAAATGCTGTAGGAATGATAAGAATAAGCAATATTCTAATCCCTTGTCCCAGAATCCTGTACTGACCATCATGATGGGTCCATCTGAAAGAAAGAATATCGTAAGCTTTGGAAAGGAACTTCGGCTGACCTTCAAGTCTGTTTTTTGCCACTGCAAGGTCGGGGATCAGAGGAAAGAACCATAGCAGAAGGCTAAGCACAAAATATGTTGTAACAACACTAACATCCCAGAGAATCGGTGACTGCACCCTTCCGAATAAAAAAACATAGGGAAGGCGGTCAGGTCTTCCCATATCTGAGATAATCACCAGTCCTGCAACTGCTGCAAAAGCGACTGCTATTATTTCCGCTATCCGGCTTATCGGTTTAACCCATAAGGCACCGGAAAGGCCGAGGACACAACTTATGAGCATTCCCACAAGACTCGTGGCTACAAAAAAAACGAAATTGGCGATATACATTCCCCAACTGGTAATATCGCGTAATCCGGTAACTCCCAGACCCTGTTTCAGCTGTACAGAATATGCATACAGACACACAGCCAGGGCAGCAAGGAGGATTCCCATCCAAATGATAAAGCCTTTACTTATTCCAACATTTTTCAAAACATCGGAAGATATAGAATCCAGTTTTTCCCTGTATTTTTCGGTACTAAAGACTGATTCCGGCATATAATAAGTTATTAAGTAATTTCCTTATATTCAGTATCAGGTCCTTTTTTGAATTCAAAAATCCTGTTCTTAGGTGGAAGATAATAGACTCTTGGTTTAGTTCCGAGCTCTGCCATAAGCCTGTAGGCCCCATTTTGTTCGAGCAGCTCCTTCAGGTTAACAGTTTCCTTTGTGGTTCCGTTTGTAACGGCATTTTCATTTTCATCTCCAAAATAAAAAACTCCGTTAGGGCATGCCGAAACGCAATATGGAAGCATTCCTTCCCTTAACCTGTCGGCACTGAACAGGCATTTTGAAATTGTCCCTTTCTTATGGGGTACATTCAGTTCTACATTATATTCCTTCCCCTGATCTTCAACAGCTGCAACAGGTTCCCTCCAATGGAACATCCTAGCTGAATATGGGCATGCAGCCATACAGAAACGGCATCCGATACACCTTTCATTATCGATAAGGACAATCCCGTCCTGCCTTTTGTATGTGGCATCCACAGGACAGACTGATACACAGGGAGGATTATCGCAATGTTGACATGGCTTCGGCATAAAGAATTCCGGGGTATTGGCCGACTCCTGCATCACAAGTGTATTAATATGGTATTCGTAAGGGCGAAGATGGTGCGCGCTTTGGCAGGCACTCACACACTTTCGCGCGTTCCTGCACTTTGACAGATCGATCACCATAACCCATCTTTTTCCTTCAATCCCTTCTCTGCCTCTTGTCTGAAGAACTTCAAGACCGGGCTTGTAGTCTTTCATCTGGTCGCGAGGTATTTCGACCAGCCTGTTATCCTCGGTAAGAACCTTAACGGTTTCGTCGTGCTTTTTTGCTTTCTCAAACCGGTAACCTGAATAGATCGCAGCACCGCCGGCAACAGATGCTGCTCCGACAATACCAACCTTTTTAAGAAAATCGCGTCGCGATGATTCAAGTATCTCTTCGATCCCGGTTTTTTCTTTCTTTTTCTTTTTTAAAGGCATAGTGTTGATTTTTAATCAACTATTAACCTGAAAAATCTTCAGTTACCCGCCTAATTCTGAGGAGTAACAATGAATTTTTTTACTGTATATCCCTTCCCGGTTATGGCCTCTTTTATCCTGAGGGTATCAACAAGGGAAGGATAATATTCTATCAGGGCATTAGCGGTTGTATGAGAAGCCTTTATGCTCTTTATTCCCTCGAGTTTACCAACACCCGCCTGAATGGTCTGCTCACAGCCGGTACATGTCATGCCTCCGATTGAAACTTCAATGAAAGAAACTTCCATCTGCAAATCTTTCTTTTCGCTCTTTCTTTCCTGTCCACAGGATGCTAACAGAAAAAAAGCAATATACAAAACAAGAAAATTCGGGAAAACCTTTTTCATCATGGTCAATAAATTTAAAAATAGACAGTTACGAGGTTAAGTTCAGGCTAAATGTATAAAATATTTTAAGTTCTGTTCTCACAATGTTAAAAAAATCACCTTTTTATATAGATTTTTAATCAGAAATAAATTGCTTTGGGCATATTTTAGTGCGAGGCTTCCAATTTGAATATGAAGGTTTCCACGGGCAAGCTGAACAATTGGAAAAGCCGGAGAACAAGGCCTCCTCTCAATAGTACAAATTGGAACACTTACAGCCTGATATAATCGCATGAGCTACAGAGAAGTATGTAAATGTTTATCTTACCGACGTGACGTGGTCTGGACGATAGGTTTATGCAGCCTGACAAACCCGGCCAGGTAACTTGATAAAGTTTTACCCAATATCTTCCCTGACCAAATAAAAAATGTTTCAGCATATTTCTTAATTTGGTCCTTCAAACTTAGGAATGACCGGTACCAATGAGTAATCAGCGAAGTCTTTCCAGGACACTCGGACTGGCTTATGTAATAATCTTCGTCTTTGCCAACATCATTGGCTCAGGGGTTTACAAAAAGATTGCTCCCATGGCCGACGGGCTGCAATCGTCCACCTGGATACTCATTGCCTGGGCCGCAGCCGGAATGATTACTCTTTTCGGGGCTTTGAGCAACGCCGAACTGGCCGGCATGTTGGCTGACACCGGCGGTGAATTTGTCTACCTAAAAAAAGTCTACAATCGCTTCTTCTCCTTCCTGTATGGATGGTCTCTGTTTACGGTCATCCAGACTGCTACCATCGCATCGCTTGCATACGTCTTTACCCAGTCGCTCAACAGCATTGTTCAGCTGCCTGAGTTATTTTCCGGATGGCAGAATGCCTCCATTGGAGGTGTTTTCTTTCCTTTTCAGGATTTTGGTATCAAACTCACTGCAATTTTGCTTATTATGGCGCTGACACTCCTCAACATGTCGGGACTGAAGAGCGGCGCCCGGGTCAACAAAGTTTTGTTCTTCCTTGTCTGTGCAGGTCTGACAGTGATTGTTTTATCAGGCCTTTCCAATGCTTCCCGGAGTCCTTCAGAGATTGTTGATATCAGCAGCCTGAAGGGAAGTTCGGTTACTGTCTCATCCTTCATGACAGCCATGCTGGCAGCTTTCTGGGCTTATCAGGGATGGGTCTCTGCAGGGTTTATCGGAGGAGAAATAAAGGATGCCCGGCGTAATATTCCCAAAGGGATCATCATAGGTGTTTTTGCAATAACAATAATCTACCTGCTGGTCAATTATTCCTACCTCGCAGTAATGTCGGTCCCCGACCTGGTTCGGGTGCATGAAGCAGGCAATCAGGTTGCCGCGATAGAGATGGTGAGGAGCTTCAGCGGATCGGGAGGAATACTCTTCATTTCATTGCTGATTCTGGTATCAACACTGGGCTGCCTTAATGCAAGCATCCTGACAGGCTCAAGGCCGTATTATGCAATGTCGCGGGAGAGGCTTTTCTTTTCAGGCATCGGAAAGCTCAACAGCCACAATGTACCGGGCAACTCATTGCTGTGGCAGGGAATATGGGCATCGTTCCTGGTTTTGTCAGGCAACTTTGACCAGCTTGACCGACATGCTCATCTTTGCCGTTTACATATTCTACGGTACAATGGCCATGGGGGTTTTCATACTTCGCCGCAGGATGCCGGATGCTTACCGGCCTTACAAAGCATGGGGTTATCCGGTCGTAACAGCTTTATTTGTTCTCTTCTGTGCCGGACTGTTTATCAATACGATAATAACAAGGCCCCGTGAAGCTCTGATTGGTCTATCCCTGATAATGGCAGGCATACCGGTATATTTCCTGTTCGGCAGGAAATACAGGCAGACAAGTGAAAAAGATGACAGTTAATAACTTTGGCCCATGGAAATACAGAATGAGGAAAAATTTATCAAAGGCGTTGAGAGTCTGATTAATCCAATGGAAGTCAGCAATATCCTTTTCTTCCAGAAACTTAAGAGACTGTTACCGACGGGTATTTTCAGGAGATTCCTTTACAGGGCTTCACTAAAAACCCCATACATAGGTTTTGCGATTGATCCGTACAGCCTGTTCCTGTTCTTCAGGCTCAGAAACATTGAATATGCAAAATCACTTCTTCCCGACCGCTATGAACTGGCAAAGGCAAGATTGTTTGAAGATGATGAACCTGACTACTACATGGGCATCGGTAATCTGAACACGCGTGCGAGTACTTTCTGGGGTACAAGGCAGGAGGCTTACCTTATAGCAACAGACAAAAAAACCGGATTATTATCTTTCATTTTTATTGACATATTAAGTAACACAATTATTGCCCTGCCCACTAAAGGTATTGCTGATCCAAACTGTGAAAGAGCTGTTTTTACTACAAATGCCAAAGGAGAAATCTTCCTTGACATTGAGGAGAAAGATACAAGCAGGAAACTTATACTTACAGGCAGTCTGAAAAGGGGAAAATTACGAAAACTGGATCAGGAGCTTTGGCTCATGGGTAATACCTCAATAGGTCACTGTAAAAGATTCGCAAAAGGAAAAGACAATCCTTTTGCCGTGATATTTGATCCGGCCGAAGTCATTGAAGCACTGGATGTTCCTCCTGAAGACATTATTTTAACCGAAAACACCCTATTCCCCGGCCTGGCACACCCGGAGATAAGAAGTGTGGTCTGTTTTCCTTTCGCTCAGCACTACATTGCCGACAGCCCCGGTTGCCATACGGAACTAAAGGATCGAAACGATCTGATCAGTAAATATAATAAACTGGCAAGCTCTGAAAAATTCATAACATTCTCTTCCAGGACAATTGTCAGGCAGTTATCCATTGGAATATTCATTTCCATAATAATTGCAATATTTCTTTTTCTTATTCTGTAGGACCTTGAGTGGTTAAGATCCTGCTTGCAGCAAGTTTGCCTGTTAAAATGGACATTGGTACCCCGGCCGGACTATAGGTCCATTGTCCCGCCTGATAGATTGAGGGTATCGGTGTTACAACTGCCCGGTTTGCCAAAAGGACTTTATTGATCACGGGAACCGGTTCGCGGAAAGACCATCCGGTAATAGCTCCCTCTGACGATCCTACTCTCTTTTCATAGCTCAGAGGAGAGAATGAAAAACGATCTGCTACCTTATCCTTCAGAAATGGATAGACCGAATCAGAAATTATCTTAATTATATGATCTTCGATCACAGTAATAAACTCATCGTACCAGCCTGCATCAGCGATTTTCTTAAACAAGTCATAATCAGCCAGTATACTGATTATAAGTCCCGTTTTACTTTCCGGTGCCATTTTGGAATCTTTCAGGGCAGGTACAGAGATCTCGAAGGTGTTAAGTGCAAGAAATTTATCAAGCCATTCGAGTATAGAGGACCTGTCGGGGTTTCCTGGTTCCACTAGAATTCTATCGAGTTCTCCCCAGCGGGTTTCACCCAATCCCTTCCTTGACGGAGAGTAGAAAAAATGGCCGTGTGCAATCTTCCCAAAACTCTCAGGAGGTTCATCAGCTTCAATATAAAGAGTAAAAACAGAGTCCCCTCCCCTTTTTTCCAGAAACCTTTTCTTATCTTCTTCGAATTTCCGGAGTATCTTCAGGGATAAATTTTCTGTTAGGGTGATCCTGTAAAAGGTTTTAAGATCAGCTGCCCAGACAAGATTTTGATATATGTAGTCAACGCCGTTCTGATCGGTTATCTTTGCCTCAGAGGCCAATACCTTTTCAATGATAGTTTCTCGTACTATTTCGCCTCCCCATTCAAGAAACCTTTTTTCCAAAGCTTCGGCAAGCTTGCCTACACCTCCCCTTGGGTAGAAGTAATCGAGGTAAAGAGAGAAGTAGCTTAGGGCAAAAAAGGTAGGCGTATTCCTGAAAAAATGCTGGGAAATAATATCCCTGAGCGATCTGTTACTGATAATCCTGGCAAGGAAGGGCTCTACCGGCACATTCATCCGGTTAATTTTCCCTATTGTAAGGAGGAACTTTGGCAGCCATGGAAGAAGTTCTTTGAAGAGATAAGTCCTGTCATGAAACAGATCCTTGAAATTGGGATTTTCAATACCATAAAGCACATCCATGTGCTTCATTACCTTGCGTATTATTCTGATGATTTCATCCGTTTCAGCTTCACTTCCGGGATACAACCTCTTCAGCATGTTACTGTAATCGGTCAGGCTGTCAATGTCTTTTATATTAATAAATTCTCCTTCCACACCGACGGTAACCGGACTTTTAACTACGTCGAGTTTGATTCCCAGTTCATTTAGCATGGGAAAAATGATGCCCGCATTTTCGAGGGCTCTGATCCCGGCATCAAACTTAAATCCATTATGTGAAAAAGTATTTACAAGTCCTCCGCATTCTCTGTTCTTTTCAATAAGCAATACATGACGGCCTTCTTTTGCAAGATAAGCGGCACATGTAAGTCCGGCTATGCCTCCTCCGACAACTATTGAATGATATTTATTTTCAGACATAGAGGTTTATAAACTACTGGTAATATCGCGGACTCCGGTCATTTCAATGCTTTTTGCCCAGATTTCATATGCAGCTTCTTTGTCAATGGCAGGTGGTGCAGGGTCTTCCTCAGTAGTCAGATTAAAAAACTTTCCGTTCACACCTTCCATGTCATCAGAGGCCCCAAGATAGTAGATTGCCTCTGCTGATATTTCTGTCGGCCTTAGAGTCTTATCAAAAAGATTCTTTTTTACCCAACGGTAAACAGCTCCATTTTCACGTCCGGTATCAGATCTGACAGCACCCGGGTGCATTGCATTTATTGTTACTCCAGATGGCTGGTAGTAATCAGCCAAGACAAGCATTGAAAGCAATTGGGCAAGTTTGGCCGAACCATAGCTTTTCAGTCCGGAATAACGTCGTTTTTCCCAGTTCAGATCATCAGTCCGCAAACCCCATGCAGCAAAACGGTGGCCTTCTGAATTAACAAGTATTATTCTGGCCTTACCCTGCGATTTCAGCTTTTCGCTCAGAAGAACATTTATCATAAATGAAGAAAGGTGATGTACAACAAAGACCTTGTCGAATCCCTCTGCCGTTAGTTCTCTTCTCGTAAGATATATTCCTGCATTATGAATCAGGACATCGATTGATCTTTCAAGTCTTGAAAGTTCTCCTGCAACCCTCTCAGTATCCTTCAAATTACTCAGATCCGATATTTTGTAATCACATCTGACTGCAAATTCGCTTTCAATCTCATGTTTTAATGCCTCCGATTTCTCCAGGTTTCGGTTTATACAGAGCAGGTCTGCGCCATGTGAAGCATATTTCCTTGCAGTAAGATAGCCTATACCTGATGTGGCCCCGGTTATAACAACCAGTCTGGATTTAAAATCGTCCCGGCATATTTTGGGATCCAACCTGCTGTTCCTGATCATTGCAGATATATTGGACCATTGATATTCCTTAAAGTATTTTGCAAACTTCTTGTTCTTCATATATGGGGCAAGGCTTACTGTCAGGGTATTATCACATTAAATTTTCTACTTTCCAAACCTGGCTTCTAAAGATACAAGCCCAGCGCAAAAATATAGTCCTGGTTACGCAATGGTACGGGTTCTGCACCTGATGCGTTGGGCATTAGAAGGGTATTCCATCCGACCGTCATGCGGTATTCAAAAAAGAAATCCTTCTTAAGCAGTTTAAAATCTGCGCCGGCTCCGTACACGAAGGAATAGTCAAAGGTGTCTAATCCTTTCATATCACCTGAATCTTCTGTTACTATCAGGGCTGGAGCACCTACATCAATGGTACTGGTAATATTGTAATCCCCGTTTAGTAAAAGAGATAAAGCTATGCCAGTACTGCCGTAAATGCCTATATTTTTAATATTGACGAATTTGTATTTTATCACTATGGGCATTTCAAAATAGTTAAGTCTATATTCAGAAACAGTATTTATGTTAAATGGAGTCGTTATGGTTACATCCTGACCCGATCCCTTCATCGCATAAAGAAGCTCCTGCTGAATACCTACTGATTCAGTTATGGGAAAGTACACGAAAACACCACCTGCGTAAGCTATCCTGCCACTGGTTTTAACTTTGTAGATATCCTCAGCAGGTGTAATACCATATTGGGTTGCAAGGCTCAGGCCTGATTTCAGGCCAAAGCGGGCTCCGGTCTGGGCTGATGATGATCCATACATCAGAAATCCCAGACACACTAAAGAACATGTAATTTTTTTCATGATTCTATTTCCGGTTAGGTTAATAATTGATATTTCCCCCTGGTTAATAAATGTTTAGCCAAATTTTTTTATCATAAACTTCCTGTAAGCCTTACCGAATCGCGGAATATTGTCAAAGATATCGCCCCACAGATCGTAGTAATCTCTTTGCTCAATTATTTTTCCCTCCTCATTTAATGTCAGCCTGCTTGATCCATACAGGACTGAGCTTGGGTTCTTCTTGTACTTAATGGTCATCTCCCATTCAAGAAAAGCAATATTTTCATGCAATATTACATTTACAAGATTCATTTTCAGATCCTTCGACCGGTTAGTCAAACGTTCGGTCATTGCCCTGAATTCTACTATACCCTGGATTGCCTGAATGGAATCTCTGAAGTAAATATTGTCATCGTAATACGGAAGAATGTGTGACCAGTCGGGTTTCCCTTCAGTATTATATGTTTTTGACCATAGTTCTTTAAGGCTTTCAGCATTTAACTCCGCAGAGTTGGATTTCTTTTCCTGTTCAGTTGATTTCTCATGCATAATTTAACAGGTTTGAGAGTTGATTTTTATTCTTTTAATCAAGCTGCCATAATTTACCTGGCAAAGTTACTCCACCACCACCTTAATTCTTCTCTGATAAAAATTCCGGTTCTTCCGGGAAAATATCATTACGAATCTGCATTAGTTCATCGGGTGAGTCGATTTCCGGGTTTATCTTAACCAACAATACCGGACTCAATCCTTTATCAGGATGTTGAAAATTATTTGATTTCTGATTAAGTATTTTTTTTGAAGCTCCAATGACAAGTTGCTCCGACTTGTCGATAACATGACCGCTTATAGTGCCGTTATTGTTCAGAGTCAGATAATTGCTAAAAATCTCCCTTCGGATCAGATAGATCTCGCCTTTGAAAAACTTCCCCACGCTGATCTGAACGGTTACTCCCGGATGGCCGTCCTTGTCAGGATCTGTTATGTTTGGATCATCGGGATCGGCCGAAAGTGGTTTCATCGGGTCCCCCTCAATACCCAGGAGGCTCGGGCTCTCGGGACTGTAGATATGCCATCTGCCGTCTTTTCTGGTCAGGTCAACTTCCCGGACTCTTGGTTTAATCGCACGCACAGCTTCGTCACTGAATACTGATCTGGCATTCTTTCTGCTCAATTTCTGCTCTGCATGCACAAACTGGTCAGATTGCATTAGTTTGCCATCCTCAAGGTAAAAGTCCGTAAATCCATAGGAAATGATAAATGAACGCATTGTGGTTCTGGTAGTGGTGTCTTCGTATGCCACCACATCATAGTGTGCATAATGGCCAACAATTTCTTTCAATGCGCTTTCCATGTCTGTCACTTGAACGTTCACGGATTCTCCCTCTTCGAAAACATATAAGGGCGATTTCGGCCATGGCAGAGGCCTGGAACAGGAATATAGAAAAAATAAAAAAGCAAGTAATCCCGGATAGAACCATCTGCTTTTTTGAATCATATTTATTCAGGTTAATTGCCAGTGGGTAAATCTAAGTAAAAGTCAAATTAATTCCAAGCCCGGGTTATCAGTATCATTTTTAAGTTAGAGATGAAGTAATTTCAGAAGATGGGAATACAGGTCAGGCAGTCCGGAAAAGGAAATTTCAAACATTGAAAAAGTAACTGAGAACTTTCAATGGAAGAAGGCGGGACCGAACCCAGCTCCCGCAGGGTGAGTTTGATTTTCCTCAAAATCCGTCCTTCTTTGACCATTTCAAAAGAAGGCCTTGAAAAGACCAAACGTACATTTGGAAGCAACCAGGAGTAACTTCTGTGTTCCGGGGGTCAGTTCAATCTGGCTGAAAGTGATCAGGGTTATTGTTCAGGCACCATAAGTTTATCCAACATTAGTATCTTTAGCTCATAACTTTGGTTTATTTCAATGAGAACTCATACCTGTCATGGATAAAAACAGATCAGTTGTAGTCACTGGAATTGGAGTATTTACTTCCATTGGTTGTAAGCGTGTTGATTTCTGGAATTCACTAATAACAGGCAAGTCGGGAATCAAAAGAATTCAGGCTTTCGATCCTGGTGGCCATAAAAGTCAGATCGGTTCCGAAGTAATATCATATAAGCCGGAAGATTATTTTGATCGTAAAGAATCACGCAAAATGGCCAGGGTATCCCAACTGGCTTCAAGTGCAGCACTTGAAGCCGTGAGGGATGCAGGTCTGGACCTGGGTAATGAAGACAGGGACAGAATTGGATGTGTCATTGGATCGGCCGCCGGGGATAATACACACCTTGAAGATCAACATATCAGGTTTCTAAAAATGGGACCTGGCTCAGTTAATCCTTTAACCGTACCCAGAGTTATTTCTAATATGCCGGTTTGTAATGCAGCAATAGTTCTGGGAATTCATGGACCAAACCTGGGCGTCTCTGCTGCCTGTACAACAGGCACACATTCGATAGGAATTGCACTTGGGCTGCTTAGGGGAAACATGGCTGATGTGATCCTGGCAGGCGGAGCAGAATCCACCATGACCCCTTTGGTACTTGATGCTTACGCAAGCATGGGAGTCCTTTCAACATTCAATGAAAAGCCTGAAAATGCCAGCCGTCCCTTCGATCTGAATCGGGATGGATTTGTGTTAGGTGAAGGTGCCTGTGTTCTGGTTCTGGAAACATTTGAACATGCTTACAAGAGGGGAGCAAAACCTCTGGCATTGTTAAGTGGATTTGGTATGACAACCGATGCATATGGGATTGCTGCACCTGAACCGAATGGTATCTGGGCAGCTAAGGCCATGGCACTTGCTGTTAAAGATGCAGGTCTTGATCCTGAAAATATAGGATATATCAATGCTCATGGAACTTCGACCAGACTGAATGATAAAACGGAAACGCTGGCGATTCACAAGACTTTTGGATACAGGAATATCCCTGTAAGTTCGAATAAATCGATGATTGGCCATACGCTTGGTGCTGCAGGTGCAATTGAAGCAGCTGCAACTGTTCTGGCAGTTCATTATGGAATTTTACCTCCAACTATTAATTTTGAATTAAAAGATCCGGAATGTGACCTTGACATAATACCAAATCAAGCCAGAGCTGTGAAAATCGGAGCTGCGATTTCTAACTCTTTTGGTTTTGGCGGGCAAAATGGGGTGCTTGTTTTCTCAAAGGCCTGAAGTATTAATTTTACCTTAATTACCAACTTTTTATCATTGACCTCGCGAACGGCTCGTCAAACAGGATCACTACAAGGACAGCATCATCCTGATGCCCGGGAGAAAGCCGCTAAACCCTGATCATTATCCGCCTGGACTCACAGCCTGCCAACTGCATTCTGCCAACTGCCCACTACTTTGCCTTAACGCCTTCAAGCCCTAACGCCCTAACGCCTTTCTAAAATTCTCCTATATTCCGGAATTTTGCTGTGGCAGATTCAGCTATATTATGTGAAGTGACTGCCGGGCCGAGGTACACTTTTTCTGGCAGATCGAGAGTGAAACTTGCAAATTCCTTCCATGATTTACCGTCAGTCGCGGTATAGCCGGTGAACTTGTTCCCGGAACGTTTGAGCCGGATCCATGTATCCGGAAATGTAACCGGAAAATCCGGAGTGCCGTCATACCTGGCAGGATAAATTGCTTTCATCTCACCCCCTGTTTGCTGACGGTACTGATATTCAAATCCTCCATTGTTTTTATTACGCGGCTTGTTATCCGGGAAGATCTGAAAATAAATATGCCTGCTTCCGGGTGTCAGGTCTTCACGAGCCATTAATCCGGCTTTGGTATACTGATGCGTGGCAGTAAGGCTTTCAATCCTTGCTGCCAGGTCAAAATCTCCCGTTTTCTCAATATAAACGAAAGTGAATTCATCCTTTACTCCCCAAATATCTGCTCCGCCTGCAGTAATGTCAAATCCTCCTCCAGTGACAGTTACAGTGCCTGCAATTGCGGGATTTCCAACATCGGTATGTTTGAACTCTTTTGTACTGAGGAGTTTTGTTTTACTTGTTTTTTGTACTGAACCAGGATTACTATCCTGAGCAGAGATATTTCCCGTAAGGAGAAACAGTAAGGAAATGGCAGCAGCTAAATTGGTTCTTCCCGGCATGGCAAATCTTGTTTAATTTGTTTCGTCAAATCTACAGATTTTAAAAATACGGATTGCCTTTTATCCCTGCTCACTTCGACCGGCAATATTTTTGAAGTTGCATTTTGAGAATCTGAAAGTCATTTCTGACTATCTTAGGGAATTCATACATATTTTGAAATACTGCTCCTATGTCGATACTATTTTCTCCTTTAACAATAAAGAACATCACCCTCAAAAACAGGATAGTCACTTCTCCGATGTGCCAGTATTCCGCGACAGACGGTAAGGCAAATGACTGGCATCTTGTACATCTTGGAACCAGGGCAGTCGGAGGTGTGGGGCTTGTCATAGCAGAGGCCACTGCCGTTGCGCCGGAGGGAAGGATCACTCCCGGTGATCTTGGCCTGTGGACCGACGAACATGTTGACGGATTAAGAAGAATTGCTCAATTTATCCATTCA
The DNA here is from genome assembly GCA_963840965.1 of uncultured Bacteroidales bacterium. Taxonomy (GTDB): domain Bacteria; phylum Bacteroidota; class Bacteroidia; order Bacteroidales; family VadinHA17; genus LD21. Next base: position 465,522 of record CAWJAW010000004.1, on the reverse strand, counting down.
CAGGGTGCCGTTGCAGCGATCCAGATTGCCCATGCCGGAAGAAAAGCCTCCTGTGCAATACCCTGGAAAGGCGGCAGGCAACTTGGTGAACAGAATGGAGGATGGCAGACCGTCGCTCCGGGAAATATACCCTTTCTTGCCGGCGAACGGGTACCTGAACCGCTGAGCAAGGAAGGTATACAAAAGGTAATCACTGGTTTTGCATCGGCCGCCTGCCGGGCACTGGCCGCCGGCTTCAGGATTATTGAAATTCATGGTGCGCACGGATATCTCTTGCATGAATTCCTTTCACCTCTAAGCAATAACAGGACTGACGAGTATGGTGGCCCGTTTGAGAACAGGATCCGCTTACTGACCCAGGTCACTGAAGCTGTGAGAAAGGAATGGCCGGCGGGCAATCCCCTTTTTGTCCGGATCTCTGCAACCGACTGGAGCGAAGGAGGGTGGACGATTGAAGAGAGTATAAAGCTGGCTCGCATATTGAAAGATATGGGTGTCGACCTTATAGATTGCTCTTCAGGTGGCAATATTCACGATGCAACCATACCTGTGGCCCCGGGGTACCAGGTCCCGTTTTCAGAGGCGATCAGGAAAACAGGAATTCTTACCGGAGCGGTAGGTTTTATCACCACAGCAGATCAGGCTGAATCAATTCTTCAGGAAGGGAAGGCCGATCTTGTCCTTCTGGCAAAGGAGCTGCTGAGAAATCCATATTTCGCACTTAATGCAGCAAGGGACCTGGGTGAAGAAGTGGAATGGCCGGTGCAGTATCTGAGGGCGAAAAAGGCGTAACGGTGTAACGGCGTGAAGGCGTTAGGGCATAAAGGGGTAAGGGCAATAAAGCATTGAGGCTTTCAGGAGAAATTAATAAACTGTTAACAATGGTAAAAAAAGATGATGATTATCTGGCCCCGCACTTTGTGCAGCGCAGTAACTGGCTTCGGGCATCAGTGCTTGGCGCAAACGACGGTATTTTATCAACTGCCAGTCTTGCAATAGGTATTGCGGCTGCAAGCGAGTTCAGGGAACCTGTTGTGCTGGCAACAGTCGCAGGCCTGGTTGCCGGCGCTTTATCAATGGCTGCCGGAGAGTATGTTTCAGTCAGCTCACAGACCGATATTGAAACGGCGGACATAAGCCGTGAAATGCAGGAATTAAAAGATATGCCCGAGGTTGAATTGGAACGGTTAACGGAAATTTACCAGAAAAGAGGCCTGAAAAGAGAGACCGCCCTGACAGTTGCACAGGAATTAACACAACATGATGCCCTTGGTGCTCATTTAAGAGATGAACTGGGCTTAAATGAGATATCTCAGGCAAAACCTATTCAGGCAGCTTTAGCTTCCTGTGCATCTTTTGCATTAGGTGGAGTTCTACCACTTTTGGTTACTCTCTTTATGCCGTTGAGATATATGGAATATTCACTATATGTTTTTGCAATCATTTTCCTCATTATGCTTGGAATTATAGCTGCCAGAACCGGAGGATCAAACATAAAAAAAGCAGTGATCAGGATTACGTTCTGGGGTACCGTGGCTATGGGATTAACCGCATTTGTAGGGTATTTATTCGGAGTTAACCTGGGATGATAATAAAAGGGTAGCCCTTACGCAGATGTTTAATGTTATATTTATGCGGTTGAGCTGTAATATAAGTTTTGACTACAAGACAGCGAGACTTCTTCGTCGTTTTAAATTAGCCAGATATGTATACAAAAGCTATTGTCCGCAGGCCAGGAAGGAATTTCGCTGAAGGAATTACAACTTCAAATCTGGGGAAACCCGAATTTAGAAAAGCCCTTGAACAGCATTCAGCATATTGTGATGCACTGATTGGGTGCGGTCTGGAGCTTATAATTCTGGAAGCTGATGAGAGATTTCCTGATGGATGTTTTATAGAAGATACTGCTATTGTCACCGGAGAAGTGGCAGTAATTACAAGACCCGGAGCTGCATCGAGGTTGGGTGAAGAGACTGAAATTTCAGAGACCCTGTCTGAGTTCAGGAAGATCGTAACTATTAACATTCCTGGAAATCTGGATGGAGGAGATGTCATGAGGGTGGAGAATCATTTTTTCATCGGGATTTCCGGAAGAACGAACAAGGATGGTGCCAGGCAGCTTTCATCAATACTTTCAAAATACGGTTATACTGCCTCAGAAGCAGAAGTGGGTGAGGGTCTCCACCTTAAATCCGGGATTGCTTACCTTGGGAAAGGCAATTTCATATCACAAGAAGGGTTTTCAAAAATAGCTGGTTCTTCAGGGTCCATTATTTTGGATCATGGAGAAAGCTACTCAGCCAATTGCCTGCTGGTAAATAATTTACTGCTGATCCCCAAAGGGTTTCAGAAAGCAAAAAAGAAGATCCTTGAACTCGGGTATAAGGTTTTAGAACTTGACATGTCGGAATTCAGAAAGATGGACGGAGGGCTGACCTGTTTGTCGTTATTGTTTTAATTAAGTTACAACTTATTAGGCAGGAAAATGAATAATTTACAATAGGCGATAAGCGATTTGGGATGCCATTGTTTGAGTGCTTAAAGGCCCTAAGGCAATGCTATGGTTCATAGATCATCTTCCTTGTCATGCCACCGTCGATGATAAGGTTAATGCCATTTACAAAATCGTTTCCATCGGCTGTAAGGTAAAGACAGGCCCGGGCAATATCTTCAGGTCTTCCGACTCTGCCCGACAGATGCTGGTTATGATCGGTTTCACGAAGAAGGCTGTAGTCGCCGGTCTCGATCCAGCCCGGACTGATGCAGTTTACCCTGATATGGTCGGGTGAAAAGGATGCAGCAAGTGAATGGGTAAGCGATACTATACCGCCTTTCGAAGCGGCATATGCTTCGCTTGCTGGTTCTGACATAATCGCCCTTGTCGAGGCTATATTCACTATCGATCCGCCTCCATTCTCCCTCATGATCCAGGCAGCCTCCCTTGAAAAAAGAAAAACACCCCTGAGATTGGTATTGATGATCTCATCCCATTCCTCAACAGTAAGCTCATACGGAGATCTCCATGCTGAAATGCCTGCATTGTTGACCAGGATGTCTATCGTGCCAAACATATCTTTTGTCTTCCCAGTCAATTCTTTTATGTCGCTTGGCTGGCTTACATCCGTCTGCTTGAAAAATGCAATACCTCCGGAAGATATTATCTGCCTTTCAGTCTCCGAACCCTGACTGCTGTTTTTCTCGGCAAGCACTACCTGTGCACCTTCCGAGGCATAGGTCAGAGCAATGCACCGTCCGATTCCCTGTCCCGATCCCGTTACGATTACGACTTTTCCACTGAAACTCATGATTCTGCTTTTATTTACTAAAAGATTAAAGATAAGCAATTATGGAATTCAGGCGTCGGGCATCAGGCATCAACAATCCTGGCTCAATGCATTAATATATTTGGAAATATAATCCTGTTTCGAACGCGATTTGTACTGCATCACATACCTGGGGTGTTCCAGAGGAAGTATTTTTTTGAAGAAGCCATGTCGTTCATTCAATGTACGAAGGAATTTTTCATTTTTCCCGGTGCCAAAACAGAAACAGACATCGGTTGCTGTACCAAATTCAATTTGATTCCTGATGCTTTCAACAATGAAATCAAGTACTGCATTCATTAATTCAGGACTGTCGTAGTAATTATAGTTTATTTCTTTGCCGTTTGGACCGGTTCTGGTAAACCCAAGCGGACAAACTGAATTGATGTAGAAGTCGCTATAGAATCTGACCGGACCGCCATACTCCTTAATTACCTCATAGACAAATACTGAGGATGGTTCATGAGTCTGAGTACCTGAATAGTTAAGACCGCATTCCCGGGTAAGCCTTTTTGTGTCGGTAAACGGTATTCCGGTAAAGCCGCCACCAAACCTTCCGGGATTAATTCCAAGGATCAGATGCCTTGGTTTATTGTCATTGTAGTATTTCCTGTAAAATAATGACGAGACCTGGAAAATGTAATTATCCCTGAAAGGATTCATTATCCTGATGCCGTCAGGCAATAAACCCTTAAAATAAAGAGACTTGTTGAATTCTATTATCCTATCAGCAAAAGTCTTCATAAATGATGTCCTAAATCCTGCTTAATCACCATATTTACCGCTAGTCTTTCACCCTAAAGTTAAACAGAATTTTCTTTCAGAGAGCCTTCCGAAAGATACAGGCACAACATCTAAAAGCAGGAAGCCCTGACCAAATAAGGCCGCGAACTATATTATTTGTTTGTCCCTTATTGTAGCATGGTAAATTGCAGGTAGTTCTATGCTTATTTTCTATTTTTACACAACACTATAATTAGAGAGCAATTGCTTTATGTTTTAAGCTGATTTAAAAAATGAAAGCTGTTACAGTAAAGGAAATCAGCGGGGAATTACAAAACCTGTCACCAAAAGAGCTCCGTGACCTTTGTCTCCGGTTAGCAAGATTCAAAAAAGAGAACAAGGAGCTACTTACTTACCTGCTGTTTGAGTCAACAGATGAGGCAGGATACATTGAAAGTGTTAAACAGGAGATTGATCTGCAGTTCGGGAAAGTAAACAGAAAAAGCTATTACTTTATAAAAAAGGGGCTTCGCAGGATTTTGCTAAACACCAGGAAATTTATCAGGTATTCACATAATAAAAAAACAGAGATTGATTTGCTTATCTATTATTGTGTAAAACTGAAAAAGTTCATTCCGTCTATTCAGAGGAATATAGCGCTCCGGAATCTGTATATAAAGCAAGTCGCGGAAATAAGGGAAAAGCTTGGCTCCATGCATGAGGATCTGCAATATGATTATGTGAAGGAGCTTGAGGCATTGGATTAACAGCGATATAGCAGGTTGATCTTTCTCTTTTTATTCAAAGGTTTTCCGTTATACAATTCCCAAAGTCAGTAATAAAAAATCAACCTCAGAGCCCGAAAATATTAAAAATATAAATTATGTTTGCCTAAGACGGGAAAGTTCTTAACCTTTAGGGGATCAAAAGTGTCTGTGTTCTAAAACTGATAATAGAAAATGCTTAACATAACTTCCAGGTCAGATTGTGCATTTGATATTAATAAAAAATTATTCCTTACATATCTAGTCGATAATGGCGGTCCCGAGCTTCGTGATTATGAAGAATTTACTTCCCTTGTCAACACTTTGGATCCAAAATATCTGGATGAGTTCAGGGAGGTAATAAAACCAATACTTAACGTCAATACTCTGGCTGGTCGTTGTTACATAAAACCATTTGGGTATCCGGGTGATTTTTATTTGATCGATAATATTTATTCTTATCATGTAAATGAAGATAAAAAATACCGTAACTGGGATATTTTTTTTCAGAATCTGGCCGGAGCCAGGGCTGTGAGGAACCGTAAAGATTATTTCCTTAATCAATGCAGAAATCTTGCTTTAAAAAAACATGGTGAAAAAAAGGTCCTTATACTCGGTTCCGGACCGGCAACAGATGTAAATGAATTTCTAAACACATACACCGGAAACGATATCAGGTTTGACCTGGTTGATTTTGACCAGAATGCTATTGATTATTCATCAAATAAGAACAAAAAATTTGAAAAACTGATTTCCTATTACAAGGTCAATGTTTTAAGGTTTGAGCCATTTAAGAGGTACGACCTTATCTGGAGTGCCGGATTATTTGATTATTTCAGGGATAAGCACTTTGTCTACCTTATAAGAAAATACATCAATTACGTGGCAGAGGGAGGTGAGCTTGTAATTGGCAATTTCAGCACTGAAAATCCATCAAAAAACCTTATGGAGGTCATATCTGAATGGTACCTTAACTACAGAACCAGAAAGGATCTGATAAGGATTGCGGGAAATGCAGGCCTCCAAAACGGAAAAGTCTCTGTTGAAGCCGAATCCCTTGAGATAAATCTTTTTCTTAAAATTCATTGAGACAGAAAATAAGCCTCGTCTTCCTTAGCAAAATTCTGCTTACTAAACGCATGCAAAGCATTTGATTCAGGCAGTTAAAGCATCCCACACGCCTTTTACCTTTCTGCTCGTCAACAATTTCGTTCAACACTCTGCCAGTTAAAAAATCTGTAAGTTGAGCGAAAGTATTTGCGTTTTGCTCCATTGATAATTGCTTTTGCCAAAACAGAAGTCCAACCTAATACAAATCGTTACTATTCACTAAAAAGCGAAAAATTCTATTATCTCATAATTATAAAAAAGAATTTATAAAATCTAATCCCCTTATCTGACGTTTACTATAAAATCGATAGTCAGGCAATGATGAATATTTTCAAAAATATGAAGATAAACTTTTCTGGATTGGAACCTGAAAGCTCGGAATCAATGACTTTTAACAAATTAACCCTCTCATTTACAGGATACTTGTCGAATTATGAATCTGAGTTTATTAATGACTACTACTCCAAGGCTTTAAATCCGTTCAGGTTTTCTCTGATTCTGGCTATGATCTTTTACGGGGCGTTTGCACTTCTTGATGCCGCCACGGTACCTGAAATGAAAAAAATATTCTGGCTTATAAGGTTCGCTGTTGTACTTCCGGTTTTGTTAGCAGTATTTGCCTTTACATATTTCAACACGTTCAGGAAATATATGCAATTGTCGATAACACTCATGATGTTCATTACGGGATTCGGAATTATAGTAATGATAATTCTTGCAGCCAGGATGTCTAACTATTCATATTATGCAGGACTTATACTGATCTTCATTTTTGGATATACATTTGCTAAAGCACGGTTTATATACGCATCGTTAGCGGGCTGGCTGATTGTTATTGCTTACGAGATATCGGCAATCTGGATTTCAGACACGCCTTTCACGATATTGGTCAATAACAATTTCTTCTTTATCAGTTCAAATATTATCGGAATGCTCATAGGGTATTCCCAGGAACTATCCGCTCGCAGGGATTTTTATATGAGAAAGCTCCTTGAAATGGAACAGGACAAAGTCAAAGCAATCAACAACACCCTGGAAAAAAGAGTAATTGAAAGGACCCGACAGCTGACAAATACCAATTTAAAACTGAAGAAAGAGATAGAGGTTCGCATAAGGTCCGAAAAAGAGAGAAGTGAACTGGAAACTCAGCTTTTTCAACTCAAAAAAATTGAGACTATCGGAACATTGGCAGGGGGTATAGCACATGACTTTAACAATATTCTGACACCGATCCTGGGTTACACAGAAATGGCCATGGAAGAACTTCCGGAGGAAAGCACACTACGGTTCGATCTTGAACAGATAAACAATGCAGCCATCAGAGGAAAAGATCTGGTCCAGCAAATCCTGACATTCAGCCGTGAAGTGAACGTGGAGAGGAAGCCTGTAAAAATAAACCAGATTGTCTCCGAAGTAATTAACCTTATCAATGCTTCCCTCCCCCGTGAAATTGAAATAAGGAAAAGTTATGATTCGGGAATAGGGATAATTCTTGCAGATCCAGTTCATATTCACCAGATTATAATGAATTTATGTACAAATGCCGTCCACGCGATGAAAAATATGGGAGGCATCCTTGACATAAAGGTCGATAGTGTAATGATAGATCAGAAAACAGCGAACAAAATTGACAATCTTAAGATTGGGATTTATATAAGAATCAGACTTTCAGATACTGGTCATGGAATGGACAGAAGAACCAGGGAAAGGATTTTTGAGCCATTCTTTACCAGAAAAGAAGTGGGTTCAGGAACAGGACTGGGTCTTTCTGTTGTACATGGGATAGTAACCAACTATAGTGGGGCAATAACTGTGGACAGCACTCCGGGGAAAGGAACACTTTTCACTGTTTATCTTCCCTACAACATTGCAGGTCCCGAAAATGAAAATAATTCTTCAGATTTGCTTCCAAGGGGAGTCGAACACATCCTGTTTGTCGACGATGAACAGGACATAACTTTTATGGGCAAAAAGATGCTGGAAAATCTCGGATATAAAGTCACCACCAGGACCAACAGTAGTGAAGCATTTGAGGAGTTTAAAAGAAATCCGTGGAAATATTCATTACTTGTAACAGATCAGACTATGCCCAAAATGCTCGGATCCGAACTTGCCGGAAAAATGAGGAAAATAAATCCCGGATTGAAAGTCATTATAATAACCGGATACATTGACAAGCAATCTGATGTTTCAAAGTCAAAAAAAGGTTCCTATGAAATAATCCTGAAACCTATCAAACTGAGTGAGTTCAGCAAGGTTATCAGAAAAGTACTGGATGAAAACTAATCAACTTTAGCTATGGCAAAGATTTTGGTAATAGATGATGATCCTTCAATACAAACAATGCTTAAAAAGATGCTTGAAAAAGCCGGACACGAAGTTGATATTGCCTGTAATGGTCGTGAAGGTTTGGACAAGATTGAATGCTGTCCTCCGGATCTTTTGGTAACTGATATTGTGATGCCTGAAAAAGAAGGTCTTGAACTGATATTCTACCTGAGAAGAAAGAATCCAGAACTAAAGATCATAGCAATTTCCGGTGGCGGAAGGTTTAATTATGAGGGATATCTCACCAGTGCAAAACATCTGGGAGCTGATCTGATCTTTCAGAAGCCGTTAGTTCACAAGGAATTTGTACAGGCCGTATCTGACCTTATTAATACCAGATTGTAGTGGTCTTTTCCACATTTCCTGACTTCTGACAATTAGGGCGGCTGTGACACCATTGTTTAAATAAAGGATTCATAAGATTATTCCAGTCAGAATCCGGAGAGATAAATTGCCGATTTCTTAGCATTAATATTATGAATATTGATCTCCATGAATTAATTCATCATAAGCTGTCTTGATAATTTCGAGAAGAATCACAAATGGCTTAAAATAGCGGAACATGGAGCAGCTTTTCTTGAAAAACATGGCCGCGACCTGGCCCTGCCTGCAATCCCGGTAATGGCTGCATTAATTCTGTTACTCACCTTCTTAAGGCCGGAAACAGCCGATAAAACAGAAGATTAATCCGTCATTCAAAAATGAAGCGGTTTTTTAACTTTTAATGTTCCTGCCAGCCTGATCGATCTGAAACATTTGTCTTTTACAGCCGTCCGCTCTGTCTTTCCATCCAAATCTGCTATTTTTGTCCTATACCTTAAATGCGGATGAAACAAAAAGTCCTTAAAAAGCAGCATATCTCAAAGATGTGCTTTGTATGCGGTGAAAAGAATGACTTTGGGTTGCACGCCAATTTCTACGAAACCGACACTAACGAGCTGGTTGCATTAATCAAGCCCTCAGATAAGCATCAGGGATATCCGGGCAGGATGCACGGAGGCATTGCAGCCACTATTATTGACGAAACAATCGGTAGATCAATTTGTAACGGTAAAGATGAACAAATATGGGGTGTGACCCTGGAGTTGAAGACTAAATTCAGGAAGCCCATACCTCTTGGAGAGGAATTGAAAATTGTAGGCCGGGTGATCAACGAAGGGAATCGCTTTTTTGAAGGCACAGGAGAAATTGTGCTCCCAAACGGGGATATTGCCGTATCAGCCGAAGGAAAATACATGAAGGTGGACATTAATAGAATTTCCAGCGGATCCTTATTATCTCAGGATGACTGGTTTCTTGCAGAGAACCCTGACGACCCGACCGAAATCGAAATCCCCGGATAATCAACTTTTCATATCCCGGTTTTCTGAATTTCCTGTAAGTCGAAGTACAAGGTCCGTTTGGCGATCAGACATAGTTCAGTCGCTGTAAAACCCGGAAGCCATGGGCACATTCAGCCGGTTCTCCCTAATCAGAAATTACATGATAAAAATCAGATCACTTCTTTTTTAATTTCAATACAAGGTCATATGAGTGGTCGATCCATGAAAAGATTTCTTTATCCGGAACTGATCCATTAATGAGTACAGTATTCCAGTGTTTCTTATTAAAGTGCCATGCCGGTGTAACTTCCGGATAATGTTCCCTGAGTTCGATGGCCAGGGCAGGATCGCATTTAAGTGTTATGCCCCTACTGTCCTCTGAAAGGTCTAGTACCGCGAACATTTTTCCCATCACTTTGAATACCAGAGCAGTATCATTAAAGGGAAGTCCTTCTGTTACGCCTGGTTTTGAGATGCAGTAGTCCCGGATTTCTTCTAAGTTCATAATGGTTGAATTATACCGGCAATATAAATTTATAGATATTTCTGATTATATGCAAACAGTACTGCCTAAATACCCTACCCGCTATAGAAAGTGCATTTCAGCTGTAAAAATTGCAGTAATTATATTCTAAGTTCAATGATCCTATTTTTTCCCCCTGCGGCCTGGCTTTATATGCCTTCAGCAATAAAAATTAAACTTTCTGCTATAAAATTTAAATCCCGCCAGAAATTTTAAACTTTTTGGAATATAGTCTCTTGTTGGTACCCTTTCTTTTGTACGAACTTGCCAATATATAACAAGTAAAAAACAATAAACTATGAAACGTTCAAAATTTATGCTTTTAGTAATTGGAGCAGCCATCATCTTTTTTGGCTACATGAAAGACGATTCTATGGCTGCTGATCTCCAAAATGATCCGGAAACAACCTCTTTGAATTATGCGAGAGTAAAAAAGGCTTTTAAAGGAACATCCACACCTGTTGAAATGACTGCCGAAATTAATAAATGGCATGACACAACAGATGATTGGAGAGTTACCGGAACCACCATTTGGGTAACGGCTGCTGACGGATTCAAAGGAACAGCCGAGTTATTTGTGGATGGGAAGAATCCCGGGGGAGAGAACCGTGGAAAATGGGAAATAAAATGGGAGGGAAAAGTAACACTCGGCGAAGATGGGAAAAGTGCACTGGTGGTGGCTACAGCTGATGGTAAAGGCGTAGAAGGTAAAGTGAAGGGCATGACAGCTACATGGATTTATACCATGAATTATGTTGGGGATCTGTCTAAAATGCCTGACCCGACGAATCCAACCTGTTTCTACAACGTCGAAGGTAAAGTTGAAAAACCTTAGGGTACTGTTAAGAAAGATTATAACGGATAAACTGCTCTGCGTCACAATAATGTTGATGTTTTAAGTGTATGGTCTTTGGAGGTTTTGGGTTTTGAGTAATACTTTTCAGGAAGAGGAGTGGCATCCTCTTCCTTTTTTTTGTAACTTACTCACAATTAAAGAAACACAGTCATAATTAAACCCGTCATTATGAAAGGCAGGTATCTCCCCTCCGAGCAACTATACATCGATAAGCTTATTGGAATTGTTGAGGAAAATTTTTCCAATAATAATTTTGGGGTTGCTGAACTGGCAAAGGGAATGGGCATTAGCCACTCCGGCCTTCACAGGAAATTGAAAGCAATATCCAAACAATCCATAAGCCAGTTTATTCGTGAGACAAGGTTGAAACATGCCAGGGAATTACTTCAACTACAGGCAGGTACAGTGGCAGAGATTGCCTACAGGGTGGGTTTTGGAAGCAATACTTATTTTTCAAAATGTTTCCACGATCATTATGGTTATCCTCCGGGTGAGGTTAAGAAGCACCTGAATTCAGAACCCGATTCAGATGTAAAGACGGTTCATTTTGAAATACCTGGGAAGAAAATAAAATCTATAGCTGTGCTGCCATTCGATAATTATACAGGTGATGACAGTCAAACATTCCTGGTTTTTGGAATGCATGATGCCCTGATTGGTGAACTGGGTCAATTGGGAGCCATCAGGGTGGTATCAAAGACATCTGTATTAGCATATACCAATTCAGAAAAGACCATCAAAGAGATAGCCACCGAATTAGGGGTAGATGCAATTATTGAGGCATCGGTAATGATTGTGGAAGGAAAAATCAGGGTTCAGCTTAAATTATTCAATGCCTTTCCTGAAGAAAAACAGCTGTGGGCACAAACCTTTGATGTGGACATGGACAATATCCTGAAGTTATATGGCCAGGTGATCAGGAAAGTAGCCAGTGAAATTCAATATACCCTTTCTCCCGAGCAACAAACACAACTTGATGAAATAAGAGAGGTAAATCCCAATTCCTATAAGGCTTATCTTCGCGGTAAGTACAATTTATACCTGCAAACACCGGAAGGAATAAAAAAGGGGTTGGAATATCTTCATGAGGCAGTCCGGATCGATCCTGCCGAACCTCTGGCCTATGCCGGACTGGCACTTGGTTACCTGGATATTGCCCATGGACCTTTAAATGCCGGGGATGCTTATGTGAAAGCTGAATCGGCAGGACGACAGGCAATAAAACTTGATCCAAATCTTGCAGAGGCACAATTAGCCCAGGCCGAAATATGCATGTATGTTAACTGGGACTTTCATGATGCTGAGAAGTATTTTAAACGGGCAGTTGAGCTAAATCCAAACTTAAGCATTGCGCATTATCAATATGCCTGGACACTTTTTCTTTTCGGCCGTAACGACGAAGCGCTCATTGAGCATGAACTTGCCTGGAAGTGTGATCCTTTCAATCCATTGATTACTTCATTCCTCGGAGCTCTATATTCATACCTTGGACGGTATGATGATGCCATTCGGGAAGCACACAATGCATTTGATATTCTTAAGGATTGTCCTACAGGCTATTTTGTCCTGGGGGAAACCTATCTGGCCATGGGTCGGGAAAATGAAGCCATTGAGGCTCATAGGAAGCTTTCAGAGGTGGCTCCTCCATGGGGCTGGGTGCTTGGATATACGTATGCAATAACGGGTCATCGTGATAAAGCAGAGATCATACTGAATGAACTGGAAAATTCTGAACTGAGTGGTTGGAACGCGATGGGACTTGCAGTAATATATGGAGCACTGGGCAGATATGACGAGGCGTTTAAATGGATCGGTTTTGAGCCGCACCATGTTTGGATACCATGGATTGCAGTTATGCCTATGTGGAAACCGCTCCATAGTGATCCACGGCATCGTGATTTTGTGAAAAAGCTAAATCTGCCTAAAATATAAGTGTTCGATAACCCGAGGAAAGCGATCGTAGATTATAAAAATCATCTTCAACTCTGAATATCCCCATTTGCTCTTTCTCTGACATCATATGCCAATTCACATGTCATTACAGTATATTATTATAAGATAATGACCTTATTCATATGATACCCTGGCGTCACGGATGAATATCTTTCCCTAAGTTCAACAGCCAGAGCCGGATCACATTTAAGATTTATACTCAGGTCGCCCTCAAGATTCACCAGGGCAAAAATCCTGCCGCCGGCTTTGAAAACAAGAGTATCTTCGTCAAAGGGGAAGCTTTCGGTGACGTCCTTTTTCGAAATACAGTATTCTCTCAAAATCTCAATATTCATAAGCGGCAGGTTTAACTATTCACTGCTTTAAAACCCTTGTTCCGAAAACAAACCTCTGTTCCCACCAGGGATCATTTAACGAAGTGAGTATCACTCCATTTTTTGAAGAGGTATGGATAAATTTATTACTCCCTGTGAAAATGCCTGAATGGGTGATGAAGCGACTTATTTCATATGTCCTGATGAAAAAGACCAGGTCTCCTTTTTTGAGTTCATCAATCCGGTTAATTATTTTACCAAACCTGGCCTGTTCTTCCGAATTATGGGGCAAGATAATACCGAGTCTGGCGAAAACCGTAACCAGTAATCCGGAGCAATCCATGCATTTCATTGTTGTTCCGCCCATGCAATGAGGCACTCCAAGATATTGTTCGGCGGTTTCAATGATTTTATCAGCGCTGGCAGTTTTGGTATTCAAATCCTTCTCTGTGCCGGAATTCAAAAAATCGTTAAGCTTTTTTCTTTCAGCGCTGCTTTCGATATTCTGAAACGATTTTTCAGGATAAAGCTTTCTGGAGCAGGAAGTACCAATAAGCTGACAGGCAACTAGCAGCATAACAAATAACTTTCCCTTGGTTTCAGTAAATATTTTCATCATAGTAAAATTCAGTCCCTGTTTCTTTGCCCGGCCTTGTTGCAATAATACCTTCCCCGTTGAAAGAGCCGTTCCGGTGCCTTCCTTTACCAAAGTTTTTCCGGCTGCCCCTGAGGGGCCAGATGCATTGGTTAAATTGAATCAAAACGCAAACGGATCCTTCCCGTTCCATTTGCCTCCGTTGGCAAGCACGGTATACCATGCATCGTGTGCCAGAGTCTCAAAAATAGTGAATTCGTTAAATGAAATTATATCACGGTCATCCACATACTGGCGTTCTTTTGGCAGTTCGCTTATCTGAGGTAATACAGAAATATTGGTTGTCCTTCTGCCTGTGACCCCCGGACCAAAGACAGTGATTCCGGGTTTGGGTCCAAGGCCAAGGTCTGCCGTATATGCGCTCTCCCTGTCGTGCGGATTATGCACCTGATGAAATCCGAGATGTGTTACATAACTTATCCCTACCGGGTTCAATCCCATTTTATAATCGAGCAGTTCAGAAGCTGCATCGATATACTTTTGTTCGCCTGTAAGGCTCCACATCAGCATTGAAGCAGTTGCAAAATGATTCTGCCTTACATTGTGCCCCCATCCGCCTTTTTCGGGAGTATTCCCCACCGGAAAGGCACGTTTTCTCAATTCTGCTATGTTGGCTTCAGCGGCATCCTTTAATGCAGACTTGAAAAACGAAACGATTTCAGGATCCGTTGGAACATCTTTTGCAATGATATACGAAAAGATATATGCGGGATTGTCAAAAAGCTTATCGTTAAGAGAATACCCAACTGTTCCGAAAAGATTATTCTTCAACTCGCGGGCTATCGTGTACAACTCTTTTACTTTTTGATGTTCCTTTTCGTCACGTGTCAGCAGGTATCTCTGAAGATGGTAATACAGCTTTTCCGGATCGGCCATAGTTGAGGAACCATAGGCAAAAGCTTTATCGGCCCTGATCATGAGTTCTTTTGACTTCTCCGGATTGTACGGTTTAATAATTCTTGCAAGATGCATGAACAGGCCGGCAGCAGGGCATGTAGCCCTGTTATCAGTTTTTACTGTCCCGTATTTCTTGTCATCAAGATCCATGGGAGCTGCAAAAGGATCGGGATATCCTTTGGTTTCGGTACCGAAATGTATACTGCCATCCTCATTCTGAAGGTATTCCCAGATGAGTGTTCCCCAGGCGGCTTCATCAATTATATCGGGGACATTGTTTCTTTTGTTTACTATATTATACTCTGAGTCGAAATCACCCGGGATGTCAAACTGCCCGTCATAAAACATTTGCGGGAATGCCTCAAAGGCCATCAGGTTTACGATAGGGTTTGAGATATGGTAAGCCCTTCGGTCGGCATCGCCTGCATCATGGTATCCTCCGTAGCATTTAAATGTTGGCTCATTGCCCTGCACCACGATGTTGGCTTCTCCAATGGGTCCGTCCACGTCATAAACTAAAGTATGGCAAGCATGTTTCCGGATATCAGGACTGTCGATCGGACAGCCGCATCGCTGATAGAATTGCCCGCGGAAGGTTATATAGGCTGTTCTTTTCATGAATTCACCGCCCACGCCGAAGGGCCAGGAGCAGCCATATCCTTTCACAGCTATTTTATATGGACCCCCTTCCGGTACTCTTGCAAGATCTATACGGTAAACCACTCCGCCCGACGTGCTGTCCATTCCTATTTCTTCCAGCATTCCCCTGGCGATTGTTTTCCCGGAGGACTGGTTAAAGACCTCCCAGGCAGGAAGCGGACCATCAATCTTTCTGCTTCCTCCTGTTCCAAACCAGATAGTGAAATTTGCATACCGTACCTTTGAAAGGGCGCTATAGGCAGCCTGGTTTGTTTTGATAGCCTCGCAGAACATCGTCCGGGAATCGAATTTGAATTTTCTGCTCCCGTATGGGGTTATCAGCTCATATTTCCGGCCCTCAACCAGATCCGTTGTCTGAAGATAAATGTGATGGTCGCACATATCAGCCTTTGTAGAGTAACGGTATATTGACTTGCATGGCTGGCCGTTAATTTTCCATTCTGATACATTGCTGATGTCGACCTCGGTCAGATTAAGTGTATCGCTGGTAAAAAATACCACCAGTACGTCTTTTGAGGCTGACCGGATCTCCTGAAGGGTTAGTCTTGCTTCAGCATTAAGAGTGGCTAATATCATTGATATTATAGCAAACACCCGAAAACTGTTATTTTTCACAAAACTGCTTCGATTATCTTCCATAGCTAAGATTATTATTGAGAATATTTCATACCTGCATTCCTGCATACATCATTTCAATGCATAGTCAAGGGATAAACCACGCCTACTGGTGATAAATATATAATTATTATGCGACTTTGAGATACTGCTGTTTTGTTCCCAACACTCAGCATTCACATTCTTTTCCTTTTGCCTTTTCAAAAGCTTCTTTACCTTCAGAAATTGAAAAATATGCCAGACCTGCGGCACCTAATGCGTCTGCATAAGCAAATCCCGTAAGTTCATAGATAAGGCTTGATACCAGCAAAACCAATGACATATAAATACATACCTTAGTACAGTTGGCATCAGCGATAATTGCATCGGAATTCAGCTTTTTCCCGACATTTTTTTTGGCTTTCATTAACCATACCATAACTGCAATTGAAATTATGGATATTATTATTCCCCATTGAGTCGTTTCAGGTTTATTATGGTTGACTATATTAAAAACAATACCTAAAATCAGGCCAACTGACAGAAGGTAGAATGCGGTGCCTGTTATTTTTAATGCCGTAATTTCAAACTTGCTCCTGGGACTTCCCGGATTTTGTCTGATACGAATTATCATCACTGCAATTCCGATACCGGAAATCACCTCTATAAAACTATCAGCTCCAAAACCAAATAAACTAAGTGTTTCATCTTCAATACCTAAAATCATAGATATCATCCCCTCAAGAATGTTGTAAAAGATGGTAAACAGGCTCAATAGAAAAGCAGTATTGTAAAGCTTATGTTCCGAGTTTATCATATTCCGGTTGTATCTGTAAAAAGATAACAAAGATGTTTCGGTTAGGTTTTGGATAAAGTTATTTTTCCCCGGAAGGTAACTTCGTTTTTTCCTCAGATCCTTGCAACATTCTGGCACTAAAAGTGGCGCCAAACAATAAACCAAACAATAAAAATACTGTAAAGGGGCTGTTTTCAATTCAGTCTGATCCTGTATCAATTCGATAGCTTCCGGAATTGTGATCGCAATGATTTATAAAAACGTGATTTATACAACAATAATTCAACCCCTTCAATGAATGGATATTAAAAAACCGAAACTAATCAAATGGTATGAACCTCAGAGCAAGCCCTGGACTCAAAGAACGGTGCAGGCACCGAGGACCGAACCACCTGCTGGCGGTGAGCTCAGCATAGCCAGTTAAACCTGCCCTTCGCGTCCGCCGCAAATTGAACATCCAAGGCCGGATTTAATCCTATGGTCAACAGATGAATAAGTAAATGTCCTTTCTACCGGCGGAATGTGGTCAAGGCGACCGGCTTATGCACTTGACATAAGAGTTACATTTGATTCATAATCAAATGTACACCATGTTTAGATCAAAGTCAATTTTCTTTCAGTTTGTTGGAGAATTATGGTTTGGATGCGAAATGGATGGCGTTAACCAACACCGACCTATAATTAAAAAAACGGATGCAAATTTGGTTGATCAGTGTCTGATTTTCTTTAAAATCCATCCTTCCTTGACCACTTCAAAAGAAGGTCTGAAAACACAAAACATACATTTGGAAATAATCAGGAATTACCTCTGAATTTGAGTGGTCGCTTATGTCTGGCTGCTGTGGCCATTATCAGTGCCACATTGACTATTCTCATCAATTTACTTGACTTTCCACATTTCCATGCATAACTTGTATCTTATTTCTCATTATTAACTCAGCAGAGGAGGTCAGATTATGAAACTTAGCACTTTCCTGATTTTGAAATCCATTGTCTGTATCGTTTTCGGCATTGGATTTGTCGCATTACCTGTTTTGACAGGTTCAATTTATGAAATCACACCTGATCCTGACGGATTAATCATGACGAGGTACTTTGGAGCAGCCTTTCTGGGAATAGGTCTGATTCTCTGGTTATGCAAAGATGCAGACTGGAATACACTTCAAGGTATTACGCTCGCCTTGTTTATTGCCGACATTATTGGTTTTGCTGTAGCGCTTACCGGGCAATTGTCAGGCAACCTTAATACCCTGGGATGGATCAATGTTGCGCTTTGGCTCTTTTTCGCCTTAGGGTTAGGTTATTATCGTTTCCTGAAACCAAGTAAGGTCTGAACCAAATCCTTTGACAAGAAATTTCAATTAGTTTCTGGATCCCAGGAGCAGGTTATTCTTATGGGGCATCTTAAAACATGTTGCAATGGAGCTTTAGCAGAGGCTGTTCATCTATACTAAATTGAGATAATTATTGTTAGAGATATTTTATTCGGGTTTCTTCCCATATCCAATAATAACATCATCTGTAACCTGCCTGAATCTTCTTTTTTCAAACAACTCTTTTGTTTTCTGGTATTCATGATGTCTCTTGCTTTCAGGAATCTTTGCGTACCACCAGTTTGAAGATACAGCCGCAAAAAATTCACAGGCATCAGATGGTGTTCTGAACAGGTTTCTCCAGATGAATCTGTTTGTCTGGATACCCTTGAATCCAGCATTTTTCATCATTTTTATTACCTGTTTTTCTGTTCGTGGCCAGAACTCAAACCGATAGCCAAGGACATGTTTTTTATTAAGAGCCCGAATATTTGTGTCAATAGCCTCCCAATAATGTTCTGGTCCATGAGCTCCGAGAGATATTAATCCTCCTGGTTTCAGAACTCTATACATCTCATTGACTGCTTTTTCCTGATCAGGAAATAATCCAAAAGACATCCCTGTTATCACCGCATCAAAACAATTATCATCGAAAGGCAACGATTCAGCATCTAACTGGCAGAAACTAATGCGGTTTGAATCATAACCAGCCGCTCTGGAATTTTCTTCGGCCAGTTTCAGCATATATTCCGAGATATCTCCGCATATGGCTTTTTTAGCTCCCATCTCAAGGGCGAGAAATGAAATAATCCCTGTTCCGCAACCTATGTCGATCACCTCCTTGTCCCGCAGATCCATACCTGTCATTTGAGCAACCGCTGCTTTCTTTTGGAATTCCCCAGCGAGTTTATCATATCCTGTAACATGATCTGAAAACGCACCATCGTATCCATACTTCACCCGGTCTTTCATTGCATGTTTATTACCATAATTACCATTTAAACATGCTATAAGGTTATTTGCATTAACCATAAGCATAACAGGTAATGATAATTTTCCTGTCCAGAATAGTGATTTCATCTTCTTAAATGAAAATAAAATATCAATTGGATTATTATCCTTCAAAGTTCTCCCATTCGTATTTTACCCGCTCCATCAACTTTTTAAACCGCTCCTCACCACGGATGTTTTCAAGAAGGGGATCGATTTCCGAAATTAACGGGTAATTTATTAAGCCGTGATTTATTGCATTTTCAAGAAATTCCAGAGACATTTCAATTTCACCAAGATATGAATAGAAAGTAGCAATATGGTAAGAGTTCTGGAGATCTATTCTAATACTTGTAATAAAGTCAGAGGTTAATAATAAAATCAATTTATCCTTATCTCTTTTTATTGTATATTTTAAAAATATTGCCAATCGAGTCCAGGTATCATTACCTGGTTCTTCAACAAATTTGCAGATGAAATCATAAGCATCGTCTGCGCGATTGTTATAAAAAAGAATGAGAGATTTCCAGAATTGATGCATACCATTATCAGAACTTATATTTTCAAATGGAAGAACAATAATTGATTTTTCCTGAACGGGTGGTAAGCCAATTGTTGAAACAAATTCCTTTGGCTCACCAGAATCGTCCATCGGCTCCCCTTTCAATCCACTGACAATCTTTTTAACCGCAAGAGCAACCTTATTAATCTGATTTCTGTAACTGGTGTGGTTTAAGTTCTTTTCCTCATTATCCTTTTTTGTCAGGGGTCGGTTAACTCCCGGTTCCTTATAAATAAATTCAATCCCCCTTAAAAATCCACCCAATATTGATTCAGATTCCTTTATATCAGCCATATCCAGGTCGTGAATTTGTACAGGAAGAACACGGTTAGCCACATTGCCGCCTGGCAGTTTTATCTTTAATCCAAACTTATCCTTTGAAGCCTGTTCAACAAATGCTATACACTCATGTTCCCATGCGAATGACTTGGGATCACAGTATGTGCGTGAAATAATCGGGATAAAGACCAGGCACTTGAGTTTCTCCTTCAGGGATTCACCAACATCATGGGTCTCCAAAAGCCCGTCATGAGGGTTGATGTCGAAATAAACACTAATCCCTTCCTTGAATGTGGATTCGAGTTCAGTTTTCAGAGCTTCAACAAACTCACTAACCCACCTGTCGCCTTTGCTTTGCCAGCCGTAGCCTGGCGTAGGCTGGTTGTCCTTCTGACGGTAGGAGATGAAAATGTCGTAATTATATCCTTCAATAATGCATGACATTAGAGTTACATTTGATTCATAATCAAATATACACCTTGTTTAGATCAAAGTCAATTTTCATTCAGGTTGTAAGTAAGTGACGGCATCCATGGAATGTCGGTGGAAATCGGGCCCTCGTCGATCACTTCAGAAAAAGGTCCTGAAAGACTTAACATACAAAGGGGAAAAACATGGATTTGGATCCGGAGCAGGCGTTATGAATCATACCGTACCGTATTTCGCTGAAATAAATTTGACTTTGGGATATTCCAGGTTTAACTTTATAAAATTATAATCACCTGATACTTGAAATCAAATGTGTAAAAGGAATTCAATTATCACATTTGCCTTTCTTGTTCTCCTGTTTTTATCCGAAAGTTGTTCGATCCGGGTAATCCGGCAATTAAGTAATCCGTCTTCTATTAACTCAAAAGATTCTACAGCCAGGGATGTTAAAGTACACATGAGGGATGGTTCCCAGTATGTTCTTGATTCACTTATTACCTTTACAAATGTTGATACAATTTACGGATTCGGATTTTATTATGACCAGTACCGGGATTTAATGGGATCGATACTTCATTAATGGCCGAGGGTTTATCATCCAGTATTTTGAGGGCGTATGAGAAAGATAATGTTGATATGCTGTATCATGCCAGGACTGAAGACAATCAGTTTCATCTGAGGATGAAAAATGAAGCTCTTGAAACACATGTAATAAGATATGCGAATCTCCTTGTATTGCCACGAAACGGAAGTGACCGTATATTTTCAAACGGAATCGGGGATTTTTACCGATCTTCAATTGTACTTGGTCCCCTGTTCTGTCAGGCTTCAGAAGGCAGTTGCCTTGAAGCAGTACTGGAAATGGACAATAAGGAAAGATACAGTCTGGCTGATTCAGATAATCTGGCGGAAAGGGAGATAATTGATGTCACTTTTGAAAATATCCCGGGAAAGGACCTGGGCCTTGTTCTCGGCTGCAGGCAGTCGCTTTTGACGACATGGCTCTTCTACCTGGGACTTTCATATCTTGGAAACTCAGCCGGATATTTTGCGTCCAGGATAGAAAGCGGTGACAGGGTACTGCAAAGGAAGTATGACAAGATGCGGGAGGTTTTTTACTGATGGGAATCCCATTATTTGCAACTTCTTTAGCATTGACAATTGCTGATCATCAGGATGGAAGTTCTACACTTCAATTTCCGGAAAAAAATTCGTTGAGAGAGTTTTCAAATTATGCACGATATCCACAGGGACTTCCACCTGATCTTCAGAAAGAAAAACTACATCTTATAATCAAATAAAGCCAGAAAAGCTATTACCAGTCTCCATCTCATGCCGGTGTAAATTAACCAATAAATGCCGAACTTAATGTCTTGATTTATAAATAAATATTAAAATCTGAATCTTTCCGGTGGAAAGTGGTCAGGGCAAACGGCTTTTGCAACCAAACAACAATTCTTCCCCTGCAATAAATGGCAGAAAAAACCGAAATTGATAAATTGTTGAACATTTAAAGATAATGGATTGTTTATTTATATATATGATTCTCAGGAAACTTAGATACACATGTATGAACAAAAATCATTTAGGGATGCATATCAGAAAATATAATTAAACAATCCTTAATAACAAAAGCCATGGCAAAATATCTTGTAGAGGTTTCCCATAGCCCTGATAAGATTGAATGTCTTCATACAATTCAGATTTTTTTAAGCTCAGGGTCTCATTTTCTTACCCATGCGGATTGGGGTTGTCTTGATGGAGATCACAAAGCGTGGTTCTTTATTGATACTGACAGTAAGGAAGAAGCTCTCCGGATTGTTCCTTCTTATTACAGGAGGAATACAAAAATAGTAAAACTAAGCAGATTCAATCTCCAGGAGGTTGAGAACCTCCTCAGTCATCATGGTCAACAATGATCCCTAAAGTAATTTTCATCAACCACATTTCGTTTTAATAACAAACTATTTCCTGCCATAATTATTCTTTGATACTTAGGGGTATCCACATTTTGTGGCCTGATCGGCCATAACCGAAAAACACGCTTATTTGATTCTCTTCATGGGACGGATCATTTCGGCAGGAACAACCCATCTGTCAAACTCTTCCTCTGTCAGAAGCCTCAGTTTCATTGCAGCCTCCTTCAGGGTCATATTGCTTGTATAGGCTTCATTGGCAATTCGTGCAGCATTTTCATAACCTATATGGTTATTTAAAGCAGTTACAAGCATCAACGAATTTTCGAGGTTTTCTGCAATTCTTTTCTGGTTTGGCTGTATTCCGGCAACACAAAAATCATTGAACGCCCTGCATGCATCTGCAATCAATGTCGCTGATTGCAATAAGGCACTTATCATTACCGGTTTAAAGACATTTAGCTCAAAATGACCGTTTGATCCTGCGACAGTAATGGTTGTATCATTACCCATGATTTGGGCGCAGACCATCGTTACAGCCTCTGTCTGTGTCGGATTTACTTTACCGGGCATAATGGATGAACCCGGTTCATTTGCCGGGATAGTTATCTCTCCAATGCCCGACCGCGGTCCTGATGCCATCAATCTGATATCGTTGGCTATTTTAGTCAGGCATACTGCCAGTTGTTTTATAGCCCCATGAGTCTCAACTATAGAATCATTTGCTGCAAGGGATTCGAATTTGTTTTCGGCAGGCACAAAGGGTAAACCCGTCAAACTTGCTATAGCAGTTACAACCTCTCTGTCATAACCCTGCGGAGAATTAAGACCAGTTCCTACAGCCGTCCCTCCAATTGCCAGCTCTGAAAGATGCCTCAATGTGTTCTTCAGGGCCCTGATACCATGATTCAATTGCGATACATACCCAGAAAATTCCTGTCCGAGAGTCAAAGGAGTTGCATCCATCATGTGGGTTCGGCCAATCTTGACAATCCTTTTCATCGCTGCCGATTTTTTTGATAAGGTCCTGGCCAGTCTCTCAATCTCAGGTATTGTATATTCGACTATCTTCCTGTATGCTGCCATATTCATGGCTGTAGGGAACGTATCATTGGATGACTGGAATCGGTTGGCATCATCGTTCGGATGAATCAACCGTTCACCCGATCCTAATTTATTGCCGAGCAGTACATGGGAGCGGTTTGCAATAACCTCATTGCAGTTCATATTTGTGTGAGTTCCGGAACCAGTCTGCCAGATAACCAGTGGAAAATGTTCATCTAGCCTGCCATCCGCAATTTCATCACAAACCCGGCATATGATTTCCATTTTTTCATCAGATAATAATCCGAATTTATTGTTGGTGATCGCGGCAGCCTTCTTTAATAATCCAAAAGCATGGATAACTTCAATGGGCATTGATCCGGACGGGCCTATCGGAAAGTTCATCAGAGATCTCTGGGTCTGGGCTCCCCAGTACTTATCGGCGGGTACACGTATCTCACCCAGTGTATCTTTTTCAATCCTGTAATTCATTGGCTTGAAATGTTTTCATAAAGAACAACAAACTAATCTGTTTTAATTCAGGGCTATAGTTCCAGATCACGGAAAAGTGCAGGAATCAGAACACCTACCGGTATTTTTTTGCTTGTGCACAGGATTTTTTGTTCCATCCTGCTAACATCCATACCGGTAAGAAGCGAAAATGTCGGGACAACATTATAATGAAAATCTGCCATAATGACTTATAAACACGTTGATAACATAATAACAACCTGTTCTTAAAAATGTTTGACAGAGACGGACATGGCTACATGGGAGGAAAATTATAACCGGTCTGAAAGCATTTGTCAAACAGTCGTACAAAAGCCGGTCGGCCTGGCCGACTGTCGTCAGTATTACTAATTAATATAAAACCAGAGTTAATCAGATTATCGATGGATAAATATCAAAATGTCGGAGTTCCCGGCTGAATGTGGTCAAGGCGATCGGTCAATGCACTATTCTGCTAACACGGTAATGAGTACCGCCTTTCCCGCCAGTCGTTGAAAAATAATACCACTTATCGAAAATTCCCTTAAAAATAAATCCAATAAAATAGTTTAGCATGTAAACTAACTTCAGGCTAATATGATACCCTGGGATTTTATATATACTATCCTGTGTCTTATATTACCTGGAGGAGGCAGTAATCTGGACATAGTAATGGAACACTGGCACTTGCCTATGCTGGATTCAAATTACTCTTTTATTATATTGTTAAACACGTCCGCATTTCACAGTTAATACATATCCGATGATGAATAAGACTGCAGTTTTGTTTTTTGTTTTGTTGCTAACGGACTGTTCGTTTGAAAAACAAACCGCTTCAATTGAATCCGGAAAAGATATTGATGCAGCTTTTGTTAACCTTCCAGAGATAGATTTCACTTATTTATCAATAATTCAGGGGGTAAAGTATTCTATGCCAGTCAATAACTATTTCTTCAAAAGGAGTGGCGACATGCCGGAATTCTTAATGACCTTATCAGATAATCTGAATGGATCATTAAATAATTTTCAAACTGCTTTTTCCCTTTCTTTCCAGTTATTGAGTTCAAGTGCCGGAGGATATGGGCCGCCCGTGCCTTCATCATTTAACCGGCCTGAAATAACCACAAAAGAAGAAATTGATCAATGTATTGAGGCCAATAATTTTATACTTAACAAAAAAGAAGAATGGGATAAACTTCCATTTGAAATGAGGAAATGTATAATTGAAAATCTGATCTCAATAAATGATGCCAGGAAAATTTTTGAGTATTTTTCAAAGGAAATTCAAGAACAGCTGCCAGCAAATCTCCCGGATACAAGAAGAGATTTATTTGACATCTTATTTCTTCCCATGTCACACAGAGAATTACGGGATTTGTCCGGTTTTGGTATTCTGCAAAAGGCTGATTTAAAAAAATTATCCTTTGCCACCCGTGTCCTTACGGAAAAGCTCAATTCTTTCTTTTCGATTGACATTAGTTTGATTCCAGAATCCTTCTCAGGGTGTAGTTTTAATACCATATTAGGAGAAGTAGCAATAAACAGCCTCAAAAATGATACAATAAGAGGCAATGAATTCATGATAATAGAACCTGGCGGAGATGATATATATTATGGCAATCTTGCTTCTTCAGTATCAAATGATCAACCTTTTGGAATTATAGTGGATTTTGAAGGGGATGACAAATATCTTAGTGATAACCATTTTCTTGCAGCCGGTATCCTGGGAATAGGATTACTGATCGACCTTGGGGGTAATGATTTGTACAGGACAGATGTTCCGGGACTGGCTTTTTCTTTATATGGTTCTTCATTATTGTATGATTTATCAGGGGATGATATTTATATAAGCAAAGGTAACTATTGTCAGGCAGCATCCTTTTTTGGGTCATCATTTCTTATTGATATTAGAGGGGATGATAAATACAATTGTCTTTCTTATTCCCAGGCATTCGGGGGGACTATGGGGGTTGGAATATTCATTGATAATGTGGGGGATGACAGCTATAATATACCGGCTGCGGGAGTTGAGGCTGTATTTGAGTCACGGAATTTTATTCAGGGTTCAGCAAAAGGCAGATGGGCTGAGGCAACTGATGGACAAAGTCTGAGTGGAGGGTTAGGTGTTTTCATTGATAATTCAGGAGAGGATAAATATTTTGCAGGTAGTTTTTCACAGGGATCATCTTACTATTTTGGATTGGGGCTTTTTTATGATAAAGGAGGCAACGATAATTATAATGCCCTGAGTCACAGTCAGGGTTACAGTGCACACTATAGCCTGGCCTGTTTTATTGACCAGACAGGAGATGATTCTTATAATGCCAGGAGTGATTATCAAAAGATCACTCAAATAATTGGAAGCGGAAGAGATTTTTCATCGGGATTATTTTTGGATATTGAAGGAGATGATATTTACCATTTCGGGAACAGAAGTGTGGGGATTGGTGATATTAATGGAATTGGAGTATTTGCTGATTATAAAGGCAATGACATTTATGCCTGGCATAATAATCCTGTGAATTCAGGTTCCCCGTCGATGGGGAAATCTCTGAATCTTGATGAATCAATGAGCACAGGGTACAAAGTATTGAATTCCCCGGGACCAATCTCAAAAGGAATATTTTATGATAATCAGGGTAATAATTCAATTATGGAACAATGAGAAGATCTTGTTACGTGTTAATAATATTTATAATTTGGGTTAAGTCCGGAAATTCCAGGTATTTTCTGAATGGACCCAATTTGATTTACAAAAGTGACCTGAATGCCAGGCAATGCAGGTTACAACAGCAGTAGTGCTTTTACCTGATAGTATCCACAACCATGTATAGAGATAATTACAGAATCAGAATAATATTATGGAAGTACCACACATTACCAGGAGAAAGGAAATAATCATCAACGCTGTCATAATATTTTATATTATTTGACCGTAAAAATGAGTATATAAAGGTTTCGTTATTTTTTTTTTCGATAGCCGGACAGAATAATTGATAAAATACTTATGTCCTTCAGGGTTTGAATGAAGCATTGAGCCTGTTCCCGTATCTTCTGCTTACCGGAATTGATTTTTCGGGATAGATCATCTGGATTTTTCCTTCATTGGTAATGGATTCATTTACTGAATCTATGAAGTAAATATTGACAATGAAAGATTTATGAACTCTTATGAATTCTTTGGCCGGAAGCCTTTCAATCCACCTTTTCAACGTATGGTGTACCAATCCTGAAAATCTTTTTGAAGAATGTATCCTGGAATAGTCACCACAGGCTTCAATGCAAGTTATTTCATTTACTTTAATAAATTTTGAGCCACTTTTTATTTTAACCAGAATCTGATCCTGGACATCAAGATTCTCGGGCAGCTTATCTGAAAAAGGGTTGCCCAGTTTTCTGATGCAATTGCCAAGTCGATCCGGCCATACCGGCTTAAGGAGGTAATCAAGAGCATTTACCTCGAAAGCTCTAATGGCGAACTCATTATGTGCAGTGACAAAAATTACCCTGAATCCGGTGTCAATTTTCTCCAGCAAGTCAAAGCCACTATTCACTCCCAGGTCAATGTCAAGAAAAACAAGATCGGGCTTAAGCGAGAGGATATATTCGTAGGCACTTTTAACATCAGAAGCTTCTCCAATCACTTCAACCTGGGGAAATAACTCAAGTTGATTTATAAGTTCAGCTCTTGCAAGATATTCGTCATCAACAATTATTGCTGTCCATATCTTCATTCTGCTTATGTTAAGTTGATTACCCCAAATAAAATATCATTGTATTGCTGTAAATAAACATTAAGAACCTTTTTGGATTAACTTTTTCGGCCGGATATAAATTCAGAAGGAATTTGCATTGTTGCAATGACATTGTCATTCTCTTCCTTTATCTGGAAATGAGATTTTCCTCCATATAAAAGCTGAAGTCTTCCCTGAAGATTTAATAGTCCTGTACCGGTTCCGGAATTATTCAATTTATCATTGTTGTCTGAATTATGCCAAAACTTGCCTGAGTTAGATACCGTGATTTCACAATAATCCTCTTTCTTCGACACAGAAATAATAACTTTAACTGTTCCGGAAGATGTTTTTAGTCCATACTTTACAGCATTTTCTACCATTGTCTGCAGGCTAAAGATTGGAATCTGAATGTTTTCAGCCGTTCCATCTGATTCGATATGGTATACAAGTTTGTCCTTAAATCTGATTTTTTGTATTTCAAGATAATGAGAGACAGCATTTATTTCTTCCTGTACAGATATAACAGAAATATCATTCCATGAAAGCGTATATCTGAAATAACTGGCCAGTTCATTTACCATTGACCGGGCAAGATCCTGATCCCTGTGAATAAGGGCCATAATTGAATTTAGTGAATTAAAGAGAAAATGTGGATTCACCTGATAACGAAGCATTTGCCATCTGGCATCTTTAAGCAGGGCTTCTGCTTTCAAGGCATTTTCATGTTCAATCCTGGCAGTGTTCCAATAGATTGTTATACCATAAGCCAGCAAGGCATTCAGTAATGAAGGATAATTGGCAAGTCCGGAAAGGAATGAGAAGTCAACAAATTCTTCTCCTGAGAAACCACTTCTAAACACAGTATATAATATTTTGGATGCTATTGAGGCCGGAAAGCAAATCAGGAGAAAAAGCAGGATATGCCACCATTTGATTACTATGTTTTTTCTTGTGAGTTCAAATAAGAATATTAGAATAAAAGAAATTATCAAATTAGCTATCATAAAGTAACCAAGCCCTTTTAACAGTGAATTAAAGGCAAATGTCATATCCTGACTTCCATTTGGGGGAACCATTAAAACAAAAATGATAATCTCAATGGAATAAGTAAGGAGTAATACGATAAAAACGGAGATTGCTACTTTAACACTCAAGGGTAATCCATGGTATCTCAAAAAAAAAGGTTTATTGTTGACCATCGATATTAAACAGCAATAAGTACTAAAGTTACTCAAATCGTCCGAGAGAACAATAACCTGATATCTTTTACCATATGTTCCCGGTCATGGAAATGAGACTAACGCACATAAGTGCAGAATATGGTCACCCTGAACACCTCACGCCTACCTAAGTTGAATGTTTTGCCTGACAGATGAGATCACATCCTCACGGCTTCAGGAAAATTCTGACTGACGAACTTTTATGGCCAAATATTGTTTACACAAACGTAAATTAGAGGTTTTAAGTTAGGCCGTTTTAAAAAATAAGGACATTAAAAAAAAAAATTACCTTCTTTGTTTCAATAAAAGTGGGGCAAAAGAAGCCTTAAGGATTTAACATGAACACGGTGTGAATATAAAAATTGTCATTATTGGTTATCTGCTCACATTCATCGTATTTTTGATTGTAGATATGTTATGGCTGGCCATTATTGCCAGGAACATATATCAAAAGTACCTGGGCAATTTCTTGACGGATAATATTAATTGGACTGCTGCTATCATATTTTATCTTATTTTCATAGTAGGGATTTCAATTTTTGCCATCTACCCGTCAATCAACAAAGACTCAGTGTTTAATGCTGTTTTCATGGGAGCATTATTTGGCTTTTTTACCTATGCCACCTATGATTTAACTAATTTAGCCACACTTAAGGGCTGGCCACTGCCTATTGTTATTATTGATATTATTTGGGGATCAGTTCTGTCAGCTGTAGTCAGTTTTTCTGGTTTTAAAATCGTAAAATGGTTGATTCAATAAGAAATGTATAAAACAGAAGAGCCTCATATCAATGGAAAATACCTTTACTATGCATTTATTGCAGGAGGGAATGCCATACTGCAACATCAGACAGAGATTAACCGAATAAATGTTTTCCCGGTAAATGATAAAGACACCGGTACCAACCTTGCATCCACAATACGTGCTGTAATTGACAATATCAAACCTCACAAATCGTATAAGACTACGGTGAATTTTATTGCAGATGCTGCATTAATGGGTGCCCGGGGTAACTCTGGGGTCATCTTCGCCCAGTTTTTACATGGTTTGAGCAGGGAAACTACTAATAAACCAGTTATTACCCTTCCGGAATTTGCGGAAAGCGTTGCGAAATCAATCCCTTACATTTACGAGGCAATTGCCAACCCTGTCGAAGGTACAATGTTAACTGTCATTAAGGAGTGGTCAGCCTTTCTTAATGCCAAAAAAGAAGCTGTTTACGATTTTAAAAATGTCATTATAGATTCAATTGTTGTACTTGAAAAATCGCTGGCAGAAACTACATCAAAACTGAAAGTTTTAAACAAGTCCGGATTTGTCGATGCCGGAGCAAAAGGTTTTGTCCTCTTTATTCAAGGCATCATTGATTTTATTAAAAACCGAAACATCCGCAGCCTGGTTGTTGAAGCGGAAGAGGGTATTTCACTTATTCATACTGAAGAGTTAAGCAGTGATGAAATCACGCATCGGTTTTGCACAGAAGCAATTGTTAAGAATCTGAACATCAAACTCATAGAACTGCAGGATATATTAGGAAACAAAGGTAATTCAGTAGTTGTTGCGGGGTCGGCAAGCATGTGCAGAATTCATGTTCATACCAATCATCCGGCAGAACTTTTTCATCAGTTGAAAAATGTTGGAACAATCACTTTTCAGAAGGTAGATGATATGGTCCGCCAGCAGGAGGCGGCCACCAAAAGAAAATGGAACATTGCACTCGTCACAGATTCTACCTGTGATCTGCCACAGGAAATAATCGATTATTATCAGATACATGTATTGCCGATAAATCTGAATTTTGGCGACAATCATTACCTGGATAAGGTAACCATTCAACCTGATCAGTTCTACGATTTGCTTGAGACAAATGCTGAATTCCCCAAAACATCTCAGATAAACGAACAGGCTTTCACCAATTTGTATTCACATCTTGCTTCACACTACGATGCCATAGTTGCAATACATCTTACCAGCCAGTTTAGCGGAACATACGCCAACAGTGTAAAAGCCGGAGAACGAATTTCGAAAGAGTTCAATAAACAGGTTTGGGTTATCGATTCGAAAAATCTTTCGGGAGCACTGGGGTTACTGGTATTGAAAACTGCGCAGAACATTGAGGCCGGCCTGTCAATGGACACAATTATCAATTCACTTGAGAAGGATATCATCCAGTCAAAAATATTCGTGAGTGTTCGCGATTTAAGGTCTATGATCAGAGGAGGCAGAGTCTCTAAACCAAAAGGGCTTATTGCAAGTGCACTTGGTTTAAATCCTGTTATTTCAATGGATGTAAATGGGAAATCGCTCCTGTTTGGAAAAACCTTCAGCCAGGAAGCAAGTTTGAATAAAATATACAGTCACATTCAAAAGATAAGCGCCGGAAAGACCTTGTGGAACTACATAATACTGCATGCTCATAATACTGATGGAGCTCGACAGGCTGAGGCAAAAATGAGTGCGATGACCGGACTAAAACCCATTTCCATTGTGGACATTTCTCCTGTTATTGGCATGCACGCCGGTAACGGGGCAATTGCCATTTCTTTACTTTTTAACAGTTAATAAATTACCAGTGATAACTCACTTTTTTCAAGCCGCTCTGCTCATCTGGGTTCTGGTGACACTCTTATGGTTATGGAGCATAATAATAAAAAATGTAAGTATAGTCGATATCTTCTGGGGTTTCGGATTTGTCGTGGTTAATGCCTTTTACATCTTTAGTTCGGGGGAACTGAATCCAAGAAAAATATTGATCCTGGTTTTGGTTTCTGCATGGGGCCTCAGGCTTGCAATCCATCTTGCAATAAGAAATATTGGAAAAGGAGAAGATTTCAGGTACCAGGAATTCAGGCGCAAATATGGCGCCGGGCGTTACTGGTGGTTCAGTTATTTTCAGACCTTTCTATTGCAGGGCGTTTTGATCATGATTGTTTCATTGCCCCTGTTGGGTATTAGCATGAGTACCGGTTCAGGAAAGTTGAACCTGCTTGATTACTTTGGGATTTTTATCTGGTTGATTGGCTTTACCTTTGAGGCGGGAGGCGATTTTCAATTGTCACGTTTTAAGGCTGACCCAAAGAATAAAGGAAAAGTCTTGAATACGGGCTTCTGGAAGTATACCCGTCATCCTAATTATTTTGGTGATTCGGCAGTATGGTGGGCCTTTGCGCTCTTCAGTATCGCCGCCGGAAGTTACTGGCAAATAATTGGTTCCGTTATTATGACTATACTGATTATCAGGGTTTCAGGAGTGTCCTTGATTGAAAAGACTTTAAAAGAATCAAAGCCGCAGTACCGGGAATACATTCAAAAAACCAGTTCATTTTTCCCCTGGTTTCCAAAAAAATAAGTGCCCTGTGAATTTTGTGCTATTACTGTCAGGCTGATTTTACTGGCAGCAAGGAACCAATTTTGCAAAAAACGGTCTGTATTTATTAAAACAGATTTGCATTGATATGGTGTTGTTTTCCCTCCGTTTCATGGTGCCCAATCAATACCGGAACTGCTTGTTCAGTTGATCCGGAATGAGGTGCACTGTGTGACCGGAATTTCTAGCCTTACATCTGATTTAATATTAATTCACTTTCAGCTCAACTATTTTTCCCCTCCTTCTTGAGGAACGGAGAGATGATATCAAGCGGAACAGGGAAAATGATTGTGGAGCTGTGTTCTGATGCCACTTCGGTGAGTGTCTGAAGGAATCGCAGCTGCAGTGTTGCCGGATTTGTGCTTATTATATTGGCTGCGTCAGCTAACCGCTGGCTTGCCTGAAACTCACCCTCGGCATGGATGACTTTTGCACGCCGCTCCCTTTCAGCTTCAGCCTGCTTGGCCATGGCACGCTGCATTTCCTGTGGCAGGTCAATGTGCTTTACTTCAACATTCGATACCTTTATTCCCCACGGTTCAGTCTGATGATCAATTATTACAGCAAGCTCACGGTTGATCTTCTCTCGCTGTGACAACAATTCATCCAGCTCCGATTGCCCCAGTATACTCCGCAATGTTGTCTGAGATAATTGAGATGTTGCAAACAGGTAGTTCTCGACTTCAACGATAGCCTTTGTGGGTTGCATGACACGGAAATAAACCACAGCATTTACTTTTATTGAAACGTTATCTTTGGTTATTACATCCTGTGTCGGAACATCCATCACAACAGTCCTCAGGCTTACTTTCACCATCTTGTCAATCACGGGGATGAGGAGTATCAGTCCCGGACCCTTGGCTCCAATCAGCCTTCCCAGGCGGAAAATAACGCCACGGTCATACTCACGTAAGACACGTATGGCACTTGCCAGTATGATCAACAGGAATAATATTCCCGTTATTATTAAAATTTGGCTTGTCTGCTCCATAATGATCTCCTTTTTATTTGGTTTACTTCAATTTGCTGACATTTAATTTAAGATTTGAAATCCCGGTGACAATAACTTTTGTTCCCTGGCTGATAAAGCCATCCTGGCTTTCTGCATGCCAGAGCTCACCATGTACCCTGACCTGTCCTTCGGGATCGAGATTGCTTATCGCCTCACCTGCCTCACCGATGATCCCTTCAGCTCCGGTTGTTGGTTTTCGTGTTTGTGCCTTGATCCCGTAACCTATTGCAAACACAAAGAAAGCAACGGTGAATATGACGATCACTAAAATTACCTTCCAGGAAATTTTTATCACTTCCAGGGTTGAATCCGCGTCTATTAACATAATTGATCCAAGGATTAATGATATGACTCCGCCAATGGTTAAAAGTCCGTGGCTGACCACTTTGATTTCTGCAATGAACAATATTATGGAAAATATAATTAAAGCCAGGCCTGCATAGTTTACCGGGAGGGTATGTAATGAGTAGAAGGCGATTATTAAACTGATTGCCCCGATCACGCCCGGGAATATTGCGCCGGGACTATAAAGCTCAAACATTATACCATATAGTCCAATCATCAGCAGTATGTATGCGATGTTCGGGTCGCTGAGCAGACCAAGCAGCTTCTGCTTGAAATTTAGTTCAACATCAATTACCTCTGCGTTTTTGGTATCCAGTACTTTTTCGCCCGTAGGCAGGCTGATCTTCCTCCCATCTATCTTATCGAGCAGATCCTCAACTGAAATCGCGATCAGGTCGATGACTTTTTCTTTGAGCGCTTCTGTTTCAGTGATCGACAGACTTTTCCTGACTGCATCCTCAGCCCACTTTACGTTTCTTGCCCGGTTCTCACTGATAGTCCGTATAAATGCAGCAGCATCGTTTGTGGCTTTTTCGTTCATGATGGAATCCTGTTCGCCCTGCATGGTCACCGGATGAGCCGCACCGATATTGGTGCCTGGCGCCATTGCGGCAATATGTCCGGCAAGGGTTATAAAAACACCTGCTGATGCGGCCTGAGCCCCGCCCGGGTAAACAAACACAACCACGGGAACCTCCGAGTCAAGTATTTCAGTTACGATTACCCGGGTAGATTTTAATAATCCCCCTGGTGTGTTAAGCTTGATGATAAGACACTCAGCCTTCTCTTCAAGTGCCTGTTTTATCCCTGAAGTTATATATTCGGCAGTCGACGGATTGATTGTAGCATCAACCGAGATCACTACTGCTTTTGCTGAGATTTGATCTTCGCTGGTTTGCGACGATGCGCCCTGGTTAAAGGCCACCAGTCCTATTATTGCAATATGTAGCGCCAGGATTTTCATCGCAGGCATATTAATTGTTGCCGTCAGGCAATGTCCGCTGCAAGGGGATATTTTTACCGGCAACATGTTTTTATATATCAAAGTTACGAAAGAAATGTCCCGGGGTCAAATTAAATCCTGACTTCCTGACTTCAGGTCACCCCTGGTGAGTTTTTTGAATTGAAATCAACACGGTCTGCAAAATACGCAGACCCGGAACACCTCTCGCCGTGGTAAACTGACTAACGCAAGATGGAGTTAATCCTATGATATATAAATAAATATAATAATATCTAATTAGGCTTCGCAATGTGGTCAAGACGACGGCCTCAGAAAAGTGGAGTTCTTAGTCATTGTTTTAGTATGAATACACCATTTTGGGCGGTACCGATCCAGATATTATTATCAAAATCCGTTTCTATTGTTGAAATTTTATCCCCGTTAAAAAGTCCTGTGGGAGCCAATTCCCATGTAATACCGTTAAAGACATGGAGTAAATATGAACTGCCCTCTATATCAGCAGCCCAGCAATAATCTCTTCTGTCAGCTTTAAGAGCCGTAAAAAAAGAAAGCCGTGATTTCATAAAATCCGGTTTAAGCCTTTTCCATTCATTATTCTTGTTTATGAATAATTTATTTGTATCGGCTAATGTTGATGACAGCATAAAATCCTCCACCAGGTAAATAATACTTGAGGGGCTGACTGTAAATACTGTTACCCAATAGAATGTTCCATCTTCATTCCCAAGGCATTCCCAGGAATCATCCGATATACGATAGACATTTGTTTTGTTTACCTTACTTAATGTCATTACATAGATATCTCCATTATGGTCAATACCGATATCATCTATTACATGCTGGTTCAACATCGAATTATCAGGAGTAAACACATTGAATTTTTTACCATCATAAACAACCAACCCGCCATAATCATGAGCTCCGCTGGAAAACCAGACTCTTCCGTCTAATCCGACTTCCACATTTGTTATATAATCCCTTGGTATTCCCGAATTAGCTACTGTAAACCAGGTAATATCATTTTCAGTAAGATGCCCCAATCCACCCCCACTTGTTGCAATCCATAACGATTCATCGCCTGCAATTGAGATATCACGGATTGAAAAGTCCATGAAGTACGAATTTTCAAGAGTCCCGCTTTTATAATGAAAAAGTTCCTGTCCACTTGCTATCCAGGTATTGCCTTTGTAGTCAGGTTCAATACAATCAATCCGTTTCCCTTCAAGCAATCGGCCGGTTACATCGAACCTGACCGTTGGCGAGTAGCTTTTAAGTGTGTCTTCTTTTCGGATTAATGGTTCATCATCATTGACAGGATCATCATTCTTTTTACAGGAGATGATAATGAAAAGCAGCAATGATAGTAGTATTGTACTACTTAAATACTTATTTAAATCTCTCAGCAGTTGCATTTTACCCAAAATAATTTTGATAAATCAAAGTTAAGATATTCTTCAATAATCAAGGAGAAGTAAGCGGGGATTTAATTTGGTGTTTTTCAAAGCAATCCTTGATATGTCTAAATTATTTGTGGTGGTCAAAACTCACCTCTTTTACAAAAGTTACCTAAATTTCATATTGATATGCAGATGCGGGCTGTCATAATTTTAGATACTTATTTGCCACTCATCTTCACGAGTCAGGAAATGATAAAGGATAATTCCGCCAGAGCATGAAAAACCCTGACCGCTCAGCCACCTCATGGAGCCGCTACGTAGTTTACCAACTGATGCGGACATTCAACTGCCCTGGCGCCATGCTCCAGACTTGCCGACAGATGCTGCTCGGCCATGGACTTCGTTACCACGGAGGCGGTACGAATCATCAGCTGTGAAAAGCAACTGATCTGCCCAACCAGTTTAAATTTAATTGATTCATTGTTAAATATTACCGAAATTTGATATAGTAATAAATTAAAAATGGAGGTATTGCTATGAACACACTTTTTCTTGTTTATCTTATAGTCGAAGCAATATTTGGTATTGGCTTTCTCTTTGTTCCAGGTCTTTTGATGGGCCCAATGGGTGTGACCCTTGATGAAACATCAACAACCTTTGCCAGAATGGTTGGTTCGCTGATAATCAGTTTACCTGTTCTGCTGTTTTTTGCACGTAAGTCCATCAGCTCAGAGTTTAAAAGAGGAGTAGTATATTGTATTTTTACTTATCTGCTTGCAAGTACAATTATTCTTCTGATTACTCAAATAAAAGGTCTGATGAATGCCATGGGCTGGAGTGTTGTTATCCTGCATCTGGTGTTTTTGCTCTGGTTTGGTTATTACCTGATAAACCAGGGAAAAATAGATTCTTCCCGATAATGAGGCTGTGGTCGTAAGATTGTAAAACTCAAATGCAACTATCTTATGAAACTCAAAACCCTATTGGTATTAAACGCTGTTGTTTTTGCAGGTTCTGCGTTGACAGCTATCCTGTTTAGTGAAAAGGTTTTGTCAATGTATGGTGTCGATTCCAATCCCGCTGCATCATTAATGGGACAATACTCAGCGCTGGGCACCTTAGCCATGGTATTTGTAGCCTGGTTCGCCAGGAATGTTGAAGACAGGAAAGCACAAAGAGCGATCATACTTGCTTTCCTGATTACCAATATCATTGGTGTTATTATTTCAATTTCGGGTATAATTTCTGGCGTAATGAAAAATGGTTGGCCAGTTGTCGGGATCTATCTACTGTTCACAACGGCTTATGCGTACTTTCAATTTTTTAAAGGAGGCGAGTCTTGACTGCAAAAGCCGGTGCTCCTGATCACTTCGCACCGGCGCAATGTGGTCAAGGTGTCCGGCTTATGCACAATATATCTTTAACTCAGAATTAGTTTCACTTTGTTGTAAAGTGCTTCCACTTTTTGATAAGGATCTCCAGCGCCAAGAGTCTCCAGCGGCAGGTATCCCCTGTAACCACTTTTTCTGACAATGTCAATAATTTTATCATAGTCTGTTTCTGTCTGTGTATCATTGACAAATACCTTTTCTTTCATCTGCCATGTTATTGCATACTTCGCAGTGTAAGCAATATCCTTATAGGGATCAGAAGAATGATAACTGCCTATGTCGAGCATAAGACCCACCCACTCATGATCAATCATTTTCAGTAATTTTTCTACCTCTGCCACTGTTTTTGCAAAATCGTAATGATTCTGGTATGCAAGCATAACCCCATGTTGTTTTCCGAATTCTGCACATTCGCGAATATCTTCAGCTATCCATTTTGCCCTCTCCTCCCAGGGATAGACTTCCTTCGATAAGGTACCAGCAAAAATACGAAGACCCGGTGCTCCAAGCTTCTGGGCTACCACGATCCAATCTTTCACAAGTTTCTTTTCCAGTTTTCTTTTTTCAGGATCAGCCCATGTGAAATCATTCCTCACACCAGTGCATCCCAGGTCTAGCCCAAGCCTGAAAGCCTTCTTCTTGACATGATAAATATAGTCATCAGCAGGAGGCTCAGGGTATCCCGGAAAATAATATCCTGTCAGGTCAACTCCTTCAATCCTAATTCTGGCACAAAAATCCAGGACATCATCAATTGTTATTTTCCTGGAGAGCAGAAGGTCATTGAACGAATATGCATTCAGACTGATCTTCAGGTAATCATCAGAGGGTACTGCTGCCCTTATCCCGTCTGAATTTATAACCGGCATACCGGCTGCAATCCCTGCCATCGCAATGTTTCTTGCAAATCTTCTCCTGCTTAATTTCATATAAGCCATAATCTTTGTATTTAATATTCTTTCTATTGTGCTCCATTCAAATTATCACCCATATCAGATGCATAAACGGTTGGCAGTAATAAATTCATGCCGAAACAAAATAACGATTTTCTTCCGGTTTTAAATATTAGTTGCAAAAACCGGTAACCCTACCTATGCAAAGAAGTTCCAGAAGATCGCCCGGATTATGCAGATGTTTACATAATTAAAATTTTTGCTTTCTGTTCAGCAATGGCTTAACTTTGATTTTAAGTCAGCAAAATGTTCTTTGGATTAACCTAATTCCTGTCAGCTATGGCGAGCATTATTCCTGGATATGAATATGATATATTCATAAGTTACCGTCAGAAAGACAATAAATACGACGGGTGGGTCACAGAATTCATCGACCATCTTAAAAGAGAGATTGAGGCTACCTTCAAGGAAGACATCTCAATCTACTTTGATGAGAATCCGCACGACGGACTCCTCGAGATCCATAACGTAAACAAAAGCCTCGAGAACAAGCTTAAGTCAGTCATTTTCATGCCGGTAATATCACAGACATATTGCGATCCCAAAAGCTTTGCCTGGCAGAATGAGTTTGTCGCATTCAACAAAATGGCTGCTGCCGAAACAATAGGCAGGGACATCAGGCTGCAGTCAGGAAATGTGTGCAGCAGAATTATCCCGGTGAAAATACATGACCTCGACGCTTCCGACACCGAACTGATCGAGGACGAACTTGGCTGCAGGCTGCGGTCAATCGATTTTATATACTCAAGCGCAGGTGTAAACAGGCCCCTCAAGCCTGAAGACAATCCCGACAGGAATCTTAATAAAACATACTACCGCGACCAGATAAACAAAGTCGCAAATGCCATAAAGGAAATAATCTACGGCCTTCTTCCGGAACAGCAAAAAAGGGTTGCAAAGACTTATCAAACAAGGGATAAGGAGGAACTATACGACACCAGACCAGGTATTCCTGCAAAAGAAAGATCAGGGATCAAAAAGATCTCAACAACTTCAATTCTATGGATCTCCATTGGGATAATGGCATTGCTTGCGCTGGCTATTTTTATTCCAAGGCTTATCAATAAAACCAGATCGGAGATTACCGGAGCAAATCTTGTAAGAAAGGCAATAGCTGTTTTACCTGTTTCGAATTTCACAGGGAATCCCGAGCTTGATTATATCGCTTCCGGCATCCAGAGGACATTATGCAATCAATTGGGGCAGTTGAGCAATCTTATTGTCAGGCCTGACCTGTCAACGATGCAGTTCAGGGATACCGAAGAACCACCCCAGCAAATTGCAAAAAAGCTGAGCGTTAATAACATAATCCAATCA
Source organism: uncultured Bacteroidales bacterium (assembly GCA_963840965.1). Lineage (GTDB taxonomy): Bacteria > Bacteroidota > Bacteroidia > Bacteroidales > VadinHA17 > LD21. The sequence continues at coordinate 425,978 of CAWJAW010000004.1, read as the reverse complement.
TCAATAATCGGATCAGAGGAAAACCTGCAAATAGAGGTAAGCCTCATTGAGGCCTTTCCATCAGAAAAAGTGATCTGGAGCTCGACCTTCAATCAAAACTGGAACAATATTACCTCCACATACAATGAAATTATCAGCCGGATAATGGATGGCATTCAGATCAATATCCTTCCGGGGGATGAGAAAAAGATTGCCGGCCGGAAAAGCCATAGTCCTGAAATACTGAAGGCGTATGACAGAGGGCTTTACTTTATGAACAAACGAACTGCAGAGGATTTTGAAAAAGGACTGAAATGCTTTAACGAGGCTATTGAGACCGATCCTGTCGATCCTTTGCCTTATCTTGGGCTGGCTATCGGCTACAGCACGGCAGGACATACATCACCTGTAGCCCAGGATGCTTCAAATCTTGCCAGGGGATATGCCCTTAAAGCTCTTTCCCTGGATTCAACACTTGCAGAGGCTCATGCTGTGCTTGCCATGCGGTATCTTTATACCGAGTGGGATTTCCCGGCAACTGAACACTCACTCAAACGAGCAATGGAATTAAATCCGAATATCCCGTCAGTACATTATACTTATGGCTGGTACCTTGCTCTGGAGAATAAGATCGACGAGGCAGCTGATGCGATGAAAAAGGCTCTTGAAATTGATCCTACCGACCAGGTCGCCCAGGGGTACCTGTCATGGCTCTACCTGTACTTCGGAAGATCTGAGGACGCATTAAGGGAAGGGCAGAAATTATTGCAGCTTCAATCCGACAGTACTCTTGCATATTACCTTATAGGTTCTGCATATACGGAAATGGGTATGTATTATGAAGGAATTGAAGCATGTAAGAAAAGCCTGGATATAAGTGCGGGATATGAAAGCGGTCTCGGAATTGCATATGCCAGGGCAGGACAGAAGGATGACGCCTTACGGGTTGTTGCAGAGATGGAGAAAAACAGGGATTACTGGTGGTATGCCTGGGGGCTGGCTGAAGTATATTCCACTCTGGGTGAAAAAGAAAAAGCGATTGACTGCCTTGAGATTGCCTTCAAAAACCGTGGAGATTTCGTACCATGGATGAAAGCGGACTTTTATTTCAAACCCTTGCTTAATGAACCCAGGTTTATTGAGATGGCAAACAGGCTGAATCTGCCTGTGTAGTTTATACAATCTGCCCCCTGCAGAAGATGGCAGATGTATCTGTCTTTCGCATTCAGATCGAAATCCTTACGGACGCTCTGACGTCTCCCAGCCAGATTCGGGCATCGTCCTGAATCAGCTGATCCTTGCTGATTTGTAAACTAAATCCCGGATAAACAAAAGTAACTTTATACTCGCCGGAAGCTATCGGGGAGCTGAGAGGATAAACAAGGCTAAAGGTTAAGGTCTCGTTTGAATTCAGCTTTGTGAGCCAGTCACTATTCCAGACGGAATAGTGTGACGGAGCCTGGGCAGGAACTGACACATAAGAAGATGATCCGTCACTTGTTTTTCTGAAAAGCAGTCCGTTCGTATAATAATGAAACAAATTGATTCCCATTTTATCCGGATCCATAATCAATAATGCAGAATGACCTTTATTTGTAATCGTAAAAGAGAACGTAGCCTGAGTATTGGTTACCTCAAGGGAGTTAATAACAAGATTAATCCCGGAATGTAAAAGATTACGATCCTTGAAAGCCTGAATTATCACCGGATCATTTCTCGGATCCGGTTTAATACTATATCTGTTCTCTATCCAGAGGGCATAATTCTGGAGGAAGAACGGCCAGGTATGGATATATACTCTCGTTGGTGTATCTGACCGGAACATGGGCCAGAAGTCTCCTTTGTAAATCGTATCGCTATTGATAATGACCGAAAAAACCGACCAAAGAATGGTTTGATAGTGCCGAAAGTGATCTCCTTCTGATCCGGGAAATTTGTTCAAATGAAACCCTTACTCATCTTTCTGCTTTTCACGCTCAGCAGGCTATCGAAAAATCATTCAAAGCAATAATTGAAGAATTTGAACTCGGCTTTATAAAAACTCACTCCCTTGAAATGCTTTAAAATATAGTCAAGGATAAGATTACTATAAAATCTGATTACGATCAACTGATCATACTTGATCAGCTATATATTGATTCCAGATATCCCGGCGAAATGGGTTTATTGCCCAATGGGAAACCAACCCTTAAGGAAAGCAAACAGTTTTTGGATTTAGCAACGGAAATTATTAAAGCTGCAAAACTGGTATGCCGAAAATAGTCCAAGGGCTCAGTGTGCAAATGACAGTGACCATGACCACCTCCGGCCGGCTGTAAATGACTGTTTTTATATACATTATGTTTTGGGGACTTCGGGCCGGCCCGAGATGGTCCGGACTTCCGGTTTTTGCAGAACAAAAGTCCTTCACTCGAAATCCGGCTCAAAGAATATCCACTGGACAGCGGGAAAATTTTTCTTAAGTTCTGATTCACAGTTGTTTATGTTAAGAATCAGATCATTGACTGAATTTGTATTTTTCATTTTTGCCTTTACGGCCACCATTATCCGGGGGCCAAGCTGGAAAGTGATCAGGTTGATTATACTATCAATCTCCGGCCTCGATTCAAGCATTGATTTTATCTGGGCTGTTGTCTCTTCATCAGTGCTCTGACCAATAAGAAGGCTTTTTATTTTTATGGCAAGGACGAATGAAATGATAACAAGAAGAATCCCGATGCCTATGCTTCCTATTGCATCAAAAACCGGATTTCCGGTAATAACCGACAGGATAACAGCAATCAAAGCAAAGGTGAGCCCGAGGAGTGCAGCAGTATCTTCTCCGAGAACAACAATCAGCTCACTCTGGCGGCTGTTTTTATACCATGTCTTCAGCGGTACATTGTGCCTTAATTTTTTTATCTGCATCAGACATCCCGACAGGGATGCTGCTTCAAAGACCATACTTACCGCCAGAACAACGATTGCTATTCCCGGATTCTTTAAACCTTCATGCATCCCTATCTTGTGGATTCCCTCATAAATTGAGAAAAGTCCGCCCATGCTGAACAGGATCAGGGCAACCATAAATGACCAGAAATATATCTCTTTACCATATCCCAGCGGGTGTTCCGGGTCTGGTTTTTTCTTCGTAGCTCTCAATCCCCAGAAAAGGAGTCCCTGGTTGCTGCAATCAGCATAGGAATGAATCGATTCTGCAAGCAATGCTCCCGATCCGGTAACAACAGCTGCTGCTGTTTTTGTAATGGCAATCCCGAGGTTTGCGAGTAATGCAAATGTTATCGATTTTTTTGAGGCATCCTGGTGTGACATACTTTTCTGTGTTGTCTGTAACTTTAACCCGTTAATGTTTCCTCAAAAGTACTAAAACCCGTCACTAAAAATTCTTGATCAATAACCGACATAATGTAAGGCTTCATCGCCGACTCTTTGATGTATGGACAATACCTTTGTCGCAGACTCGAATTGAAAGATCCGCGGGATGTAAAGTTCCCAATATATATGCTATCCTCTAAACTAAATTATTACCTTTATGTATTGTAGTTCAACTGATTTTTGTGAATCAGCCTGACGGCTATGCGCCAAAGCGGGGAGCGACCTGTTTTTTACCAAATGACAGTGTTAAAAAATAAATACCACCGGAAAATGAAAAAACAATTTTCATTTGTTTTATTAATCAGTGCTGTACTCTTGAATTTTTCCTGTTCTGGAAACAAAACTGCGGTTGCACCAGAAGAAGTACAGTCGAATAATATCCGTGATTACCTCGTAAAAGTTGCGAAGGATATAACGGATAATTCCGGTACTGACATTACTTCTGCAGAAGAGTGGGAAAGGATGAGGCCGGAAAAATATGCTGAATTCATCGAAATGGTTAGTATGCAGGACATGCCTCTGAGTGGTGAACGTTCACCATTGAATGTCAGAATTACCGGAACAATTCAGAGAGACGGTTACAGAATAGAAAAGCTTTATTATGAATCACTGCCCGGTCTGTATGTACCTGCCAATCTTTATATTCCTGATAGTATAAAAGGAAAGGCTCCTGCAATAATCTACCTGTGCGGCCACTCATTAACACAGAAAGTTCATTATCAGGCACATCCGGCAAAATTCGCGAAACTTGGATTTGTCTGCCTTATCGTGGAAACTATCCAGTACGGGGAGGTTCGCGGCCAGCACCACGGATGTTATGCCAGGGGCTGGTTCAACTGGTACAGCCGGGGCTATACTCCTGCCGGAGTGGAAGTCTGGAATGCGATCCGGGGACTCGACCTGCTCTCTGAAAGACCCGAAGTAGACATTCAGAATATGGGAGCCACGGGAATTTCAGGCGGTGGTGCAATAAGCTGGTTCCTTGCTGCAGCTGACCCGAGGGTTAAAGCTGTCGCACCGGTATGCGGGGCAAGTACAATGGAGGCACAGGTATCAACACGTACCATTGACGGTCACTGCGACTGTATGATGGCCATTAACACTTACCTTATTGATTTTCAGGATATAGGAGCCCTGATAGCTCCACGGCCCCTGCTGATATGCCAGGCAGACCGTGATGGTTTGAACCGGATCGAATCGGTTAAAAGGATCTATAATGACCTCCGAAGGATCTATCAGTTGCACAACCCTCCAGCTAATATTGAGTATATTGATACTCCCGGAGGTCATTCATATCATAAGGATTCCCGGGAAAAAATATTCTCCTTTTTCTCCGGACATCTTATGGGAAAATCAATTTCACCGGAAGAAGCGGGTGATATTGATACCTCACCGGCTTATATGCTGTCAGAAGAAGAATTAAAGGTGTACACAGAAGGGCCTCCTCCGGATGACAGAACAACCACTATTCAGGATTCTTTCGTCAAACTGGCTTCAAATCCCCAGATAACAACAGAAGGTGAACTGAATGAATTTCGTAATACAGTTAAGGATTTTCTTAAAAAGAAAAGTTTTGCGGCTTTCCCTGAGAATCCTCCTTCATTTGATTCGGTAAAAGTGTTCAGGACTCTTGACAGGGCAGAATACGGAAGCGATATCTACAGTTTTGTTTCGGAGGCGGGATGGAGACTAAATGTTGACATAAGGTGGAGAAATGATCCGTCACAGAAAAAACCGCTGATGATCGTTCTGCGCAATCCCGATGAATCGCGGTGGGAATCGGAAGGATTTATTGAAGATCTTGATAATAAATGGAATATTGCCTATTTAGAGGTAAGAGGTGTCGGGGAATTCGGCTGGGATCCGAACCTGCAATGGCATGTACGTCGTGCATCAGCATGGCTGGGAAGAACACTTGCATCAATGCAGGTCTATGACCTTACCAGATGCATTGAATTCTGCAGGACCCTTGATGGCGTAAATGCCGATTCAATAGGTATTGCCGCCAGGGAAGACATGGGTGTTGTTGCACTTTATGGCGGCCTTCTCGACGGAAAATGTAAAACAGTTATATTGAAAAATCCTCCGGCCACCCAGGATATGGCCAGCAGTCCCGATGGCAGGGGAGCTGCAACCGAGATATTGAATTGCTTAAGGATCACGGATATTTATCAGCTGCCGGCATTGCTTGCTCCTGCAGAGATAGTATTCATTGGTGAAATGCCCGGAACATATAAGTGGGCAGAAGAGGTGCTTTCCAGACTGGGAAAGAAACCATTTACAAAAATCAATACTTTATAATATGCTGCTCGTATGGTGCAAAAGCCGGAGACCCAGGCTACTCTAAGCCAGACTTAATTGACCATCTCTCGCCGGCACAAATTGACCACCTCGCGCCGGAGTTAATCTCATGATCTATAGAAAAATATATTAATGTCAGTTTTACCGGCGGAATGTGGTCAAGGCAACCAACTTGTGCAATCAGTCAGAAATAAATTTGACATGAATGATAAACTTGAATAAATTTATCATTTCTATGATGCTGCCCTGAACTAAGACAATTTGTTAAGTTAGAATTTAATTATATAAACCGGTGAACTATGAATTCAAAAATGAAGTTGTCGGACTTTGATCATCCACTGGTACAGGCCAAAGCCAAGGAACTGATCAAGCCGGGATCAAGCCGGGAGGAAAACTTAAAGAGTATTTTCCAGTATCTGCGGGATGAAATCAAATTCGGTTTCCCGCCGAAATGGGATAATGTAAAAGCCTCTGAAACAATAGGTTATGGATTTGGATACTGCAACACCAAGGCTACTCTTTTTAATGCTTTCTGCAAAATTGCTGAAATTCCTTCCCGTATCCATACTGGTTTGATTGACCTCAATATCATGAAAGGGATTTTTCCCTCTTATGCTTTTCTTTTGCTGCCTGATTCCGGAGGACATGCCTGGATTGAGGTTGAGATCAACGGGGAATGGAAATCGATTGACTCGTACATTAATGATGCACCATTATACAACGCTGCATTAAAACTACTGTTGTCAAGTGGAAAAAAGACCGGATACTCCCTATCCATGGCAAAGGGAGGGACCAGCTGCGAATTCAATTTCGGCGAGCTGGGATTTGTACATATGGGTGCGGTTGTTAAAGATCATGGCATCTGGGACGATTTTTCAGATTATATGGCCTCTGATAAATATCTAACTCTGAACGGATTGAAACTTAAAATATTTCAGTCATTTGTTCGAACAGGTAACCATAATATTACGAAAATTCGGTTACATTATTAATAATTTACTGGCCGCCCGCTGCCAGTATGAACCCAAATTAAATATTTCTGAAATTTGATATTATTGTTAATTTAAAATGGAGGCATTGCCATGAACACACTTTTTCTTGTTTATCTTATAGTCGAAGCAATATTTGGTATTGGCTTTCTCTTTGTTCCTGGTCTTTTAATGGATCCAATGGGTGTGACCCTTGATGAAACATCAACAACCTTTGCCAGGATGGTTGGTTCGTTGATAATCAGCTTACCTGTTCTGCTGTTTTTTGCACGTAAGTCCATCAGCTCAGAGTTTAAAAGAGGAGTAGTATATTGTATTTTTACTTATCTGCTTGCAAGTACAATTATTCTTCTGATTACTCAAATAAAAGGTCTGATGAATGCCATGGGCTGGAGTGTTGTTATCCTGCATCTGGTGTTTTTGCTCTGGTTTGGTTATTACCTGATAAAGGGAGTGAGGATGGATTCAGACTGATAATTTAAACATATCTCCCAAAGAGTATTATTTCCCTTTGAAATTAATTCACATGGAAACAAACAAAACATTTTTGAAATATTCAATCAAAATATTGTTACTAAGTTTTTTATCGTGTAGCACTATGACTCACTCATCCAGGGAAAATGTTAAACGTCTTCCGTTTTACAGTCAAGGCTTCCTGCGTAAGCAGTCAGGAACAATAATACTATTTAAATGTAACCGGAACTTCCCGCAAATGAGCAGTAGCACGATTTTTTGAAGCAAAATCATTATATGATCTTTCAACTGCATCCTCAGAAAGAGCCAATACTTTTGCTGCCTCATTTTTTGGAACCTCATGCTCCCATGCATAAAGGAGATGATCCAGCTTATCAAATGAAATCCTGAAAAAAAACTCCTGATCGCTTACTGGAAGACTAAATGTATCCGGACTGGGTTGACGATCAATAATTTCCGGAATTACTTTGAGATAGTTGGAAAGCTGGTATATTTGATTTTTGTACAGATGGGTAATTGGTTCAATATCAGTGCCGCCATCACCATATTTACAAAAATCCCCCAGTAAAAATTCAGTACGGTTTGTTGTTCCGATAACAAGGAGACTACGTCTTTCTGCTTCTGCATAAAGATGCAGCATTCGAGCCCTGATTTTAATATTTGCAAATGATGTTATGGCAAGTAATTCATCCAGATTCAAACGTTTGCTTTTTAATTCGCCATCAGGCATTTGAACCTGAAGACGGTAAAAGCTGTAGCTGGCCCGCTCCAGAAGGTCTGTAGGGAGGGTTATATTATATTTATATCCAGGCTTATATTCAGGAATCAAATTTTGAAGATATTCATCCCGCCAGTTATACTTAACGACACTATCTACTGTCGAAGTAATATCAATTTGGCGATGTTCAATTCCCAATGCCAGAGCATGTTTTATTGCATATTCACTGCTAATTGGATTAGATTCTGATTCAGGAAGGACCAGTCCTGTTACTTTTTCCTTTCCCAGAGCATGAACTGCAACAGCTGCTATGCAGCCAGAATCGATACCGCCGCTCAATCCAACAATCACACCTCTTTTACGACGTGCATTCATTTGACCCACAATAAACTCTGAAAGTTTATCTAATTCCTGAACCGGGTCTATTTTTAATACATCAAGATTGAAATTCATCAGATATCTCCTTTCAATGTTTATTTTTTGTTAAAGAAACCGTGATATCATGAATCACTGCTTCGTCCAATAAGTTGCTAACTGCTAAAATAGGTTGTTAAATTTTAGCCTGTCACCCACCAGGCTTTTATTAAAAATATTAATTATTAAATAGTTATGAATTGATTGATTTGAATAAATACCGCAAAACAAAAATCTATAACTTTATGATTAAAGTAACGCTTTAAAATTACAAAACCAAAAAATTATTGAACAGGTATATGACTGCAAAAGCAGGATAACCTGGGCATCGGCTTTTCCAATTAATTAACATTCCCGTAAAGATTTTTTTTGTACCTTGTAGTATTCGGTTACCAGAAAATATATTTTGTTATGACAGAAAATGAAAAACTGGACAGAATCGCCATCAGTGTACACTCACACCGGCTCCTCAGGATCCTGCTCAGGGAAAATCCGATGCTTGAAACCATTATGCGGGAATCAAAAAATGAAATCGAGGCACAACTCGGTGTAAAAAACTGGATTCACTCAGAATACAGAAGTCGAAAAGATGCTTTCAGGTTTCAAATCGACAAGGTTACCAAGATTGAAAATTTTGAAAAGCTATCGTGGAATGATTATGCAATTATCAGGATCCTTGACTACATCGATCATGCAGGCATTGAATATCCTGACCGTAATTTGCGGGGTGAAATTGCGGTAAGCAATCCTATCAGGCTGATATGGCTCGCCGTAATTAAGGGAACCGGCGGGGCCAAACCTGATTTTTTCATCGATATGATCGAGCTATTCAGACAATTGAGGGGTGAAAGCAATCAGATAATTCCCGACAGGGACACTATTGAAAAATGGATGGACAGGTATCCCTCCGGACTTGATCCGCGTATCGTTGAGCTGAGGAAAGAGAATAAGGAGCGGATCATCAACCTTCTGATTGATAAAATCGATTCAGGTGAAATTCGTGATCAGTTATATGTCTTCCCCGATGGACTGTCATATAGTGAAAAACAGGAAATTGTAAAAGGGTGGTGGGACCATTATAAATTCCACCTGAGATTTGCCATCCGTTCACCGGATCTGCTGAATGAGATGCTTGGGCACTCGCTTGACCCGGATACCATGAAAATACTATATGATGCAAAAAAGGCAGGTATTCCATTCTTCGTGAACCCATATTATTTATCACTTCTTCATGTCCGTGTCCCGTATTTCGCCATCGGGGCTGACCTTGCAATAAGGCATTATATTGTTTACAGCCGCCAGCTGGTACAGGAGTTCGGAAACATAGTTGCCTGGGAAAAAGAAGATGAGGTTGTCCCGGGAAAACCAAATGCAGCCGGATGGATACTCCCCTCATACAACAATATCCACAGAAGATATCCGGAAGTGGCCATTCTTATACCTGATTCCATGGGCAGAGCATGTGGCGGATTGTGTTCCTCATGCCAGCGGATGTTTGACTTTCAGCGTGGAAACCTGAACTTTGATCTTGAAAAACTCAAACCAGATGAAAAGTGGCCGGCAAAACTTAAGAAACTGCTGAAATATTTTGAGGAAGACACTCAACTCAGGGATATATTGATAACAGGAGGGGATGCCCTGATGAGCTCAGATCTGACCTTGAAAAATATGCTGGATGCTGTTTATGACATGGCCAGAAATAAGCAAATCCAAAATATAAAAAGAGCTGAAGGGGAGAAATATGCTGAAATACAAAGGATAAGGCTTGGTACAAGAATGTTGGCATACCTCCCCCAGAGAGTAACTCCTGAATTAGTTAAAATCCTTGGTGATTTCAGACAGAAGGCACAACAAATCAGCATTAGTCAGTTTATCATTCAAACCCATTTTCAGTCACCGATGGAAGTAACGCCTGAAGTCAGATCAGCTATTCAAAGGCTAATCAGCGCTGGATGGATTATTACTAACCAGCTGGTCTTTGCCACAGCAGCGTCCCGAAGGGGACATACAGCAAAACTGCGACAGGTGCTTAACGATGTTGGGATTCTTCCCTACTACACATTCACTGTAAAAGGCTACATGGAAAACAACTTCAATTTTGCCCCCAATTCCAGGGTAGTGCAGGAACAACTTGAAGAAAAGGTCATCGGTAAAATTGAGAACGACCATTACGAAGCAATCCGGCAATTCACTGAAAATGCAGAAAGTATAGTTGACAGAATAAATGCGCTACGACGCTTTGCCTCTTTGCCATTCCTGGGTACGGACCGGAATGTTCTGAACCTGCCAGGTGTTGGTAAAAGTCTGACTTTCCGCGTTGTTGGAATTACAAGGTACGGGCGTCGGATGCTTCAGTTTGATCACGATATCACCAGAACTCATAGCCCTATTATCAAAAAACTGGGAAAAATGATCATAATTGAATCAAAATCAATTCATGAATACCTGAGACAGCTTGAGGAACTTGGTGAAGAACCAAAAGAATATGATGGGCTGTTTGGTTACAGTATCGGGCAGACTGAACCCCGTGTACCTATTTATGAATACCCTGAGTACAACTATAAGGTCACAAAAGAACTGAGCAGCATTGAGATATAGTGTAAAGCAGGTAATCCTGACTTGAAAATCCAGTTTTAGTGAGCAACCTATTCCAGTTTAAAGTGAGCAGTTCATGGAAAAGTAAATTGTAAATCAGGTTTGAATTGAAATTGTGTTGTTTACATTCCGGATTATGGTGCTCAATCATTTCCGGGATGGCTTGCTCATTTGATCCGGAATGAGGTGCTCGGACCACCTCACGCCGGGTTAGACTGACCACCTCTGGCCGGAGCAAATAGACCACCTGGCGCCGGAGCAAACTGACCACCTGAAAAGAGTTTTTCTCATGTTGAAAAAGTAAGTTATAATCCTTATGGACTCTGCAATTTGAGTTTGTATACTTAGTACATGACAAAAAATATCAACTAATTGATTGTTAATATGATATGTCGTTTTTGTTAATAGATACAGGCTGAAATATTAGTTTAAAACCTTGATATTCTGTTATTTAGTATTGAACCACCAACACCAAAATAACAATGACTACCAAGGTTGAAAACAAAGTTACAATATTATCTGATACGTTGAAAGAGTTCTTCGGGGACAAAATGAACCTTGCACGTATTAAGTTCTTTGGCTTATTTATCAGTGCATTATGCAAAGTCCAAACAGTTTGCTTTGAAAAACTGGCTTGTGGATTTGACTCCAGTGTTAAAGCTGAGTCCTCTTTGCGGAGGATACAGAGATTTGTAGCGGAGTACTCACTTGATTCAAACCTGGTAACCAGATTTATATTTGCGCTTCTTCCACATGAACCACCATACAGGCTGGTTCTGGACAGGACAAACTGGAAGTTCGGGACGAAGAATATAAACATCCTTACTCTTGGCATGGTATATAAGGGAGTTGCCTTTCCGATCCTGTTCCATATAATGCCAAAGTTCGGTAATTCCTGCATGCAAGAGAGGATAGACTTAATGGAACGCTTTGTCTGGCTCTTTGGATCCAACAATATTGAATGCTTGCTGGCTGACAGAGAGTTTGTTGGAGACAAATGGCTGGAATATCTAAACAGACTAAACATTGAGTATCATATTCGTATACGTGAGAACTTCTGGGTAGAGAAAAATATATAAATGTCAGTTTTACCGGCGGAATGTGGTCAAGGTGACCGGCTTATGCACTCCCATTCCTGATTTACCAATTGCTTAACATAACATTAACATAAAAACCTGCAACAAAATGTTTTCAGGGGCGTCTATATGATGTAAACGGTTCTTTACTTGAACATTCGGCCACTAAGTAATAAATTCATTATGAGTAAATGACAGGACAGGTCGTTACTCAACGAAAAGCAAAACTACGAACAGAAGGACAGTAAAAGCAATTTTCATTAATTAACCATTAATTTTTTAAGCCATGAAAAGAGTAATTTTATCAGCAGTACTTGCCATTGCATTCTGTACTGCATCGTTTGCCGGAAAAGTAGTCGCCAAAGGTCCAACCTTCACCGCCCTGGGCGACTACAGAATTGAAACAGGCGCCAATCCCGCCATTATCAATGGTGATGAATGCAAAACATTCACCATCAGCTACGAAAACTCTCCGATGAGTGTAACGGTTGCCGTAAGCAAGGACAGTAAATGCACAAAATACGTTGTGATGTCCGACAAGCTTTCAGTCCAGTATGTTTGCAACGGCGTCTATTTCGGTGTTGAAAAGCTTGACAAAGCTTTTCAAAAGGATGGAATGAGCACATCCGATTCCGAGCTTAACCTGAATGAGTATTACCATCAGAAGCTCATCTCGCATAACCTGTTGAGCGACATCGAATCCACAAGTCTTATTGCAGTCTACTTCCCTATTCTCCTTAACAACCGTACTGAGGCTATTGCTGCAAAATAATTTTTCGAACGCTTATTTGACGATTAGTTGGTAAGAGGTTTGAGTGTAACGAAAAGGGGCTTCTTTGAAAGAAGCCCTTTTTAATTTCCCCTTCCCCTACCCGCGTAATTTTGCCATCTGTGCAAGGAAAATATCTTTCCTGTTCCTTGACTGTAAAAGCCGGTAACCGTGAACATCCCTCACCTGCACAATTTGACCACCCAAGGCCAGGGTTAATCATATGATCTATAGATAAATATAAAAATGTCCATTTTACCGGCGGAATGTGGTCAAGGGGACCGGCTAATGCACACAACACTACCTGAATTAACTGTTGTGGGGCACTCCGGCAGTACAGGTTCATTCATGTATTACTGTCCACAACTGGATGTTTACATGGCTGGAACACTCAATCAAACCGATGAAGTTAAAAACTCTGTAGTATTGATAGTAAAAGTATTATCTATCATATATAAAGTTATGTAATATAAAAACTTGAAGCTAATGAATACTTTTTACATTATACCTGAAACCCAAAAGGGAATCGGGTAAGTTTATATGACTATTTGGTCTGAAAATCTTCTATCTCATTTAGAAACTCCATAGCTTTCGAAATTGTTTTCCCGCCTGAAGAATCAATAATACTTCTTACCCATTTGATATTCATATTTTCCTTAGAAATTTTTTTGAAGATCCACCAGGCTAAAGGCAGAAGTATGACACTAAAACCCAACTGGATGAATAACCAGGTTAAATTCCCATCCTTCCAGATATCAACACCAAATATTATCCTGAATCCTATACTCAAATAACCAAGATAAAAAGGGATCTGAAGAAACCCTGCACGCAAATAGAATATCATGTAGGATTGAAGGGAAGCCAGAATTTTCTGATTTTCAACTACCGGCAGGTTAATATCAAATTTTGAAATAATTACTATTTGCCTGATACTTCCCGACATTGCAAATATGGTAAAAAGCATAATAACGCCGGAGGAAATGACCAGGCCTGGAGATCCCCAGTTATTATAGAGGAATTTCCCCAGTAAAAAATTGATAATCATAACTATTACGAGCTCAATTATCCTGCTGATAAGCAATCTTCTTAAATGCGATTTTGTTTTATTTGTTTTTAGTTCCCTTAACAATTTTATGTTCACATCTAATGTCTGTGAAATCTTTTTGTCATACTCATTTAATAATTCTGATAATTCTTTGTCTTCCATTTTACTGATCATTAAAACTTGAAAACCGTTGTTTCAGACCCTCTTTAATCCGGGCAATTTTTGTTGATACATTACTTGTCGAAATACCCAGTATCTCAGAAATTTCCTGGTGGCTTTTCTTTTCCAGGTAGAGTAGCATTAGTGCCTTGTCAAGCTCCTTAAGCTCATTTATAAAATGATCTAAAAGTTTAAAGTTCCTTGTTTCATCTTCATTTTCATAAGTAGTTGTTACAATCATATTTTCGTCAATAGGAAGAATGTGTTTTTTGCGTGTAAGGTTTTTCCTGTAAAAAGAAATTGCAATATTTAATGAGACCCTGTATATCCAGGTTCCTATCTTATAGGAGTCGTCGTAACTTTCGAATGAGTTCCATAATTGCGTCACTATTTCCTGTACCAAATCCTTTTTATCTTCTTCATTTTTGCAGTATATGTTGGAAACCTTGTTAATAAGCCCCATATTCTGCATTATTATTTGTATTACCTTATTTCTTTCTTCTATTTCACTCATACCTGACAGTAAAATGAAAAATGGTTATATAATTTCCTCTATTAAAGTATCAAGGATAATACACAAAATTAAAATTTTACTTAAATAATTGCAAACCATTCATATCTGCCGTTCATTTTAAATAATTATACTGCTGTCAGAAATATTTTTTTAACCAGTCAACGATTAAGTTCAACGAATTTGAATCACTTAATAGGCTGTTATGTGAAGCTCCTTCAACAATATTGACCTCCCCATTGCTCAGTTGTTTTACTGTTTTTTCGATTATTTCAGGATCAAATACTTCATCTTTTCTACCCACAATAACTTTCATATTCTTATCAACAGATTCCAAAGCAGTCTTATAGTCAGAAGGAGTTGAATTTACCGTTGCGCGATAAGAATAATTCTTCACCCTGGCATCAGGATCTACATTCAAAAACATCACAGGAAGTGAATCATATTTATGTATGCCAATTTGATTAAGCATATAAATACCAGCTATACGTGACAAATGCAGATTCATAAATGGTTCATCAGCATTATTGGTATCGATGGGTTGTGCTCTGAATGCAGGATTATTCTGCCCAATTTGCGGAGCTAAGAGCAGATAACCATCAACTCGGTCCAATTCCTTATGCTGTGAATACATCAGGGTTAATCCACCTCCCATTGAGTGCCCAGCAAGGATGACTTTATTATCAGATTTATTATGTTTTAGATTGCTAATAATGTCCGAAATATCATCTAAATACTGATCAGGATAGTCAATGTCCCCTGCATTTCCATCTGATTTCCCATGACCACGCAGATCAATTGCATAAATTTCACTGTTAGAGGCCTCAGAAAGATCGTAAGCAAGATTGTTAAAAGAGCTGCTGTTTGAACCTACACCGTGAATCATTATTATGGCTCTTGGAGATTCTTTTTTAGCGTGGATTGAATAAATAATGGCACCATCTCTCATTCGAAACTTAACAGAATTCACCTGATTCATGTGTCCAAAATTCAAATTATCTGATGTCTTGTTATCAGTTGTATCCGTATTATTAGAGTTGAAAACAGGCTCTGGCAGACTAATGAGGAAAAGAGCTTCATTTTTTACCTTTACTGAATCTTCTGAATTCTGTGGTTGATGAAACTGGGCCAACCCATTAAAAATGAAAAAATATTGAACTATTCCTAACAACAGAAATTTTTTAAAGTATTTCATATTCTCTGATTTTGGTTAGACTTCTTTACTTTATTATTCGCGTAACTAATCAAAATATCACACTAAAACTGGAATAATTGAATCTAACGTGAGTTCAACATAAGAAGTAACATATAACAATTAGATTAATAACAATATATGCGGAATTTTTCGTGAACCCTGGCGTCTTGGTGGCTATTTTTTTTGCCACAAAGGCACCCAGGCACAAAGCATCACCAAGTATTATTAAAAAGAAATCATAAAAATATATCTGTCATCTGAACCTTTTTAAACATATTTTGTTTAGGAAATACAAAACTGCTTTTACTTATTAATTTACTTTGTTAGTCGTTTCGTTAACAGGTGTTTAACATTTAAAGAGCAATGAAAAAAACAATCTCACACGGAAAATATATCATTCATAAAACAGGGTTAGTAACACTCCTGATGTATATTTCATTTCAGGATATTTTTCCGCAAACTACATTTATTATAACGGAAATATTTTTACCTCAGATACTGCTAATCCCATTATCAGCTATTTTATTGTGAAAAATGGTAAGATCTCTGTTACAGGAACCAATCTTGATCCTGATAGTATAACTTACTTTGACAATCGTGTAAATCTTAATGGAAAGACCATAATAGCTCACGAGCCATTTAAAAATAAGTTCGTCTTGACAAACAAACTCAGCACTTTTATCGGGACCTCCCCTCGCACGACCGGACAAGTATTTGTGTCCCAGACAATAGTATTTCAAGATCACTCAAACCTTAAGGTTGCCATTAGTTTGATTTTTAATACGCTTTGCAATATAAGCAGCATCTCTTCCTTCTCCACCTACGAGTCCGGAAGTTAGACCAAACTGAAATAACATTCCAATAAAGTACATACCTTCAACCTCAGTGGAAACTCCTCTATTCGTTTTAGGCCATCCATCATTTTCATCTGTTATTTTTAAATCTATCCATGAAAAGTCGGGTTTAAAGCCGGTAGCCCATACAATTGAAGAAACAATAAGTTTTCTTTCATCTTCCAACTTTGGGTTTCCATTTTCAACTCCAGCAACTCGAGGAACTTGTTCAACACCTGCAGCAACAAGATCTTCAACCGAAACATTTACTAATGGTCCTCCTCCTTTTATAATACTTTTTTTTGCTTTGCGCCCAATTGGTGTTCTGATTGTAAGAATATTGCTAACAAACCACCAATATAATCTTCCTGCATACCGAAAAATTGTTTCGGGTATATGAAATGTAGGACGTCCTGAAATAAGTGTAGGTCTGCTTTTAGCAAGTTCAATTGCGATTTCTACTCCAGATGTTCCAGCTCCTACTACAAGAACGTTTCCTGAAGGTAATGAATCCGGATTAAGATACTGAGAGGAATGAATTTGATGAACGTTTTTATCCAAATCTTTAGCGAATTCAGGTATTCGTGGTATCGGATTAGTACCTGTAGCAATGATCACCTTATCACACGTAAAGACAAAATCAGTTGTATTTATTTCAAATCCTGATTCGGATTTGGAAAGATGATTAACTTTCAATCCCATCCGGACAGGAAGCATAAATTTTTCAGCATATTTTTCAAGATAATCTGCCATATCATCTTTTGAAGGCATTGTGTTCCTTGGGGCAGGAAAAGATAATCCTGGCAACCCATCATATTGTGATGGAGTAAATAAACAGAGGGAATCCCATCGTTTCCGCCAAGAATCACCAATATTTTTAGCACCGTCTATAATTAAGAAATCTTCACCTGCCTGAAGGAGATAATAACCTGCAGCCAAACCTGCCTGACCAGCACCAATAATTATTGTGCCCCATTTAGATTTTCCACTGACGTCAATTGTGTCCATATTTACAGTAATTAATAGATTGAAACCAGATTAATTCTTAACAATTGGTTAGTGGAAATGTTCAGCTGAAAAATCCATTGGTTATTTCAATCAAATTGAAGATCTACTGATTCAGAGCCTTCAAAAAATTACATCCAGTGAGACAATAATACAATACTTATGTTAACATTAACAGATCGCATAAAAACTAACGAATTAAAGTAAGTTTAAAAAATTTAGCATAATTCTGAATACTATAAGAACTTTGAACAATTTAGAATTCAATCGCGTTTAATTTGGACAGCTGTACCAATAATTTCTATAAGCAATGAAATACATTTTAACATTGACAATATTATTCCTGACCAACTTGACTTATGGGCAAGCGACTAGTCAAACAGACACTTTACCTTCAGGAGAATTGATACTTCAACAAGAGATTTAATAAATACCTCTGTCGAAAAAGTTTGGAATGCATATACTACACCAGAAGGATGGACAAAATGGGTGACTCCTATTGTAGAAATAGACTTTAAAATTAATGGAACAATAAAATCACATTACGACTCGACAGCAACTATTGGCGATAAAGGAACAATTGTAAATCACATTTTGAATTATATCCCTCAAAAGCAAATCACAATGCAAGCAGAGTTGAACGAGAATTTTCCTGAATTTATGATTGGTGAAGAAAAGAATCTCTATAGTATAGTTGACTTTGAAAAAGTTGATGAGAACCAGACCAAATTGACTATATACGGTATTGGCTATTAAAATGAGCAACAATGGCGCGAATTGCTCAAATTCTTTATTCAGGGAAATGAGATGTCTCTCAATAAACTAAAAAAATACTTAGAACAATTATAACAATTAGACTATGGACAAAGCAGAACAAACAATGTTGGACAATCTGCTCTAAAAACACGGGCAAAACGCTAGAACCGTGGATTTCGATTGGCAAAAAAGAGAACTTTGAAAGCACGGCAAACTTAAACTTTCATCTGGCATGACATTCCTTTACCCACGGATTTGAAAATAGTTGCATTGAAATCGAGGGGTGCAGATGCAGGATCAGTCGAGAATAAAGACGAGTTAATTGAAAAGCAATATGAAGGGAAAGAACATTTTAGGCCAATTTATGAGAATTTGATTACTGAAATTCTCAAGTTTGGTAAAGACATAGAAATTGCACCAAAAAATGCCTACGTGAGTTTAAGACGAAAGAAACAATCCGTCCTCCTTTGACCTCAACAAAAGCACGGTCTGAAATTGGTATCAACTTAAGGACAAGAACCAAAAGGAAAGTTGGAAGGGATTAACTCATCAAATGCAATGTGTTCTCACAAAATCAACCTGACTGGTATAAACGACATTGACAATGAGGTAATTGAATGGATAAAAAGTGCTTACGATAATGCAGGATGAAAGAACATCATCCCACAACCATACGACAACTGTTAACAAAATTACACTACCAAAACAAATCCTGTATGTTATCTCGGAATGGTAATCTTGACAAACTTCAATTATTGTGACAAATTTTTAGCCCCGTTGCAGCCTTCCCAAAAAAGAAAATATTAAAAATGAAACAATTACTTACAAATTAGATTTGTATTTTAACACTGAATATGATGGGACAAGAAAATCAACAAGCTTTTTCCTTTAATGAAATAAAAGGAAATGGTAAAGATGTCAATATAGAACCACTGCAATTTGAAAGTTACGATAAAACTAAAATAAATTATTACCAATTCATCCCTGATTCCAATGCAATTGCTAAATTAATATTTATTCATGGAGGAGGAGCACACAGCAAGTTAGGCTATCTTCAGTTAGCTCAACGCTACATACACAGTTTTAAACTGAAACACTGACGAATGATAGTAAGGCTATAGATTGTCAGAAGGAAATAGATGTAATTGTCCTAATATAATAGGCGAATAGGGGTATAAGTTCTCTTTTCAAATAGCAAAAACGGGGAATTATCTGCCTATTTATTTAGGAGCCATTATTCAGGGGGGATGATTGGCTCTGAATTACAGTAATTGGAAGAAAAAGGAAACTGTAAACGGATATTTTTTTATTTCTCCTGAATTAGGTTACAAATCTAATACAGCCAGAGAAAACCGCCTGCCATTTGTTCCTTTCTCATTTGGAATTGGATTTCATGGAAATTCTCAGGTCTTGATTGCTCATTTGAGTTGTATATATCAATTACCGAAAAAATAATAGGAGATTATCCTTTGCTATTTTCTTCTATAGCTGGTACTATGTCCAGAGCTTTGCACGCCAAAGAACCAAAGAAACAATTTCTAGAAAATACTAGAGCCAATTGCAATGTTTATTGGTGAACAAGATGAATTGTTTGAACCTCAAAAGGTTATTGAATATGCAAGTCTTCCAGTATCAAAAAACAATAAAACTATCACTAAAATACTGATAAATCGAAAACACTTATCCATTCTAAATGATGTTGGATATGAAATTGGATATACGATTAAACAATGGAATTAATAAACACTAGCTGCAAAAGCCAGGCAGCTTGTTCATTTTATATTAACTTTTTAAAGGTTCTCTATTTTGGCTTTTCTCCAGAAATAAATAGCAAATAAAGTAACTACAACAGGAATCTTCCCATCATTCCAGTTAAAGGGGATTTTTATAGATAGGGGTTGGCAAGCAAAGAAGGATTTTGGGTTTAGTATTATGGTATTGAATGGTAAAGAGCAGCCGGCCAGAGACTCTTTGATTTAAAGGTATAATAAGCCAGAATTACCGACATTCCAATAATCATTATTGTAAAAACGGTAATATGAAAGATAATATTTCCACTTCTATTATACATTAGCATAATAAGGGGCCAATGCCATAATGCCCAAATCAAACCACTCACAATTGAGACTCCGGTAAAAGAAAGAACCTTTCTGAGTTCAAATATAAAAAACCCACGCCACCCGATTTCCTCGCCAAGAGTAGAACCGATATTTTTTACTACTCCAACTGTAGCTAACAGAAAGAGCATTAAAAGTATAACGAATGATGAATTATCAATTTCTAATCCTAATTCCTGAGCCCAATTAATAATAGTACTCTCGTTTAATATATTTCCAAACCCAAGCATCCATATTAGAGCATAAGCCAATGTGATATATAATACAGGAGTCAGATAAGACAATCGAAGATATTTCAAATCCTTTAAATTCCATGGAAGACTTGACAACAGGTCTTCTTTTAATTCTTAACGTTATCAGAGCTGCTAAGGCAGGAGATAACATCAATGCTCCAACATAAATACTTGTTGGATTTAGTTTCAGGATAGCATAATACCATATTGAACTGAATATAGCCAGTAGAACTAAAAATATAAAAATTGCTTTCCAGGCTTCTTTTCGTTTCAATAACTCTATGGTCATCATCAAGACTTTATTTAAGTGTATGATCGTCAGGCATTAAGACGATAATTAAGTTGCTTAGTTCACTGTACCTGGATTTATCCATTACCAAGCGAGCCACACAATAACTATGGTAGTTGCTATTTCATAATACTACAGAATAAGTAATATTTTGTAGGTACAGATGCAAAAAGTGTAGCTATTTGAACAAGCGTCATTATTATTCCGCAATAATGTTCCCAACGTTGGCCCATAATTTAATATTCTTGAAAGCAGAACCATTGCTATCGATTTCCATCAGATTGCAGCACCCAATAATAAATTTTCATCCATTTCCATTCCGTTTACATTGCCTGTCAGATATTGATTTAACAGGTTTACATCCATTAATCCCATTATATCGCACTACAAGTAATTAACTACTGCGAAAATCCACAGCGTTGAGAGAAGTAGTTTTTTGTCCATTATATTATTTTTCAACATCATTATGGTTAGTTTTTAGCTTTGCTTTTGATCGTCAATACTCTTCGTTATTTCTGATTTAACATTTCCAATAAGTGCCGTAGTTTTATTCTCTATTACCATAATTTTACATTCTTCGTCAGAACAAACTCTATGATTGATACCTAATTTTACTATAAAGATATCGCTTTGCTCATCATAAAGCTATCTTTCCCTTCAATTTCAAAAAGAAGACTTCCTTCAATTCCATAAAAAAGTTCATCCTCATTTTCGTGATTGTGCCAGGGTATCTAATCCCCTTTTATTTTTACCAGTTTGATAAAGACATCATTTACTTCCCCAATTATTCTTGGTGAAAAATAGTCTTTGATTTCTATAAACTTCTCTGTTATATTCATTTGCATAAAGTGAGTTTAAATATAACCTTTATGTTATGAGCATTTTTGCTTTAGTATTTGTACAATACGATTATCTTCGATCGTAATACTGTCACATTTATTCAGGATAATGTACTTACATTATGCATTTTAACAATCACTATTCAACTTTGTTGAATTTTCATTTATCCAATCAAATTCTTAAACGATAATTGCAACATCAATACAACATTTATTTCCATTCTTAGAACAAGTTAACAATCTCTAATTCTCTTATTTTTCTAACACTTCATTTCATAAAATCACATAACAATTTTTATTCTCATATTATTTTTTATTTTTTACATTTCATCAATACATTCACAATTTCAATACTGTCAAATAATGCAGAGCATTTAACATCTATCCTTCTTTATTTTTAAATCAAATCTCATTCATTATTAATCTCTAACAATATTTTTTTTCAAACTTAGCTGTCCATTACAGGTGTAAGCATTCTTTGTTCTTTTATATTGACAAACCATTCCTTCTATATGCTGTTCACCGACTACATTTGCAACTTTTATTTCTGTTAATTCATATTTTTTTTTCTACACTCTTACTTTATATTATTTTTTACTTCATTTATTTTCTCTATTAGTCATCATTTAATATAAAAATAATAACATAATATACACCATTATGCTAAACGAAATAATTTCCTTTTTATTTCATATTTCATATTTTTAAATTTAATTTTAATTTTTTTCTTACAAATTTTTAAAACAATCATAACTTATATCTATCCTAAATATTTAATTTATAAAACAATAAAAACTATATCATATATAAATTATACCAAATTCTAATTAATTACAAATATTAAATCACTATCAATACTTATATAAATTTTCTAATTTATCACACAAAAAACTTATTTACTTCAAATATTAATCAATTTTATTATCAATAAATCAATTATTCTAAATCTTTCAAACAACAATTCTTTTTCTAACTCATAATTATAAAATATTTTCTAACTTCTAAAAAAATCAATAATACATTAACTCTACAATCATTTATTCCTATTACTCTAAAAAAATATCACTCTATCAATCTTTTAATATTTCTAAATTTCTTTTCAATTCTTTCACCTTTATTTTATCATTCTTTTATATTATCATACTAACTAAAAAACTTCTACAAAATAAAAATTTCAAACTCATTTTCTAAACACACAAAAACACTCATTGCAGTTGTAGCACTGATTACTCTTTAATCATATCTCATTTTAATAAAAACTTACAACTTCTAATAAAATTAAAAATCTATTCTCTTATTCAAAAATAATATATTTTCAAATCTATTTTTTAATCTTATAATTACTTTAACAATCAAAATTAATTCCTCATTAAAACTTCTTAGAACAAGAAATAAATAATATAACCATTAATGCTAAAGAAATAATGTAAAGTGGTAGTTTAAATATTTTTAATATTATTATTAAACTTTATTATAATTTATTTTATCAATATATTTTAATAATATTATTTACTCTTCAAATAATCTAAAAAATTACTATCTATTAATCAAAATTACTCTTTAAATAAACAAATTATAATAAATTACTAAAACTCAATACATATATTATTATTTTATCTCTTTTATTATAATACAAACAAAAATATTATATATCATTCACTATTTAAAAACTATAACAATATCACAATTTCTTCCTATCCTTATTCTTTTTCATATTTCATATATTTTAAAAAAAAAAATAATTGAACAATAAATCCTTACCAATTACTTCATTTTTCTATTGTTTTAAATAAAACTTCCAGAATTCTAATGTGTTTTTGATAATCTGTCTTGTTGTTTCATTGTCAAGAGCAGCATCAAATCCATGGACTCCATTTTGATAATTTATTAAGGTAATCGATAAATCTTGATTTAACGCTTTGTCATAAAAACTTGCTAAGGTTTGATTTATATATGGAACATTATCTTTCCCTGCTCTGATAATCATTATAGGCACATCTTTCCTCCAACCAGTGGGTTCAGATAATCGTGGAGTCTTGAATCCCATATTTTGTGATAGTGTATATTCTTAGGAGCGGGTTTTTCCACTTCTTTTAGCTGAAGAACCTCCGGTGGCCCATATTTTGTGCATACAATTGCTTTCATTTTTCGCTATTTTTCTATTTCAATTCTTTGCTTCAATCTTTCTGCCTTTTATTAAAAGCCAAAATATGAGTATCACCTCACCAATAAAAGTAAACATACTGATGCTTATACTGTAATCAGTTAAAAGTAGTTTGCCAAAACCATCAATCAAATATCCCAACGCTGCCAATATTATCAGAGATCCTAAGATCTTACGCATATATCCGGCTTTAAGTATCAGGTATCCCAGAAGTAATAAGTGAAAACCAAATATTATCAGTCCGAAATCCCAGCCACGGGTAAACATATTTAAGGAGATCATCACCTGCGAATTTAGTTGAGTTGCAGAAAAGCCAGACAGGTATTCTGCCCCATTCAGAAGCGCTAAAACATTCAGAAGATAAATAAGAGCTGCGATTAAAATTGTAGCATACACAACCCGCAACCATGCTGTAAGCAATGATAACTGCCTGTTAATTGGCTTAAGAAAAACATACAATGCCCAGGCAACAATTATGTCGAGCAAGGCAACAATCAAAAACAAACAAATCCCAATACGAAACAATCCGTTGGAAGCGACAATATTTCCAACAGTCTTCGTAGCATCATTATAGTCAATCAATTTTTGAATAATTGCAAAATTTGCAATCGGTGCAATAATTGCCATAAGCAATAGACCTAATCCCTGCGATTATAGCCGAATTTCTTATTGAAATCTCAGCAACTTGATTTTTAACAGTGTTCATATTTTATAGTATTTAATTTTCACCTGATGTTTTTTAACTGTACTTTGATTTTGTTTAAGGAATTAAATAATGTAAAGCGTCATATTGTTATAGTCCATCCACAAATCGCCGGAATGAACTCATAAATAATTCCTGCTCTTCAATATATCCTTCATGAGCGCTATTTTCGAGGATCACCATTTCTTTGTTCGTAAATTCAGGTCCACCAATACTGTTAAATGCATCGAATCCCATTTCAATAGTGTTTACTCCATCGTGTCTGCCCCAAATAACCATGGTAGGTATTTTAATATTTGCCATTTGAGGACTTAGGTTTAATTCCAATATGTTAAAACGCTCAGCAAGATATCGTCCGTTAAAGAATATTGCCAACGAAAGATATGAATTCATAACTCCCATGGCTCCTACATCAGGACCTTGTACTACCTGATCCGGGTCGTAGCGATAAGCATTTGTATTAACCAGGTAGTCATCATATTTAAAATAATTGTCGACTACAGTCATGTCAGGAGTTGTTGCACACCAATCACGTGCTTCGGTCCAATAGTCAACATCTACGTCATTATCTATTTGTTCCTGTGCGTAATCTTTAACAAAAACAACTGATTTTGGAATTCCCTCAAGCAAGTTGTGTCCACTATCCATGCCAATAAATCCGGTCACTTTATCCTGGTGGTTTCCGGTGCTTAAATATGCACTTCCTAATGCGCCACCCCAGCTTATTCCATAAAAAACAATTTTTGGATAATTGTGACGTAAATTAATCGCATCTATTACAAGATCAAGATCATCTACAAATTGCTCAACAGTAAACGTACTCCGGTCTGGATTACCCTGGGATAGTCCTGATGCACGCTGGTCCCAATAGGCAAAAGCATAGTCTTTCTCCAACTCTCTCGATACCGGTATAAAAGAAGCCAGTGATGCACTCCCACCGGGTCCTCCGTGCACAAAAAGGATAAATACTTTCGATTCAATATTTCCTTTTATATAAACGGGCATTTCCGCCCCGGCATTTTTAACGAAGAAATGATCTCCATCGTAGAAATTCTCTTTTGAGCAAGAGGTGATTAGGAATCCTATTGCCGTAATAAGGATGATATTTATGTATTTCATTTTTTATCTTTTGAATTTATATGTTACCCCCACTTTAGTTGCTGCATGTGGGATGAAAGTATGATTAACAGCTGATTGCAAATAAGCTTCTGCTCCTATGTGGATGCTAAGAGGTAAATTAGCTTTCCGGCTTCCATCCCAACCCAGCAATACCGAAAAAGCAGGCATAAAATGAGGGTGGCCCCAATTAGGCGCTTTCTCTACACCTCCGTCTGCTGACCTTTGATAAATCTTCCCGGCTGGAAATGAGTGCATGTATCCTGCGCCCATATTTAAATCGACGAACATGGATGAAACAGGAAACCTTGTTCCAATAGATGTTTTAGCAAATAGAGCAGTGTTATTCCACCGATGCCAATAGCCACCTAAATCCGTATCCCAATGAACAACAACCCACTTTTTCGATGATAGCGTATAGTCGATTCCAAGGCTTAAGCCCGGATGCAATACCAACTCACCAAAGTAATCGAATTTAACAGCTGTTCTTTCATTGTATATTATTCGTGAGATCAGGCCTTCCCGTTCGGTATTTTTATCCATACTCTGCTGTGCCATTATCTGGTGTGGCCTTGACCCAGTAGGATAACTAAAAGTAACACAGGATATTTTTTTATCATTTTTTTTAGTTCAAAATTTAGGCTATCGATCTGATTAGCTTTTTATACCCTTTTTTGTTTAACATATACACTGAATTTTTGTTCAAGAGAATATGTTTTGTGGAAATTCAGAGCCCTTTAGTATAGCTCGTCGGATGATATTGACCACCTAAAACTGGAGTTAAAAACCAGATGTTTAGATAAATAAAATTAATGTCGTCTTACTGGCCAAATGTGGTCATGCCTTCCGGTTCCTGCATTTGTAGATATTTATTTTATCTAAGTACATGACAAAAATTTACAACATTCGTTAACATTTATCTATATCGTTGCTAAAAAGCAAGTTCGCAATGTAATTGAGGCCATATTTAAACAGGCTTTTAGCCCTCGTTCCATGTTTTTTGATCTTGTGGGCTTGAGAGTGTCGAGATGTATTCCTGCCCTATACGCCCAAGCAAAAGCAATCAAAACCAGAGACAACAGCTTACTTACCCTTTCAATATCAGCCAAATGAGTGTCCTCGATATTAAACCCACTTGTTTTCAGCGCCTTAAACAGGTTATGTAAAGCTTTGCATAATGCATTCAAGAAAATGAAACAGAACTTCCAGTTGCATTACTTCTATGGAGAGAATGAAAATGCCATCTATACACAATGGTCTGGTGCACATTAATAGCCCAACTCTTATTAACTGTAACCCAGAAGATCGCACAGGCTAAGAAAGCCTTCTCTGTTGTAGCCTCGTTGGTCCGGATCCATCTGATAAGCAATCAGGATGTAAATGAGTTACTGCGGAGTACAAAAAGAAGTTTTAAAAGCAAATCGATCCCCCAAGGGTTACAATTATCATTGAATTTGCGGGGGTCAGTTTTAAAATGTAAAATATGATACTTGATAACCAAACACTTATGGATATAGATCAAGAATCTAAATTATTAATCAGATAACAGTGATATTTTATCAATTTTAGAGGCCAGGATAAAATCATTTTCCGATAATCCGTTAATGGCATGCGTCCATGATTCAATGTAACCCTTCCGGAGTAATCATGCATGACCGGATGATGACCTTCTTCCTCAGCTAAATAAGCCACTTTATTTACAAAATCCATAGTATGCTTAAAGTTTACAAATAAAAATTCTTTTGAAATTCTATTTTTATCTGCAACCTCCCAGTCGTCCTTAATATGTTTTTTGTATTTAGCGACTTCTTTTGGTCCTAAGGGGCCATGCCTCCTTCGCATGGTTTACATTTTTTCTTACTTAAGTCCAAAGCTATTTTCAATAAAAATTTCCCCTGTTTATTTTTTTTTATGGTAACTACATTAAAATAGTCTCTTAACAGGTAGCAATTGGTTTATTTCAGGCTTACAATTTTAATGTTGAAAGCCCCATTGCTGGTTGCTCCAAAAATTCGTAACCACAATGGTAAATACATTTCTGTTCCTCTTGCTGAACTGATATCGCCAAGATCAAGAATGTTTTTTTCCATCCAGCCAAAAGATTTCAGGATTTCTTTCACGTATTCCTTTGCTTCAGCGCTGTTTCCGCATATAAAAGTGGTATGATCACCTCCATTCAACATGGCAGGATTTACCATTAGCCCGTTCCACATTGTATTCTGTGTTTTTACAACTCGTAAATCAGGAAAGGTTTTTTGAATCTCTTCACCCAATGAATTTGTATTTGACAGCTCAGGCAACAGACTTGGTGGCAAACCTTTACTAAAATCCAGTGGATTTGCAACATCAATCAGGATTTTTCCATTTAAATTCTTCACATCTGCCATTTTTAAGGCGGCAATTGATTTAGCACCCATAGTGGCGTTCACGATTATTTCTCCAAAGATGGCTGCTTCCTGAAATGTTCCCAATTTGACATCCTTATTAGTTGAACTCCATTCACTGAAAGGGGGGTTTCCATAAACATCCTTTGCAGTATCAGCCCGTTTCTCTGGTACATTTCGTGTACCCAGCATTACCTTATATCCCAGAGTAATGAATTTAGAAGCGTAGGCCCGACCAACACTTCCTGTTCCCATGATTGCAATTCTTTTCATAATTTATACTTTTTAATATTGTTAACAGCCAGCCAGCATTGAGATTCATTGATTTTATTATAACAACCGTCAGTTAAATATGTTTGACAGAGATGATCTTACATCGACCTGGGATATGAGAATAAGATCCGATCCGGTCATTGGAGGTCGTGGAGATTGCCTTTTCTGCTGAATGGGTTATCAATCTGCGATTTCCATAAAAACCTGTCCTTCTTTGACCACATCAGAAGAAGGTCTGAAAATATATCACATACATTTGGAAACGACAAGGATCTGACAGGAAGTCACCGAATTTTCAAACTCAGATTTCGTGAGTGTAATAGAATAAAATAGCAAATGGCATTGTCTATATTTCTGAGATGTTCAAAAGCTTCCATCATGAAAAAGATATTCAACATTACAATTCTTTTCTTAATCACCATTCTCAGTGCCTGTAATCAGAACAGTACCCAAAGGTCAAATCAAAATAAGAATCTATATGAAATTGATCCAAGATCTTTTAAGGATAATAATATTACACTGGATTCAATTGCCGAGGATATCTCGTATATCCCTTTAGACGATAGTATCCCAATTGGGATAAACTATAAACTAAAAGTTACCATCAATAATATTTATCTATCTATTAAGGATGTCGGAGTTGTAAAATATAACAGGTCAGGTCGGTTGATTTGCATGGTCGGCAGCATAGGACGAGGGCCTGGTCAATATACCGATTTTATGGATTATACCGTTGACGAACTGACCGCGAATGTCTATGTTATGAGCCCCGGTATAATTAAGGTTTACTCTCAAAGCGGAAAATTTGTCCGGGATATTAATTATAAAGAATATGTGGGCTTTGTTGGTGGTGATATCGAAGTTTTCATTTCAATGCTTTTCATCCCTGATTTCTTGTGGACAGGAGAGGCAAAAAACAGCTGGGTTTTCCTGGATACATTAGGTAATCTCAAAGCCACAAAGAAGAATTCAATTGCTCCGTTTAAGACAAATACAGGGATTGATGGAAGTATATACAGGTTTGGCGATAGTTTTTTTTATTATAACCTGTACAATGACACGATTTTTTCAATTTCACCGGACTTAAGCAGTAAAGCAGCATACCTGTTTGCTAAAGGTGAACATAGATGGCCAATCGGCAGGGTAAAAACTGATCCTGAATCGTGGAATAGAATATTCAGACCCGTGAAAATGTTTGAAACAAAACATTTCATTATACTTCTCTATGCATATTTGGATCGATCTGCCATTTCCATCATTGATAAACAAACGAGAAAGGTTTTTCTTGCAAGAGTTCAAAAAGGAGAATATTCAGAACCGAATTTGGTAAATGATCTTGATGGTGGCCTTCCTTTCGGACGGGATATTAATTACTTCAGCGATAATATGAAAGAATATCTGATACAATTGATAAGCCCATATGATTTAAAAGCGCATGTTACAACAGCTGCGTTCAAAAATGGAAATTTTAAGTATCCCGAAAAGAAACTTGAATTGGAAAAACTTGCGTCAAAACTTAAAGCTACTGACAATCCAATACTTATGGTGGCAAAACTTAAAAAATAATAAACCTTGGTATCACAATTTCAGTTTTTGTTCGATAAGATGTATTACTGATTTTTATTCTTTCGGACAGGATATATGATGTTCACTTCCTTCCACCTGGAAATCACCGGATTCTCAAACATGGAAATCATCCCCAAATCCCTCCATAGTCATGTTGATTTCAACAAAAAACACCCAAATCCTGGCGCCAAACTGACACCGGGCCGAACGTTAAAAATTGCCCGGTGGGCAATTTTAGCGAAGGAGCCAGACTGCCGCGCTGGGCTATAGTAGCTTTATTTATAGTGGCATTTATTCAGAAAGTATGCGATATAATTCAAGATTCAAATAATAGTGACGGCCTTCAATTTCTTTTTTCTCAAGAACATGTATATCGCATAATCTGTTTAGATAATCTCTGGCAGTATTTTCAGCATATATTCCTGAATCAACGAGATGTTTTACTTTAGTAAATGGTTGAGTAAACAGTGCATTTACTAAATCTTCCGGATTTCTTACTTTCCTGGCATCTTTCCTAATAAACTCTGAAATTGAATCTTTTGCTGATACAATTTCATTGATTTTTTGGAAAGTAATCATGGATGTATATTCAATAGCTTTAAGCAGGAACAATATCCAATCCTTCCAATCACCTCTTTGAGAAACTCCAGATAATCCCGAATAATAATCTTCTTTATGATCTAAAATATATCGGCTTAGAAACAGTATTGGGACATCAAGTAAGCCCTTTTTTGTCAGATAATTGATATTAAAGA
The DNA here is from genome assembly GCA_963840965.1 of uncultured Bacteroidales bacterium. Taxonomy (GTDB): domain Bacteria; phylum Bacteroidota; class Bacteroidia; order Bacteroidales; family VadinHA17; genus LD21. The sequence continues at coordinate 395,345 of CAWJAW010000004.1, read as the reverse complement.
CCCGACCTGTTCTGCCGTTACCGTCACGAAACGGATGAATAGCTTCAAATTGATAATGAGCAATAGCCATTTTAAGTAAGTAATCGATCCTGAAATTTTCATCATCGTTCAGGAAAATCACCAGATTGTCAAGCTTTTCTTTAATAGTTGCCTGGCCCTTGGGTGGAGTATAAACAACCTGGCCGGCACCAGGCCCTGAGCCACCTTGCTTTATTACTGTGTTTACAAAATCAGGCCGTATCTCATCCTTTGTTTGTTTTATTTCCTGAAAAATTTTAATAAAATACTCTCTGTCAAAAAAATCCTGATTTTTTAAATAATTGTATCCGGACCATAGTGCCTCTTTATACCTTAATACCTCCTTCGAAGGCCCGTTAATTTCGTTGGTTTGATCACTATAAGCCTTATATAGTTCGTCATCTGTTGTAAAAATGTTTTCAATTGCACTTGAAATTTTTGCTTCCTGCAAACTGATAGTGTTGATTAATAAACCCTGATTGGGAATGACCACACTACGGCCCTGAAGCCTTGCCAACGCAGCTTTAGCATCTCCCAGTTTCTCCAATATCTCAATTGTCTGATAAAGCTCTTTTCTTATAGGCAATAAGGGAAGATTATTCCACGGGACATTTCTGTCTGGATTGATTTGATACAGCATTTCAGACATTAATTACCACGTTTATTAATGTTTGTTCGACTTGTGACCTCAAAAATAATACAATAATAACAACAAAACATTAAAATATTAAATTTTTAATGTTTCTAGCGGATTATGGCTTTCATTCATGGTGCGTATTACAGGCAAACCTTAAAATAGGCAAATATTAATGTTGTGTGTGTTGCTTTGATGTAACAAACGGGAATTGGATGATTGATCTCATAAGTTGAAATTTTATTCCTGAAAACGAGGATATACTAAAACTTAATAAGTCAGTTGAGTAACTCCAGGGTTCTTTACAAAATACCTGAAATGATACTAAGTGGGGTGACAAATGGTATTAAAAAACACCCCAAATTGATCTTCTAAGTGTCTGATTTTAATGAAATCCGTCCTCTCTTGAAAACTTCAAAGGAGGGTCTGAAAAGTATAACATCTTTCAGGAAACAATGAGGAGTTGCCTCCAAGAGATAAGTAAGTAATATTGTAATGGTTATTTATTATCTTGATTTTAATAAAGTTAAATAGTCTGCGGCAAATGTGATAATAGTTGATTTTATGTCTTCTCTTTGTATTGGTATTCCTTCAATTATAAAAGAATTCAATATGTTATTGTTAACACATTCATTAATCAGAGGCAAATAGTTATTAAAATACATTATTCTGGCCATAACAAAGACAGGCCCTTCTATATTATACCAACTACGTAAGTTATTTCTATAATCCTGTTTGATAGAAAGATCTGTAAGAAGCTCTATTTCCTGATTGTCAGTTGTGTTTTGTAATATTTTCTCTTGTCCAAGTATAACTTCCAGGCTATATGTATAATAATTATATCCTCCATATTCCAATGGATTTGTGTCCGGTATGAAATTGATTGCGTCAATAGATTTATACTTCTCAATCAATAAATCTAATGCATCAGTTCGCTTTTCTAATTCCAGAAATCCTCTGCATCTTTCTTCAGCTAAATCATAACCATCCTGGATTCCATTGGTTCCAAACAAAAATAATATAGCTCCTAAATTATTATAATTCAGGCATGTTTCAATTAAATCGTCTGTCTTAAAACAATGCAAAACATCTTCTGGGATGTTCCAATATTCTATCTTCTGAGAGCTCGTTAAACTTGCATCAGGTTGTTCTGTCGGGTATTCGTAAACCCCATCCACTAATTTACTGCATGGATCTATTGGAGGATCATCTTTGTGACAAGCGAAAACCCAAAAGAATATTGTTATAATAAATAAATATCTCCTCATAATGTAATCTGCAAAGATCTTCTTTTCCGCTTTTCATTATATGCGTGTCTGAATATACGATTTTCTTGAGATTTTGTTACCGAAAGATATCTATAAAATGGTAGCTTTTCCTCCAAATCCTGGCACCAAACTGGCACCGAAGAAAAAGTGTGAGTGTGAGTGCGAGTCTTGAGGAAAAAGACGGGATATTTGAGGTATCTTCAACTCTTACAGGATTTTATGTGTTTTCACAAATAAAAATAACTGTTCATTTAATGTAAAATAATACATTGCTTAGCATGGATTTGTAGAAATACTGGCGAAAAAACTGGCTTCTTTTCTTCCCTCCACCAATTTATTTGAAATAATCAATCAATCTGGTTTTAGAATTTTGTCCAGCAATCTATGGGCTAATACACTATTACTCTTATTATGCACTTTAGATATACCTTTCACAAATAGAATAAAAGGGATGAAACATATCATGCTTGATGCTGCTACGATGAGTATATCAAGAAAATTAACAGGAGTGCCAGTTAGTATCCCTTTTATTATTAGTACAGGAACAAGTCCGAAAAATAACATGCTAAATAAAAGAAGCAGACTGACCCCACTTGTATATCCTAAGGATTTGCGCTGAATCATAAAGATTCCAATAATAATAGCTGGGGGTGCCGCAATAATTAAATCATCAATCCATTGGGCAAGCATGATTTGATCTACATCCAGTTGATTTATCAACGAATTTAAAATAGAATAGCTTTGAAAAGCTATAAATAAACAAGTTAGGGAAAAAATAATAACACCGGATATTTTAATTGGAACATGTCCTGTAAGTTTTTGACGGATTTTTTCACTATCAAAACTTACAAGCAAACCTATGATCGTATAGCTACTTAATAGTACCAATAATAAATATGGAATAAATAAACTATTAAACGGCAATCCTAATAGGTATGTGGTATAAACATAGGTAATATAGAATAGAGCTCCGGGATAACATAATAATCCGACAAGGTTTTTTCGAATGGTCAATATCATGAATACAATGAGCAGGGGTACACTTAAGGCGAGATTTAAAATGTCATTTGGTACAAAAATGACTGATAGCTCTTCACTCTGATATACTTCGTTTTGAAAAAATATCCCAATAATTGATACTGCAATAATCAATATTACTAGAATTAACGTGTTTATATACAAGAATTTCAAATTCAGTCTAACAGGTAAATTAGCATCCGATGATTCTTTATAACTATCTGTGTTAACTTTTCCCATTCCTTATGCTTTTAAAATAAAAACATTGTTAGTTAGACCTTTCTCTGCCATTACTAATACAAAATGTTAGCCACCGTTATTTTAAAGCTTCTCTGCTTTATAAAATGTCACATTTTCCCCATTCCACAAGTTTGAAGCAGGTAGAATATTTTCATATTTTGAAACGTTTCCGAATCCTTGTTCTGACAATATCTCAATCACCTTCTCATTTTTGAAAAAGTGAGTCCAAAAACGATACGTATTACTGGAATTACTATTATCAATTACTGTATGCTGCTTTAGCAGAACATTCTCCTCAGCATAAATAAATCCATTTATCAATTCTAAATATGGTTCATTTTTCCAAAAACCTCTTTTACGAAACTCCCATGAATTCTGTATTTGAAGTTTTTGTTCAATATTCCTATCGTTTAATATGTCAAACAAAAATATCCCATTAGGTTTTAAGGACCTGTGAACATTTTTAAGAAATTTCTCTCGTTCTATTGGTGTCAAAACTCCGAAATCGGTATAAATTATCATTGCTAAATCAAACTGATTCTCATAATCCAATTGCAGATAATCCTGACATACATAATCAATATCCAGGTATTTTGCTTTTGCCTGTCTTTTTGCATAAGCAATTGAATTTTCAGAAAAATCAATCCCGGTAAGCTTATGTCCATGACAAGTTAACTTCTCTGCATAAAATCCTGGTCCACAACCCAAATCAATAATATTAACTCGCTTTTTTCTACAACATTTCAATATTAAATTTATAGTGTTATCAATGCTTGGTTGTGTCCGGCTTGCAGCATCAATCTCAGGATTTAAATGCATGTCTAAAAGCTGTTTCGAAATATGTTTATCTGTCCACATTACAGAATCACCTTTTTCGTATAATCGGGGCTTCTGGTTGATTTTGTCTATTTTCTCTAAGTCCATTGCTTCTTTTTTCTGCTGGAGACTATGCTTGTACCTCGTATAATTATTCTCTCATGTTCTCTACAATCTAAAATCCAGAATCTCCATCTCCCAGGATTTGATCAGCGTCTGGCGAGTATTCAGAACACCCAGTCGAATGTGTCCGGAATCTACAAAATTGGTTTCGTGGATGGTTACATCCACAGGAATCCAGCCAGCTTCTCCCATAAAGATTTCGTTCCAGGCGTGGTGACCAAAGCTACCACCGTATTCGGGAGTATAGAGGCAGCCCCAAACGCTTCTGGCCGGTATCCCAGCTGCACGACAAAGAGCAGTCATCAACATAGACTGCGATCCACACAAGCCGCTTTTTGTATCATAGGTTTCCCTGGCTGTTCCTCCCAGGATAGATCCTTCAATATTTATAGCCACCCAATCACTTATATTGCAAGTGGCCTCCCATAAGTTTTTTGATTCTTTTGTTAATTCTTTGGCCAAAGCAACCAGTATGCTGTCGTTGGATTCGATCATATCTGCAGCTTCCAGGTATGGACTTAAATCTGTATATTTATTCATTGTGGCGAAAGGGAAGGGTGGGGCATTCTTTCCATCGTATCTCTCATGTGAAATTTCAAACACCCCTTCGGTTCTATTCTCATCGCTTTTCCCGGAGAATGCCTGACCCTGAAAATTCAGATCTTCAATTGTAGCAGATGGAAAGATCTCAAGCCCTGCTTCTACTTTCATATAAGAGATGTTTCGGATGTCTGAAATGAATTCGTTTGTTTTAGAAAAGAAAATGGCATCCCAGTTTCCGGTTTTTATTTTTCCGATGACAGAGGCGTCCGCCAGGTAGCTGCTCATATGGTTGGGACCAATCACCTTCAATCTCATGCCACTCTTTTTATCGATCCAGAGTTTAATGGTCAGCCCTGATACGGAATCAGATTGAGTTAAAACCACTGCATCGAATATTTTTCCGGCCAGTTCTAATTGCTCTTCACCTGTTTTTGAATATGTCGTCTGTTCGACTTTACCTGTCCTCACATTGAAAAGCGGATAGGTTTTGCTGTTCATTTTGTTGGCGACAAAATCGTTTCGAAGATAGGGATAGAACTGGGTGTTGGGAATTATCAGTCCTTCTGGCAGGTTGGTAAGGCTTATATCATCAGAATCAGGAGTTGTGATGCGGATGGTATCTCCAGCCACATACATGGAACTGCTCATGGTGTTTTCTCCTTGTTGATGAAAACTGTCGTGATAAATGAAATTTCCGGTGGAGGGATCTATGTGATAATTGAATTTCTGGCACTGGGTTATATCGTGTCCAAGCGCAAAAAAATTGAAAAAGGAGGTCTGCTTCATCACCTCCACATTCATGCCATTTATTGTGGTGTCGGAAAGGATAATTCGGGAATAGCCACATATTACATTGTTGAGTTCAGTGGCCAGGTAGATTTCTTTTTTGTTCTGCTGACCTGCTACCGAAATGGATGCTGATGCAGATAAGATACCTGATACAAATGCAATAAATATGCATTCGTTAAATGATTTTAATTTCACGATAATTAAATTAAAATTGATTTCAATACTACAAGTAATATTACAAATCCAAAGATAAAAAGCAAGGCAACCAATCCTCTAATCAGATAGTCCTGTTTGCGTTCTTTTTCAATCAGATTGGATACAAATTCAAGAGTGCTCTCATTGAGGTCTGACAGACAGGCTGCCAGGTGTCGGATGTAAAATTTTAATTGTGATTGAATTCTCAGGTAGGTGAAGATGGTTCCTATCGCTACCAGGACAGAAAAGACAAAGAAGGTGAGCGGAATCATTGGTTTAACCTGTCCGTAGGCCAGAAAATAGTATAGTAATAATCCGGAGGTGAATAAAGTGATTTGTGAAGCGGCAATGGTAATGCTAAAAAGAGGGGCCTTTCTCTTCAAAAATGTCATTTGCCCCGAAAGGTTATCACGGGTTGTCAGGCTGTAGTCGGATGCCTTTGTAAATTGCTGAAACAGTTTAACTTCAACGGCCACAATTATTGCCTGAAAAAGAAGTCCTGCCAGACAAATGTTTATAACATCCGAATGACTGCGATATAAGAACAGCGCTACAATGAAAGCGAGAGAGCTCGCTGCTTTTAAAATCAGGTCATTTCGAAGTAAGAGCCTGGTTTTATCCTGTATAGATCCTGCCCGGCTTTTTATTTTGTGATCCGCTGAAATGTGAGAAGAACCAGAAGTCTCTACCTCATAGTTGATCGTATTCCAGATATGTTTCAGGGTATCTTCTTTCATCATTTCAATCCTTTCATTCGATCGGACAGGTTTTGCCTGATCCTAACCAGCTTTACGCTAACATTCGATTTGCTGATTCCAAGAATATTGGCAATCTCTTCGTAGGCTTTCTCTTCGAGCCATAGCAGGATGATCGCTTTATCTATTTTATTTAGCTGTGAAATAGCTTTAAACAGTATTTGCATCTGCTCTTCCTTATCAGTGTTGCTTGCATCATCCTCAGGTTCCCGAATATGCTCTATCGGAACAAGCGGCTCCTTTTTAATTCGCATCTGACTGATGGCAGTATTAATGGCTACCCTGTACATCCAAGAACTAAACTTGGCCTCTTGCCTGTAGGTTCCCATCGACCTCCACAATTGATAGTAAATATCCTGGTAAAGGTCTTCCTTGTCTTCCTTGTTGTGGGTATATAACATAGCGACTTTGTGTATGATCCCTCTGTTCTGTTCCAACAAAACTGTGAACTCTTTCTTATTGGGATGCTTGATTCTCATTTTACTAATAAGTCGCAAGAGATAATAGTAAACTACAAAATATACGATTTTTTGTCATTTTGACTAATAGATTCAAAACGTACAACTTCAGCATATAACTGGCGCCAAGGAAAAAACCACTTACAAAATAAATTGTAAGTGGTTGATTATTAAGTGGGCCTAGCTGGGCTTCCTCCTTCGCAAACTGATGTTTGCTACGGCGGACAGGCTTCTCGCGGAGGCTTCGATCCCAGCCAATAATTGAAAAGGCAGCCGAATGGCTGCCTGTACGTGGGCCCAGCTGGGATCGAACCAGCGACCCCCTGATTATGAGCGTCAAATGAGGGTTTACACAGGTTTACACAGATTTGTATCTGTTTGTACCAGTTTATTTTGTAACAGAATAATTGTAAAAGATTACACGGATTTATACCGATATGGTGGAAATACTGGCACCAAAACTGGCACCGGATTTTTTCAAAATATTTTTATTTGAATGGAAGAAAAAGGAATGGGCGTGGCAAACTTATTGAATATGCAGTTCAATGTAGTATAATGCCTGTTAGATAAGAGCATGGATATAATCTGCGGTATTTTTTAAACCATTCTTTCTGAAAATATCTAATATCTGATAGTCATCAAGAGGAGGATTCTTTTTGTTCATCACCAGATCTCTAAATGCCTTTATGCTGGTCTCATGATTAAGATCAATAATGTCAGTAACAAAATCATCGGGGTCTTTAACAGATAATCCAAAACCAGATATATATTCTTTGGGAAAGTGTTTTAAATTATTAGTAACTATTAAGTTAGCATTAGTTTTTATTGCTGCAGCCAAGACATGACGATCTTTAAGATCAGGAAGTGATAGTGTATTAATCAGAGGTTCGTAGTTTTCGACCAAGGCATCTGGGAAAGCATCACTAACTATTAAGGTTCTTTTCAGTGCTTCATCTTCAGGTACACCTTTACGGATCATTACTTCAAACCATTCATCGATTATATGCTTACTCCATTTGGGCGTATATAGATCATGATGGGCAAACCATAACAATAAATCCCGGATCCATAAAGGATAGATGACATTTGCGTCTAAAACGCAAGTAAAGCGGACACTATGTATCATATAATCCAGATTCTTCATCCAATTGCATCAACTCCTGGATTTTTTTTCTTTGTCTGGCTTTCATTTCCTTTCTGAAAGTTACAACATCCTCATATTTAATCCTTCTATGTTTACCAATTTTGGTGTAAGGAATTTTTCCTTCCTCAAGAAGTTTTACAAAATGAGGTCTGGAACATCCAAGAATTTCAGCTGCAGCCTGAGTTGTCATTTCGGTTGCAATTGGAACTATTGAAATTGGATTTCCACGACTAATCTCTTTCAGAATTTTAGCCAAAAGCCTAAGTGCACTTAATGGAATCCTGATTTTTTCTTCTGTTTCTTCAATCTCTATTTCAGGCATCTCCGTACGCAACTGTTCAATAGAGGAAGCAAGGGCTTCATATGACTCCCGGGCCGCTCGTTGTTCTTCCTTCGTTGGCTTTCTGACATCTAATAGTTCCATATCTGGTATCACTAATTTTTTACAAATATATTCAAAATATTCGTAATAAACGAAATAAACGAAAATAATCTTCTCCGAAATCCGTTCCTTTTTGACCACTTCTCACCAGCGCAAATTGACCACCCAAGACAGGAGTTAATTCTGTGATTTATAGATAAATATATAAATGTCCGTTTTACTGGCGGAAGTGGTCAAGGCGACTGGCTTATGCAAGTCATCCTGCAAACAGAACAATTATCATTATTAGCTCTGATGTGTATTGTCAATTGGATACTTTTAAAAGAGAAATTAAATATCTTTATTCATTTCTAAAAGTTAAGGCGTGTTACACAATAATCTGAATAAAATACCAAAATATGAAAACTGGAATTTTTACTGGTCTGCTTACATTGTTTTTGGCAACAACCGCTATCGCTGTCAAAAACCCCAACACATATAAGATTTCCGATCAAAAGACAAACACCATCAGCTTATTTAATGGTAAAGATTTAACTGGCTGGGGATATCGTAAAAAGATACAGGAGAAGATCGTTTTTGAATCATTCGATGGAATGACAGAATCAAAAGAAAATCGTTTTTTTGCAAAAGACGGTATTCTTACGGTTAATCCGTTCACTGAGGGGTATGCTGAACGATATGGAGCCATCTGGACAGCAAAAGAGTTCATGAAAGATTTTATACTTACATTGGAGTTTCGTGCATCCAAAAATGCTGACAGTGGTATTTATCTAAGGGGAACGCAATTGCAATGCCGCGATTATCTTTTAGCAGGACCATACAAGAATCTCAAAAACTACAAGCCGCAGGATTGGAATAAGATTGAAGTTGTGGTAAAGAATAATATAGCCCGTTGTACCTGTAATGACGAGATTCTTGAGGAAGCCCTAAGTATTCCGATTACCGGGCCAATTGGTCTAGAATCCGACCGGGGGCAAATGGAGTACAGGAACATTCAGATCAGGGAGATCGAATAATTTACGAGTTCATTAAGGTATTAAAATGTAAGTATCTCCTTTTTCCTACAAAGTAAAAGTAGACATTATTTTCTAAAATTTAGTTTTCAAGAATTCCACATAATTCGTATTGTTTAAGCTATCATGTGGATGGTAATGTTTTAACCCACCAGTGCAAAAGATGGTGACCCTGCCCATCTCTCGCCGGCTCAAATTGACCACCCTGCGCCGGAGTTAATCTCATGATCTATAGAAAAATATATAAATGCCAGTTTTACCGGCGGATTGTGGTCAAGGCGACCGGCTTATGCAGGATGATAAACTAACTAAGATACTTGAAAATGTATTTGAGAAATCATCAGGTTTATTATGGTAAGTAATAAAAATAGAAGATTTATATATCAACGGTTGCTTTGTATTTAATTGAGGGAAGTTAACGGACAATGAAGACAGAAATCAAAATATTGTTCATGACGAGTTTTTTAATGTCAACATTTGTAGTCAATTACGAGTTCGCAAGCTATTCTGGTTTCAATTATTCACTGTTAGGATATCAAAATGGAATTTCTATTTCAAATCCACTAAACATTGATTTTGAGTTTTATAAAATCTCCAAAAGTGAAGATGGAACCCCAGTAAACTTATTCATTGAAAAGGGGAAGAAAGGGAATAAAGATGGAGATTATGTTTTGTCAAAAGCCGTTCCTCTTTATGCTTCATCAGAGTATAAATATGTTTATGAATATCAAATGAATTGTACTGATCTTGATTTGAAGGCACTTATAAAATGGCTTCAACAAAACATGGGGGAAAATGTAAAAGGAGGATCAATCGACAGGCCAAGTTGGTATAATCATGAAATGACTTTGTCAGAAGTATTTGACTTCTGCAAAAAGCATATGCAGAAAATTACAATGGGATATTTTAATGAAAGCTTAAAACGAGAAGCCATTATTGTAATTGATACTGGTTCGCTTACAACTAAGACCTCAGCCGAAATAGGGTTAGTTTACTTAATATATAATCGTTGAACTTTGATTTCATTCTAAATCTCCTGATGGGTTATTTTCTCTATCAAAGGCAACAACATAAATGTCATCCAGAGAGCATTTATTAATGAATATAATGTGCAGCTTCTGAATGTAATGTCCGTAAAGATCATACATAGAGAAAATGGTATCAGATTAAAGCAAAACATCACTAAGAATTTAAGAATCATGCGAACTAATTTTTCGGTTTTTTTATTCATAATTGAGTAGAGATTTTAAAGTTCTTAGGAGCTTTCTGAGAATTCTTCTTATTATAGGGATCTATATATAAAGTTGCAATTTTTTCATTATTTGTGTATATTTCATAACCATCAACTGGATATTTAGAAATTGGCGAACTAAACGATCCTATCCTATTATAGGTTATTTTAATCCCATCAAGAGTTGTTAGGTTTGCCAGGTAAGCTGTATTGCCAAAAATTGTATTGACAGGGATGGGATTTGTCACATCATAACCAAATTCCCCATAACCACCTGGTATTACATCCTTATCTGTCCCTCCTTCGTTAAGAGAGTGCATTGTTTCATACAATCCCTTTAACTTCTTAAATTCTTGATTTGAATTAAGTTCATCTAAAACCGATCGAGGTTTTTTCTTTGAAGGAATAATACAAAGCACAATAACAGTGGCAGTAACGATTAATGTAACTATAATATATAAAGAAAGGTTACTCATCTTAATTTGCAATTTGCTTAAAGTTAAATATAAAAGTCAGGTAATTAATGCTACTTCCTGCGATGAGAAGGGTAAATAATATTCATTTAATGTTGGGGCATCAATAGGTAAAGTGAAATAAAACATTTCAAATAACATGGCCACACTAAAAGTTCCAACGATTGGTGCAGAATTGGCTGGATTAGATTCCAAGCCATATTAAAAATCCTCTTTTGGGGGAAAATCCTGGCACCAAACTGGCACCAAAAAAAAAGTTACAATTTTTGAGGTTGCATTTTAGCAAATTTTTCAAACCAAATGTCTTTTAGAAAAAGCTCTGCCTGAACCGAGTTTGAGATATCCTTCAAAGGCATATGCTTTATATTTATCCGTAAATGCTATATAGGTAATAATTTCGACGGGTAAAATATTTTTTGTGGCAAGAACCTGTCCTAGATTATGTCGTTTTATCCTGTCTTCCAAGTTATTAGTACATCCAGTATAAATACTTCCGTCATTGCATTTCAATATATAGACATACCAATATTGTTGCGAAAGTGGGCTTTGCCCGCCGTAGCCCGCCATGTTTTTAGTATTAGTGAAACAACGAGATAGCACAAATATAAATAAAAAAGCCCGCCGTCGCTAAAGCTATGGCGGGCGAAGGTGGGCCCAGCTGGGATCGAACCAGCGACCCCCTGATTATGAGTCAGGTGCTCTAACCATCTGAGCTATGGGCCCGAAAAACACTTCAATCTTTATTGGTGCCCTAACCTCCCGATAACTATCGGGATGAGCTATGGGCCCGAATCGGTTGCTCGTTACTTGTTGCTTGTTAAAAGCTGGAGGTTTGATAATGTGCCTCATTTAACTAGAAACCAGCAACTAGCAACCAGTAACCAGCAACCCTTTCAACCGGACTGCAATATTAAGAATTTGTAGTCAATTATCCAAAATCAACTGCAAGCCTTTTTCATCACCGGCTACCTGTCCATATAAGGATACCTGAAATCTGTCGCCGGTATAAACGTCTCCTTTACCGTCCTCGGACTAACCCACCTTAGCAGATTCAAGTGACTTCCGGCCTTGTCATTTGTTCCCGAAGCCCTCGAGCCGCCAAACGGCTGCTGTCCTACCATTGCCCCCGTGGGCTTGTCGTTATAGTAAAAATTGCCTGCAGCATATCTCAATATCCGGCAAGCCTTTATCATTGCATACCTGTCGCGGCTGAATATCGCACCTGTCAGACCATAAGGCGATGTCTCATCACACAGTTTGAGAGTTTCCTCATACTTGTCATCATCATAAATATACATGGTCATAACCGGACCAAAGATCTCCTCCTCCATGGTAACGAAATGCGGATCCTTTGCCACGATTACCGTCGGCTCTATAAAATATCCCTTCGATTTGTCTCCCTTTCCTCCGGCAATAATCTCAGCCTTGTCCGACGCTTCAGCCTTTCTGACATACGACATAATCCTGTCAAAGGAAGGTTCGTCAATCACCGCATTAACGAAATTGTTCAGATCGGTGACATTACCAATTCTTATCTCTGAGATCATCCTGAGAATATGATCCCTGGTAACTTCCCATATTGACTGCGGAATATAAGCCCGTGAGGCTGCCGAACACTTCTGTCCCTGGTATTCAAAAGCACCCCTGACAATAGCCGCGGCAAGTGCAAGAGGATCGGCTGAACCATGGGCAAAGATGAAGTCCTTTCCTCCAGTTTCGCCGACTATCCTCGGATATGATTTATAAAGATGCAGATTATCAGAAACCTGTTTCCAGAGCGTGTTGAATGTTGAATTCGACCCTGTGAAATGAATACCGCCCATATCCTTGTGCTTCATCACAATACTGCTTATAAGCGAACCAGAACCCGGTACAAAGTTGACAACACCAGCCGGCATTCCTGCCTCCTCAAGTATCTTCATAAGATAGTAGTTTGAAAGAACTGCAGTTGTGGCAGGCTTCCATACTGTGGTGTTTCCCATTAGTATTACACTGGTATTCAGGTTCAATGCAATTGCAGTGAAGTTGAAAGGGGTTATTGTATATACAAATCCCTCAAGCGGTCTGTATTCAAGCCTGTTAATGGTTTCACCCTGCGATCTGGGCTGCTCCACGTAGATCATCGAGGCAAAATAGTTGTTGAACCTGAGATAGTCAATGACCTCGCATGCCGCATCGATCTCAGCCTGAAAAGCATTCTTTCCCTGCCCGAGCATGGTTGCCGCATTCAGTTTGTACCTGTACTTTTTAGATATCAGCTCAGCGGCTTTCGCCATAATGGCGGCCCGTTCCATCCAGGCGAGATTCATCCATTCCTCTTTTGCGGCAAGCGCAGCATCGATTGCCATCCTGACCTCCTTTTCGGATGCCATGTGAAAAGTTGCCAGCACATGATTGTGATCTGCCGGATTTACAACCTTCCCGGTATTTCCTGTCCTGATCTCCTTCCCTCCTATTATCAGCGGTATTTCTATAACCCTGCTGCCCTGATCAGAAAGTTCCTTTTCCAAAAGCACTCTCTCTCTGCTTCCGCGAAGATACTCCAGCACCGGTTCATTTACCGGCTCTGCAAAGTTGAAAATAGCGTTGTTCATATGCGATGTTTATCGTTCGTTGTTGCCAGTTGCTGGTTATTCGGTACGGGGTAAGCGGTGCGCGGTATGCGGTGAAGAAAGCATTCCATCAGAATTAACAATCCAATACAGCAAATTGTTTCCCTCCGCATACAGGGGTATTAATTCAAATGCAACCTTATGAGGGGCTCCCGATAAACAATGATAAATATCCAGAAGCTCAGTTCAGGCTTTTCAGGTTGTCAAGGGCTCCCGGAACGGCCTGAAGTATCCCAGCAACAATCGAACAGGTTTCAAGCTCCGGACAGTCGCCGCAGGTATTGAAACCCTTTGCATTTGCACAGTTCCTTATTCCGCACTCAAGGCAATGACTGAATTTCGGTCCTTCTTCCCTGCATCCTGTGCAGTTTATCATTTCCCAGGTAATGCCGGGGGCATTGAACTCCCTGCTCCATTTTTCAGCAGTAATTTTCCGGAGTTCATCATCATTGGCGATGGTGGCCTTCCTGGCATCGCATTCAGCACAGTTAATGCCGCAGCATCCGATTAGTTTTTCCATGAAAAAAGTTTATAGTTTATCGTTCATTGTTCATAGTTCAAGTTTCCAGGGGCAGTTTTTGGTACTCGGTATTCGGTATTCGGTGTCCATTACCGATTACCGATTACTGATTACTGATTACCTTCACGCCTTAATGCCTTCACGCCTTCATATTCACCGCATCCCATTTAATGATCTTCTTCTGGAAATAGCTGTCGTTACAGGCCAGCGTCGGAGCTGCAGCGCGGAATCCAAACTCCGGACCTTCGACAAGGGCAGCATTTCCGCGGACTCCCCCGAAGAAGTTTTTGAAGTGTTCCAGATGCTCATCGAATCCTTCAGGAGCTGTGTATTTCACACCTGGTTTCACCGGTCTTTTCCTTTCTTCAGGGGTATATTTCTGTTCATACTGCCTGCGGATCTCGCTCTGCATTGCCTCCGGATAGGTGTGGAAGGAATCCCATCCTCCCAGACCGGGTGCCTTCGCCATTATACTGTTTGAGAGTACAAAGCCTCCATCCAGCATTTCCATAACCCCTTCGCTGCCAACAAACCTGGTTATACCTTTGTCGCCCTGGCCGCTGACGAAATTTACTCTCAGCATCACCTGGAATTCAGGATGTTCCTTCGTCTCGGGATAATGCATTATGCCAACCATTACATCCGGTACATCGCGGCCATCCTTCCAGTAGCAGAGCTGACCTGATGCAAAGATGGTATCCGGACCAAGTGAATCGGTAAGAAGATGAATTCCCGATAGCAGATGTACAAACAGGTCGCCGGCAACACCGGTTCCGAAATCGCGGTAGTTCCTCCACCAGAAGAATTTCTTCGGATCCCATGCAATTTTATTCATCCCTTCGACATAACGGTCCCAGTCGACAGTCTGCGGCGAACCGTCGGTGGGCATTGTATACTGCCATGCTCCGAGTGCATCCTGCCTGTCGAACGAGGCTTCGACGCAGTTAAGCTGTCCGATTGCCCCCGACTTATAGAGTTCCTTTGCCTTGGCATAAACAATGCTGCTTACCCGCTGACTCCCGACCTGCATTGGCCGGCCCGTTTTCTTACAGGTCTCAATCACCTGGAGTCCTTCGCTGATCTTGTGAACCATAGGCTTTTCGCAATAGACTGCCTTGCCGCTGTTCATGGCGTCGATGGATATCCTTGAATGCCACTGATCGCTGGTCGCAATAATCACTGCATCAATATCCTTCCTGACTAGAAGCTCACGATAATCGCGGGTTGTGTAAACCTGCTTCCCGTACTTTTCCTTCGCCCTGGCAAGCCTGCCGTCATAAAGGTCGCATGCTGCAATCAGTTCCACACCAGGGACCTTAAGGGCAGTGTCGGTGTCGGCATGCCCCATAATGCCCATACCAATGGTTGCAATCCTGATTTTATCGTTCTGACTGATCTTCGGCGACCATGGAATTTCAATTGTTCTTGTATCATCAATAGCCAGTGTTTTAAGAGTCCCGGCGGCCAGAAGAAGCGATGAGCCTCCGACCTGTCTGATGAATTTCCTGCGGGAAGATTGTGTTTTCATGGGTTAGATTTTGATAAAGTTCCTTATTTCAAGTTTTGTTATTCCGGTATCTTTCCGTAAAGATACAACTCATACAGGAATTCGACACCTGTATAGTATGTAAAAATGATATTGTTTTGGGTAAAATTTTTGTCGAATAACAATATCCCAGTTATCGTTTTACGATAAAAATTCGTGATTTTTTTTAGTCAACCCGCTCCGGAGTTGGCACAGGGAAATGACTTCATCCATGAAACTGACTTGCACGACCTGCACGACTTGCACGACCTGCACGACCTCCCGCCGTCATGCCCTAACGCCTTAAAGCCTTGACCTGCCTTTTAAAACATTAATCTCAATACCAACGGACCCTGTCGTCCTTTCGCCTATCTTTGCACAGAAACCCCTGACTGCCAAATGAGGACAGGCCTTAAATACCGTTATATTCTCGTCCCTGCCTTCCTGGCATTGCTGAATGCCGGATGTGAAAGGTACGAAGAGTTAATTCCGGATCCGGAGAAGGAGGTTTTCAACTTCATCGTAACGGAATCACAGCGTGAGTACATAAATGCAAGCAGGGGCGAACAATACGAAGTAACCGACCCGATTCCTGTTCTTGAGTATGCTGGTGAGGAATATACCATCGACCGGTTTGAGATCAGGGGTGACAACACCCTCAACTTCGAAAGGAAAGGCTTTGGCCTTAACATGGACCGGAAGCTGACACTTCCCCTCCCCGATGGTTCAGGCTCCCGGAAATACGAGGAATTCAAGCTGCTGGCGATGGTTTACGATTACACCTACATCGAGAACAGCGTAGCCAGCGGACTTTTCAGGGAAGCAGGACTCTGGCCTGTACTCAGTTATTTCACTGAGGTAAGGCTGAACGGCCACACCCAGGGCTTGTATCATTTCATAGAGGATCCGTTTGAATACTTCATTGAACGTGCTAATTCATCTTTCGTAATCAGAAGGGGATACGACCATGTTATCAAGGCAAGTTCAGCTCATCCGGCGAAGGAAGCTGAGACCGATTCTTACAAATCCCGTTTCAGAAATATTTATGATAACCTTCCTCTCTGGTCCGGAAAGCAGCTGTACGACACTCTTTCGGATTATCTTGATATTGATCAGTACTTTACAAAGATCGCTGTCGACCTTCTTATCCGTAACGGCGATTACACCGATGAGGTGATCTTCTTTACAAAGCTTAGTGAAGGCAGGGAGGTATTCGGCGTTTTTCCATGGGACCTTGACGACATATTTGCCCTTCAGCCCCATGAAATAGACAATCCATGGGGGACGGGAACCGTATTCGGAACAAGGGAGTATAACAGCATGGAAGATGTGTATGCCGATGTCGGGCAAAAGCTTCTCTTTTCAATAGAAGATGACCTTGACTATAAGATCGCCTCAGATGATTTTCTGTACGGGAAATACCTTGAAACGCTCGCTAACGTTATTGAAAAGATCAATGCTTCAGTCATTGACCTTGTCTTCGATTATACACGCGATCACATCGGACCATTTTACGAGGTGGATTCAATAATCGGGCAGTCGGTTCATGATGAGGAGGAGACCAGTTACGCTCTCTTTACTGCCAATCTTGAGGAGAAAAGACAGATGTTAAAGGAACGACGGGAATGGATAGCGGGAGAGCTCAGAAAACAGAAAGGCCTGAATAAATGAGACCGGGATACCTGATAATATTTCTTCTGCCGCTGTTCCTGTTTGCCGGATGTTCCGAAAAGGATGATTCTCCCGGGGAAGAACTGCCTGAAGGATGCATAAGCCTTAAGGATCTTGAAACAAAACACGATTACTACCTGCCGTTCGCCATTGTGAATGACAGCAATTTAGTCTCGAGGGTTTTCCTTAACGGCAAGGAAATAAATCTCGCAACCGGACGCTTCGTAGAGTTCACCGAGACAGGATTTTATGAAATTGTCCTGATTTACACCGATCCTCAGAAGCCTGCAGACACCTTTCTTTTCACTTCAAAGACCACGGAGCGGGAGAATTCCGAATGGGGTATCAGGGAATGGATACCTGCGCCATCTGAACCGGTTCTGATGGGCATGGAAGACGTTGAGATAATCTATCCCAGACGCTTTTCCGGCGATATTGGCCTGCCCTTTATCTTTTTCATCAGGGAATCGGGCGTTCTCAGGGAGATCTATTGTGAAGGAAAATGCCTCGACACGGGAGATGATTTCAACATAAAGATGGGTACCGGTTCTGTTTTTATTGCTTCATCCTCAATCGATGGAAATATTGATTTCAGGATCGGTGGCAGGACATTGAAAGCATCGCTGTCAGAAGCCACGGAAGCTTCAATTGAACTGACAGGGGTAATTGACTCACCGGTTGAGATACAGGCCAACAGTGTGGTAAGGGTTACCGGGAATCTTGAAATAACCGAAAGCGGTTCGCTGGTTGTTCATGAAGGCGTGCTGATGCTTATTGGCGAAGGAATCGATATCAATACGGGCGGGCCTGTAATATTTGCAGGAAATCCGGAAAATCCTGTTTATCTGACATCTGAAGGAAAGGAAAGTTACTGGGGAGGTTTTATATCCCGGAGCGCTGAAGGAACGATCAGGGCTGAATACACGATTTTTTCACGAAGCGGATTCCACGATTCCGAGGGATACAACTGGGGCCATTCGGGCCGGCAGGCTCTGTTCTACACCGAAAACAGCACCCTCGATCTGTACAAGTGCTTTATAACCGATCATGTGGGACAAGTCTTCTATCCTCAGAATTCAACACTACTGCTTGATAACATCCTTGTTCAACGAGTCCAGACAGGAGGCCAGATCAATAATTCACAACTTTATCTCAGTAATTCGGTCTTTACCGATTTCCCCGACGATAAATATGTATATGCCGACGAAGACAACGATGCACTTTACCTGAATGCAACAGATGCAGTAATAGAGAACACCCTATTCATGTTTGCAAAGGATGACGGGCTCGATTCCGGCATGGAGGGAGGAGGCACGATCGCTGTTACCAACTGCAGGTTTGAGGCCTGTTTTCATGAAGGAGCCGCACTCTCCAGCGGAGGCACGGCAGAAAAGGAACATATCTTCACCGACTGTGTGTTCATCAATTGCGGGCAGGGCCTGGAACTTGGATTCAGTTCTCCGAATCATACAGTCTCAGCCGACAAGTGCCTGTTCCTTTACAACGGTGTCGGCATCCGTTACGGAGATAACTACGAATGGTCGGAGGTCAGCGGAACGATAAGTGTAAAAAATTCATTTTCACTATACAACGACAGGGATGTATGGAACATGGTGAGGAAAACATGGAGTCCGAAGATTCAGAATCTCACCTTTGAAAATACACGGATATCCAAACCTTCAGACCAATATCCGGAGCTGGAAACATATAAGGAATAAGCATTCCCATAAGGTTTATTCCTTGTTTTCCCTTACCAGAATCCTGACTTGTGACGTCTCGTTAAATTAGTGCGGTTTTGTTTTATAACACACTGAATATGAGTAGTACAAAAATCTTAAAATTGGCTTTTACCGCACTAACGCATATTTTTGTTTTGAGCGTTGAAAGAGGCCTGTCGACTTGAGAATAAGTTCAGAGGATTTTGGTGCCAATCAGGTATTTAGTGTATCTTTAACAGGCTGATATCTAATCTCGTAAGTTTCCCCTCCTTTCGAAGGAGGGGTGGCCCGGGCAGTGGTTTTGTACGGGCCGGAATTCCATCCCGGGCCGGGGTGGTTGAGGAGAACCTCATGGTGATTATATCCAGATTGAAAAAGACAAAACAAGGGACAAGTTTCTTGAGGGTCTCGGCCTTACTGTACTTCGATTTGAAAACAGGTTGGTATTTCAGAAGCCTGAATACATAATTAAAGAAATAAGAAATGCATTTAAAGGAGAGGATAAATGTTCTTAATTCTTGTTAAACTACTCTCCATGGCAATAACCACCCTGGCCCGGAAGTAAATCCCGTCCAGTACAAAAAGCAGTAGCCGGGCCACCCCTCCTTGCGAAGGAGGGGAAAGTTATGGCATTAAGTATCTGCATATTAAACACCATATTGAGATTAAAATGATTTAAAACATGATGAAATGTTTATGAATCGGCGATATTAGCTTACAAGAATACAATCAGTTCCGCCATTCCTGCCGTCATCACTGACTCGATCATGTTGGTATAAAATGAGCCTGAATACATACCTGACGGACTAATTGTCACAAATCAGGAAGGATATCCAAACCTTCAGACCAATATCCGGAGCTGGAAACATATAAGGAATAAGCATTCCCATAAGGTTTATTCCTTGTTTTCCCTTACCAGAATCTTATCTATTCTGTTGCCGTCGATATCGATGATTTCAACAATGTATTTGCTGAATGTAAATTTGTCTCCCACCTGCGGGACCTTGTCGATATGGTCAAGTACGAATCCGGCTACAGTTGCATATTCAACATTTTCGAGGTCAGTAATGTAATTGTCGAATACCCCGTCGAGTATTTCCACCGGGGCATCGCCGCTGATCAGATATGATTTGTCATCGCGGACAAATATATCAGGTTCATGCTGTTCATCTTCATCGGGGATCTCCCCTATCAGGTTTTCAAGGATATCATGAAGGGTAATGATGCCTTCGAGTGTTCCGTATTCATTAACCACGACGCAGCAGTCTATCTTGTCGTTCTTAAATCTGTCGAGTACTTTCAGGGCCTGGGCGCTTTCCGGGACAAACGGGAGTTGCACCATCAGCTTCTGTATCGCAGGTTCCTTTTCAGGGGTACGGGCAGCCAGATAATCCTTAACATAAAGAATCCCCTGGAAATTGTCGAGGTTTTCGCGGCAGCAGACCAACCTGCTGTGTCTGGAATTCAGGATTACATTTTTAAGGATTTCTGAAGGCTGATTGAGATCTATCCATTCAACATCCATCCTGTGAGTCATCAGGTGTTTGGCATTCTTGTCGGAAAAGTAAAAGACCCGCTGGTGGATCATATCCTGTCCCTGTCTGATAACACCATCGAGGGAAGCGCTTTTCAGGATCTGCCTGATCTCTTTCTCAGTCAGGTGCCTGGGATGTTTCCTGATTCCCAACAACCTGTTTATCAATGTGGTGGAATACGAAAGGAACCTGACAACAGGATAAAAGAGGATGCTGAAATAATACACAAACGGGGAAACCCGTGAAGCTATCTTTTCGGGATTGCTTAGTGCGATTGTTTTGGGAACCAGCTCCCCTATCACTATCGCAAAATAAGTTATTACTATGACAGTAAGGGCAAGTGAGATCTCCTGAGCAGAATTAGCTGTGATTTCAAACTTCCGGAAAAAAGGTGCCACATCATCGGCAATGGTTACTCCGCCATACATACCCGTGACAATTCCGATTAAAGTTATCCCCACCTGGATCGAAGAAAGGAAATTCTCCGAATTACCAAGAAGCTTCAAGGCCGTCGCCGCTCCTTTCCTTCCTTCGTTTTTCATCTGTTCGAGCCTCGGTTTGCTGCTTGAGATGATTGCAATTTCCGAAAGTGAAAATACTCCGTTCAGAAGAATAAGAATGGAAATGATTAAAAATTCCATAACAAAAATATAGTAGCCCGCTTCAGGCTGTATTCAATTAATGACAAAGATATTGCAAATATGGTACATTTGGTCAGATGGAGTCCGCCTTTGCTGTACAAAACAGAATTAGTGCCGGCGTTTTCCCGGCAATCTTTTGGTTGCACTCAAGAAACATTTCAGATATCAGTCTTCATCCATGAAACTGACTTTCAAGACCTGCAAGACCTGTGACCTGCACGACCTTCCGCCTCCCTACGCCTCACACCTTGTGCCTTGTGTCTTGTGTCTTGTGTCTGCCAACTGGATATTTCTTAATGATATGATATGTTCCCGACTTCCGTTATCTTCCTTGACTGAACCTTTGAACTGAACAGTGAGTTGAGTTCTTCGGCAGTAAGGTTTTGTGACGGATTGAAATTGCCGGATGACATATATTTCAGGATACTGCTGTAAAGCTGACGGGCTTCAGGCTTATCCTGAACTGACCGCAAATCCGACATGCAAACAAGCAATTTCCCTTTTCCTACTGCAAACTCAAAGATAAGACCGAGCTTGTGGTTTCTTTCAAAATTATCAACGACCTGCACGAGAGGAAAAAAATCCTTCGGTGCATTATCAAGTATGAACGGCCTGCTGTTTTTTACAATAGGCCACCATTGCCAGTTTGTGTGGAATTCGGTGGGAAAATCTTTGAATAATGGCAGATCGGGATCCGTAAGGATCGACATCGTTCCGGGAGAGACCGGCTTAAGGTTGTTTTCAGAAATTGATTTGAACATCCTGTAATTCCAGTAGTCAGGAATGTACAATCCTCCCACCGATTGGTCCATAAAGGCTTTATGGTCAGGGAAAAACAACACTTTAGCACCCGATAATAAATCCTGTGACAACTTTTTGTCAAGCCTTTCTGAAACAATTATATCAGAAGGGACCTGTGTTTCGGCATCAGCAGGATAAACCCACAGAAAATAGGAGTTTTCGTACGGAGTTCCGCTGAGCTTTATTGATAAGGTTACCTTCTCTGCTTTTGAGATGCCTGACAGGCCGGCACTGACCGGAATAAGTTCAGACAAACCACCCTGTACGATTTCCATTGTCTTCCGGCCTTCAGCAATTTTTTCTCCGGCTGAATTTTTAATATCCCACAGCACTTCCTGATCCAGAAGATTCCATCTTGAATAATTGGCGACCTTAATATCTGCCATAAGTGTTTCATCGTTTGTCCAGCAGAATTTTTCAATTATAAGCAGGGGAACAACCCTGTTGCAGAACTGGCTGAATTCTTCCGGAGTGATTAAGCCTTTGCTGTCCATAAAGGCATCGAGAATACCGATGAGCGCTGTTCCCTGACCAGGAAAATCCTGAAGGTCAAGCAGATGAAATCCTCCGAAGCCGGGCGTTCTGATAGCCATTTCAATATCGGCCCTGTAGCAGATTACGCTTGATGCACCAGAGGCCCTGAAGAAATCAAGTGCCTGACCGTTGAGATTATTTTCCTCAAGACGTTTCCTGAAGATTTCGAGATTCCAGGGCTTAAGTACTCCGGTGTATTTCGTTATCTCGTTGTAATCGGGATAGATCTGATACTGACCAACCTCAGTTCCAAGGGCCGGAACTGTGCAATTTGCAATCGCTTCTGAATAATCGAGATTCGTAGAAGGGTATCTGCCGTTGATATAACCACCGTCAAAGGCATCGGCGAATGAAAATGAAGCACGTATATGTGTCTTATAGGAATCGTCAGTATCCGGGCCCACCCGGCAGCCTGCAAAATAATCCTCACCCGGTGCCTGACCTCTGTAGCCAAGATAATTATTTGATCCATAAGCCATAAGCGGACGACTGTCGAGAGACCTCAAGTGATTCAGAAAATCATTCATCACGGTCTGATCACCTGAAAGTTCATTTCCGAGAGCAAACATCACGAAAGAGGCATGGTTACCGTACGTTTCCAGAATATTTTCTCCCTGTTTCAGGAGATAGTCATTCAGGTCAGTGTTTCTGTCCCTGCTGAAACTGCCCCAGAAAGAGAGCTCGGGTTGCATATAGATGCCTTCGATATCGGCGGCGACAAATGCGGCTTCAGGAGGGGTCCAGGAATGAAACCTGTAGAAATTAATGTTGTATGACTTAGCTGTTCTGAAAACCTCTCTCCAGCTTTCGACATCCATCGGAGGATGACCGGTCAGCGGAAAAACGCACGCATCGTGCTTGCCCCTTAAAAAAGTCTTTAAGCCGTTAATTGTAAACTGAGTTCCGCTGGTTGAAAATGTGCGCATCCCAAAATCCGTTGTAACGGCATCGAGGGTGCGGTCTCCTTTTAAGACCACTTCCAGTTTATACAGAGCCGGTTCAAACTCGCTCCATAGTTGTATTTCGTCGCCCAGGTTGTAGCTGAGCTCAATTTCATTTTCCCCGGGCTGAAGAGTGATGCTGAAGGATTTCTTTTTTGCACGGGCCGGCCGTTCCGTATTCCACGGAGTGGTCTTCATTACAACAGATGCCGTCTTTTCTGCATCTGCTGCGCTGAGAACAATAAGCTTTGCAGTAACTTTTTTTGCTTCCGGATCAGGAAAGGTCTTAAGCTCTTTTATGTACGACTTGTTACTGGCTTCAAGACAGAACCTGCCGATGATCCCGTTCCAGTTTGTCTGGGTATGCTCCGTCCAGGCATGTGATCCGGTTATTCCGTCCGGGACCGAACCTCTCCCATTATTGACGAGAATTGTAATTGTATGTAAGCCGGGTGTCAGTAAATCTGATAAATCATAAACCTGCTGTGTGAGAATATCGCTGTTTTCTCCGGCAGGGGCAGAATCGACCCACACTCTGGTTGGTTTTGTCCGCTCCATTATCAGCCTTACGTTAAGGCCATGCCATTTTTCAGGAATATCTATATCTTTCTGATACCATGCCATTCCCGAATACATGAATTCGCGGGAGAGCCTCATCGTTTCTCCGGTATCATGGTTGACTATCCCCTTCCTGTTTTCATCCATTGTGCCCGGAAGGATTAGCGAATCTTCAAGCTTTGAAGCAAACCATTGACTGTCGATGCCGGTTCCTGCAGTGTCCATGGCAAACCGCCATGTACCGTCCAGGGAGATTGTCTCTCTTGACTGGTTCTGAAAATTTATCCCTGCATGACGCTAAAATGAGTGACAACCCTGCAACCAGGGGAAAAATAATCCGGAACATAACCTTTGATATTTAATAACTTACTATATAAGACCCATTGCCTTAAGCCACCTGATACACAAGTCGGGCCATGAGGATTCCGTACCTCCGTTGGGAGAAAGTCCATAACCGTGTCCGCCTTTCTGAAATATATGGAGCTCCGTCGGAATTTTGTTCTTCTGCAGACCCATGTAGTAATAAATGCTGTTTTTAACCGGAACAGCATTATCGTCAGAAGAGTGAACAAGGAATGCAGGAGGTGTATCGCCGGTTATCTGCTTCTCATTTGAAAAACGGAAGACATTCTTTTCGGTCGGATCGAGGCCGATCAGGTTGTTCCTTGTTCCCCTGTGGGTAAAAGTGGTATCCATTGTAATAACAGGGTAGATCAGCAAAGAGAAATCAGGCCTGGCGCTCACGTTGTCCTTCACATCGTACACCTTGTCGGCATAGTGAGTCGAGATTGTGGATGCAAGATGTCCACCTGCCGAGAATCCGATCACGCCGACTTTTTTCGGATCAATCTTCCATCCGGCAGCGTTCCTGCGGATGACTCTCATGGCTTCCTGAGCATCCTGAAGGGGACCAATCGTTTTATCGGTCATGATCCTGTCGGACGGGAGCCTGTATTTTAGAATGATCCCTGCTATTCCATTGTCGTTAAGCCACTTTGCGATCGCGTTCCCCTCGTGGTCGAAGGCAAGGGTTCCGTATCCGCCTCCGGGACATATCAAAACAGCAGCACCGTTGGCTAAGGCCGGATCGGGGAGAAAAACAGTAAGATCGGGAGTGACTACATTAGTGGCACGTGTAACCCTGCCGTCGGAGGTAACTATGTTTTCTAAATAGGCCGGATCATTTTTAGATCCGGGAATGCCGTCAGGCCAGAGCTTCAGGACCTTCGGCTGTGCGATGAGATTAATGGTCAGTAATCCGGTAAGAATTAATGCCACGGTTTTTTGGGGGGTTTATTTTGATTCTTACCATGGCACTCTGGGCGATTTGTAATAATTAATGTCCATTTCTTCGAAAAATCTCGCATGTTGTGCAAGACGGAATTTGTATTCATCCCAGTCTCTCATTGATGCGGGGGTCCATCCTGTTTCAGCAACGCCGGGAAGTCTGGGGAACATCATGTATTCAATATCATCAAGCTTTGTAATGGTCTCCGTCCACATTGGGGCTTCAATACCGATGATGTTATCTTTACCCACGCCGGGTATGTAGGTTGCAGGATCCCAGTTGTAGCCGTCATCCACTTCAATATAAGCTGCCCAGTGGAGGCCCAGTGGTGTTGACTTATCATACTGCATGTCGATATAGGCTTTTTTAGCCGGCGACATCAGGATTTTTGCACCCTGAGCAATTGCCTTTATTGCATTCTCCTCACTTGCCCAGCATTGTGCAACCGAATTAGGCTTTAGCGTCGAAAGGGCTATCTCATCCCAGCCTATAACCCGTTTTCCGTACTTAGCCACAATATCCTGGACCCTGTTAATAAAGGGAATGTAATCCTCAACCTTTGTTGCATGCGATTCATCGCCTCCTATATGAAAGAACGGGCCGGGTGTCAATGCAGAAATTTCCCTCACAACATCATCGATGAATGTATAGGTGATCTCCTTTTTAGTGCAGAGGGAGCTGAATCCAACATCGGTTCCGGTATAAAGGTCCGGAGCCTTGCCGTTACAGTTAAGCTCAGGATAGGAAGAAAGCGCTGCATTTGTGTGTCCGGGCATATCGATCTCCGGAACAACTGTTATATAGCGGTCAGCCGCAAATTTCACAATATCTGAATATTCCTCCTGGGTGTAAAAACCGCCCTTGCCCCCTCCCACCTGGGTGCTTCCGCCATGAACCGTAAGGTTTGGCCACGACTTGATCTCGATGCGCCAGCCCTGGTCGTCGGAAAGATGCATATGAAACATATTGATCTTGTAGAAAGCCAGGTATTCGATCACCTGTTTGACATCCTCCACACCAAAAAAGTGACGTGAAACATCGAGCATCATACCCCTGTATGAGTATTCCGGAAAGTCTGTTATGGTGCCGCTCGCGATTCTGAACTGACCCTGTTTTCCGGAAGCAGTATCTCTTTCCGTTATCTGCCTGATGGTCTGGATGCCTCTGAAGATTCCGGCAGGTTTTTGAGCCGAAAGCTTCACCTGCTGCTTTGTAACAGTAAGAAGATATCCCTCCTCCCCCAGGCTTTGGTCAGCGTCTGATAAAGTCAGGAAAATGCTTCCCTTCCCCGGTTCCGACTGGGCTTCATTCACGGTAATTGCGAGTCCGGTTGAAGCATTCAGTTTGTCGGCCAGGTAGTTTCCGGTTCCGGTAAGTTCATCTGATCCCGCATCAACAAAAATTGCAGTTTTGGAATTCAGGATAAAAGTCTCACCCGTCGCAGTCACTGTAACAGGTTTGGGAATGATGCTGACCTTTGCCAGGTCGGTTGGAACCTTTGGTTTGCATGAGACGGGAATGATCATTGCCATCATGATTAAGATTGTCTGGAGGATGTGGATTTTCTTCATTTTCTGTATTTTAATGAGTTAATTCATGGGTCAGATCTCAATATGGGCCAGGCGGTAAGGTCTGATATCGACCTTCTGCCATACGCCCATTGTTATATAAGGCTCATCAAGGAGGCTTTCATCAAGGGCTTTCCTGTCGGGAAATTCGTAAACTATCATCGAGCCGATCATTGTCTGGTTGTCGTCGAGGATTGCTCCGCCCAGAAGGAAATTTCCCTTCGCCTTCAGCAGGGCTATCTTTTCGAGATGTTCCGGACGTACTTTCATTCTTCTCTCAAGGGCACTCTGATCGGTTCCGTCATATGCAACAAGAAGAAACTGCATAGTTGTATTGTATTAAATTAGTGTGCATTCAAAAATAATGAATAATCGCAAATACGCCGGATGATGCCGGCACTAAATTATCATTGATTATATTTGCATTGCCTCTTACTATACTATCACAACTGATAAATGGAGAAAAAGAAATACAGGACAGGTGTTGTTTTGAGCGGGGGCGGGGCAAGGGGATTTGCACATCTCGGTGTTCTCCAGGCTCTCAATGATGCAGGGATCTTTCCCGATGTTGTTTCGGGAACCAGTGCGGGAGCTCTGGTAGGAGTGCTCTATGCCGATGGCCACAGGCCGGAAGAGATTCTGCAGATCATGAATTCATCGAGCATGCTTCACTACGTAAGGCCGACGGTACCACGTGAAGGCCTGCTTCAGATTTCGGGTATTGAGCGTATTCTCCAGGAAAACCTTAAAGCCTCAACATTCGAGGATCTCTCCATGCCGCTTTTTGTGACCGCCACAGACCTTAACAACGGCCAGGCCAGGTATTTTTGTGAGGGAGAGCTTCTCAGACCAGTGATTGCCTCGGCAAGCATCCCGGTTCTTTTCAAGCCTGTGATAATAGACAATATTCACTATGTTGACGGCGGTGTTCTCGACAATCTTCCCGTCAAGCCTATTGAAGACGCATGTGATTTCATCATAGGCTCTTTCGTTAATCCGGCCGGTTATGAAAAGACTGTAACCAGCATGGTTCAGATCGCCGAGCGCAGCTTCATCCTGAACATGGCAAAGGAGGTCGAACTCAAAGCCTCCAAGTTTGATATCTTCATAGCCCCCGACGAATTAAGAAAATACAAGATCCTCGATCCCCAGAAAGCTATAGAGGTCTATAACATAGGGTACAAGGAAACAAAGAAGAAACTGGAAGAACCAGAGACGCAGAAGTTAATCCGGGAACGACTTGCATGACCTGCATGACCTGCACGACCTGCACGACCTGCATGACTTAAAAATACCCGCTTCCGTCCCAGCAATGTGTGCAGAGCTTTTCCTTAGGTAACCCGATCGCCTTGACGAGGTCGTCGAGTCTTTGGTACATAAGGCTGTCGAGATCGAGCATCTCAGCAATCTTATCGATCATTTTACTGTATTTTTCAGAGTCGGGATCGGAATATTCCTTAA
Source organism: uncultured Bacteroidales bacterium (assembly GCA_963840965.1). Lineage (GTDB taxonomy): Bacteria > Bacteroidota > Bacteroidia > Bacteroidales > VadinHA17 > LD21. Next base: position 366,873 of record CAWJAW010000004.1, on the reverse strand, counting down.
GGTCGGTAGTTTCGCCTTCGAGAAGGAAAATTGCCTTTCTTCCGGCAAGCTCCATCGGAGTCCGCGACTGTGAGAAATTCAGAAACTCGCAGGGAAAAAGGAGGGGAGGACAGGCAATCCGCATATGCACTTTTGCAGCGCCTGATTTTCTGAGGTCAATTGTGTTGTCCTTCAGCTGAGTACCACGCACGATGCTGTCGTCGAGGAACACCATTTTTTTGCCTTCTATGACTTCCCTGTTGGGAATTAGTTTCATTTTTGCCACAAGATCCCTTTGCTCCTGCTTCTGGGGCATGAAGCTCCTTGGCCATGTAGGAGTGTATTTTGCGTATGCCCTTTTATATGGTATCCTTTTCTCGTTGCTGTAACCCATAGCATGCCCTACTCCTGAATCGGGTATTCCGCATGCGAAATCAACCTCGACATCGTCTCTTCTGGCAAGCGCGGCCCCGCATCTAAGGCGGCATTCATCAACATTTATCTCCTCATAATACGAAGGCGGGTAGCCATAATAAACCCACAGGAAGGCGCATATCTGCAACCGCTCACCCGGTTCCTTCAGCCTTGAATAACCATCAGCCGTGACGTGAACTATTTCACCCGGACCAAGGAAATATTCGGTTTCAAAGCCGGTGTTTGGAAAGGAGCATGTTTCAACCGCCACTGCATGCCCTTGCTCATTCCTGCCGATTACAACAGGAGTTCTTCCAAGTTTGTCGCGTGCGGCAATGATTCCTTTTTCAGTAAGTATAAGAAGCGAACAGGATCCCTTGACATTATCAAATACATTTTCAATTCCTTCAACAAAATTATCCTTCTCGATGATTAGGTTTGCCACAACTTCAGTCGGATTGATGTTGCCCTCGAAGTTCTCGGTAAAATGATTTCGTCTGTTAAGGAATCTGTTCTCCAACTCTTCCAGGTTAAGCACTCGGCTGACTGTTACAATTGCAAACCGTCCGAGGTGGGAATTAAATAGTATTGGCTGCGGATCGGTATCACTTATTATTCCCATTCCTGATTTTCCTGAGAACTCACCCAGTTCGTCCTCAAACTTACTCCTGAAATAGGCATTTTCGAGACTATGGATTGAGCGGCGGAATCCTTTGCCCGGTACAATAAAAACCATTCCGGCCCTTTTTGTACCCAGATGGGAATGATAATCGGTTCCGTAAAATACATCAGAAACGCACTCGTTCTTCGAAACAACGCCAAAAAAACCACTCATCTTGCTGATAGTTAATTACTTAAAAAGTTGCGAATATGTGGTAAAATTAATCATTGGAACGGATTTATATAATTATTTCAATGTTATTATTACTTTTGTATTATTATTTATTCAAATACAGGTAAATAAATGACAGACACAGACACTTTCACCCCGGTAGAACAGCCACAGAAAAAAAGTGCGCCGATAGCCATGATCTTTACTACAGTTATTCTGGCGGCAGCTCTTATATTTCTGGTTGTGATGTACTTCGACCAAAAGAACAAGATGGTTGAAATAGAGACGGTCCTGACCCAGGAAAAAGACTCTCTGGCCAATGAACTGAGGCTCATGGTCCATGGGTATGACACTCTTAAGACGGACAACGATACCCTGATGGCAAATCTGCAGAAGGAGAAGGATAGAATCGTGCAGTTACTCTCGATAAATGCATCAAACGTTCAGCTGCTCAAGAAATACAGGGCTGAAATCGGGACAATGCGCGACATTATGAAAGGTTACATTGTTCAGATTGATTCCCTCAATACGATGAATCAGCAGCTTATGGCTGAAAATATCGGCTTCAGGGAGCAGATAACCGAAGTTCAGAATTCGAATGTGGAACTTACCAAAGTAAAAGAGGAACTCTCTTCGAAAGTAAATGTGGCCTCAGTGATTCAGGCAAAGGATATCAGTGCGGTAACCCTGAACAAAAAAAGAAAGGAAACAACCAGGATAAACAACATCGACAAGCTCAGGATCTGCTTCACACTCCGGGAAAATCCGATTGCAACAGCAGGTGAAAAAGAAGTGTTCATGAGAATTATCAGGCCCGATTCGCTGGTGATCACCACAAGTCCCGACAATCTGTTCGACTTTAACGGCGACAAGCTCGTTTACTCGGCAACCCGTTTGGTCGATTACATGAACCAGGACATTGAAATGTGCATTTTCCTTGATAATACGGGAGACTTTATCGAAGGCACCTACAGTGTAGAGCTGTATCTTGAGAATAACATAATCGGCCGGACAACCTTTGCCCTGGCCAGGAGATAATCACTTATCAACGGGAAGCATAAGCTCGGAAATTATATTATCGGAAATCATTTTACCCTGGTTCGTAAGGATCAGGGTATTTTTTTCCTGTTTCATCAGTCCATAGTCGATGAACTTGCCCGAAAGATTCTTTATATAATCATAACCCTCCTTGTCAAATGCCTCTTCGACATAATCAAGGCTGATACCCCACATGGTTCTCATTGATGTCATTATATATTCATTGAACCGGGTTTTTTTATCGAGTTCCTCAATATCAAAATCGAGACAGCCGGAATCAATGGCCTTTATGTATTTCTTAACATCCCTTACATTCCATTGCCGTGAATAGCCGTTAAAGGAATGGGCCGAAGGACCCAGGCCAAGGTAACTAACCTGCTTCCAGTAATTCGAATTATGGATTGAGAGAAATCCGGGTAAGCCGAAATTTGAAATTTCATAATGAATGAACCCGGCATCCCCGGCTTTATCGATAAGAATCTGAAACTGTGAAGCGCTTTCATCCTCGTCAATTTCCGACAAAGCTCCCTTCTCCTTCATTTTACCGAGCATGGTACCCGGTTCAATTGTAAGATGATAGGCCGACAGGTGTTTTATATCGTATGAGAAGCTTATATCGAGGTTTGAAGCCCAGTCAGCAGATTTCATTCCCGGGATTCCGTAAATAAGATCGATTGTAACATTGCCATATCCTGCATCGAATATCTTATTGAGGGCTATTGCTGCCGCGGAGGCCGTATGACGCCTGTTCATGAACTTAAGGTCCAGGTCCCTCCACGACTGAATACCCATGCTTATCCGATTGACAGTTGTCTTTTTCAGACCATCCAGAAAGTCGTCATTAACGTCGTCGGGATTAAGCTCTAATGTGATTTCAGGCTTTTCGTCAATCCTGAAATTACTGCCTATATTATCGAGTATGCTTTTTATTTCCGAAGGCTGAAGCACAGAAGGAGTTCCCCCACCGATATATATGGTTGAAACGATTTGGTTTCCAAGGTAATCGCGTCGCAGGAAAGCTTCGCGATTGAGGGCGTCAATAAACTGTTTGTTATCTGATTGCGTCATAATATGGTAGAAATCGCAATACGAACAAAGCTTTTTGCAAAAGGGGATATGGATATAAATGCCTGCCATTTTGATTGTATGAATCGTTTAAATTTATAAAGAAAATATCATTCTATTGTCTATTTTTGACCCAAACTGTCAATATGATACAGAAGAATAAGTTTTCTATTCTGATTTCTCTTCTTATTTTATATCTGAGCCTTGCCAATGCAAGCACTTTTGAAAAGGCAGGTTTTTTCGATATAAAATATCTCGACAAATTTGTGCATTTCGGTCTGTATTTTCTGTTCATGGGTATTATTATTCTTGAACACCGTCGGCTTTTTTCAAACACCCGCCAGATAATTATTGTGGCTCTTATTCCCGTTGTTTTCGGGGCAATGCTTGAACTTGCCCAGTCGGGATTCACCGACACCCGAAAGGCTGATGTCCTGGATATAATGTTCAATACTGCAGGGACCGCCACTGCTGTTTGTCTTTGGCTTTTCTACGATCCTTACTACAAAAGAAAGAAATCAGATGAGGATATCGTCTGATGTATCAGCAACCCTGGCAAGATCGGCAATTGTCTTGTTCCTGAACAAACCATCAATCTTCGAACGTATTACCGAATAATCATCATGGACGGGACAAGCCTTCCTGCTTTTTCTCACATCATTGCAGGCACCATCGTGAACCAGGCAATTTTTGAACAGATTGTCTCCGTCGATGATCTTTACAATATCGAGCATAGTAATCGATTCCGGCTTTTTCTTAAGGGAGAATCCGCCGTTAGGTCCCTTTACCGAATTAAGGATTTTATGTTTTGCGAGCTGCTGCATGATTTTTGCCAGAAAAGGAGAAGGAAGACCAAGATCGCCTGATATCTCCCTTATTCCTATATTATTTCTGGTATGCCTGCTTGCCAGATAAACTACAGCCCTGATTCCGTATTTACATGAGTTTGAAAGCATATCAATACATTTTTAAAGGGATCTTATTGATCCTTCTCTCATGCCGTCCGCCATCAAACTCAGTTTCAATAAATTCCCTGACAATCAGAAATGCTTCCGACTCATTAATGAACCTTGCCGGAAGAGCACAAATATTTGCATTATTATGTTTCCTTGCAAGCTTTGCAATCTCTTCGTTCCAGCAAATAGCGCTTCTTATACCCTGATGCTTGTTAACGGTCATGTTTATTCCGTTTCCTGTCCCGCATATTGAAATTCCAAGGTCACAATCACCCTTAGCCACAGCAAGGGCCAGCGGATGTCCGAAATCGGGATAATCATCCGTCTCCTCATAGTTATGACTGCCTAAATCCTTGATTTCAAGATTGCTTTTCATGAGGTAACCGATAATCTTCTCCTTCAGAAAAAAACCTGCATGATCGGAAGCGATGGCAATTTTCTTCTTTTTCACCCTGATTGGTTTAAGTGTGTCAAAAGCACCAAATTAAAACAATTGAACAAACAAAAGAAAATAATATGATTTTATCTCTTAATTTTTATATGAACCCATGTGCTACCAATTGAAGCTACCCCCTGAAATCTACCCCAGAAATCCACCCCTAAATCCCCCAAGGGGGACTTGAAATCCGTTATTGTTGGTGTATTTATTTTAATATTACAAAACATTCAATGTCTGATTCTTAAAGCCCCCCCTGGGGGGTTTGGGGGTAAAATCACCAAAGGTTTTGAAGTAATTTACACCAGTACTAATCATAATACTTGTGAAGCTTTTAAGACATAAAGGCATTATCCATTGTTAACAACCCATTAATCCGCTGTTTCTTTTTACTAATAACATAATGTTTATTAACCACCAGTCTATAATTTCGTAAAGCTTAAGGTTCTTTTAAAAAGTTTTTATTGAATTAACATCATATGTAAACTATTAATGAACATCAAAACTTGATTTTTTATTAAACAACCTTCATTTGAAACCTTGTTTTAACAGTTGTTAATATTTTCGTTAATTTGCTGATATTCAAAAATGGTATATTTTTTGAGCTGTTGAAAAGATGTTCGCCCGACAATAATTTCGTGAAATAAAAGACAAATATGATTTTTGTTTTAACAGAATTAACAGCATATCATTAAAAACATAAATTAATAAAAATTTCTATAGTTAATAATATTAAAAATATCATGGTGATAAAATGAAGGGACTTAAGAAATTGGTTGCTATTTTTGAAAGGAAATCCAAACATGGTCAAACCATCTTAATTTTGGAATAACGGGCAGATGAGAGAAAAGGATAATACGGAGCTGGTCTCAAACATAATGGAGCTTAAAAAGAAGAAGAATGCAATAATTCTTGCTCATTATTACCAGACCGGAGATATACAGGATATAGCAGATTTCATCGGCGACAGTCTTGCATTGTCGCAGAAAGCAGCAGATAACGATGCAGATATAATACTTTTTGCCGGGGTGCGATTTATGGCTGAAACAGCAAAAATACTGGCGCCTGATAAAAAGGTTCTTATACCCGATATCGAGGCAGGATGCTCCCTGGCTGATTCATGCGATCCGGTGGAATTCAAAAAGTTTATCAGCGATAATCCCGGAAGGACCGTTGTTACATATGTAAACACAAACATCGATATAAAGGTTCTTTCGGATATTACATGCACTTCTACAAATGCTGTTCAGATAATTGAATCTCTTCCTGAAGGAGAAAAAGTACTTTTTGGTCCCGACAGAAATCTTGGAAATTACATTCTTAACAAGACAGGCCGCGACATTGCAGTATGGAACGGAGCATGCCATGTTCATGAGGAGTTTTCGCTGGAAGCAATTTTGAAACTGAGAAAAGAGAATCCTGATGTAAAAGTGATAGTTCATCCCGAATGCGAACTTCCTGTAAGAATGATTGCCGATTTCATCGGTTCAACTTCGGCATTGCTGAAATTTACATCCACAGACAATTCTCCTGCATATATTGTGGCAACGGAACCGGGAATAATTCATCAGATGATTAAAAAAAATCCCTCAAAAAATTTTATACCCGCTCCTCCGAAAGATTCCACTTGCGGGTGCAGCGAGTGCAACTTCATGAAAATGATTACTCTGGAAAAAATATACAGGTGCCTGAGAGATGAAGAACCTGAGATAAGAATAGATCGCAGGATTCTTGCGAAAGCCCGTAGGCCTATAGTAAGAATGATGGAAATATCTGAAAAACTTGGATTATAAGATGAAGAGGATATTGTTGTTTTGTGTTATTTTATTAACAGGACTTTTAACTTCCGGACAGTCGGGTGGTGTTCTGCAGGACGGATACCAAATATTCAAATATCCAAACGGAAGCGTATCGAGCGAAGGAATTTTCAGGAATGGAAAACCAGAGGGATTCTGGAAAAGCTATTATGTGACCGGAGTAAAAAAATCGGAAGGAAAATACAATAATTTTCAGCTCGACAGCGTATGGGTGTTTTTTGACCAGGCAGGCGACACTTTAGAAAAAATAAATTACCTGTTCGGAAAAAGGAACGGATATTCATTTAAGTACAGGAAGGATCCTTCCGAAGGAATTTATGTTCAAACACAGGAGCTTTATGCCGGCGACAAAAGGGAAGGAATGGCTTATTTCTATTTTCCTGATGGTAAGATTCAGCAGACTATTACCTACAACGGTGGAAAAAAGGAAGGATTATCGAAGGAGTTCGACAGGGAAGGTAATGTAATAACCATACTTGAATATAACAATGATTTCCTTATAAGCAGGGAAAGAATTAACAGGGTTGATGGAAAAGGCCTTAAGCAGGGAGTGTGGAAGGACTTCTATCCTGCCGGAAGTGTAAAAACTGAAAAGAACTACCGCGACGATCTTCTTCACGGATATTTCAAGGAGTATGACAACAGGGGAGTGCTGGTAATGACCATGTTGTACGACAGTGGATCAATAGTGAGGTCGGAAGTTGAAGATCAGCCTGATATTGAGATAGAAAATAAGTATGATGAAAACAACAGGCTTGTTTACAGCGGTCCGTTCAGAAACAAGGTTCCGGTTGGGGTTCACAGGGAATACGGTGCCGACGGAAAAGTGACAAATGCATTCGTCTATAATGACAATGGACTTCTTATTTCAGAGGGGATTGTTGACGAAACTGGGCGTTTTAACGGCAAATGGAAGGATCTGTATCCTGATGGAAAAATTCAGGCCGAGGGTCAGTATACCGATAACCGGCGGACCGGACTATGGAAGTTTTATAACAACAATGGAAAACTTGAACAAACAGGTTCGTATAATAACGGAAGGCCTGACGGATTGTGGAAATGGTATTACGGAGACGGATCAATTCTCAGGGAGGAAGAATATTTCCAGGGACAACGCGACGGAGAATACAGCGAGTATGCATCCGACGGAAAGATATTAGCACAGGGAGTTTACACCGACGGCGAAAAGAACGGTGCCTGGAAATATGATTCGGGAGACAATACCGAGGAGGGAAAATATATTGTAGGTTTGCGCGACGGATTATGGAAATCATATTATCCCGACGGTACTCTGAGGTTCAAGGGGAATTACATTCAGGGCAATCCTGACGGTCAGCTGACCTATTACTATGATAACGGCAGGGTAAAGGAAGAGCAGTTTTACAGAACGGGAATCCGGCAGAGAACATGGAAGAAATACGACGAGGAAGGCATGCAGGTTTTGATGATAACTTACAGGGATGATGTTGAGGTTAGCATTAACGGAGTTAAGATTGAGCTTCCGGAGAGAGACGTAAAACTTATTAAATAAGAATACACCTGCTGTCAGGCAGCGTTTTTGATGGACGAGAAATTTGAAATAAGGAAAGATAATCTTACTGATACCGAAAAGGAGCTTGAGAAGCAGCTCCGTCCGGTCACTTTTGATGATTTCAAGGGTCAGAAACAGGTAATAGATAATCTAGAGGTCTTTGTAATTGCAGCAAAGCAAAGAGGAGAATCCCTGGACCATGTTCTGCTTCACGGACCTCCGGGTCTTGGCAAAACCACTCTTGCAGCGATTATATCCAATGAACTGCATGTAAACCTCAGGGTTACGTCTGGTCCGGTGCTTGACAAACCTGGCGATCTGGCCGGTCTTCTAACCAATCTGGAGGAGGGTGATGTGTTATTTATCGACGAGATACACAGGCTCAGCCCCGTAGTGGAGGAATACCTTTATTCGGCGATGGAGGATTACCAGATCGACATCATGCTTGACAAAGGACCCAGTGCCAGATCTGTTCAGCTTACCCTTAATAAATTTACCCTGATCGGAGCAACAACCCGGTCGGGATTACTGACAAGCCCGTTGAGGGCACGATTCGGCATCACTTTTCATCTGGAGTACTACGATCATGAGGTTCTGACCGGAATAGTAAAGAGGTCGGCTGGCATACTGGGTGTCAAAATAGGCGCTGATGCTGCAGAAGAAATAGCCAGACGAAGCAGGGGAACGCCCAGGATAGCAAATGCACTTCTGAGAAGGATAAGGGATTTTGCCCAGGTTAGGGGTTCCGGCAGTATTGACCTCGATATAACCCGTTACGGACTAAAAGCCCTGAACATTGATCAGCACGGACTCGATGAAATGGATAACCGGATACTCCTGGCAATAATTGACAAGTTCGGAGGTGGCCCGGTCGGACTGAACACCATCTCAACTGCTGTCGGCGAGGAGAGCGGCACAATAGAGGAGGTTTATGAGCCATTCCTTATCAAGGAGGGTTACCTGAAAAGAACACCCCGTGGAAGGGAAGCAACGGAACATGCCTACAGGCACCTGGGAAAGAGTTTAGGACGCGACCTTAACGGAAGACTGTTCTGATCTGCCTACATCCTTGAAAGAACATTACTTATCTTTTGAAGCCCTTTTCTGTTAAGAATCCTTATTTTTCTGCCATTCAGCTCGACAAGCTTGTCGGACTTAAATTCGGACAGAAGCCTGATAACCGATTCGGTTGCTGTACCCACAATATTTGCAAGCTCTTCGCGGGTCAGTGATATCCTGAGATTGTCCTGCTCATCGAGTCCGAAATCGTTCATGAGCAGCAGCAGGATCTCAGCAAGCCTTTCCCTTACTGTTTTCTGGGCAATGTCGGTAATAAAGGAATTGGCTTCTCCAAGCTCATGGCAAGCAAGCTTAAGCAGTTCAAGTGAGAATGAAGAGTTGGTTTTAATAAGGGAAATCAGTATTTCGGAAGGGATGAAACACACCTGGCAGTCTTCAATAACCTTTGCTGAAGTGCATGCCGGTTCGTTGCTGAGAACGCTTCTGTAAGCTATTATTTCGCCTGCTTTTGCAAACCTGATTATTTGTTCCTTCCCGTCGAAACCTGTCTTGAAAACCTTTATAATCCCTTTGTGTATGCAATAAAAGCCGCTGATCCTGTTTCCCTCCTGATATAATACATCACCACGTCTGTAATGTCTGAAATCCTTTTCAAAGTTGAGCATTTCAGCCTCTTCGGGAGTGAGGTGATTGAATATGGAGACTGTCTCCAGAGCACAACGTTCGCATAACGGAACATGTAATTCATGCTGTTTCATCCGTAAATAGATTTAATATTATGGTTCCCGCTAAAGCGGGAGAACCCACATGATTGAACACGAATTATTTACATACGTGTTTGTATATTCGATACTTGTGGGTTTCATGTCTGCAGATTTTATCGTCAAGTGATTACAGAACTGTTTTAAACTGATCGAGAAATCTCAGGTCATTTTCAAAATAGAGCCTCAGATCGTTGACCTGATACTTAAGCATTGCGGCGCGTTCGATTCCCATCCCGAAGGCAAAGCCAGTATATTTTTTGCTGTCAATCCCACAAGCTTCCAGAACATTAGGATGAACCATTCCGCATCCGAGCACTTCCAGCCAGCCGGTGTATTTACATACATTGCATCCTAAGCCGCCACAAATTGTACAGCTTACATCCATTTCAGCCGAAGGTTCGGTGAAAGGGAAGTATGACGGTCTCAGACGGATTCTGGTTTCCTTTCCATAAAGCTCGCGGGCAAAGAAAAGAAGGGTTTGTTTCAGGTCGGCGAACGATACATCAGTATCGATGTATAATCCCTCTATCTGATGAAAAATGCAATGGGCCCTGGCCGAGATAGCTTCATTTCTGAATACCCTGCCGGGTGAGATTGTCCTGATCGGAGGCTTCTGATTATTCATCACCCTCACCTGAACCGAGGAGGTGTGTGTGCGCAGAAGTATATCGGCAGGGTTAGAGTCTTCCGGTGAGTTCCTGAATAGGTAGAAAGTGTCCTGCATATCCCTTGCGGGATGTTCTGGTGCAAAGTTCAGTTTGGTGAAGACATGGTCATCATCCTCAATTTCGGGTCCTTCTGACACAGTGAAGCCAATCCTGGAGAAGATATCTATTATTTCCTTTCTGACCAGGGAAATGGGATGACGTGAACCGGAAGGATAAGGAAATGAAGGGCGGGTAAGATCATTTTCAGTGGCCGATTCATCAGTCGATTCAAGTTCAACCTTAAGAGTATTATATCTCTCCTGTGCTTTTTGCTTCAATTCATTGAGCTTCTGACCCACATCCCTCTTGAGCTCGGATGACACTTCCCTGAAATCTTCAAATAAGGATGTTATCAATCCCTTTTTGCTCAGGTATTTCAACCTGAACGATTCAAGTTCCGAAGATGAAGCTACTTTTACTGAATCTACCTCTTCAAGGAGTGTTTTTATTTTATCTAGCATAATTTACTATTGTTGCAGGTTGATTGTTACTTAACCACTTTCATACTGATGATCCTGATATCGTTAACCGGCTTGTCAGCCTGATTGGTCGGCGAACCTGCAATTTTATCAACAATTTCCAGTCCTTCCACAACTTCACCAAAGACAGTATAGGTGGCGTCAAGACGGGGGACACCTCCAACGTTCAGATAGGCATCAATCTGTTCCTGTGAGAATTTATATTCGCCTTCGGTAGTAAGATATTTAAACATTTTCAAGGAAGCACTTTCCTGGATTTCACTTTCAGAAAGGGGAGTGCCCGAAATCCGTGCGCTGTCGGCCGTTTCCCTGATGAATTTACTGAAGACAACCTGCCTCAGACCGCTGTTAAGTCTTTCTTCGGCCGTTTTCAGTTCTTCGAATGTATACTTTTTACCCTGGACAATGTAAAACTGTGTTCCTGACGAACTCATGGAAGGATTGACATTATTGCCCTCTCTTGCAGCAGCAAGGGCCCCCTTCCTGTGATAGTATTCCTTGCGGAATTCAGCGGGGATGGTATAGGTATCAAGTGTATCGAGCTGTTCTTTCGTGAGACCGGTTCTTGTTGATGGATCGCCTGCCTGGATCATGAAATCCCTGATTACACGATGGAAAGAAATCCCGTCGTAAAAACCCATATTCACAAGTTTTAAGAAATTGTCACGATGAAGAGGAGTCCCATCATATAGTTTTACTTTTATATCTCCTGAAGTTGTTTTGATTAGTACCATAGTATTCTCATTACCGTCGCTGGTGCTGCACGATGCAATGGTGAAAAGAAAGGCTGTGGCGATGAGGTATCTGAAGACTGTGTTCATGAAAACTTCTTATTGGTTAATAACGTTCTGCTAATCTGAGGGCAAAGATATTTAACTTTGCGCGATCATGAAAGAAATGATTTTAAAATGAATCTTTTTCCGTTCTCGCCCTTTTACAGGAAGAAGAACACCAGGTAAAAGCCTGAAAGAATTGAAGTAAGGTGAACGAAGTCAGGACATTAGCAAAGCAGACCGTAGTATACGGATTGGGAACCATTGTCCCGCGGTTTCTTAATTATGGGGTTGTGACCTTATTCTATACCAGGATTTTTACCAAGGCTGAATACGGCGTAATTACGGAACTGTATGCCTGGATGGTTTTTCTGCTTATTGTTCTGACGTACGGAATGGAGACCGGTTTTTTCAGGTTTTCGCAAGATAGCAGGGATTATAAAAAGGTTTACAGCACCACGCTGATAAGTCTTCTGGTGACATCTGCTGTATTTCTGATACTCATAAATATCTTTATAGGGCCGGTTTCGGCTGTCCTGAAATACAGCGACAACCCCGACTATATAAGAATGTTCGCAGCTATTGTGGCTATCGATGCTTTCGCTGCAATTCCTTTTGCAAGGCTTAGAAGGGAGAATAAGGCTTTGCTTTTTAGTGCAATAAAGATTGCCAACGTTGTAATAATTATTGTCTCAGTAATCTTTTTCCTTCTCATTGCTCCTGGTATTTATGAAAAAAGTCATGGTTGGTTCCGCGAGATCTATGATCCGGGTTACGGTGTGGGATATGTATTTCTGGCAAACCTTATTGGCAGCGCTGCAACACTGCTGATGCTTTTGCCATTCGTTATTCTTAGAAAGGCTGTTTTTGACCGGGAACTGTGGAAGAGAATGATGGTCTATTCTTTTCCGTTGCTTATTACCGGCCTGAGCGGATCTGTAAATGACACTCTGGACAAGGTCATTCTGAGGCGGATGACAGGTGAGGAAAACGGGCTTGCTATTCTTGGAGAATACGGAGCAGGATACAAGATAGCCGTACTGATGGCTCTTTTCATCCAGATGTTCAGGTTTGCAGCCGAGCCGTTCTTTTTTGAGAGAGCGAAACATCCGGATGCTAAGCAAACATATGCATCAGTGATGAAGTATTTCATAATAGCCATGCTCTTAATTTATCTTGGTATTAACTTGTATATTTCAGGATTTCAATTAATTATTGGAAAGGATTTCAGAGGTGCGATCGGAGTGGTACCCATAGTGGCAATGGGTTACCTGTTTTATGGAATATATATCAATCACAGCATTTGGTACAAGCTGAACGATCTAACACGATTCGGGATTTATATTACTCTTATTGGTGCTGCCATAACGGTGCTGATAAATGTTTTGCTGATCCCGGTATACGGATATATGGCTTCCGCATGGGCGCATGTGGCATCGTATGGATCCATGATAATAATGTCTTTTATTTTTGCCAAAAAGCGATTTAAGGTCGACTACGACATGAAGCAATACATCCCGTATTTTGCTATTGCAATTGGGATGGTTCTTTTCGGGAATTACTTCAACTATCCGGGGATTGTTGCAGAACTTGCTGTAAATACGGCATTAATCCTTATTTTTATCGCTTTTGCACAATACAAGGACAGGATATTAAGCGTAATGATCAGGAAGAAGAAGGAATGAAAGTAAGAATAATAAACAAGTCACGACACAAATTGCCTGAATATACAACGGAACGGTCCGCAGGAGTTGATCTCAGGGCAAATATAAATGAGGAAATTGTGCTTGAGCCGCTGGCCCGGGTTCTTGTAAATACAGGACTTTTCCTTGAAATTCCAGCCGGGTACGAAGCACAGATTAGACCCAGGAGCGGACTGGCAATAAAGCATGGAATTACGGTTCTTAACTCACCTGGCACGATTGATGCTGATTACAGGGGAGAGGTTTGTGTGATTCTGGTGAACCTGTCGGCTGAAAAATTCGTTATTAAGGACGGGGAAAGGATTTGTCAGATGGTTGTTTCAAGGCACGAAAAAGCCGAATGGATTGAAACCAATAAACTGGAAGACACACAAAGGGGAGCAGGGGGTTTCGGACATACGGGAAAACAATGATAATGAGAAGAATAAAATCAATACTATTTATAATGGCTGCCGTTCTGACCTTGATGTCATGCAGCAATAAGCTTATACCAGGCCTAAAGGCGGGCAAGGAATATGATCAGGCGGCATTTGATTATCTGTTTGTGGAGGCAGTAAGACATAAACTGATGGGTAATGGCGGCGATGCACTGAAATTATTTGAGCAGAGCCTTGTCCTCAATCCCGAAAGCGATGCTGCTTATTATCATATGGCGCAGATTGTTCTGTCTGGCGGCGACTTCAATAACGGAAAAAAGTATGCACTCAGAGCATGCGAACTGCAACCAGACAATCTGTGGTACAACATGATGATGGCTGGAATTTATCATCAGCAGAATAACATCGACAGTGCCATATTGTGTTATGAGAGAGCAGTTAAGGGAAGTCCGGAGAAGATTGATCTTCAGGTGACACTCGCAAAGTTGTATTCTCGGAACAACAATTTTGAAAAAGCCCGGAAACTTCTAAATAACATTGATGAGCGATTTGGTGTAAATGAGAGTACGACCCTGAGCCTGATTGATAATCTCGTGGCAGAAGGCAATTACACTGAGGCACACGTGAAGATTGGACAACTTCTTGAAACCGACTCGGACAATATTGTTTTTAACGGATATCGTGCAGGGATTTACAGGCAGGAGGGCTTACCTGAAAAGGCAAGAGAAGTATATAACAGACTTATCGAACGGAATCCGGGTAATCCGGCAATACAACTTTCGCTGTGTGAGTTCATGCTTGAGCAAAAGAACTTTGAGGAGCTGTTTGATCTTATAGGTGTTGTTCTTTTGAATGGCCAGATCAACAAAGAGGAAAAGGTATCTCTTATTGCTGAACTCATAGGAAATGAGGATATACTGAAGGATCATCGGAAGAAGATGGAGATCTCGATTATGATACTGGAATCATCCTATCCTGATGATGATCTTGTGATTCTGCTTAGACCAGAATTCCTGCAAAAGGCAGGCAATAATAAGGGCGCTGCATCACGGCTGGAGGAGATAATAAAGGCTAATCCCGACAACTATTATGCATGGGAAAAGCTGCTGCTGGTTTATTACGACCTGAAAAATTACAGAATGCTTCAGACGAAAGGTGAGGAATGTGCCACAAGGTTCAACCGTTCTGTTATTGCCAAGATGCTTTTTGCGACAGGAGCACTTGAAAACGAGGACTTTGATGTCGCACTTGAAGAGCTGAGAAAGGCTGATATTCTGGCAGGTGACAACCGGGAGCTCAAGCTTCAGATTCTTACAATGAGAGCGGACGTTCATTACAGGAGCCGAAACTTTGATGAGGCATTCAGTACTTATGAGGAAGCCATGAAAATGGACAACAGTGATCTTACTTTGATGAATAATTATGCATATTACCTTGCTGAACAGAATATGAATCTTAAAGAGGCTGAGGAAATGGCAAAGACGGTTATAATCAAAGAATCAGATAACAACACATTCCTGGATACATATGCCTGGGTTCTATATAAAAGAGGAAAAGCAAAGGAGGCAGCCAGAATAATGGAGAAGATAGTTAACTCTGGTGAGGCTGAAGATGCAGAATATTACGAGCATTACGGATATATATTAAAGAGTATGAAGAAATGCAGGGACGCGGTAGTGTATTTTGAAAAAGCCGTTAAAATTGATAATACTAAATCAAAATTAAAGGAGGAGATAGAAAATTGCAAAAGATAGTCCGCATAGTTCTATTGCTGGCTCTTGTGTTTTCAGCTTGTTCTACCGTTAGAAAAGCCGGAAGGTCAGATATGGGCAAGGATTTGGATGAAACTGCCGGAAACAGGCTCGAAACAGTAATCTCGAACAATCTTACGAACAACGACTTTTATATCCGGAGGGCCGATATCAGAGTCAGGCAGGAGAATGTCACGGTGAACCTCAATGCTTCGATTAAATTCAGAAGGCCCGACTCACTTATGATTTCAGTAAGGTCGGGTATTGGTGTTGAGGCAGGAAAGGGCTTCCTTACTGGAGACACTGTTATTGTAAATGACAGGTTCAATCGCAAGCTGATGGTAGGTGATCCTGAAGAAATCAGGTCGAAATACGGGATCGATCCGGCCCTCATTTATGTAATTCTGGGCGATATGATAGTTGAAAAGGGCGATTACAAAAGTCTTATGAACTGTCAGAGAGGTGAGTTCAGAAGGCTGTATAACGTGGAAGGCAGAAATGTAGAATATACTGTCGACTGCCAGAGGCGAAAGGTAAAGAGAGTATATCTTGAGGGTGATATAAGGACAGGAAATATAACTATTTTGTTATCTGGTGTAGTAAAGGATGGGAATATTACATATCCTGAGAAAATAGTTATCAACGATGATCTGAAGGAGCTTGATATTGTGATAGAAATTAAAAGGATGGAGAGTCCCTGGTCGGGAATTATCGGAACAGTTGGAGGTCGGGATTACAGAGTAGTGAGAATCAGATGATACCCTCATGATTGATAATACACAACCAATAATGCTTATTTCACCTTCAATCATGTGCTGTTCCAACCAACCTATAAAATCAGTTAATTAAGGATGAAAAGGCTATTGACTGCGATTTTTGTCCTGTCGGTGTTGTTTTCTGATGCCGGCGCACAGACAAGGAAGGATCTTGAGGAGCAGCGGCAAAAAACTCTCCAAGAGATTTCATATGTGGACAATCTTCTTAAACAGACTTCAAAGGAAAAAAAAGAAAGTCTGAGCGAACTCAATATTATAAGCAGGAAGCTGAATCTGAGGGAATCGGTAGTAAAGGGATTGCAGGATGAGATTTCGCTACTAAACGACAGGATAGAACTAAACAATCTGGCCATTGAAATGATGGAAGGTGATCTGAGGATTCTGAAAAAGGAATATGAACAGGCGTTGCTAAGTTCGTTCAGGTCGTCAAAGGCAAATAATGAAATTGCTTATATTCTCTCGGCAAAGGATTTTAACCAGGGTTATAAGAGGTTAAAATATTTGCAGCAGGTTACCAAGTTCAGAAGGCAGGAATCTGAAATTATAATGGAACTGAAAAGCGAGATTGAACTTTCAAGGAAGAAAATGGAGGAGGACCTGGCCAGGATATCCCTGTTAAAGGCAAGGGAGGATCAGCAGAAGTATCTGCTGCAGGATGAAATAAACAGGCAGCAAAGGATAGTAAAGACCTTGGGAAGCAAAGAAACCCAGTTGCAAAAGGAGCTTGATGAGAAGAGAAGAATTGCAAGAAGGATTGAGAGCGAGATAAATAAACTGATAGAAGAGGAAAGGAAAAAGACAATAACATCTGAACTCAGTGCGGAGCAGCGAATTCTGAGTGATAGTTTTATTGAGAACAAGGGAAAATTGCCATGGCCTGTTGATAAAGGTGTAATTACAGGACATTTTGGACTACAGAAACACCCTGTATTGAAATACGTTACAGAAGAGAATATAGATATTGAAATAACAAGTTCTGGAACCACTCCGGTGAAATCGATTTTTATGGGTGAGGTTGCACAGGTATTCACCATAAGGGGCGCTAATATGGCGGTAATAATAAGGCATGGAAAGTACCGGACGGTTTATCAGAATATTATTGAAGTAAAGGTAAAGAAGGGAGATAAGGTTCAAACAGGTCAGGTTATTGGCCGTGTTTTTAATGACAAGGATGACGGAGACAAGGCTGTGCTGAAATTTATGATCTTTGACGAGACTGATAAATTGAATCCTGAATTGTGGATTTCGAAAAATAATTAGAAATTGCATTAATTTTGCGGGAGAAACAGAAATTAAGCTTTTATGGCTAAAATGTATAAAAGATTGAAGGTTGAATCAAAGACGGCCAGTCTGAGAATAATCGAAAATGCAATCGACGAAATGACGGGAGCAATTGGTATTAACCAGGATAACTATGGGAAGATACTGGTGGCCACCCTCGAAGCAGTAAATAACGCCATAAAGCACGGGAACAGGGAAATATCGGAAAAGCTTGTCGATGTAATAATTGAGTATATTGACAATGAGTTGAGAATCACTGTTACTGATCAGGGTAATGGATTTGACCCGGAACGTATTCCTGATCCGACACTTCCGTCAAATATTGAAGAGCTAAGCGGAAGAGGAGTGTTTCTTATGACCAAGCTATCCGATGCCATTTCGTTCAATGAGAAGGGAAATAGTGTAACCATGAGTTTTAAGGAGGTAACTGATTGAGCATCAGAATTTATTATGACCAGATAAATTACAGGATCCGTAAAGCAAGGGAAATCAGGCGATTTCTGGAGAAGGTCATCAGGGATGAGAATAAGAGCCCGGGTGACCTTGTCTTCATTATAACGGACGATGAAACCGTATTGACGATTAACAGGGAGTTTCTGAAGCATGATTATAATACAGATGTAATAGCATTTGATAAATCAGAATCCGGGCTTGTCAGCGGTGAGATTTATATAAGCATCGATACTGTGAGAAGGAACGCAGCGGAGTACAAATGCAGGCTTCATGAAGAGGTTATAAGGGTTATGATACATGGATTACTTCATCTTTGCGGGTACAGGGATGGAAGCGTGGAAGAAAGGAAAAGGATGGTTGGGATACAGGAAGAAAAAGTGGCGCAAATAAGAAAAACTTTATTATGAATTTCAGGTATGAAGTGATTGTTGTGGGAGGAGGGCATGCAGGCTGTGAGGCCGCTTATGCAGCGGCAAAAATGGGAGCAAGGACAATGCTTATTACTATGGATATGACCAAGTTAGCGCAAATGTCATGTAATCCGGCCATGGGAGGAATCGCAAAGGGACAGATAATCAGAGAGATAGATGCATTAGGCGGAATGAGCGGAATTATTACTGACGCAAGCATGGTTCAGTTCCGGATGCTTAACCGCTCAAAAGGACCAGCCATGTGGAGTCCGCGTGCGCAGTGTGACAGGCAGGGTTTCAGCATGGAATGGAGAAAGGTTCTGGAGAGGACAGACAATCTCTTCATTTGGCAGGAGGAGGCACAAAGGATTCTTGTGGAGGGTAGCCGGGTAACTGGTGTTGAGACAGCTTTTGGGACCCGGTTCCTGGCAGATGCAATTATCCTCACGAATGGTACTTTTCTCAATGGACTCATGCATGTCGGATTCCGGAATGTAAAAGGGGGAAGGTCGGGGGATGATTCTTCATCCGGACTTAGCCAACAGCTGGCCGGACTAGGCTTTAAGGTAGAGAGATTAAAGACGGGAACCAGTGCCCGGCTTGACGGAAGGACGATAGATTTCGCGGCTATGACAGAGCAGAAGGGAGATGAAGAAGGAAGGACGTTTTCATATATGGGAAGCGGTGGGGTAAGGGGAGAACAGCTCAGTTGCTATATGACACATACCAATGCCGCGGTTCATGATGAGTTGAGAAAAGGATTGGAGTTCAGTCCGCTTTATACGGGAAGGATTAAAGGCGTTGGTCCGAGATATTGTCCGAGCATAGAGACCAAGATTGTAACATTCAGTGAGAAGGACACTCACCAGCTTTTTGTAGAACCGGAAGGGAGGGATACCACAGAGTATTACCTGAACGGATTTGCAAGCAGTTTGCCGTTGGACGCTCAAATAAATGCACTTAGAAAGGTAAGGGGTCTGGAAAGAGTGGAAATCTTCAGGCCCGGCTACGCAATTGAGTATGATTTTTTTCAGCCGACGCAACTTAGGCACACCCTGGAGACAAAGAAAGTTGAGGGACTTTATTTTGCCGGACAGATCAATGGAACAACGGGATATGAGGAGGCGGCGGCACAGGGAATAATGGCCGGAATAAATGCCGTTCAGAAAATAAGGGGGAAAGAAGAAATGGTACTTGGACGTGACGAGTCCTATATAGGAGTATTAATAGATGATCTGGTCACGAAGGGAATTGACGAACCATACAGAATGTTTACTGCCAGGGCTGAGTATAGGATTTTACTCAGACAAGACAATGCTGACGAAAGACTGACAGTAAAGGGATATAAAATAGGTCTTGCTGAAAAGTCAAGGGTTGACAGATTGGATCAAAAGACAAAGATGGTGGAACGTATGATGAAGTTTCTTGAGGACAGCAGGCTGGAGCCGGAAAGGATTTCTTACTTTCTTGAGAAAGCGGGAACGGCCGGGATTAAGCAGAAGACGAAAGCGATTAACCTTGCAGCAAGACCTCAGGTATCGGTCAGGGCTCTTCTTAATGAGATTTCTCCGGATTATCTGTTGATGCTTGCAGAAAGCGGAATGGATAATGAAGTCCTGGAATCAGCCGAGATCAGGATAAAATATGAGGGCTACATTCAGCGAGAAAAACTAATAGCAGAGAAGATTAAACGTCTGGACCGTGTTAAGATTCCTCAGGACATTGATTATTCGGAATTATTGTCAATTTCGACAGAAGGTAGACAAAAACTAGCCAGGATCAATCCTGAAACTATCGGTCAGGCCGGACGTATAAGCGGAGTATCACCATCTGATGTAAATATTCTGCTGATGTATCTGGGAAGGTAGGGTTCCACGTGGAACAATTCAAATTTCAAACTGGTACTTTTTTGCACTTGAGTATTTGTTTTCTATTTGCAGAGATAGAGCCTAAGCTCACGGATAAGCCTCAAGTTGTCGAATAGGAGGCGGTTCAGCAGAATGGTTTGTCCGTTAAACAAGATCGTTATAAGATGCGGGTCCTGTAGATGGTGAGAAAGATGCGGGACAATTCGAAGAACAAATTCTGGCTTTTGAAGTTAAGAGGGAAAGGAGATAGCGGGGAGAGTTTATTGTATAGAGATGGCA
Organism: uncultured Bacteroidales bacterium; assembly: GCA_963840965.1. Lineage (GTDB taxonomy): Bacteria > Bacteroidota > Bacteroidia > Bacteroidales > VadinHA17 > LD21. The sequence goes on along the minus strand of CAWJAW010000004.1, from coordinate 346,164 downwards.
GAAGCGAGTGGTCCTGAAGTTAGATACTTTCTCCAATCCGGGGAACACAAGTTAGAGGACTCGAGTTTGGCTGGTTTCTACAAGACCTGAGCCGTAAGCCAAAGGACAGAAGTTTGGATAATTTCTGATATTCCGTGGTTCTGAAGTTAAACGACTTGAGGTTGGATAGTTACCAATTTTCCCAGGTAAAAGCCAAAAGACCCGAATTTTAAAGTGTTTCTCAGAAGCCGTTGGCTGAAGTTAAAGTAGCGGAGTTTGGCTAATTTCCAATATTCCCGGGGCAAAAGCGAAAAGTGTCGGGTTTAGCTGGTTTGCCATAGGCCGTTGGCTGAAGTTAAAGTAGCGGAGTTTGGTTAATTTCCAATATTCCCGGGGCAGAAACAAAAAGATTCAAGTTTGCCTGGTTTCCCATAGGCCGTTGGCTGAAGTTAAAGTAGCGGAGTTTGGCTAATTTCCAATATTCCCTGGGGCAGAAACAAAAAGATTCAAGTTTGCCTGGTTTCCCATAGGCCGTTGGCTGAAGCCAAAGTAGCGGAGTTTGGCTAATTTCCAATATTCCCTGGGGCGGAAGCAAGAGGACTCGAGGTTGGATAGTTACCAATATTCCCGGGTAGAAGCCCAAAGAGTCGAGTTTAGCTGGTTTCTCATAGGCCGTTGTCAGAAGCTAAAGCAGCGGACTTTGACTAATTTCCAATATTCCCGGGCAGAAGCCCAAAGAGTCGAGTTTAGCTGGTTTCTCATAGGCCGTTGGATGAAGTTAAAGGAGCGGAGTTTGGTTAATTTCCAATATTCCCGGGGGCGGAAGCAAAAAGTGTCGAACTTGCCGGGTTTCCCATATACCGTTGGCTGAAGCCAACGGTAAAAGCAAGAGTTTTAGGGGAGAAAAACTGCAACAAAGTAAAATCTGTTGAACGTGAAGTAATTGAAGCTGGTTTCAGGTTCTGGAGGCGTCCTTTAATATTGTTGGCTGAAGCCAACGGTAAAAGCAAGAGTTTCAGGGGAGAAAAACTGCAACAAAGTAAAATCTGTTGAACTTAAAGTAATTAAAGCTGGTTTCAGTTTCCAGATGAGTCCTTTGATATTGTTGGCTGAAGCCAACTGTGAAACAATAGGAGTATAGGGAAAAGACTGTCTTGGATCGCAATCAGTAAAAGGGAAATATTTGTAGTTAGTTGGATCTGACTGATTAATACATCTGTATTATTGACTTCAGCCAGGGCATGGACAAAATTTGTGCAGGAATTATTTAACCTTAGTGTGCAATCAGTTGTGATGTAACCCCTTGCCCTCTGCTTCAGCTGCCGGATGAGAGAAGCTTCTCTTCTCTATGTCAGGGACTTTAGTCTCTATATAAAGGCTTCCTGATGCTAAACCCAAAATAGCAGGTAGTACTTTTCTAACTATTGGCTTCAGCCAGTTGTTATAGCCAGTCGTTGAAGGACTAATGCAACCTTAGCGAACAATCATTTGGAATGAACCCCTTTGCCGTCTGCTTCAGCTGACGGATTAGAGAAGCTTCTGTCCCATTTCTCCTTGAGTATAATCCCTAAACTTCTGCTAACTGAAAGTGGGATTGTCAAAAAAACACTCTCATAAGTTGAAAATCTTATGTGATGAAGCTTGAATTTTTTAATATTGATGGTTTTCTTTATGCTTAGCTAATATTGAGGCAAAATCTGCCCGATAAGGGCCCTGCGGGAAATAAATCTGACAGGTCCCGGAGGAGGATCAGATTGACAATAAACAGATTAGGGCGTTTGTATACTATTCCTGCTTTTATTTGAAAAAAACCGAAGTCATGGAGATAAAAGGAAATCTGGTTGACATCCACAGAAGAGAGATATATCCTGCAAGCATAGTGTTAAATGATGGGAAAATAGAACAAATCATCAGATGTAACCATGGCGAACAGAGATTTATTCTTCCCGGATTGATTGATTCTCATATACATATCGAAAGTTCAATGCTAAATCCGGCGTCTTTTGCCATGGCTGCTGTTTCACGTGGAACAACGGCCGTGGTTTCGGATCCCCACGAAATTGCCAACGTCCTGGGCATACGAGGCGTTGAATACATGATACACGATGCATCAAAGGTTCCTCTAAAGTTCTATTTTGGCGCTCCTTCCTGCGTACCGGCAACAAGTTTCGAATCATCTGGCGCTGTTATTGATTCTGATGGGGTTCTTGATTTGCTTGCCAGGCCGTCGGTCAGGTATCTTTCGGAAATGATGAATTTTCCAGGTGTTATCTACGGCGACAAGGAAGTGCTGAGAAAAATTGACTATGCCCGCAAAGCAGGAAAGCCGGTTGACGGACATGCACCTGGACTAACCGGGGATGAATTGAAAAAATATGTTTCTGCCGGCATTTCAACCGATCATGAATGCACCACAATCGAAGAAGCCCGCGAAAAGATAAGCCTGGGTATGAAAATCCTTATCAGGGAAGGCAGTGCGGCGCGAAATCTCGATGCTCTTAAGGAATTATTCAGAACTGATCCGGGTAAAATAATGCTTTGCAGCGATGACCTCCATCCTGAAATGCTTATAAGAGGGCATATCGACAGGCTTGCGGCCTTACTTATATCAGAAGGCTATGATGTTTTTGATGTAATCCGTAGTTGCACAATTAACCCGGTAATCCATTATGGTCTCGATGCCGGTCTGCTTAGACCTGGAGATCCGGCCGATTTCATCCTGGTTGATGATCTTCACTCAATGAAAGTCAGGCAGACCTGGATTGATGGCACTAAAATATATGACGAAGGCAGGGTGTTGTTTGGTTACCGCAGTTCCGGAGCTGTAAATAATTTTAAAAGTTCAAAAATTAAAATTGAAGATATCAGGATAAGGTCTGAGGCATCAAAACTAAGGGTTATCGAAGCATTTGACGGAGACCTGACGACCGGAGAAATAATTTATCCTGTGAAAAAGGGAGAGGAGTTAAGTCCGGATTTGGAATCCGACATCCTGAAAATTGTTGTAAAGGATCGTTACCGCGATATGAAGCCGGCAGCTGCATTCATAAAGGGTTTCGGTCTGAAAAGCGGGGCCTTTGCCAGCTCGGTGGCGCACGACAGTCATAATATAATCTGCATCGGAACCAATGACAACGATATTGTCGCGGCAATTAACGCTCTGGTTGAGGTGAAAGGTGGACTTGCGGTCTCAAAAAATAAAAAAATTGAAATTATGCCTTTGCCGGTAGCGGGTATTATGTCTGATCAGCCGGCGGAAAAAGTTGCGGGAGAATATGAGAAATTATCGCGACTTGTCAGATCATGGGGTTGTAACATGTCGGCACCGTTCATGACACTTTCATTCATGGCTCTCCTGGTTATTCCGGAACTTAAGATTAGTGACAGAGGTTTGTTTGACGTCAGGATTTTCACGTATACGGGATTATTTCTGGATTGACGAAAGGCCGCGTTCGCGGCCTTTACCCGTAGTAGTAGAAAGTAGTAGTAGAAAGCCACGGCCGTGGCTTTCTACTACTACAAATTATTATCTTTGTTGCCTGAGATTCATTTCCGATGTCAGCCAGAGAGGATATTAAATCAACTATATCAGGTCTTCCCGACAACCCGGGAGTCTATCAGTTTTTTGACTCTTCAGGGAAAATTATTTATATAGGAAAGGCAAAGAACCTGAAGAAACGTGTTTCCTCTTACTATTCAGGGAACCAGTCGGGCAAGACAACCGTAATGATCAATAAGGCAGTGGCAATCAGGCATTTTGTAGTTGATACCGAATCAGATGCATTACTACTTGAAAACAACCTTATAAAAAAATATCAGCCTCGCTATAATATCCTACTTAAGGACGATAAGACATTCCCATGGATATGTATTAAAAATGAAGCCTTTCCCCGTGTTTTCAGTACCAGGAATGTTATACGGGACGGATCCCATTATTTCGGTCCCTATACTTCAGGACTTATGGTCAAAACACTTCTTACACTGATAAGGCAGCTTTATAAGCTGAGAACGTGCAATTACAACCTTACAGAACAGAATATTACGGCAGGTAAATTCAAACCCTGCCTTGAGTATCACATCGGTAACTGCAAGGCACCATGCATCGGGTTGCAGACCGAACAGGAATACGGCCAAACCATAATTGAGATCAGGGATATCCTTAAGGGGAACCTGTTGAGTGTCATGGGGCAGCTAAAGGAGAAGATGAACCGTTTGGCCAGGGCATTGCGGTTCGAGGAGGCACAGATGATCAAGGAAAAGATCGACATCCTGATGAAATTCCGCAGTCGTTCAGCAGTGGTCAGCAATACCATAAAAAACATCGATGTTTTTGCCTGTACCCAGGATCAGGACAGGTTCTATGTGAACTACTTGAAGGTAGTTGAAGGAGCAGTGGTACAGGCATTTACGCTTGAGATGAGGACAAGGCTTGATGAAGACAAGGAATCACTTCTTGGATTGGCGGTTGCCGAAATCAGACAAAGGTATTCCAGTGATTCACCAGAGGTAATTGTTCCTTTTAGGCCTGATATACAGCTAGATAAATTAAAATACACAGTTCCCAGAATGGGGGACAAGCAGAAATTGCTTGAGCTCGCTGAGAGGAATGCCATCTACTACAAGCTGGAACAAAAGAGAAAGCAAACCGAGAACAAACAGGTCACCCGGACAGGCCGTAATCTCGAAAAAGTAAAAAACGATCTTCATATGCCTGCACTTCCGGCTCATATTGAGTGTTTCGACAATTCGAACATAATGGGGGAAAGCCCGGTTGCAGCATGTGTCGTTTTCAGGAACGGCCTTGCCAGTAAGAAGGATTACAGACATTTCAACATAAAAACGGTTACGGGTCCTGACGATTTCTCATCGATGGAGGAAGTTATCTTCAGGAGATATAAAAGAATGCTTGATGAAAACTCTTCGCTGCCTCAGCTTGTGGTTATAGACGGCGGCAAGGGACAGCTTTCGTCGGCGATGAAAAGCATTCAAAAGCTTGGACTCAGGGAAAGGATTACTGTTATCGGAATAGCAAAGAAACTTGAGGAGATTTATTTCCCCGGCGATTCGGTACCGATATTTCTCGACAAGAATTCCTATACGCTGAAACTTATCCAGACCATGAGGAATGAAGCCCATCGCTTCGGGATAAATTTCCATCGCGATAAAAGGTCAGCAGAAATGACCAGGTCGGTTCTCGACGAGATTAAGGGAATCGGTCCAAAGACGAAAGAGGTTCTGCTGAAAAATTTCGGGTCGGTCGAAAAAATCCGTGATGCTTCTGTTGAAGAGCTTGAAAAACATGTCGGCCTGAGAAAAGCCATGATAGTATCCGAATTTTTTAAAAAACAGAGCTGATTTATTGTAGTTAGCAATACTTTAGATAGATATTGTAAATTACATTATTACAATTAAGTAAATAATACTTATTAATGTCTTAACCCTCTCAGGATCGGGAATTTTAAGCTGAGCCGGGGAGAGGGTAGTAATATTTTGTTGTGGGATTGTCTGCGGAGCAGGGAAAAGACAAAAGGGGGAGTTTTTGATTCGTCGGTTTCAACCGACGGCAATTGAAGAATCCTGGAAGGGGAAAAGATCCATTGAAGTATAGTTGAAAATCTGCCGACATGATTTAACAAATCAGAAAAAGTACTTTTGAATTTTAACTTTTCGGAATTGCCGGTTAAAACCGGCAGACCGGGAAGAAGCCAAAGGGCAGCACCCTCCTGATTTATGACGTCTCGTTAAATTAGTGCGGTTTTATTTTATAACACACTGAATATGAATAGTAAAAAAATCTTAAATTGGTTTTTACCGCACTAACGCATATTTTTGTTCTGAGCGTTGAAAGAGGCCTGTCGACTTGAGAATAAGTTCAGAGGATTTTGGTGCCAATCAGGTATTTAGTTTATCTTTAACAGGCTGATATCTAATCTCGTAAGTTTCCCCTCCTTGGAAAGGAGGGGTGGCCCGGGCAGCATTTTTGTACGGGCCGGAATTTCGTACCGGGCCGGGGTGGTTGAGGAGAACCTCATGGTGATTCTATCCAGATCGAAAAAGACAAAATAAGGGACAAGTTTCTTGAGGGTCGCGGCCTTACTGTACTTCGATTTGAAAACTGGTTGGTATTTCAGGAGCCTGAATACATACTTAAAGAAATAAGAAATGCATTTAAAGGAGAGGATAAATGTTCTTAATTCTTGTTAAACTACTCTCCAAGGCAATAACCACCCTGGCCCGGAAGTAAATCTCGCCTGGCTCAAAAAGCAGCAGCCGGGCCACCCCTCCTTGCGAAGGAGGGGAAAGTTATGGTATTGAATATCTGCATATTAAACCCCATATTGAGATTAAAATGATTTAAAACATGATGAAATGTTTATGAATCGGCGATATTGGCTTACAGGAATACAATCAGTTCCGTTATTCCTGCCGTTATCACTGACTCAGTCAGGTTGGTGTAAAATGAGCCTGATCACATACCTGACGCACTAAATGTCACAAGTCAGGATTCCCTGAAGTTTAGTTGGAAATCTTCGGGCAGGAGAAGTATCTTTCTATTTTCACTTTTCTGAATTGCCGGTTAAAACTGGCAGAACGGGAAGAAGCCACAAAGCAGCGCCTTGTTCGGGAACGGAATCCCGATAGTTTTCCAAATGGAAGTCCGGACCTCAAGGCTGGATAAATATTTCTTCCAATCAGCATCGTAAAGTCTTTAAAATCAATAGAAAAATTATCGTAAAACGATATCCCGGTTATTGTAAAACGACAAATATTTTACCCAAAACAATATATTTTTTCAACACCGGTCACAATCAGGATATGTCCCGCAGCTTACCGTGACACGCCTTTGCGCCTTTACGCCTTTGCGCCTTTATGCCTTTATCCTTTCTGCCTTAACACTGTCACTGCACCTTAATGCCCAACCTGGCCCCCAGCTGATCAGCTATCCTGGGCGATCCGTTGGTAACCATCCCTTTCATTCCTGTAGCTTCGGCAGCCCGGACGTTTTCTTCGATGTCGTCGATGTAAAGGGATTCATCGGGATTGAGACCATAGTGCCTGATAAGATATTCGTAAATTCTGATATCAGGTTTTGACAGTTTTACTTCGGCTGAAATAATTCCTCCGTCAAAGTGCCTGAAGAAAAAATAATCGTTTTTTATCTCTTCGAAAACATCCAGCGGGAAGTTAGACAGATAATAGAGCCTGTAACCCTGTTTACGAAGCGCAGGAAGAAGTCTGGCATTGTCATCGAAGGGAAACATTATATCGCGCCTGAAGTTAAAAACAAGGGCTATTTCCTCTTTATTCAGGGATGATTTCGCAGCTATTGATTCGATTGCTTCCGGAACCGTGATATTTCCGTTATCCAGCATTTTCCATTCCTGGCTCTGAAAAATATCAGTTAGAATTGTATTTCTTATGTTAGCCGGGTAATTTTTCTTTACCAGGTATTCTGATGGAACAAAGCTTATTAGTACGTTTCCAAGATCAAAGATTATATTTTTGATCATATCAATGATTTTTCATGCTTATAGGCTGGCCTGTTGCTTCAAGTACGTTCCACCAGAGTTCTCCTTCGACATCTATTTTCTTCCTTTTAGCAACAGCCATTGATATAGGAACAAGAGTGAATTCATAGTTCCAGTAACCGACCACAAAGTCAGTTTTGCCTGCAAGTGCTGCATGAACGGCATTCTGTGCAAGAAGGTTGCAGAATTTGCTGTCGTTGGCGTTTGCCGGAGCGCTTCTGATGATATAGCTGGGGTCGATGTATTTGATGGAGTGGGGGAACTCTTTAGCCTTGAATTCCTCGCTGATTTTTTCCTTAAGGTAGATACCGATGTCCTTGTGCTTTACATTACCGGAAGCATCTAGTTCGGCGTTTTCCGGGTCGAAGAAATCCTGCCCTGCTCCTTCTGCCACTACGATTACGGCATGATGCCTTTCCTCGAGCCGTTTGCGGAGTATTTTGAGAAATCCTCTCGGACCGTAAAGATCGAACGGAACCTCAGGTATAAGGACGAAGTTCACCTCCTGTATTGCAAGAGCGGCGCTGGCTGCAATAAACCCGGAATCACGTCCCATGAGTTTTACCAGAGCGATTCCGTTGTAAGCTCCGTGAGCTTCATTATGGGCATTCATTATAATATCATTGGCAATGGAGAAAGCAGTTTCAAATCCGAAAGACTTCTGCATCAGATCGATATCATTATCAATGGTTTTCGGAATTCCCGCAACGGCAATCCTGAGTTTCCGTTTTTCAATTTCCTTGTAAATGGCATGAGCCCCTCTAAGGGTTCCGTCGCCGCCTATGCAGAAGAGCACGTTAAGATTGAGAATTTCAAGAGTGTCCACCATTTGTTCCACATCCTGGTTGCCCCTGGAAGTACCAAGGAAAGTTCCCCCTGACTGGTAGATATCACTAACCATGGGAGCTGTCAGTTCAATGACTGCGTGGTTGTATTTTGGGATAAGTCCTTCATAGCCGTACTGAATTCCAAGGATGCGGGTGATGCCGTATCTGTAAACCAGCTGGTTTACAAGGGCCCGGATAACATTGTTCAGACCAGGGCATATGCCGCCGCATGTCACGATGGCAACCTTGGTTTTGGCAGGTTCGAAATATATGGTTTCCTTGGGTCCCGCTTTCTCAAACGAAGCCGGATTCTCGTTGGTATCCCTGTAGCGGTGATAGCTTTCTAGTGTACCCTCATAAAGTATCCTTTCGTCGTCATTTACGAATTTATAAACAGGGCTGTCCTCGTGCTGTGAGGTCTTAAGAGGTGAAACAACACTGCCCTTGCCTAAAGCGGTTACTATTAAATCCTCGTATTTCATCATAATATAATTTTGAATTTAATGGTATGATGCCTGCCTGTCGGCAGACAGGGAACCCACATGTTTGAAAATAATATACATATGTGTTTATGCATTTGATTCATGTGGGTTTCATATGGTATATTGTTAGAAATATTGCCGGTGCAGGAGGAAAGGAATCCTGCGGTTCAAATTTAGTTAAAATAATTATTGGCATGCAATAACCTGCGACACAATTATCCACCCGGTTCACATTGAACCGGACAGGTAATGACTGATTGCATTCAACGGGAAAGGTCCGGAATAAAAAAAATCAGTTTGACTGGATGATCTGTTTGATTCTTCCTACCAGGCCGTTTTCCAGTTTAACCTTTATACCGTGAGGGTGATTGGGTGCTGTTGTTAGTATTTCTTTTACCCGGCCTCCTGTAAGCCTGCCGGTGCGTTTGTCTTCCGTAAGTTCTACCAATACATCAATTCCCGGTCTTATATCTGCCCTGCGTGTTCCTTCCATTTCTGCCTCCATGTGAAACGTATTTGTTAAAACTTTTCCTGATGTAACATTCCTGATCAGGCTGCAATTTTATACATTTTTATTTTTAAAAAACAGAAAAAGTGATAAAGTTTCGAATTAAATCTGGGTTACTGGTTGGTTCAATGGCGTAACGGCTCAAAGGCTCAATGGCGTAACGGCTCCATGCCTTTATGCCTATACGCCTTTATGCCTTTACGCCTGTCAATAAGCTCCCTTAATCCTCGTTCTTATTGTATAGAGCCCTTTGCTTGCTGTAATGAAGAGGGCTTTTCTGTTTTTTCCTCCGAAACAGATGTTGGCGGTCCAGTTTTCAGGTATCGGAATATTGCCAAGTTTTTTGCCTGTTTTATCAAATACAGTCACTCCTTTTCCGGTTAGGTAAATGTTACCATTTGAGTCGATTGTCATTCCGTCGGATCCCATTTCGCAGAACAGTTTCTTGTCTGACAATGAACCATCAGCATTTATAGAGTACGACCAGGTCTTATTTCCTCGTATGTCTGCCACATACAGTGTTTTTCCGTCGGGGGTACCCACAATTCCGTTTGGCTGAAGAAGCTCTTCCTCAACACGTTTGAGGGTAAGCTGATCAGCGCTCATGAAATAGACGCACTGCTTTTCCTGGGGCATTTCAGAATGATTCCACCACGATCTTTTGTAGAATGGATCAGTGAAGAAAATATTCCCCTCGGGCGAAACCCAGAGATCATTAGGGCCGTTCATCAGACGGCCTTCATACTTTACAGGAATGACTTCCGGTTCTTTGCCGGGGACAATTTTCCATATTTCATTCTTCTCATCGGCACACGACCACAGGTTATCGTGCCTGTCAAAGAACATCCCGTTCGACCTTCCCGATGGTTGCATAAAAGTTGACAGTTCGCCTCCGGTGCTCCATTTCATGATCCTGTCGTTCGGCTGGTCGGTGAAATATACATTTCCGGCTTTGTCAGCTGCAGGACCTTCGGTGAATGAAAATTCACCGGCCAGTTTTACCAGTTCAGCCCCGGGTTTCAGAATCCCCGAAAGATTGTCTTCTTGTGCTTCAGTTGATTTAATGGTGAATAACATCAACAGAAATACCAGTAAACGGATTTTCATAACATTGAAGTTAGTGGTGTCATGCCAAAGGCACTTTCCTTATTCTTTCGATATAATTATCTATATGATCCGGTTTTTCGAACCCGATAATAATCATATCGACCGTTCCGAGGCCAAGCACGAATTTCAGCGACTGGTCTATTTTTTCAGGATCATCCTTCAGCTTTCCGCCGCCTATGAGTTTCATGGCGATAACACCTTTTCCCGCCTTATGGAATTTCTCTATAACAGGTACGACAAGTGAAGGATCCCTTTTATCCATGCTTTCGCCAAACGGATTTATCCTTACATGAATAACATCAACCCATGGGGAGGCTGCGGCCGCTTCAAGAGCTTCGAATGAATGCACCGAAACACCGTGGGCTTTTATTATTTTCTTTGCCTTAAGCTCCTCAAGCTCATCCATGTGGCGACGGTATTTTTCGGTCCAGTCGCCCTCGGTCATGCAGTGAAGCTGAACAATGTCAAGGTAATCGGTATTCAGTTCCTTGCGGAAACGGTCAACAACAGTCAACGGATAACCCTTTTCAGCGTCGGGAATACCTCCGGAGGTGATCCACATTTTTGTTGCGAGAACATAGTCCTCACGGTCAACTCCCTTAAGTGCGGCCGTGGTAAAAGGGTGGGTTCCATAGCTGTCGGCACAGTCGAAATACCTGATTCCTTTTTCATAGGCGGTCTTGATCAGAGATTCTGCAACCCCGGCCCTTGTTATGCTGGAAGTGCGGTTATACCCGCTGTAACCCGTTCCCATTCCGAGAAGGGTGGTTTTTATTCCGGTTTTTCCAAGGGTGATGGTTTTGAACGGATCCACAACCCCGGGTTTGAGGTCGGGTGGGATTGCACTCACTGCATTTCCGAGAAGTACTGATCCTGTACCGGCTGCCACGGTAGCCATGAATTGCCGGCGGGTAAGTTTGGTTTTGCCCATTTTTGTCTTGATGTATCTGGTTTACAGTAACTGGAACAAATTAAGCAAATATTATGTTCAAAACATAGTGCCTCAGGGCAAAATACTCAGGCCGACATGCGAAGAGTGAACCGCATCGTGATAAATCCTTTGGGTTGCCTTGACGAAATCGTCATCGGAGCATTTATAGATATTAACGAATTTCTGTGGATTTCTGTCGACAAGAGGGAACCAGGAATTCTGTACCTGTATCATTATCCTGTGTCCCTTTTTGAAAGTATGGGCAACATCAGGCAACTCAAATTTCACTTCGGTTATTTTACCCGGTACAAAAGGTTCGGGTGTTTCAAAGCTGTTGCGGTATTTGCCCCTCATAACTTCGCCCCTGACAAGCATCTGGTATCCTCCGAGCGGATAGTCGGTGCCCGGATCTTCAGGTTTGAAATCGGGAGGGAATACGTCTACCAGTTTTACAATATAGTCTGCATCGGTACCGGTTGTCGAAACAAACAGTCCCGCATTAACCGGACCGGCAACCGTTATATCCTCCTCCAGAACTGCGGTCTGGTAAACCATAACATCCGGTCTTCTTGAGGCAAAACGCTGATCATCAGTCATATATTCCGGAGCCCTTGCCGCATGGACATCCTCCCTGTACGGGACCGGATTCATGGGGTCGGAGATATATTCGTCAAATGAATTCTTAACTGAAGGAGGCTGAAATGATGCAATTTCCCCGGGGTGAAAGTAAAGATTTTTCACTTTGGCGTCTGCTGGCGGCCAGTTGTCAAAATCCCTCCATTCGTTCGATCCGGTAATGAACATGCTTGCCTCGGCTATTCCCGGGTCTTCTGTTCCTTTAAGATGATGGTCGAAGAACTTCTTTTCAAGTTCCATGAACCTAAGGTTGGCATCCATTCCCCAGTATATGTTACCCAGGTTCATGGCCTCTCCGGCAGCCCACTGGCTATGTTCCCAGGGACCCATCACGATGTGATTTGTTACCGATTGGGGATTTTGTGTCTCGATTGCCTTATATGTCTGGAGTGCCCCGTAGAGATCTTCTGCATCGAACCATCCGCCAACTGTCATTACCGCTGGTTTTACATTACGAAGATGCGGCCTGGGATCCCTGGATTTCCAGAAATCGTCGTAATCGGGATGTTCAAAGACGTCGTTCCAGAATTTTATGCTGTCGCCGAAGTATTTTGGAGCGATATTCTTTATTGCACCCAGAGAAAGGAAAAACTCATAGTTGTCGGGAGTCGGCCAGCGGAATGATGGTTTTCCGCTCCTTGAAAGTTCTCTCCGGGGCTGTCCGAAGCTGTAATAGAATGGGAAGCAGTCGAGCAGGAAAAATGCTCCGTTATGGTGGAAATCATCCCCGATGAACCAGTTGGTAACCGGTGCCTGGGGAGATACCGCTTTGACGGCCGGGTGAGCATTTATAATTCCCATTGTTGAATAGAATCCAGGGTATGAAATACCGAATATTCCGACGTTTCCATTGTTGTTTTTAACATTCTTCACCAGCCAGTCGACTGTGTCCCAGGTGTCGGTTGTTTCATCGATGTCGGTTTGTGATTTCTTAACCGGGATCACCGGTCTGATATCCTCGAATACACCTTCGCTCATGAATTTACCTCTGACATCCTGAAAGACCATTATATAGTCATCGCCGGTAAATCTTGTATAGATCTGCATAAAAACGTTGAAGCCTGATGGTCCTCCACCCTCAATATTGTATGGTGTTCTGTTGAGAAGAACAGGCCGTGGTGACGAAGCATTTTTGGGAGTGTAGATGGATGTGAAGAGTTTAACCCCGTCGCGCATGGTGATATAGACTTCCTGTTTGTCATATTTTTCCTTAAGTACTGAAGGACTCCCGGCCGGCGGCGCTATCGGTTGCCTTCCGAATTTAATTTCTATTTTGAGTTGCCGTTGTTCGAGGAAGCCGGCTATTTCGGTGTAATCAGGATTTACTTTTCCGGCATATTTAAATTCGGCCTGCTCATGGCTGAAGCTGAAATCAGGAAAGGTGAATGTTGTTGTTGTTGAGGGTATTCCAAAGGCGTTTTGATCGGGACTATCCCAGGTGGATGTATATCCGTCGCCGGCTGATTTGACATGTACGGAAAGCCGAAGCTGCATTCCCTGGATGTCAGCAACTCCGTGCCAGTCGCCTTCTATTGACTGGCTGAAGGATTTTACGGGGACAGATGACAGAATCATTACGGCAGATAAGAATGCCGGAATCAGTTTTTTAAGTTTCATTTTAAAGGGTGTAAACGGTTATGGTTATGAAATTGGTCAATTTTGTCCTTTTGACGCAGGTCATTATTATCAGTTACAGGTCTTCCTGCATTTTTTCCATAAGAGGTTCAGGTGAAACAGGTTTCCCGTTCCTTGTCGAAACACCTGTAACCACTGCTTTTACAATCAGTTTATTGTCGGGAATCCTGTAGATGTCCTGGTGAAAGGCGATCCTCACATTTCCATCCCTTTTGATGAATGTTTTGACAATGAATCTGTCGCGGCTTCTGAGCGGAAATTTATAATCTATTTCAACCCTGGTAACGGTCAGGTCAGTTCCTTCGTGGTGGAGGTCAATAAAGCTGATTCCCCTGGAGATAAGAAATTCGTGCCTGGCATGCTCGAGATAGTGCTGGTAATTTGCATTATTGACAACACCCTGAAGGTCACACTCGTAGTCCCTGACGATGAATTCAAGATCATGAATATTGCGGGGTTCTTCCATCATTTGTTATTTTGTTAACAATCACTGTCTTATTTGGGGTATCTCCTGAAAAATTTCTTTAGGGCGACATGGAATTTATGTACCCCGTCGGGCTTGTAGAACATCAGGATGCATTCCTTTGTGATGAGGTTTATTCCCGACCCTTCAAGCTCACTGATCTCCTTTCCCGTCTCGGCATTTTTCTGGATCCAGATATGTTTTATTCCTTTTTCCCTTGCCTCCCTTATCACGCCGGGAGTCTGGTCTTTGCCAGTCATCACTATCAGCCCCTTAACGTTGTCGGGCAGGCTTTTAATATCCTGAAATACCTTTGATCCGTGTATTTCGGTTGCATAGGGATTCACCGGAATAATGTTCATTCCTTTTTCTTTCAGCTCCCTGAATGCAGCGAATCCGAATTTTTTCGGGTTACGTGATACTCCGGCCATTGCAATTGGCTCAGAAGCAATGAAATCCTGTATTTGTTGTAATTTGCCCATTTGATGATAGGTTAAAAGGTTAAGGAACATAGACTGTTTGAATGAAAAGACAACACAGAATACGTATAAAGACTTAAAATTACTATAAAAATGAATAACGGAGAATAAAATTTATTTACTTGGCAGATACTTAACCTGGCACCTCTAACCTAGCACTACTCTCATGAAGAATCCTGGAAGCGAAAAGGGATATCTTTTTACGAAAAGATATTCGAATTACGTGTTTGCCCTGCTCTTCCTTCTGTACATGTTTGATTACATCGACAGGACGGTTGTAACATCAATGTTTACCTCCATCGAAGCCGACCTGGGGATCTCACATACCCAGAGCGGCATGCTTGTTTCGGCAGTATACTGGGCAATAGTACTGCTGACCTTTCCGGTCTCACTTCTCGTAGACCGCTGGAGCAGGACAAAGACCATAGGCCTGATGGCCATATTATGGAGTCTGGCCACTGCCCTTTGCGCGCTTACCGGAAACTTCATCCAGTTGTTTCTGGCCAGGATGCTCATCGGTGTCGGGGAAGCCGGTTATGCCCCGGGCGGGAGTGCCATGATCTCGGGTTTATACCCGATAGAGAAACGGTCGAAGATGATGGGTTTCTGGAATGCTTCGATCCCGCTGGGAACTGCAATTGGTGTGTTGCTCGGAGGTATCATTGCGACTAATCTGGGATGGAAGCATGCTTTCGGGCTTGTTGCCTTTCCCGGGATGATAGTTGCGATATTGTTTCTTTTCGTGAAGGATTACAAGACAGTCGATCTGTCATTCCTTGACAAGTCGAACCAAAAGGTCAGAATGGAAAGGAAGGATATCATCAGGGAATTTTTATCGAGGCGTT
Source organism: uncultured Bacteroidales bacterium (assembly GCA_963840965.1). Taxonomy (GTDB): domain Bacteria; phylum Bacteroidota; class Bacteroidia; order Bacteroidales; family VadinHA17; genus LD21. The sequence goes on along the minus strand of CAWJAW010000004.1, from coordinate 330,743 downwards.
CGATCATTTACACCTATTTTGGAATCACCGCTTCAATTTTTGTGACCACATCTCTTCTGACATGGCTTTCGACATATTTTCAAACCACGAGGGAGCTGGCCCAGGACAAGGCCGGCACCATGGCAAGCAGCATTATGGCTCTGGCTCTTGTGGGAGCTCCGCTTGGCGGGATACTGGCCGACAAATGGAGAAGGACCAATATCAGTGCAAGGCTCCTTCTGCCTGCAATATCGACTCTTGCATCAGCTGTTTTGCTGTTTCTTGGTCTTTACCTGTTCAAAGGCATCATTCAGTATGTCACATTTCTTATAATGGGGATAACAATAATGATGTTTATCTCCGGTGCAGCCTCGGTTACCCAGGATGTAATCCATCCCGGTCTGAGGGCAACCTCCTATTCAATTGCAGTTGTGGTCCAGAACCTACTGGGAGCTTCAATGGCTCCGATTGTGATAGGCTTCATATATGATAATTCTGATATTATGACAGCACTGTCGATACTGCCCTTTGTTCTTGTCCTGAGTTCATTGCTGTTTTATCTAGGTTCGAAGTACTATGCCAGGGATATAGACAATGTCACCAAGGTGCAGCTGGAGGTGCAATAGAATTTCTATTTATCGCGTGTAACCGTGTAATTCACGAATTCGCATAGGGCTTCCCTTACCTCGGAGGGCGGGTAGGTGTCGAGTATGGCACGGGCCTTATCGCGGTACTGGTACATTCTCTCAGTAGTATAATTGATGCCTCCTTTCTCTGATACGAATCTGATCACCTCGTCAATTTCTGATCGTGATTTCTTTTTGTTGCCTATGATTTTGAGGATATGTCTCTTTTGAGAAAGAGAAGCTTTTTCAAGTGCATGGATAAGCGGAAGTGTAATTTTTTTCTCTTTGATGTCATTTCCCGATTTTTTCCCGGTGAGGCCGTTGCCGTCGTAATCGAGTATATCATCGCGGATCTGGAAAGCTATTCCGAGGGTTTCCCCGAAGTCTTTCATCAGCTGTATTGTATCGGGATTATCTGTCGCCGATCGTGCTCCGCATGCAGTGCAGGCGGCGATAAGGGCTGCTGTTTTCCCCCTGATAATCCTGAAATAATCTTCTTCCGAAAGGTTTAGTTTTCTTGATTTCTGAAGCTGGAGAAGTTCTCCCTCCGTCATTGATTTTACTGCCTCGGAAGTGATTTCGAGCATATCGGTACGGTTTTTCTCGATGCTGATCAGAAGTCCCTTTGACAGCATGTAATCACCCACCAGTACAGCAATTTTTGAGTTCCAGAGGGCATTTACCGAGAGTGCACCTCTTCTTTCTGAAGCGTCATCGACTACGTCGTCGTGCACAAGGGATGCCGTATGAAGAAGCTCAATAAGGGTTGCAGCGATAAATGCCGGTTCCCCTATCCCGCCGTTAAGCTTGGCGGTGAGGAAGACCAGCAATGGTCTCATTTGTTTCCCTTTCCGGCGGAATACATAATTAAGAATGATTTTCAGAAGTGGAATGTCACTCTTCATCATCCTGCCGAAATAGGCCTCGAACTGAGCCATTTCTTCCCTGACGGGTTTTCTTATTTTCCCCGGATCCGACATTTAGGATTTTCTTCAAATATACTAAAATGGGTTATACCTGAGTTGTATAAAATAATTCTGGAAATAAGCTTAAAATATCTCAGTAGGTCTTTAAGCTTAAAAAATGATATATTTGTTGGAAGAAAAGGAGCATTAATGGATATTAAAGACTTAAATCCAGACAAACTGGAAAGTGCAGCCGGAATGCTAAAGGCAATAGCTCATCCTGTCAGGATATCGATCATCGGTTGTCTTGATCCGGGAAACAGGAAAAGTGTGACAGAGATCCACAATCTGATAGGAATAGAGCAGTCGACGGCATCACATCACCTTGGTATATTGAAAGACAAGGGTGTTCTGGGTTCAAAGAGGGAAGGTAAGAATACTTACTATTTCCTGAAGAATGAGAACATCCTGCCCCTTCTCAGATGTATAGGCGATTGTTGCACCTGAACAACTTTCACTCCAGGTCTCTGAACATTTTCTTCTGGAAGAGTATTATTGCGAAAACACCGCAGGTTATTGCGGAATCGGCGATATTGAACACCGGACGAAAGAAAACGAATGATTCACCAGGCCGGAAAGGAGACCAGTCTGGCCATGTGGTGTCGATAACAGGGAAGTAGAACATATCTACGACCCTTCCCATCAGAAAAGAAGAATAGCCGCCATCGGGCGGGAAGAGCAATGCCGGCTGGCTGTAGCTTTCGCTGAAAATCATCCCGTATAATGCACTGTCCAGAAGATTCCCCACCGCACCGGCCAGAATAGCGCTTACGGCTAGAATAAGCCCGGTATATGTTTCCTTTTTGATCAGGGAGTGAAGGAACCAGCCTATAGCGGTAATCGCGGCGATTCTGAAGAGACTGAGGATTATCTTTCCGGTTTTTCCGCCGATTTCCATACCGAATGCCATCCCGTTGTTTTCGATGAAATGAAGAAGACCCCAGTCGCCGAATAGCGATCTTTCTTCTCCTATCACCATGTGTGTCTTAACCCAGAATTTAAGTATCTGGTCTGCCAGAACAATCAGCAGTATCAGAAAAACAGCCTTTTTTCCTGTTGACATTTACTCCCTTTTTAAAATAAGGCGGGAAAAATACTAAAAAATGATGGTAAAAAAAACCCTCGTCACTGACGAGGGTAAATTATTGCCATTTAAGTTATTTCACACGATCTCGAACCGCTTTAACTGCAGTCGGCATTAAGGTAATTGCTGTCCCAGCAATGCCAGTTGGTGTCTCCGAAAAATTTCAGACAGGAGATTCTTCCGTTTTTCATGGTTGTGCTCCATTCTACATCCATTTCGAAGAATTCTTCAGCCGATGCATTATAATAGTACATTGAATAATATGCATTCAGGGAATTTTGTGTTGTCCCGTATTCGATATTGCTTCCGGCAAAAGGATTTCCCGACTTGGTAAAAGTGTATTTAACGGTTTTAGTTTTTCCACCTTCTGCAGTCCAGTCTATTTTTGCAATTTCAACAGGATTCGACTGGCTTTCATAAAGTTTCCATTGTCCGGAAGATCCATCAGGTTTGGATGTGCCTTCAAACCACAGGAAATCGGTGTATCCTCCGGTTCCGGTTTTTGAAATATACATTTTCCAGACAATATTTGAAGCAGCGACCTGGCCAGTGAGACGTGCATTATAAGTTTCGTTCATCACAGTTGCGGAGGCGCTCCATTGCCAGGTATTATCGTCAATATAAACAGGTGTTTCATCAACGGTCAGCTGAAATGCATAAACAGGTACAGCAAGTGTACTGTATATTATCACATTCCAGATCATAGCGGCGCCCGAAGCCAGTTCCCAGTTGCTGTTCGGCGTGCCTTTGGCCAGGGAAAATGAATATTCGCCTTTGCCAGGCTGATCAAAATTGTCGAAATCAATTGCCATCGATCCGGCAGGAGGCAAAACAGGGGGATCACCCTTGTCCTTTTTGCAGCTGCTGAACTGGGTCATTAAAAGAGCAGTAACAACGAATAACGCAAAATACCTTTTCATATGCATTTGGGTTTGGTTAACAGAATAACGGATATTTAGTTTCAAAATTACTCTAAACCACAAAAATGGGGCCGGGACATAATTATTTCCTGATAAAAGACTAACTTACATCAATATTGTTCAAAGATCGGGAATTCCTGTTTGAACAAAACCAAAGATTTATTGTTTAATGTACAAAATTTAATGATCATGGAACAGAGAAACATTTTGAAAAAAGCAGGCCTTGGGATCATTGCAGTGATGTTTGCACTGAGTTCATTTGCCGGAGGCCCGGAAAACTTAAACAATAGCACTATGGAAAAATTTGACATTCATGTATTACCGGCATTGCCATATGCCTACGATGCGCTTGAACCTTACATCGATGCGCGCACAATGGAGATCCACTACGACAGGCATCACCGCGGTTATTTCAATAATTTTACCGCTGCGATCAAGGGAACTGCCCTTGAAAGCAAATCGATTGAAGAAATCTTTGCCACTGTATCAACTTTAGGAGATGCAGTGAGGAATAACGGAGGCGGTTTTTACAATCATGTTCTGTTCTGGAACAATCTTGCCCCCAAATCATCAGGACCTTCGGCAGAACTGTCAGAAGCCCTGGTTAAGGAGTTCGGATCGGTGGATAAATTTAAGGAACTCTTCAGTAATGCCGCAAAAACACGTTTCGGAAGCGGCTGGGCATGGCTTGTCCTTACAGGTGACAGGAAACTTGCAGTTGTAAGTACTCCCAACCAGGACAATCCGCTTATGGATGTTGCTGCTGTAAAGGGAACGCCGCTTCTTGTAATCGACGTCTGGGAACATGCCTATTACCTTAAGTATCAAAACAAGAGGGCTGATTATGTTGACGCTTTCTGGAATGTTGTAAACTGGGAGGAAGTCAGCAGGAGATACAGTGAAGCAAAGAAATAGAGGTTCTTCGCAGGGATCTGAAAGGAGGATTAATTGAAAGTCCCGGGCATGCCGATATGAAAAACGGGCAGCCCGGGACTTTTAATTATTTCCTGAATCTACGCCTGAGCGTAAAGATATCTTTTGATTTTCAGTGTAGCTGTTTTCTGGAAGGGCACCGGCTGAAGGACAACTTTATTTATCTGAGCAAATTTGCTCACTCTGGAGTTGACATATTCCTGGAGTTCAAGCAGCAATTCATCCTTTTTTTGTTCATACTGGCGCGTCACGTCGTCCTTGAGGATCTGATACTTCTTCTCAAGTTCTTCCATGTTCAGATGCACATAAGCCACCAGTTTGCCTTTCTGCTGTATTACGAGCGATTCGACAACAAAGCGGAAGTTGTTGATGACGGATTCAATTTCCTCAGGGTAAATATTTTCGCCGCTCGAACCGAGGATCATATTTTTTAGCCTTCCTTTAATGTAAAGGTTGCCATTTGAGTCGAACAGACCGAGATCACCCGTTCTGAACCAGCCGTCAGGGGTTATGACTTCACTGGTAAGCTCCGGCTCCTTGTAGTAGCCTTTCATTATTGTGGCGCCTCTTGCCCAGATCTCACCCTCACCTGATTTGGGATCAGGATCGTTGATCTTGATCTCGATGTCCTCTATAGCAGGTCCGGTGGAGTCCAGCACCGATTTGGACGGATTGGCTCCGGCCAGCAAAGGTGAGGTTTCTGTAAGGCCATAGCCTATGGCGTAGGGAAATTTTGCCTCCAGAAGAAATCTCTCAACGGTCTTGTTAAGTTTAGCACCGCCGATTCCGAAGAATTTCAGGTTTCCACCGAATGTCTTATACAGTTTTTTCCCGGCAATAGAGTGAAGTTTTTTCCTTATGAATGGAATTTTGTAGAGCAGGTTTAACAGCTTCTTTTCCGTGAAGGTTGGCAGAATTTTATTGAAGTAAATCTTCTCCATGATCAGCGGTACTGTAAGCATAACCGTTGGTTTTACCTCTTCCATTGCCGGAATCAGGACAGAAGGTGTCGGTGGTTTTCTGAGGTAGTAAACACACGAACCGCCAAGCAGGGGAAGAATAAGCCCGAGGGTATTCTCGTAAGTATGTGAAAGGGGCAGTACTGAAAGGAACCTGTCATTTTCGTTTACAGGTTGAATCACCTTGCCCTTCATGGCATTGAAACAAATATTCTTGTGGGTGAGCATCACTCCCTTTGAGCGGCCGGTTGTGCCTGATGTATAGATGATGGAAGCGAGGTCGTCTTCCTTTACATCGTATTGTTTAACAGGTTCAGCTGAAGGATCAAAAGTTACAGCTTTTTTCCCGGATGATAGGATAGAATAATCTTCTATGACTATTATAGTCTCGAGTTCATCTGATTTGAATTCCTCGATCTTGGTGATCTGTGATGAAGAAATAAAAAGAATCCGTGCTCCTGAATGTACGAGAACATTGCTGACCTCCGTCACGGAAAAATCCGGCAGTATCGGAACCACCACAGCTCCCATGAAAGTAACTGAAAAGAAAGCTGAGCTCCAGTTCGGCATATTATTGCTCAGAACTGCTACCTTGTCGCCGGGACCGACTCCCAGCTTCTCAAGGAAGGCCATCAGAGCCCTTATCTCTCTTGCTGACTCATTGTAGGTCCGGGGCTTCTCTCCTACAAAAGTGTAGGAATTATGATCTCCGAATTTTCTTAAAGTCTCACCGAAGAGAGCAGGAAAAGTAAGCTTTATGTTGTTCTCTGTCATTTATAAGGGGATGATTTGAAGAAAGTAAGTCAACAAAGATGCATATTTTAATCGATATCCTGCTAATAACATGACAAATATTGCTTTATTGTACCATTAACTGACATTCGCGACAAACTTTTTCCCGCGAAGTTGGTTAAATTTGCGTAAGAATTTAATTGACTTTTGGCAATGATATATAAAAATGTCAATTTTTAATATTTACACCCCCTTCCCGACCTTCCCCCACGGGGGAAGGAGAAGGCGGCAAGGCCTTTCCCCCCTGGGGGAAACGGGAAAGGGGGTTTGGTCGAATAAATGGGGACAGATTATTTAAACAGCCGCTAATGACAAAATACATCAGGGTAACAAAGGAATTTTCTTTTGAAATGGCGCATGCCCTCTGGAATTATGACGGGCCGTGCAGGAATGTTCACGGACATTCCTACAAGTTGTTTGTAACGGTTTCGGGAACGCCTGTTGAGGACCTGACTGATCCCAAAAACGGTATGGTGATCGATTTTACTGATCTGAAGAATTTAATCCGTAAAGAGATTATCAGTGTTTTTGATCATTCGGTAACCATTTCGGCATATCAGGATAGTGAAAAAACGGAGGTTTGCAGAACCATGTTCGGGAATACCGTGGTTGTTGATTACCAGCCGACATGCGAGAATCTTGCTGCCGATTTTGCATCGAGGATCAAAGACAAGCTTCCTGCAGGGGTGAAGCTTCACAGTTTGAAGCTTTATGAAACCGCCACTTCGTTTGCCGAGTGGTATGCTTCGGATAATGAATAATAGTACCATGTCAGAAAACAACCCTAAAAAACTCTTCCTGCTGGATGCCTATGCGTTGATTTTCCGTGCATATTATGCCTTTATCAGGAATCCCCGGGTAACCTCCCGCGGGATGAACACATCCGCCATCTTTGGATTTCTGCTTGCACTCAGGGAAGTCCTTCAGAAGCAAAAACCAACCCATATCGGAGTGGTTTTTGACACCCCCGAACCGACCTTCAGACATAAGATTTTCAAGGAATACAAGGCCAATCGTGATGCAACCCCTGAGGATATCAGGACGGCAGTTCCCTACATTAAAAGACTGATCGAGGCATACAGGATACCCATACTCGACTGTCCCGGATATGAAGCTGATGATGTTATCGGAACCCTGGCAAAAAAAGCTTCTGCGAGCGGGTTTGAAACTTACATGATGACACCCGACAAGGATTTTGCCCAGCTTGTATCCGACAATGTCTACATGTTCAAACCATCAAGGAGCGGGAACGAATCGGTGAGATGGGGGGTGGATGAGATAAGGCAGGAGTTTTCAGTAAACGATCCTTTGCAGGTAATTGACATACTTGCCCTCATGGGCGATACTGCCGATAATATTCCCGGAGCCCCCGGGGTGGGTCCGAAAACCGCAATGAAACTGATTTCCGAATATGGTTCGGTTGAAGAAGTGTTAAGGAACACCGATAAGCTTAAAGGAAAGCTTAAGGAGTCTATCGAGGAGAACAGGGAGCAGATTGAGCTTTCAAAGACGCTGGCTACCATCGAGATCAATGTCCCGGTCGATTTCAGGGAAGAGGACCTTATACTTGAAACTCCCGACCGCGATAAACTGAAGAAGCTTTTCGACGAACTGGAGTTCAGGACCATTGCTTCAGAGGTTTTTTCGGAGATTGACAGAAACACCGGAGTCTCCGGCGGAAGATCAGCCGATGCACCTTCAACCGGACCGTCGCAGGGCACTCTCTTCGGCAGTGAACATCTTCCGGAGGTTGTATCAGGCAAGGCCGGCATCGACAGCGTGGAGCATGATTACATTCTTATTGAAGGAACAAAGGAGCTTGAGGATTTTGCTTCTGAAGCGATGAAACAGGATGAGATCTGTTTTGACACGGAAACCACCAGCATTGAACCACTGGAAGCAGAGCTTGTTGCAATTGCATTCTCGTGGAGAAAAGGATCGGGATGGCTCGTTCATTTTCCTGAATCCGGAGATGAGACCGCCATGAAGCTAAAGATACTGAAGCCGGTACTTGAGAATCCGGCAATCAGGAAGATCGGCCAGAACATGAAGTTTGACATCCAGGTGCTGTCAAACTACGGGATAGAGGTGAAAGGCAGTCTTTTCGACACTATGATCGCCCACTACCTGCTTGAGCCCGACATGAGACATAACATGAACCTCCTGGCAGAGAGTTATCTCTCCTACAGCCCGGTCCACATCGAATCACTTATCGGCGAAAAGGGGGCAAACCAGCTTAACATGCGTTCCGTTCCTGTAGATCTGATAAAGGAATATGCAGTTGAGGATGCAGACGTTACCTTCCAGCTGAAGGAGTTGTTCGAACCCAGGCTTAAGGCTGAAGGATTATCGGAGCTGGCCACAGGTATCGAAATGCCGCTTATCGCAGTGCTGGCGGGCATGGAGAGGACGGGAGTGAAGCTTAACCAGGATGATCTTAAGGCTATTGCCACAGGCCTCCGCGAAGACATCCTGACACTTGAAGGGGAGATCCACTCCCTTGCCGGAATGGAATTCAATATTTCTTCTCCGAAACAGCTGGGCGAGGTCCTGTTTAAAAGGCTAAAACTCGACGACAACGCCAGGATGACAAAGACCAAACAGTTTAATACCAGCGAAGAGATACTGCAAAGACTTGCGAGCCGCCATCCCATTATAAACAAAGTACTTGAATACAGGGGACTTAAGAAACTACTTTCAACATACGTCGAGGCATTGCCTCAACTGATCGACAGGAAGACGGGCAGGATACACACTTCATACAACCAGGCGGTGGCATCGACGGGCCGTCTGAGTTCAAACAATCCGAATCTTCAGAATATTCCGGTAAGGGACGATAGGGGCAGGGAGATACGAAAGGCATTTGTCCCGGAAGAGGGGAATCTGTTTCTTTCGGCCGATTACTCGCAGATCGAGCTCAGGCTTATGGCGCATCTCAGCGGCGACAGCAACATGATTGGCGATTTCCTTTCGGGGAACGACATACATGCGGCAACGGCTTCGAAGATATTTGGCGTCGAACTTAAGGAAGTGACACGTGAGATGAGAACCAGGGCAAAAACTGCCAATTTCGGGATCATTTACGGGATCTCTTCATTCGGACTTTCTGAAAGGCTTACTATAGGCAGGAAAGAGGCAAAGGAACTTATCGACGGATATTTCAATTCGTACCCGGGAGTTAAGAAGTACATGGACGAGAGTATCAGGAAGGCAAGGGAGACAGGGTATGTTACTACGATGTTCGGCCGCAGGAGATATCTGCGCGATATCCAGTCGAGAAACCAGGTTGTAAGGGGCAATGCCGAAAGGAATGCCATAAATGCCCCAATTCAGGGCACTGCAGCCGATATCATCAAGATTGCCATGGTAAGGATCCATGAAAGGCTTAAAAGTGAAAAATACGCTTCTAAAATGATTCTCCAGGTGCACGATGAATTGATATTTGAGGTTGTTCCCGGTGAACTTGACAGGCTTCAGGAGATGGTTGTCCATGAGATGTCGGATGCCGCCACGCTTGATGTACCGCTGAAGGTCGATTGCGGAACAGGCAGGAACTGGCTTGAAGCTCATTGATAAGCAAGACAAAAGCTGTATGAGGATATAAGAAAGATATGGAAATCGACGTTTTATTTTTCGGGGAGCTTGCAGATTTTACGGAGATGCGCAGGAAACATTATACCGGGATCGGATCATACTCTGACCTTATTCACAGAATAGGTGATGATTTTCCGGGAATTGAGCATTATACTTACAAGATAGCGGTTAACAGGACTATCATAATTGAGGACCCCCTGCTACTGGATGGCGATGAGCTGGCTTTCATGCCTCCCTTCGCAGGCGGGTGAAAAACAGGGTTAACGTATTAACAATAAACAAATTATTATGCGTCTGGTAGTAGGTCCCGTAACGGCAGACATCATCTCTGAGCTTATTGCGAAAGGCGGAGAGAAAAAGGAATGCGGAGCTCATTCGCTATTCCTGGGTCAGGTAAGAAACGATAGTACAGACGACGGAAGGCGGATCAGGGCAATAGAATACTCTGCTTATGAAGAAATGGTTATTATGGAAGCGGAGAAGATCAGCAAGACCGTCCAATCGGAGTATGACGATGTAAGAACCCTTGAAATAATCCATTCAAAAGGTGTCGTAAATGCCGGAGAACTGTCGCTGGTAGTGGTGGTATCGGCAGGTCATACGGAACAGGCGGCGGGAGCCTGTACGAAAATAGTCGGACTGATAAAGGAAAAACTGCCTATCTGGAAAAAAGAGATTTTTGAGGATGAACCGGTTCAGCCTGATGATGAATAAAGACTATCAGATGTTCACCTCATCGCCATGATACAGCCCGTATTTAAAACCGGTCATAATCCCGCTATTATCATGGGTTATCAGTATTGATCCTGTTTTTCCCTGCAGGATCGAGTTGTATTCGTCGCCTCTTTTCAGTAATTCGACGGCTCTTTTAACCTGTTCATCGGTACCAAGACTGAATTTTATTGATCCCTCCTCGTAGAAATAACGCCCTATGATTTCATCGGCAAGCAGTTCGGAGATTTCATTTCTGAAAGTTTGAAGGTCGTTGTCGAGAGTATGCAGAAGCTCATTCTGAAGTTCAGTAAAGAGGTCCTCGTGAAGGTCGTAGTATTTTTCCTTTTTTGCATTGGAGATCAGCTCATTCAGCGACAGTTCAGTGATGGTGCTGTAGCTGAATTTACGTTCTCCCAGGTAATTTTTGAAATCAGCATAGACCTGGTCTGTGATTAAGAACTTTTCCGGAGATTCCGGAGCAGGGTGAGCCCAGAAATATCTGGTTGCATAATCGAATATGTAGTTTCTAATATATAGTTCAGCCGCGATTTGGCTCAAGGCTGCCGGAACGATATCTATATCGGGAGAAATTCCTCCTCCGTCCCTAACCACTCTTCCGTTGCGGGTTTTAAATTCGGTAATAAGCGAATCGGGGATTATTCCTACACTGCCATCCTCGTTGGGGTGTGAGAAATCGAGAGCCTGGATGCATCGACCGCTGGGGATGTAATATTTTGCGGTGGTCACTTTCAGCTGGCTGTTGTAGCTGAGGGGCCGGGTGATCTGCACCAGTCCTTTCCCGTAGGAACGCTGTCCCACGACCACGCCGCGGTCAAGATCCTGAATTGCCCCGGCCACTATTTCAGAAGCCGATGCCGATCCCCTGTTTATTATCACGGCAAGAGGAATACTCTGGTCAACGGCCGGTTTTGTCGTTTTGAATGATTCGTCGAACTGTTTCACCTTTCCTTTTGTCGACACAATTTCGTTACCGGGACCCATGAAAAGGTTCACTATATCGACGGCTTCTGTCAGAAGTCCTCCCGGATTACTCCTCAGGTCGAGGACAATTTTCCTTGCGTTTTCATTTTTAAGTTTGAGCAAAGCGTCTTTGACTTCCTCGGTACAGTTCTGGGTGAAGTTTGTGAACCTTATGTATCCGGTTTCGTCATCAAGCATTCCGTAGAACGGTACGGAAGGAATCTCAATTTTTTCCCTTTTCACCGGAACATCTATTTCCTTGCCGTTCCTCTCGATTGTAAGGGTTACCGTTGTTCCCGGATTTCCCTTTAATTTCTGGCTTACATCCTCGGTATCGGCTCCTTTAAGCGAGGTACCGTCAACCTTTTTAAGAAGGTCTCCTGCCCTGATTCCGGCCAGATCAGCCGGGAAATCCTTATAAACAAGTGATATTACCACATATTCGCCGCCTCCTCTTATCAGCGAGCCAATGCCGCCGTACTTTCCTGTTGTCATGAAAGCAACTTCATCGCTCTCCGACTCGGGATAATAAACGGTATAGGGATCGAGGCTCTTGAGCATGTTGTCAATACCGGTTTTTACAAGCTTATCGGGATTCACTTCATCCACATAAAAGGTATTGAGTTCCCTGTAAAGTGAAAGAAAGATATCGAGGTTTTTGGCTATTCTGAAGTCTCTTGTTTCCTGGGTTGCCAGGAATGAGATGCTTATTCCTGCTGTAATCAGTATGGCAATAATTGCAACAAACCTGACCGGCCTTATTTTTTTCATTTCTGACTGATTAAATGCGTAATGTATTCCGGAGCGAAATTAAAAAGAAAATCATGCAATCGGGCTGGCATTGAAATATTTAAAACAAATTTAACTTTTGCCTGATTAGGAAGATGCGATTTTGCAGAGCTTTTCAATCACCTCTTCCACCGCTTTGTCGATTGAGTCGAAGCCGGCCATTTTACTGCTGCGATAGATAAGGATGAAAGTGATGTTAAGGCTTTCCTCCTGAAGAAAGGAGTAAAGCTTATGTTTCCTCCGGCGGTATGATTCCCTGATTCTTCTTTTAAGAAGGTTTCTGTCAGTTGCATGCCTGAATCCCTTTTTTGGCACGCTGACTGCAATCTGGGCAGGAGACGGAATTGATGAACCCGGAATGGCCCATAAAACCTTGAAAACGGAAGTATGGAAAGCATTTCCTTTTTCAAACAGCTCTTCGATCAGCCTGGTTCTGCAAAGCCTTTCATTCCTTGAGAATGTCTGCCTTTCGCCTTTTTCCATCTCAGAGTCTGATTTCCCCGGGATGTTCCGCATCAGGGTTCCGGGCCGGGATGCCGGAACAGGGGAATAAACTATTTGCAGTTTTTGTTAAATTCCTTGAGGTACTCGTCAAGTGCCATTGTCATTGACGGAGCCTTGGGATTAGGTGCATTAATATCAAGCCTCAGGCCCTCCTGCTCCACTGCGCATGCTGTAGTGGGGCCAAAAGCTGCGATCTTGATTTCTCCCTGGACAAAATCAGGAAAATTCTCTTTCAGCGATTTAATTCCTGAAGGGCTGTAGAAGACCAGCAGGTCGTAGTCGAAATCATGAGAATTTGAGAAATGGTTGCTGATAGTCCTGTAAAGTGTTCCTATTGTGTATTTGATGTTATTTTTGTCTAGGATTTCAGGTATTTCAGCATTATGGGGGTCGGGCAGGGGCACCAGGAAGTTGTCGTCCTTGTGTTTTATTATGAGGTCGACCAGATCCTGAAACCTTGATTTGCCGTGGAATATCTTGCGCTTTCTGTAAACAATGTATTTCTGAAGATAAAAGGCAACATTTTCAGTAATACAGAAATACTTCATCGTATCGGGAACGCATATCCGGAGTTCGCTGCAAATTCTGAAGAAATGGTCTATACCGGTCTTGCTGGTAAAGATAATCGCAGTGAAATCGAGGATATTGATTTTCTGCTGGCGGAAATCCTTTGCTGAAACTCCCTCAACCTGTATAAAAGGTCTGAAATCAACCTTGAGGTTATATTTTTTTGCCAGGTCGTAATAGGGAGATTTCGGATTGTTGGGTTCTGGCTGTGAGACCAGGATCTTTTTTATTTTCAAGTCTTTACAGTTTATGTTTTATTTCTGAGGTAATTATTCTCATGATAAACCAAGCTGGTTGAAATATCTTATTAGGATCAGAACAGGCAAAATTTCCAGCGCACAAAGGTACAAAATCAAATATAAAACGGAAATATTCCTCTTCATAAAAATTAAAAAGAGTCTGAAAGTTCGGAGCAGGTAAAAAATAATTAAAATGGAAATACCGGACCCGAGAAGGAATTTTTCAGGCAGCACGGCTGTATATGCCAACATGATCACGATTGCAAGCAGCAAGATTGATACAAACCTGTAAGAGTTATATATAGTGACCAGATATTCGTCGAAAATCTCCTGCCTGTCGCTCAGGCTTCCTGCAGCTGTACAGATAAGATGCCGCGAAGTGATTCCGGCAATTATGACCCCCAGGCAAATAAGCATGAAGACGAATGAAGAAATACCCTGAGGGATCATGTCCCGGAGTTCGGCGAAAGAGTAAAAGAACAAGGCCATCACAGTGAATGTGATGAAGTTGAGGATTGTCGACTGCCATGTGAAAAGTGCCCCGGTATCACGCGAGGATGATTCGTTGATGCCGCGGAAGAGAAAAAACCTTGATATTTCCCTGAAAAAGCTGCGGTTTGCCGATCGTACCATCATCCACAGGTATGCGGAAAGGAATATGACACCGATAAGCCAGTCGTGGTGAAGCGGCTTCATTGGCATCAGGATTCCGTTCCTGAGGTTTCCTGCAACCGTTGAGGTATGTTCGGTGAATACCTCAGCTGGTTTTTCAATATTTCTGACAGGGAAGAATACAGGCAGCGAACCGTTGATGTTGCGGAACAGTCCCGAAGGGTCAGAAAAGGTGTTATCAGCGATGCTGTTACGGGTGCAGACCGAGGTGGTATCCGATATAATGACCTCAGGCATCCTTGGTGTCCGCCTGATATTCCGGATCGAGTCCGCAATCCTTATATGTTCCGGTTTATTGTCGAGCCTTGTGAATACCGAATCGGGGAGCAGTTTATCAACATCTATCCTGATATTGATCTGCGGCCTTACGGTATCCTGTATTTCGGCGCCAGTGAACATAACCTTTGCGGAATAATCCACAAAAGTAATGATTCTTAAAGATATCAGGTCAGTTCTTGGAAATTACGAATGATCAGAAATAATCATTCCGGCTTCCGGATATATCAGCAAGAATATTGTTAGCCAGCCTGCTGGCCCCAATTCTGAAAAGTGAATTGTTAAGCCATGCTTCACCAAGCAAACTTCTGACAATATTGAAGTACATCAGGGCATCTCCGGTTGTTGAGATTCCTCCGGCAGCCTTGAATCCGACCCTTATCCCGGTTTCGTCGCAGAAATCGCTGATAGCCCGGCACATAATATAAGCTGCTTCGGGTGTGGCCGATATTGCGGTTTTCCCGGTTGAGGTCTTGATGAAGTCAGCCCCGGCATCCATTGCTATCATCGATGCCTTGAAAATGTTTTCATAGTCGCTGAGCAGCCCCGATTCAATAATAACTTTCAGCTGCCTGTTTCCAATGCCCTCCTTTATTGCACGTATCTCACCGGCAACCTGTTCAAAATCATTTCCCAGGAAGGCCCCTACGGGAATAACCATATCTATTTCATCGGCTCCGGCTTCCACCGCCATCTTACATTCGGAAACCTTGAGGCTCCTGAATGTCTGTGAGGAGGGGAAAGCTCCTGCCACTGAAGCTATTCTAACATTTTTAGCTGTAAGCTTTTCCTTTACAAACGATACGAAATTGGGATATACGCAAATTGCAGCTACATTCGGAATGTTGGAGAAACGTCCTGAAAAGCTGTTTACCTTTCCCGTCATATGAAGTATTGTGCTCTTATTATCGGTGACATTCAGGCTTGTCAGGTCGATAGAATTCAGTATACTCATCAGAAGTCGCTTGTCAGGGTCTCCTGCCGTCATCCCCGACACAGCCTTCAGGCCCTTCCTGATCTCGTTTTCCGACGGGGCCTTTTTAATAAGCTTCTCGTATAGTTTTGTCATAAACCTCTGCAAATTAGTGATGTTCCCTTTTTAATTCAATAGAAAAGGACGTGGTCAATATAATGCTTTTTGTTTTGATAAATATTGGAAATATTATTTTTTGTCTTCGGCAGTCAGGTATTTTTCAGCACGGTCACCTGGCAGGAATGTCGGCCGGATTTGTTGTATCCTTGTCCGGCAAACTGGAATTCGCTTTTTCAGGAGTTATGGGAGTGATTTTCACCCGTTTGAGGATAAATGAAAATCTTGTTGTTCAGGAAAACCAGATACTTGACACCAGGTTCAGCGCACAGTCAAAGGCCCCGTATGCCGGACCTGTAATTGACATATCTTATCCTGCAGGGGTTTTCGATTTCGGGTTAAATGGAGGATACCTGTTTCAGATCACAAAAGAAAATTTCGCCCTTACAGTGGAAATCAGTCATTTTGCTGTATGCCTCAACTGCCAAAGCGTTGGCCCGGGATGGGACGGATTCCGGGTGGGGCTGACGGCAGGAGTGAGATTCGGGGGGAAAAAGGATTAAGGGAATCAGGTCCTTCTGTTCCTCGCCAGCGAGGCGAATATTCCAAGGAACGACAACGCAGCAAAGATCACAAATCCGGTTTTCATGCCGGAAATAAACCCGGGATAAGTGGAAGGATTGATGGTTTGATTTCCTATGAAAAGGGAGATAAGCATCATGGCAATACCCATTGAAAACATTTGTCCGACCATTCTCATGGTTCCGACCACTCCCGAGGCGACCCCCAGATAGCGTTTTTCAACGGAACTCATTATTGCATTCGAGTTTGGAGAAGAGAAGAGTCCGAAGCCGATCCCCAGTAACGTAAGCAGAATTACAATTGTGCTGATGGGCGTTTCAGGTGTCAGAAAGCATAGGGCAACCAGGCCTGCAGCCGTGAATCCCATCCCTATGGAAGCTATTTTCCCGGGATCATGCTTATCCGACAGTCTTCCTGCAATGGGCGAAAGGAGGGCCATTGCCACAGGCTGCGATATCATTACAAATCCTGCTTCCCTGGCGTCGAAGCCTTTGAGGTACTGAAGGTAAAGGCTGATGAAAAATCCAACGGCGCTGGTCGCGGAATAGTTTATCAGTGCAGCCATTCCCGAAAATGCGAAGATCCTGTTCCTGAACAGCAGTCTCACATCAAAAACCGGCTTTTCGGTTTTTCTTTCAAAAAGAACAAAAAAGACACCCAGCGATATCCCTGCGATCAGGAATATCCAACCCATGGTCGACGGCAGTTTGGAAAAGCCGTACATAACCCCGAAAAGGCCGGCACCGTACAACAGCGAACCTGTCAGATCGAATTTTTCTCCTTTCGAGTCAGCCCATTCTTTCTTT
The DNA here is from genome assembly GCA_963840965.1 of uncultured Bacteroidales bacterium. Lineage (GTDB taxonomy): Bacteria > Bacteroidota > Bacteroidia > Bacteroidales > VadinHA17 > LD21. The sequence continues at coordinate 313,731 of CAWJAW010000004.1, read as the reverse complement.
ATCTGTGTTGTTATGAGTATGATTGCAGCAATGCCAAAAGGCACAAGGAAGGCGAAAAGGCTTCTCCAGCCAAACGACTCTGTCAGCAATCCTCCGATTATCGGGCCGGTCGACAGGCCAAGGTAAACGGCTGTGACGTTTATCCCCATTGCCCTGCCTCTTTCTCCTGCCGGGAATACTGAAGTGATTATTGCCATGCTGGTACCGAAGATCATGGCTCCGGCAATTCCCTGGACTATCCTGAAGGCAATCATCGAAATCATGTTCCAGGTAAATACTATAAGCAGAGTTGATACGGTGAATAATGCAAGACCTGCGGTGAAGATCTTTTTCCTTCCGGCTATATCGGCCAGTCGTCCGAAAGGCACAAGGAAGACAGCGGATGAAAGGATGAAACTGCTCATTATCCATCCCAGGCCAATTGCGCTGGCATTAAGGTCCTTTCCTATGGATGGCAGGGCCAGGTTTACAGCCGAACCCAGAAAAGGCGTCAGATAAGCTGCAAAGGCAGTTACAACAAGAACCGATCTTTTGAAAGCTTTATCCGGATTGATTTCGATTTTATCCTGCATGAAGTGCCGATAGATTAATGACGAACCGTTTATTCCTTTTCCTTCGTGTCGATCATAATTGTTACCGGTCCGTCGTTTACCAGTTCCACCTGCATCATTGCCCCGAATTCACCTGTTGCAACATTCTTTCCCAGTATTCCTGACATAGTGCTTATGAAGTTTTTGTAGAGAGGTATTGCAGTTTCAGGCCGGGCTGCCATTATATAGGATGGTCTGTTTCCTTTTTTTGTAAGGGCATGAAGGGTGAACTGGCTGATTACCATGACATCACCGCTGGTTTCCATCACAGAAAGATTCATGACTCCGTTCTGGTCGTCAAAGATCCTGAGCCGTGCTGCCTTTGCCGCAAGCCACTGGACATCAGAATTGTCATCCGATTCCTCAATCCCGAGAAGAAGAAGCATTCCGGGCCCGATTTCCGAATGTTTCCGGCCGCCGATTTCCACCGACGCCCTTGTTACTCTCTGAATGACGCTTCGCATGTATGACATATTTTATGGGGTCAAATATATACATTTATTATATTTGAGGCCTTTAAAGATAATTCATGGATTTCATCACCATTGTCGCAGTAGCCCTTGGTTTGTCATTTGACACATTTGCTGTTTCCCTTTCATTCGGCGTGGTACGGAACAGGATCATTTTCCGTGATGCCATCTGGTTTGGCCTCCTAATGGCAGTTTCCCAGGCAGGATTTCTCGTGGTGGGATATTTTCTTGGTTCGCTGGTAAGCAATTTCATGAAGGCGGCTGATCACTGGGTTGCCCTTGTTCTTCTTGCAATGCTTGGCATCAGGATGATAATAGCAGGTTTGAAGAAGGATGAGGAGAAGAACGAAAGCAGCACAGATTATGACAGCCCCATGTCAAGATTGTCGATGGCAATCGGTACCAGTATCGACGCTTTTGCAGTTGGCATCAGCTTTGCTTTTCTGAGTATAAAGATTTGGTATTCGGCAGTGATAATAGGCGCAGTCACCTTCCTCGCATCGATGACAGCCATCAGGATCGGCAAATCGGCAGGAACGAGGCTTGGCAGCAAGGTCGAGATCATTGGAGGTCTGATCCTTATAGCCATCGGCCTAAAGATCTTCCTGGAGCACGTGCTTGGAGCCTGAAGTACTGCCAGTGATTAGGATCAGTACTTCAAACAGGAATTCATTCAATCGGGATCAGGAACCGTTCCCTGTTTTCAAATACAGCCATTTCAGTATATCCTGCGCTTTTAACCAGTTCGTAGGCTTCGTCGAAATACTGTGCCACCCTGGCTGGCATGTGAGCGTCGGAATTGACGCAAACCGGAACGTTCTCCTCCCGGAAGATGCTGAGGTATTTACGGTCGGGGTAGAAATCACCTACAGGCCGGTTCCTTCCGTTGGTATTGATCTCAAATGCAACATCATGCTGTTTGAAGCTCCGGGCCAGCTTCCTGTAAAGGTTCTCCGGGTCGGTTGTTGGCCTGTATCCGTAAATGGTGACCAGGTCGCAATGTGCAATTATATCGAACAGGCCTGAAGCGGCAGCTGCCGCAACATGGTCGAAGTAATCCTCATAAACTCTGTTGATATCCTTCCCGGCGTAAAATTCCCGTCCCAGGTCGACAGTTTCATTCCCAAGGTAATGGACCGATCCGATTACATAATCGAGCTTCAGGCCATCCAGGAATGAGTTTATGTCGTTTTCCTTCCCGGGGAAGTAATCAACTTCAAGGCCTTTTCTGACCTTAATGCTGTTTGTATTCCTTGCAAGGTTTGAGATGTTCTTAAGGTACGGTCCTACCCTGGGGGCATTCATACTCCAGTCGGTTGCATCGTCCCTGAAGAGGGTGAGATGATCAGCAAAGCCAATTTCCTTAAGTCCGGCCTCTATGGCATGGCCGATATACTCTTCCGGAGCCGACTTTCCGTCGCTGAACCTTGAATGTATGTGATAATCAGTTCTGTAAAGCACAATTAGTTAATTAGTTGTCATTCAGCCTTCCGATATAAAAATAAGGCCAAAATTCCAAATAAAACAAATAAGACCCATTAAAAGTAAGCCTGAAAATTTTAACTTTGTAAAAAACGGACCTTTGTGGATACAAGAATCAAAACCTGCATATGTGCTGACTGTGAATTCAGGGATGTCGCGTTTTCCAGTCTTGATGACCAAAATGTCAGCGAACTGTGCAACAATAAGGAAGAGCTTCGCTATTCAAAGGGAGAGATAATAAATCATCAGGGCGACCCGATAACCCATTTCAAATACCTGAAGCACGGGCTGGTAAAGCTATACCGCAGCACCGACGAAGGGGAACAGCAAATAATAACCATCACCCGGCCCTTTGAATTTGTAAGCACCATGAGCGTCTTTTCGGGCGAAAGGTATAAATACTCTGTTGCCGCACTTGAGGATTCGGTAGTCTGTTCGGTCAAAATCGATTTCATCAGGGACCTTTTCATGAAGAACAGCGGATTTGCCGTTAACCTTTTTGCAAGGGTCTCGAAGATCAGCGAGAAGATAATCGGCCAGACTCTCGATATAAGGCAGAAGAACCTGGCCGGCAGGGTGGCATTCGTTCTTCTTTATCTTATGAAGGACATTTTCAAGTCGCGGGTTTACGATATCCCTGTATCAAGGAAGGAGATTGCCGACTATATCGGAATGAGTACGGCAAATGTAATACGCACCCTTTCGGATTTTAAGCGCGACGGGATCATAAGAACAACAGGAAAGACTATCGAGATTCTTGATATTGACAAGCTGGAAATAATATCAAAGAGAGGGTAATCTGTATCGGCTTAGGCTTTTTGTCCCGAAAATTTCCTTTATTTTGGAGGAATACTATAATCCACTATGCAAAAGACTCATATTCTGGCCGGATTAATTCTGATCCCGGCATTGCTGGCAGCACAGCCCGATAACAAAACCCCACAGTACAGCCTGACGGGCTTCCGGCACGGCATCAATTATTTTCCGGTTGTGAAATATCCCGGAGTTCAGTACGAACCGGGCGACAGTCTGACCTTCGGCACCTATCACTCACTTGAGGTTATCTGTTCGTGGCTTCGTCTCTGGGAGAAGGAGTACCCCGGACTGGTTGAGGTTTATGAGGTTGACAGGAGTTTTGAGGGAAGGCCGATACTTCAGATGACGCTGACTAATAAGGAAACAGGGAAAGACACGGAAAAGCCGGCGGCTTTCTTTGAAGGCGGCAGGCACAGCGGAGAGGTAACCAGTTCCGAATGCGTGATGTGGATGGCTCAGTACCTCCTTGAGAATTACGGAAAAGATCCGGAAGTAACTCATCTGCTCGATACCAAAACCATTTATCTGAGACCGGTCAACAATCCCGACGGACATAACCTGTATATGAACACCGCCCAGAGCAACAGGAGCACAGTGAGGCCTGTTGACAATGACAACGACGGTCTGCTCGATGAGGATGCACCTGAGGATATCGATAACGATGGAATGATCCTTACAATGAGATGGAAGGATGAGAAGAAGGGGAATCTCATTCCCGATCCGAAGGATTCGACCGGCAGGATAATGAAACGGGTTCCGGCTGGAGAGGGTATTTATCTTTCATCTTCGGAAGGGATTGACAACGATGGCGACGGCCGGATAAATGAAGACGGTATTGGCGGCCTCGATCTTCACAGGAATTATCCCGAAAACTGGAGGCCTATGTCGGAGGCCACCGGAAGGGGGTTTACCCAGGGGGGAGCAGGCGAATTTCCTCTCAGCGAGTCCGAAACCCGGGCTGTGGTGAGCTTCCTTCTCACACATCCCAATATCTATGTTGTAAACTCAATGGACACCAGCGTACCGATGCACCTCCGGCCACCTTCAACATCCGCCTCAACCGACAGGATGTATCCGGAGGACCTTGAGTGGTACAAGGTTTTCGACGAAATCGGCAGGAAGCTTACCGGTTACGAAAAGGCCGGAGATGTGTACAACGATTACGGGGAAGGGAATCCTCTTTTCGGACATGGTCCTGATTTCGGGTACTGGTACTTTGGAGCCATCTGGTATGGTGATGAGATATGGAACGGTGCCAGATACAAGGATTACGACAATGACGGCACCACGGATCAAACCGACATACTCAGATGGGATGAAGAGGAGAATGAAGGAGAGGGATTCATCGAGTGGAAGTCTGCGAAGCATCCGGTTTATGGGGACATCGAGATCGGAGGCTTCAATCCGAAATTCTTTTCACAGAACCCTCCGGCACGGCATCTTGAAACCTGGGTAATGAATGAAGGACTTTTCAATATAGAAATGGCGAATCATCTTCCTGAACTGGACTGGGGTAAGATCGAGGTTAAAAGGATAAAAGTATACAAGGCCGATTCGGCTGATTACCAGTTGAGGATAGGCGTCATTAACAGAGGTAAGCTCCCGACCGCCCTGAAGCAGGCGCATCTGGTGAAAATCGTAAGAGAAGACAGGATAGAGCTTGAATTCGATACAACCGGCTTAGCGAAAGATAAACCTTCATTCAGGATCATTGAGGAGAAGAAGAATGAGAGAGAAAGATCAGGAAGGGGCATGTATGGTGATCAGTCTGAAACCCGGGTACAGGTCAGGGCAACGCGGAACATACCCTATACACAGGGTGGCTCATCAACTGAAACGGTCTTCACCATCCGGCTCTACTACGATAGCGGGCTGAAAGGCAGGGCATCAGTGATTTCGACAAGAGGAGGGGTGCTGGAAGGAAAGGAATTCGTTGTGAGATGATGGAAAGAAATTATTCATCAGATATAGGCTTAATGAATAAACTTTTCACCAATTCATCAAAATAAATTATTTTAGAGGCAAAAATTTCAAGAAATGGTTTCAAATAAAAATAAAAAGCAGAAGGTCATGGCAGAAGTTAAAAAAACAAAAGGAGTGATCGCGATCCTTACAGGCGGGGGTGATGTCCCCGGTCTTAATCCTGCAATAAGGGCGGTTACCATCAGGGCAAACAGGGAAGGATACAAGGTTATCGGCCTCCGCAGGGGATGGGCCGGTATAACCGAATTGATAAGGGATAACAAGGCCGACAACAGTAACTGTTATCAGGTTCTGACAGATGACATAGTGAACAAGGCCGGACGTACCGGCGGAACTTTTCTTCACACATCGAGGACAAGGCCGAGCCATATGTCAAAGAGTAGTGTTCCTGATCATCTGCAGTCGTCATACAGTGCAGAGATGAATGATCTCACCCCGGAAGTCATCAAGAACCTCGAGTGGCTCGGAGTCGATTATCTCATCCCGATAGGCGGAGACGATACATTGAGTTACGGCGTTCACCTTTATAAAAAGGGAGTAAAGGTAGTTGCGATTCCGAAAACGATGGACAATGATGTTCCCGGAACGGACTACTGCATAGGATTCAGCACCTGTGTAACCAGGACCATCCAGATGACAAATAGTCTGAGAACTTCAGCCGGATCGCACGAAAGGCTTCTGGTACTGGAGGTATTCGGACGTTATGCCGGGTTTACCGCCATGCTTCCTACCATGGCCGGAGCAGCAAACAGATGCGTTATCCCCGAATATGAGTTTGACATTGATCACCTGGCAAGGCTTCTCATTGAGGACAGGAATCACAATCCCAGCAGGTATTCAGTTGTTCTTGTTTCCGAAGGTGCAATGTTCAAGGGCGGAGAGATGATCTTCTCCGGTCAGGAAAAAGATGCCTACGGCCATGCAAAACTTGGCGGAATCGGTGACCTGGTTTCTGATCAGCTGAAGGAGCTGTCGACCAAATACAACAACGGAAAAACCATCAACTGCATCACCCAGAAGCTTGGATATATGGTACGCGGCGGTGATCCTGACGCACTTGACTCGATTGTACCGATGGCATACGGAAACCTGGCGCTCGATCTTATCCTGAAAGGCCTTCATGGCAGGATAGTGGTTCTTAAGAACGGAAGGTACGACAATGTTCCGATCGATGTAATCACCTCTTCAAAGAAAGTCGTGAACGTTGCGGAGCACTATAACACCGAAAGGCTGAGGCCGTTCTACCACAGCTTCGAGATGAAGCCCTTCCTGCTTATGGCATCGGACAATTAACAGAAGCATTCAGATATAGAAAAAGAGACCTGCGGGTCTCTTTTTTTTGGCTCCCCGGGACTAAAGTCCCTTAAAAAAGGGGGGGTGGTGTCCCTAGGCCGTCAGCTGAAGCTGACGGTAAAGGAAGAACGTATTCCAGAGAACTTTCAGTTACCGTCAGCCCTGCCCACCGCAGCTCTTCTTATTACCGTCGGCTTCAGTTGCAGTCAGCACTGCCCTCAGCAGCTCTTCTTATTACCGTCGGCTTCAGTTGCAGTCAGCACTGCCCTCAGCAGCTCTTGTTTTTGCCGTCAGCTTCAGTTGCAGTCAGCACTGCCCTCAGCAGCTCTTGTTTTTGCCGTCAGCTTCAGTTGTGGTCCTCGCTGCCCGTGGCAGCTCTTCTTTTTCCGTCGGCTTCAGCCGACGGTTGAGGCACCCCCCTGATTGTGGGGCTTTAGCCCCCTGATTCCTGGTCCACGACGGATAATCTTCCCCAAAATTCAATACTTTTGCTGCAAACAAAATTCAATTGACAACCGGTATCGTAGTCAAATCTGTGGGGAGCCGCTACAGGGTGCTTCTGAGCTCAGGAGAAGTGATATTTTGCCTTCTCCGGGGAAAACTCAGGGTAAAAGGTGTGGAAACCACCAACCCCGTTGCCGTGGGCGACAATGTCAGGGTTGAGCTGACCGATGATGACAGATCCGGCATCATAACCGAAGTTCTTGAGCGCCGTAATTACATCCTCCGGAAATCATCAAACCTTTCGAGACAATCGCAGATAATTGCAGCAAATATCGACCAGGCCCTTCTGGTTGTAACCATTATTCTTCCCAAAACCCAGGTGGAATTCATCGACAGGTTCCTTGCCACTGCCGAAGCTTACCGGATCCCCGCCGTCATCATCTTCAACAAGACCGACCTCTATGGCCCGGAGGATACTGAAAAAATGGAGGAACACATCCTGATGTATACTGATATTGGATACAAGTGCCTGAGGCTATCCCTCAAAGACGGATCGGGCATCCCGGATCTCATCGGCATAATGAAAGGAAAGACAAGCCTTATCTCGGGTAATTCGGGAGTCGGCAAGAGCACCCTCCTTAATATCCTTAACCCGCAGCTTAAGCTCAGGACTGAAGAGATATCCGATTACCATAAGCAGGGCAAGCATATTACCACTTTCCCCGAGATGCATCCTCTTCCCTTCGGGGGCTATGCAATTGACACTCCGGGTATAAGGGGATTCGGAGTGGTGGATATGGAAAGGAACGAGATATATCACTTTTTCCCCGAGATATTCAGAGAATCAGCGAATTGCAAATTCTATAACTGCCTTCATCTCGACGAACCGGGATGCGCTGTCAGGCAAGCCGTGGAAAACGGCGGAATAAACTGGCTCAGGTACAGAAGTTATTTAAGTATTTTGAATGATGAGAATACTAAATACAGGTGAAATTGAGTTAAATACCATGAGCATGTTTACATAGTCTGACAGCAAGTATACATAATATGAAGAAAATTTTGATTATTGTCATATCGGCATTTATGATAATAGTATGTACTAATTTCTTCTATTACAGTACCCGGTTCAATAAGCAGATAAGCAATAAGACATTGTATCTCGACAGGCAGGCAAAAGCAGCCGGCCTGCATACTGACAGCATTAATAATAACTTTTCAAGCGATATCAGCCAGATCATACTGACTGATGATATCTTCTGCTTTTTCTCGGATCCAGGCTGCAGGACACGCACCGTGGACAGGATGAAACTTTTCTTCACACGGTATGGCGATCTGGTAACGGGAATAAAATTCTACGATAACAGCAGGAATGAGTTTTCGCTGAAAAAGGATGAAACCGGCATCAACTGGCTGGAGCAGAATTTCGTACTTCATGTTCAGGATAAGATCATCCTTGAGGAACAGCTGGTGCAGGAGGGCCGCAGCCAGTCGTATTACGTTCCCGTGATGAATAACGGGAGCCTTTTTGGCAATATAGTTGTCGATCTCGATTATCAGAAATTTTTCACTTATCTGTTCAGAAACTCCAGTCTGGAAAATTACCAGTGGCAGTGGGTGTTGAACGACTCGGGCGAAACGGTTTTCAACAACAGCGGCTGGAACCTCAGTTACACAGGTATGAGGAGAATTATGGACGGACTCGGGAAAAGAGGATCGGAATCCATGGTCCACAGGGCAGATGGCGGAGATAAACCCCGGCAGATAATATCATCATATTATACAGCAATGCTCCTGCTGAGAGATTTTTGCATTGTGTTCTCGTCCCCTGTCGACAGCTTCAGGAAGTACATATTGATGAATTCTCTACCTCTGGTGCTTGGAATGATTGCCGTAATTCTGATTCTGCTCCGGTACATGACGCGTATTGTCAGCGCACGCAGGAAGGAGAATGAAAGACTTGAATCGCTTGAGCTTATGCTCTTGAGAATGGTTGAGGAGATGCCGGCGGGAGTGGTGATATATAACAGGCACAGGGAGATCATCAAGGCTAACGGCCTGGCGGCGGAACAGTATGGATATTCCTGTGAGGAGGAAATGAAGGGAAAGATATTCCCGAAGCCTGCAGTCACTGATGAAAACAACTATTTCTCGAAACACCTGGGAGGTACCTTCAGCTCCGAACAGGTCGTCATCCTGAAAAGAGACAAGGGCGAACTGATACTGTTCCGAACCAGCATACCGGTCACTTTCTGGGGAGATGAAGCCACTATGGACATGCTTGTCGACGTCACCATGCTTGAGTCGGCACGAAAGCAGGAGGCCAGTGCCAGCTCTGCAAAATCGGAGTTCCTTGCACGAATGAGCTATGAGATAAGAACTCCGCTTAACGGGATCATCGGCATGACAGACATACTCGAAAAACAGGAACTGACCGAAGAGGCAAAGAATGTTCTTGGACTTTTGCGCCGCTCGGGTGAAGTGCTGCTGAAAATAATCAATGACATCCTCGATTTCTCAAAAATAGAGTCCGGGAGAATGATCCTCGATGAGATCCCCTTCAATCTTCGCGAAGAGGTGGTATATTGCTACGATCTGGTCAGAACAAACCTAGATGAATCGAGAGTTCAGTTATCCTGCAACGTTGAGGAGAATGTCCCCGATAAGGTTATAGGTGATCCGTTCAGACTCAGGCAGATTCTTACAAACCTCCTTAATCATTCCGCGGATAACACCGCGGACGGAAAAATAAGTCTTGTCTGCACTCTTCTTGAAAATGACGGCGAAACCCTGAAGCTCGGTTTCGAGCTCAATGACACCGGCAAAAGCTTTGATAAGGCGACGTTAAAAAAGATTTTCGGCGACTATGTGACTGTCGAGTCAAAAGTTCCTCAGGATGATGACGAATCGGGTTTCGGAACCATCCTTGCCAGGCAGCTTGTCGGGCTGATGGGAGGTGAGTTTACAGCTGTCAGTCCCTCAGGACTTGAGGCGGACCAGGGCGTGAAGCTCAGCTTTTCAATCACCCTGTTTTCGAATGATAAACCCCGGAAGAACCTGATTTTTGATTCTATTACCTCTTTCGGTCATATCAGAACGCTAGTTATAGCCGGCAGCCATACCAGGGATGAGGAAATACTCGGATCACTTCACAAGCTTGGACTGGCCCTGACAGTAACTACATATCAGAAATCGACTGTAAATCAGATAAGGCAAAACCTCAGTCATAACGGAAACCGCTACCAGCTTCTGGTCATACTCGACGACAGGGAGTTTGACGGATTCTCGGTTGCAAGGGAGATTTCCTCCAGCGGCCTTGCGGGGGAGTTCATAATAGTCATGATCAGTTCGAACGATGTAAAGGGTAACCTTCGTAAATGCATCGTATCCGGAATCGATCATTATATTGTCAAGCCGTATGAGCTTAAAGAGCTTTATGATACGATAAAGATCAGCTTTTCTAAGGTAGACAGATCTGTTCCGGTTCCCAAGAATGAACCTGTGAGAAGGGATCTCAGGATACTTGTGGTTGAGGATAATAAGATGAATCAGAAGGTCATCGGGACAATGCTGAAGAGCCTGGGCTACTCGTTCGATTTTGCCGACGATGGTTTTGCAGGGTATATCCAGGCTAAAACCCGCAGGTACGACGTCATTTTCATGGACCTCATAATGCCAGAGATGGACGGATTTGAATCGGCCCGCAAGATCCTGGAATTCGACGACACCCTTCTTATAGTGGCATTTACTGCCGACAATATGCCCGAATCAAAGAAGAAGGCTGAGATGTCGGGTATAAGGGAGTTTATCCCCAAACCTGTCAGGATTGACGACCTGAAAAAATTCTTCACCAGCCACTTCATCAAAAATTAAATTACTTGATTAAGTTTGCGCCGTAAGTTGCACCGCGCCTTATGGTATCCCAGCACATACATAAGATTGATATTATTTCTTTTCTGGAATTCTCAGGGAACATACCTGTCGTTGATGTCAGGTCAGCTTCGGAATACAGGGCAGGCCATATTCCGGGAGCTCATAATATACCTCTTTTCGATGATGCGGAAAGAGCGGTGGTGGGAACCAGGTATAAAAAGGAAGGGAGCCTTAATGCCATCCTTGAAGGAATAAGGCTTTCAGGGCCCACAATGCATTTAAAGCTTGGAGTGGCACTGGAGGTTGCCGGCAGGGGAAAAAGGCTTCTGGTCCATTGCTGGAGGGGTGGAATGAGGTCAGAGGCCATGGCCTGGCTGTTCTCTCTCGGGGGGATTGAAACTGATGTCCTGGAAGGCGGTTACAAGGCATACAGGCGTCATGTTCTTGAAGCGCTTTCGGCAAAGAGGGACATGATAATCCTGGGTGGTCTTACAGGAAGCGGTAAGACTCACATCCTTAAAAATATAGAAGAAAAGGGGAAGCAGGTGATCGACCTGGAGCATCTGGCAAATCACAAGGGATCGGCCTTCGGGTCGCTTGGCCAGCCGGCCCAGCCTTCATCTGAACATTTTTCAAATATGCTGTTCGGAAAACTGAGCTTTACCGATCCTGAAAAACCGGTCTGGCTAGAGGATGAGAGCAGGAACATCGGAATGGTTTTCATGCCCGAGGAGTTTTATCTTAATATGCAGACCAGCCCGGCCATAATCTTAATGATGGATATCAAAACCCGGCTTCCGAGGCTTATGGAAGAGTATTCCTGTTATCCTCCGGAGCTGTTGCTACAGTCGGTCATGAAGATCAGCAAAAGGCTTGGCGGCGACAGGACCAGGGAAGCTGTGGATGCAATCAATCACGGCGATTTTGCAACCGCAATAACCATCACCCTCCAGTATTACGATAAGGCTTATATGTACAGTCTGAACAGGAAGCCGCAGGAACTTCTTCATTATGTCAATACAGATACGGATGATGTGGAGATCAATGCCGGCAGGATACTCGAAGCGGCAAGCAGGTTTAGGAAATGATTTTGTTATTTTACTGGCGGTGATGCTCTGTTGCATCCACCCAACGGTAGACCTTGTCGGAACGTCGCACGGTTTCAGGGGTTGCCAGTGAGCAATACATGCCCTTAAGCGCCTTTCGGGTCTCTTTCAGGTCAACTCTTATCTCTCCCGCGGGGAATTCGATGACACCTGTTGTTGGTCCCGTTATGAGCAGGGGTTCACCCTGCTCCAGGTCGCCGTTCTCAAGTTTGATCTCAGCCACCCCTATCCTAGCGAAGTAGTTTGTCACTTTCCCCAGGTATTCCTTTCTTTTTGTTGCTGAAGATCCGTAGCGGGTGTTCCATTCGCCCAGCCTCTGTCCAAGGTAATAACCGTCCCAGAAGCCGCGGTTGAAGACCGATGCAAGCCTCTCCCTCCATCCGGCAATTTTATCCTCATTATACGAGCCGTCGGCTACAGCCTTCACTGCTTCATCATAGCATGAGGTTACCGTCTTAACATATTCGGGCGACCGGGCCCTTCCCTCGACCTTGAAGACGCTCACCCCGGCATCAATTAGCCGGTCGGTGAAGCCAATTGTGCAAAGATCCTTTGGCGACATTATATATTCGTTGTCGATCGCCAGTTCATAGCCGGTTTCCTTTTCAGTTACAATGTAAGCTTTGCGGCATGTCTGCCTGCATTTTCCCCTGTTGGCCGACATCCCCGTTTCGTGGAGACTCAGGTAGCATTTCCCGGATGTCGCCATACACAGAGCGCCGTGAACGAACATTTCGATCCTGACCAGGCCGCCGTGCGGGCCCCTGATGTCCTGTTCCCTTATCATCCGGGAGATCCGGCTGACCTGTTCAAGGTTCAGTTCCCTTGCAAGCACCGCCACATCGGCCCACTGTGAATAAAAGCGCAGCGCTTCGATATTCGTAATGTTAAGCTGGGTCGACAGGTGAACCTCCATTCCGGCATTGAAGGCGTACCTTATCACTGCCAGGTCGGATGCTATGATTGCAGAAATTCCGCCTGCCAGTGCAGAATCAACGATCCGCTGCATCTGCTCCATTTCATCGTCGAAAACGACGACGTTAAGGGTGAGATAGCTTTTTACGCCGTTCTCCCTGCAGATTCCGGCAATTTTATTGAGGTCGGCTGTGGTGAAGTTTATGGATGAGGCTGACCTCATATTCATATCTCCGGCGCCGAAATAGACAGAGTCGGCCCCTCCCTGTATCGCAGCCATAAGCGACTCGTACGATCCGGCGGGAGCCATAATTTCAATATCTTTCCGGTTCATCCGGGGCAGTCTTTAGGTGTTTACGGCAAAGATCACACAATTCCGGTCTTCATCATTATCCTGATGCATGTTCCCTTGCCCGGTTCGGACGATTTGACAAATATTTTTCCGTGGTGATATTCTTCAATGATCCTTTTGGCCAGCGACAAACCGAGGCCCCATCCTCTTTTCTTGGTTGTATAACCCGGGGAGAATACTTTTTTCCACGACGATTTGGGCATTCCTTTTCCGGTATCGGAGATGTCGATCACTGCATATTTTTCTTCTTCTTCAACCTTTATGGTTATCTCCCCGTTGCCTTCCATGGCGTCGATCCCGTTTTTGCACACATTTTCAACCACCCATTCGAACAGGGCGGGGTTTACCGGTAGGTTTATTTCGTCGTCGGCTGAGAAAGGCAGTACAAACAGGACTTTGGAAGATGATCTTGATTTAAGATAGTTAACAGAGTTCAGGATAAGTCCCAGTATGTTTTCCTGAGTCAGCGATGGTTTGGAACCTATTCTTGAGAAACGTTCCGTAACCTTTTCGAGCCTTTTTACATCCAGGGCAAGCTCCTTTGTTACAGGCAGGTCGGGATAGTTGTTCTGAAGCAATTCCACCCATCCTGTAAGCGAGGTGGTTGGTGTTCCGAGCTGATGTGCTGTTTCTTTCGACAGGCCGAGCCATACCCTGTTCTGTTCGGCTTTGCGTGATGAACTCAGGGCAAGGTACGAAACCAGTATGAACAGAATAATGAATCCGAGCTGAATGAAGGGGTAATAGATAAGCTGGCTCAGGATGATGCTGTCCTTGTAGTAAATCCTGTTCGTCGAGCCGTTCGCGAGGTCAATTATAATAGGCTGGTTGTCGCTCTTCATCTTTTCGAGTTTCACCCCCATGGTGCCCGTATCTTCGATCTTTACCTGTTCAATGTTTCTGGTTGCAATGATATTGTCGGAAGCATCTGTAAGAATAACCGGCACCGTATTATTATTTTCGATGATTGACAGCAGGAAATCGAGATTCTGGGTCGAATCGGCACTGTTTATCAGCCTGGTGGCCTCGGCCCACATTTCGACCTTTTTCCTCTCCTCGGTTTTCAGGCTGCGGACAAGGAACTGGGTGTAAATAAGTGATCCCACACCTATGAGGATGGCAAAGAGAAAAAGGAAAATCTGCCAGTTGTTGCGGTTCCGGAAAATATTCAAGTGACTGTCGTTTTTCAGGTTAAAAATTACTATTTCTTTTTAAAAAGCCGGTCAAAGAAACCCTCCTTTTTTTCAGCCGGAGGCTCCTCTTCTTCTTCAGCGGTCTCCGTCCCTTCCCAGGATATCCTGAACCTTGGCCTGGACTCCCCTTGTCTCACCTGCCCGGAATCCTTTCTATACAACCCGTACTCCTCCTTAATTATTGTTTTGAGTGTTTCTTTTTCTTTTTTCAGATTGTCCTTTAGCTGGTTGCCTGCAGCCTTCATATCGTAGCTAACCTTTACGTCCTCGCCGTTACCGTCTATCCTGAGGAAAATGGAAGTCCTGCCAAGGCCGTCGTCCTGAATTTCGCCGAAATCTTCTGCGGGCTTCCTGGTTTTCCTCGACTTCTTGCTGAGGATCTCCGAAAGGAGCATTTTTACGTGATATTCGTAAAGGTTATCAAAGGTGTGTTCCCCGTTAACCGACAGATCAGCGGCCGAAGACCTGATCTCCATCTGCGGGAGATAGAATACATTATCCCTGATGAAGAAATCATTTTCAAGCTTGTCGAATCTGATGTTCTGAAGCTCTGATAGTTCAATGAATGATGAAAGGGCTTTCACCGGATCGAAGTTGACAAGTGCGCCGTCGGAAATGTTGAATTTTCCCTCGGCTGCCATTGTGTGAATATCGGGATTCATTAGGGAATCGACAGGCAGGACGAGAGTGATATTTCCCGAGAGGAATCCTTCAAGATTTTCAGCCTTGATAAACTCCTGTCCGAAATTATTAAAGGTTATAAACGACTCGTTTACGTCAACATCTGAAACCAGGAAGCTTCCCCTGCCGACAAATGATTTGTCGGGATTCTGGACTACAAGTCCGTTTCCCGTAACCTTTCCTTTCTGGGAATTCATTGAAAACGATCTGAAATTCATCATCCTGGGTCTGATGCTGAGATTTCCCGCTATGCCCCTTGCTTCGAACCGCTTGTAAGAGAGGGTGTCGACCCTGAAGTCTACATCGAGGTTAACATCGTTTGGAAAAGTGACAGGCGCTTTTTCCGGTTCATCAGCTTCACCGGGTTCTTCGTCCGGATCCATGAAGCGCTCGGGCCTGAAAGACGAGGCAGAGACTGTTGCCGTTCCACCCAGTATTACAGGATTGCCTGCAAGCCAGCCCGGGAAATTCGTAAACTTGCCTGACAGCCCTATCTCCTGTCCGTTCAGTGACAGCCTGAAGTCGTCAGTGATTGTACTGCCGTTGAATAAGAAAGTGCCTGTTGCATTCCTTATATCCACCTGCCTGTTCTTCAGCCTGAGGTTTACAGAATTGAAAACCGTTCTGGAATTTGATGCCAGATTGAAGACGTCGGTGAACCTGTAATTGTCCTTTTTCCCCGGCCGGCCCGAGAATTTTAGGTCAAGATCGATTGATCCGCCGGCTTCAGCAGCTTCGGTGAGATTCATGAATTCAATAAGTTCCGACGGCAGGAGCCTTCCCCTGAATACCAGTTCGGTCAAGGGATCCTTAAAATTTGTAAGGGAGAATGAGCCTGTATAATCGGAAGAACCAAGCCTGGAAGTGAAGTCTTTTATAAGGAAGGAGCTTGTTTCGGGCCGGTTACCATTTCCGTTTGTGTACGCTCCGTCGAAAGAAAGATTTCTGACACTGAGATCCGATTTACGGTTATCGACCAGGGCATTTTTGAGGGAAAAAGTAATATCGTAATGAGGGTCCGTGGAAGAAGTCGGTTTTCCCTTTGTTATCCAGCTGAATTTAAGAGTTCCCTCAGGGTTGTAATCCGACAGGGCTTTTGTGTATTTTGTAGGAAGGAGGTATGGTATCCTTGAAATGTCGATATTGTCAGCTGTAACGGTAAGGTCGAGGTAGTTGTCGGCTGCAACGAACCCGGTGAGCACAAAATCCCAGTTTTCGATACGCATTGTGCTCTTTTTGAAGAAGGTACCTTTCTCGTTCTGATTCAGGCCAACATTAATGTCAGCAACAAATTCAGGTTTTATAATGAAATCCTTCAGTTGGAAGAGGCTGAAAAAAATCTTCATATCGCCCTCAAAATCGATATTGCTTCCCCTGATCCTGCTCTTAAGCATACTATCCTTGATAAGTCCTTCGAGGTTGAGGTCAACCCTAAGGTCATTATAAACAAGACTCACATCCTGAAGGCTTATCCTGTTCAGGTTCAGCCTGGCACTGTTTTGTGATTCGCCGGGGGTCTTCTTTTCAGTGAATTCATAGTTGGTGCGGCCGGTGCTGTCTGTAAAAAGTGACAGCTTTCCCGATCGCACGGTTATCTTGGTGAAGGTATAGTTACCGCGGATCATGTCAATCGTGCGCAGATCGACAGAAGCCGAACCTGCAGAAAGCAGGGTGTCGGTGTTCAGGCCACCGAAAGCTGAAAGGTCGAAGCCGTGGGAGGATAGAACCAATACATTCTTAAGTTCTATAGTTGCTTTAGGGAATTTTTTAATCAGTGATAGCCTGTAGGATTCAGTGGAGATCTTGGTTGCGAAATTGTTGTTCAGGGTGTTAAGGACAATGCCGGCAACCTTGTTCTGTATCGCCAGTGATATGACGAACAACAGGATCAGCAAAGAGCCGATAATTATTGATGCTGTCTTAAGTAACTTCGTCGCCAGTTTCATTTACCCGGATAAAAATCCTTCCCATGTAGTGTTAACGGGGGACAAAGTTACATTATTTGATTTAATAAAAATTTATCTGACAGACACAGGACGAAAGGCACAGGGCACAGGGCACAGGGCTCAGGGCACAGGGCACAGGGCACAGGGCTCAGGGCAGCAGACTCATTCCTCATACCTCAAACCTTCGGTCTTCGGACTTCCGTCTTCTGTCTTCCCAGCAGAAAGCTCAGGTCGTCCGATTCGCCGAGCTCAAGGGGCTCACGGTCTTTTCTGAAGATCCGGGTTTTTCTCGGGCCGATGAGTCTCATCTTCCCGCCCTCTACATGGAACATGGTGCCTTCGCGGAGTCCTGCGACCCACAGGCGGGGATTAACCTCGATGAACTCTTCAATCCTTTGTTCCCTTGTTTCACCTGCATGTCCCTCGGGGTTGGCATCGAGGTAATGGGGATTGATCTGGAAAGGAATCAGGTTGAATGCCCTGAAGGATGACGGTCTTATCACCGGCATGTCGTTGGTTGTGCTGATGGTGGGGCAGGAAACGTTCGATCCTGCGCTCCAGCCTATGTATGGAGTTCCCGAAAGGACCTTTTCCCTTACCGGACCGACAAGTTTATTGTCACGGATCATTTTAAGGAGCATCCATGTATTTCCGCCGCCGACAACAATAGCCTGGGCCTTCCTGACTGCATCGGCAGGATCGGTGAAATGATGGATGGAGATCACGTCATGACCAACCTCCCTGAACCGCTCCCTGACCTTAAGTTCATAATCGTCCCAGGAGAATGTAACTGCGGCATATGGAATGAACAGTGCCTTAACATGTTTTTTCCCGAGGAATTCCCCGATCATCGCTTTGGAATATCCCAGGTACTGTTCGCCCGGGTTTGTGGAGTTGCTGATAAGAAGAAGTTTCATTGTGAAGAAGTTGCTGGTTACTGGTTACTGGTTTCTGGTTGCTGGCTTTGCCCTCTGAAGCTTTAGCGAAATAGGGTTGCTGGTTGCTGGTTCTGCAAACTATAGCGAATGAGGGTTCTTAGCCCCCACCTGGGGGGGTTGGGGGGTAAAGTGTTAGTTACTGGTTGCATTCTCAAACAGGGGAATGTTAGTTGTTTATATAGCTTTTCGGTTACCAATACAAAATTAATACTTTTCATCAAGCGATTTCCTGGTTTGGTTTTCAGGGTTGACCGGTATCTCAAGCAATCTGAAATCATAGTCCTTTATGTTGAAAACCAGAAGCTTTCCGGAAAGGACACTGCCATAGCCGGTTATTATTTTTATCACCTCGTTTGCCATTATTGTACCGGTAATTCCGGGCAGCACTCCCAGAAGACCGGATTCGGCCGGAGAGGGATCACCATTTTTCGGCGCTTCCGTTCCTGGGTGATAGCACCGATATGTTGGTCCCCCGTTGTAGTTAAATACCGAAACCTGTCCTTCGTATTTGTAAATTGCTCCGTGCACAAGCGGTTTGCCAAGGATCACGCATGAATCGCTCAGCAGATACCTTGCGCTAAAGTTGTCGGTCGCATCAACCACGATGTCGAAATCGCTTATTATGCGCAGAGAGTTTGTCCGGTCTATCTTCAGGTTGAGCCTTTCGGTTTCTATAAGGTTATTCAGCATTTCAATCCTGCCGGCAGCAATTATCGACTTGAGTTTCCCGATGTCGGCCGGGCCGTAGAGGATCTGCCTCTGAAGGTTGGGTTCATTTACCGTATCAAACTCGGCAATTGCCAGTTTCCCGGTTCCTGCGGCTGCCAGGTATTGAAGCACGGGGCAACCGAGTCCGCCGGCTCCCACGACAAGTACCTTCGATTTTTTTAGTTTTTCCTGACCTGAGAGTTCGATCTCCGGGAGCATTATCTGCCGGCTGTAACGCCTTATCTCACGCTGGGACAGAGTGCTTTCTTTCATCTTTGTGTGATGGTTGCACACAAAGATAACTCAAATTCAGGGTGCGGCAAGTCAGTCGTTGAAAGTAAAAGCAAGCCCTATCTCGAAAGGTTCGAGGCTGAATCTTTCGGGTCCCAGGCCGTCCTGGAACCAAGGGGTGCAATAGTAAGTCCCGAAGATCATGAAGTTTTCATACCCGACCCTGGCAGTGATCCCTCCCCTGAGGAGGTTGAGGTTGTATTCTCCTCCGGTTCTTGTCTTCTCTCCGTCCTGGAAGACTAGTTTGGTCCAGGCGTTAAGCTTAATACCGCCAATTACTCCTGCAGCAACGTTAAGTCTGCCGTAGCCTGCCGGGATCTGAAATTCGAGGAGAAGCGGAGCGTTAAGGTACAGGGTATTGAATCGCGATTTCTTCACATTCGCCATGTTTTCGGGAATGGCTTCTGTAAGGTATCCGTCAGGGCCGACAAAGATGGTGTTGGGACCGTCAAATCTGTATATATTCCAGCCCAAACCGATTCCTGTAACCAGGCCGGCATATCTGCTGAAACCTATATTCACCTGCGAGAAGTTAAGGTTAAAGCAGTTGGAGTTGCCGGTACGGAGGGTCATGTAGTCTATTTCTTCGGGGAGAGTCATTGATTCTGCATAGAGCCAGTTGTTTAAGCCGATTTCCATTCCCGACCAGTGTCCCCGGAAATGCCGGCCACCCCTGTAACGGTCCGGTTCATCGCGGTCCTGCCGGTCACTGTAATCGTAGTTCCGTTCAGGTTCCCTTACAATCTTTCTGATGGTATTTCTTTCAATGTCTTTTTCTGCTGCAGCGTTTTCCAGTTCCTGAAGTTCGTCGTACTTTTCCACATTCACCTTTTTACCATCTTCCGAATCGCGGATGTTAAGTCCACGGTCGCCTACTTTGATTATCACAAGAGAATCGTTCCCGTCGATGCGGAAGATCTCTTCACCGATAATGACGGTCAGGGTGTTTGCGGAGTCGGCAATAGCTTGTTTTTTACTTATTACTGTCACCTCACGCGACTGGAGGGTGAATGACTGGCAGATCAGGGCTGCGGACAGCATCAGGAGCATTGTTTTTGTTTTCATGGCTTAATGGTAATTATTCTATTCAATGCTGTGACGGTTACGTACACTGTTTAGTTACATATTTTCCGGTGGTTTTCTTACCGGTGCATTTACTTTCACCAGCCTGGAAGCAAAGTAGTAGGATCTTGTATTTCCCTTTTCATCGGTATTCCGGTCAAGGGCCAATTCCCACCCGAAGAGTTTGTTGAGGCCAAGGATTCCGGCCCGGGCAATATCATACGATTCTACCGGTTTTGATCCTGCGGTTTTGTCATTCATTATTTTCTCATGGAACAATTTGGCCATAAAAAGTTCAACGTTGCTCCGGTGTTCGAAAAGCGGGGGGACATAGCCGGGTTCATATTCAATCAGTGAATTCAGCGATGATTTTTCTGTTTCAATAACATTTTCCGGCAGACTAAATGCAATCATTTCAGGTCCACTGAACCTTTCAAAGTCCGTTTCCGCCAAGAGTATCACCGGAGGTTCCGGACCGGGGAGAACGGGTTTTGTTATTATTTCATTTACTGTCTGACGTGGTTCAACCAGTATTGGGGTGGCCGATGTTTCTGTAAGCTGCTCTGCCCGGGTATAAAGGAAGGGCAGGGGTGCTTCGATCGTGATAGTATCGGCAGCAGCAGGAGTGGCCGCCTGTGAATCAGGAGCCGGGGGATTAAGAGTGAATTTCAGCATCAGCGATATTGCAATTGCAATAGTGGCTGCGGCGCTCAGGGAAATAAGCGAAATGCGCAATATCCTCCCTGCCGGTGTTAATTTCCTGATCCTGCTTTTATGACTGTAGGTTAATGCCGGGGGTGTCAGCTTCAGACCCATGATGAGGTCATGTTCCCTTTTTCTGAGTTCATCCGTACCGGTAAGCTCGTCCATTTCTGCAGTCTGTTCCTTGGAGAGGTCATTTTCGAGTTTCGCGATGCAAAGATGTTCAAACTGTTTTTCTGAGAGGAGGGCTGCCGGTTTAAGAAGGTTTTGTTTGCCCTTAAAGAACAGTTCGGGGGGCTTAACCGAAACAGCAGCCAGACCGTTAATTTCCTCCGCAAGATCGGGATTCTCACTGAGGAAAGCCCTGAGCTCTTCGGCCTGCTGATCGCTGAGATTGCCATCGAGCCAGTCGGTGAGCCATATTTCATAATTTGAACGGTCGGGCTTCATTAAATTACAGATTCAATTTTCACTATAAAATTCCTGAGTGCCAGTCTGCCGCGGTAAATGTTAATTTTTACCTGAGCTTCGGTCATGCCTGTTATCTCGCCAATCTCGCGATAGCTGTATCCCTCATAGTCGCGTAAAAGGACAAGAGATTTCTGGTTTTCCGGAAGTCTTTCGAGCGCACGATGAAGGATCTCATTCAGGTCGCTGTACTGTTTTTCCGAAATGAAATCATGATAATCGGTATCTTCCAGGCTTGTCATTCTCTTTTCCTTTCTGATAATGTCGACCATTGTCCGGTAAGCCGTGGTGAAAAGCCACGACTTTACAACCGGATATTCAATTTCGGCAACATTTCTCCATAATTTCTCCCAGGTATCCTGCACAATATCATCCGCCCGTTCTTCATCCTTCAGATTACCACGGATGAAACGGTATACGGAATCAGAAAACTCTTCAACAGATCTGTTATATTCCTTTACAGTCATAAAACACAATACAGGATAAAGACGGATGAAAATGGGAAAAGTTACAAAGCCAGCTGAAACAAGATAGGAAAAACGGTGAAATGGTTGTGACAGCTTTGTCTTCGTAGCATTTGCGGAGGAGGTAGCGAAGAAGTGTTGTGCCGGTCGTGCCTTTTATTGATTCCGGAGGCAAGGGTGGGTGCAACAAAATGGGAAAATCTATTCCAGGCAGTACGGTGCCCATTTAATGAGATCCCGCATCCCGTAGGAAACCGGGATGCGGGATGACATGGTTCATGGTTATTATAGGGGGTGAGGCCGCGGCGAATGGCAATTTTACCTTAACATTTTCGATTGCCTTTCGCCGCGACCTCACCCCCAACTACCCCAAGAGCGTCTGTCATCCCGACCTTATGACCGTCAATTTCACCCCAGACAGGGCTAAAAGCCTGAAAATGATATCGTTTCAGGTAAAAAAATTATCGAATAACAATAACTCGGTTATCGTTATTCGATAAAAATTCGTATATTTTCGTATAAACCTGCTAATCAGCAAATTACTGCCAACTGCCAACTGCCAACTTCTTCCTCCTGCCCTGCGCCCTGCGCCCTTTGCCCTGCGCCCTCTGCCCTGTGCCCTCGCCCTCGGCCTCTACCCTTTGCAGAATTATTGTCTATACTGAAACACCTTCACCCAGTCAACCTCCATCGACGTCATACCGCTGATGGGAGTCTCAACGCCGCCTGCCAGAAGCACATACATTGGTTCCTGCGGGACGTTGGATGTCTGGCGGGCTATTTCCTGGCCGTTTATCTTCCATACGAGCATATCGCGGGTCCATTCGAGGGTGTAGATAAAGAAGTCGTTTGAATATCTGGGTCCGATCGATGTTTTGGAGAAACGACCGGGATCGGCCACGAAATCGGTCCATACCTTGTTGTTGGAGGTACGGCAGATATCTATGTGAGGGGTGATCTTGTCGGAGAGCATCCAGAAATTATTCCTTGCGGCCGGGTTTCCCAGCTTGATCTTGGCGGAGAAGATGCCATATTTCTGCCTGAAGCTTTTGCCGGAGTTCACTATCCCCGAAGTATAGGCGAATTCCTTTGTTCTGAATCCTGCTGTTGCCGACCACGCCTTCCCGTTGGTTCTTTCCGGTTTAGTATGGATCTTGAGAAGGCTGTTCCTGACCTCTACATTCTTTCCGGTGTATGCATGCAGGTCGCTCTCGACAGAGTAATTGTCATTCAGTAGCTTGTCGCCCCAGTAGAAGTTGGTAAGCCATTTTCCGGTATCGAGCGAATCGCCGTTGAAATCATCAATAAATGTAAGTTCATATTTCTTAAGCTCATCGAATTTATTTGAATCCTTTACTTTGAAATACCATACGATGTCCTCATTTTTCTGAAGTTTCTGGTATTCCTGAAGATCGTTGAACTCCTGAGTCTTTTCAAAGCGCTTTTTATCGAGCAGGTAATCCTTCCTGTCCCTGAATTCCGTTGTTGCCAGGTAATCCTTGAGTTCATTGTACCTTGCGAGGCGTGCCGATCCGTCGATGTTCAGGAAATTTGCATATTCCTTTGATGCCTTGAACTTGTAATAATCTTTGATATCGGGGCTCTCCTTGAGGCGTTTGTATTCCATCAGCTTTTTGTATTCCTCCGAATCCTTGAAAGTAATGGGCTTCATGTTCTTCTTGGCGAGGAATTCGGAGCTGCTGATGAATTTTTCGAGTTCTTCAAATCGTTCTACTGCTTTTGATCTGGGCATCTCCTGTTTGGCTTTCCGAAAAGCCTTTATCTCTGGATCCTTTTTGAGTGATTTGTATTCAATAAACTTTCTGTATTCATCGGTATCCTTGAAGGTGATGGGCTTCATCTTCTGCCTTTGTCTGAAGGCATTCGACTTGATGAAGTTCTCGAGTTCCTCGAAATCCCTTATTTTCTGCGATCCGTCGAGTTCCTTAAACCGTTTAAGCATGGATCCTGAAACGGTTTTGAAATACATTACTATATCTTTTGCCTTCTGCATCGACAGGAATTCCTTCTCCTTGGCATACTCTTCGGAGTTCTTGTAGTTAAGAGATTCAATTTCCTTTTTCTTCTGGATAAAAGCCGAAGAGTTAACCAGTTCGTGGAGATTGGTATACTTGTCGAGGAGTTCCGATTTGGCGAATGCCTTTAGTTTTTCATATTCATCGGTCAGCGCTTTTTCAGCCTGTTCAATTTTCGACGTGGAGGGGATTAATCCAAGTAAAAGCCTGAGACTTGACATTTCAAATGTAGTTTTAGCAGTTGGTTAAAGATATATAAACTTGTATAATAACGTTCATGGGGCACAATTATTTGATCGGGACGGAAGAAATAGGGAAGGCAAAGGGCAGGGGGCGGGGGCAAGGGGCAAGGGGCAAGGAGCAAGGGGCAGCTAGCAGGGTAGGCTGCAAGGGGTGGGTGAAAAGAGCGTAAGGGAGTTTGAGAGTTGGGATGAGTAGCAGGTCTGACCAGAAGGGATCCCCTCCTTTGGAGGGGTAGGGGTGGGTGGTGCAGAAGTGATAAAGCTTTACCTGACTCCTCAGTATTGGTTTCAGAAATCCCGCATCTCTCAATAGCTATAACAAATTGTATTTTAGGGGTCATGGTACTTAATTTATGTCATAGTCCCAACTACTGTATGGGTGTATTTAATATTTAATAAAAGAAATGCTGTTAAACAGCAGAAAGGGTCTAATTGTAAATAACGTTTACAAGAAATAGCACCACTTGATTTAGATGGTTCAGATTCTTCGGAAGTAAAGAAACCCACCCCTACCCCTCCAAGGAGGGGATCCGTCCCGATCAGCCTCTTCGGCATTAGGTAAGCTGTCTGAAAGAAACCCTACCCCTACCCCTCCAAGGAGGGGATCCGTCCCGATCAGCCTCTTCGGCATTAGGTAAGCTGTCTGAAAGAAACCCTACCCCTACCCCTCCAAGGAGGGGATCCGTCCCGATCAGCCTCTTCGGTATTAGGCAAGCTGTCTGAAAGAAACCCTACCCCTACCCCTCCAAGGAGGGGATCCGTCCCGATCAGCCTCTTCGGCATTAGGTAAGCTGTCTGAAAGAAACCCTACCCCTACCCCTCCAAGGAGGGGATCCGTCCCGATCAGCCTCTTCGGTATTAGGCAAGCTGTCTGAAAGAAACCCACCCCTACCCCTCCCGGGAGGGGATTCGTTTTGTTGCCGCCCTGTGCTCTGGTCACCGTTTTTTTCAAACGCCTCGTACCGCGTACCTCGTACCGCATACCGTTTTTTCAAAAAAAATTTGCATTTCTCAAAAATCCGTTTTATATTTGACTGACCGTTCAATCAAAGCTATTTATAAATAGGTATTGGACGAAAAAAAGCTTGCATATGTCACCCAGGACTACAAGACAATTTGAAGAGATCAGGGAGGAGAAGAGGAACCTGATAATGAACAGCGCTCTTGAACACTTTGCCAGAGAAGGATATCATGCAACCACCATCACTGATATCGCAAAGCATGCGGGCATATCAAAGGGTTTGATGTACAACTATTTTGAGAGCAAGGAAGCTCTTCTCAGGGCAATAATCGAAAGATCAGTAAAAGAAGTGCTGAACTATTTCGATACCAACCGCGACGGATTTCTGTCCGAGGAGGAGTTTGAATTCTTTGTCAGAAAGATAGGAATTTTGCTCAGGGGGAAACGGGTTTTCTGGAGTCTGTTATTCCAGATCCTTATGCAAAGCGAGGTCAGGGAGCATTTTCTCAGTTCGTTCGTGGGAGCAAGTTCGCTTGAGAGTTCAGGTGTAAATCCGGCACCGGATATGCCGGCAGCCCAGATAATGAAGGTTATCACCGATTATTTCGTCCGCAAGGGTGAGCGGATGGGTCCGGGTTATGATTCAATAGCCGAAACGAAACTGTTCATGCTGACCGTGAAGGGTTATGCGATAACCAGAATCTATACCGGTGATGGTGAAGAGGAAGATGATGAAAAGATAATAAACAGGATAATTGAAATGTTCAAATGACAGTCAAAGTTATCAAATCACGTATCGGGGCGGCCTTTATGATTGCCCTGCCGCTGTTGTTCCCGGCTGTTGCCGGAGCCCAGGGGATAAGCGCAACTGAAATAGTAAAACGGGCTGACGAGAAGTTCAGGGGTGAAAAGAGCAGTTACAGCGTCATGGCAATGCAGATAGTCAGGCCTGAGTGGACAAGGACCATCGAATTTAAAAGCTGGAGCCTCGGCGACGATTATGCCCTTGCCCTTATCACAGCACCTGCCAGGGAGGCGGGACAGAGCTTCCTGAAACGCCTTACGGAGATGTGGAGCTGGAATCCTTCCATAAACAGGCTCATAAAGCTTCCTCCCTCGATGATGTCGCAGGGCTGGATGGGTTCTGACTACACCAACGACGACATCCTGAGGGAATCGTCGGTTGTGGATGACTATACACATGAGATCCTGGGGGAAGAAACGGTCGACGGCCGTCAGTGTTACAGGATAGGGATGAAAGCAAAAGAGGACGCCTCGATAGTGTGGGGCAGGCAGGTTCAGTGGATAGACAAAAAGGATTTTCTGGTGCTGAAGGCGGAGCTGTATGATGAGGATGATTACCTGGTGAGGACTGAAAATGCATCGGCGGTAAAAGTCATGGACGGGCGAACCATAACGACAAGGATTGAACTTGTTCCCGCGGAGGAGCCGGAGAACAAAACGATTGTTGAGATCCGTGAAATAAAGTTCAACATACCCGTGGAGGAAAGCTATTTTTCTCAGCAGAATATGAAAAGGATCCGTTGATATCACAAATGAAATACCATGAAGGAAGAATTCAAAATAGCATGGAGGAATCTCTGGCGTAACAGACGCCGTACACTCATTACGGCCGCCTCCGTATTCTTCGCGGTCTTCTTTGCGGTGATCATGAGGTCGATTCAGCTTGGCTCCTACGACCGTATGATAAACAACCTGATCGAGTCATTTACCGGTCACCTTCAAGTCCAGCATGTTGATTATCACGATGATCCCCTTATCGACAATTCGTTTGTATGGAGCGATTCGCTTGTTTCTGCCATTTCGGCTATCGACAGGGTTGTTTCGGTAACGCCGCATCTCGAATCCTTTGCACTTGCCTCTAGCGGCATCCAGACAAAGGGAGTTGCAGTGATAGCCATCGATCCGCTGAAGGAGAAGGATTTTTCGGATACCGAAGCCAGGATGGTGAGGTACAGGATAACGGATGAAGTTGTCAGAAGAATGGAGGAATCAAAACAGATCCCCGGCGCCATTATGGATAAGCTAAGGGCAGCCACCGGCAGATCGTGGACATCTGAAGCCAGCCTCAGGCTGGAATTTGAACTTGATGACACCGAAAACGCAGAAATCCTAAATGCCATCCTCGGGTTCACCCGGTTCTCAAATTCCTTTCTTTCCGCGGGTGACGAAGGAGTGCTGGTTTCCGACAGGCTTGCGGGGTTTCTTAAGGTAGGGATAGGCGATTCGGTGATACTGATGGGTCAGGGATATCACGGTGTTTCGGCAGCAGGACTGTATCCTGTAAGGGGTATAATAAAAATGCCCTCTCCCGAAATCGACAACAAGCTGGTGGTAATGACCATCCCCGCGGCTCAGCAATTGTATGGTGCAGGCGGCAGGATTACAGCACTGGCCGTGAATCTCACTGACAGGTCGAACAGGACAGTAAAGGCTGTGAAAAGGGATATTAATTCGATTTTGGGCGAAAGCAGCACCACTGCACGTACATGGTATGAGCTGAATCCTGTTCTTTTTCAGCAGATCCAGGGTGATAACCAGACCGGTCAGATGATGCTCGGGATACTTTATTTCATAATTTTCTTCGGCATTTTCGGGACAGTCCTCATGATGGTGTCCGAGAGGAAAAGGGAATTTGGTGTGCTTGTGTCAATAGGGATGCAGAAGGGGAAGCTGCAAAGGATTGTTGTTATGGAGATGATCCTCCTTGGCATCTTTGGTCTTGTGGCCGGCCTTGTTGCAAGCGTGCCTCTGATAACCTGGTATTATGTTAATCCGTATATCCTCAGGGGGGATCTCGCGAAGATGATGGAGGACTGGGGCTGGGAAGCTGTAATGCCTACTGCACCTGTTGGACCTTATTTTTTCTGGCAGGCCCTGATTGTTCTGTGCATGGTGCTGCTTGCAGTGGTTTATCCAATGAGAAAGATAGCCAAATTGAAGGAAATTGAAGCTTTAAGAAGTTAAACAATATTGATTATGATCTGGTCAATCGCCTGGAAGAATATTTGGCGCAACAAAAAGCGGAGCCTGGTGGTGATAATTGCCGTTGCGCTCGGCATCATTGCCGGAGTCTTCATCATAGGTTTTGTGGAAGGCTGGTCGAAACAGCGGCTCGATGATGCTGTGTATAACGAGGTATCCCATATTCAGATCCACAACAATGAGTATCTGAAGAATGAGGAGACCAGCCTGACGATAAGCGATCCGGGGAGGATCACCTCAATCATTGACACGATGGCTGAGGTAAAAAGCCATGTCGTAAGGACTAAAATTATAGCCCTGGCCGGCACTTCGTGGGCAAATACCGGGGTTATCATCTATGGAGTCGATCCCGACAAAGAAAAGCAGGTTACCAGGATCCATGAGAAGATAGTAAGCGGGGGAGGCAGGTATCTTGATGCCGGCAGCAGCAACGATATTCTTATCAGCGATAAGACGGCTGAATTGCTGAAGATCAAGCAATACTCAGTGACCGACAGCGTGATTGAAAAACTCAGAAAGGAAGAAGTGCCTGCCCCGGTCCTGGATAAACTTGAAGC
The DNA here is from genome assembly GCA_963840965.1 of uncultured Bacteroidales bacterium. Classification (GTDB taxonomy): domain Bacteria; phylum Bacteroidota; class Bacteroidia; order Bacteroidales; family VadinHA17; genus LD21. The sequence continues at coordinate 285,155 of CAWJAW010000004.1, read as the reverse complement.
CATGAAAGACACCCGGTTCCGTTCGCCTGGCGATTTCAGGGAAGCGCTGGAAAAGGAACTGACCAGGAAGGAGTATGAAGAATCTGGAAATACCATAACCAGTCATGCCCTTGATTACAGGCTCAGGAACAAGATCCAGCTTACCCTTTCCGACAGGGAGGGTAATCCGATCCATGCCATTTTCAGGGTTTGCGGCATTTATAAGACCACAAACACGGGTTTTGACCAGATGGCGGTTTTCGTCAATGCCGGGGAGCTGGTTAAGCTTTACGGAGATGAGGATATCCTTGTCCATGAAGCTGCTATCCTTCTCAATAATATAGATGATGCCGGAAAGGTAAGGGACAGGCTGATACCGCTGGCAGTCGGGAATTCGGTCAGGACCTGGAAGGAACTTGCTCCGGATGCCGCTTTGATGAATGATTTCATGATCATCTACTACTTTATTTTCATCGGGATAATTATGCTGGCTCTTGCCTTCGGGATCATTAACACCATGCTCATGTCGGTGCTTGAAAGGACAAAGGAGCTGGGGATGCTGATGGCGATAGGCATGAACCGGCGGAGGGTCTTTACAATGATAATGCTTGAAACGGTATTCCTTACTTGTGTTGGGGCGGCGGCCGGTATCCTCCTCGGATGGGCTGTTACCGGAACCTTTGGAAGGACAGGGATCCACATGGCAGGCTGGGGCGAAGGATTTGAAGCCATTGGGTTTGCTGCAACGGTTTATCCGATAGTCACGCCCGGATTTATTGCCTTCATTGCCGTAATGGTGATTGTAACAGCGATACTGTCATCTCTGTGGCCGGCACGGAAGGCGCTGAAGCTTGTACCCGTTGAAGCGCTGAGAACGGAATGAGATTCGAACCGGATCATTCAACCGCTTATGAGAAAAAGGATATTTGAGATTTACTGAAAACAAATCATACTGAGGAAAAATGAAAGTACTTGAGTTGAAAACCGTGAACAAGATCTATAACTCGGCTGAAGTCAAGGTTCATGCCGTAAGGGACGTAAGCCTCGGCTTTGAAGAAGCTGAATTTGCAGCAATAGTAGGGCCTTCGGGATCGGGAAAGACCACCCTGCTTAACATGATAGGAGGACTCGACATGCCCACCTCGGGTGAGATAACGATAGGCGGTGTCAATCTGTCGGGACTTAAGTCGTCGGAACTTATTGATTTCAGGCTTAAGAACATCGGGTTTGTTTTTCAGTCGTACAACCTAATTCCTGTTCTTACAGCAAAGGAGAATGTAGAGTTCATAATGACACTTCAGAAATGGCCGCGGGAAAAGAGGGATGAGAGGACCATCGGGCTTCTGGATGCTGTTGGCCTTGGCGACAGGATCAACAGCCGGCCCTCGAAGCTGTCGGGGGGGCAGCAGCAGAGGGTTGCTGTGGCCAGGGCGCTTGCATCCAGGCCGAAATTCGTGCTGGCTGATGAGCCTACGGCCAACCTCGATTCAAAGGCGGCTTCAACCCTTCTCGAGATAATGGAGACCCTTAACCGGGAGGAGAAGATCACATTCATATTCTCGACCCACGATCCCAGGGTGATGAAGATGGCCAGGAGGGTCATAACGCTCGAAGATGGCAGGGTGGTTTCGGATGAAAGACGTGCGCAATGAAAAAAATCCTTTTCTCGCTGCTTATCTCATTTTCCGCTTCCTGTCTCTTTTCACAAGAAAAAGCCCCGCTTGTTGAACTGACCGGTTACGTCACATCCATGCAGAGTGTGATGTTCGATTCACTTTCAGGGCCCTTCATGAACGAGAATCTCATCCATAACAGGCTGAATTTTAAAGGTTACATAAATGACAACATTACTATTGGAGCAGGTGTCCGGAACCGTCTTTTCACGGGCGACATGGTAAGGCTGGGGAGCTATTATTCCAGTCTCATCGGGTCCGATCCGGGTAAGGTGGATATGTCGTGGAACGTGATCGACAAGCAGTCATTCCTTCTGAATACCACAATTGACAGGCTGTGGCTCGATTTTAATTTCAACAAAGTGCAGCTGACCATAGGCCGGCAGCGGATAAACTGGGGCCAGACCTTTGTATGGAACCCGAATGACCTGTTCAACGCCTATTCCTTCTTCGATTTCGACTATGCCGAAAGGCCGGGGAGCGATGCAGTGAGGCTTCAGTATTTTACCTCATCATCATCGGCAGCCGAGCTGGCTGTAAAGGTTGACAGCGACAACGATATTACGGCAGCCGGCTTGTGGCGATTCAATAAATGGGGTTACGACATTCAGTTCCTTGCCGGTTTTTCAGATGGCAGCGAAATAGCGCTCGGTACAGGCTGGTCGGGGGCCATAGGCCAGGTATCATTCAGGGGAGAAGCCTCATGGTTTGATCCATGGGAAGATTTCCCGGGCGACGAAAGCACCGTTCTGGTTACAACAGGATTTGACAGAGTCTTCAAGGATAATTCGATAGCCCAGGTTCAGCTGATGTATTGCAACAGGCCTGTTGGTCTGAATGATTTCAACAGGTTATATACCGGGAATCTCTCAGCCAGGGATCTAGCATTTTCAGAGTTTTCCGCCTTCGGGCAGTTCACATGGGCCGCCTCGCCCCTTCTGAACCTTACCCTTTCGGCAATGTGGCTTCCCGATCTTGACGGTTACTTTGCCGGTCCCTCGGCCGATTACTCGCTGGCTGAGAATCTCGATTTTTCGCTTATCTGGCAGCATTTCAACGCTGTAATGGGAGGGGAGAAATCGAGGATCAACCTGGGATTTCTCAGGATCAAATACAGTTTCTAAAAAATTAAAATGAGTGTCGGTAATCATTCATAAAAAATCAGCAATAGTTTTTTGTAATCTCATAGTTATAATTATAAATAATTTGCCTTAAAATTCTGTTGACCCCCTTTCTTATTTCCCCCAGGGGGGAAATGATTTCTCCATTGAAAACTCCTGCACTTTTTGGGGGATTATCAGAAAGGGGAAATAATAAGATTGCGGGATCCTGCATGGGTGATAAGTCTTGCCTTATGCTCATTTTCGTTTATCATATGTCGAATTTCGGATTCCTTCGTCTCGTGTGCAGAATTTTACAGGCCCCTTCCCCCCTGGGGGAAGGTTAGGGAAGGGGGTAAAGGCTGGGGAAGGGGGTATAAACAATAAAGAATAAGAGTGTTAGTCATCATTGCCGATAGTCATTAAAATTAATACTTTTACCGCTTCATATATCCTACCACACGATGGCACTTGTTCATGAACTGGAAAGAAGCGGTAACTGGCTGTTCAGGCGGAGGAGCTGGCTGCCCGTGGTTTTCATTGCCGCAGGAATAGCCGGTCTGTATCTTACCAACCGGCAGGCTATAATCTTCAATCTGACGCCCGAGCTTCTGTTCCTTGGTGTCAGTCTGCTAGGCGAAGCCGTCAGGATTTACACTGTGGGACATGCTGCGAAAAACACTTCCGGGCGGAACACAACGGCAGGACAGATAGCCGATGAGTTAAATACCACGGGGATCTATTCTCTTGTAAGGCACCCGCTGTACATAGGCAATTTCCTGATGTGGCTGGGTCCTGTTCTGTTTGTCAGGTCGCTGATCTTTCTTATACTGTTCATTCTTGTATACTGGCTCTATTATGAAAGGATAATGTTTGCTGAAGAACAGTTCCTGAGGAATAAATTCGGGGAAGCCTATGATAAATACTCCGAAAAGGTCAGATCAGTGCTACCCCGTCTCAGAGGTTTTGTAAAGCCTTCTCTCCCGTTCTCGGTGAAAAGCGTTCTGAAACGCGAGTACAACAGTTTCATAAATATCTTCCTGATTTTTATCCTGCTCGATCTGTTCAGGAACTACTTTCTGTCGGAAAGGATTTACCTTACCCCCATGTGGATATACACAGCAATTCCTGCAGGTATTATCTGGATAGTGATCAGGCTTGTCTACAAGCGTACCAGCCTTTTGAAGGAAGATGACAGGTAATTGTCTTAATCCCTGCTTCCGCCCGTAAAGATCATTATGTAGTAAAGAAGAGTTGCAAGCGATCCGAGTGCAGCAACCACATAGGTATATGCAGCCCATTTCAACGCATCCTGCGCCATCCCGTGGTTCATGGATGAAGTTATTCCTGCCGAGGACAGCCACACGAGAGCTCGCCTGCTGGCGTTAATCTCCACAGGAAGTGTGACAAAGCTGAAGATGGTTGTGAAAGCAAAAAGGATAATGCCTGCAAGCAGGAGGCCGGGGAAGGTATTAACCAGGAGAATACCGGCAAGCAGCACCCACTGCACCCATTTAGATGCAAAACTGACAGGGGGGACCAGTTTGGACCTGAATCCGAGCCATGCATAGGCGGTGGCATGCTGAACCGCATGACCTGTTTCATGGGCTGCAACTGCCGCGGCAGCAATGCTTCGGCTGTTGTACACATCCTGGCTGAGGTTGATAGTCTTCTTTTCGGGATTGTAATGGTCGGTGAGGCTTCCCGGCACCGATACAACCTGTACGTCAAAGACACCATTGTCCCTAAGCATTTTTTCAGCAACGTCGCGGCCCGTCAGGCCTCCGTCGGTGGGTACCTTCGAGTATTTTTTGAATTTCGATTTCAGAGTGGCGCTTACGATCCAGCTGAGGATCATGAACACAATAAAGATTATCCAGATATTCATATTTGCATGTGATGCTTCCATGGTTCTTAATTTTTCTTTGTTTCAGATATGATCAAAACTCATTCCAAATGCCTTTCAGGCAGGGGAAGGAAGTCATTTTGTCAGGTCTGCAAAGATAACAAAAGGCAAAAGGTTTTGTTTTATTCAAGTCGGATGGAAGACAGAAATAGGTCTTGCGGTCTTGCAGTCTTGCGGTCGTGCGGTCTTGCAGTCTTGCAGTCGTGCGGTCTTGCAGTCTTGCAGTCGTGCGGTCTTGCAGTCTTGCAGTCGTGCGGTCTTGCAAGTCGTTCAAGTTTTTATCCTTAAGAGCAAACATTGACTCGCCGCGTACCGCGTACCCCGTACCGCTTATTCCACATACGCCGGATCCTGCTTCAGCACTCCTTTCTGCATCTCAACCTGTGACTGTGGCAATGGCCAGTAGTCATCTTCCACAGGATCATAGACCGCATCTCTCAATGTAAATCTGAATTCCTGGTCGCGTGAGATATAATCATTCAGCACCTCGTCGTCGATTTCCCATCGCCTGAGGTCGAAGAAGCGTTGGCCTTCGGTGGCAAATTCAAGCCTTATCTCCATTCTGACTGCTTTCCTGGCTTCGGTTTGTGATTTGAAGGCAGGATGTCCGGCGGGGTAGGGCTCTATTTTATAATTGGCGGCAGGTCTGGTCCAGTCAACCACGGGAAAGGTTCCCAGATCATAGTCACTGAGGCAAAGGCCCATGACAGGCGTGCTGTTTCCGGCTCTTTCGCGGATGCTGTTGACCAGCGACCTGGCAAGTTCCAGATCATTCTCCTCGACGGCTGTTTCAGCCCTCCATAGCAGAATGTTAGTGAGTCTGTACATCCTGTAGTTCTTGCCGTTTGAAAACCCGTCCATATAAAGGTTCAATCCTTGTTCCGACTTGAGGTGCATGTATTTTTTTGTCATGTATGGACCGCCGTTGTCCTGCTCGCGGATCCAGGCCTGGCCTGGATGTATGCCCCAGCCCAGGAAATCAACTCCCCGCCGGGCTATTGTCCAGTCGACACGCGAATCCATAAGATGGCTGGTCGGGGTAAAAGCGGTATTGCTTGATATGCCCATATCGTGAGCCAGGGGTTCGCGGTCGTCAATTTCGAGGACGGGCAAACCTTCCGGTGTTACCTGGAATGCTTCAAAGAGGCACTGGGAAGGCTGAAAGAATCCCCATCCCCCGCATTTGGCAGGACCTTTCTGATGGAAAACAGCGCCTGAAATGAGCAGTGAAGTGGCAGCTGTGGAAGTTGTGAATGCCTGGATCTCAAATATGGATTCGCTGTTATTCTCATGTGTCATGTCGTAGTTGTCGTAGAAATTCGACGCAAGTGCGAAGCCGCCGTTGTTGATGATATCGTCAAGCAGGACACTGGCCTGGTCAAACTCCTTCTGGTACATATAAGCATGGGCTTTCACGGCTTCGGCGGCGAATTTGTCAGCGCGGCCGGGCTCATCTGAAAAAGAGGAAGGAAGGTTTTCGATTGCAAACTGCAGATCTTCTTCGATCTCGTCCCATGCCGGATCGTCATTTGGGACCTCTTCGGGAAGCAGCGGTGCAAGTTCCGCGGGGGTTTTTATGTAAGGGATGTTTTCAAACACCTTGTTTGCCTGGAAGTGGAACCATGCTCTGAGAAATTTTGCCTCTGCTTCAACCTGAAGGGCTCTTCCCGCGGGAAGGGGTGTATTGCCTTTCTGTGCCGCTGCCAGAAATTCAAGGACATTATTTGCGCGGGCAACGCCGTTGTAGCAGTCGGTCCAGCGCTCGGTGAAATAGGGTGAAGTTGGCCAGTTCAGATACGACTCCAGCGGACTCATCGGGGATGAATCACCGGCTGATGTGCCTTTATAGCAATCGTCGGAAACAACGCTTCCGTAAACCCAGTCGGTTCCCATCGATCCTCCGAACCGGTATGTTCCCCTCATCGCACCATATGCTCCCGTAAGGATTGATTCGATACCATCAGGAGTAAGCATTACTGATCCGGCGCCGGTCCCTTTTGGTTCCCTGGTAAGGAATTCCTCACTGCAGGAGCATAACACCATGCTGGTCAAAACCGGCAGAATCAATGCCAGCCTGGCAGTAACTCTCAATCCTGTGGACATACGACTTGACGAATTAATTAGGTATTAAAAGATAAAGATAGTGATAAATATGATAAGGCGCAAGGGCATTAAGGCGTTAGGGAATGAAGGAGGGAGGTCGTGCAGTCTTGCGGTCGTGCAGTCTTGCGGTCATGCGGTCGTGCAGTCTTATTCAATCCTGCATGTCCTTCAAGTTTTTATCCTTAAGAGCAGATATTGACTCGCCGCTTACCGCGTACCGCATACCGCGTACCGCATCCTAATATAAATTTTCCTATCTTAGCATTTCATAAATTGTGGCCATAAACGTCTGTTCAAACCCTTAACGCGTGAAAAAAGTACTTCTCATCCTGTTTTGTGTTCTGGCCTCGGGTTCAGTGTATCCGCAGGATACGGATGCCGGCGGCGGATTCAGGGCAGGTGTTAATGGATTTGGGGGATGGAACCTTCCGGTCAGAATGACGGACAGATATATCACCGAGGAAACAAGTCCCTGGCATGGCAACCAGACCTGGTCGGCCGGGATCAGCTTATCGTGGATGGTCGGCGGACAATACAGGATGGTAATAGCCCCGCGTTACTCATGGCACAGGACGGGTTTCGAATTATCGCCCCAAATCTATGATGAAAAAACCATCTATACCGAGTCTTTCGAACTGCTGTCCGTTCCCCTTTCCTTCAAAAGATACCTGGATGACTTTCTCTTTATAAGCGCCGGGACGATAGTGGATTTTACCTTTGGAGGTAAGCCGGAATGGGTTGATCCGCAATCGGGATTCGGTATTTCGCTCGGAGCGGGGAGGGAATTCCATGTTAAAAATTTCGTAATTGACGTTTCGCCTTTTACGGAACTTCATTCGGTAGTCCCCTTCACCCATGAAGACAACCAGCAGAGGCTCTTCCTGGGTGCCATGAGGATAGGTATAAGCTATAATTGGAAACGGAATGCAGAAGGCGAAAGCGTTAAGGAAGAGTTAAACAAACCAATTATCCTGGAGAGTCAGAAATGAAACAGAAATTAAGGATATTGATGATTGTAATTGTCCCCTTTCTGTTCACACGGTGTGAAAAATACAGTACCGTTGAGATAGCGGATGGGAATTTCCTTCAGGCGCTTATTGACAGGGGAGTTGATGCCGACGGTGACGGAACGATTAGCTTCAGTGAAGCTGCCGATGTTAAGGAACTGAATATATATTATTGCGATATTTTTGATCTGTCGGGCTTAGAGTGGTTTGTCAATCTTGAAACATTGCGTTGTGGGAATAACGAGTTCACGAAGATTGACGTTTCCCGAAATAAGGCTCTGAAATATCTCGATATCGCTCATAATAAAGTTTTGCAACTCGATATTTCGGAAAACGCCAGTCTTGAAAGACTCATAGCGATGTACAATCCGCTGACTTCGCTGGATCTTTCGTATAACACCGCCCTGACCTACCTTAACACTGAGTCCTGTCCCCTGAATAATCTTGACATTTCAAGGAATAATAATCTGACAGGGATCAATTGCTGGGGTAATGGCCTGACCTCGCTGGATATTTCACAAAACACTGCCCTTGAGCAGCTCAATTGCAATTCAAATCATCTGACTTCGCTCGATCTTTCAAATAATCCCGCGTTGGAAATAATACAGTGCGAATACAATGACCTTGAAAACCTCGATCTTTCAGAGAATCATCTGCTTACAGGGTTATTATGCTCTAATAATGAACTGACCTCGCTCGATATCTCGGGATGTGACCAGCTGGAGTTTCAGTACTGCGGATATAATAAACTTTCTGTCCTTGATGTTTCAGACAAGCCAATGCTTAAAATTCTGGTATGTGAAAGAAATCAGATTGCATTCCTGGATCTTAAAGCTGCTACTTTACTGCAGCAGTTGCTTTGTTCGGTAAATCAGCTTGAAAGTCTCGATATTTCGAACTGTGAAGATCTCAGGAGGCTGGAATGTTCCAACAATCTGCTTACCAGTCTGAATACATCGAACAATACAGAACTCTGGCAGCTCTATTGCGGGTATAATCAGTTAACCACCCTGGATCTGACAAACAACTCAAAAATATACCAGCTTGCCATTGACCATATGCCGTCGCTGACAAAGGTTTGCATCTGGGCTTTGCCGTTCCCCCCTATATCGGTATATACTGATGGCAGCCCTAATTTTTATTTTACAACTGATTGCAGTAAATGATTCACTGATGTCCGGGAAATCAAAATATATGAATTGCTTTAAGAACAAGCCTTTTGTTTATTTATCGTTAATCATTCTGTTAATAATGCCGGCTTGTGAAAAGAATCCTGAGAAGGCCGGTCTGACAGATATTGACGGGAATGTTTATGACACTGTGGTTATCGGCACCCAGGTCTGGATGGCTGAAAATCTCCGGACTACACATCTGAAAAACGGCGCTGAGATCCCACTTGTTGAATCTGATACTGTCTGGGCAAACCTGGTCACTCCCGGGTATTGCTGGTATGGAAATTATAAAGCGTTTTTCAGGCTGAACCATTATGGAGCCCTGTATAATTTTTATACCGTCAGTACGGGAAAGCTTTGTCCCCAAGGTTGGCATGTTCCCGATAAAGACGAGTGGTACACCCTGATAATGTACCTTGGTAATGATATTGCAGGGGGAATGATGAAGGAGACAGGAACCCGCAACTGGCTGCAGCCCAATGCCTGGGCAACCAATGAATCGGGTTTCAACGCATTGCCCGGAGGTTTCAGGAACACTTATTACAAGGATTACCAGAGATTCAGGGTATCAGGTTATTTCTGGCATTCGAATCGTAGCGATGCGATGCGGGTAGAATACAATTCCACTGATGTGATCCATAGCAGCTTGCAGCAGAACGACGGGGCTTCGGTAAGATGTGTGAGGGATTAAAGGCATGAAGGCGTTAAGGCGTTAGGGCGTGAGTCGTGAGGCGTGAGAAAGACGAAGGGACTAAGTGACTGAGAGACTTAGAGACGTTTAAAAGAATAATCTGCTTGGGTAATCCGCAAACTACATGCACCGTCATTCCGGGTCACGTCTGATCTGTATACAAATTAGCCATAAGGACACTGTCATTCCGAGACCCGCCTTAGCGGGACGAAGGAATCTTACTCCCATAAACCAATTCCCCTAAGAGGCCTTCTTCATCGGGCAGAATGGGCTTTTTGAATACGCGGTGGTCGGGGACTAAGATCCCGAATCGGGAGGAACCCGATCCGGGATGACGTCATCTATTTGAATGTTCTGAACCCGCAAGCCGCACACCCGGCTTCGCCCCACCGTAACTTCATTGAAGGTGAAAGCCTAATATCTTAAACAAAATCATAAACATTTCTTAAAAAAACCTAAACAATTTTTGGAATGAGTTCGCAAATTAACTATTTTTAATGTCTGAAGAACATATTAGTCTGATAATATGTGTATAGCCGACGTCGGATTCATATACTTTACAGGCAGAATTCTCTTGCTACTGCAGTCCTCCGCGGGAGAAGGACTTTCTTTAACGGCAATACTTGCCGCCCTTCCAGTACCTTACATATTTTTGGTAAAATTTTAACATAAACAGAAAAACAGTACAATTTTCATGAATAAAGAGTTAAAAACAATTTTCCTGGTAGTCGGATTATGCCTTTTATTTATTTCTTGTAAAGAAATCCACCCCAAATTTGAAAAGAGATTCCCACTTGAAATTTTAATTAATCCTGACGACAGTCGGACTGACTCTATCAGGCTATCTGAGTTTGCCGGGAAGGTTGAATATATACCCTTACAGACGAATGATAGTATTTTGCTTGACTATGTCTATAACTTCAAAGTAACCAACGATTTCATTTTTGTCGAAAACGGGCTCGACTTGCTACGATTTGACACAGGCGGAAGATTCATTAATAAAGTCTACAATACTGGGAGAGGTCCCGGAGAGACTTTACCTGTTTGCTCGGCAATTGATGAAGAGCATGAACGGGTATTTGTTTCGGACAGGGACAAGACAATAAAAGTATATAGTTTTAACGGGGATTATTTAACTGGATTTAAAAAACCGGTTAACCCGGTTGAATCTCTTCCACCCCGGAAGATTGAATATTTTGAAAATCATCTTTTTGTTTCTGTGCCTCAAAGGCCAGGAGTTAAGTTTATTTATTCATTATTCAATTTAAGTACAGATTCGATAATTCCTCTGTATAGAAACGAATATCCATACACCAGGGAACAGTTGTCAAAATGGCCTTCCATAATTGCGGATGATTATTGCTACCAGGTCTTTGATACTTCACTGATTTTTAAGGAAAAGTTCTGTGATACAGTATTTATTCTAAACCGGAATTTTGATGTCAGTCCAAGGTTTATAATTAATCTTGGGGAACGGAAACTGAAATGGGAAACCTGGAGAGATAATGGAATGTTCAATATCGGTGCAGGACCGCCAGAGGGATTCTGGGTTCATTCAGTTGCCGAATCGAAAAGCTACTTGTTTCTAACTTTAAGTTCCTTCAAACGGCCTAAGATATTTGCATTATTTGATAAAGAATCTGGCAAGATTGAATTATCGACTATCGCTGACTTTGATTCGCGCGGGAACCAGGTCTTTCTTAAAAATGATCTTGATTTTCTTGCAGACTTTCCGATTTTCAGTAAATCTGAAGGTCATATTTTCTATTCAGGCGAATGTCTCTATTCGGTACTTGAAGCTAAATACTTTAGTGAAACGTATAGTAAGGCTACTGAAGAAAGAAAAAATTCCTCAGAATATTTACGCAACATGAGACCGGTTTTTGGTTCTGTTAATGAATTCAGTAATCCTGTCATAATGAGAGTTTATCTTAAACAGAATATAAAAGCCGGATTATTTGAAAAGACGGGCAATAAGTAGATTTTTAAATTAAACACTATGAATGATATACCAAAATCAATATGGATTTTGCTGGTATTAATGAATTTCAGTCTAATTGTTGTTTGTCAAAATGTTATTAAAACTTTCAATTTATCCAGATTGCCAGGCCAGTCTGAAGTTAAACTTTCTGATGTGGGATTTACAGAAATTGAGTATATCCCATTGGAGACCAAAGAGCAAAGTTTGATATCAAAGATAGACCTCGTTTTTTTCAATGATTATAGTATAAATAAAATTGTTTTTGGGAACGGATATTTCATAATAAAAAATGGCAGTAGAGTATTAAAATTCAGAGAAGATGGGACATTCGTGGCAGTTATAGGAAAGACAGGAAGGGGGCCCGGTGAAATAAATCAAATTGAGGATCTGGATATTGACAAAGAAACTCAGAATGTTTATATGGTCTCGGGGTGGCAGAAAAAGTTCTATGTTTATTCGCCATATGGTGAATATATTAAGACGTTCAATGTCCCTTCTTATGTTCGTGAGTTTAGATTTTTTGAGGACAAGATTTTATGCTTCTGTGGGAATAACAGAGGGAGCAACAGTAACAGTTTTATAATGATTGATAAATCAGGGCATCTGATAAAAAGTTTTCCCAACAGATACCAATTTAAATCAAAAAGCACATTAGGTTTTACCCATGAAAATCTCTTTTCCCTTTTTAACGGTAAAGTATCTGTAAAAGAATTATATTCTGACACGATATATACATTCGAGAATATGGAATTTAAGCCTCGTATGATTATTGATGTCGGTAAGAAACAGGTTACTCCTAAAGTACGCTCTGAATCGGATATGCTCGAAATAAATGCTAATTACATTCAACCCATGAATTTGCTGGAATTTGGAGATTTTATCTATTATGCATTCGTAAACAAATTTGTGCAGGGTGACGTAAGGCTTTATGGTTTTGTTGGTTCCCAAAAGGGTAATTATCAGGCACTATTTAATTTAGGGGAGGGTATTACTAATGATCTTGATGGAGGACCGAATGTTTTACCGTTAACGACAAAGGATGATAATACCATAGTATCATTGATCGATGCCATTGATCTTAAAAAGCATGTTGCCGCTGAAGCTTTTAAGAAATCAAAACCCCTTTACCCCGAAAAGAAAAAAGAGCTTGAAAAACTGGCAAACAGCCTGAAAGAGACGGATAATCCGGTTCTGGTACTTGTAAGGCTTAAGAATTAATGCGGATGGGCGTAAAGGCGTGAGGGCATGAAGGCATTAAGGGGGCGTGAAGAAGATGAAAGGGAGAAACGGAGAAACGGAGAATGGGAGACTAAAAGATCTGGAGACGTGTTTTTGGGCAATCCGCAATCTTCATGAACCGTTCATTCCGGGTCCCGTCTGATCCGGATACAAAACAGCCAACAGGGCACTATCATTCCGAGACCCGGGCACCCGGGCCGCAAAATTACCCAGATGACATCGGTCATTTCGAATCCCGGTACCCCGGGGCGAAGGAATCCTGTCCCCCTTAACAAATGCCGCTAAGAGGCCCTGTACATCGGGCAGGATCGTCTTTCTGAATACTTGGCAGTCAGGGACTAAGATCCCGAATCGGGAGGAACCCGATCGGGGATGACGTCATCTATTTGAATGTTTTGAATTGGGATGAGCCCGACTCTTTGCAGGCTTTCCTATAAGGAGCCTATACCGCATTAAGAAAATACTGCACTTCAGGCGACTTTATTCAGTAAGATTCTGCCTGCTCTTTACCCCCTGCCCCCTGCCCCCTGCTTTTTCCCCTGTGCTCTGCGCCCTGTGCCCTGTGCCAAGCCTTCGCTAAAGCTACGGCTTGCAAAGCCTGAGCGGATTTCAATTACCTGCTCCCAGTAATAAATACATTACATATTTGGAATTCAATTCCAAAACAGTATATTTGCATTATGATCAGACGGGAAATAGAACCAGAACTTATAAAACTGGCGAAACAATTTAAGGCAGTAGCCGTTATCGGGCCAAGACAATCGGGAAAAACTACGCTGACACGGCATATATTTGACAACAAACCTTATGTTAACCTTGAGAATCCCGACAGCAGGCGATTTGCACTTGATGATCCGAGAGGATTCTTATTTCAGTATGGTTCCGGGGCAGTAATCGATGAAGTGCAAAGAGCACCTGAAATCTTTTCATATCTTCAGCAGTTGCTTGATGACAGCAGTCTGAAAGGACGATTCATACTTACAGGTTCGAATAATTTTCTTCTCCAGGAGACAATTTCTCAAAGTCTTGCCGGTAGAATTGCATACCTCTACCTTCTTCCGTTTACTCTGGCCGAATTGCCGCCCGGCAATGATGTTGACCCTGCAGAGAGGATAATAAGCGGATCATACCCGCCGGTATATGATCAGATCATAGATCCTGATCTTTGGTATCCGAATTATATCAGGACATATGTGGAGAGAGATGTCAGGCAGTTAAAGAATATTTCAGATCTTAATACTTTTGACAGATTTCTAAGGCTGTGCGCCGGAAGGTCCGGTCAGTTGCTGAATCTTAGCAGCCTTGCCCTGGATGCGGGAGTAGACAACAAGACTGCAGGAGCCTGGATATCTGTTCTGGAAAATTCCTTCATAGTCTTCCGGCTTTATCCCTTTCACAGGAATTTCAACAAGCGAATTATAAAAATGCCCAAGCTTTACTTTTACGATACAGGACTTGTATGCTCTCTCCTGGGTATTTCAAATGCCGGCCAGTTGAATCTGCATCCATTATACGGGAATATCTTTGAAAATCTTATTGTTTCGGAGTTTAAAAAGCATGTCTCGAACAGGTCAGTCAACGAGGATATTTTTTTCTGGAGAGATAACGTAGGACATGAAATAGACATCATAATTGATAAAAAAGATAGTTTTGTTCCTGTTGAAGTTAAATCTGGAAAAACTGTGACAGATGAATTCTTTAAAGGGATTAAATACTGGCAAAGGTTAACCGGACTGCCATCCGGAACAGTTATTTACGGCGGTGATGAAACATACAGCTACAGTGACGGCAGACAGGCAATATCCTGGAGGAACCCTGAAACACTTTTTAATCAGAAGATCTGAAATTTCCCTCCCTGCTCCCTGCCCTGCATCTTGCCCTCCGCCCCCTGCTCCCCGCTCTCTGCTTTCTTCCCCTGAGCCAGGCCTTCGCTGAATCCTTCGCTAAAGCTTCGGATTCCGAAGAAGGCTTCGGCCTGCAAAGCCTGCGCCCTGAGCTCTGCGCCCTGTGCCCTGCTCCCTGCTCCCTGCTCCCTGCTCCCTGCGCCCTGCGCCCTGCGCCCTGAGCTCTGCGCCCCCCGCCCCCTGTCCCTTGCTTTTTTAATTCCTCTGGTAATCCATTTGTTAAGGATGTATTTCAGGTATTTTGTCTGATCTTCCGGCAACTTTTGGAATATTTTTCTCTTTTTTTTTTGGGGGGGGGTAAACTTTTTTACTATTTTTAACATTTGGAATTAGTGAGAGTCCGATAAGGCGGTTGGGTGAATGTCTTCTTTTTATTATCCGGTAATGAACATTGATCCGAAAATTGATGATCTTTCTCTGAAGCGCAAGTATAGAAACGAGGTAGCTGAGGAATATGGAATTTCTATAAGAACTCTGAACAGATGGTTCGAAAGGGAAAATATTAATATTCCGCGAGGATTTATAGACCCGTCTCATCTGAGATTGATCTATAAGACATTCGGGATCCCCCAACGCCCGAAATAAGCGCTCAAAAAAAAGGCAGGTGTCCACTTCTGGCAGATTCCTGCAGATCTTGGCAGATCTTGGAAGATTCTGTCAACTTTTTCCCGGCTTTTTCTTGCAATCATATCAAATCAATTGTTGAACTTTATGTGAAAGAATGTCTGATCTGTGGTTTTAAAGAGATTTAAATTAACGGGACTGACGTGGATTTATCTTTGAATACAATGATCGGGGATCGGTTACAACGAATTGCCAATGTGCTTCTCCTGAATGCCAGCTTTCTTGACAATCCAGGATTACTGAACGGCAAAATGGGCATAGCAATATTCTTTTATCATTATTCACGATTCTCAAAGAATAAGATATATGAAGATTATGCCGGCGAGCTCGTTGATGAGATATATGAGGAAATAAACACTTCGACTCCAGTAAACTTTGAAAACGGCCTTACCGGGATAGGCTGGGGAATTGAATACCTTGTAAAGAAAGGTTTCGTTCAGGCCGACACTGATGAAGCGCTGGAAGAAGTGGATAACATAGTTTACAGGAACAGCCTTTACCGGCCTTTTCTTCTTGAATCCGGGAAGGACCTGTTTGGCTATGGCCTTTATTTCCTGGCCAGGTTAAGGGGAAAAGGATATGACGACAATAATATTAAAACCCTGTTTAAAAAACAGCATCTGATATACCTGACAGATGATTTTGAAAGGATTCTTGTACAAAAAAAGTTTCTTGATTTTAAAATCGAATGCCCTGGCATTGATACAATAAATTCATTTGCATGGTTTCTTCTTGAAATGCACCGCCGGGGTATTTTTCCCTATAAAATCGAAAAGCTTTTCAATGCATTGCCTGAGTATCTCGAATTCCACTCAGAAGGACTGAACGATCCTTCAGCGACTATCCAAATGAAAAAACTGGTGGAATTCATTATACCCTGCATAAGTGAAACAAATGTTAAAGACAGATACAACACTATTCTGACAGGAAATGTAAGTCAGGAAGGTGAGTTGAAAAACACGGACAGTGAGACTATAAGGAACTTCACAAAAACCACATGCCAGAACCTTATTTATGACCCGTATATAACAGGCATTGACAGTAATATCTCTGACCCAATTAAAATACTTCAGATTATTGACAATGAAGACAACTGGAATAAGCTATTGGAAGGTCTCACCAAAGACAACCTTGGACTGAAAGGTCTTGCAGGAATAGGACTGGGATTGCTCCGGGCCAGAAGCGAAGAGCAAAGGGAGGAAAGTCATGCAGGTCATGCAAGTCGTGCAAGTCAAGGATCTTATCTTAGGGACTTTCAAGACCGGCAAGACCTACAAGACCGGCAAGACCTGCGGGACCTGCAAGACCTGCAAGACCTGCAAGACACAAGGACAGATTTATCAGATGTAACTTTCGTTGTCCCCTTGCGGATCGATTCCCCGGAAAGAAAAGCAAACATTGATACTCTGATAAAATATACCTTCAGAAATTTCAGAACAAAGTTCATAATTCTTGAAGCCGATTTGGAAAGGAGGTATTTCCCTGAAACGGATCAGAAAGGATTTCGATATGAGTTTATTGAAGATAAAGACGAGGTTTTCCACAGGACCTTATGGATAAACAGATTAATAAATCTGTCTGACACACCAATAGTGGGGATATGGGACGCAGATGCAATTGCTCCTGTTGGCCAGATAACAGATGCCGTTGGCAGAATACTGTCAGGTGAGGCTGTGTTATGTTTTCCATATGACGGCAAATTCTATTCCTGCGACAAAATAACATCTGATTTATTCAGGAAGCATTTGAATATTGAAATACCGGGAAAGAGAGTCCCGGTAATGAACCTCATGCATGGATATCATTCAGTGGGTGGGGCATTTTTTGTTAACAAAGATAAGTACCTGGCATCAGGTGGTGAGAATGAGAATATATATGGATGGGGACCGGAGGATACGGAGCGGGTAAAAAGACTTGAAATATGCGGTATGCCGGTTTTTTATTCAGACGGTAACTTATTTCATTTATGGCATCCGATGGGTAAAAACAGCTGGTTTGCTGGCAGTGAACTTGAAAGAAAAAACAGGCACGAACTTCAGAAGACTTGTCGAACTATAACCGGAACAAAGCAATGATTTCTCTTTTCATTTTCAAATCTAATGCCCGGGGAATGCAATATGGCATCGGAACGTATCTGGATGAGCTTACTCATGCTTTGGCGGGATTCTCTGATATTGAAATTTATATTATTTCATATCAGTCTTCTGATACAAAGGAGTTTTCAGTGAAAGAAAAATCAGAAAAGACTTACGAAATTAAAATTCCCGGACCTTATTTTTACAATAATCAAAGCAACAGTAATGATAAGAAATATGCAGCTTCTGTAGTCAGATTTCTATCGGGTATAATTCTAAAAAAGGAACATGTAGTATTCCAGTTTAACTATATTGATGACCTTCCAATTATTTTGGGCCTTAAAGATCAGTACAATTTCCCGGTACTGAGTGTTGTCCATTTTGCACAGTTCCAGCAGATCTTCGAAGGGAAGATTATGAAAATTGCCGGCCTGAACCTTGATAAACCGACTGACAATATCGAGTTTACATTATCGCAGGAAAGGGAAATGTACAGGCAATCCGACCATATAGTTTCTGTTACAGGTTACATGAAAGAATTCCTGATTAACGAGTATGGAATTAAGCCGGATAAAATATCTGTAATCAAAAACGGTCTTAATCAGAAAAATAATGATCAGGTTTCAAAAGAGGAAAAAGCTGAAATCAAAAGGAGGTATGGATTTGGAGAACATGAGATAATTCTGCTTTTTTCAGGCAGGATCGATCCATGCAAAGGAATTAATTACCTTATGGAAGCATTCGAGCAGGCCTGCAGAAAAAATAACAGTCTCAGACTAGTTATGCTCGGGCAGGGCAGCATTCAGGACTGTCAGAAAAAGATACAATCCTGTTTTGGGAAAGTGACATATACAGGATTTTTACCCGGGGAAACAGTAACACAATTCTACAAGATAGCAGACATTGGTATATCGCCTTCAGTTTATGACCACTGTCCATATTCTGTACTTGAAATGATGGCTAACAGGATACCGCTTATTATGACACGGATAAACGGCCTGGACGAATTACTATCAGACGATGAGTGTATTTTCATTAATCCTGTTATCAGCAGTGAAGGAGATATTACTTTCAGTATTGAAGAGATGACTGATTCGATTCTTTCCCTGGCTGCAGACAAGGAAAGAAGGACCAGGCTTGCCGCGAAATCATACAGATCTTATGAGATAAGGTTCACTGCAGCAGGGATGGCAGAAGCAATGCATAAGCTTTTTTATTCCTTAATTAAACACAAAAAACCTGTAGAAGAATATGAAACGGGCCAGGGAAGATAATACAGTCGGTATCATTCAGCGTGCCGTGAAGCATCACGGGCTGCATGTCACGGGAAGCACCGTGAAGCAAGTCCTTAAATCACATCCCGATTACCCGTCTTTTAAGAGTATCTGCGATACACTTAATGAATGGCATATTATGCATTATCCCCTGAAATACAATATTGATGAAATTGCAAAACTTGAACCACCATATATAGTTCATTTCGATGTATTAGGAGGACTGATAGGATTTGTAACAGATACCGGGAAGGATCAGGTTACATATTATACATCATACACCGAAAAAAGAAAAACCGGCAGGAAGGAGTTTCTCGATAGCTGTTCCGGCGCTGTAATACTGCTTAACCCGGATGAACGGTCGGGCGAAAGGGATTATCAGACCAAAATAAAGAACGAACTGATAAATAAATCAATACTCCCCCTGGCTTTGACTGCTGCTTTGATTTTTATCATTTATTTGTTTTACAATAATTTTGCTTCGGGCGGGAGTACTTACAGCAAGGTTATCCTTCCCCTGGTTTTTACAAAGATTGCCGGCATTGTACTTTCTGTCCTGCTGATCCTTCACGAATTTGAAGTTCATCTATCTATTACGGACAGGCTTTGTCATCTGAACAAGGCAACAAACTGTAATACGGTTCTTCATGACAAAGCTTCAAAAGTATTCGGATGGTTCGGCTGGGCCGATGTCGGATTCATATACTTTACAGGCAGTTTTCTCTTTCTTCTGCAGTCTCCCCCGGGAGAAGGATTTTCTTTATTGGCAATATTAGCCGCCCTTTCAGTACCTTATCCCATATTCTCGATTTATTACCAGGGGATCGTTTTGAAGAAGTGGTGTCCCATGTGCCTTGGGGTTCAGCTTATACTGGTTACAGAATTCGTTTTATTATTGCCACAGTTATCACGTCTGACCTTTTCTTTTGATTCTTTAACAAAGCTACTTCTTAGCTTACTTGTAATTGCTATAGTCTACACGCTGTTTATATTATTCCGGAAGGAACAAATGTCGGGTGAAATGCATTATTATAAATATCTCGGTTTTAAGAAGAACCCGGACATTCTCAGGATGCTTCTGATGAATCAGCCTCACCATGAAATTCCTTTACCGGAGAGCAGCCTGATTTTCGGTAACAGGGATGCTTCGATCAGGATAACGGCATTTCTCAGTCTGCACTGTTCACATTGTGCAAGGGCTTTTGAGAAGATCCGGAACATGCTAAATGAAAATGAAGATATACTTATAAATCTTCTTCTTGTAACATCTGACAACAAAATGCTTGCTACTCTTTATAACAATAACAGGCAGGGCAAAGAAGCGGAATCAATAAAACTGCTGGAGCAGTGGTTTAATGCTGATCCCTATTCCAGGACAAAGATCACAGAAGGCCTTTGTATCCCTGAAGTTGATAATATTTCGGGTGAAATTAATAAAGAAAACGGGAGACTTTTTAAAGAGTGCAATGTCATGGGCACACCGACTTTTTTCATAAATGATTACAAACTCCCTGCCCAGTATGAAATAGAAGATTTAAGGTATTTCAGAGAGGTCTTTAAGGAAAAAGAGGAAACAAGTATAAAAGCTGATGTTGTTAATTAATTAACAATAAATAAATTCTAAAGTATTAATGAATTCATTTTAATAAATTTGAAAGAGAAGGGCAGGAAGTTTTTCCCTGTGCCCTGCTTCGCCCTCCGAAGCTTTAGCGAAGGAGGGAGCTTTGTGCCACTTCCTGCCCGGACCTTTCCTTAACAGAAAGGAGGTGTACCTATGCGAAGATAACATTTTTTTGTAAGTCAGGGAGCGGACCCCCTGACGCTCCTTTATAGGTCAGTGTCATTGACCTGTGAAGTGGTAAAACAGGGGAGTAATTCTTAATGCGGATTCATTCTGGGTGATCAAATAAGAGCCACATAGTGTGGAGAATAAATTGGCACAAATAGTAAATTGATGAAAATTGTTCGTAAAGTAATAAATTAGTTATTATGAAAAAGCTTAACAAATTGCAAATCAATCCCGAAAAAATTATAAGGATTGAGGAATTAGTTTTACTCAGAGGTGGTTATGGTGAAGAAAACTGTGGTATGAATTGTAGTAGTGATTTTATGTGTTTTGGAGGTACATGTCCAAAGTGCCATGTAACAGCTGGAGGATGGCCACGTCCTATGTGCGATCTTTACTAATTGATATCTTTGAAAAGAGGAGCCGTCTAAAAATATAACTTAGATGGCTTCCTATTTTAATCTTTTTCAGATAAGTTTAATGAGAGATTAAATTCTGATTTCTTTCCTGTTTAAAAGGACTTATGATTGAGCACATGTAAGAACCTCTTATGCGAAATAAAAAACTCTAAATGACACAGATCAACTTTTTAAATCCCCCAAAAGACATTTTCCATATGAATAAAATGTCCATTCTCCTCATATTCGCGTTTGTTTCATGCACAAACAACGAAAAACCGGCTCATGGAAGGATTGAATTTCCAAAAACTGTAAATCTGAATTTATCGGAAGCAATTGAAGATTCAATGAATCTGTCAGAGATTGCTTACAAAGTTGAATATATTCCACTACAGGTAACCGACAGTTCATTAATGGATTATTTTTGGAACTTTGCAATCACTAAAGATTATTTCTTCATTATAAACGAATTAAGTGTGCTGACATTTGATAAAAATGGAAAGTTCTTAAATAGCTTATTCCACACCGGTTCTGGTCCCGGTGAAGCAAATGCATACTGTATAGCTGTCGATGAGGAAGGGGAAAATGTATTTGTTTATGATCATATAATTGGTAACATAAAAATCTATGATTTTCATGGCAAATATATAAGAACGATAAAAAAGTCTGTCAGGCCACCTGGATCCTGGGGATATTCAATTGGATTTTTTAACAACAATTTACTCGTTCAAACAACACAGCGTCCCCTTGTGAAGTATCTCTACTCATGTTTTGATTTAGCTAACGATTCAATTCGTATTCTATGTAAAAACCATAGAAGCTATAACAAATCCCAGGAAGGCAAAACTCCTTATTCTCCATATGATTTCCATTATCAAATAACTGATTCCACAATCTTATATAAAGAAAGCTATAGTGATACAATTTTTGCAGTAAATAAAAAGTTTACTCAGACTCCACGATATGTAATTAATTTAGGTAATCGAAAATTGGATTGGGAAACTTGGAGAGAATGTGCATTTAATTTAGCAGGAGGCCCCCCAAATGGATACAAGGTTCAATCATTTGTTGAAACTGAAACTTTCCTGTTTTTAGTTTTACAGTCCTTCAAAGAACCGCAGATGTTTGCTGTATTCAACAAGGTCACAAGTTCAACAAATATTTTTAAGAATAAAGATCAGGATCCGTCGAACAGTCAGGTTTATTTGAAAAATAATCTGGATAATTTAGTCCCATTTCCACCTATGAATAAAGAGGGGTACCTTTTTTATTATGATGGTTGTCTATATAGTGTTATTGAAGCAAATGATTTTGCCAGGGCATATAAATATGCTTCATCAGGGATCAAAAGTTCATCTAAGTATTTAAAAAACATGGTACCTGTTTTTAGCAACATAACTGAATTCAGTAATCCGATAATTATGAAGGTTTTTCTTAAATAGTCAGTTATGAATAAGTATCTAGATAGTCACTGAATGGTTTCAGACCATTTGTAAGTTGAACCAGAATACCTTTGTAGTGGGGTACAGGATTAAGAAGCTGAGGGCAGGGTGCGGGGGGCAAGGAAAAAGAAATCATGCAGGTCCTGCAGGTCTTACAGGTCTTACAGGTCTTACAGGTCTTACAGGTCTTACAAGTCGTGGAAGGCATGTTGAGGACTGCGAAGCAGGACCAAATCCCGACCGGAACGTCGGTATAAGTCAAAAACCGGACCTGCAGGACCTGCAAGATCGTTCGTGGGAACAAGGTTTATTTCTGAGAAAATAATGTTTTGGGGACCCCGACTTTTTTCATAAATGGTTACAGACTCCCGGCCCAATATGAAATTGATGACTTGAGGTATTTCAGGGAGAATTTTAAGGAAAAAGAGGAAACAAGTATTAAAGCAGATGTTGTTAATTAATTAACAATTAATAAATTCCTTGGTATTAATGAATTCATTTTTAATAATTTTGAAAGAGAAGGGCAGGAAGTTTTTCCCTGTGCCCTGCTTCGCCCTCCGAAGCTTTAGCGAAGGAGGGAGCTCTGTGCCACTTCCTGCCCGGACCTTTCCTTAACAGAAAGGAGGTGTACCTATGCGAAGATAAAGATTTTCCGCGACTATGGTTTCGGCCCCTGACGCTCCTTCGTCAGTCAGGGTCACAGACCTGTGAAATGATAAATCAGGGTAAAATTTCTTAATTCGGATTCATTTCTGGGATTGTATGAAAACCACAAAGTGTGGGGAACAAATTGGAGTAAATAAATTGATAATTAAAACTTTAATAAAATGAAAAAACTTAATAGATTGCAAATCGATACTGGAAAAATGATAAGGGATGAAGAACTTGTTAGATTAAAAGGCGGTTATGAAGGAGCGTGTTGTACTTGCCATGCCTGGAGTGGAACGGTCATAGGTCATATTTATGGCTCATCTATTTGGGGGTGCAATAATGATTGTTTTTATGCTATGGGTACTGGATTCGGCACCTGGGATTGCATAATTTAGACATCTCATTTTGATGAAATCGAGTTGTAAATTTTCTAAATGATTTTTTTAAGAGGTTGTCATATTTTATAACGAAAGTTTATTAAAGGCAACCTCTTTATAACTATTAATTTGACACCTGATTATATAATCTCCAAATTATAAAATGTATAGCATTGATTCATTAACATATTAATTATGAGAACAATTATCGTCAATCCATTGATATTAATAATCTGTTTAAATGCATTGGTATTTATAAAATATAAATATGAACATCATAATATCCCATATGAGATTGACATTGAAAAGAATATTAGCAATTTCAACGCCATTAATTTAAGTAGCATCGGCAATGGGATTAAATATATTCCATTGGAGACCAATCCTGATTGTTATATTCAGACTATTGAAAAGGTAGAGTTTAGTGAAAGTTTTATTTTTGTGAATGAAGTCAGAAGGTTGCTGCAATTCACAAAGGATGGCAAGTTTATCAGACAAATTGGCACCCAGGGGAGGGGCCCGGGGGAGTATAAGGGTGTAGGTGATTTTTGTATTGACGAGCAAAAAGGGGAAGTGTATATTATTGATGCCCCACAACTACTAACTTATGGTTTTGATGGAGGTTTCAAATCTTCATCAAAATTGTCTTTTCGTCCATCTCAGATTATAAAAAAAAGCAGGGATTACCTTTTCTATCATTTATGGAATGTGCCTGACAAATCATCTTTAGTTAAGTACAGCTGGATACTTTCCGATCGCAAAGGACTTATCCTTCAAAGCATAAGAAACAGTATAAAGAGAGTCAATCAACCAGGGATTATTATAGGAGATACCCCATTATACTCATTTAATAATACAGTTCATTTTATGGAATTCGCCTGTGACACACTTCATTACTTTCGTGAAAATGGGAAAAACCCTTATGCTATATTTAAGTTTGGCAATTTGAAGATGGAGCCGGATCCTTTGATTATACAATCACAAAAAGAAGAGATATCAAAAGAGTTGTTTAAAAAATTCTGGATCAATTCAATTCATGAGAATAATGATTTTTTGTTCTTTAAACTAAACCGTGGAATAAGTGATTCTGCCCTATGCGCGTTATATAAAAAAAATAACTCTGCAATTACCCTTGTAAAGGATAATTTTTTATTAAATGATATTGATGGAGGAATCCCATTCTGGCCTAAACAAATTTTAAATGATACCATGTTAATTGATTTCGTTGATGCTTTTGACCTGAAAAAAAGAATACAAATGCTGCAATCTGAAACAAAAACAAATAAAAACAAAAAAGTACCAATGACATTAATAGATATAAGTAAACAGTTGAATGAAACTTCAAATCCTGTATTAGTCTTGGTTTACTAGAAATAATAGCCTTCAAATACCTGGATTCAAGGTTATTGGTTTACATCTTTGATTTATTTATGAGGTTGATTTGGAATAGTTTTAATTTTCAAGAGGAAGTCAGTATAAATGCAGATACTGTTAATTACTTAACAATAAGTAAATTCTTTAGAATTAATGGATTCATTTTTAGCAGATTTGAAAGAGAAGGGCAGGGGTTTTTCCCTGTGCTCTGCCTCGCCCACCGGAACCTTAGTGAAGGTGGGAGCTCTGCGCCCCGAGCCAACAGCCCCTGCCCGGACCTTTCCTTAACAGAAAGGAGGTATGCTGGCAAAGATAATGTTTTGACCGGATTGGCAGCCAGACAATGGTATGAAATCCGTAGTTGAAACGAAGGAACTGATCTTTAATGATTTAATACTTAATATTATGAAAAAGCTTAATAAATTGCAAATCAATCCTGAAAGGATTATGAAAAATAATGAATTAACAATAATTCGCGGAGGTTATACTGTTAATGGTTGTAGTGATGGCTGGGATTAATGGATCTGTGCATTTTACTATCAATCAATAAGAATATCTGGTGACTTCTGTGTTCCTTCTGGTTTCAATGCTGTTGGGGCCAAAGAATGGATTGAATGTAACCATCCATACTATTCAATTAATATTGTGTATAGTTCAATTTAGAAATTAGCAAATATTGTTATAATTACACAATTATTAATTGTACAATGAATCTTAACCTCTATTCCATTCCAGGTTTTTCCTTTTCTATTCAAATGGAATAGAGGTTTTGAAACTACAGGTTTCAAACCTGATTTATAAATTTGAGTAAATCAATTTAATATTTTTGTCTGAAATTTAATTTGCCATTAACATTGTGATTTTAAGGCAGATAGCAAATAGTTTATTCCCTCATTAATAATGAAAAAATGAATCTGACATCGAAACTTGATTTGATCATTTTGTTAAGAAACCCGCTCCATGTAATTGCCAATTAAAACTGATTCCTGAAAAAGCATTTTACTAAGTACATAAAAATCAACTACCGATATGTCAAATTAATAGAAATATGGATAATATTGTCAGCTTAAGAAAAAGGATAAGAAAAACTCTTTCCATAATTATAATAGTTCACAATTATTCTAATGACAGCCTGTTCTGAGTCAACAACTAAAACATCGCAGGTACCAACATTTAATCTCGTTCAGGAGCTGAAAAATAAAACTGATGTTCCGATTAGCAATTATATTGACTCATTGGAGTACATACCCTTAGAAATTACTTCTGAATCCGCAATAGATAAAATTCTAAAACTCTACTTAACAGATGGATATATAATAATTGATCATTCAGCAGCTTTTCCATCTAACAGGCTTATGTTATTTGACAGGCATACCGGCAAGTTTATCAGGTTTCTTGGAATAAGAGGTGAAGGTCCGGAAGAGTACATGGCTCCAGTTGACAATTTTTTAAATCCATATGATAATTTTATTTATACGTATGGAACCAATAGAAGTTCCATAAAAAGTTATAATCTAAATGGGGAATTTATAGAATCATTTCACACGCCACCAAATAAAGGATCAACCGAACGAGTATTGCCTGTTGATGCGTTTTTAAGTTCAGATACATTTTTAGGTTATTTGGATAATTCATCCGGTCAGGATAGTCAACGAATAGTTATCTTTACAAGAGATAGAATTATTAAGAGTTTCCCACATTATGAGAAAAGGATTAACAATTCTATTGATCAATATGTTCCGATCATCCAGGATCCAATAATTACTTGGTGGGATAATGATATCTCATTTAAGGAAAAGTCTAACGATACAGTGTTTTTGGTTACTTTAGATAAACTAATTCCGCATTTTATCTTAAATACCGGGGTTTTTAAATGGCCATATAGAATCTCAATTCAGGAAGCATACAATGGGTTGGAAAACCCACTGATCGATTATTTTTCTATAAATGATATGTTTGAAAATTCTAGATATGTTTTCTTTAATTTGATTAATGGAGAAGAACGGGATGCTTCGAATCAAACCATGTTTCATCTAGTTAATAATTACTGTATTCTGGACAAGTTAACATTAAAACTAACGGTTTGTAATAACTACGAAAACTACAGTTCCTATTTGATTGATGATATAAATGGATTCCTACCAATAACTCCCTTCTCAATTACAGAGCATGATGAATTAATAAGCATTGTTTATCCTATAGAGGTCATAAAATGGCGGCAAAAAAATCCAGACCTGAAAGACCGATTACTTATTAAGTATCCATGGATTGACCAGATTAGTGAGGTTGACAACCCAATATTGCTTATTGGAAAACTCAAAACTCCCTAAATAATAATATGTTATATCGGAGTAAAACAAATTATATTCAAGTTAAATTTAGTGAAGTAAAGCGATTATAAATGTTTGGCATAGAGGTCTTAACATACTGCCGAGGATTATGATAGATGATAATACAATCGTTGCTCTGATTGATGCTTTAAAAAATTAAAAAGAATGTTATGTCCGAAGAGTTCAGAAATTCAAAACCTGTTTACCCCGAAAAGAAAAGAGAACTTGAAAAGCTTGCAAACAGTCTGAAAGAAACAGATAATCCGGTACTGATACTGGTAAGTTTGAAAAAGTAGCAAATATGCCTGCATTCCCATATTTTAAGCAGCTGGATTCGATGGATTGCGGCCCATCCTGTCTTCGCATGATTGCCAGGTATTATGGGAAATCATACACTATACAATACCTTCGTTCCAAATCATTTATAACAAAATCAGGAGTCTCGATGCTCGGCATCAGCGATGCAGCAGAAAGCATCGGCTTCCGTACCCGAGGCTACCGCCTTACCTGGGAACAGCTCCGCGATGAAGTGCCGCTGCCGTGCATAGTGCACTGGAACCAGAGACATTTTGTGGTGGTGTACAAAATAAAGAAGCGCAGAGCGCAGAGCACAGGGCACAGAGCAAAACCCAAAAGCCCTGAGCAGATTTCAAAGCCCTTTGAGCCCAGCGCCCTGAGCCCTGTGCCTTCTTCCTCTGAGCCCTGCGCCCTGAGCCCTGCGCTAAAAGACCTGCAGGACCTGCACGACTTGCAAGACAGATCCACAGTATATGTCGCTGATCCGGCGGCCGGCCTCCTCCGCTATACCAAGGACGAATTTTTGAGATGCTGGTTCAGTACAAAAAGCGACGGGGTGGATGAGGGAACTGCTTTACTACTGGAACCAACTCCGGAATTCTATAAGCAGGAGGATGAGGAAAAACAAAAGCTAAGCTTCCTGTACCTGCTTGGTTATATACGTCCTTATTCGAAGTACATCCTGCAGCTTATGCTGGGAATGCTCACGGCCAGCATAATAAGCCTGATTTTCCCTTTCCTCACACAGTCGCTTGTCGATACAGGTATCGGAAACAGTAATATTTCATTTGTTGTGATGGTACTGGTTGCCCAGCTTATTCTCACCCTGAGCCAGACTGCCAACGGACTCCTTCGAAACTGGATAAGCCTTCACGTCACAAGCAGGGTAAGCATATCGCTTATTTCCGATTTCCTTATAAAGCTTATGAAACTCCCGATCTCATTCTTTGATGTGAAGCTTGTCGGCGACATTATGCAGAGAATAGGAGATCATAACCGGATAAGAACATTTCTCACCGATTCGCTTATAAGCATCATTTTCGCGGTTATTACCCTTGTTATGTACACAATAATAATGGCAACATATAACCTGGGTATCCTTGGCATTTTCATGCTTGGAAGTGCGATGTACATCGGATGGGTGGTGCTTTTCCTTAAGCGAAGAAGAGAGCTCGACTACAAACGTTTCCAGCAGAGCGCTGCAAACCAGAGCAACATAGTCCAGCTTGTTACAGGCATGCAGGAGATAAAGCTCAACAGCTGTGAGAAGCAGAAACGTTGGGAATGGGAACGGATACAGATAAAACTTTTCAAGGTGAGCCTGAAAAGCATGATGCTTAACCAGAACCAGCAGCTTGGTGCCGTTCTGATAAACCAGACCAAGGATATCTTTATCTCCTTCCTTTCGGCAAAAGCTGTAATAGAAGGACAGATGACCCTCGGCATGATGATGGCAATTCAATACATTATCGGACAGCTCAATGCGCCCATCCAGCAGTTCATAGGATTTACCCAGGCAGCCCAGGATGCAAGGATAAGCCTCGAACGCCTTGGGGAGATCCATAATAAGGAAGATGAGGAAAAACCTGAAGATGATAAGATAAGAGAGATACCCGCCGAAAAGGATATTGAAATAAAGAACCTTGTTTTCCAGTACGAAGGCCCTCATTCCGAAAAAGTGCTTAACAACGTCTCACTTACAATTCCTGCGAAAAAGATCACTGCCATAGTAGGTATCAGCGGCAGCGGCAAGACAACGCTTTTAAAACTGATGCTTGGTTTCTATGAGCCTGTAAAAGGAGAGATATCACTCAACGGCACTCCCCTTAAAAGGTTCAGCCAGGCGCAGTGGAGAAAGAGATGCGGCGTTGTGATGCAGGAGGGTTATATCTTCGCCGATTCGATAGCCGGCAACATTGGTCTTGCCGATGATATCCCCGATAAGGAAAAGACAGACAGGGCGGCAGAGACTGCAAATATAAAGGATTATATCGACAGTCTGCCTCTGGGTTACAATACCAGGATCGGGAACGACGGCCAGGGACTGAGCACCGGTCAGAAGCAAAGACTTCTGATTGCAAGGGCAGTCTACAAGGAACCTGACTTTATCTTCTTCGATGAAGCCACAAATGCCCTGGATGCGACAAACGAAAGGACGATAATGGATAACCTTGGTACATTCTTTAAGGGGAAAACAGTTGTCATCGTAGCGCACAGGCTCAGTACGGTAAAGAATGCCGATCAGATCGTTGTGCTCGACAGAGGAGCAATAGCCGAAACAGGAACGCATAAGGAACTGGTTAAGAAGAAAGGAGCGTATTTTAATCTGGTGAAGGATCAGCTGGAGCTGGGAAACTAAAATTAAATTGTCGTGCAAGTCATGCAAGTCGTGCAAGTCATGCAAGTCAAAAACCGGATTTACGGACCTGCAAGACCTGCAGGACTTGCAGACCTGCAAGACCTGCAGGACCTTAACATTATTAAAAATGCCCGAAATCCTCAAGCACGAAATCCGCAGCCCCGAATTGCAGGAGGTGATGTCCGAAATACCCGGGCGATTCCTGAGATGGGGATTGTTTCTCTTTTTTGCCATTATTATGGCAATTCTCGGGGTGACTTGGTTTATCAACTACCCGGATGTTGTTACTGCTCCTGTAACTATTACAACGTATAACTCCCCTGCACCGTTAACGGCAAAATCGGGAGGACTTATTGAAAAGCTGGTAGTTGACAACGGGGAAGATGTTTCAAATGATCAGCCTGTGGCAATAATTGAAAACACTGCTCAGTATGATGATATACTTGTTCTGGTTACATTTCTCGACACTATTGAAGGTAATCCGGGCTGGCAGGATGACGTAACGAAATATATTCCGCCTGAAGGATTGTCAATAGGCGAAGTTCAGACAAGCTATTCCCGGTTTTTGACATATTTCTATCAGTTCAGGGAATACCTGAGGCAGTCTTACATTCATTCAAAGTTAGAATTGCTTGATCAGCAAATCAGGAAGCAACATGAATACACTGCAGAACTTCTTAACCAGGAGAAGCTGTCGGCAGAAGATCTCAATCTTGTTTTACGAAGCTATAAGCGCGATTCGGTGTTGTATTACAGTAACCTTCATTCGGTAACCCTGAGCGAATATGAAAGGTCGAAGCAAGCATTGATACAGAAGAAATCAGCTCACAGTTCGCTAAGGGCTTCCATTAAGAACAATGAATCATCGGCTTTGAAGATGAAGGAGTCAAGGCTTGATCTTCTTGTACAGCTTGACAGGGAGCTGCATCAGTATAAGCTCGACCTCGATGATTCCTTTAAGATGCTTTCGCTGGGGATAGATCAGTGGGAAGAGAAATACCTGATCAAAAGCCCTGTAAAAGGCAGGATAACCTTCACAAGTTACTGGAATATCAACCAGGTAATAAAAGCAGGAGAAATACTTGCAACTGTAATACCTGATGATCCGAGCAGGATAATTGTCAGGGCAAATGTTCCGGTATCGGGACTCGGAAAGGTGAGGAACGGCCAGGAGGTTAACATTAAGCTGTCGGGGTTTCCTTACATGGAATATGGAGTTTTAAAAGGGAGGATCAGCACGTTGTCGCTTGTACCCGCAGGGGAGTATTATATAGCGGAGATAGACCTTGTATATGGTTTGAGATCGACATACGGAATTAACCTCGGCTTTATAAATGAGATGACCGGAACGGCGGATATAATAACAGACAACAGCAGGCTTATTTTCAGGCTGATAAAGCCTTTGAGGAGTGTATTGAATTAACAGGTTATAGTTGCTTGTTGCTTGTTGCTGGTTGTTACTACTCACTACTCAAGGCAACAATTTAACAGTTACAATGAAAAAACCCGAATTGATAGAACAATTATAAGAATCGAAAGAGAAGGGCAGGAAGTTTTTCCCTGTGCTCTGAGCCCTGAGCTCTGTGCCACTTCCTGCCCGGACCTTTCCTTAACAAAAAGGAGGTGTACTGGCAAAGATAATGTTTTAACCGGACTGGCAGCCAGAGCGTGATATGAAATCCGCAGTTGAAACGAAGAAAGTGATTTTTAATAATTTAACACTTAATTTTATGAAAGAGCTTAATAGATTGCAAATCAATCCGAAAAGGATAATGAAAAATGAGGAATTAGTCAAATTGAGTGGAGGATATGGTGGAAGCTGTCTCTGTTTCTGTTATATGATACCAGAAGCATGGTGGGGGGATTATTCTACCGTCCAACAAATGATAAACGACATAAATTCCAAATGTGGAAGTGGAGGTGGTTCTTGTAGTTGCTAGTAAACCACAGCCTCTAATTCCAGAGTGACCAGAAATGCTTGTTTGATAATTCAAAATCAAACAAGCATTTGAACAAATTTATTATACCTGGGTCTTTGAAATTCACTATTATAAATTATTATGAAAAAGCTATTTATTCAATTTCTTCTTTTTTTTGTAACTGGTCATTGTTATTTATTTTGCCAGTCAATACCTGTTCTGAATCTGGCTTCAGCAATTGGACACACAGAAAATATTAAGCTGAGTGATTTTGCTGTATCCATAACATATGTTCCTCTGTTCACGTCATATGACTGTCTCATAGATGAAGCCCCTGAGATTTATGTTACAAAAGAATATATAGTAGCAATAACTAAATACAGTTGTCTTGTTTTTAACCGGGGGAATGGAGCTTTTATAAGGGAGATAAGACATTATGGTCGTGGGCCTGGAGAATATCAATCGACAAGTGGATTTTTTAATGCCAGGATTCCTGCATATTTTTTTACAGGTTGGAACGGGGAGCTCGTTAAATACACACTGGATGGCATTTTCAGAGGAAGAGTCAGGATTCCCGGTTATAAGGATAATTTTGATTCACCGGTAATTCCAATGAATTATTCTTTCTTAAATGATTCAATTATTGCTTGTGACTTTTTAATTGCAACCGGTATCGAACCCCAATCATTAATGATATTCGATGAAAAGGAACAGGTATTCATGCTTGTTCAAAATAGTAACCAACTTACTACTAAACAGAAATTTACTCTTAGAACTGACGAAACAGGTTTCTATCATTTTAACAACGACCTATTCTTTCAAAACAGGTATAATGATACTGTTTTTAAGATTTCCTTTGATAAAATAACTCCACATTTCGTTCTGAATCGAGGTAAATACAGACCTTTATTTGAGTCAAAATGGTGGTCATACGAAAAGCAACTGCAATCAAATTATATTTCTCAACCTTTGTATTTAGAAAGCAAACGATTTATATCGTTCAATTTTTATTTTAGTAAAAAGAGATATTTCTGCCTTTATGATAAAGTTACAAGGAGACTTAAAGTCACTGATAATAGTTTTGGGATAAAGAATGATATAGATGGATTCATGGATATTACATTTAACTATATGAATTCAGATGGAGAATTAATTGGTCTGATCCAAGCCAATGATTTGGTGAGTTGGATAGAAAAGAATCCTGAAAAACTCAAAATACTTCCCCCCGCGTTACAGAATTTGAGAAATATTAAAATGGAAGATAACCCAGTTGTTGTTATAGCAAAATACAAGGAATGAGAATTATTTTGATTAAAATTACATCCTTTTTAAAGTGAGAAAGGGCCCGGGGCGAAGGAATCCCGTCCCCCCAGACAGATTGCCGCTAAGAGGCCCTGTGCATCGGGCAGGATCGTCTTTTTGAATACTTGGCAGTCAGGGACTAAGATCCCGAATCGGGAGGAACCCGATCCGGGATGACGTCATCGATTTGAATGTTATGTATTACTGGCTTACCGCATACCGCGCTCCGCACGCCGCGTGCCGTTTCTACTTTCCGGTCCTTTCTACCGAAAAAAATAGTTTCAAACCTTTGTTTTATTCTGATTAATACATAAATTTAAAGTCGTTAATGTCCTTTTTAACCTAAGTCGTTCAAAATGAAAATCCGGCTTCTCCAGTTTCTGATTTTAACAGTGAGCCTGGCTGTCTCGTGTAAACAAAAAACAGCCGATAACCTCGAGGAAATGGCACGTCGTGCTTCACATCCCGAAGCCGTTCTGGTTAAGACTGCAGAACTTGAAAAATCCACCTTTTACCACGAACTGGTAGTCCAATGGCAAGGTGTATTCATCCGAAAAGGCCGTTGTTCCATTTAAGGTAAACGGGGTGATTAAGGAATTACTGATCCGTAACGGTCAGAAAGTTAATACAGGCGACCTGCTTGCAGTAATAGAAGATTTTGAATATCAGTCGCAACTCCGTAGCGCAAAACAAGCCTACGAGAAAGCTGAGATCAATTTCAAGGACGACATTTACAGCAAGTACCTTACATTCGACACGATAGGGATTGCGCCCGAAAAAATAAAAACTTCCCGCATCCGGAGCGGACTCGACGATGCAATTAATGCCCTTAAGCTGGCTGAATACAACTTCAACAATACCAGGATACATTCCCCCATAAGCGGTGTGGTGGCTAATCTCGAGGCTCTTCAGTGGAATCCCAGCCAGAATTATCTTAACCTGTGCACGATAATCAACGACCAGAAGATGGAGGTGGAATTCCCGGTCATCGAATCGGAATATGGTTTTATAAACCAGGGGATGCCCGTGGGCATAATGCCGTTCATCAACGACAGCACTGTCATTTCCGGCACGATCACCCAGATCAATCCCCAGGTAGATGAGACGGGAATGGTAAAGATAAAAGCAGGGCTGCGGAATAACGGCCATCTCATCGACGGGATGAACGTGAAGGTCGTCATCCGGAAGCCTGTTCCGGGCCGGCTGGTTGTCCCGAAGGAAGCCCTCGTGATACGCCAGGGGAGAGATGTGATCTTCGTGCGGCAGGATTCGCTTGCGATATGGAAATATGTAACTGTCGAATTCGAGAACAGTACAAGCGTATCAGTCAGTGAGGGCCTTGAACCGGGCGATCTGGTCATTGTAAGCGGAAATGTTAATCTCGCCCACGAAACAATAGTGAAGGAGGAATGAATACTGAACCTCATCACAGCTCTTTTCTCTCCACATTCACGGTCAACATTCTGTTTGTAATGCTGATCATTGTCGGTGCGGCAATGATCCCTTTGCTCTCCCTCCAGCTGAACCCGACAAGATACCTTCCGTCGCTCACAATCTCATGGACCTGGCCCGAAGCCCCTGTAAGGGTTGTCGAGCAGGAGGTCACCACCGTGCTCGAGGGCATGATAACAACAGTCACGGGAGTAAAGAAAGTGTCTTCCTATACTTTCAATAACGGCGGAAATATTACGGTCGAATTCGACAGGAATGTTGATCTGAGGGCAAAACGCTTCGAGGTTTCTTCCCTTTTGAGGCAATCGCGCGATAGGCTTCCCGAAAGGGTCTCATACCCCGAAATAGCCATGAACATGCCTTCAAATCTCTCGGGATCCCTCATCCTTGGCTTCCAGCTTAACGGGAACGCCAGCCCGTCGTACATATACACCGTTGCCGATGAAGTGATCAAACCTGCACTTTCAGTTGTGGAAGGCGTCTACAGCGTTAATGTCTATGGGGCTACTCCCCGTGAATGGGAGATAGTATATGATCAGCAGAAACTTGCGTCAATGGGGATAAGTCCCTCTTCAATAAGCGCCGCGATCAACAACTACCTTCTTGAGATGGAACTGGGGGGAGCTAAGGAACTGAACAGTTCCGGGCCCGCCAGAATGACCTATCTTACACTGCTTGGCAGCACGAACCGGGAATTCAGATGGGAGGATATCGCTGTGGCAAAGTCGTCGGGCAGGATAATTCACCTGAACGACGTTGCCTCTGTGAGGATGAAGGACAGGCGGCCGCAGAGTTATTACCGTATCAACGGGCTGAATACAATTAACATCAATGTAAATGCAGGGAGGAACGTAAATAATATCAGGGTGGCTGGTGAAGTAAAGGCTGTAATTGAAAGCCTGAAAAAGGAACTTCCCCCCGGTTACAGCATAAGAACCTCTATCGACAATACCACTTACCTCAGGGAGGAGATCTCGAAGAACATTTTCAGGGCTGTGCTTTCGGTCATCCTTCTACTGCTTTTCGTCCTTGCGATAAGCCGTGAACTGAAATATCTCCTGATAATTGCAATAAGCCTGGTGGCCAACATCCTGATAGCCTTTATTTTCTATTATATCTTCCGCCTCGAGATCCATCTGTATTCACTGGCAGGCATAACAGTGTCGTTCGGGATCATCATAAACAACACGATCGTTATGACCGACCACATAAGGTTCCGGAAGAACCGGAAAGTGGGCATATCCCTTCTTGCAGCAACACTGACCACCATAGGCGCGCTTGTAGTAATTTTCTTTCTCGATGAAGCCTCAAGGATCTCGCTTTCCGATTTTGCCGGGGTGGTAATAATCAACCTTTCCGTTTCGCTTGCCGTAGCGCTGTTTTTCATCCCCTCCCTTCTTGAAAAGATCAGGCTGGCCCCGAAATTCAATGCCCTGGTGATAAAAAGAAAAAGAAGAGTCTGCCCGTCTGTCCGAAAAATACCTGGGTATAATTGATTTCGTTTTGAAACGGAGGACCATACTGATCATTGCTGCCATACTTCTGTTCGGTCTTCCGGTGTTTTATCTTCCCGATTCACTTCCGCTTACTGTTTCGGGGCAGCAAAACAAACAGGAACCTGACAAGTTTCAAAGAATATACAACAAAACGCTGGGGAATAAAAAGTATGTCCAGGATATTAAACCTGTTGTAAATAAGGTACTGGGCGGAACATTCAGGCTTTTCAACGAGAAGGTAAAAAACAGCAGGTTTTACTGGTACGGAGGTTCCGATGAAGTTCAGAGGACAAGGCTCGCTGTCAGTATAGGCCTGAGCGAGGAGGGACTTACCATAGAGGATATGAACACCACCTGCATGGGACTCGAGAACATGCTTGCCGCGTATCCCGAAATTGACATGTTCACCACAAGCATTTCGGATGAGAACGAGGCAAGTGTCTCGATCACCTTCAAACCTGAACACGATTTCACTATTTTTCCCTATATCCTCAAGATCAGGATCGAAGATTACATGAACGGGATAGGAAGCTATCATGCCACGGTTGCCGGGGTGGGGAAGCCATTCTCCAATCAGGTCTACAGCGATTATATCCGGACGACTTACAGGGTTGTAATGAAAGGATACAATTATGATGAGTTGTACTCTTACTCCGAGAGCCTTAGGGAGCGGCTTGTTGAAAGCGGAAAGGGCAGGATAAAGGAGGTTTTCCTGCTGGGTGAGAATTATGGAGGATTATATCATCGGAGGCCACGGCCGTAAGGTATACAGGAACCGGCTCGAAATGGATAAATTTCATCTTGCAGGCAGCGGCTCCGATGTTGCATCGGCCTACAGTGAAGCCAGGAATTACTCGAGAAGCACAACATCTTCATTCCCGGCATATATCGGAGGGATAACAGCGCCGGTTGTTATAAAATCCCTTCAGTCGGAGAGTTTTGATTACTGGAGCCTCGGCAATGAACCCGTCAGGACCTCATCGGGAGGCATCGTAAAGCTGAAGGACTTTTCACAGGTAACCAGGGAAATATCGGATAATACAATCAGGCGGGAGGATCAGCAGTATTTGATTACTGTGGGCTACGATTTTATTGGCAATTACGAGCTGGGACAACTGATACTCGAGCGGAATATTGATGAGACAAATTCCATGCTTCCTCTTGGTTATACGGCCCAGAGCGATTCCTACAGGTATTCGTGGGAACAGCAGAAAGCCAACTATCTTCTGATCTTCCTGGTGATCCTTATAATCTATTTTATCAGTGCAATATTGCTCGAATCATTCAGTCAGCCCTTTGTGGTGGTCAGTCTGATCCCCTTCTCGTTCATAGGGGTTTTCATAGCATTCCATATCTTCAATATCCCGGCCGACGAAGGTGTTTTCGCTGCGATGATACTGCTTTGCGGCATCGTAGTAAATGCCACCCTCTATATCCTTGACGATTTTAACAGCATAAGGCGGCAAAGGCCTGATTTGCCGGAAGTCAGGGCATATATGAAAGCTTTTAACGGCAAGATTATCCCGATAGTACTGACTGTCCTTGCGACAATTGTGGGCCTGGTGCCGTTTCTGCTGACCGGTAAGGATGAGAGGTTCTGGTTTGCACTGGCAGCAGGGACTATTTCGGGGCTGGTGTTCAGTTTTGTGGGATTAGTCGTATTCCAGCCGATGATGCTGAGAAGCACAGGGCACAGAGCACAGGGCACAGGGCGCAGGGCAAAGAAAAGACTTAGAGAATGAAGACATTAATTAACTTGTTATAAGCTATGGAAGATTTTAGGTTTGAACAACTTGATATCTGGAAAGAATCTATTGAAGTATCTGATGAACTCTTTGACTATGCAGATGAAGCAGATAAAAAGAAATACTTCAAATTTGCTGAACAGCTTCGTTCTGCTGGTTTGAGTATTTCGAATAATATTGCAGAAGGATCGGGTTCCTTTTCCGAAAAGGAATTCTCAAATTTTCTGAATATTGCACGACGCTCCCTATTTGAATGTGTGAATATCCTGTACATATTCGAACGCAGAAAAATCATTACTTCTTCGGGAAAAAATTCCATGCGAGTAAAGCTTTTGTTGCTAAGCAAGAAAATAACAGCATTTAGAAAATCTATCCAATGAGAATTCTTCACTCTGTGCCCTGTGCCCTGAGCCCTGTGCATTTATTTAATGCAATCAAAAATTACATTAGAATCTGCTAAATGGTTAAATTTCTCATCTCCCGGCCTGTAGCAGTTGTAATGACCTTCCTGGCATTACTGCTTCTCGGTATTGTTGCATCAAACCGTCTGCCGGTTTCGTTGATGCCCGACATAGATATTCCTGAAATCACGGTTGCAGTTTCGCGTCCGGATGTGAGCGCCAGGGAGCTTGAGAACAGTGTCGTGTCGGTTCTGCGGCGAAACCTCATGCAGGTACAGGGTATCGACAAGATCGAATCCGAATCGCGTAACGGCAGCGCCCTGATACGGCTTTCGTTCAAATTCGGGAACGACATCAACCTTGCCTTTATGGAAGTAAACGAAAAAGTCGACGGAGCGATGAACTATCTGCCCGACGACCTTGAGAGACCCAGGATAATAAAAGCGAGCGCCACCGACATCCCGGTGTTCATGCTCAACATCACGCTGGCCGACAGCATGGCCGGTGATGAAAAATTCATCGAGCTGAGCGAATTTGCCGAGACCGTCATAAAAAAGAGGATCGAGCAGCTTCCCGAAGTAGGAATGGCTGATATAACCGGACAGATAAAAAGGGAGATATATATAAGTCCCGACAGGGAAAAGATGAACAGCCTGGGCCTGACCGACGATGATATAACCAACGCGGTAAGGATAAACAATATAAATATCGGCAATATCCTGGTAAAGGATGGGAAATACCTGTACAACCTCGAGTTCAGCTCTTATCTGAGTGATCTGAACGATGTGAGGGAAATTTTTATAAGGACAGGGTCGAGAATAATTCAGATGAAGGATATAGCCGCAGTCGGCGTAAGGGAGGAACAGCCGCGGGGTATTTACTATTCGGATGGGAAAAGAGCAATTGCCCTGGCGATCATAAAGGAATCGACATCAAAAATGGCTTCCCTTGAATCGAAGATGGCAGAGCTTCTGGATGTCTTCAGGGCGGATTATCCGCAGATGGAATTTGAGATTTCACAGGACCAGACAAGACTTCTTGACTATTCCATCTCGAATCTCTGGCAAAGCCTTCTTGCAGGGGGTCTGCTGGCTTTTCTGCTTATGTTTCTGTTCCTCAAGGACGGGAAGTCGCCGCTTATTATCGGTTTCAGCATACCGGCAACCCTGGTGATCAGTCTGCTGTTCTTTTATCTGACCGGATTATCAATAAATATCATCTCACTGGCCGGACTGATACTTGGGATAGGTATGATGATCGACAATTCGATAGTTATAATCGAGAACATAACACAATGGATCGACAGAGGTCTTTCACTTACTGAAGCCTGTGTCAGGGGAACCAACGAGGTCATCACGCCCCTTATATCATCGGTTCTCGTGACCTGCGCGGTTTTCATCCCCCTGATATTTCTGAGCGGCATTTCCGGAGCCCTGTTCTATGACCAGGCGATTGCCATTGTGATAGGCCAGGGAGTATCGCTTCTGGTTGGGATCACGCTTCTTCCGACGGTTTACTACCTGTTTTACAGGAACGGGAAGGAAGGGTGGCTTACAAGGCTTGTGAAGAAGATAAGCCTGAAGAGGATTGAAGAGAAATACGAAGGCGGAATGAATTTCTTTTTCAGGTACAGGAGGGCGACCATGATAACATTCGGGCTGATAATCCTTTTGATGGTCTGGCTGTTCATCACCCTCGAAAAGGAAAGATTTCCGGCAATAAGGCAGGATGAACTGGTAGTGTCGGTTGACTGGAACGAGAATATCGGTCTGGAGGAGAACCTGCGCAGGATAAGGCAGATGACGGAATCGCCGGGAGCGCTTGTTTTGCAGAGCAATTCCTTCATCGGGGAGCAGCAGTTCCTGTTCAACCGCGATTATGACCTGTCGTACACCCAGGCAAAGGTATATATAAAGGCCAGGGATTACAGGGCGCAGAAGGAGCTTGGGGAGCAGTTTAACAGGTTTCTGGGTCAGAGATGGCCGGGAGCGTCAGTGAGCATTGCTGCCCAGCAGAACATTTTTGAGAAGATCTTCTCAGCCTCTGAAGTTCCTCTCGTGGCTGAAGTAAGCCTGATGAAGGAAAAGGAAGTGCCGCCCGTTGAAGTGATGACGGGCATTGTGGCCCGAATGCAGGAACAGTGGCCGGGAGCGGGGATATCGAATCCGCCGCTTGAGGACAAGATACTGCTCCGGATCGATCCCGACAGGCTGCTGCTTTATGATGTGGAGCCGATGACACTGTACAACACCCTTAAAGCAGCGCTGAACAGGTATAACATTGGTCAGCTGAGGGCATCGTATGAGATCCTTCCGATTGTGCTTTCAGGGAAGGAAAAACAGGTAAGTGACATTATCTCTACAGAAGATGTTTTGAATAAAACCGGAAAGCCGGTTCCGGTAAGGGAACTGGTAAGGATACAGAGGGTCCATGATTACAAGACCATCAGGGGAGGAATGAATGGGGAGTATGTGCCTGTATATATGAATGTTGAAACCAACAGGCCGGCGGACATAACCCGCAGGATACGCAGTATTGCAGGATCGGATCAGAATCTGAATGTCAGCTTCAGCGGATCGCTGATAACGGGGCAGAAGCTGTTCCGGGAGCTTGGAATCATCCTGGTGGTGGCGCTTTTGCTGCTTTATTTCATCCTGGCTGCCCAGTTTGAATCGCTTGTGCAGCCGTTTATCGTATTGCTTGAGATCCCCATTGATATAGCCGGGGCCCTGTTACTGGTTCTGATCTGGGGCGGGACCATCAATATTATAACCATGATAGGGCTCATAGTAATGTCGGGGGTGATAATCAACGACTCAATCCTGAAGGTTGATACGATAAACAATCTCAGAGCTGAAGGACTGGGGTTGAAGGAGGCCATATACCAGGGAGGATCGCGAAGGCTTAAGCCGATCATTATGGTGGCGATGGCATCGATTTTCTCGACAGCACCGATACTTTTCAGTCAGGGAATGGGTTCTGAGCTGCAGCGGCCGATGGCCCTGGCGCTTATAGGAGGGATGTCGCTGGGTACGGTTGTGAGTTTGTTTTTTATACCGCTGGCGTACTGGTATATATACAGAGGCACAGGGCGCAGGGCACAGGGCACAGGGCAGGAAGGCGTGAAGCGTGAGGAAGGTGAAAGGGAGAATGGGAGACTGATAGATTGAGGGACAGAGAGACTAAGAGACGGCGGGAAGGTTGTTAAAAAAGGATCCCCTCCTCCGGAGGGGTAGGGGTGGGTGTTGCAGAAATGAAGAGGCTTTGTCAGGTAATACAGCAGAAAGGTTGTACAACACGGATCCCCTCCTCCGGAGGGGTAGGGGTGGGTTTTACAGGATATGTTCTTCAAACTGTTTCATTTAAATAGTCATGTTCATGACTTTTCTGTAAAGCCCTTTGCAGGGCTTCAGGTCATTGAAGATCTGAATCGGTTAGCAATATCGTTACGAAAATATTCGTAACGAGCCATTTTGCTTGTCAGATATCATTATACCTCCCTGGGAGATTTATTTCAAGTCAGCACAACATTTAACAGCTGTGAAACAATTTTAATATGCAATTGGGAGTCAACCCTTTCAGGGTTGCTAACGTTGTGTGGTGCTCTTTACCCGGGGTGGTGTTGTTCTCCTTACCCGGGGCGATACCCGGGCTATTGGAAGTCAACCCTTCCAGGGTTGCTATAACCGCAAGTAGGATACCTCATCCCCACACCGCTTGCCTCACGCCACACA
The DNA here is from genome assembly GCA_963840965.1 of uncultured Bacteroidales bacterium. Lineage (GTDB taxonomy): Bacteria > Bacteroidota > Bacteroidia > Bacteroidales > VadinHA17 > LD21. Next base: position 243,364 of record CAWJAW010000004.1, on the reverse strand, counting down.
CCGCCTCTTCACATACAAAAATAGTTGTAAGACTAATATTTAAGTCGTAAATTGGTGTGAATTTTACCTAACCAACATCTCTGACCATGAAATACCTGTTTTTAATTATTGCGGCTTTGCTTCTGTGCACATGCAAGGGCAGGCAGGATTCTCCGGTTGCAACAATAGACGTTCTGTCACCGGTCGGGACAGAAATAAAAAACCTTTCTGAAATTGCTGCTGATATCCGGTACATCCCGCTGGAAACAAATCCGGATGCATTAATGGTCTTTATCAGATTCCTTAAGATATCCACAGACAGATTCTATATAAACACCGTCAGGGAAATCCTTTGTTTTGAAAAATCAGGTAAATTCCTATATAAGCTTAATCCTCAGGGAAGGGGGCCCGGTGAATACACATACATCGCCGATTATGACGTCAAGCCTGAACAAAACCTCATGACCGTTTTGACAAGCGGAGAACTTTATTTCTATTCCGAAACCGACACCGGATTTATTGTGTCAAAACATCTTGATCTTGGTACTCAGCCGCAATATGTTGATTTCTTGCCGGAGCAGGACAATATTCTGCTTTCATTTACAGCGTCAACAGGTGAGAATGATTACCAGTGCGTAGCTATAAATCATGACGGAGATACTCTTTTTAAAAGGCCAAACTATTACAAATTCTTAAGGAACTCAAAAGTGGTAATGGCATTCAATTTCGATAATATTATTTATAAGGATAATGAAGAAATCAAGTTGAAAGGATTTCTCAACGATACCGTTTTTAAAATCAACGGTAATAACAGTTTTGTTCCCTATGTGATCCTGAATACCGGAGGAAAATCTATGACAGCTGATTTCCTTTCAAATGTTCCTCCGTCCGTGATGACATCAGGTACAGGCGAGTTCCTTCAGATTTCGGAAATTCTTGAAGTTGAAAGATATCTGTTCTGCAAGTACTCTTATCAACAGGTTACCAATTGGATAGTATATGAAAAGAACACCGGGCAGCTACATCAGTTTAATGGCAAGGACCTGTTGAAGGATGATATTTCGGGAGGAATCAATATTGAGCCGAAATTCGTTTGCAACGGGATCATCTATGCATGGACCGATGCCATGAAGCTGAAAAGTCATCTTATCTGATGAGGACTTCCGCAATGCGGAAGTTTTGAATCCCGCCCGCAAGGCTGAGCTTGAAAGGCTTGCAGCATCACTTAAGGAAGATGACAATCACCTGCTTATTGAGATCACTCCAAAATAGTAATATTCTAGGCCTGATGAAGACCACCTTTGCGACGAAATATTTAAGATAAAATCCCATGCAAAACAGAATTTTTATTATTCTTCTTATCGTTTTCTGTTCATGCGGCAGAAAGAATACCAGTGAAACAGGCACAGACGGTTCGGTTATAAGGATCGACCTCCTTTCCGAACCTGGACCTGCCTTGAAAAAACTCTCTGAAATTGCTGGAAATATCAATTACATTCCCCTGCAAACAAGTGACAGGTCCCTGATTGGCAACTATGTGGGTAAAATTGTAAAAAAGGATGACAGGATTTATTTAAAGAGTGGAGATGAAATAATGTGCTTTAATACCGAAGGGAGTTTTCTTTTCAAGCTTCAAAAAAGCGGGAGGGGCCCGGAAGAATACACCGACATTACTGATTTTGACGTTAGTTCTGGTAATGAATTTCTTGTTATACTTTCAGCGTTGAATCCAAGATTGCTGACTTATGGTATTTCAGATACTGGCTTCGTTTTTCAGAGATCGGTCTCACTGGGGGATCCGGCACCATACAGGGCAGGCATCGTTCCCGGAACGGGGAATGTCTTTCTGGCAGTTCCGCCCTGGAGAGGGAAGGAACCGATATTGAGCTTGCTTGTCAGTGTTGCAGGCGATACCATCTGTTTCAAACCCAATGGATATAAATATGAATTGGTCAGAAAACCAAATTCCTGGGCATTGAATGAAATGATTGTTTATAGCACCGGGAATTCGGTTTGTTTCAAGGAAGAATTCAGCGACACTGTTTTCTATGCAGGCCAGGAAGAATTAACTTTCAGGCCGCGTATAATTTTTGATTCGCATGGAACATTCTTTACAGCGGGAATGAGAGGAGGATCGGAACCGATAGGAAATAATACGACCTGGATTTCAAACATATTCGAGACGTCTGGTAATATATTTCTCTGGTACAGTACAGGTCCTGAACGGAAGCGGATTGTCTTTAACAAAAAAGCAAAAGTCCTTTACCTGCTTGACACCGACAGCGAACATAGAAGTCTGCTCAGGGATGATCTTAACGGCGGTCCGGATTTCAACGTGGAATTCGTAAACAAGTTCTATTGCAGCGATGGCAGGCTGTTTTCTTTTGTTGAGGCGATCAGTCTGAAACATTATGTTGCTGGCGATGAATTCCGGAAGTCGGAAGCCAGGTTTCCTGAAAAGAAGGAGGAGCTCATAAAACTTGCGGAGTCGCTCAGTGAAACTGACAATCCGGTTCTCGTAATGCTGACAGACAAAGAATAAGTCGTGTCTTATGCCTTGCGTCTTGTGCCTTGCGTCTTGCGTCTTGTGTCTTGTGTCTTGCGTCATTTACCTATCTTTGCCCCATGGCCCGGATTCTGAAAACGACAGCTGTAAAGATTCTTTCCCTTCCCATTTACTTTTACAGGTATGCCATATCGCCGCTTCTGAGGCCATCGTGCCGTCATGTGCCCTCGTGTTCTCAGTATGCCCTTGATGCTCTTCGGATTCATGGACCGGCATGCGGGTTTGCTAATGGCAACAGGAAGGATTCTGAGGTGCAGGCCCGGGGGGACTCACGGATACGATCCCGTACCCAGGTTCAGATTTAAAAAATACGGGCTCTTAACGCATCATAAAAAATGCAACCGTCTGAAGCATTGAATTCCAGACTGACCGCGTACCGCGTACCGCGTACCGCGTACCGCACACCTCTAAAAGTTCAGATCTTGCCTTAGCTGCTGATAACCGGTCCTGCTGACAGGCAGCTTGTCGCCCGACTGGAGGATGGCAATATGGTTGTCTTTTCCGTAAGGCTCGATCCGCTTTATTTCCTCAACCCTTACGATATATGACCGGTGGACCCTTACGAAATCCGATTTTGGGAGGTTGTCCTCATAGAATTTCATGGTTTGCTGCTTGAGCGCCTTCCCGTTTGCATGGTGGATCATCACATAATCATCTTGTGCCTCCACAAACCTGATCTGATCAACCGGTATAAGGTTAATTGCATTTCCCTTGCGAACCACCACTCTGTTGACAGGTGAGGCGTTCTCGGGCTGCTTCTGAAGGAGAGCACTGGCCGGCTTAAGATTTCCTGCGCCGCTCTGTATCTTGTCGGTAGCTTTTTTGACTGCCTCAAGGAACCTTCTTTTCTGGAAAGGCTTCAGGAGATAGTCGACGGCGTTGAGTTCAAAAGCTCTTATTGCAAACTGGTCATAGGCTGTGGTGAAGATAATTTCCGGCTTTTCGGTCATCACCTCCACCAGTTCGATGCCTGTAAGCCTCGGCATCTGGATATCGAGAAAGACAAGGTCGGGCTTCAGTGTCGAGATTGTTTTCAGGCCGCTGAATCCGTCGGAGCATTCTGCAATCACATCGATGTAATCAAGTTCGCTGAGATAGTGCTTAATAATATCTCTAGCCGGGGCTTCATCTTCGATAATGACGGTACGGATCTTTTCCATATGCAATTACAAATACAAAAACAAATTTATTCTATTTCCCCGGAATCACACCACTGCCGGTATAAAAAGAGTTACGGTGTAAATACCGTTTTCCTTTATTGATTTCAGCGAGGCTTGTTTTGAATAAACCAGGTCGAGCCTTCTCGACACGTTTATCAGTCCGGTCCCGGTGCCTTTTGACGCTGTGGTGGCCGGATCGTAATTATTGCTTATCACGATTTCAAGGAAGCCGTTCCTGCACTTCACATTTGTTCTTATGTTTACGCATTCGGTGCTTTCATAAACACCGTGCTTAATGGCATTTTCATAAAGCGGCTGGAGGATCATCACGGGCATTTTTATATCGAGGCAGTGTTCTTCGATGTTTTCCTCGGTTGAAAGCCTGTCTCCGAATCGGACCTTCTCGATTTCAAGGTAGAGTCTCAGGTTTTCGAGTTCACTCCTGAGTGAGACGGGTTGTTCGTCCTTCTTTGAAAGGGCGTACCTCATGAAGTCGGAGAGCTTGATAACCATATCCCTTGCCTTGTCGGGATTGGTAATTGTGAGTGAACTGACAGAGTTCAGGCTGTTAAAGAGGAAATGTGGATTAATCTGCGATCTCAGCATTTTCAGTTCTGTTTCTTTCACCAGGCTTTCCAGTTTTGCTTCCCGGGCTTTTTTTTCAGAGAGGTTCTGAAGGCTTTCGAAAAGGTAATAGACGAGAATTATAATACCGAAAATGAAAACTCCAGTTCCTATTCTGTACGGAAAAGTAGCATCCCAGTAAGCCAGGTAATCGTTCCCCGCGGGCAGGATGACGGTCATGAGGTATTTATTGATAAGGATCCAGAGTGTCACCGACATCACTCCGCTCAGTATGAAGTTGCCGATCACCTGCATGTTTTTGCTGCCGCTGGCGTTGAAGAATTTGAAGGGGTACCAGAGCGACAGACCTATACCGGCGTAGATTATAAGGGATACAATGCCGTCTGGGATGGCTGCCCTGGAGAAGCTTCCATAGGCAAAGTAATAAAGCAGCAGCTGGCCGGCTGTTATTAACAGCCAGGCCAGCCACCATATTACAAATCTTGTAAGGTTATTTAAAATAGGATGCTTCATTCAATGCAGGTATTTCAATAGCTTTTTATCTCGCCTCCGCCGAATACCACGGCACCCCTTAATATAAGGTGTTTGGCAGGGTCGACCATTCTGCCGGGCCTGAGTTTGCGCGAATCGCTGAAGCCTCCCAGGACAGGGGTGACTTCGAGGGTAACGTTCCAGTCGTCGGGGACTATCAAAGTAGCTCCGCCGAACACGCAGGCTATTTCAATAACTGAAACTCCGGGGGCCAGGGCAGCGCGTGTCAGGTCGAGTTCGATACCGCCGAAAACGGCTGTTATCTTTCCTCCCGTGAAATTCTGTGAGACGATCTGCCTTTCTCCGCCTCCGAACACCGAAACATAGTCGACGAAATCATCTCCTGATGCGCCTTTCTTGCCCGATATAGAGTGGCTCCAGCTTCCCCTGCGGGATACTATGAAGATTATTCCGACTATTATGAATATTGAAGGCCAGAACATATTATACATATGGAATGTCTCCCTGAATATCAGGGGGATCATAAAAAAGCCTCCCACGGCCATTACAATAATTCCGGCTGTTTTCTCGGTGGCCCCCAGTGTCATCACGAGCCCTATTGTCACCAGGAGCATCGGCCAGCTGAAAATTACATTATCAATGAAATCGGGAAAAAATCCCGTATTCCTGATCACAAGGAAAAGTCCGGCAAGGACCATAATGACACCAATAATTACCCTGTTGTTGAAGTTATGACGGTGTGGCTGCATTTGTTTGCCGTCTTCACTAAGGTTGCCACCGTCGTTCCTGAAGTCATCCATTGTTTCCATTTTGTTGCAGATTATAAAGTTATAATTGTTTTCGGTTTCTTTTGAATAAAGATGAGATTATAAAGGATATCCCGATAAGTATTATCAGGGATGGCCAGTAGATGGTTCTTACAAGTTCAGGGATCTGATAATCCCTGTTTTCAATAAAGAACCATGATCCGATTGCTATCAGTACCAGGCCGCCCGCGAACTGGAGGTTCAGAAGAAGCAGGACACCGATAAAAACCAATACCGTTTCCCATGTGAAGTAATCCCTTACGTTTCCCAGGTTGAGCAGATCGTTTGTAGCGACCAGCATTGCAAGACCGAGGGTTATTAGAAACAGGCCGAAGCCTATTTGCGGATGAAGTTCCTTGTCTCTTTTTGGAAAATGATCCTTGTGTGTCATGGCGATTAATTGTTTCTGAGTCAAAAATACATAAGCTATGAAGCAGGTGCTACAGAAATTCGGTAAACTGCGGGAAATTACCGGCAGATGCTCTTAAAAGATGCCTGGTGTTACTTTTTTGTTCATAATTTTTTTAATTGGATAAGGATTTATATTTTTGCACACCAAATTTCACAAAGATGCTTCGTAATTTTACCATACCGGTCGGAGGGAGCAGGAGCGGGCATCATGTGTATGAATTTGTTATAGACAAAGCGTTTTTTGACCTGTTTGAGGAATCTGAGATTAAGGAAGGCGAACTTGAAGCAGTCGTTGATGTTAAGAGGGATTCAACGCATGCTGATATTGTGTTCACTATCAACGGTAAGGTAAGGATCAGTTGCGACAGGTGTCTGGGTATGTTCGATCACCCGGTCAGCTGCAGTAGCCGGCTGCTTGTCAGGTACGGGAGTGTGAGAGATGACAGCGATCCTGAAATAGTTATCCTTCCTCATGAAGAAAACGAGCTGGATCTGAAGCAGTATATCTATGAATTTATTCATCTTGCGCTCCCGATCCGGAGAACTCATCCCGACGATGCGGACGGGAAAAGCACATGTGATCCCGTGATGCTTGACAAGCTCAGGGAACATCTTGTAGATGATGAATCAGGAGAAAATCCCGGATGGGAAGAATTAAGGAAATTAATGAATGATAATTAAAAAAGATTAAAATGGCACATCCCAAACACAAACACTCGAAGACCAGAAGAGATAAGCGCAGGACTCATTACAAAGCAACAGCCCCTACAACGGCCGTTTGCTCCAACTGCGGATCTTCGGTTCAGTATCACAGGGTATGTCCTGAATGCGGTTTCTACAGAGGCAGGCTGGCTATTGAGAAAAAGGCAAGTGCCTGAGTTTAATAACTTAACCTGTTAAGCTATGAATATCGGTGTAGATATCATGGGGGGAGATTACGCACCTTACGCTGTGGTGGAGGGTGTGGCTGATTCTCTTGAGTATCTCTCGGACGATGACACCCTGGTACTTGTGGGTGACGAAAAAGCCATTGTTGAAAAGCTTGCTGGGATGAATGTTTCATCGCCGCGGCTGAAGATCGTTCCTTCCACCGAGATTATTGAAATGGGCGATCATCCTGCGCGTGCATTTTCCCAGAAGAAGGACTCAAGCATAGCTGTTGGCTTCAGAATGCTGAAGGACGGCGGGCTTGATGGTTTCTGCAGCGCGGGAAATACAGGCGCAATGCTGGTAGGGGCAAGTTATACGGTAAATGTGATACCGGGTGTTTTCAGACCGGCCCTTGCTACAATACTGCCATGTGTCGATGGACGAAATTCAGTTATGCTTGATGTGGGCCTCAATCCCGACAGCAAGCCCGATGTCCTTTTGCAGTACGGTATCCTGGGCAGCCTTTATGCCAAATTCGTCCTTTCCATCCCCGAGCCCAAAGTGGGACTCCTTAACATCGGGAGTGAAGAAACAAAGGGTACAGCAGCTGTGAAAGCAGCCTATGAGCTAATGAAGGAACATCCCGGGCTGAATTTTGCCGGTAATATTGAAGGACACTCGCTGTTCCATGAGGATATAACCGATGTGGTTGTCTGCGACGGTTTTATTGGCAATATTGTTCTGAAGCAGGCGGAAGCAATTTATATGTTATCAAAAAAATTAAATGTTGCCCACCCGTTTTTCGAACGGATGAATTTTGAGAATATCGGAGGAACTCCGATTGTTGGTATCAATGCCAACGTTGTTATAGGTCACGGTATTTCGAAGCGGAAAGCCATTATGAACATGATTCTTCAGACACGGGCTGTTGTAAAGGCAAATCTTGCGAAGAAGATTATAGAAGCAATCTGAACTTATTATGGGGAAAATCAGAGCTGTCATAACCGGCATCCATGCATGGGTTCCGGAATACAGGCTGACGAATCTTGAACTCTCGAAGATGGTCGACACTTCGGATGAATGGATCATGCAGAGAGTTGGAATTAAGGAAAGACGAATCCTTAAAGGAGAAGGACTGGGAACCTCGGACATTGCCGAACATGCAGTAAGGGGATTGCTTGAAAAGACAGGGACTTCGCCCGATGAGGTCGATCTGCTTATCTGCGCCACAATTACCCCCGATATGGCCTTCCCTGCAACCGCGAATATCATCTCCGACAAGGTTGGGATAAAGAATGCATTCAGTTTTGATCTCGGGGCCGCCTGTTCAGGATTTCTCTTTGCACTGCAGACTGCCTCAGCATATATATTTACCGGAAAGTTCAAAAAAGTCGTTGTGGTGGGAGCAGATAAGATGTCATCCATCACCGATTATACCGATCGTACCACCTGTCCGCTCTTTGGGGATGCTGCCGGGGCAGTGTTGCTTGAACCCACAAGAGAGGATTACGGAGTAATGGACTACATACTCCACGTTGACGGATCAGGCCGGAAATACCTGCATATGAAGGCAGGGGGATCGGCAAAACCTTCTTCGCATGAAACCGTAGATGCGCGTGAGCATTTTGTTTACCAGGAGGGGCAGAGCGTGTTCAAGTTTGCAGTAGTGAATATGGCCAATGTTGCTGCCGAAATAATGGTAAGGAATAAACTCAAGCCGGAAGATATAGCCTGGCTGGTTCCTCACCAGGCCAACCTGAGAATAATCGATGCTACCGGCAGAAGGATGGGGCTTCCACCCGAAAAGGTGATGGTGAACATTGAGAATTACGGAAATACAACCGCTGCCACAATTCCTCTTTGCCTTTGGGAGTATGAGAAAAAACTCAAAAAAGGGGATAAACTGATTCTGGCAGCGTTCGGAGGAGGCTTCACCTGGGGGTCAGTCTATCTCAAATGGGGCTATGACCCTGAGTAAGATTCATTGCATATTTGTCGTTATTTTCAGGGAACCTTTCGCAGGGTAAGTGTTATTTTCCCAAAATTATTTTTACCCGCAATAGTTTTTATATTTGTGAGTTATTATGTTTGTAAGTGTAATCCTGATAAAAAATGGCAAAATTCAACGAACCGGAGAATAACCCGGTAAATCTGATAAGTAACGGAACCGAAATCACGGGTGACATTAAGTCGAACGGCGACATAAGGATAGACGGATTTCTGTCCGGCAACCTTACGACTAAGGGAAAAGTTGTTATAGGCCCTACGGGTAAGGTGAAGGGAGAAGTCTATTGCAAAAACTCGGAAGTATCCGGTTCGGTTGACGGGAAGATATGCGTGAGCCAGTTGTTAACGCTTAAGACTGATTCGAAAATTACCGGGGAAATTCTTACTTTCAAGCTTTCAATTGAACCGGGAGCAAAATTCACCGGGAACTGCAAAATGAGTGAAAGCGAAAATAATGAACCAGCAAGCTTCGCCAAAGAAAAAGAATCAGAAAGAGCCGGAGAAAAAACCGGTAAGTGACGGACTGCATAACTTTGCACGTTACTCCGGGATGGCCTTTCAGATGATGGCCATCATCCTGGTCACCACATGGGGCGGAGTAAAGCTGGATAAGGTGCTTAAGCTTGAAACCCCGGTTTTTACAGTCGTTCTGTCGCTTCTGGGCGTTTTTGCCGCTATTTACACCTCCCTTAGGGATTTCATTAAAAAAAAATGACTATCGGCAATGATGACTATAACTCATATTCTTTATTGTTTATACCCCCTTCCCTAACCTTCCCCCAGAGGGGAAGGGGCCTGTAAATTCTGCTTTAATTAATCTCACTTGCAGGATATTCCCTTTAAGTGCAGAAGTTTTCAATGGAGGAATCATTTCCCCCGTGGGGGAAATAAGAAAGGGGGTAAGTGAGATGTTTCAATAAGAAAGGGGATCAACAGAATTTAAAGTCAACTTATTTATTATTAAAATACTGAGATTACAATAAAATATTGCTAACTTTTTATGCATGATTCCCGACACTCACAAAAAAATAACCCTCTAAGCTTGAAAGATTTCAGAAAGTGGTTTTTATGGCTGCTGCTCCTGGATGCAGTGGTTTTTATTACAGGCTATGCCGTCAGATATCTGTCAGGGATTTCCTTCCCATTTGGAGAACTGGTTGTTCCGGCTCTCTCTTTCACTTTCATCTCGGTTGTGGTCATGGTGGTGTTCTTCTTGGGCCTGAAAAAGGATCAGGCAGCCAGGACAATGCATATCCTGGTTGCCATTAGTCTTAAGCTGCTGCTCGAACTGGTGCTTGCGCTGGTTTGGTTCTTTATTGCCAAAAAAACCTCCCATACAGCTTTGTTTTTGTTTTTTGTATTATATTTACCGTTCACGGTGTTCACCACGTTTACCATGTTTAACACCCTAAAAACCAAATCTTTATAAAATCAAAATCGATTTGAAAAGGATATATTTTACGGGACTTCTTTTTATCTTTCTGGCCGTTTTTGGTTTTCCTGCCCCGGGCCAGGAAACACATTCCGGCGGAGAAGCAGAAGAGGAATTCGACGCAAGTTCATTCATTCTTGAGCATATCTCCGATTCTCACGAATGGCATATCATGACGAAGAAAAACGGGGAACATGTCTCTCTTCAGCTTCCTGTTATTCTTTATTCAAAAGGCAGCGGATTGCATGTGTTTTCATCAAAAAAGCTTGCCCATGGTCATGAGTACAACGGATTTCGTCTTGAGGAAGAGGGCGACCTTGAAGGAAGGATAGTAAAGGTAAAGTCAGATGGTACGGTAGACATGGACAATATGCCCCTTGATTTTTCGATCACAAAGACGGTTCTGGGGATGATGGCTGCCGCTCTGATTGGACTGTGGCTCTTCCTGGCTCTTGCACGGTCGTATAAAAAGACCGGAATAAGCCATCCCAAAGGTATTCAGGGTTTTCTTGAACCCATTGTTCTTTTTGTCAGGGATGACATAGCCATTCCGAATATCGGAGAGAAGAAAGCGGAGAAATTCATGCCCTACCTGCTTTCGGTTTTCATCTTCATATTGATCAACAACCTGATGGGGCTGATTCCTTTCCCGCCGCCATTCGGGGCCAATGTTACTGGCAACATAGCCATCACAATGGTTCTGGCGCTTTTCACATTCTTCATGATTCAGCTGAACGGCAACAAAACCTACTGGAAGCATATTTTTGCTGCACCCGGGGTTCCGGTCTGGCTTCTTCCGATAATGATTCCGGTTGAGCTTATCGGCATGATCTCAAAGCCGTTTGCCCTGATGGTCCGATTGTTTGCAAACATTACAGCCGGTCATATAATAGTCCTCAGCCTGGTTTCCCTGATCTTTATTTTCAAGTCGCTGGCTGTGGCTCCGGTTTCAATCTTATTCGTGATATTCATGGATTGCCTCGAACTTCTGGTGGCATTCCTTCAGGCATATGTTTTTACTCTGCTGTCGGCTCTGTTTATAGGAATGGCAGTGGTGGAGGAACATCATTGATAGTTATTGTATAATTAAAAGTAAAAGTTATGACAGGTACATTGGCAGCAATCGGAGCAGGGCTCGCAGTTATCGGAGCAGGTCTCGGTATCGGTAGGATCGGCGGATCAGCTATGGAAGCGATAGCCCGGCAGCCTGAAGCTGCAACAAAAATTCAGTTGGCAATGATTATTTCGGCAGCTCTTATTGAAGGAGTTGCTCTCTTTGCCGTTGTTGTTGCTCTTATTGCCTAAAAGAATTGAAATCCTTCAACGGTTGGTTGAAGGATTTCTTTATTTAAATCATTAAAAACACCTTATATGATCTTAGCAAGTAATAGTCTGACAACTCCCGCGATCGGGACACTCTTCTGGACTGTTGTGATATTCACTATGTTCTTTCTTGTTCTCACCAAATTTGCGTGGAAGCCGATTCTGAATATGGTAAAGCAGAGGGAGGAGATGATCAAGGGGTCGCTAGCCTCGGCAGAGAAGGCAAGGAAAGAGATGGTAAAGCTTCAGAGCGACAATGAGGCTATCCTGAAGAAAGCCCGCGAGGAACGCGAGTCGATCCTTAAGGAAGCCAGGGAGGTCCGCGACAAGATGATAGCCGAAGCCAAGGGAAAAGCCTCGGAGGAGGCTGATAAGATAGTCGAAAAAGCCAGAACGGGAATCGAAAGGGAGAAAGCTCTGGCTCTTGCCGATATCCGGGAGCAGGTTGCAAACCTGTCTGTGGATATCGCTTCAAAGCTTCTCGGCGAAAGACTTAGTCAGACAGGAGAGCAGGGAAAGCTTATCGACCATTACCTTAAGGATATTGATCTTAAAAAGAACTAAACTGTTAAGTGAGTAATGAACGAAAGCAGAATTTCGGTAAGATATTCCAAAGCACTTTTCCAGTCAGCTCTCGAAAAGAATATTCTCGACACTATTAATCAGGATATGGTTCTGATCCGTGATATTTGCACCATCCCGGAAGTAAGGGAACTGTTGAAAAATCCGGTGATAAGGCCATCAAGAAAGGGTGAAGCGCTTAAGGGCATTTTCGGTAAGGAGATACACCCTCTCACCCTGTCGCTGGTCGATCTGGTTGTCGGAAACGGCAGGGAACGTTATCTTCCTTCCATTGCAAGGGTATTTGTGCATGAGACGAAGAAACACAGGGGAGTCACTGAATCGGTGCTTACCACGGCGGTTAAAATTGATCCTGAACTCAAGAAGCAGGTATCGGGCATGATTGAAAAACTGCTGGATACGAAAGTCGATCTTAAGGAAAACATCGATGAGTCGATAATAGGCGGATTCATTCTTAAGGTGGAGGACAATTATGTTGATGCCAGTATCAGGAACAAATTAAGGAAGATACGGACGGAGTTGGTGACCGGAACCTTTGAGAAACGTATTTAACCATAAAGGAATTATAAGCAATAAAATATGGCAAGTATTAAACCAGCAGAAGTTTCAAAAATCCTCAGACAGCAGCTTGAAGGCATACAGACCGGCGTTGAGCTTGAAGAGGTCGGCACTGTCCTGGAGGTTGGCGACGGTATCGCCCGCATTTACGGATTGTCAAATGCAGAGTCGAATGAGCTGATAGAGTTCGAGAATGGCATTCAGGCGATTGTGTTAAACCTTGAAGAGGACAATATTGGTGCTGTTCTTCTCGGACCGACTGAGGAGATAAACGAAGGCGACATTGTCAAACGCACCGGGAGGATAGCCTCTATAAACGTTGGAGAAGGCTTATTGGGAAGGGTTATCACCCCGACCGGCCAGCCGCTCGACGGCAAGGGACCTATTGAAGGTGATGTGTATGAGTTGCCCTTCGAAAGAAAGGCACCGGGTGTAATTTTTCGTCAGCCTGTAAAGCAGCCTCTTCAGACTGGTATCAAGGCAATCGACGCGATGATCCCTATCGGAAGAGGTCAGCGTGAGCTGATCATTGGTGACCGCCAGACGGGAAAAACAGCTATAGCCATCGATACGATTATTAACCAGCGCAGTAATTTTGAAAAGGGTAAACCGGTCTATTGCATATATGTAGGAATCGGCCAGAAAGGCTCCACAGTGGCAAACATTGCCAAAACGCTTGAGGAGCACGGAGCTCTCGACTACACAGTGATAGTACTTGCAACTGCTTCCGACCCTGCTGCTTCACAGTTCTATGCACCTTTTGCAGGAGCTGCCATCGGGGAGTTCTTCCGCGACACCGGCCGTGATGCCCTGATCATTTACGACGACCTTTCGAAGCAGGCCGTATCTTACCGCGAAGTATCCCTTCTGCTCCGCCGTCCCCCGGGACGTGAAGCTTACCCCGGTGACGTTTTCTACCTGCACTCAAGGCTCCTTGAAAGAGCTGCCAAGATAATCGAATCGGACGATGTTGCTAAAAAGATGAACGATCTTCCTGAGTCGATTCGCCATATGGTAAAAGGAGGAGGATCGCTGACTGCGCTCCCGATCATTGAAACACAGGCAGGCGACGTGGCTGCATACATTCCGACCAACGTGATCTCGATCACCGACGGACAGATATTCCTTGAATCAAGCCTCTTCAACTCAGGTGTTCGCCCGGCAATCAATGTCGGAATCTCGGTGTCGAGGGTAGGAGGTAACGCCCAGATCAAGGCTATGAAGAAAATTGCAGGGACCCTCAAGGTTGACCAGGCACAGTACCGTGAACTGGAAGCTTTCTCAAAATTCGGTTCCGACCTCGACGCTTCAACGCTGGCGATACTTAACAAGGGAGCCAGGAACGTCGAGATACTGAAACAGGGCCAGTATGCGCCCATGCCAATTGAAAAGCAGGTTGCAATTATTTTCTGCGGTACCATGGGATTGCTGAAGGATGTTCCTGTAAACAAGGTCAGGGAATTTGAAAACCAATACCTCGAATACCTCGAGCTGAAGCACAGGGATGTACTCGACCAGCTCGCTGCAGGTGTACTGAATGATAATATTACTGAGGTTCTCGGAAAAACCGCTCAGGAGCTTGTAAAAAAATATAAACCCTGAAACGGCCGGGGAAACTGAAAAATTTAATCTTGAATGCCTAATTTAAAAGCAATACGGGTAAGGATAGCCTCTGTCAAATCGACACGACAGATCACATCTGCCATGAAAATGGTATCCGCAGCCAAACTCAGGAAAGCACAGGATAAGATTGTCAGACTGAGGCCTTATGCAAACAAGCTTCACGATATACTCGTGAACCTGTCACAAAGTCTTGCCGAATCGCAGGTTGAAAATATCTATGCCAGGGAAGGCACACCGGAGAAAGTTCTGATAGTAATGATTACATCGAACCGGGGACTCTGCGGCGCTTTCAACTCAAATGTGGTTAAGGAAGCCAGAAATCTTGTTGCCGAAGTATACTATGACCAGTATAAAAGAGGTAATGTCGGGTTCCTGACAATTGGGAAAAACGGTTATGACAACATGAGGAAGCATAAGTTCGCCATTGCTGCAGAATATAACGATCTGCTGAACGATCTGACCTTTGAAAGGACTGTGACAATTGCCGAAAAGGTGATGCAGGCTTTCACCACCGGTGAATACGACAGGGTGGAGTTGATTTATAATCATTTCAAGAATGCGGCGGTTCAGCAGCTTACAAGGGAAGTGTTCCTTCCGGTGCAGTCGGTTCAGGGAGAAGTGAAGGCATCTGTAAATGCCGACTATATCTATGAACCCGGCAAGGAAGAGATAATAAGGGAGCTGATCCCTAAATCGCTCAAAATACAATTCTACAAGGCGATACTCGACTCCTTTGTGGCTGAGAACGGCGCCAGGATGACTGCAATGCACAAGGCTACCGATAATGCCACAACAATGATCAGCGAGCTTACACTGCAATACAACAAGGCAAGGCAGGCATCCATTACGAATCAGATCCTTGAAGTTGTCAGCGGGGCTGAGGCGTTGAAAGGATAAGCAATGAAATTCTGATAGCAGAAAGGGATATGTACACTCAACCGGAACTAAAAAAGATAATCGACACATCGCTTGTCAACCTTTCCTACAATCATGAGTCGGAAAGGCTGACCGATCCGGTTAAGTATGTCCTTTCAATCGGCGGAAAACGGCTCAGGCCGGTTCTCGCACTGCTGGTCTGCAACATGTACGGCGATAAGATAGATGAGGCAGTCATACCGGTTACAGGCCTCGAGATTTTTCACAATTTTACACTTGTCCACGATGACATCATGGACAGGGCTCCCGTGAGAAGGGGATTCTCTACGGTTCACACGAAATGGAATGTCAATCAGGCAATACTCTCGGGCGACATAATGGCCTTCATGACCAATGAATGCCTGCTCCAGAGCCCGCTTAACCTTCTTCAGAAAGTTTTCAGGATCTTCAACAAAACTGCCATAGAGGTATGTGTTGGTCAGCAGCTTGATATGGATTTTGAAAAAGCCACTATAGTGTCGCGTAACGAATATATAAGAATGATAGAGCTCAAAACTGCTGTTCTGATAGCCGCTTCGGCACGGATAGGAGCACTTTTCGGTGGGGCTGACGACAGGGAAGCAGATATTATGTATGAGTTCGGGAGGAATCTTGGAATTGCATTCCAGATCAGGGATGACATCCTCGACACCTACGGCGACAAGAAGGTTTTCGGCAAGACAACGGGAGGGGATATCCTTGCCCGGAAAAAGACCTTCCTGTATGTCAGAGCTATGGAAATTGCATCTACGGAACAGAAAAAGAAGCTTCAGGAGTTGTACGCTGCAGATAATGATCCGGTGTCGAAAGTCAGGGAAGTGACTGAACTTTATGATCAGCTCAGGATCAGGGCTTTTTCGGAGAGCCTCATGGAAGACTATCACAGGAGCGCCATGGGATTTCTTGAAAAAGCCGGAGCTGCCGCCGACCGGAAAGCAGAGTTGTCTCAGATGGCAGGATCGCTTTTTGGACGCGATAACTAAAGAAATGATTGATTTGAGAGAAACATAATTTTAACACAATAATAATTCGGATTTATGGCAAAGAATATTGGGAAAATAAGCCAGATCATCGGACCGGTGGTTGACGTGGTGTTTGACAGGCAGGGTATGGAAATGCCCGATATTTATGACGCCCTCGAGATCAAAAGGAATGATGGTACATCCCTTATCGTAGAGTGTCAGCAGCATATCGGCGAGAATACGGTAAGAACCATTGCGATGGACTCAACCGACGGATTGCGCAGGGGAATGGAGGTCATAGCAACGGGTGCACCGATCACGATGCCAATCGGTGACCAGATAAAAGGACGTCTCATGAATGTGACGGGAGAGGCTATAGACGGAATCGGAGCACTCGACAGGAAAGGCGGTTATCCTATTCACAGAAAACCCCCGAAATATGAGGATCTTTCAACTGAGAAGGAGGTTCTCTACACAGGGATCAAGGTTATCGACCTTATCGAGCCTTATTCTAAGGGCGGTAAAATCGGTCTGTTTGGCGGTGCGGGTGTCGGAAAAACAGTTGTTATTCTCGAGCTTATCAACAATATTGCCAAGGCCTATTCCGGATTATCAGTATTTGCGGGAGTTGGAGAAAGGACCAGGGAAGGGAACGATCTCCTGCGCGAAATGCTTGAAGCCGGTGTAATCAATTACGGGAAGGAGTTTCTCAAGAATATGGAATCGGGCGGATGGGATCTTTCAACAGTTGATCCGGCTGCTCTTAAGGAATCCAAGCTTGCACTTGTTTTCGGACAGATGAACGAACCCCCCGGAGCAAGAGCAAGGGTTGCACTTTCGGGACTTTCTGTAGCCGAACACTTCCGGGATGGCGACGGAAAAAGCGGCGGAAGGGATATCCTTTTCTTTATGGATAATGTATTCCGTTTCACCCAGGCCGGATCTGAAGTATCCGCGCTCCTCGGACGTATGCCTTCGGCTGTTGGTTACCAGCCGACTCTGTCGACCGAGATGGGTATTATGCAGGAGCGTATCACATCGACACGTCACGGCTCGATCACCTCGGTGCAGGCAGTGTATGTACCGGCCGACGACCTGACCGACCCTGCACCTGCAACTACATTCGCGCACCTCGATGCAACAACGGTGCTCAGCCGTAAGATTTCGGAGCTCGGTATTTATCCGGCTGTTGATCCTCTCGATTCGACATCGAGGATCCTTTCAGCAGACATTGTCGGAGATGCACATTACAACTGCGCACAGAGGGTTAAGGAAATTCTGCAGAGATACAATGAGCTTCAGGATATCATCGCCATCCTCGGGATGGATGAACTGTCGGAAGAAGACAAGCTGGTTGTTCACAGGGCAAGAAGGGTTCAGAGGTTCCTTTCTCAGCCTTTCCATGTGGCTGAACAATTCACCGGTATCAAGGGAGCACTCGTTTCAATCGAGGATACCATCAAGGGATTTAATATGATTCTCGAAGGAAAAGTTGACCAGTATCCCGAATCGGCATTCATGCTGGTCGGTACCATCGAGGATGCAATTGAAAAGGGAGAGAAAATTCTCGCCCAGTCAAAGTAACCGGTATGCCGGTATTCGGTAATCTGTAATCGGTATTCGGTTTTCTCACGCCGCATACCGCACGCCGAACACCGCCTTACAAGCAACGAAATTAAAATGAAGATAGAAATCATCACTCCTGACAAAAAGATATATGATGGGGAGGCCAAATCAGTAAGGGTTCCCGGCAAAAAGGGCTCATTCCAGGTACTGAAAGACCATGCTCCCATTATTTCTACTCTCGAAAACGGACCGGTGATAATCGTCGATATGGCCGGAAATGAATCAATATTCGAGATCAACGGCGGTGTGATTGAGGTAAAAGCCAACAAGATCATTCTGCTGGCGGAATCGGTTAAATAAACCCAAAGCTGATGACTTCCGATGAATTCAGGAAACACGCCCATGAACTGGTCGACTGGATGGCTCGTTATATGGATGAGGTTGAGAAATATCCGGTCAAATCGACAGTAACCCCCGGGGAGATATTCAACAAAATACCCGACGATCCTCCCATTAAGCCCGAATCCTTTGAATCGTTCATGAAGGATATGGACGAGATTATCATGCCGGGCATTACCCACTGGCAGAGTCCGAATTTCTATGCATATTTCCCGGCCAATACCAGCGCCCCTTCCATTCTTGCTGAAATGATCATGGCAACACTGGGAGCTCAATGCATGATCTGGGAAACATCTCCTTCTGCCGCTGAACTCGAGGAGAAAATGATGATCTGGCTGAGGGACCTGATCAGGCTGCCGAAGACTTTCGAGGGGGTAATCCAGGATTCAGCTTCAACCTCCACTCTTGCAGCCATTCTGACCGCAAGGGAGAAGGCTACTGATTTTACTGCTAATGATGAAGGTGCTGCTGCGTTGTCCGGATTAAGGATCTATTGCTCGGAGCAGACTCATTCCTCGATTGAGAAGGCAGTAAAAATAAGCGGAATAGGCAGAAAAAATCTGGTGAGGATACCTGTCAGGAAAGACTTCACCATGGATGTGCAGAAACTCAGGGATGCCATTGAAAACGACAAAAAGGCCGGTTTAAAGCCTTGCTGCGTTATTGCCACTATCGGAACCACAGGAACAACTGCAATCGATCCCCTCAAGCCAATTGGAAAAATTTGTGCCGAAAATGGTATCTGGCTTCATGTCGATGCCGCGATGGGGGGAACAGCCCTTATCCTTCCCGAATATCAGTGGATGCTCGACGGCCGTGAATTCATTGATTCCATAGTATTCAATCCGCATAAATGGATGTTCACCGGGTTCGATTGCTCGGCATATTTTATAAAGAATCCTGCTTATCTTATCAAGACATTCGAAATCCTTCCGGAATATCTCAGGACAAGAACCCGGGGAGCGGTGAACGACTATCGTGACTGGGGAGTTCCTCTCGGACGAAGGTTCAGGGCTCTCAAGCTCTGGAGCGTGATCAGGATGTACGGTGCAGAGGGGCTTCGCGACAAGGTCCGGGGACATATCAGGATAGCAAAGCGGCTGGCAGAAATGATAATGCATGAGAATGACTTTCAGATACTGGCCCCCGTTACCCTGAACGTAGTATGTTTCAGGTACAAGCCATCCGGCTTAAGTGATGAAGAGCTCAACGGGCTGAATGAAACGCTAAACCACCGGCTGAATGATGAAGGGAAGATTTATCTGACTCATACCACCCTCAACGGGGTTTATACCCTGAGAATGGTAACCGGCCAGACAAACGTCACTCCGGAACATGTTGACTTAGCCTGGAAGCTGATAATGAAAACCGCAAGGGAGCTTTAGAGCTTGTATCTGCCGGGTCCTTTTCCGATATTCATGCCGAAAATATCGACACCGAACAGCATCTTAAGATAAGGGGTTTCCCCGATAGTCCGCCACGATGCCTCGACTCCCGATGATATCATAAAGGGTATTCTGAAAAGGTAGAAGTCAGCCATCAGCTGAAGCCCGAACGATTCGAATGTCTCGCTGTAATCGTGATTTTCCATCGTAATCACCCTTCTTCCTTCATCATTGAGGTCAGAAATGAAGATGTAGCTGTCTTTTCCAACTGACCGGTCATAGAAAAGACCTGACCTTATCCGTGTCATGTACATAATTCCTCCAAGCCTGAAATCGGGATAGGCCAGAGGCATGTAGTAATCGATCGAGCTGGTCTGTAGCTCCTGACTGATTATGTTATCGTACCATACATTCAGATCGGGTTTTCTGGCCCCGATATAGCCCCTGGCAAAAGATATCCTGTTGCCAAGTATGTATTTCTCGGGATTCTGCTTCTCGGCTTCGAGACTGAGCCTGAAACCATGGTTCTTCAGAATCCCGGGGAAGTACAATGAAACCTTTCCCGACATGATATCGCCGTAAATATCGCTGTCGAAAGGATAATCGGAATAACTGAGGTCGATTGTCTGCGCGAATCGGGGATAGATGTCCCTTATCGCCTGGCGCCGGTAATTTGAGAAATAGATCCTTCCCGTAAGCTGGTTCTGAAGGTTATCGTAGGTTTCTTTATCGCGGAGATAGATGTAATCATTTTTAATCGAGGAGGACGCAGACAGGTAAAGCTGTTTTGTGAAGGTACCTCCCCTGAAAGACAGAGGCAGATAGATCTTGTTATTCCATGAGTATCCGTCCGACAGGATATCAGGATCAGCCACATCTTCGCTGAACTTCTCCACATAGACGGGATTTCCGTATTCAATACCCGATTCAAACACCGGGTACCACCCCATCCAGCTTATCTTTGAATGAAATTTATGCCTCTGGTCCGAATATTCATATCCCAATGTGGATATCAGGCTGCTGAGGTTATTCTGGGTCATCAGGGTGAATCCGGGTGCAACTGCTGTAAGATCATCCTTAATCTCGTTGATATCGGCATAGAAAGGCATCCAGCTGTGGAATCTGAAGAGGTTCTTCCATTTCCTGTAGGGTGATGGGGAATAAATATTTCCTGAAGCGTTTTCGGCGGGAGGCTTTTGAGGCTTAAACCGGTTGATCAGATATGATTCAGGTGAATTGACAATCAGGTCAGTGGCTGGTACCTCCGGAATTCTTAAACTGCTGATGTTGTTACCCGATGAGTTATAATCGGCGAAAAGCATCATTGAACCGTTGAGGTGGAGATCGGTTGCTCCGAATCTCGATCTTGTCAGGGGAGTAACCGTTCCGTCAGGTTTCCTCAGATATATATTTTCCGTTCCGTTGAGGGAACTGACATAAAACAGGGAATCGTTTCTGAGGAATGACGACTGTATATCGTCAGTGCCAGTCTCAATAAGCGTTTGCCACGTGTTGTCTTCGAGGTTGAACCTGAGTATTCCCTCACCCTGTTCCGTCAGATGGATCACTGTCAGGAAAGCTCCTGATGCGTCCCACTGGGGCCTCTGGAGAGAGGCGTTGCCGGGTGAAACGACAGAGTGAAGCTTTTCGCCGCTGACGGCATCGAGGATATTCAGCGTGTTACGGTTATCTGTACTGTTTTCAACGGCAGCAATAAGACTGCCGTCGGGAGATATAGAAGCAGACATGTACCTTGTTTTTCCTGTCAGCCGGCGGATCTGTTCTTTTTGGATGTCCATTACCATAATATCCGACCATTCCCTGTTTGCCCATCTCGGGTCGGAATGAGTCTCAACCCATACAAGCCTGTCATTTCCGTAACTTATGTAGTATGGATAGATGTGCCCCGGAATATGGATTTTTTTCTCGCTGTTATCCGAAGGCCTTATCAGTACGAAGGAAGGAGGGTCGTACAGGGAGGTTTTTACAGCTATTATCTCATCTTTGCCTGCAAGTACGGGAGAATGGTAGTTAATGAATTTTTTCCCTTTGGCGGGATTCAGAACTGTGTAGCTCAGGCTTGATGATCTGCCGTCGTCTTTTGTCCAGACTGTCCTGAGCGAATCGAAAGTTTCGTTGAAAAGGCGTTTTTTGGTCAGCGAGGCTGATTTTCTGAGGCTGAGGTTCACAGGGTTGATCAGGAAAGGGGCATTCCCCGTGAGACTGAGGGCTTTTTGCCAGATCTTTGGATCATATTCTGAGTACGACCAGGCCATCATCTGATATCCGTACTGGTAATGGTCGGGAACGAAATCCCTGAACGATCCGTTTACCGATTTATCGTAAGAGAATACATTCCCCTTTTCGATCATCATAGCCTTGAGCTGTTTCTGGAATGACGCGGTTCTGCCACGTCCCGAGCCGGTAAGCACCGATTCGGAAAATACTGCATCCCCTTCGAGATGCCAGAACGGCAGGAGGCCGGCGACGACTCCAGTGAACTGCTGGCCGGAAATAAATGACATCGCCTTTGTAAATCCCTTGTTGAGCGACTCCATCTGCAACACATGGGTAAGCTCATGAATGGCAAGCTGGGTGTTCGCGTCGAGGGGGATGGAGTTTTGCTCCGGGGTGGGGTAGATCTCCATCCTGTCAGGGGCCCATGCTACATATCCGTTCGATCCGGTTGTATGATTGTGTATTACAACGGGGATTCTGAATTCTTTAACCGGATAAAGATGCGATAATTGAGACCAGGCTTTGTCGAGCGACCGTGCAAAATCGATTCCGGCATCACCGTAAGTCTTCGGGTAGATCAACGTGAACCGGTCGGTATGGATCTGCATCCATTTAAGTGAGGCCGGATCCTGTCCTGTGTTATAATACTGGGCTGATGCGATCCCTGAAAGGAAAACGGATATGATGAAGGCCAGGGGCCTGTTAAATTTCATAACAGGTAATTTATGCAAAAATAGCAAAATTAGCCGGTGAGCCAGCATTTGGACATAGTCTGAAAAATTTCGTAATTTCACCGCTCGGTCATTTGAATGAATTTCAGGATAAACCACACCTTATTGATGAAGAAATACAAGCTGACAGAAACGATAACCGGCTGGGTTGTATTTGCAATAGCCCTTGTCACTTATCTTCTTACCCTTGAGCCAACGGCAAGCCTTTGGGATTGCGGTGAATATATTGCATCAGCCTTCAAGCTCGAGGTCGGGCATCCTCCCGGAAACCCGGTCTTCATGGTTGTAGCCCGGTTCTTTACACTGTTTGCCCTTGGCGACACGGCAAAGGTAGCGGCCACGATAAATGCAATGTCGGCACTTGCCAGTGCATTCACGATACTCTTCCTGTTCTGGACCATTACACATCTGGCCAGAAGGATAATGCTGGGTAAAAACGGTAACCCGGGCCTAACCAATACGGTTGCAATCATTTCTGCCGGCGTGGTCGGAGCCCTGGCTTTCACATTCTCCGATTCCTTCTGGTTTTCGGCGGTTGAGGGTGAGGTGTATGCCTCTTCTTCATTTTTCACGGCACTTGTTTTCTGGGCGATACTGATGTGGGAGGATGTTGCTGACGAGGAATATGCAAACAGGTGGATAATTCTGATAGCTTTCCTCATGGGGCTGTCTATCGGGGTGCATCTGCTTAATCTTCTGGCAATTCCCGCCATAGTACTGGTTTACTATTTCCGTAAGTATGAGTTTTCGTGGAAAGGCTTTGCCCTTTCGCTCGGAGTTTCGGTAATCGCGCTTGCCCTTCTTCTGTACGGCATTATGCCTGGGTTTGTTACAATTTCTTCGAGGCTCGACATGTTCTTTGTCAACTCTCTGGGTATGCCGGCCAACAGCGGCATGATATTTCATTTCATCCTTCTTGTCATTTTCTTTTTTCTCGCAGTCAGGTCAACACTGTACTCGACTGACAGGACAAAAAATGCCGCCTTTGCCATTGCTGCCATGTTGTTGTCGGGTATCTGGGTGATATCCGGATCGATGATACTGAATCTGATTGTGCTGGCTGCTGTTGCATGGTTTATCTGGTACCTGGCAGGAAAGGACAGGGTTACCCTCAATACGGTTCTCACCACGGTGATGGTTATCCTTATTGGATTTTCAACGAATGCAATTATTGTGATAAGGGCAAATGCCAATCCTCCGCTTAATGAGAACCAGCCCGAGAATCCCTTCAGTCTGCTTTATTTTCTCAACAGGGAGCAATATGGAGCACGTCCTCTTTTCAAGGGACAGTATTACAATGCTCCCGTGATTGATTATAAGAACGGTAAGCCGAAATATGTTCTGGAGGACGGAAAATACATAGTCAGCGCCTATGATCTTGAAAGGATTTATGATGAGCGCTTCCTTACTGTTTTTCCCAGGATGTGGAGTGAGCAGAGTGATCACGAAGCCATGTATAAGGAATGGGGAAAAGTCAAAGGAACGCCTGTTTCGGTTACAAATCAGTCGGGAGAGAAGGAGATCATCCGTAGACCTAAATTCAGCGAAAACCTCAGATTCATGTTCTCATACCAGTTCGGGTACATGTACTTAAGGTATTTCATGTGGAATTTTGCCGGAAAGCAGAACGATACCCAGGGAACGGGAGGAGCAGTAAACGGGAACTGGATAAGCGGATTCAGGTTCCTCGACGAACCCCGGACCGGGTCGCCTGATCTGCCGCCCGGGATGAAGGATGATACCTCGAGGAATGCTTATTACCTGCTTCCTTTCCTGCTGGGACTTGCCGGGATTTTTTACCAGCTTAACCGCGACTTAAAAAACTGGTGGGTGGTTTTGCTTCTGTTCCTTATGACAGGGGCTGCAATTGTCTTTTACCTTAATCAATATCCCAACCAGCCCAGGGAGAGGGATTATGCTTATGCCGGATCGTTTTATTTCTTTGCAATATGGATCGGCCTGGGAGTACTGGCCCTGTACGAGGGCTTGTCGAAGATTGTGGGAGAAAAGGTTTCTGCCCCGGCCGCCGCTGCTCTCTGCATGGTTGTGCCGGTATTGATGGCCGTCCAGAACTGGGACGATCATGACAGATCGGGCCGTTACCTTGCCCGCGATGTAGCGTTCAACTACCTCAATTCCTGTGCCCCGAATGCCATACTCCTTACAAACGGTGACAACGACACCTTCCCGCTCTGGTATGCGCAGGAAGTGGAAGGAATGAGGACCGATGTAAGAGTCTGCAATCTTATGCTTCTCAACACCGACTGGTATATCAATCAGATGAAAAGGGCGACCTATGAGTCGGCTCCGCTTCCGGTCACCCTGCCTCCGCAGAAGTATTACGATGGAGTGAACAATCAGGTGTTCATCGTTGAAAAGACAAAGGACCCGGTTAACATTTCCACCGTCATCGACTGGGTGATGAGCGACAATAAAGCCACCAAGGTTCAGATATCAGCTAACGAAGTTCTTGATGTCATTCCGTCAAGGACTATCAGGATACCTGTCGATTCGGCAGCAGTGATCGCTTCGGGGACGGTAAAACCTGAGGATGCTGACAAGATAGTTCCTTATATAGACATTCAGCTGCAGGGAAGTTCCATACTTAAGAGCCAGCTTGTATTGCTTGATATACTTGCCCACAACAACTGGGAGCGCCCCATATACTATGTTACCGGATACCATGATGATGCCTTCGGACTCGAAGAGTATTTCCAGCTGGAGGGCCTTGCCTACAGGCTTGTTCCGATCAAATCGGAGAACAGGAGCTGGCTTGAGTATGGCAGGATTGATTCGGACATTTTGTACGAGAACGTGGCAAACAAGTTTGTCTGGGGCGGAGCCAATGATCCTGATGTGAATCTCGACTATCATCATTTAAGGACTCTCATGGTGATAAAGGCACGGCTTATCTATGCACGCCTGGCAAAGACCCTTGCATCCGAAGGCAAGAACGAAAAGGCTGTGGCGATTCTGAACAGCTGTATTGAACTGCTTCCGCCTGATAAATTTCCTTATGATCCGTATTTCACCGACCTTATTGAAGCATATTTCATGGCAGGAGATTCCACCAGGGCTGTTCAGCTCACAAGGGATGTAAGCGGGTATTATTTTGCAAGGCTTGATTATTTCCTGAAACAGAATCCCTATGTTCTGAGCTCTGCCGAGTATGAAATGCAGTCGGCGATTCAGTATTCATCAAAGGCAGCCACCTTTTGTGAGCAGTACGGGCAGAAGGAAATCGGGGAGGAGATCAACGGGAAGCTTGAGGAATATTATGCCGAATATGTAGGCAAACAGAGGGTCCCTGCAAATTAATATTTATTAGGCCCCATACGGGGGCTTCAGCCCCCTTTGGCTTTTTATGGGACTAAAGTCCCGGAAAAAAAGAGGAGGGCTTTCATAACCGTCAGCTGAAGCTGACGGTAAAGGAAGAAAGTATTCCAGCGAACTTTCAGTTGCGGTCAGCACTACCTGTGGCAGTTCTTCTTTTTCCGTCGGCTTAGTAGCAGTCAGCACTGTCCGAGGCAGTTCTTCTTTTTCCGTCGGCTTAGTAGCAGTCAGCACTACCCGAGGCAGTTCTACTTTTTCAGTCGGCTTAGTAGCAGTCAGCACTGTCCGAGGCAGTTCTTCTTTTTCCGTCGGCTTAGTAGCAGTCAGCACTGTCCGAGGCAGTTCTTCTTTTTCCGTCGGCTTCAGCCGACGGTTGAGGCACCCCCCCTGCCCCTGGGGCTTTAGCCCCCTTTCGCTGGAGTACCGACCTGTAAACAAAAAACAATTGAAACGGATTTTCAGGAACGGAACAGAGTCTGATTTACCTCCTGTTTGAGATATTTTTCAAGAAGAGCATATACATTCTCCGGATACACCGGCTTGAGAATGTATTCTGTACACCCTGCAATGAATGCTTCAGATTTTGACTGTTCCGATGAAAAAGCTGTGATCATGAGAACCGGGACGTTCTTTCTGGTCTTTCTGAACGCCCTGGTGCAGTCGATGCCGTTTACCAGAGGAATCAGGAAATCCATTATCACCAGGTCGATTTTACTGTCATTTTTGTTCAGGAAATCAACAAAATCCCTTCCCGTACGAAATTTTACAACTTCAGCTCCTGAACTTTGAAGGAGAGTTTCATAATACCTGATGGAAGGTACATCATCCTCGACAATGACTATGGTCTTGTCTGATAATTCTAAGCTGCTGAAGTTCAAGGACATCTAAAATTGAATTTGACTGTTACTAATTTACGACAACTTATAATTGTCAGCTTCATTAGT
Organism: uncultured Bacteroidales bacterium; assembly: GCA_963840965.1. Classification (GTDB taxonomy): domain Bacteria; phylum Bacteroidota; class Bacteroidia; order Bacteroidales; family VadinHA17; genus LD21. The sequence continues at coordinate 216,497 of CAWJAW010000004.1, read as the reverse complement.
AAGCACAATTATTAACAACTTATAAACAAAATTAATGCCGCAAACCCAATTATCAAAGGTTTTAGTCAAAGAAAACAGCCGTTCGTCAAAACAGGAAGAAAGATTTGATTACCTGCATTCCCAGTAATATCGCTTGTCACCTATCACCAGGTCGTCCTTGGTTTCGATGGCAATCAATTCGGCATCGCAATACTCAGCTTCGGGGCCCTCATTGATGATTCCGCGGCCGGTCTGATAAGTGATCTCACGGCATATTTTACACGATCCGAGGACTTCGCATGAAGTGAATGCAATAGTAAGGAGTATGAATGATGTGGCGATTATTAATATCCGCTTCATATGCCGGGTTTTTTACAAAATTAATAAATGCAAGTATTGTGCCCCTCTTTTCCTTTAAAAACGAATAATTTAAAAAAATATTAGGTATTTTGATGCAACTATTTTATAAAACGGGTGTCATTAATCCGGAAAGGGAAACAAAAGGAATTAAAACATTACTGTCATGGAAGATATGAATAAAATGAAAAAGCATGTGACCGTGGTCGGAGCCATACATATTGGCTTCGGATTCATAGGTCTGATAGGCGCACTTGCTGCCTTTTTTGCGCTGAGGTTCGCCCATGGTTTCGTTAGCAACGAGGAGATTCCCTCAATGGTACTCAACTTTTTGTCGGCAAGTGTGCCCTTGCTCATCGGATTCCTGTCAACACTCGGACTGGTAGGGGGAATAGGACTTCTTTCATACCAGCCGTGGGCAAGGTTCATAGTGATGATTGTTGCGGCGGTCGGATGCCTCAACATCCCGATCGGGACACTCAAGGGGGTTTATTCGCTCTGGGTACTGCTTCAGGACGAAACGGTCAAATTGTTTGAAAGCAGAAAGTATAATGACATTCAGACCACCTCTGGCGGGGTATAAGGATCGGTCATAAAATGCTGCGGCAGTAAGTGAACAGGTTTTCATGAACCTGTCCTGTTACTGATTAAGCCACAAAACACATCAACAGGGAGGATATCCCTGTTTTTTTTTGATACCTCAAGCCTTCCATCTTCCATTTGCAGAACCCACCCCTACCCCTCCCAGGAGGGGATCCGTTTGGGCAAACCTTCTGCCGCGTACCGCGTACCGCGTACCGCATACCCATTGTATACAACCTCTTTTTTTTCTAAATTGTCACAAATTATTTTCCATGGCCGACGACAACAAGATAATCTTCTCGATGTACCGGGTTGGGAAGACCTTCCCGCCTCATCGCCAGGTTCTTAAGGACATATCACTTTCCTTTTTCCTTGGCGCCAAAATCGGAATAATAGGTCTTAACGGATCAGGGAAATCCACCCTTATGAAGATTATTGCCGGTATTGAAAAAGAGTACCAGGGCGAAGTTACTTTCGTTCCGGGTTACACTGTGGGTCACCTGCCCCAGGATCCTCTTCTGGACGACACCCGCACCGTGAGGGAGGTAGTTGAGGAGGGAGTCAGGGAAACAATGGACCTTATTTCGGAATATGAATCGATAAATGAGAAATTCGGGGAGCCGGAGGTTTATGAGAACCCCGACCGGATGCAGCAGCTGATGGACCGCCAGGCAGTGCTCCAGGAGAAGATCGACTATTCCGAAGGATGGAACATCGATCATAAGCTTGAAAGGGCAATGGATGCACTCAGATGTCCCGACAGCGGCGCCAATGTAAGCATACTTTCAGGTGGGGAGAGACGAAGGGTTGCCCTCTGCAGGCTTCTTCTGAAGCAGCCGGATATATTGCTCCTCGACGAGCCCACCAACCATCTTGATGCCGAGTCGGTACAGTGGCTCGAGACTACCCTGAAGCAGTATCACGGTACTGTTATTTGTATAACACACGACAGGTATTTTCTCGACAATGTTGCAGGATGGATCCTGGAGCTCGACAGGGGAGAGGGGATCCCCTGGAAGGGCAACTATTCATCGTGGCTCGAACAGAAGGCAAAACGCCTGGAAGTTGAGGAGAAAGGCAATGTAAAGAGAAGAAAGATACTCGAGCGGGAACTGGAATGGGTAAGGATGTCGCCCAAAGCCCGCCATTCAAAATCGAAGGCCCGTCTGGGTGCTTACGAAAACCTTCTGAACCAGGATGTGAAGGCCAAGGAGGAAAGGCTCGAGATATATATCCCCAACGGTCCGAGGCTCGGGGATAAGGTGATAAGAGCGAAGGGGGTGTCCAAGTCGTTTGGTGACAAGCTCCTCTTTGAGGGCCTTGAGTTCAACCTTCCACCCAACGGCATAGTGGGCATCATCGGTCCGAACGGGGCCGGCAAGACAACCCTTTTCAGGATGATAATGGGTCAGGAAAAACCCTCGAATGGAGATTTTGAGATTGGAGAGACAGTGGTTCCCGGCTATGTCGATCAGGCGCATACGGCAATCGATCCGGCCCTTACTGTCTATGAGGTGATCTCCGGAGGGCAGAATGATGTGATGGTGGGCAACCGCCTCATAAATGCAAGGGCTTATGTTTCGCGATTTAACTTTACCGGGGCCGACCAGGAGAAGAAATGCGAGATGCTTTCGGGAGGTGAGAGGAACAGGCTTCATCTGGCTCTTACACTCAAATCAGGGGCAAATGTTCTGCTTCTCGACGAACCCACCAACGACATCGATGTCAACACTCTCAGGGCTCTGGAGGAAGGACTGGAGAGCTTTGCCGGTTGTGCGGTGATCATCTCGCACGACAGGTGGTTCCTCGACAGGGTTACAACCCACATGCTGGCCTTTGAGGGCGATTCAAAGGTGGTATGGTTCGAAGGAAACTACTCGGAATACGAGGAGAACTATAAAAAACGCGTTGCAGACACGACGCCGAGAAGAATTAAATATAAAAAGCTGGCATGAAAGGTCATGCAGGTCATGCAGGTCTTGCAGGTCTTGCAGGTCTGGAAGACTTGCACGACACTTCTTCGCTAAAGCTACGAAGTGCAAAGCTTGCACTACTTTCTTGACTTGCACGACTTGCACGACTTGCATGACTTGCACGACCTTAATACTTAATATATGCGACCACTACTTATCACCTGTATCCTCTTTACCACGCTTCTTTGGACTTTTTCTGCCGAGGCCCAGATCGGCCGCCGGTTTCCTTCAGAAAAGAAGGTAGTGACCGATCCGGTAACGGGGGTTCATCTGACCTTCGTGACTAGCACGCAATCTGGCGATTCAAAGATTTACCAGACTCACCGGCAGTGGACTGCCGATGGGAAGTGGCTTGTGTTCCGTTCGCGCAGGGTTCCGGGCGAGACTCTGGCGGTAAATGAAGAGACGGGCGATATTGTGCAGGTCTCGGAAGGCGGCTACATGGGGATGCTTACCCTGGCTACAAAATCGATGAAGCTGTATTTCATGCGGATGACTCTCCGCCAGGTGGGGCAGAAGAAGCCCGGACCGGTGCAGATTGTTGAGGTCGATCTGGCCCTGTTATTTGCAGACAGTGAAGCCGGTCAGATGAAAGCAGAAAATGAATACCAGAGGGTGTGCGGGACTATTCCGGCCGAGGTTGGCGCCGGCGGCGACATGGCCCTCGATGCCGATGAGGAGTGGATTTACTACCGGATCGGGAAGGATGAAGCGGACAGACAGATATCTCCCGGGACGAAGATAGAGGCAAATTTCGGTCCCAGGAACATGGGAGCGGGACCTTCGGGCATAGGGAAGATGAATATTAAAACCGGGGAGACTGGTTTTGTTGTTGCCGTGCCCTTCCAGGTCGGACATATCCAGACAAACCCATGGGTTCCGGGTGAGATAGTCTTCTGCTGGGAGACAGGCGGCAAGGCTCCGCAAAGGACCTGGACCGTGATGTCGGATGGCACGGGACTAAGGCCGCTTTATCCCGAGTCGGAGTATGAGTGGGTCACTCATGAAGCAGTCATTACACGCGATGAAGTGGCGATAGCGATCATGGGTCACAGGCCAGTTGGAATTGCGAGCGGTGAAGCCGGTCAGGCCGGTGAACAAAAGCCTGCAGATCCTGCTAATCCGGGCCAGGAATTGGGATGGGGACCCTCGGGTACAAGGGAAAAACCAACAGGACTAGGGATAGTGAATCTCCGTACCCGTGAGATGACCATAGCCGGTCAGACTTTATCGGGAAGCGGGCTGTGGCATGTGAATGGTTCGGCCGACGGCCGTTTTGCAGTGGGTGACGACTTTGACCGCAATATATGGCTCATCAACCGTAAGACGAATGAGATGATTTTGCTTTCAACCGGGCACAAGGTTACGGCTTCGGATCATCCGCATCCGACCTTCAGTCCCGACGGCACCCGGATAGAGATCCAATCGGCTATGCTGTCGGAGGATAACAGGTCGATGAATATATGTGTTATACCGGTGCCGGAGCGGTGGCTGAGGGAGTGAGGTGTGAGGCGTGAGGTATGAGGTTTGAGGAAGAGGTCATGCAGGTCATGCAGGTCATGCAGGTCCTTTCACGGAATAACGCTGAAAGCTGATAGCTGACCGCTGACCGCTGAAAGCTTATGAAACACACGAATTTTTGTTGAGAAACAATATCCTGGTTATTGTTATTCGACAAGTATTTTACCCAAAACAATATGGTATTTAAAAGGGCTCGAAGACAGAAGACAGAAGACCGGAGGAAGAACGGACATACAACTATCGCTGCAAAGGGAGGTGCACAACATGGCAGGTTTGCTTGTACCCTGAGCCCTTTGCCCTGAGCCCTTTGCCCTGCGCCCTGAGCCCTTTGCCCTGAGCCCTTTGCCCTGAGCCCTTTGCCCTGAGCCCTTTACCCTGCGCCCTTTACCCTTTGCCCTGCGCCAGGCCTTCGCTAAAGCTACGGCCTGCAAAGCCTGTGCAGCAATGTATCATGTACAATACCTCCTTACTGCGTCAGGAATTCATGATAGTTGTCCGGTGTTATAACTTTAAATTCTGAAACCTTATAATTGCCTGAAAATGTTTTTGAAAGAAATGCCTTTCTGGCAGGATTCCATTTGAACTCATATGCGAACAGCTTGTTGTCGTGTTCCTCTATATAATCTATTTCCTGCTTTTGAGTAGTTCTCCAGAAGAATTTTTGGGGAGCACTATCGAGGTTGGAAATAATTTTAAATCTTTCGCTTATCATGTAATTTTCCCATAAAGCTCCTGTATCGACCCTTGACCGCAGAGGCAGAAAATTCCCCAATACTGCATTCCGGATCCCATTGTCGTGGAAATAAATCTTCCTGCCGTTTTTAATTTCATTCCTTACATTTCTGTTCAGTCCGGGAAGTCTGAATATGATATATGATTTTTCAAGAAGATCGATATACTTTTCAATTGTTCCCTTATCAGAATCAAGAAGCTGAGCCAGCTCATTGTAAGATACCTCATTTCCCAGCTGAATAGCCAGAGCCTTTAGTATTTTTTCGAGCAATACCGGTTTCTTTATATTTCCGATTGAAAGGATATCCTTATAAAGAAAGTCAGAAGCCAGTGTTTTCAGAATCCTTGTTTCATTTCCTGAATTCATCACCACGTCGGGATAACATCCAAAAACAAGTCGTTGTTCAAGCATTCGTTTCTCTGAAAGGAATCCATGATAATCAACAAGTTCATTAAAGCTTAGCGGATGGAGGAAGAACTCATATTTCCGGCCGGTCATAGGTTCACTGATCTTACCTGCAAGATCAAGGGATGATGATCCTGTAGCGATAATCTGCGTATTTTTAAAATTATCATGAATAATCTTCAGTCCCAGACCGGTCTCAGGAATTCGCTGCGCTTCATCAACTACAAGCAGGTTAATATCTGCAAGCACGGGATTAAATCTTGAAGCAGTAGCTTTTGTAAAAAGCTCTCGTATATCAGCATCATCTCCGTTCAAGACAAGATAATTTAACTCAAGTTTGCTGATCAGGTGATTTACGAGAGTTGTTTTACCCACCTGTCTTGCCCCGTAGATGACAACTGTTTTATTTTTAAACAGATGCTTCTCTATTATTTGTTGCAGCTGCCTTTTTATCATATAAAATAAACTTTACACAAATATAATATATTGTGGATATAATCACAAAATATTATAATATATTGTGTGTTTAAGTCATGTGACATAGGATTTTGTAGTCGTGCAGGGAGTGAAGAAGACGAAGAGACTGAGGGACGAAGAGACTTAAAGACGTCTTTAAGGGGATGAGGTGTGAGGTATTAGGCGTGAGGCATGAGGTTTGAGGAAGAGGTCTTGCAGGCTTTGCACTTCGTAGCTTTAGCGAAGAAGTGTATTGGAGGTCTTGCAAGTCTTGCAAGTCATGCAGGTCCTTTCACGGAATAACGCTGATAGCTGATAGCTGAAGCTGACCGCTGAAAGCTTATAAAACACACGAATTTTTATCGGGAAACAATATCCTGGTTGTTGTTATTCGACAAGTTTTTTACCCAAAACGATATGATATTTTACAAGCTGGAAGACCCCCTGCCTGACTGGATGCACCAGCAGGCAGGCAGGGAAGACTGAAGGAAGAACGGACATACGATCCAATATTGTTTTAAGAAGTCTACGGTTGGGCAGGTCGTGCAAGTCGGGCAGGCAGTTTTATTTCTTACAAGTTGCCCAAAAGGCTTAACGCATAGAGCGGCAGGTTAATAAACTGGTCCTGACGGCGGTAATCTGACATGGAAGTGCGGACTGCAACTCCCGGATTGTATTTTTCCCTGTAGACTTTCAGACTTTTTGCCTGAAGATTCTCTTCTGCTTTAACTTCAACAGGGATAATATTTTTCCCATGTTGTAAAACAAAATCGACCTCTGCGGTGGAACGTTCAGCGGACCAATAATAAACAACAAATTCTCCTGAAGCTGCAAGCTGTTGAAATGTATACTGTTCAGTTAATGCTCCTTTAAATTCCGTCAATATTTTACTGCCTTCCAGAAGGATTTGAGGATCAATATCCGTCATGGCGGATAGTAATCCAATGTCAACCAGAAACAGTTTAAAGGCGCTCAGGTCTTCATAAGCCTTTAAAGGTATGGCAGGTTTGGATACCCTGTATACCCGCTCCACCTGGCCGCAATCGGTCAGCCATGACAGTGCCAGTTCATAATCTTTCGCCCGGGAACCCGCTTTAACCAGTCCGTAAATGAACTTTTTGTTTTCCTTTGCAAGCTGTGATGGAATTGAATTCCAGAGCATTCTGATGCGGGGTACAATGATTGGAGGAGCGTGCTTTGAAAAATCCTGATCGTAACCGCTGAGAATTTCTTTCTGAATATCACGCACCTCCCTGAAGCTGCTATTCACGCTAAAACGCATAACAGCTTCAGGCATACCTCCAACGAAATAGTAATGACGCAGACGATCGATATATTTTGATTTATAAGCTGTTATTAATTCCCAGTCACCTGTGGCCAGTATTTGTACCAGTCCATCTTCTCCAAGCGCTTCAAGAAATTCGGGGAAGGTCAGGGGGTGCAGATCCATGAATTGCACTTTTCCCACAGGGAATGAGGCCTCTGAATGGAGCGCCATTCCCAATAGTGATCCGGCTGCAACAAGGTGATATTCACCCGCATCTTCCTGAAAATACTTCAATGAAGTCATGGCCTGGGGAGCGCTTTGTATCTCATCAAAAATAATCAGGGTATTTTCTGGTTTGATTATCAGTCCCGATTCTGCCTGCATACCCGTGATAATTCTTTTAATATCAAAGTCTCCGGCAAAAAGGTTTGCCAGACGCTGGTTCTTTTCAAAATTCAGATAAACAGTCTGGGCATATTCAGTTCTGCCAAATTCCTTCATCAGCCATGTTTTCCCAACCTGTCGGGCGCCACGAATAATCAACGGCTTCCTCCCTGGTGAGTTTTTCCATGCAATTAATTCTGACCATTTGGTTCTTCTCATCGCTGATATTTTGTACAAATATACATTTTTACAAACGACTATTTATGTTTTTACACATTTTATCAAAGAACTATTTGTAAGGAGTGAAGAAATGAACCGTCACTCGGGGTTCCGTCTGACCTGTAAACAAAGCAACCATAAGGTCACCTTCATACCGAGACCCGGGCGCCCGGGTTGCAAAATGCGACAGATGACCACCGTCATGTCGAATCCCGGGAGCTCAGGGCGAAGGAATCTTGCCCCCCTAAACAAATGCGACAAAGAAAATAGACCGTTACTCAACCATTTACGCCGCTTAGTCAAAGCCTTGAGCCATTCACTAGAAATATCGTTATTAACTTGACTTTTAATTTTGAATAATCGAAATTTGAGAGAGTGAAGTTGAGACTTCTGTTTGATCTGCATTAAATGGTAGCTTATGCGGGTATATCAAAGTTTCATTAAGGAGAAACATCAGGTTCATCCGTCATCGCGGCAGTCTGGTTCCTTCTTTCGATCTCAGAAAGCATTAGCAAACTTTGTTAATTAATTATCAAATGTCTTAATACTAATTCATAATGAATAGTTTGAAAAATCATTCAAAATCAATCATAATATTACTGTTTATTAATCTCTTTCTAATAACCTGCACACGCCACAAACCAACTGTAAATCAATTTAATACGGATAAACAATCTGCAAATGAAGATCATCTGTTATTTTTTGATCTAAGAAGAATGCCTGAATTGTCAACTGTAAAGTTATCAGAGGTTGGAGCAATTGAGATAAAATACATCCCTTTAAAAACTACTCAAAAGAATGTGATCCCCCGCATAAATAATATCATCTTCTGCAGCAGCTATTTCCTGACCTATGGTAACACCAGTGTTGATATGTTTCGGTACGATGGTTCATTTGTTACTGAAGTTGGTACTAAGGGAAGGGGGCCAAATGAGTATTTAAGTGTTTCTGATGTAGATATTAATCCTGAAAATGAGTCAGTCTATATTGCAAGTGGAGAAAAATTCCTGGTCTATAATAAGAACGGAACATTCTTAAGGACTTTTAAAAATCCCCAAAAGTTCCAGAACGGATGAACTTTAAATTTACAGGGGATGGAATTCTTTGTTACTATTTCAATGATTTAGGCAATATCGAAAATAGTTTTATCCTTATTGATACGACAGGGAAGGTTATTAAAAACTATCCTAACAGATATCCCTGGAAAAGAAAAGCGCCAGGTGTTTTTTATCAGGGGGAAAATATTTTTTACAGATCCAATCATCAGCTTTTCAGAAAAGAGATTTATTGTGACACAATTTTTTCTTTCAGAAATAAAGTATTTAAGCCTCATGTGGTCATCCACGTTGGTAAACAACGGCTTACACCTGATATCAGATCAGATTTCCAGACAAGGCCTGATTTCTCAGAGACTACCTATCAAAATTATATTACCCCGTTTAATCTCTTTGAGTTCGGCGATCATATCTATTATGAAATGATTATGACTCTGAATGGAATCCGCAATATGTATTCTTTCATTGGATCAAAAAAAGGTAGTTTAAGAGCTATGTATATTACAGAGCAGGGCTTGACCAATGATTTAGATGGGGGAGCAAACTTCTGGCCAAGAACAATTATAAACGATAGCACTTTTGTATCATGGATTGAAGCTATGAAATTAAAGGAATATATTGCTTCAAATGAATTTAAAGAATCAAATCCCAAATATCCGGAAAAGAAAAGAGAGCTTGAAACGCTTGCAAACAGCTTGAAAGAAACGGATAATCCGGTTTTGGTACTGGTCAGGCTTAAGAATTAATGCGGATGGGCGTGACGGCGTGAAGGCGTCAAAGAGACGAAGGGACTGAGGGACATAGAGACTTAGAGACGTTTGGAGGGGAAAATCTGTGTCTGAGAGAGTATCTTGCCCTCACACCTCACGCCTTCTGCCCTCCGCCTTGTCACAGTTGCAGAGTCAGCGCCTTTCTTGTAATCTCCGGCGTCGTAAGTCCCCTGTCTCCCAGTTCCAGCCATTTTCTGTCCTCGAACCTCGTTACTATCTTGTCGATGGTGCCGCCGTTGACGTTGTAGGCGCTCAGACGGGTTGGCACTCCGAGCGATTCAAAGAATTCCACCGTAAGGTCGATTGCTTTCAGGGCACGTTCATCATCGCTTCCTTCAGTTATTTTCCACACCCTTTCGCCGTACTGCACCAGCTTGGCCTTCTTTTCTTCGAGGAGGGCCTTCCAGAGTCCCGGAAGAACGATTGCAAGCGTTCTTGCATGATCGATCCCATGAAGAGCAGTCAGCTCGTGTCCTATGCTGTGCACCGACCAGTCGCCCGGCACACCGCACTGGATGAGTCCGTTCAGGGCCATTGTGGCTGACCACATCAGGTTCGACATTGCCTCATAGTCGGCCGGGTTCTCATAAACACCGGGTGCTTCTTCGATCAGTGTAATGAGTATGGCTTCAGCAAACCTGTCCTGTATCGGAGCATTGACCGGGTAGGTAAGATACTGTTCGGTGACATGCACGAATGCATCGACGATACCGTTGGCAACCTGTCGTTTGGGGAGTGTACCGGCTGCATCTGGAAGAAGGAATGAGAAGGCAGGGAATACCAGCGGAGAAGCAAAGGCAAGCTTTTCGTTGGTCGATTTTCTGCTTAAAACAGAATTCTTGTTCATTTCGGTTCCTGTAGCCGGAAGAGTAAGTACCGCACCCAGAGGAACGGCAGTGACTACAGGCATTTTCTTAGCGAGAATGTTCCACGGATCACCGAATTTGTAAGGGATTGCGGCAGCAATAAACTTGGTGGCATCGATAACCGATCCGCCGCCCACTGCCAAAAGGAAGTCGATATTCTTTTCCTTAGCGATTTCAACAGCCTTTATTGCAGTCTCGTACAGCGGATTGGGCTCAATTCCGCCAAACTCTGTCACGTCGAACCTCTCAAGCGCGGCCCTGACACGGTCGTAGATGCCGTTCTTCTTTATGCTTCCGCCTCCGTAGAGAAGCATCACTTTGCTTCCTGCAGGGATCTGTGTTGAGATTTTCGGGAGCTGGTCCTTGCCGAAGAACACTTTTACGGGATTATAGAATTCAAAATCTGTCATATTATTATGTTTTTATTTAATGCAAATAATTACCTGAAAAGCTGAGGCGCCAGTTCCGACAAATATGTCCTCCAGTTAGTCCAGGTGTGTCCGCCTTCACTTTCCCTGTAGACATACGGGAACTTCATTGCGTCGAGCTTGCTCCTGAATTCAACGTTGTTCTTGTAAAGGAAGTCGGTCTTGCCGATGCCGATCCAGTAAAGTTTGAATCCGTTTTTCATCTGCTGCTGAAGTGTAGCATCGATATTCTCATACACCTTTGATGTCACATTTTCATTTGGAACCAGGGCAGCTGAAAATAGCCCGATATAATCGAACATATTGGGGTAGAACCTCGAAATGTGCAGTGAGTGATAGCCTCCCATTGACAGACCGGCTATTGCCCGGCCTGATTTTTCTGTTATTACATTGTAATTACTTTCCACAAAGGACACAATATCCATAAAGGTCTCCTCATATTTCCCGTCCATGGTGTTGGGGAGCTGCATGATAGGCTTTTTCAGGCCAAGGCTCGATTCGCCCGGGGCGGCTTCCTGGACGACATTGCCGTTCGGCATCACCACTATCATTGGTCTGGCTTTACCCTGGGCAATCAGGTTATCCAGAATCTGGGATGTTCTTCCAAGGTTGATCCAGGCTTCTTCATCGCCTCCCATCCCGTGAAGCAGGTATAGCACCGGGTATTTCTGTTTCGAGCTCTCGTATCCAGCAGGAGTGTAGATGGTGATCCGTCTTTTCATTCCCAGCGAGGGGGAGTCGTACCATCTTCTTGCAACCGTTCCGTGGGGAACGTTGTTCACCTGGTAAAGGTCGCCCTTGCCGCCGCCCGACGATGAACACGTTGGTTACAGTGGCAACGTCCCTGATCATGTAGACATTATTGGGATCGGTATTTCTGAGCCCGTCGACCGTAAATGAATAGCTGTACAGGTCGGAGGCGAGGGGTGCTGTAGTGTACGACCAGAGGCCTTTATCGTCTTTTGTCATCAGTTCCGAACCCGGGGTCCAGCCCTGGGCCGGCATCCAGTCGCCCGTCAGCTTTACTTCCTTTGCATCGGGTGCCTGGAACCTGAAAGTGACCGAATTATCGGCATTGACTTCCGGAGAAATGATGTTTGCCCCGCCGAAAAGGGCCTGCTGGGAGAATGATATTGCCGAAATCATGATTAGTGCAAGCAGTGAAAGGAGGAGATGTTTCTTCATGGAGGGTTGCTGGTTTTATTAATAAACAATGAAAAGGCGAATTTAGGAAAATGTTCCGTGTTGGTCAAATCAGAAATCATTTACGGGTAATCCGAAGGCTGGAAGTGACCTTTCATTTTCCTGGTTGTTACACCCCTAAATCCCTGCCTGCGCTGTCGCTCCGGCAGACAGGCCCCAAGGGGGACTTGAAATCCGTCTTCATAGATGGATTTATCTTTCCTAAATACTATAAAACATTCATTGCCTGATTCTTAAAGCCCCCCCTGGGGGGTTTGGGGGTGCGCGCTTAAAATTAATGAGTCTCTTCCTAAGCCGTTGTAGTCCTGAACTTAAGCCCGTCCTCCCGGCATATCAATTTGAAAAGCCTTCGTGCGGACATGATCCCTGTGGGAAGTCCCCCTCCCGGTTCGACCCACTGGCCGCACAGGTAGCATCCTTCGAGTCCGGGCAGCTTCTGAGATAATGGTTTGAACATTGTATCAGCATTTTCGGGGGTGATGAACCATCCTTCGAAGCTGCCTTTATAGTTGCCCGTGTATCTTTCGAAAGTGACGGGTGTGGCAAGGTCAGTCATTTCAATTTTCGACGATATTCCGGGGAACCTTTGTTCCAGCAGGCTGATTATCTGTTCTGTGATCAGGGTTTTCTCTCTGTCGTAGGCTGCCCTGTCGGTGGCAAGGTTAATCCAGTAATCATAATTGGCATTTAGCATCACGGTTAAAGCCGTTTTACCATCCGGGGCCATTGAAGGATCGTGGTTGTACAGATGGACCCCTAGCCGTTCAAGGCGTTTCCCGGCTATTTCAACCGGTTCCTTGAGCGGGAAACTGAACCCGGAAACCGAAAGAGGAATATCTGCGAATAACATGTTGACTCCGGCACCGAAAAATAAGAGAGGAGGAAACAAAGTCCAGTTTTCATACATGTGGCGGATCTTGTCGTCGGTGTATTTGCCCCCGAGCATTTTAAATATGGTTGTATAGCCGTCGGCAGCGGAAATCACCCGTGAACCCCGGATGATGGTTCCGTCCTCAAGCTGTATCCCCGTTGCCTTATCGTTTTCGGTGGTAATGGCGACCACCCTTTTCTTGTATTCTATTTCGCCGCCCAGATTCCTGTATCTTTTCTCAAGGGCTTCCGACAGGGGCATGGATCCTCCCAGTGGATAGCCTGCATTTCTTTTGTGGAGATAGGCGAATGTGAAGAACATGAATACTATTGAGAAATCGGGAAACCAGATCTCATCAAAAGCCTTTTTAAGTGCAGGATTCCTGAAGCGGGCTGCAAAGTCCTTACCCGTTACCTTCATCCATTTCCTGAGTTTGCTTCCGTTTGTGGCAAGGAACAGGAGGAACCTGATCATCTTTATATACTTTTTTAATGCGGGTGTTTTTCCGGAAGGCTGGTCAAATTTGAGGCACATCCTTATGGCACCGATAAATTCCCGGATATTGTCCTCGTCATCCGGTGCAAATTCCAGAAGGTGTTTTTCCAGCCTGTCGACATCTGCATAGAAAGTCAGTGTACGGCCATCATCGGCTTCAAAAATGGCATACCTGTCAATATTTATGAATTCACGGTTGGTTGTGACTCCCGCCTCTTCCCAGTAATCATGCATGATACTGTCGGGTGATGAACCGACAAACCAGTGGATACAGCCGTCAATCGTGTAGCCTTTTCTCTTCCAGGCCGTACAGAGTCCCCCGGGTTTGTCGTGCATCTCGAAAATCCGGGTCGTGTACCCGTTCATCCTTGCATAGATGCCAGCTGCAAGGCCGGCGAAACCGGCTCCGATTATTAAAATCGTTTTGTCATTGTTCTGTCCTGACATTTTTATGAGTTTTTTGTTTGAGGAAAATCAGTTTCTTTGCAAAAGAAACCCACATGATTGAATTCAAAAGTAAACACGTAATTAAATAATTTACAACCGCGCTTGCTTGCTCGATGAAGGCAATCATGTGCGGTTCCATCATACCATTAAAATCATTTTAATATTATGATGAAAAGATAAGAATCTTATTCCAAATCAGATATGTCAGAATTTATAAAATTATTTTTTGTTTCGGCTGCAATGGCTCTTTTTTTTCAGCCTGTGATTAATTCACAGCCCGTAGTTAAGTCAGACACAAAATCCGGTAAACTGCCGCCTGTGGCAGTTCCTGTTATAGTGAATGGTGAGGCTCAGAGGATAGCGGAGTTTGAAGATCCGGAGAAATGGATACGTCATGATCTATGGGTGGAAACTGAGTTTGACACCGACGGCGACGGCCGGAAAGACAGGATGCATGTTGATGTTACCCGTCCGGCCCTGACAGAGGACGGTGATCTGAAACTGCCCGTCGTTTATGAATCGAGCCCGTATTTTGCCGGGACAGGGACAACAGCAGGCCAGTATTTCTGGAATGTAAGGCAGGAACTGGATGCCGATCCTTCTGAGAGGGAGAAAATGCCTCCTATACAGAGAAGAGGGCAACGGCCGGTGATATCCAATTCCCAGACCAGGGCCTGGGTGCCCTACGGTTTTATTGTAGTTCATTCGTCAGCTCCCGGAACCGGCCTTTCACAGGGATGTCCGACAGTGGGCACAAGGATAGAAGCGCTTGCTCCGAAGGCAGTTATCGACTGGCTTAACGGAAGGGCGAGGGGATTCACCACTCCCGACGGGAACGAAGAGGTAAAGGCTTTCTGGACCACCGGCAGGGTGGGGATGATTGGGACTTCATATAACGGAACGATCCCGTTTGCAGCGGCTACAACCGGAGTACAGGGTCTTGAAGCCATCATACCGGTCTCACCGAATAATTCATATTACCATTATTACCGGTCTAACGGCCTTGTCCGCAGTCCGGGCGGCTACCTTGGCGAGGATGTCGATGTCCTGTACGACTTTATACATTCGAATCCCGACAACTGTGAATACTGCGACAGTGTATACATGAGAGGCGTAATGCAGGCGAATCATGACCGTAAAACGGGTGACTACAATGATTTCTGGGCTGAGCGCGACCTTATGAATTACATGAGCGGTTACAGGGCGGCAACGCTGATGGCTCACGGGTTCAACGACTGGAATGTGATGATAAGCCACAGCGCCCGGTTTATTGATGTACTAAAAAAGAAGGGAGTTCCTCTTCAGATCTATTTTCATCAGGGGGGACATGGAGGGGAGCCTCCTTTCGCAATGATGAACAGATGGTTCACAAGATATCTTTTCGGGGTTGAGAACGATGTCGAAAAAGACTCTAAGGCATGGATCGTACGTGAGACTGACGACAGGCTTAAGCCAACTCCTTATGCTGATTATCCCAATCCAGGAGCATCGCCGGTGAAGTTTTTCCTTTCGCCCGGGGCGCCCGAGGCGGGGTCGCTGGTAATGAATAAACCGTCAGGACCGAACTATGAGACCCTCACCGACAATTTTTCATTCAGCGGCAGCACACTTGCAAAGGCCGAATGGACTGATCACAGGCTTATCTACCTGACACCTCCGTTGAAGGAAGACCTTCATATTTCAGGAGTTCCATCAATAAAGATAAAGGCTTTAAGCAGCAAGTCTGCGGCTAATCTTTCAGTTTGGCTTGTAACCATGCCCTGGACAGAATCGCGTAATCCGAAACCGACGGATAATATTATCACCCGCGGCTGGGCTGACCTTAGAAACCACAGGTCGTTAACTGAAAGCGAACCACTTCAGGTCGGACGTTTTTATGAAATGACCTTTGATCTTGAACCCGACGACCAGGTAATCCCTGCGGGAAAACAGATAGGGCTTCTCATTTTCTCGAGCGACAGGGAATACACTCTGTGGCCCGATCCGGGTACAAAGCTTACTGTGGACCTCAGCGGTACTGAAATTACGATTCCGGTTGTAGGGGGAACGGGGGGAGTGAGGTTTGAATAAAACCTCCATCCCGTATTACCACCAAATCCCTATAGCCGTTTACCCCCAACCCCTGGCGGTTTACCCCCAACCCCTGGCTGGTTTACCCCCAACCCCCCAAGGGGGGCTAATATCCTGCAATCATTGAATATCTTTCTTCCCATAGATGCTACAAAGTTTTCAAGCTTCTTTAAGCCCCCCCTGGGGGGTTTGGGGGTGGATTTATCGGCGGTTATGGGTGTAGTCCCCCGGCATTTAAGGGTGCTTTCTATTAATTTCCCCAGTCCTTATTCGGTTCCGGACCCATGTCAAATGTGAGCCTGCCGCCTTTCATTATATCCCCGTGACTGATCTCCGGTATGTTAAGCGGTTTGCCATTAAGGGTGGCCGACTGGATGTACTTATTTACATGTGAATTATTCTCTGCCTCAATTATGAATTCCACACCCTCAGCAGGTCTGATTGTGGTTTTTCCGAACAATGGACTTCCAATGCTGTAGACAGGGCTTCCCGGAGTCACAGGGTAAAATCCCATGGAGCTCAGTACATACCACGACGAAAGTGATCCCATATCCTCATTTCCGCATAAGCCACCCGGACCCGGACGGTAGAGCTGTTCGCAGATCTGTCTTGTCCGGTACTGGGTTTTCCATGGTTCTCCCGAATAGTTGTACAGATAGGCTACATGGTGCGAGGGCTGGTTCCCGTGGACGTACTGGCCTATTGTGCCGACAACCCCGATGTATTTGGGACCGGTGATGGATGGATCCATCGCGAAGAAGGTGTCAAGCTTTTCATTGAATCTGTCATTGCTTCCGAAGAGGGATATCAGTCCTCTTACGTCGTGCTGGACCGACCAGATATACTGCCAGGCATTCGACTCGGTGTAATGGCGGTTAGGCCTTACGCCCACAAGCAGAGGATCAAAATAGCGGTAATACCTGTGTCCCTCTTTTTCAACTATTTCCTGTTCCTGTTCCCCAGCCATTTCCAGGAAGGTGCCGTCCGATTTACGGGGTCTCATGAATTCAGTTTCCTTATCCCATACATTGGAGTAATTCTTTGCCCTCTCCATAAACATCGTATAGTCGCCCTCCTTACCCAGGGCGCGGGCCATCTGGGCAATGCACCAGTCATCATAGGCAAGCTCGAGTGTATTTGAGACAGATTCGGTGACCTTATCCACAGGCGTATAGCCTGATTTAAGATAGTATTCAAGTCCCGACCGTCCTGAACTCAGCGGAACAGGCGGTTTGGGCTTCTCAAGCGCCTTGATCCGCATGGCGTCATAAACAAAGCCGGCATCGAAGCCTTCATGCCCTTTCAGGAAGCCGTCCACTATCACCGGGACCAGGTGATCGCCCACCATCGATTCGCGGTAGATGTTTGCAAAATGCTGGGCGGGTAGCCATCCGAAATCCCTGATTTTCGCTTCGATCGATCGAAGAAAATCATTGACTCTTTCAGGAGCTATTATTGTCAGCAGAGGGTGCTGCGACCTGTAGGTGTCCCAGCATGAAAAGGACCCGTAGAAATCATAATCAACTTCATGAATATTGCCATCCATCCCGAAATACTTGCCGTCGACGTCCTGATAGATGTACTGTGACAGGAGCGATCTGTAAAGCGAGGTGTAAAAGATCTCCTTTTGCTCCGCTGTTGCTCCGTCTATTTCAATTCGCGAAAGTTCGTTGTTCCAGGTTTCCAGGGCTTCATTTCTTACCCTGTCGAAATCACCGTCGCCCATTTCAGCCTCAAGGTTCTTTCTTGCACCTTCGAGACTTACATACGACAGGGCCACACTGACAGTAATCTGTTCATTTTTTGAGGTACTGTAATTCACGAAAGCCCCTACTCTTTGCCCTACCTCCCCACTTTTGTACGGGAAAATGCCGCTTCCCGATTCGGGAGTACTGCGACTAACGTCGAAGGTTCCGTAATAAAGGAAGGGTTTGCTGAATTCGGCGCAGAAAAAGACCATACCCGACGGACTGTTCCTGTATCCTTCGATGCGCCTGTCGCCTGCTATTATAACGCGTGAATCGCCCTGTACCGGAGCTGTCCCGATCTGGTGTCCCAGGTCAATAATGATATTTGCATCAGCAGTCTCCGGGAAGGTATAGCGGTGAAATGCCACTCTCCTGGCTGAAGTGAGTTCAACCTTTACATTGTAGTCACTGAGCATCACCGAGTAATATCCGGGGGATGCCGTTTCTTCAGAATGATCTGAACCGTGATCTGTAACCTTCATCGGGATTATCGGCAGGTCCGGGTACGATCTGCAAGTTTATTACCGACCGTCGGCTGGAACAGGATGTCGCCGCCGCTTGTCATCCCGACTCCGCTGTAGTGTGTATGGCTGAATCCCATGATTGTGTTGTCGGCCCAGGTATAGCCTGCGGCATAGGTCCATCCTGCAGTCTGGCAGTCGGGACTCACATGCACCATTGCCCATGGAAGCGAGGCTCCGGGGAAGGTATGTCCGAAATACCGTGTTCCGATAAAGGGATTGACATAATCCGCGGGACTGTTCTTATCCCCACGTGAGCTTCCGGATGCTCTTTTATCCCGGTCACCGGTATTCGTATCAGGGAGTGAACATGAAGCCATGAAAATCAATATCAGGAAGAAGGAGGCTGCCTTCAGCAATGTACTTTTATACATCATGAGGTTTTAAGCAATAAATATGTTGTGTTGCGATTCCCCTTATATTTTGATGAACAGGTTGTGTTTATAAAGCCAGTAGCAGATGTACCACAAACCTGCCCAGATGCCCAGGCTCGTCAGCATTCTGACAGTCGTTTCACCTCCCCACGAAAACAGCAACTTGACGAAAGGCTGGATGATGGTCCTTATGAAGTCGGCTCCTCCGATATGGAAGAAAATATAGATGAAGATGCTGTTCATGCCCACCACTATAAAGAACCATGCACCTTTTTTGAATTGTTTTTTCACATCGATGAGCCAGTAGCAGAATGCAAGGGCCAGGATTGTCCAGCCGCCGCTGGCAAGCACGAATGAAGAGGTTGCAATTTTCTTTATTATGGGAGTGATATTAAGAATGTCGAGGGCGTATCCGGCGGCCAGTGCAGCCACTCCGGCTATTGCCAGTGTCCGCAGCTTGTAAGTATGGCTTTTTTCGCTCATCAGCAGTTTCCCGCAAAGCACTCCCCAGACAGTGTGGGCTGTTGTCGACACAAAATTCAGGGTAGCCCATTCGCTTGCCTTCTCCACACCTTCGATCCTGTTGTTGAACCAGGCGCCAAGGTTCTCATAGTTCACCCATGGATGATTGAAGCCTTCGACAGGGAAGAAACGGTATGCCAGATCGATCAGGAGAAGAATGGCCAGGCTGAAGATGATCTGGAAGCGGAAGCTTTTGTTTCTTATCAGGTAGGCGACAATATAGGTCACGGATAATTGTGCCAGTACGTTCTGGAACCTGAACACAAGTTTGTCGGCCTGGATGAAGTAAAGAGCCCAGCCGAAGAACAGCAGGAGGAATGCTCTAAGCCAGGCATGCTTGTCTATTGTCCTTTGGCTCTGGCCTTTTCTGAGCCTGTTTGCAACAGCAAAAGGGATTGCAACACCCACAATGAACATGAAGAAGGGTTGAATCAGATCCCAGAAATGAAGTCCGTGCCACTCGTGATGGTCGAGCTGGGTTCCCAGGAAATGGAAGACGGCATTGTCGGAGCGCATCAGCAGGGAGAAGAGGTGCGTGGCCTCACCTGCAAGCAGGAACATTGTAAATCCGCGGAAGAAATCAACAGATGTAATTCTGCCGGGAAGGGGAGAGCTGGCTGAAACGGGTTCTGACGACATTTTGGAAGGGTTGAGGTTAGATCAAATTTAAGAAATATTATTTATGTTTCCTGAAGCTTGCAAGGTGTTCGGCAGTGGATGTAAGAAGCTTCTGGACTGCAAGTCCGTGCATAATATCAGGGACAAACGTTTCGGTACGGCTGTTGGTGAGGAAAACATAGTGGGCATGCATCATCGCCCTGTGCCATCCTCCCGGCACATGTCCTGACGGGAAGGAAGTGAACGGCTTGTAATTGCTTCCTGTAACCTTCCTTGACCATGTTCCCGATTCTTCTGTAAAGTATTCGAACTGGCCGGGACTTTCGGAAGAAAACCTGATGGCTCCGCCGGTTGCACAGAGCTCGAACGAAAGGCTGTCGCCTGTTCCCGAGCTGATACGGCTTGCCGAAAGAGTGCCGGCCGCATGGCTTTCCCTGTCGAAGAGGGAGATCTGGCTGAAGAGATCAGAGTCTGACGGTACGTCGTCAAATTCTCCGGCCTGTACTGCACTTGTTATTTCCACCTTATCTCCCATAAATGCTAAAAGCAGGCTCAGGATATGCGAACCCAGGTCGGCCATGGCGCCTCCGTCGGGAGCAGGTGTAAGCCTTGTGACGCGTTTTTCGCGGTATGATTTCTTCAGGTAATCGCTGTGGTAATATTTGAATTCGAAATGAACGGGTTTACCCAGCGCACCCGACTTCCAGAAAGTCAGGGCTTCCCTGACGGCAGAAGTGTACAGATACTGGAAACCGACTTGCACCTGCAAACCTGGACGGGAGGCCATTATGGAACGAATTCCTGCCTCTTCCTCACTGTTGGAGCAGACCGGTTTTTCAAGGTAGATCTTTTTAACATGGTCCATGGCTGCTGCTGCCCTGAAATGCTGAAAATGGACATTATTTGGACCAAGGATGAAAATTGTGTCGATCCTTTCATCGTCCAGAAGTTCTTCGGCCGGACAGGGTTTTTGAAAACCATATCGGGAGGCAAACAATTCCCTGCTTTCCTTCCGGGCGGAGCTTACTGCAGCCAGCTCCACCTCAGGTGCATCGGGGTAAAAGAATTTAAGGGAACTAAGAGAAAAGGCATGGGAGCGGGCAATGCCGCCGGCCCCTATAAAACCAATTACAACCTTGTTGTTTTCCATAATGTCTTATAAAACTGATTTCAGTAATTCTTCAACAGCTCTCTCAAGCTGCTGGTCGTGTCCGGTGCTTATGATTCCGGGTTCGTTCTTCACGACTATATCGGGAACGGTTTCCACGTTTTCGAGCCATTGCCCGTTAATATCCCTAGTGCTGACCGGCACGGCGCCCCATCTTGTGGTTCCGTCCTGAAGCATTTCCCAGCCTGCAAAGCTGCATGTCCCCGGCACAGGCATCCCGATTGTTTTTCCTATTCCAAGCTCCTTGTATCCGCAGGCAAAGCAGTGGCCGTCGCTGTAGTTTGCCTCGTTGAACATGGCCACCGTGGGTTTGTTCCATCTGAAGCTTGGCTCAAATCCAACAGGCCTGCTTTCTGTTGCATACTCAAGGTATTTTTTGCCTGTAAAGAACATTGTAAGATCCGAAACAAGGTCACCTCCCCCGTTGAAGCGGGTATCAACAATAACTCCCCTGCTTTCGGCGTATTTACCCATCATCTCTTCATAAACAGTCCGGTATGGGCCGTCCGACATTCCGGGTACATGCACATATCCGAGCTGTCCTTTGCTCAGGCTTTCGACTTCATCCTGGTTCTTCTTAACCCATCTTTTATACAGGAGGGTGTTCTCTTCACTTCTTGTTATCGGTTTTATTGTAATGCTGCTTTGTGTTTTTGATGCAGGGTCATAGACGGTAAGCAGGGTGAACTTCCCGGCCTTCCTGTTGAGGTATGACGCGATGTCACGATCAGAAGATATTTTTTCACCGTCGATCTGTTCGATTATCATGCCGGGTTTAATGTTTATTGAGGATTTGTCCAGCGGTCCGTCCTTTATTACCTCTTCAACTTTTATTCCGTCGCCTGCATGACTGTAATCCATGAAGATGCCCAGTGAAGCAGTGTTGTCGCCTCCCGTTGCAGGGGCATTGTAGCGGGCTCCTGAATGGGATACGTTGAGCTCACCGAGCATTTCCGACAAGATCTCTGCAAATTCGTAACCGGTTCCCGCATGAGGGAGGAACTTCTTATAATCGTCTTTCAGCCTTTCCCAGTCTGCACCGTGGAATGTAGAAATGTAAAACATAGCATTGGTGCGGTTCCAGACATGGTTGAACATGACTGTTCTTTCGGCATCAAGGTCGATGGTCATTTCACCCTTGAACGATACAGCCTCTTTTTTCCAGCCCTCGGGATTGATTTTAGATATTTTACCGTCGGCAAGGAGAAACAGGTTCTTCATATCCTTGTCCCACATCAGGTTTGCCCTCTGGGCGTCAAGCGACAATTCCATCTTTGTTTCTTTTGTCCTGAGGTTGGTGCTCCACAGGTTGAGGCCTTTTTCGAAGCGGGCAAGGTAGAAGAGCTTTTCGTTGTCCTTCGACAGAACTGCATCGCCAAGGGATGATGAGTGTATTGTCAGACGGGCTTTACGGTCGTGGACTCCCGTGAAATCTATAACAAGGGAGGTATCCTTCTTAACCTCAGGGCTCTTTTTCTTCTTGTCAGTACTTTCCTTCTCCTTCTCCTTTTTCTCTTTTTCCTTTTCCTTCGCTTCAATCTCCTTCAGAAGAGCATAATCCTCCTTGCTCAGTCTGAACCGGTCCCATGCGTCGCGGGTAAAGAACATACTGTAGACATCAGCCTGGCGGCTGCCGCTGTTTGCATAGCTGCGAAGACCGTCACGGTCGCTGAACCAGAGCATCTGTTTACCGCCGTTGACCCATACAGGCCGCGAATCGCTGTAACCGCTTCTCGTAAGGTTTATCATCGGGCTCTTTGCGTCAGCTGCCATGAGTGCCACCTCAGAGTTAGACAGATTCGGCGAATATTCTGCAAGTATCCATTTGCTGTCGGGGCTCCACTGGAAGTACTGGTCACCGTCCGACATGTAAATCATATTTTCTGGAGTTAAAAGGGTGTGCGATTGTTTAGTTTTTATATTGAAAACCTTAAGCGACCTGCGGTCTTCGATGTAGGCCACTTCTTTTCCGTTGGGAGAAATTCTGGGTTGGTAGCAGTCATTACCGTTGCTGATCAGAGTTTCCTCCTTCAGGATTGTGGAAGCATAGAAATAAGGCTCCTCCGGTCGTGTCATACTCGTAATGAAAATCTTCCATTTGTTGTCGCGTTCACTGGCATAGATCAGTGTATCGCCCGAAGGGGAAAAGCCGATAAATCTTTCTTCTTCAGGCGTACTGGTGATTCTTTTTGTTATCCCGCCGTCGGCAGAAGAGACAAATACTTCTCCGCGGACTATGAAGGCAACCTCCTTGCCGTCGGGCGAAACTGCCATTTCGCGCACGTTTCCGTTTACTTCCATAACCTTGTCGGTGTTAACCTTACTGGCGGTTATGATATTCACCAGGAGCTTTTTTGCTTCCTCCCCGGGCTTCATTGTATAGATTGATCCGTCGTGGCTGAAACAAAGTATGCCATCGGACGATGAACTGAGGAATCTGACGGGGCTTCCGCTGAAGGAGGTGAGCTGTTTTTTCTGATCAGGATCGGATATCACCATGCTGTGAACATTGAATGTTCCGCTTTCCTCGCTCAGGTAGCAGACTGATTTTTCGTCAGGGGAAAAGACCGGATTTCTGTCCTCACCCCTGAACGATGATATCATCGTGTGTTTCCCGGCTTTGCTGTCCCATATCCATATGTCGCGGGTTATTGATGATGTATGATGCTTCCTCCAGATATTTTCTCCTCCTTTTTTATCATGATAGATGTAAAGATTGCCATCGCGGCTAATCCTGATATCTTCTGCAGGGATGGTCCACACCTGGCTGACCTTTCCGCCTGCAGCAGGCACGCTGTAGACCTCGGGTTGCGAATCGGTGGGATATTGCCTGTGTGAAGCAGCATCCTGGCGGGCAGCGCCGAAGATAACACTCATGTTGTCGGACGTAAACGAATAGGGATATTCATCGGCAGAGTGGAAGGTAAGTCTTTCAGGTTCGCCGCCGGAAGCAGGAACGGTGAATATGTCGAAATTTCCATAGCGGTCCGATGCAAAAGCGATTGCAAGTCCGTCGTTGCTCCATACAGGCATGAAATCGTGAGCTTCATGGAAGGTAAGGGGAACTGCGCTTCCTCCTGAAACTGAGACAGTGTACAGGTCGCCTTTGTAGGTGAAGGCAATGTTTTTCCCGTCGGGTGAAATCGAGGGATAACGGAGCCATAGGGCTTCAGACTGCGAGAATGATAAAGAAGTCAGCGAAATAAAGAATAAGATGGCGGAAAATTTTCTCATGAGATGAATTTTAAGAGTGCAATTTACAAAAAGAAAAAGGCAATAAAAGTATGTCTCAAAGGTTAATGCGACTTACCGCATACCACGTACCGCATACCGCATACCACGCATACCGCGTACCGCATACCACACACCTTTATTCTTTGACTATCTTATACGCCTGCCTTTTTTCCGTTCCGATTCTCAGGAAATAAATACCTGAATTGAGATCAGATAAATAAACCACCGAGCTGTCGGATTCAAGAACCCCTGTCTTCACTATCTGACCTGACATGTTTATAAGGAAATAATCGGCCGGAATCAGTTCGGGGAGGCTTTGGACGAGGATATATTCTTTTGCAGGGATAGGGGAGATTATGAAATTGTCAAGAGAATCAGGGGTGGGTACGGAAAGTCCAAGGTAATTGCCCAGGAAGCTTCTGAGGTCAACAAGATGGATCTTCTGGCGGGTTTTTATCAGCGGTTCATACGAAAAGGCTTCGTTTGTGATGAAAAACCGCGTGCCGCTTGTGGTGGTTATGGCCTCCACCTGGTGATAATTGAGAAGCAGGTCGATTTTTCGCTTGTTACCACCAAAGAAACCGGTTCCGGAAAAGTCGTATAGCAGGTAAAGGAATGGTTTCAGCTTATCGCTGTAACCGGTGAGGACAATTATCCTTTTTTCCCCGATATAAGCTGCGCCGGTGATGAGGCCGTTTACATTTAATGTAGACCTCCTTTTTGCATTCCAGGTTCCCGGGATTTTAGGGACGGAATAAAGTGTGGTCCGCTTACCTGCCCATTCCTTGGTGAAAAGGTAAAGGCTGTCGCCCGATATGATGAAAGCTTCGCAGTCGAAATCCGAATCATATGACTCTGAGTCAAAATCAACCTGTTCGGGATATGAAAAGCATATTGAATCGAACTGAAGCGTGTTGGCGGAGATGCTTTGCTTAGCGACCCTGTAAATCTTCAGGTCGGTACGGTTGCCCGAGTTGTTGCCGAAATCTCCTATGTAGAGATAGTTATCGTCCTGGGTTATTTCTTCCCAGTCGGTGTTGTAAATGCCTTTCAGCGGGTATGTTTTTTCAATTTTGCCGTAAAGTGTATCGAGACCGTACAGGTTGATATCATCGTTGTCGTTGTGAGTCCAGAACTTGTTATCCCAGAATATCAGTCCCGATGTTTCCGCGATCTCCGCATCGAGGTTAAGGCTGCCCAGCGGCGCAATATTGGCCGGATTGTATCTGCAGCTGCCGTCGTTGACAAGAACTTCCGGATCGTAGTTTACAGCCAGGCGGTCAGGACAGCCGGTCGGCTGGGCTGAAATCTGAAAGGCTGAAAGGAATAAAGCAGCCATGACCGGAAAATGCCTTATCTTCATCTGCTGGGGAGTTGCAGTGATAAAGATAATAATATAATGCGGATCAGATCAAAACATTAACTTTGCCTCTGAACTGTAAACAGATATCCAGTATTGAAAAGCAAGGTAGAAAAGGCGGTTACGCTGATGGAATATCTCAGGGAACTCTTTCCCGATTCGCCCAGGACCAGGATAAAGAAGCTGTTGCAGGGAGAGACCGTCCGTGTAAATGATAAGCCGGTAACATATTTTGCTACACCGCTGAAGCCGGGAGATATTGTTGAGGTGAACCGCCAGGCCGGGATTGCATCAAGGGCAGGGCTTCCTTTTCCGGTGCTGTATGAGGACGGATATGTCATTGTGGTGGACAAGCCTCCCGGGAGGCCGACCTCAAGTACCGACGGCAGCCTGAGCATCCAGAACATTGTTTCGGAGTTTCTGGAGAAGCAGAGCAAGGGAAAATTCAGGGCTCATGTGGTGCACCGGCTCGATAAGGAAGTATCGGGAGTACTGCTGTTCGCAAAGAACAGTGAGGCTATGGAGATCATAAAGGAGAATTGGGAACAGACTGAAAAACACTATTATGCCCTGGTGGAGGGATTACCGGAAAAGGACGAAGACACCATCAGAAGCTGGCTTGTCGAGGACCATTCGCAGAAAGTACATTCGACCAGGAATCCTGAAAATGCAAAATTCTCCATCACCCATTTTAAGGTAATCAGAAGGATTGTTGATCATACGCTTCTGGATGTCCGCACAGAGACCGGCAGAAAGAATCAGATCAGGGTTCATCTCTCCGATATAGGATGTCCGATAATTGGAGACAGGAAATACGGGGCATCGGATGAATTCCGACGCAGGGTAAGGCTGCATGCATTTTCTCTCTCCTTCCCTCATCCCGAAAACGGAAAGATGATACTTGTGAAATCACCGATGCCCGAAGGATTTCTGTCACTCAGGAAGAAGGATGAGCACTACAAAAAGTGAGGCAGCAGGCTGAGGAGATCCCGCATCCAGTAAGAAACCGGGATGCAGGATGACATGTTGAATAGTAATCATAGGGGGTGAGGGGTGAAAAAGACAGGGGTAAAAAAGCAAGAGTCACTTAAATAAAGCATTTCATTAATCAAGATGTGGATAAAATTGGTACTAATGGAGGATTTCAATCAGGCATTACTTCCCCGGACAAAATCTGAATCCCCGAAAAGCTTTTCCAGTTCATCAGAGATCGCAGTCGGATTGGTCAGGGGCATACCACCATCATTGAGTTCATAACCCAGGAGGTCTGCTTTCTTCATTTTTTCAAGAACGGGGAGTTTTGTCCTGTTGGTTGTCTCAATATGATTGCCATCCTTGTCGACGATTATGAGCCTGGGAAGAAAGACACCTTTCCTTCCGATGAAAGCAGTCCATTATTTTCACTCCCTCTTCGAATTCTTCGCGGGTGGTTCTGCCGAGGGCTTCATATTTCTGAAGTCTTTTATCATCCCATGTGAAAACATTTGCAAAGCTTTCAGATATCTTTTCATCGATGTCATGATCGAGGTTGAGGGTATCATGGCCAGAAGGCATCAGTACTACCTTTCCTCCGCCTCCCTCGATATTTGCCGCGTATCTTGGAACGGTTACCCCGGACATCCATCCCTGGAGATGCTTCATATAGATCTTTCCAACCTGGATGGGAGTGATGAAATGGACTATTCCTTTTTCCTTGTGGCACTGAAGAAGGTAATAAGGGTGAACTCCTATCCAGAACATCCTTCTGAATGTCTCTGCAAGTGATTTGTAGTAATCGTTCACATGGTTGAGCAGGACTGTCTGGTTCCTTATTGTGAATCCATGGTTCCGGATCCTTTTGACCGCAGCTGCCAGGTCGGTGGTTATCTCCTGGTAGTGGTTGATATGGGTCATGAAATAGACATACTTTTCCGGACCTCTGGTGAACCTGTTGGCTGCCTCGGTGATAAGATCGAGTATCTCGTCGGTGATTCTCATTGGCAGTACCACAGGCACCCTGGTGGCAATCCTTATTACCTTCAGATGATCTATCTTGCTAAGTTCCTCCAGTACATAACGCAGCCGGTTTTTGCTAATCATAAGAGCATCGCCGCCGGTTACCAGCACTTCGTTGATATTCTTGTTGTAACCTATATAGAACAAACCTTTTTGCACCTCCCTGAGGTTGACATCGACCGACGAATCGAGCGATTTTGCCCTCTGGCAATGCACACAATAGGATGCGCAGCTTGTGTTCTCAGCCACGAAAAGAGCAAGCCTGTTGGGGTATCTCTGATATGCGGCACCGAAGCTTCTTGATCCCTCGCTCATGGCAGCTTCAAGGCCTGTATCGGGAAAAAGCAGGTTTGCCGGAGTGGGAACGCTTTGCCAGAAAACCGGGTCAAGTCTTTTGTAGGACTTATCTCCTTTTGGCATTTCCGGATGGAACGGATCTGCCTGCATCAGTGAAGCATAGTAGGGTGTGATCCGCATGGGTTCCTTACCCTGGCTCCTCAATTCGGAAAGGGTTCTTCCAATCTCCTCCGCCTGGTAATCGTTGAGTTTGATTACTTTTCTGAGATCTTCAACCGTGCTTATCGAATTCTTAAGCTGCCATAACTGATCATTCCATTGCTTCTCCGAAACATCTTTCCAAAGTTCTATAGTATTGAATTTTCTCGGTGTGTAAAAAATCTGTTCCTCATTCTCCATCTTCACGTATTTGTATGGGTTTAAAAGCAAGTATTAAGACGTCAGAAGAGCCGCCACATGTAAAGATAGTGAAAATCAGCCGGAAACAGGTATAAATTAAGCAGTTTTATAGGCAGAAATTTCAGAAGTGGGGGATTAAATTCCTAAAAAAGAGGGATTTAAAAAACAGGAAAAATGATGAAAAATTTACTGCGCAGGATTAGGGACGGGTGCTGAATAATTGAAAAATCATATCGTTTTGGGTAAAATATTTGTCGATTAACAATAACCAGAATATCGTTTTACGATAAAAATTCGTGAATTTTTTTAACCGCGGAGTTTAACCACGGATCGCACTGAGTAAAAAACGGAGTAACACGGAGTTAAGAAACGTCTCTAAGTCACTTCGTCCCTCAGTTTCTTCGTCGCCTTTTCTCCCTATCTCCCATTCTCCTCTTCACCCTTTCACCCCTTCATGCCCTCACGCCTTACAGAAGCCTCAGGCTTCCACCGTTGTTCCTCACCGCCTCCGGCCAGATGCTTGACTGCACCTCCCCGATATGTTTTTTCCTTAGCAGGAACATGCAAACCCTCGATTGACCGACTCCTCCGCCGATGCTCAGGGGAAGCTCATGGTTCAGCAGCATGCTGTGGAAAAGCAGGTTCCTTCTTTCAGTGCAGCCCTGTATTAGGAGTTGTCGTTCCATTGCTTCCTCGTTCACTCTGATTCCCATTGAAGAGAGCTCAAATGCTCTTTCAAGTACAGGGTTCCATACTATTATGTCGCCATTAAGCCCCTTGTAGCCATCTTCGTTGGGTGAGCTCCAGTCATCATAGTCAGGAGCCCTACCGTCGTGAGGTTCCCCATTGCTAAGGGCGGCACCTATTCCTATGATGAAGACAGCGCCGAAGATCCTTGCTATTTCCATTTCACGCTGCTTTGGAGTCAGATCCGGGAACTCCCTTAGAAGCTCTTCGGCATGAATGAAACAGATGTTTTCAGGAAGAATTGGGACATACTCAGGATGCAACTCGAAAAGAGCCATTTCTGTAGTTCTCAGGGCCTGGTAGATAGCCCTGACTGCCTGCTTCAGGTACTCGATATTTCTCTGGGAAGGAGTGATTCGCTTTTCCCAGTCCCACTGGTCAACATAAAATGAATGTATGGGGCTCAGCTCTTCGGAAGGCCGGATGGCACGCATATCGGTAAGGAGTCCCTTCCCGGGTTCAATATTGTACTCCTTAAGCCTTATGCGCTTCCATTTGGCAAGCGACTGGACGATCACCGCTTTATGATCCCTGATTCCTTTTACTGGGAAACTGACGGGTTTTTCCACGCCATTAAGGTCATCATTAATGCCTGTACCGTCAAGTACGGCAACAGGAGCCGAAACATTGACAAGATTGAGAGCTGCAGCCAGCTTCTTTCCGAAATAATCCTTAATGAAAAAAATCGCCTCTTCCGTCCTCAGCATATCCTTGCAGGCGTCCACTTTAGTACTTGTCTGTTCACTTATCATAAACCCGTTTTGGTTATAATTTATAAGGCAAATATAGCTACAAAGTTTTAATATAAAAGCAAAAAGGCAAAAATATTTAATAATATGTGATATTTAGACTGTAATAATTAAAGAATCGAATGAACGACAGGGTAGGGCATATGAAAACAACCTCACTTACAAATTTGCTCTTTATGCACATCCTAATAAATGAAGAAGCTATTCCCAACAATTCAGTACAGTTGAAGGAGATCCCGCATCCCGTAAGAAACCGGGATGCGGGATGACATGTTGAATGGTTATCATAGGGGGCGAGGCCGCGGCGAGATAGAAAGTTGCCGGTGTTAAAACAGGAACCGATTCTCGCCGCGGCCTCGCCCCCAACTACCCCATCGGCGGCTGTCATCCCTCGCCGGACGATTACCGGGTAAACTGGCATGACCATGCAAAAGTTTTCAATGCGGACAACCCATTATCAAGCAAAACAGAGGCGAGGGATCCCATCCTGGAATAGTGTGAGAGTGAGAGCCAGAGAGATCCCTGCCGGACAAAATGATATACACAAAGAGCAGCTGACAACCAGGGCAGGATATGTTCTGGACAGCAGTATACTTATAAAACATGGTGGAAAATTAATTCCGCATTCAGATTGAAGTTCTTGTGAATGTTCCTAAATTGTAGCAGCCCTTTGGTAAAAGCAACGGATTATGGACCGGTACATAAAGGAACTTATAGCTGAAGGCGAGAATCAGCGGCTCGATTTCAAGTACTGCGTATCTGACAGCCGGAAGATAGCACGGACTCTTTCAGCCTTTGCCAATACTATTGGTGGAAGGCTGCTGATAGGAGTTCGCGACAACGGAAGCATTGCCGGGATCAGGTCGGACGAGGAGATCTATATGGTCGACACTGCAGCTCAGCTTTTCTGCAAACCCGAGGTTGATTATTCGATAAGGCAGCACACCCTGGGGGGCAAGACCATTCTTGAGGTTGAGGTAAGCAAGGGGAGCAAAAAGCCTTACAAGGCGATGAATGAGGATGGCAGGTGGATTTCATATTTCAGGCATCTGGATCAGAACCTTGCAGCGAACAGGGTACTGCTTCAGATATGGAAAAAAGAGAAGAAGGTTTCGGGAGTGCTTGTGAAATTCGGCAAGGCGGAGAACACCCTGATGGAATACCTGCAAAAGAACGGGTCGATAACCCTGTCGAAGTTCAGGAAGATATCAGGTATAAGCGCCTACCGGGCTGAAGCAATACTTGCTAATCTCATAATCTTCAGGGTGCTGGTCATGAATGCGTCGGAGAAGGGTTTCACATATTCAATAAGAACTAATGAAGCAGGCGAAAAGGAATAGCAGGGTACAGAATACCCGTGGTGCTAAGATATTTTTATTATAAAAATAGGACGAACCGGAGGAAAAAATACCTAATATTGGAACCTTAAAATAAAATCCGGACATATAATTCACAGGGGGAAGAAATGACAGCGGAAGGCCGCATAGGATTCGACAATGAGAAATACCTGAATGAGCAGACAGCTGCAATTCTTGAAAGGGTAAGCAGGTTCAACCAGAGGCTCTATCTGGAGTTTGGCGGCAAGATCCTGTATGACTATCATGCGGCACGGGTTCTTCCGGGATTTGACCCGAATGTTAAAATGAGGCTTCTCCAGAAGCTGAAGGATAAAATCGAGATAATACTCTGCATCCATGCCGGAGCCATTGAAAGGAAGAAGATAAGGGCCGATTTCGGAATAACCTACGATGTTGATGCCCTGAAGACGATAGATGATTTCAGGGAGTGGGGACTGGATATCAGTGCGGTCGTTATCACCCGATACCAGAACCAGTCACCTGCAAAAGCCTTCAGGAACAAGCTTGAAATGAGAGGCATAAAGGTGTATCTCCATTATCCGACCGAGGGTTATCCTACAAATATCGATCTTATTGTAAGTGACAAGGGTTACGGAGCCAATGAGTACATAAGCACCACAAAACCCATTGTTGTGGTCACGGGCCCCGGACCGGGGAGCGGGAAGCTGGCCACCTGCCTGTGCAATCTCTTTCATGAATACCACATGGGGGTCAAGGCGGGTTATGCAAAGTTCGAGACCTTCCCGATCTGGGATCTTCCTGTCGGTCATATGGTCAACCTTGCCTATGAAGCAGCAACAGTCGATCTGGAGGACAGGGTTCTGATCGACGAGCATCATCTTAAAGCATATAATGTAAAGACGGTCAATTACAACCGCGATATTGAGGCATTTTTTCTCCTTAAAAGGATACTTGAAAAGATCACCGGAGGCGAATCGATGTATCAGTCGCCCACCGATATGGGTGTAAACAGGGCCAGTTCAGGTATCGTTAATGATGACATCATCAGGGAGGCTTCACATCAGGAGATAATAAGGCGTTATTTCAGGTGTACCGTAGAGTATGCGATGGGTTTGGTGGAAAAGGATACGGTCGACCGGATAAAGGCAATAATGAAAAAAGCCGGCGCCAGGCCTGAGTACCGTAAGGTTGTCTGTCCTGCCAGGGAGGCGGCAAAGGATGCTGAACTGAAAGGCAAGGGCAATAATGGCATCTTCAGCGGAGCAGCAATTGAACTGAGCGACGGAACCATCATTACCGGCAAAAGTTCTTCCCTGCTTCAGGCATCCTCCAGCCTTATCCTGAATGCCGCGAAGCATCTGGCCGGGCTTCCCGACAGGATGTATCTTCTTCCCGAAGCCATCATTGACTCGGTAATGCATCTGAAGAAAGTTATCCTTGAAGGGAAGATGGTCAGTCTTGATGTTGATGAAACTCTTATAGTTCTTGGAATAAGCGCTCTCTCAAACCCGGCTGCAAAGATGGCACTTGAGAACCTTAAACTTCTCAGGAATTGCGAGGTCCATCTCACTCATATACCGACCCCCGGCGATGAGGCAGGGTGGAGGAAGCTGAAGGTTAATCTTACATGCGATCCGGAATACTCGGGTAAAACCCTCTTCGCGGGCGGATGAACAATCACATGTTAATTTACCACGGATTTCACGGAGAACACGGGCAATGCACGGATTGTCTCAAATAAGAACATCCGTGCTTTTCTCCGTGAAACCCGTGAAATCCGTGGTAAAATCAGACAAATCCTTTATGATTTCCGGCAGCATTCCGGTATAACCGTATTTGTAAGGATCAGAATACCAGTCCAATCCTGAAAGACAGAATTTTGTGCGATACCAGGTCCCATGGCTGGGTTCCTATATCCCTTGTGATATCGAGGAAGTTGTTTTCAAAACCGATACCCATGACAAGGCTGTTGCTTGCAGCCAGCGGATATTCCATCCCGGCCGTTATGTGCCATCCCAG
This sequence comes from uncultured Bacteroidales bacterium, assembly GCA_963840965.1. GTDB lineage: Bacteria > Bacteroidota > Bacteroidia > Bacteroidales > VadinHA17 > LD21. The sequence continues at coordinate 183,346 of CAWJAW010000004.1, read as the reverse complement.
ATTGATTTTTCTCAATTCAGCCATGGCGTTGTCACTCCTGATGTTAAGGGACGGAATTGCCGCCGTACCCAGAACAAGTATTTTCGGATCGAATCCGAGGTCGGCGAACACTTTTCCATATCCAAACGTGTCGGTTTCGAGTTTAACACCGAGAGGAACGCTTATGTAATTGACCCTGTAGATGACTGGTTCATAGGCATCAACAATAACTATTTCGCGGTCAAAATTCCTTATCTCGAAGCTTGTGGGTTCGTTGCAGATCAGCCGTCCGCCGGCGCTAATGATCTTTATTCCGGATGAAAATGAATAGTTGGAGCCAAAATAACTGTTGTAAGTCAGCCCGAAGCTGAATCCCGGCACCGCTCCGTCATTGCGGACATCGTAGCTCCGGGTGGAGAACCAGCTGAGGAGGGGATCGAAATGGATACCCAGCTTCAGATACTGGCGGGAGACATCTCTGCGGTCATAAGGTGCGTACGACTGACGGGGCTGATTGGCCCCGGGGTTATCGAAAATCCCCGAATACCTGGGGGCCTGTCTGGCTGCTGGACGGTAGACCGTCTGGGCTTCGATGCCGTTGAATATGAGTAACAGGGAAACAGCGGTAAACGCTAAGAATGCGGGGTAATTTGTTCTGTTTTTCATTGCCTTAAGGAAATAATCTGATCATCACTATGGCGTTTAATCTTATGTCTATTAAGGCGGATTGCAAATATTGAGCCAAAGGAAGAAATGACACGAAAACCAACAAGTTTCCAATTTAAACTCACTCGTATAATTTTTGATTACCTTTCAGGGGTTATTAATATCGAATATGAGAAAGTTTAAAATTGCCATTCTGGGTGGTGGTAATATCGGTACCTCACTGGCAAATGGATTGATTAACTCGAAGCAGTTTACCCATAATGACATACTGATCACAGAAAAACGGGAACCGAGAATCGCTCATCTGAAAGAACTGGGCTTCCTGGTTACCGATAACAACCATGAGGCAGTTAAACAAGCCGAAATAGTTGTGATGTCGGTTAAGCCACAGCAATTTGGCAACCTTGCAGAAGAAATAAAAAATGATGTGACCCCGGGGCACATCATCATTTCAACAATTACCGGTGTTACCTTTAAGGATATTGAATCATTTTTTGGCAAGATTCACATGTGTCGTATTATGCCAAATATTGCTCTTGAAATTTGTGAATCCATGACCTGCATCACCTTTAGGAACACTGAATCAAAACATGAGGAAAGAATCCTGTCTATTTTCGATAAAATGGGGAAAACCATGATCATTACTGAGGATATGATGGGAGCCGCAACTGTTGTAGGAGCCTGTGGTATTGCCTTTGTCCTCCGTTTTATGCGTGCCATGTCACAAGGGGGTATTGAAATCGGGTTTGACTCAGAAATGGCGCAGTTCATTGCAGCCCAGACAATGAAAGGTGCGACCCGTCTGATAATCGAAACCAGTAACCACCCCGAAAGGGAGATTGACAGGGTGACCACACCCCAGGGTATCACCATTTCAGGATTAAATGAAATGGAGCACCAGGGTTTTAGTTCGGCAGTAATACGCGGATTGATCACCTCCTTTAACAAACTTGAAAACCTGGCTATTAAATCCAATAAGCCTGATTAAGAATATTAGCTTACTTTAGTGCATGTTCCCATAATTCCGATGGGGAAAGTCACCATGATTACCGGCACTCATAAATTTTTAAATTCGTTGGAATTGCTGACTCTTACTGATATAGTGTCAGTGTTGATGATTAGTTAATCTTTTTAAGTTTTATCTGTAGCGTTTGAGGTCTTGTATACGTATTGTATAGTATGACCTGATTAAAAACGGTGATTCATGTAACAACGAACCCATACTGGTTGATATAATGAAAAGAATTGCATTGCTGTTTATCTTTACACTTCTGTTGTCTTCCTGCGAAAAAGCCCCAAATACTACATGAGAGGACCTATGATAATGGACATGCAACAATGATAAAATGGATTTACACAAACATATTCCATAATGAAGAAATCGATATTAAGTTTTGTTCTTATTCAGGCAATCCTCGGTGGATTGTTGTTGCTTGGTTCTATCCCATTCCATAGTTGTGAGCCAGAACCCGATCATGAAGAGCATGAATGTGATACTTGCATTAGGGTTTTGAAGCCGAATATCTACCTCTATCCGACAGAAGAGAAGAATCTGAGTGTGACTTTGAATTTTCCATACGGTGGCAGAATCATCACTTCAATCCCTGATTATGGAAAAGGTTGGCTGGTTAGTGTTGATACCGATGGAATCATAAATAACGAATTTGAATACCTGTTCTATGAAAGTGATCAACCTGATGTCTGGCAGACAAACGAAGGCTGGATAATAAATGTATCGGATTTGGAACAGTTTTTCACTGATAACCTGTCAAAATATGGATTCATCGGAAGGGAAATAAAGGACTTCACAGATTATTGGATTCCAAGGTTGAAAGAGTATGAATATTACGAAATATATCCGCAAGAAAAGAAGATCATAGATACTGTGATAACACTTGAAGTCAGCGATACTCCCGATGCTGTATTAAGACTGTTTTATTTGATCAGGGGCACGGACAGTGCTGCTGATAGTAAAATCGTTGCACCTGCAGATAATATTCCATTTAAAAGAACCGGATTCTGTGTTACTGAATGGGGCGTGGTTCTTAAAGTGATTAACAGACTATAGGTTTTTTACCACATAGAAATAATCAGCAATAGTCATGTTTTAGGGTATAAAACAGGGGCACAAAAAATAACAAAACCCTTATATTCAATTATATAAGGGTTTGTTTTGTAGTCCCACCAGGAATCGAACCTGAATTTAAGGTTTAGGAAACCTCCGTTCTATCCATTGAACTATGGGACCGGATTTTCAGGGTGTAAAATTATATCTTTTTTTCGGGATTTCAAACCTGTGGCTATTTTGCAGGGAACTATTACAACATGTACGCAGCGCATTGCAAACCTTTTTTTGTTAAGTCGCCGATCTTTCATAAATTCAGGCTCTAGTTTCATTGATCCTGACTTATGACAATTAGTGCGTCAGGTATGTATTCAGGCTCCTGAAATACCAACCTGTTTTCAAATCGAAGTACAGTAAGGCCGGGACCCTCAGGAAACTTGTACCTTATTTTATCCTTTTCAATCTGGAAATAATCACCATGAGGTTCTACTCAACCACCCCGGCCCGGGATCCGATTTCCGGCCCGTACAAAACCACTGCCCGGGCCACCCCTCCTTCGAAAGGAGGGGAAACTTACGAGATTAGATATCAGCCTGTTAAAGATACACTAAATACCTGATTGGCACCAAAATCCTCTGAACTTATTCTCAGGTCGACGGGCCTCTTTCAACACTCAGAACAAAAATATGCGGATTGCGGTAAAAACCAATTATTAGATTTATTACTACTCATATTCAGTGTGTTATAAAATAGAACTGCACTAATTTAAGGAGACGTCACAAGTCAGGAAAACATGTAAGTAACCTATCACAAACCTTTTTTTGTTAAGTCACCGATCTTTCATAAATTCAGGCTCTAATTTCATTGATCATGAACTGGATTGATTTTGTAATCATCATACTGCTTGTTTTCGGACTGGCACGGGGTTTTATCGACGGTTTCATAAAGGAGCTGGCATCACTGCTGGCACTCATCCTCGGGATATGGGGAGCAATAAAATTCTCCTCTTTCACTGCTGAGAAGCTTTATGATTACTTTGACATGACAGGCCAGTATGTGGGTATCATATCTTTTCTCATCACTTTTGTGATCATAGTGATACTTATTCATTTCGTAGGGATGATAGTCGACAAGTTTGTGGAGAAAATCTCCCTCGGAGTTCTTAACTCACTCCTCGGACTGGTGTTCGGACTTTTTAAAACAGCCCTTATCCTCAGTGTGATATTCACTGTCCTCAATGCTATTAATGCAAAGCATAGGTTTCTCCCGACAAAACAGATCGAATCATCGAGGCTCTACAACCCTGTTGCGGATATAGCTCCTGCCCTGTTTCCGATAATAGGAGAAGGGAATTTTGAACAGAGCTTCGACAGGCTGAAAAAGAAGCCTGAAACCAAAAAGGACCCGGCAGAGACAACGATTTGACCACCTTTGCTATATTTGCAGTCCGGATAAAAGCACAACTTATGAACTTTGTTGAAGAACTGAAATGGAGGGGTATGATACATGATATCATGCCGGGAACCGAGGAATTGCTTGAAAAAGAGGTCACCAGGGGATATATAGGATTTGATCCGACAGCCGACTCACTGCATATCGGACATATGGTGCAGGTTATGCTGCTTGTTCATTTCCAGCGTTCGGGACATGTTCCGATAGCTCTTGTCGGGGGTGCGACTGGTATGATCGGGGATCCATCGGGCAAGTCGGAAGAGAGAAATTTTCTGGATGAGGAGACTCTCCGGAGAAATCAGGAATGTATAAGAACACAGCTGGCACGATTTCTTGATTTTTCACCTGAGCGTAAGAACCGCGCCATTATGGTGAACAACTACGACTGGATGAAGGAATATTCATTCCTTGGTTTTATTCGGGAGATAGGGAAGCATATCACTGTAAATTACATGATGGCCAAGGATTCGGTTAAGAAAAGGCTCGGAGCCGATGCAAAGGAAGGGATGTCATTCACCGAGTTTTCATATCAGCTTGTCCAGGGAACCGATTTCCTCCATCTGTACAGTGAAATAGGTTGCAGGCTGCAGATGGGAGGATCGGATCAGTGGGGGAACATAGTCACGGGCACCGAACTGATAAGGAGAAAGACGGGAGGCGAGGCTTTTGCAATGACCTGTCCGCTTATCACCAAATCGGATGGCACCAAATTCGGAAAAACCGAATCAGGAAATGTCTGGCTCGATCCGGAAAAAACTTCGCCGTACCATTTCTATCAGTTCTGGCTCAATGTATCGGATGAGGATGCCACAAAATATATAAAAATATTCACCCTCCTCGAAAGGACCGTCATTGAGGAGCTTACTGAAGCCCACAAGAAGGCGCCCCATGAGAGGATCCTTCAGAAGCGCCTGGCTGAGGAGATGACCGTGATGGTACATTCGCGCGAGGAATATGAAGCTGCTGTTGAGGCATCGCAGATACTCTTTGGAAGAGGGACCACCGAATCGCTGAAAAGAATGAATGAAAACACCTTTCTTTTGGTCTTTGAAGGAGTTCCCGTATTTGACATAAGTCTGGACGTGATCCGCAACGGCGTAAGCGCTGCTGATCTGTGCGCTGAACACTCGGCGGTATTTGCATCAAAGGGCGAGCTGAGAAGGCTTGTACAGGGTGGCGGAATGAGCATCAACAAGGTAAGGATCGATAATCCTGATATGGTCATCGGCACCGATATGCTTCTCAACAACAAATACCTGCTTGTACAGAAGGGCAAGAAGAACTATTACCTGTTGAGGGTAAGCTGATTAGCCCCCCTTTAGGGGGGTTGGGGGGGTGGAACAAGCAGGGAAGAAATGCCATCCTTCAGGGAGGAAGGGGGGTACAGTTACCTCAGAATGTCGGCAGCAATTATCGACACATCATCAAAAAGGTCCGGGTTGTTATCCGGTATACCGAGTTTCAGAAGCATATTCCTGATGTTGTCTTCAACAGGTTCCCGGTTTGTTATGTGCTTCACTATTTCGGTGGTGAGTATTTCCTTCCCGTCGTCCCCCTTCAAGTCTGAAAGTCCGTCGGTGTAGCACACTATCTTTGAGTTTTCTGCAATATTTAAAACAGCATGACTGACCGGAGGTATCTCATCTATCATCCCGATACCTACGCACTGTGAATGAAGATGCAATACCTGTTGTGTTTCGTTGTTGAAAAGAACAGGCGGGTTATGACCTGCGTTGAGGTATTCCAGATTTCCGTTGGTGTGGTCATAGCGGGCCACGAAAAAGGTGATGAACTTATCTCCTGCGGCATTGGTCCAGATAAGGTTATTCAGCTTGTGGACGAGCGTCTCAAGTTCAATATCATGGGTGAAAAGGGCTCTGAGGCCGGCCTGGAAATTCGACATAAGTATAGCGGCTGCAATTCCCTTTCCCGACACATCGGCAATGCAGAATCCGGTCCTGGCGGGAGATAGCCTGAGGCAGTCGTAATAGTCGCCTCCTACTTCATAATGAGGGAAATAAAAGCCTGTAACCCTGAAATTGTCGTTTACCGGCATTGTTTTGTTGTCGGGGATCAGCTTTTGTTGCATTTTTGCGGCAAGCTCGAGCTCTTTCTTAAGTGCTTCCTGCCTGAGGCTTTCCCTGAACAGCCTTATGTTTTCAATTGCGACTATGATTATCCTCGAGATCGTCTGAATGAAATTGAGATGGCTTATCACAGGGCTCATCCCTTCGCGATCTTCTTCGATGTCGCCTATCAGTATGAAGGCAAGCGGCACATTATTATTATAAACGGGGATAAGAATTTCGACGCCCTCAATGCCTAGGTTTTCATTCCTGATCTCCGTTTCGGTGAATTTCAGGAGCTGTGATTTCACGTTGATACAGGTTTCGAACTCCTTTGGGAATCCGGCATTGAAGATGCATTCCCAGATGACTGAATGTTTGAAGATTATGATTTTTCCTATTCCCAGGTTATTTCTGAGAATCGAGTCATATTTTGATAAAAGTTCTTCGGTCGGCAGGTTTGCATTTATCGAAAGTGTTATGTCGAGAAGTGAATCCAGCTTGAATCTGGAAACCTGCAATCTGTTAACCGAAGCCTTTTTCTTTCCCATGAATTTACGATTTGGCCCTTTCAATGTAGGTCCGGCTCGAAGTATCTATCTTGATCCTGTCGCCTGTACTTACAAAGAGGGGCACCATAATTGTACCTCCGGTCTCGATTGTTGCCTGCTTGAAGGTGTTTGTTGCCGTATCGCCCCGGAGGCCGGGTTCGGTATAGGTTACTTCCACAACGACAAACTGAGGAATATCGACTGAAAGCACTGTATCTGTGTCGGCGTGGTAAACAACCTCTACATTCTCACCTTCCTTGAGGAATTCATGACCGTCGATCAGTTCCTCCGTAACATGGATCTGTTCGAATGTCTCGAGATGCATGAAATAGTAGCCGATTTCATCGCGATAGAGATACTGGTAGGGGCGTCTCTCGACTCTGGCCACGTTTACCCTCGTTCCTGATGAAAATGTGTTATCAAGAACCCTCCCTGTCTTCATGTTTTTGAGTTTTGTTCTTACGAATGCCGGACCCTTTCCGGGTTTGACGTGCTGGAACTGCACTATGGTGTGAAGTTCCCCATTGTACTCGATTACCAGTCCGTTTCTGAAGTCTGCAGTAGTAGCCATAAAAATTTAAAAGTTTCTATTATTGGTTATTATCTTTTCCTCTTATTTCCAGCGGATATTTCAATCCTTCGTATTTCACAATCTCAGCAATAAATGCACCGACAAATATATTGAACCTTATTCTGACAGGAAGGTGGTTCCTGTCGGCGGTGAACCAGAATGTAACATCATCCTGTGTTTTAAAGAGTCTTCCGACCTCGGTTACCGGATTAAATTTCAGGCATTTGACTCTGCCTATTTTCGTCTTAATCTCCTCAGTGCCCTGGTATCTCATAATAACCGGGTAGTACTCATCGGTGAACCAGGTATTGATTGTGATAACGTCTCCCTTTTTTAATTTTTCGTGGTACGGGAAATGGTTATCGCGCATGAAATAGAAACAGGAAAGAATGTCGTGTATTCCTTTTTCAGTTACATGCACGCCTGTAAGGTCGCTGGTCAGAATCGCCGAGTCGGGCCTGCTGTAATGGTCAAAGATCACTTCGTTATATTTGGTATAACGGCCTTCCCTTATATTTCTTATAGAGAAAACAGGTAATCCGGTTGACGGCTCGAAATAGCTTTCATAAATGTCCTTTACCCTGAAAATAGCATCAGCCATCCCGGTAGTCTTTCCAAGGAGAACAGAATGCAGTACCTCTTTGCCCCTGAAGGTATCTGCACGGAGCTCGAGCGAAACCACTCCTCCCTGGATGACCCCGTAATGTATTTCAAAGTTGACCTTTTCCCCCGGCAGGTAAGCCTTTTCCTGACCGGATAAGAGCACGGGCAACAGGATGGCAAGAAAAAGAGCTTTAATATACCTCATTATGCTTTTTTAAGTAAACTTTGATTATAACAATCAAATTACCTGCCAAGGATATTTTTTTTAGGACGCGAAGTTATGAAATCTTTGAGATAAAATGGCTCAAAATAGGCAATATCTTCAAAATTCTGTTGCATAAGTGATTTAAATGCAGGCTTGTACATATGTGCCGCCGAGATGATGAACTCATCGGCAAATGCTACATTTTTGCGGCCGATTAAATTCCGGCATTTGGCTGCCCCGTCACCGAAGAAAAGCAGCCGGATATCCGGGGGGATGTCAGTGAATGATTGTTCATCGATTATCTCAGCCGAGGTCTCCTTCACTGTTCTCCCTTCCGTATCCAGAATTGAGTAATAGACCTCCATCCGGCGGGCATCGAGCATGGGAATAAAAAGTGAATTGCCGGCAAGTCCGTATTTTTTCCTCATCGTGTCGTCAATGCCGTGGAACATCGACAGCGTTGTTCCGACACCTATCAGGGGGAGTGAGGCTGCGTAGGCTATTCCTTTGGCAGTTGAAACGCCTATCCGGAGTCCGGTGTATGAACCGGGACCTTTGCTGACAGCCACTGCTTCCAGATCATTTGCAGTTAATCCTGCTCCGGTGAGAAGCTCGCCGATGAAAACAGTAAGCAGTGAGGCATGAGACTTGTCGCCGGAGCTCTCTCTCAGATCCACCGGACCATTGCTGTCGCAAAGAGCGACCGAGCACACGGTAGTTGAAGTCTCAAGACATATGATCATATTACTGAACTCACCATACTTCAATAAGTCTAATCGAGCGAAAAGAGGTCATCTTTCTTAACGATCTCGACAAGTGTACTGTCGGAGAGTTTCTTGCTTATGGCGCTGAAGGGGGCAGATATAATACGGTCGCCTTCTGATATACCCGAAATGATTTCGATATAGCTGTTATCCTGAATACCCGTCTTTACGTCTTTGGCCAGCGCCCTTTCGCCATCAGTCACGAACACCAGGGTGCGGATTACTTCATCTGACAGATTCTGAACGACTATGGTAGTGTCGGTCCTGGTGGTTACCGATTGTATGGGTACGGTTATTATGCCTTCCCTGATCTCAGTCTGTATGTCGACAGTTGCTGACATGCCCGGTCTAAGGGGATTCAGGTTGTTTTCATTTGTAAGGGCCTTGTATGATTCCGGAAGCACAAGTATTTTGACATCAAAGTTGGTTACCTGATCGGCTGACACTCCGGTTGTTTTTGCGGAATTAGCTATTTCGGTCACAATGCCCTTGAATTTATTATCGGTATAGGCATCGATTTCGATTGTGGCAGTGTCTCCCAGTTTTACTCTCGGGATATCATTTTCATTAACTTCAACCTGTGCTTCCATCCTGGAGAGGTCGGCGATCCTTAGCATTTCCGTTCCTGCCATCATTCCGGTTCCGGCAACCCTTTCACCAAGTTCGACCAGAAGCATTGATACTGTTCCCGACATAGGGGCATATATCGATGTCTTAACCAGATTCTCATTCGCTTCCTTCAGTGAAGCCTCTGAGCTTGTTACCGAAAACCTCGCTGCATCAACCTCGGCTTTTGCAACTGAATAAGAGGCTTCTGCCTGTTCGAATTCCGACTTTGATACTGTCTGTCCCTCATACAACTGTTTTGTTCTGTCGTACGACAGCTCGGCCTGGATGAACTGTGCTTCAGCCTGGGCGAGTCTTGCACGTGCCTGGCTTATTGAAGCAAGCGATCTGTCGCGTTGTGAGATATATACATCTGGTTTGATTCTGAGCAGCAGCCGGCCTTTCTCAACATTGTCGCCCTCACGTACGGTTAGCTCAACGATTTCTCCCGATACATCTGGTGTGATCAAAACTTCCATTTCGGGTTGGATCTTCCCGTTTGCGGTGATTGTTTCAATGATGGTCCTTCTCTCTGCATTTTCAACTGCCACTTTAACGGTTACCGCTTTCCCGAACCAGCCGGCCTTTTTCCCGATTAAAGCCACGACAATAAGGAGTATTGCCACAGGAACGAGGATCTTAAGTATTTTGTTATTCTTCATGGTATGCCTTGATTTAAGATTATTTATTCAGTGTGAGGGGCAGCCCCTTGTAAAAATCGAGTACTTTGGTTTTAAAGATATATTCATACTTGGCCTGCGACATTTCTGACTGTGAGCTCAGAAGCTGGGTCTTTGCAGCATTGTAATCGACTGGTGTTATCATTCCGACGTCGAATTTCTGTTCAGTGTATCTGAACGACTCCTCCGACGATTCCACTGCCTTGGCGCTGGCGTAGTATTTTTTGAGGGCGGCGACGGCATCAGCGTATGCCTGCTGGATATCCTTGTATAGCTCCTTCCTTGTCCCTTCAAGAGTGTACTGGCTGTTTTCGACCGCAAGCTTCGAGTTTAAAATGTTCTTATTCACCTGCCATCCGTTAAGTATAGGGATGTTCATTGAGAAACCAAGTCCGAAATTCTTGTTGTTCTTCAGCTGGTCCTCAAATGATTGTTGTCCGGAAAGATTCGCAATGTGTGAATACCTGGTCCCGAAGTTGTGGCTCATCGAAATGCTCGGGCTCCTGGCACCTTTTGCCACTTTAAGGGCATACTCGCTGGCGGTGAGTCTCAGTTCCGAACCTAGTATCTCGGGCCTCGACTGAACAGCCAGACTGAATATTTCGTCGATATTGCCAGCGATTTCAACTGTTTCGCCGACCCTGATATCGGGTACTATAATCTCAAATCCGGCAGGTGTTTCTAGTTCCAGGAGCTGGGTAAGGTTGAGGTATGATGTTTCAAGCTGGTTTTGCATGTTTACCAGGGTCACCTCTTCCTGGGCTGCCTGGGCTTCGATCTGAAGAAGGTTTCCCATTGCCACGCTTCCTGCATCCACCATCTTCCTTGTTTTCGATATTTGCTCCAGGGTGGTGTTGAGCTGGCTCTCGGTTGCCGTAACCAGTTCCTTGTTAAGAAGAATCTGGAGGTAGGCCAGGGCAACGCTGAGCGATACGTTATCGCGGATACGTTGAAGATCCTGCTCGCCTGCCAGGAGTTCATACTTATTTTTCTGGATTGTATTCAGGTTTTGGAGACCGGTGAATAGATCGGTCCTTCCGCCAAGGTAGAAGTAGTTTGATTTAAGAGTTTGATTGTAAAAATCATAGGTTGTCTGATCAAGGGCTCTTCCGAAAGAGTAATCTTGCGATGCCTGACCGGAGACCGAGGGCAGGAGGCTAAGTTTCGACTGGTCAAGGGTATTTTTCTGGACCTTGGTCTGGATCGTCTGTTGTTTGATCTGGATGTTATGATCGATAGCATGCTGAATGCAATCCTCGAGCGACCACACTTTCTGAGCAATAAGCGGTCCCCCGGATGCAATCAGGCATGCAATAATCAGTATGAAAATTCTTTTCATTTTATGGTATAATTGTTTTAATCACGACAGGTTTACTGAATAATGATTGGGTTTTCTCCGAAATGCTGCATTTATCATAAAAAAATATTCTTAATCTGGTACAGCTGTAAAATAAGGTTACGAAGATAAGAAATTAGGAGGATATGGCGTACGTGGAAGGTGTTTATGTCGTTTTTTGTTTGATATTTTGGCTGCGATTGCCAAATTAATTATCTTTCACGGCTCATTTAAATACTTAATATTATGCTTCATTATAAAGAATTAGGCCTGGTTAACTCGAGAGAGCTGTTCCGGAAGGCAGTTGCTGGTGGATATGCGATTCCTGCATTCAATTTCAACAATTTAGAGCAGATGCAGGCGATAATCAGTGCCTGTGTGGAGACAAAATCTCCTGTCATTCTTCAGGTGTCGAAAGGTGCCCGAAAGTATGCAAATCAGACCCTGCTCCAATATCTTGCCAAGGGTGCGGTAGAATATGCCAAAGAACTTGGCTATGCAATTCCGATAGTACTTCATCTTGATCATGGTGATTCATTCGAGACCTGCAAATCGTGTATTGAAACTGGTTTCTCATCGGTAATGATCGACGGATCACATTTCCCTTATGAGGAAAATGTGAGGCTTACAAAGCAGGTGGTCGAGTTTGCCCACCAGTTCGACGTTACGGTTGAGGGCGAGCTTGGAGTGCTGGCCGGCATTGAAGATGAAGTTTCATCAGAACATACGTCATATACCAGGCCTGAGGAGGTTGAGGATTTTGTAAAGAAGACAGGTGTTGATTCACTGGCCATCTCAATCGGGACCTCACACGGAGCCTTCAAGTTCAAGGTGAAGCCCGGAGAACTTCCTCCTCCCCTTCGTTTTGACATTCTTGAGGAGTGTGAAAGAAGGATCCCCGGATTTCCGATCGTTCTTCACGGCGCATCGTCTGTTCCCCAGGATATAGTTGCAGAGATAAACCAGTATGGAGGAAAGATGGAAAACGCAACAGGGGTATCGGAAGATCAGCTCAGAAGAGCTGCTGCATCGGCTGTCTGTAAAATCAACATTGACAGTGACGGACGGCTTGCAATGACTGCTGCCATCAGGAAAGTGTTTGTGGAAAAGCCGGGTGAATTCGATCCGCGCAACTATCTCGGACCTGCCCGTGAGAAACTGAAGGAGCTTTACAAGCACAAAGTGATCAATGTGCTTGGAAGTGCAGGAAAAGCATAATGAGTCAGCTTCCGCAAAAAGGGAGATAAAAGTTTTTAATATTGTATTATACATGGAGCCAGTCACTTAAAGACTGGCTTCTGTTTTTTTGTTAAAAACTAATTGAGGCTCAAAAAATTATGGGTCCCGGTTTTTCTAAATTAGCGTTCAATTTGATATTTCACGATTTGAAGCGTATTACATATAAGGAGGAGAGGCTGAAAAGGAGCAACAGGCTTACGGTCATGCTTAACAACAGGGAAGCAAGGGCCCTTGATATTTTCTGCAGCCGCTATCGTATATCAAACAAGTCAGAGTTCCTAAGGGAGACTCTGATGAAGGCTATCCTGAAGCGATTTGACGATGAACATCCGTCGCTCTGGGAAGAGCCTGAACCCACTCTTTTTAATCAATCGTAGCATTCTTCCGCAACCGGGTCCGGCGAATCTGAATCATCTTTTCGGGCAATCTCGTGCATCCTTTACAGAATAATTTACGGATCTCACCGTTAGTTAAAAGGATGAAGAGTATAAAAAGATACACTGCCGAGCCCACGAAAAGAACGCCCAGGGTAATTCTGGAGCCGGGACGATTTTTCATTGTGGGACGTTCGATTCCGGAGAGCCCCGGGGAGTTTTACCGTCCGGTTTTTGACTGGATCAGCAGATATGTTCAGGTGAGCAATCATCGCACGGGCATAGAGCTGGGATTTGAATATATCAACACCAGTTCCACCAAATGGATTTACAACATCATCAAGGAGATATCCGGTATAAAGGATCTCGTTGAGAATGTAACCATCTGCTGGTATTATGACGCCGGTGACGAGGATATGTGCGAGCTGGGGTTTATATTGAAATCGCTTGTCGACTGTCCGTTTTATGTCATTGAATCGGAGGTAATGGAAAGAACTCCGGATGACCAGTGTGCAATTAATGCTATGTAGAATCTGTCCGGATCCCTGTATTTAAAAATTTCCTATTTTTGCAGCACCGTTAAGGTATTAATGACCCATGGTGTAATTGGCAACACGTCGGATTTTGGTTCCGCAGAGTCCTGGTTCGAGCCCAGGTGGGTCAACAAAAAAACGCCACATTTTGGCGTTTTTTTGCTAGGGTTATGCAATATAGGCAGACTGGGCGAGAAGCCTGTCCCGATAGCCCGAAGGAATGAGGGCGTATCGGGAAGCCCAGGTGGGTCAACAGAAAGAGTGAGAGCGAGAGTGGGAGTGGGGAAGAAGTACTGCAGGATTCAACCGTACGGATCCCCTCCTGGGAGGGGTAGGGGTGGGTAAATGGCTGACTGAAAGGGAGAATTTATGCAGTTTGGCTTATCCGGGGGTGAAATTCCTTTAATAATTCCACGAATTTTTATTGTAAAACGATATCCTAATTATTGTTTTACGACAAATTATTTACCTGAAACAATATGTTTTTCAGGGGTGCAATAAGGATAAACGGGGAAATTGGAGCATGATATTAGGCGCAGATTTTTATTCAATTGTATATCCGATATAAAAGTCAATTTGAGTTTTCTTATTTTTCAAAAGATTTACATTCTTCATTTCTACTACTAATTTTTCCCATTTATTATTTACATCCTGGCATTTTATGTTGTATGTTCCAAGTGTTGTCATGAAGGAATAAAATCCAAGAGTATCATTCGAAGTTCTTAAGTCTGAATTTTCCTGCCATACCTCAAACTCATTTGCGTAATAGTGGTAATAGTCCCAATCAATTCGGTATATATATCCATAAACCAGTGAAGAGTCATTTAGGGTTGAATCGGCAGTTATGATCAATTCTGCCCGACCTTCAACAAATTGTCGATTAAGACATGTGCTTAAAGTCAAAAGAACAATAAAGGAAATTAGAATTCTAAGTTTTTTCATGAGTCACCTGGTCAATCTTAAATTTGCATAACGTTTGACGGGATATGGCGTTGCCGCAGTGTCGGTAAAGCTAGTCTCGGTTGGTGAATGATAACGCTAGTCTTTTACACATCGTATAGAGCCACCTTTTTTTGCAGAAAGACAGCCGGCGAAGTTAAAATCACCGTAAACTGCCTGGGTCCGATAGCGGGCAGCTGGAAGACCACAAAATGAGATTGAAGCCCAGAAAAAGTTCTCTTCCAATATTCCATAAAAAGTACCACTTTCTATCCTTAAACCGGAGGGCAGACTCGTAAATCCACTCTCATTATTAGCTGTATGGCTGCTGCTCGTCAGTTTCCAATGGTCAAATCCAGCTTCCTTCATCTTGATAGCTGCAATATCCTCGCCCCCCAGAAATGACTCAATTATTATCCATTCATCATCTGTCGGAACATGCCAACCATTGGGACAGAGTTTACCAGTATTCACTGTATACCAGTTATAAAGAGCTCCATATAAATCCTTGTATGAAGCTTCATCATTATCATACCAGCAATACCCTGGAGTTGTGAGATTGCTCCACATCACGGCATCTTCGACCAACGGAATTGAACCTCCATCATTATATTTAGTGGTTTTTAAATTCTCTGTCATCCAAACCTGCGTACCAATACTTATAGTCTTGTATATATTATTTTCAATATCATTAACTGTTCCTTCTGTACCGGATAAATCTGCTGGCGTAGTAAATGATAATTCATTAGCATAGGTTATTCCTGCTTCACTTAATGCAAATGCTCTGACATAATAAGTAGTCTCCGGATTTAGATTAGAAATCAGACCTGTATACTCTGCAGAGTATGGTAGGACATCGTATCTAATCGTCCATTGATTTTTGGAAGTGTCAGGAACGGGATTGACATCCCAACAAAAACCTCTCTTTGTGATTGGGGGATCTCCCTCGAAAGTCACTATTCCATTACATAAAGCTGACTTTGGAGTTATGTGATTTATACTGCTGGTATTCAGTTCAGATGGAGACATATCACTGGTAGTAAATGAAACAACCGGTCCATAGCCTACATCAAATCCGTTTATGGCATAAGCTCTTACGTAATATTTCGTTTCTCCGTGAAGATTGATCATATAAGCAACATAATCAGTTGCACTGCCTTTCTTGAATGTTTTATAATCATAAATTGTGGGTACATTTTCTTTGCTCCAGCAGATTCCATATTCTTTAACAGGACTGGATCCCTCATCAGTGATCGAGGCTGTACATGTAGCTGAACCAACTTCAATGTCGGAAACAACAGGTGTTGATAATGAGGGAACCTCATCTTTGTTGCATGAAATTAGGGGTAAAAGGAAGAAAGGGATAGAAAGAGATATATTCCTTATTAATTTCATGATTGATGTGTTGAATTTTTACTAATATAGTTTATTACTTCAAGAAAACTGATCTCGGTTTTACAAATACCTGAAAATCAATGGTCCTTGACACATCGTACATAGAAACCAGTTTTCTTAGGCATACCGTATCCTATTTCGAAACTGAGAGAACCAATGAAATAAGGTGTGCCATCATTGGAATAAATCCACCAACAGCCTCCGGAACTGGAAAACCTTCCGTCCCACGCCCGAAATCCGACCTGGTTGATGTTAAAACTTTGCTCAATTTCTATGGGTGCCTCCTTTAAAAAACTAATCAGGGTAAGCCAATCTTCCTTTGTCGATACGTGATAACCAACAGGACAAATTTGAGTATTAAATTGTGCAGCGTACCAATTATATATCGCTCCATAGGTATCCTTATTATTTATATCATTCTCATACCAGCAGCATGCTCCGCTGCCGTTGGCAGTCCAATCAGCGTTCTCAGGTAAAAGAGGGATTAATGTTCCGACGTTGAACTTTGTAGTTTTAAGGTTTTCAGATAACCAGACTTGCCGACCAATAACTACCGTATCATATGTATTTCCGTCAGCGTCTATAGGTAAGCTCCTCTTTTCTTTTTCGCAGCTTACCAATAGGATTAATCCCAGAAGAGAGATAATGCTAATTTTAATTAAGCTCATCATGCCTTAAAATTACAATAATATTTTTAAGATGTTATTGTCTATATAACATGTGGATCTTAATTTTTCGATGGTAAGCGCACTGGCGTAGTGTCGCGGAACAAAGTTGAACGGAGCCGGAAAACTGTCAAGGTATATTGGATTTTAATTGCATGAAAATGCATGTGTCCGGGTGCAAGAACCATTACAAATTTGTCTTGAGGGCAGGAGCAAAACAAAAACCGTGACAAACCCAATAAACATAGCACCATCCGTGTTAGGTGCCATTGTGAGCATCTGAATCCGGATCAATGTCGCCCCCCGCTTTTGCGGGGCAGGCTCTTCAGGGCTCAAATCATATAGGGTGCTATTGCCCGCAGTTGCACTGGGGGTTATTCACATTAAGTCACTTACGTGACTTTTTTATCCAGCAGCTTCGCAACTGTTCTTGATTGAAACCCATACTTCCCCTTCAGCAAATACCTCTCATGCATAACCAACTTTAGGGTTGGATTATATGGATGACGGAGACCTCCCTCCACCAAAAAAGACTATGGCAAAGACTTGCTATCCCGCCCCATACGGGGCTCCAGGATCAGGGGTGGCCATTAAGGACGGGCTGTGCCCATCCCTAAATCATTTTCCGGCCTACGGCCTGACTCATCCTGATCACAACCCTAACCCCTTTGGGATGCAATGATCCTGAGCAGGAGGCAACTCATTTTGCAGAAATCATCACGTTCCAGAAGTCCCGTAGGGGCATCATGATTTAGGGCGGGGCAACGCCCCGTTTGGCAGTGTCCACACGATTCGCAAAGCTCCGGAGGAGCGACATGTTTTTGTCCTGACAACATCGATCCCAGTTATTGTTTTACAACAAATAATTTACCTGAAACGATATGTTTTTCAGAAACGGAAGACAGATGATCGGAGAATCTAACACACGGTACATGAAAGTAGATGTGAGGAATCAGGATTGATTTATAATTTTCTTATCTGTCCTTTCTTAATTTTAATTCAAAGCTTACGGATCAATAAATATTCCTGCCTCAAACCTTGACCACCAGGATTAAGCCAACGATTCATCCATACTTAGGCTGATTAATAAAGGAATAATTACAACAGGTAATCTGCAGCAGCAGAATATAAATCATAATGACAGACATGCTTTCTAAAAACTGCGAATACTTTTTCATAGTCAAGTGATTAGAAGTAAAACCGTAATAACAATGCAGCTACAATACATTTGCAAAAAATTTTTAACACTACCGAAAGGATGCATGTTTTTTGATTTTTTGTCAATTCTATTAATATATAATAGGATCGCCCTATTTTTCCAATTATGACACATTAAATGCTGTAAGACACTTTGATTAATTTACTTCTGCTGGGAGTGGGCTAAAGCTGGAGGTAGTTTCCGCCTTCTCCAGCATTATTCAGCATTTAGTGATAAGGATATGAAAGGATAAGACTATGATAATTTGTTACTGCTTCAACCCAGTAACACCCTTTTTTGCTGCTTCATTTTACCTAAAGAAATCGCAGGATATGCTGTGCCTTTCACGTATAGCTTTTATCACGCTAAAATGGAATCTTTATTTTGCTTTGTAAAGGATCTGAATCTCATCTTTGGTCAGCCCCCTGTTATATACTCGCAATTCGTCAATTGTCCCGTTAAAATGATTATTGCTTCCGGAGCCAAGGGCTAAACAATTTCCAATATGTACAGGTTCGTCCGGACTATCAAAATAAGTATCATATTCCCTTTGTTTCTTTGTACATAAGACCCCATTGATCCAGGCTTCAATAGTAGTTCCGGTTACATTGATCACACAATGGGTCCATGTTCCAATAACAAGTCTTCTGGGGCTCAATATAGTCCAAAGTGATGGATCTGATGGGTATGCTGATAATTCTCCGGGTTCCAGATAAGATTTGACATTATCATGTTCAGCAGATGAAAACCCATATCTGTAAAATGCAGCCGAGAGGCGATTGTCATTTCTGGTTTCTCCACTACCAAATGAATATATCAGAAAACTTCTTAAGTGTGTTGTCATGTTATATTTCCCAATAATAACCCCATTGTTCTCAATCCCTGCAGCGCCTCTTGATTTTATCCAGAATGAAAAACTTAATCCATTCTCAGAATTGACTCTATTCATTAATTGAATGTAGTCAGATGTCCCATTGAAATCTAACGCCAGTCCCCGTTTTCCTGCAACATATTTGTTTTCAGTATAATTAATTCCATTATTATCATTGCCGCTTGCATCGTTAATATTCCCATTGAAAGGGTAGTACAAAATAAGACCACTTGTCGGGGGATCATACTCCTTTTTACATGAGGTCACAATAAAGCAAGTTATCAAAATGAGAATTATGGGGTAATGGACAGATTTCATGATTTATTATTCTTAAGCGCATGAAGGTATAAATTTCCGGCGAAAAAAATGAATAAAATAAAAAGCCCCCGAAGATCCGAGGGCTGATTTCATTACTAAAATGATCTCTTCTGTTATTTATGCATTAATAAAAACTATTTTTTAGTAATGGTAACTAAAACCCCATCCGAAGTAGTTTCCTGTATGTAAATTGCACCCATGTAATCAGCTATCCTTTCGCAAACTACCTTTATAAATAATAGATAATCATCATAGGTTATATTGAATTGTGGATTGGCTTTTAATCCAGTAAGCATCTTATTAGCGCTAAAAATAATATGGTTATCATCGCGTTCCTGAACAAAAAGTTCTCCTTGTGGTACCATAGACCTCCAGTTATTTAACATCCCATTTACAAAACCGTTGTATCCAGTGGCTTGATTCCAGCCGGTTTTGAATTGCATAAATTTGAAGAATTTAGCTATCCGGAGGTTCTTTCAGAATGAAAAAATATCGTTTTGCTCTACATGGGCATTAAAATTGGAATGAGAGATCAATTAGTCCGTAAGGAGTGAAAATTCCCTTTGTCCTGAAGACAAGAGGGTACAGCAGTTGACGATAACTTGACATAGCATTAGAGTTTTTTGTTAATAATACAACGAGACGTAAGCAAGATACATCATCGCCCTGAAAAATCCAGGTCAATGTCGCCCCCCGCTTTTGCGGGGCAGGGTCTTCAGGGCTCAAAATCATATAGGGTACCTTTGCCCCCGGTTGGCACCGGGGGTTATTCACATTCAGTCACTTACGTGACTTTTTTGTCCAGCTGCGAAGCAGCTGATCTTGGTTGAAACCCATACTTCCCCTTCAGCAAATACCTCTCATGCATAACCAACTTTAGGGTTGGATTATATGGATGACGGAGACCTCCCCCCCCAAAAAAGACTATGGCAAAGACTTGCTATCCCGCCCCATACGGGGCTCCAGGATCAGGGGTGGCCATTAAGGACGGGCTGTGCCCATCCCTAAATCATTTTCCGGCCTACAGCCTGACTCATCCTGACCACAACCCTAACCCCTTTGGGATGCAATGATCCTGAGCAGGAGGCAACTCATTTTGCAGAAATCATCACGTTCCAGAAGTCCCGTAGGGGCATCATGATTTAGGGCGGGGCAACGCCCCGTTTGGCAGTGTCCACACGATTCGCAAAGCTCCGTAGGAGCGACATGTTTTTGTCCTGACAGCATCGATTCCAGTTATTGTTTTACAATAAATTATTTACCTGAAACGATATGTTTTTCCAGAAGACCCCTGCCTGACTGCTGGAGCAGCCAGTCAGGCAGGGAAGACCGGAGAAGGAAGGAATGAGGTGTGAGGAATGAGGAGGGGGAGATATTTTTGCTTTCCAAATGTTTAAAGCCTAATTTTGATCGAAAATAAACTGCTGATGTCAAGCATTATTGAAGGATATAACTATGACATCTTCATCTCCTACCGCCAGAAGGACAATAAGTACGATGGCTGGGTAACAGAATTCGTTAAAAACCTCAAGAAGGAGCTGGAGGCAACTTTTAAGGAGGAGATCAGTGTTTACTTTGACATAAATCCCCATGACGGACTTCTGGAAACACATGATGTGGATGAATCGCTGAAAGAAAAACTGAAATGTTTTGTTTTTATCCCTATTATTTCCCACACTTACTGCGATCCACTTTCATTTGCATGGGAACATGAGTTCAAGGCATTCGTTGAACAGACCAGGCAGGATCAGTTCGGGCTTAAGGTAAAACTGCCCAATGGGAATGTGTCAAGCAGGATTCTGCCTGTAAGGATCCATGATCTGGATCAGGAGGATATCAAATTGTGCGAATCAGTTATCGGAGGGATGATCCGGAGTGTTGACTTCATTTATACATCTGCCGGGGTTAACAGACCTTTAAGAGCCGGTGAAGATCATCCTCAGGACAACCTGAACAATACTTACTATCGTGACCAAATCAACAAGGTGGCGAATGCTGTCAATGAGATTATTCATGGATTAAAAAAACAAAACCAGTATTCGACTGAAGTTTCAAAACAGGATTTTAAAGTCGGACAAGAACATCAAAAGAACCGAAGGACACTTTTCATTGCCGGAACAATCATCGCGCTGGCATTGATAATTTCTGGAATTTTCTTTATTCCAAAACTGTTTAAATCTTCCCCTCCGGTAGAAAAATCGATTGCTGTATTACCCTTCCACAATGACAGTTCCGATGAGGAGAATCAATATTTTATCAACGGATTAATGGATGCGATCCTTGATAATCTTTGCAAAATAAAGGACCTGAGGGTAATTTCCCGTACTTCTGTGGAGCAATACAGAAATTCTCCAAAATCCATTCCTGAGATAGCAAGAGAGCTGAATGTGAATTATATACTGGAAGGTGGCGGGCAAAAATATGAAGATAACATACGGTTAACAATTCAGTTGCTTGATGCAAGAAATGACAGACATATCTGGTCCAAGCCGTATAACAGAAAAACGAAGGACATCTTTTCTGTTCAGAGCGAAATTGCACAGCTTATTGCAGATGAACTAAAGGCATATATAACTCCCGAAGAAAAGCAAATGATTGAAAAGACTCCGACAACAAGCCTGACAGCATACGATTTTTTCCAGAGAGGCAGAGATGAATATTGGAAATACCTGACAGGAGGTGGTGGCAGAGAGGCACTGGAAAGAGCCGAAAATCTATATCGTGAAGCACTTAAGTATGACTCAACATTTGCTCAGGCTTATTCGGGATTAGCTATGGCGTACTGGAACAAGACCAGCTGGAGCGGATTCTTTTTGGAAAATTACATGGATTCTGTTCTAATCCTTGCTGATATTGCCCTTTCATTTGACAAACAATTAGCAGAAGGATATTGGGTGAAGGCAGCGTATTATTATTTTAATGGTAATATTGAGCAGGCTCTTGAAGAAGCAGATAGAACTATAAAATTAAATCCTAATGATTGGATGCCTTATTGGGGTAATGGGCTTATCTATCGAAGTCTCGATTTAGTTAAGTCCATTGATAATATTACCAAAGCTATATCTCTTAATCGCGGCTCAATGTTGCCACAACTTCTGGTAAACCTTGGCTGGGTTTATCATAGTGCAGGATTTATTGAAAAATTCAAGGATTGTCTTCAGGGAGCCTTGAAATTGAACGGAGATTCAGCCGGATATTATGAGGGTTTAGGCAGTTCTGAAAACCATCAGGGTAATTTTGCAAAAGCAATAGAATTTCTGGAAAAAGGACATAAGATTGACACAAATAGATTAGGGATTATTGGTAATTTAGGATATAGCCATATGTTCCTTGGCCATTACAGGGAATCACTGAAATATTACAAAACATATGTTGAGAGATTAGAAGCTTCCGGAAGTGGTGATCTTCAAAACATGCAGCGTGTAGGATATGTTTACTGGCAAAATGGTTATAAAAAAGAAGCGGAATACTACTTCAATAAGCAGATAGAATATTGTAATGAATCGATCGAATTAGGACGGGAATACAGTCGAAACCTTACTGCGTTTTATGACCTTGCCGGAATATATGCGTTCAGGGGGAAAAGGGATAAGTCAATTGAAAATCTGAGAAAATTCAATCAAGGGAACTGGATGAACTTTTTTATTTCCAGACTTATCAAACAGGATCCATTATTTGATAGCATAAGGAATGATCCTGAATTTCTGGAGATCGTCAGGGATATTGAAGGGAAATACCAGGCAGAACATGAAAGAGTGAGAAAATGGCTGGAAGAGCAAGGTAAGCTTTAATAATTCACAATAACCACTCCGCCATAAGATGGAATTGTAAGTTCGAATTCCTGCTTTTTCCCAACCTTAACCGAAGTTAGCTTGCCGTTGAGTTGTTCATCATCGCTGTATAGTCTTACTTCCTTTACGCCATGGAACATCGACAGGGTCACCTTGATTTTCAGGGTTTCCTTCTGGGCATTTACGCCGGCAACATACCAACTATCGCCATGACGGCGGGCAATAACAACATATTTCCCGGGATATCCATCTATAAAACGAACCTCATCCCAGGTGGTAGGAACTTCTTTCATAAAGCTGATGGCCCATTCGGGAGCGTCGGTCAGGTTGTTGGGCGCCAGTGCAAAATGCTGAACGGCGCTCTGAAACATAACCGCAGTTGCCAGAGCAAAAACATCTGAAGTCAGGCGTTTTGAACCTCTGTTTGGTGTGTTGGTGGCATTGTAAAACTTGTTCAGGGCGCTGCCTCCAAAATCCATGCTGCCTATTGTATTGCGTATAAATGGGTGGAGACAGGCATTGAACGCTTCATTGTCGCAGCTTTGTTGTGTGAAATGCAGGTTTTCGCTGGCCAGGATAGCTTCGCTGGCGGCGTAATTGGGGTACATTCGTTCCCATCCGCGTGGAATCGTACAGCCGTGGAAAATCACCAGCAGTCCGAAATCGTTGGCATCGTAAAGGATATCTTCGTAGAGCTTCATGGTCACCTGTTTGTCGCCGCCGAAAAAGTCTACTTTAATACCGCGCACCCCGATACTTTTCATCCAGGCCATCTCCTTCCTGCGGGTTATGGGACTGTCCATAATTCCCCGCGGACCTTGCGGTGCATCATTCCAGTAACCATTGGAATTGTACCATAAAAAGAGCGCCACATTTTTACTTTTCCCGTAACTGGCAAGTTCTTCTATTTTATCACGCCCGATCTGGGTGTCCCACAGTGCATCGACCAGAATTGTCTGATATCCCAAGGCAGCGCTGAAATCGATGTATTCTTTCTGCACATCGTAAACCGTGGCTCCGTCCATTTTCATGATCCAGCTCCAGCTTCCCTTGCCGTATTGAAATTTCTGTGATGCTTCGTACCGCGGTTCAACAACGCTGAAAGGGATTGTAGTTTCAACAACCGGAGCCAGTGTTTCTCCTAAAGTAATGGTGCGCCAGGGCGTTTCGCCGGGGGTGGTGATGCCCGGAGCCGAAGTTCCGTTACCGTTGTTTTCTTCTTCCATCGGAAATCCGATAGTGTATAAACCTTCAGCATGACCAATCAACCGGCTTCCGCAGTAGCGGCTGTCAACACCTGTTTCCGAAACCAGCACCCAGCCATTGCCGTTCACCTTAAACAGGCAGGGGAAAGTGTAGCCGTTTCCCTGCCCGTTTTCGCCCATTGGGGCGTCAGCAGTGTAAGGTATTTCGTAACTCGGCATGGTTCGGGCAAATCCTACCATCGCCTTGCTTTGGGCGGTGAGGAAAGTGGTTGTTCCCTCCGGAAAAACAAAACCCGTTGCTTCCTGATCCACGACGCATGAAAAACTTCTGCGCTGGGGATAAACCTTGTATTTAAAGGCCACATTGTTGTTACTGACGCGAAAAATCACATCAAATACTGGTCTGTTTTCCTTTACCAGCGAGAACACAGCTTCGTTTGCCTCGTAACGGACTTTGCTTTGTTTAATGTTGGGCAATTCGTATGATTCGTCAATCTTTCTTACAGCGGTTGAATCCTTAAGTGATAGTCCCCTTGTAAAGTCGCCGATATTTGTTTTCAATCCCAGCGGCGACTGGTTCAGAAATTGTTTTCCGTTCAATGTTATACTGTACGCCGGAATGCCGTTTTCGATGGACACGGTTACAACAAGTAAGCCATCGGGACTGGTTACCTGTTTTTCGGCGGCATTTGCTGAAATACAGGCAAAAAGCAGCAGTAATAAAAATGTACTTGTTTTCATTTATTCGGGGTCAATTTGGTTTGAGATGGTCAGATTTCTTTAAACTAAAAGCATTGATTAAAGCTTTATCAATCTGTTATAACATCAATTTCAGCATAACCGATCCTGTTGGTGTTTTCGGTGTTTTTCAATGCCCGGAATTTTATGTATCGTGCTGTTGTGGCATCAAATTTTTGTGTTTGCCACAAAGGATTGTTTTTGATATTTGAAAATTCGCCTTCACTGGCCTTTTTCCAGTTTTTACCATCCTTCGAGATATAAAATTCGTAATGTGAAATTATTGACGGGTTGCCATGAATTCTGTTCGGGATAATATTTAAATCCGGTCAGCATTAACTCTTTCCCGAGGTCAATGACCAGGTCAGACGGAAGCAAGGTTTCTCTGCCACGGCGCCAGGCTGTTGCAATGTTTCCATCCAGAATCCGATATGCATTTTCATCTTCCGTTCCGATAATTTTCCAGTCTTTCCTTGGAAGTCCGCATTCTTCAAATGCTGCAGCACTGCTTTTACCCGATGACGGTTCAACCGAAATGGCGCTTATCTTGATTTTACCTTCGGTTTGGAAAGGGCCGTCGTATAAGATCGAGTTTTTACCGGCTTCAGAACCGTCGAGAGAATAATAAATTTCTGATTCGGGATCTGCAGGAATAATTCTGACTTCCCCTGTCTGATTTCTGATGATGGCTGGCGGGGTCAGGATTTGAGGAGCATTGTAAATGCCGATATTCGAGATCACAGGACACGCTTTTGAATCTGTAATATTGAAGCGGAGCTTTGTTGCCGTAACCGTTGGAAAACGCAGGATGCGTTTATATCCGATGGTTGTTGCCGTTGCCAGCTCCTGCCAGTTCCCGCTGACCTCTACTTCGATTGTAAACGATTTCACACGTTGCCCCAGCCGGATATATTCCTGCACAAGAAAACGGTTGAAGGTGACCGGGACCCTGAAATAGATGGTCAGTGCAGCCGTTTTCACATCATCATCGGTCGTCCAGTAGGTATCATTTTTTCCGTCGATTGCATTTGATGGTCCGAATTTCATTCTGTTTTCCCGGGTATCTGAGGCTTCTGCCTCTGCATTAAGCACCAGGTTTTCAGCAAATGCCTCTTTTACTGCGGCTGCTAAATCAAGGGCAGCATTTTCGTCGTTCGGATGGATCAGACCATTGGGCATAATGGGGAAGTTGAGCAGGAAAGTACCGTTTCGCCCTACAGAATTGTAATACGTATCCATCAACTGGGGCAGGGTTTTTACCTTTGTATCTTCCCCCGGATGGTAAAACCATTCAGGCCTTATGGAAGTATTCACTTCGGCCGGAACCCACGAATCTCCATCCTCCACTCCATGATGCAACATTTCAAAGGGTACATCACCGGTTGCATTCAGTAAACTCCAGTTGGTTTCGCCAACCCAGCCGCCTTCGGTTCCCACCCAGCGCAAATCGGCACGGTCGCCGCCATCGTTCCAGATTACAATATTGGGTTGCAGTTCCCGGACAAGTTTGTAGGTATTTTTCCAGTCGTAATAGGTTGTGCGGTCGATTTTGCGGTTTTCGTTGGCACCGCCATAATAACCGGTTCCACCGTTAGCGCCATCGTACCACACTTCAAAGATATCGCCATAATTTGTAAGAAGTTCGGTCAACTGGTTCCTGAAATAAGTGATGTATTCCGGTTTTCCGTAATCAGCGTGATTTCTGTCCCACGGCGATAAATAGATTCCCAGCTTCAGCCCATATTCCCTGCAGGCATCGGCCAGTTCCCGGATCACATCCCCCTTCCCCTCTTTCCAGGGTGCATTTCTCACCGAATACTCTGTGAATTCCGATGGCCAGAGGCAAAAACCACAGTGGTGCTTTGCCGTAATTATAATCCCTTTCATCCCTGCGTCCCTGCATATCCTGGCCCATTGGCGCGCGTCAAGTTCTGTCGGGTTAAAAAGACTGACATCTTCATCTCCATATCCCCACGACTGGTCGGTGTATGTATTTAATGAAAAATGGATAAATGCATAATATTCCATTTCCTGCCAGCGTATCTGGTTTTCTGTGGGGACAGGGCCAAATGCTGCGGGCGGTTCTGGCTTGTTGCACCCGGTGGTGATAAACAAAAGGGGAAGTATTATCCCGGCAAATAAGTATCGTTTCATATTGTAAATCTATTAAAATCGAGGCTGTTTCCTAATTTATTCCAGCAAAGCATCGTTAGCTGATGTCGCATACAATCCCAGCAAACAACCTGTAAATCCTCCCGCCACATCGGTTGAAAGAATATCGCCAGAAACAGTTCCGCCAACGTTGATAAAGTCGGTTCCGTTGGTTGAATAGCTGAATTCATAATCATCGCCTTTTGCTGACACCTGTAAACGAACGGGTTTGCTGATGTCGATTCTGGCGCTGGCAACAATTTTTGATTCTGTTTCGCGGCTTCTGAATTTCCCCGAAGTTCTTTCCAGC
Organism: uncultured Bacteroidales bacterium; assembly: GCA_963840965.1. Lineage (GTDB taxonomy): Bacteria > Bacteroidota > Bacteroidia > Bacteroidales > VadinHA17 > LD21. The sequence goes on along the minus strand of CAWJAW010000004.1, from coordinate 156,075 downwards.
AAAATATTATAATCGGCACCCTTTTTTGTGATGCCAAAAACATAATTGAACCTTTCGCTTTGCAACGCCACAATTCCGGCCAGGTCTTTTTCTGTTACGGGTTTGTAATCAATTGTTGCAGCAAACGAAAAAGTTCTATGCATCTGTCTGTAAAAGAGTGTTGAAGTGGGCTTTACTTCCTTAATATTTGTTTCGAATGGTTTAATCTGCAAACCATTTTTTGTTACCGAAATGAAATCTTCACGCGGGCCTCTCAGACCAATCCAGCGGTAATCAAGCTTTTCAGTTGTAAAATTGTCGGTAAAAGTGAAGTTGCCATTTGGTAAGAATTCTTTCTGCCCTGAAAGGTTTTCAGTTTCACCTGTGGGCATTTTCAGTTTAGGTTCCAGCGGAACAAGCCCGTTTTCGAAAACAGGAAATTCACCCGACCAGTCCACCGGTAAAATAAAAGTCTCGCGGCCTGTGTTCACCCTTTGCTTATCGTTCGGACGCACCGCCAGAAAAACGCCGTAATATTTTATGTTATCAGGCCCCAGGACCAGGTCGGCGTGACCAGCCCAGTCCACTTTGTTTTCCCTTTCTTTTGGAAAATGTCTTTGAGTGAGAATCGGATTACCGGGCGCCGGTAAGTATGGTCCTTTCGGATTGTCGCTTACAAAGATCACTTCGCTGTGCCAGTCGCCGGTGCCGCCTTCTGCACACATCAGGTAATACTTCCCGTTTTTCTTATAAATGTGGGGTGCCTCAATCCAGATTGGCTTTTTCGCCAGGTCAACACCGCCATCCACAATAATCTTATCGGTTCCGGGGATAACCTTGTCGGTTGCAGCATCATACTCCCAGATTTTAATCACCCGATGACCGTTGTACAACTCTTTTCCGCGGTCGGGTGCATCGTTATGAACAACATAGCCTTTCCCGTTATCGTCAAAGAAAAGGGATGGGTCAATTCCGTTGAATTCAAGCTTTATCGGATCACTCCAGCCGGTTAACGGGTCTTTTGTTTTTACAACCATATTTCCGATGCCTCCGGATATCTGGGTGGTTATCATGTAAAAAGTATCGTTGTTCGAATTATACAGAATCTGTGGTGCATAAATACCTGCGCTGATTCCGCAATCGTGCACTATTAGTTGCGATTTCCGGTCGAGCACGTGGCCGATTTGCTTCCAGTTGACCAGATCTTTTGAATGAAAAATCGGCACCCCGGGGAACATGGCAAACGATGAGCAAACAACATAATAATCGTCGCCTTTCCGGGTAATCGACGGGTCGGGGTAGCAGCCCTGCAAAATCGGGTTATAAAACTCATCCGGCTTCAGTGGAAAATCGTTGTATAACTTTATCGTTTCCCTGATAAACGAAATTTGTAAACACCGGTAAATTGGTGGGCTGATTTCTTTTTTGATTTTTGTTTTGACTAATTCCTGCAACAGATATCAGGGTTAAAAGAACAGTTAAAAAAACAATTCTCTTTTTTTTTACTGATGTTAAGCCAATTTCAATTTTTCTCATATTTTAAAATTAAAGGAATGAATACGCAAATTTTTTTCTACCCTTGTCGGCCCCGGGTTGCTATTCGCCGGGAGATACAAAATCAATTGTTCGTTACTGAAGTTCCATTCTTTTTTTCCACAACAGTCAGCGAATCGAGGTAATTTTTGTACTGGGATTCGGTCAGCCACATCCAGTAAATCATGTACCTCGAATCATGAATCCCGTAGAACGGTTCCAATTCGATATTTGCTTTGTTTAACATGTTAAGCGATGAAGCAGTAAACTTGAGAGGTTGATCTTTAATGGGCGTGAGTTTTCCGGCAATGTCATCCAGCCTGTTTTCGATTATAATCGGGGCTTTGTCAACCGGAAGCCTCTCTCCTCCTGCAATTTGTCCCCAGCGGCCATCGTCGGCAACCAGACCTTTCAAATCATCGGTGCCGGTTTTGGTGCCAAGCAGAATGGGGCCGTGCATTATAGCAATGTAATTGGGTACATTCGGCATTTTTTCAACCGAATTATGCATGGGCAGCAAAATCTGAACTTCATCGCCTTTCTTCCAGTTTCGTTCAACAGCCACATACGACGAAGGTCTGGCATCAAATTCAACAGGTATTTCATTGACCATGATTTTCAGAGCTCCCTCTTTTACCCACGACGGATAACGAACCATCAGTCTGAACCTTGCGGTTCCTTCTGTTATCTTCAGCCTTGAAATTTCTTCGTTTGGAAACTGAGTTTCCTGCACCATCTTTATCCCTCTTTCGCGCCAGTTGAGTTCCGAAGCCATAAACAAGTTCAGAAACAATGAATCATTTTGATGGGTGTAGATAAACTGACTGTACTTTCCATGGTTTTCCATTCCGGTGCCGACACAACACCACATGGCTTCGTTGGGTTTTGAATAAACCCTGTAATGCCGCGGACGGGCTGGCGTGAAATATACATAACCACCATGGTCGGGATGCTGGGTCGATAATATGTGATTATACATGGTGCGTTCGTAATAATCGACATATTTTGCCTGCGGGTTAACGCGAAACAAATCTTCCGTCAGTTTCAGCATGTTGTACGAGTTGCAGGTTTCGGGACCTTGCACATCGTTTACAAAATCGATACATGAAGCAGCGTCCGGGAAATGCTCCCTGCGGCTGTTCCCGCCAAAGGCCAGTGAGCGGTTCCCCGTAACAGTTTCCCAGAAGAAACTTCCGGCTATGGCATAATTTTTATCTTGAGAAAGTTCGGCAATGCGCTGAAAACCGACAGCTTTGGGAATCTGAGTATTGGCGTGTTTATTGTCGAGATTGTCGTTTCCAGTGGCCATGGCATCAAGCAGCATCCGGTGCGAAAACCGTTTTGCAGCAACCATGTATTTTTCATTACCGGTCATCTGGTAAGCATCGGCAAATGTTTCATTCATACCGCCATGTTCGGCGTCGAGCATCTGCTCCATCTGCTGGTCGGTTAATTCCGAAGTTATATTGATTCCCCAGTCGCAGAATTTCAGAAAAATGTCTTTGGCTTCCTCGTTTCCGGCGTATAGCCACGCATCTCGCAACCCGGAATACATTTTATGTACGTTGTACCAGGGAGCCCAGGCCGCGCGGTAAGCTGTAAAATCGCCTTTTTGCAAAGTGCTCCAGATTTGTTTGCTGTTGGGCGCGCCACCAACATATCCATAAGCCCCATTCGGGATTGTTTATTCCGTTGGCTTCCTGGCAATCCTTCAATTCCGAAAGCATGTATTCCATTCGCATTTTGCATTCTGCATTGCCGGTTGAAGCATAATTCATAGCCAGCGCCGACAGATAATGACCACCGAGATGCCCATCGAGCCCAGCCCAGTTAGGATACAATTTTGCCTTTTCGGGCAGTCCGGCTTCTTTTCTGAAAGGTGCAATCAGGCGATCGACATCGTATTCCAGAAGAACATGAATATTGAGATCCTGAGCATGCTTAAAGGGTCCGTCCAACAATTTCACATCGCTTAAAGGAAATTCGTTGGGGTAGAGTTTTTCCTGGGCATAAGAAGTAAACCCGAATATCAAAAGACCACTTATTACAATTATCAATTCTTTTTTCAATTGACAGATATTTAATGATTTGTTCTACCAGTTATTATTGATTACCGGTTTTAAATCCCATTAAAGAAAGCATCTTTTTTATTTCCACAGGTTCGGAAGAAACCGATAATACAACAAGTGCCGCCAGGTTGCCCAGTCGTGGCCTCCATGACCGCCCGTATAATATTCATGTTCAATGTTATGTTTTATCAGAGCTTCGTGGAGAACCAGGCACCTTTGTCCCATAAAACCTGAGGCTTCCTCTGTCCCCTGACCAACAAAAAGGTAATCTACCTTTTCATTCACTTTGGGGTCGTTTAAAAACTGAGCCAGCGAAGTTTCTGCTTCAGTATCACCGGCGCTGAGAATTCCAAAATTTGCAAACAGGTCGAGTGAGCGAAAACCGACAAACATGCTGTGACGGCCTCCCATCGACAAACCTGAAATGGCTCTGCCTTTTGGTGACCTGATTGTGCTGTAAGCTTCATCAACAAGCGGAATTACATGATTCCGCAGCTCCTTTTCAAAGATATCGAAAGTCAGTTCGGTATGTTTTGGATGATTCCGGTGAATTACCTGGTTGTTCGGGATGGCAATTATCATGGGTACAGCTTTTCTCTCGGCCAGCAGGTTGTCCATTATAAAATTCACCCTTCCGTCGAACACCCAGTTGGATGGAAGTTCTCCGCTTCCGCCCAGCAAATACAAAACCGGATATTTCTTATCCGGGTTATAACCGGGAGGGGTGTAAACGTAAAGTTCGCGCTCCCCGTTTGTTACTTCCGAATGGTAAACATGCCGGGTTACTGTTCCGTGGGGGACATTCCGGGCATCGTAATAAGCCGGTCCGTCGCCATGTATAATCAACTCACTGTAGGGCGGCATGGCCGTAAAAGCAGCGTAAGTGTTGCCGGGGTCGGCAATCTGAACTCCGTCGACATTGAAATGATATGCATACATATCGGGTTTGAGCGGCCCGATAGTCAGTGTCCATATGCCGTCTTCGCCTTTTGTGAATGGGAGAGGTTCCCTGCCCAGGCCATTGGCAGTGTATATTGCCCCGGTTGGTAAAACAACCTTTTGTGCATTGGGGGCTTTCAGCCGGAAAGTAACGGTATGGTCATCATGTACCTCGGGCGAATTTACGGCAGCACTGAAGGGGATCAGGCCTTCGGTATTCTTTTGCGGATTGTAATCGAGATTTACATTGGCCTGTTGTGCTCTTAATCCAAAGGGCATTATCAAAAGAAATCCGACTATCGAAATCAAATGTTTCATTTGTAGTAAATTATAAATTATTTATTCTGAAATAAAAGTTGGGTAAAAAGATACAGGCTTTTACGCCATGTCTGAAATTCGTGAGCAGTGCCTGGCGCTTCGTAATACACATTGTTTATTCCTGCTTTATCAAGCGTTTCGTGGATGGTGCGTCCTGTAGTCGGACCTTCTTTTGAGCCCATACTGATGAAGAATACTTTCACCTGTTTGTTAAATTCATCCGGTTTTGCCAGCAAACCCTTATATCCGGTTTCAATGCCGGGGAATCCGAATGGGGCACTGAAAACACCAATATTGGCGAACTTATCCAGGTTGGCCTGTGAAATCTGGTAAGTCTGAGTACCTCCCAGTGAAAGACCTGCTATAGCACGATAAGCGCGATCGCTTAATGTTCTGAAATGTTCATCGATAGCAGGTATCAGGTCGGTAATAATGGTTTCAGTAAATTCGTCCCAGAAATTAGGACCCGGTCCGGGACCGCCCCGGCGGCCAGGGCCCTGACCTTGTGGCTGGGGCAGTATTTTGCCGGATTTATCGCGGATAGGTGTCCCAAAACCTCTGGAGATTCCGCCATCTTCCATCACCACAATCATAGGTAAGGCTTTGCCTTCTGCAATCAGGTTGTCGAGAATAAAATTTGTGCGGCCCTGATTTGGCCATGCACGCCTGTCTTCACCCATCCCGTGCTGCAGATACAGCACCGGATAACGGTTCTTTATATCCTTGTCGTAACCGGGTGGCGTATAGATATATGCATGGCGGGTTTCGCCAAACGATAAGGACCAATAGTAGAATGAACGAACCTCTCCATGGGGAACATTTTTGATATCGTAAAAATCGACGCCTTTTTCAGGAATTTCCATGCCACTCATAATCCGGCCTGCACCAAAAAAGGTCTCACTTGACGGGTCGGCTACATCAACGCCATTAATTTTAAGTGTGTAATAATGGAAGCCAGGGTCCTGAGGCTGGGTTACGCCTGTCCAGAAACCATCCTCGCCTTTTGTAAGCGGTACTTTGCCAAGACTAACTGAAACACTTGTTGCATCAGGTGCAAGAAGTCGGAAATGTACCCTGCTCAGAGAGTCGATCCGGGGATAATCAGCGCCTAAAATGTTTGTTGATGCCGGTAAGGTTCCGGCAGGATAAACGGTTTCCTGTGTAAATCCGACTGTACCGATTGACATTAGCAACAATACTAATAATAGATTTTTCATATTTAGCTTTTTTTAAGATTATCCGGCAACTATTTTAATCCGCTGTTCTTTATGCGGAAGTAGTCGAACGAAACATCAAAGGGCGTATCTGGCTTTGTTGCATCAGAATCGAACCAGAAGGTGCTTTTCATGTATTGTGTTACGATACCATCACATACAATCAGTCCGGCTTTGATGTCTTTCAGCAACATACCGGCGGTTCCGAGCAATTCGAAAGTTTTCCCGTCAGTTGAATAATAAGCAGTGTAGTTGCTTCCTTTTTTCTCCAGTTTGAGAGTCAGAGCATTGTCGCCAATGACTTCATCTCTGAGGTTGAAGGTTGCCAGCGATTTTGCAATGCCGTTTTCTTCCATAACCAGGTCGATTGTACCGGGCTGCACTCCACGGGCCCGGGTTGTTTTAATCACTGCCCTGAACATAAGTTTCACAAAATTATTGTCGTTCTGATAAACCAGGATTCCGGCATTTTCGGGTTGAGACGGAGTTCTGGAACAAACCAGCCGGGTTTCAATAGTCCAGTCGTTATTTGCACTTTGCAGCAGTATATTTTTCGCATTGTTTGTAGCCTCAAGAACTCCTCCCGTCTCACTGGTAATGGTTAGTGAACCTGTTTTCCGGGTTAAACTGTGGGTTTTTTCGTTTTCACGAATCCATTCCCACCGCGAGTCAACAGCGCCACCATTGAATTCATCGCTTACCGATTCTGCATCAAAATTCAGATAGTAGACATTCTTCTCGAGGGTGATATCGTCAATCAAATGGACTGTCGCAGTTCCCGGTATTGCTTTGGCCTGTTCAATCTCAACCGAAATACCGCTGCCCAAGGCTTCAGCTTTCACTACAGGTATTTTGGAATTGCTTTTCAGGAGGTAACTATAAGCCTTTACGTCTTTATCGAAACCCGGTATTTTTTTCCCGTTAATTGTAACTGATCCGGGATTCAGATCGGGCATAACCTTAACCGGGTAACTGTTTGAAACTGTTGTCCCGTCAATTGTAGCGTAAGCATAAATCGATGCAACGCCAACTCCTATAGCTGTTACCCTTCCCTTTTCGTCAACTGCGGCAACCATCGGATTGTTGCTTTTGTAAGCTATCTGAGCTTTTGAGATATCGTAGAAGCTATCGTCCGACATGCTTGCCGTAACACTTGTCTGCACAACATTTCCGGGTCTTAACACCACCTTGTCGCATTCGGCAACAACCGTGGTTAACACAGGTTTGTAGCTGCCGGTCATAAGTGCTTCCACCTGTCCTTTGATGTCTCTTGAAGATGCACCTATTTCAAAGACATACCTGCCCTGGTCGAAAGTAATTTTTCCTTTTTCTGTATCCCAGAACCAAAGGTCCTGGCAGTCTATATCGATTGATACTGTTTTTACCTGTCCCCTGGGGATGCTCACCCTTTTAAATCCTTTTAACCGTTTTATCGGTCTTTCAAGCGATGCGGGACTATCGGGTGTTTTCAAATAAACCTGCACCACTTCATCTCCGTCGACCATTCCGGTGTTCTGAACATCGACGCTGACTGTAATTTTATCATTTGGTGTAATGCTGGTCTTACTGATGGCAAAATTGCTGTATTCAAATGTGGTGTACGACAAACCAAAACCAAATTCATACGATACATCTTTGTTGAAATACCAGTAAGTTCGACCGTTGCTGCCATCGCCGCGCAAGGTATAATTGTTAAAATCAGGCAGGTCGCTTAACGATTTATGCCAGGTTACATTTAGCTTTCCGCCCGGATTTACATCGCCAAACAATATTTTCGCCATTGCCGTTCCCTGTGCCTGTCCGTTGTAGCCTGTCCAGATAATACCTGAAATGTTGGGGAGATTTTTAAATTGTTCCACTTCAACCATTCCCATGGTTTGCATCACTACAACTGTATTGGGATTTACTGCGGCAACCGCTTTTATCAGTTCATTCTGATTGCCCGGCAAGGTGAGCGCAAAACGGTCCGATTCCTCCCTGCCGGTGGATTGGTCGGTACCCACAAAAATCAAAGCGGCATCGCAACTGGCTGCCAGATTAAGTGTCTCAGCGTCTATCTCCTTTTCTGCTGCTTCGCGATACACCAGCACAAGGGTTTGCGGACCTGTGATGCCCAGCGTGTTAATTTTAACAGGAACAACCCTGGGGCGTGCAAACCCGGGAAATCCTCCACTCTGCTGAACGCTGCTGCTGATTGTTGCTGATGCCAGTACATTGCCGGCAGCAGACCCTGCCCTCACTTCCAGAATGCCTCCGTCGGCAGATGAACTCAAATTGAATCTTATCGAATCTACATTTGTAATATCAATATTATCATAGGCAGTCCAGTCTCCATCCTTGATACCGCTTATTGAAGTCCGTCCAAATCTTGAAGCTACAATAAGACCGGGAGCTGAAGAAACAAATTTTGTTGCATCATATTCTTTTAACACCTCACCATTCCGAATAATTGAAAAGGAGTTCACTGTTATAAAATCAGTATTTCTATCGGTATTTCCGCTGACCATAGAAACTATTTCTGTATTCAGATTATGCTCTTTAATGTAGTTTTGGATACCTTCCAGCGGTGAAATACTAAAATGAGGTTCAACCTGCCCTGAATAATCGCCCAGCTCAACTTTGTCGGCCTGTGGTCCCAGTACAGCAATTTTCTTAACGTGCGTTAAATCAATCGGTAACGCCTTATTGCCGGTTTTTGCGATTGTATTGTTTTTAAGCAGCACAGGTGTAAGGGTTGCAACTTCAAGTGCGAGGTTATTATGGGAAGGGTCGTTAATTATGCCTGGCTTAATTCCGGAATATGGGACAATTTCACGGGGATCGAATTCTCCTATTCTCATTCTTATTGTAAAGATATTCACAAGCGCCTTGTCAATTTCACCTTCGGTAAGTATTCCCTGCTGCACGGCTTTCAGGGCACTCGACTGGTAAATGCTTCCGCAATCGGTATCAACGCCTGCCTTGATTCCCAGTGCTGCCGATACTTCAGGACTTTCGGTATAATGATGTCCTCTTAACATATCGTCTATCGCACCACAGTCGCCGGTTACATAACCATCAAGTCCATAAGTTTTACGGGCGATTGTATCAACAAGAAATTTGCTTGCCGAGACCGGTATTCCGTTTACGGCGCTGTAAGCTGTCATGATTGCCGGAAGTTTAGCTTCCCTGATAAGGGATCTGTAAGGAGCAAGATAAAATTCGCGCATATCGCGGTCGTCCATGTTTGCACTTCCGCTGTGGCGGTTAAATTCGGTATTGTTTGCAAAATAATGTTTTCCGCAGGGGACGGCTTTGAGGTAGGTCGGGTCGTCGCCCATTAAGCCCTGAATAAAACCCTTTCCGATCTGGGAAACAAGGAAAGGGTCTTCACCGAAAGTTTCGGCAGTTCGTCCCCATCGCGGGTCACGGGCCGGTTCAATAACAGGAGACCAGTAGGTAAGTGTAAAAATAACGTCGTGATTAAACCCCCGGGCTTCGTCGGAAATCACTTTTGTTTCGCGTTTAATCAGCTCCGGGTCCCAGGTTGCACCAACAGCCACACTGTTCGGGAAAGAAGTTGCCGTCATGCCGCTGTTGTTGTTTCTACCCATAATTCCGTGCAGCGCTTCGCCCCAGACATCATAATGATTCACTCCCAGACGGGGAATGGGAGGCATTGTATTTCCCAGCTGGCTTTGTTTCTCTTCGGGCGTCATTCTCGAAACAAGGTCAGCAGCCCTTTCTTTAAAAGAATACGAGGGATTCAGGTAGATCGGCTTTTTTGCTTTCTCTCCGCCGGGCATAAAAGCCATCATCAGGAGAGAAAATACTATTAAAGCTGTAACTTTTTGCTGTTTGATTTTCATGGGTGAAACCGTTTAAAATTAATTATAACAACAATCAGCCTGAGTTTACCAATCAGGTGGTTATTCCCATATATCTTCAGGTTAAGTAAGCGGAACAACCCTTAAAGATATAATAACTTCACAGCTTTACCAACGACTATCTTCGTTCCGGAAATGATTCAGGGATGGGCGCAGCCCGTCCTTATGGCCGCCATATGATGCAAAGCCCCGTACCTCGTACCGCATATATAAGAGATTGATCAACAAAAATATGTGTATAAAGAGCAGAGTTATGAAAGGAGTTGCGCTCAGTATATTTCAGCAATATTATTTTGCAAACAAGGTATCCATAAGAATTGCGAATGCAATAATTCCGAGAAGTACCAAATAGGAATAAGGACTGGCAAAATTCACTGTCCATCCTAATAGTTTGTTTCTTTTGGGAAGGATTGATCTGGGATCCCTCGTATTGAAATAAAAAATCCCCCATTTATAATTCTCAGGATCATTCCGCATCCTTTCCAGTTCATTATCTTCAAATTTCATTCTCAATTAATTTATGTGATTCTCTTGAATCCTGGAAAATGCGTGCGACGGTCTTGTGGCTGAAATATTACGCGTAAAAAAGGCAGATTCTCCAGTCTGGTAATGACGTTAAATATATGAAAAGGTCTTCCGCTTCAGCACTTTGAAGCAGCTTTTTTATATTCGGTACAGGGTTTTGTGTTTATTTATTAAAAAAAGATAAAAATATTGTGAATATCAATAAATAATTATTGATATTTGCACAATTAATCTTTAACTATTGAATAAGCATGGAAATAAAAATCACAACCAGTCAGATTTTGAAAGTTCTGGAAATACTTTCATGGATCATTTTTATTGGCCTTTGTATTGAGGCTGGCAGTATTGCGGTCAATGCATTTATAACGCTTGCAATAAACCCGAATGGAGCAAATAATTTCTGGGAAGGTGCAGATTATTTATCACGCCTTTCCAGTTATGATTACGGACATTTCTTTGTCGTTACCATGACAATGACTATTGTCGCGGTGTTAAAGGCCATCATGTTTTACCTTATAGTAAAGTTATTTACGGACAAAAAACTGAATTTAACTCAGCCTTTCAGTTTGGATTTAAAGCGTTTCATTCTAAATTTATCCTATCTGGCTTTAGCTATTGGTTTGTTCTCTTATTATGGACTTAAATATTCTGAATGGCTTGCTAAACAAGGATTAGAAACAGCCGGCCTTCAATCATTGAACCTTGCAGGAGGTGATGTCTGGCTTTTTATGGCAGTTATTCTTTTTGTAATTGCACAGATTGTAAAAAGAGGCATAGAAATTCAACATGAAAACGATTTAACGATATAGCTCATGCCCATAGTAGTTAATCTAGACGTAATGATGGCTAAACGAAAAATGTCCTTGAATGAACTTTCAGATAAAGTAGGACTTAATCTGTCAAATCTTTCCATACTAAAAACCGGCAAGGCAAAAGCTATCAGATTTACCACGTTGGAATCGATCTGCGAAGTCCTGGAATGTCAGCCGGGAGATATACTGGAATACCTGAAGGACGAATAGAAATAATTATCATTAACAAGCATAGTACGGATATTGCCGCTTGCACACTGGGTGCTGTTTAATTCCCGTGAGCTTTTTTGTGCTGGTGTTTAATGCCTCGTTTAATCATATAAAAAGGTGATCATGATTCATTGCTTTATTTTTTAATAGCACACAACAGGCTATATATCCACAATCATTTCACATGCCTTACTACAGACTGAGCTAGTGTACTCCCGGTGCTTACTACTTTAGCACCCGATATCAGTTACAAGTCAATCCATCAAACATCGCACAGATAGACAGGGATTTGTATCTCTGTAAACTTTCTTGTTACGGGTTGCACTGTCCTTTTAATGACAAATCCTGACAGGGAGCCAGCAGTCCGGAGTTTATGATACTACCCGGGGCTTCATGAATTGCACAACAATAACCGCAATAAGCGGAAGGCAGAAGCCGAATAAAGCCCATCCGAATCTGCTGCGGTTAAGTTTTTCTGCTTTTTTCACACAATAGATAGAAACAACAATGCTGAAAATTGTGCCCAGCAACATCAGAAACTCACCTACATCTAAGTTCTCCATATGGATGTTTTAAATAACTGATTGTTAACCTGCCTGACTGTTAGAACAAATTTACACCGCAATTAAGGCAAAGTCAAATCTATTTGACGGGATGTCTCAGTCCGTGGTAAATATATAATTCAGGTTTAACCACTGATTTCACGGAGAACACGGGTAAGACACGGATGGTCTCAAATAGTAAAATCCGTGATTTTCTCCGTGAAACCCGCGAAATCCGTGGTGAATCAATTCATGGAGATCAACATTCCTAATATCTATGTCAGGAAATCTGCAATTTATCTCTCCGGATTCTGACTTGAATAATCTTAGGGATCCTACTTCGGGAACGAAAGGGACAGTTGTAGCTGGTAATTGGTTTCTTAATATTTAATAATTCTACCCGATCCGGAGATAGACTGATTTATGGTTGGATCTCCTTTCAGGTAAATGTTCCCGCTTCCGGAGATGGCTGCTGTCAGGCTGTTTATGACAAAGGTGAATATATCCCCTGAGCCGGATATCGTTTCTGTGGCATTATTAAGTTGAAATTCATCGGCCTTGATATCTCCGCTTCCCGAAATCCTGAAATGACCTATATCACTGGTTCCACTGATATCCAGGTCTCCTGAGCCGCTCAGGTTAAAATCGGCATCCTGACAGAATGCCTCAGAGATTTCAATATCACCGGATCCTGAAATTATCATTGAGAGGTCGTTGCATGAAAGACTTTCAGCAACAACTTTTCCTGAGCCGCTGAGTTTAATAATTAACGAGTTACCCGACATTATGTCTGCAAATACGTTTCCCGATCCGCTTAACTCAATATTCTTCAACGAAGGAGATGTTACCGTAATGACAGGCCGCTCAGTGTAATCCAGACAAGTATTCCAGCTATCTGTTCTGATCTTGAGATTGCCGTTAATGTTTTCAGTAACAATATGACCCAGTAAATTGGATTCGGCTACGACAGTTATGGTCACCTCGTCTGACTGTCTGTAGATGACATTAGCTACGATAGTATTTTCTATCTGGTTGAATGAGGATGTATTACGCGATTCGGTTTCAATGATTCCATTACCGTTAATACATATCATGTCCTTGATACATGAAGTTGATGACAAGGCCAGCACGGTGAAGATGATCGCAATCCTTTTCATTTCATGAAACTATTGGTTAATACTCTGACATATTAAGACGAACTCAACCAACAAAAGTTACCATTACTAACTAACAATCAAGGTCCTGTTTTGTGCGGTTTTTATGAAATAATTATAACCAGCGACCAGTAACCCACCTTCGCTAAAGCTATGGCGGGCAAAGCCAGCAAACTGATTTACTTATCAGATGTACTGGTCTGCAATGGGTCTAGTACGTAAAATGAACCAAATGCACTCTTTCTCCTTTGCCGATTATTGTATCGGTGAACTCGCTTCTCCTTTTATTTCTGGCCAGTTCCCAGTGAATTTTAGTCATTTTGCCGGCATAGATCCTGGTTCTGACGATTGCATTAATCTCTCCGCCAATCCATCTTAATCCCAGTCCTGGTATCACCATAACAGGGATATCCGTTATTCCCTTGTTTTCTATTTCGTACGGATACAGATTCCTGAAGTTAATCCTGTCCGATTCCCACGAAAGGTACAGGGTGTCCTGCCTGGTGGTATGGCTTAATTTTTCTATTTTGATTGTAAGGCCTGCCAGTCTTCTTAATGGTATGACAAGTCTCTTTGAATTTCCCATCAGCTGGAAGATAGTGTATCTTCTTGTAGTTGCCGCATAATTTGTATCCCCCACAACATGGAAATTATAATACCGGGCTCCTTTGATTCTTTTCAGTTTATAACCGAACTTGCCGGAACTGTCAGTTGAGAACTGACCGGCATAAGCAGGTACAAACTCATCGTTGATTTCCATTAATCCATCCACTATTACTTCTCTTCCGGGGATTTGGCTCATTGTAACGTCATCAATGATCTTTCCCTTTAGCGCGATTCTTCCCCCGACACTGACACAGCCAGGTGACAGTATACCCAAAATTAAAGCCAGGAAGATAAGGAATTTCATTGCCAGGGGAAATCGTAATTCCTACTGTTACTAAAGATAGGTTAAAAATGGCAGATACTCTTTTTTGGAAGTGAAATAGAGATCTTTTGACACATTATATGCTTTATAAAACCTGTTTCCATATTGTTTTTACTCTGGTTCAGGGTGCTTACCCCCCGCCTTTCCCTTTACAATTTCACATGTAATCCGGGTCAAGGTATCAAATCATTGCAGATTAATTTGATATGTGGGGAAATCTGTTTATATTTAGAATGATTATGTCAGTTAAGGCTCGCAGAGTTGTACGGAAATGGACTAGTGGTAATTGTAATCATAAAAAGGAGGTGAGTAATGGCTTTAATGATTGGCCCCGAATGCATGTCCTGCGGCCTGTGTATCGAGGAGTGCCCCAATGATGCAATTTTAGAAAGCATTCCGGTCTATGTTATTGATCCTGATCTGTGTACTGAATGTGTAGGTGCTTTTGACGAACCCCAGTGCGTCAGAGTATGTCCGCTGGATGTCATAATTCTCAATCCTGATTATGCTGAAAGCCGGGAGCATCTGCTTGAAAAGGAGAAACGCATACTTGGCAGAAGAGATCCGGATAAGTAACCAGGCATGTAAACTCCTGGGATGGCCTATCTTTCAACATGCTGGCTACAGTCTGAAAAAAAGCATCCGATTACTGCAGCTTGAAGAAGATAGGGATGGTGTGCCAGACAGGTACGGGTCTTCCTCCCTGTTTTCCTGGCTTGAATTTCGGAAGCGTCTTTACCACCCTGATGACTTCAGCATCGAGTTCAGGATCAACACCCTTAAGGATACTGACCTGATCAACCTCTCCGGTTGGAGTCACACAGAACTTTACAATAACCCTGCCCTGGATATTGTTTTCCTTGGCAACCTCAGGATAAACCACATTTGCGCCTATGTATGTCTGAATTGCTGCATCGCCGCCAGGGAACATGGGCATCTCCTCAACAACATAAAAGGGCTCCTCTTCTTCCTCCACCTCCTCT
Organism: uncultured Bacteroidales bacterium; assembly: GCA_963840965.1. GTDB lineage: Bacteria > Bacteroidota > Bacteroidia > Bacteroidales > VadinHA17 > LD21. The sequence goes on along the minus strand of CAWJAW010000004.1, from coordinate 141,003 downwards.
ATTTCTTCGGCCAACTGGACTATCTCCTCAATGACTTCTGAATCCTGCACTTCGATCTGGGCCTGATCGGCAGTCATAAGCTGAATCTCGTCCTCAGGCCTGACAGAATCAACCACAAGGGGAGGGATGTACTTTGCCTGCTCCATTATTTCCTGGGCTTTGGGAGGTTCGGGAGGAGGAGCAACCTGCTCCACCGGCTGATCGAGATTTTCAAGCCTGATCTCAACCAGTCTTTCTTCCTGCGTCAGACGACTGTCCACGGCCCTGAACTTCAGGTAGGGAACTATGGTGGCGGAGGCCATGATGATCACTCCGGCCATAAGTGCCAGGATGACATTCCGGCTGTAGTTTGCACGGAGAACATATGCTCCGTATTCCTTGTTCCTGGTTTCAAAAACTATATCATTGAAACTGGGGACATTTTTAAAATCACTTTCCATGACATTTGTGTTAAAGAACCAACCATAACTAAGATCCGGTGAATAGGGGATAATCAGCTCCGGTCCATTCAATAACAAATATACAACGAAGTAATTAGTTAAACAACTAAAAGGATAATTATTTTATAATTATTTTTATAGTTGTATTCCCGCTGATCAACTCACACTCGCTCTCACTCTCACTCTCACTCTTCGATGCGGTTGGGTGCAAGAGAATATCAATTTCTATGTTATAAAACACAGAAAAACATATCGTTACGGGTAAATAAATTATCGAATTACAATAACCTGCTTATTGTTTTACGATAATTTTTCGTATTTTTATTAACACGGAGTTGCACGACCTATGCGCCTTCACGCCTTCACTTCACCCTCACATACCTCTCTACCCAGTGCTTCTGATTGGGGGTCCCGGCATCGTTGACCGGAAATATGTGGAGCAGGGTATCTTTCTTGATCTCGAGCCAGATCTTGTTTTTTGTCTTCTCGTAGGATTTGTCAAAGTGGTACTTGATATCTTCTTCATAAATATTCCCATCGAGTGTCCATGTTCCGACACCGTAGCGGTAGGTGGTGGAGGTATCCACCTGATACTTTCCGACGAAGATGAAATGATTTCCATCCCAGATTTTTGTCTGGTTTACAACATAACGGTCGGAAAAATAATTGGTAACTTTTCCATTATCTACCATCTGCATCTGGACCATTTGCCATGTGCCCCGGGGGGTCAGGCCGTCCTGCCGGCTGCAGGAGATCGCCAGCAGCAGGACGATCAGGCTGAAAGGAATCAATCTTTTCATTTGAACAGGCTTTGGTTAAATATTAAGAAACGATTTATATTAGAAGCAAATTCCCGGATTACTTCGGTTGTGCTTAATGATTTGCCAAAAATTCCCTGCCCCATAAATTTAATAAATATTTCTGACAGGGGGCCTGTTTTTGAATGAAATTATCTCGCCCGGAGTATGTGGAGGGCATCCTCTGATATCCACTCAACGGTTACAACTTCAGTCCCGGCCGTGCCCGGTTCTGTCCTGAGATGCTGCATTTTCACCTTTATGGGCATATCGATCCGGTAGGGTTTGGATTCTGAGATAATGCTTACCGCTCTTCTGGCGCCTTCATACAGGGCTTTTCTGGTTTCTTCGAATGGATACAGAACGGCAGCCTCTCTTGACAGCCCTTTTTTTGTTGATATTGTGATCAGGTCATTTCCGAAGAATCTGTGTGCCTCTCGACAGGTTGCATCATCTCCGGTAACCATAATAAAAGGAACATTGTAGTAACCGGCTATAAGTGCATTTTGCACCAGCTCGCCTGATTCAACCCCGTTGTACCAGTATCTGTTTTCTGCCCTCGAGTTCTGTGTGTGATTCAGAACACCGTCGGGTGTTCCCATCATTGCATGAAATCCCAGCATCACCATTCCCGCGAAGGTGCTGTCGAGCTCTGACAGGTTGCCGGCACCAGGTCTGGGAAGCCCCGTAATGTACCTTGCTCCCGGTACCATCAGGTGGGGGATGATGCATTGTGATCCATGACCGTCAAGTACCACAATTTCATCAGCTCCTCCGTCTTTAAGGCCCCGGATCACTGCCGCAAGATCGCCCATGAAATATTCGCAAGCCTGTATGTTCAGCGGCGAATCTTTTTCCCTGGTCTGGGTAAATTTGTAAACGCCGCTTATCCCTTCCAGATCAGTGTTTACGTATATCTTAGTTTGTGAGAAAGCTTTTTCCGGGATCAGGAAGCTTAAAATCGATATTAAACAAAACGTCCTGAGGCTGATTCCAGGTGACTTGAAATTCGTTTGCATGATTGAATAATTTAGAGAATATCGGATCATCAGGTCAAAGTATGTGATTTTTCTGAAATTCACGCTTTGACCTCGGAATTAATTTTTTTATATTTCCATAATTATTTGCAGCTATGCTGAAGCTATTTCTTGATAAAATTGTACCACCCGACAACTGGAAGCTGCCTGTTATTATGGCACTTGGGATTTTTACCGGGCTGGGTATTTTTTCCTTTCATATCTCAAATGCATCATCATATCTGGGCGATAAGCCCGAGACCTGTGTCAACTGTCACATAATGGCTCCCCAGTATGCAACCTGGAACCACAGTTCTCACCGGGAGTGGACCAACTGCAACGACTGTCATGTGCCCCACAACAATATCCTTAACAAATATTACTTCAAGGCAAAGGACGGGCTCAGGCATGCTTCAATGTTCACGCTCAGGCTGGAGCCCCAGGTGATTTACATAAAGGAGGCAGGGAAGAAGGTAGTTCATCAGAATTGTATCCGGTGCCATAAGGAGCTTCTCACCGACAGCCGGTTCATGAATTACAACACGAACACCCATGAGTTCAGGCTCGGTCGCGATTGTCTCGAGTGTCATCGTGTTACGCCACACGGACGTGTGAACAGCCTGTCGAGCGTACCAAACGCACGTGTTCCCCTTCCGGGTCCGGTGGCCCCTGACTGGCTGAACGGTGCTGTAAAAAGAAGAAACAAATAATACTCTTAATATGAGATCAATACAGGAGACTCTGAAAAACAAACCCTGGCTGGGCTGGGTAATCTTTCTGGCAACCGTACTGGTTGTATTCCTGCTGGGGATGCTTGCATCATCAATAATTCAGAGAAGGGCGGAGGCGGTTTTTGCCTACACACCGGAAGTGACCTTTTCAGAAAACGAGCCCAGGAACAGCAAGTGGGGAGAATTGTTTCCAAGGGAATACAACACTTATCTGAAGACTGCCGATACCACCTTCAGGAGCAAATACAACGGCAGTACCATGGTCGATATGCTGGAGGAATCGCCCAGGATGGCGGTTCTGTGGGCAGGTTACCTTTTTTCGAGGGACTACAACCAGGGGAGGGGTCATTTTTACGCAATTGAAGATATTCAGAAGACTCTCCGGACAGGAGGTGTACCAAGCCCACAGCCGAATACCTGCTGGACCTGCAAGAGTCCTGATGTTCCACGACTCATGAGCCAGATCGGACCAGCAGAATTCTACAGGGGTTCATGGGATACAAAGGGCCCGGAAATAGTTAATCATATTGGTTGTGCCGATTGTCACGATTCCAAAACCATGAACCTTAGAATATCCCGTCCTGCGCTTATCGAAGCTTTCGAGGCCAGGGGAATGGATATTTCAAAAGTATCTCACCAGGAGATGAGAAGCCTGGTATGCGCACAGTGCCATGTGGAGTATTATTTTAACAAGAAGATGGTAGAAGGGGTTCAGTATCTGGTTTTTCCATGGAAAAACGGGACTGCGGCAGAGGATATTGAGAAATATTATGACGAACTTGATTTCTCCGACTGGACACATGCCCTGAGCAGGGCTCCCATGCTGAAGGCCCAGCATCCGGATTATGAAGTTTATCTGACAGGGGTTCATGCCTCGAGGGGTGTCTCCTGCGCCGATTGCCACATGCCTTTTATAAGCGAAGGAGGAATAAAATTCACGGATCACCATCTTCAGAGCCCTCTCAATAATGTTTCGAGCTCATGCCAGGTGTGTCACCGGGAGGAGACGGAAGGTCTCATAAAGGATGTTTACAGCCGCCAGGATAAAATAATTGAAAACAGGAACATTCTTGAAACCCTGCTTGTAAGATGTCATGTCGAAGCTAAAACAGCCTGGGAAAAAGGAGCCACTGAAGAGCAGATGAAGGATATCCTTCAGGATATACGCCATGCTCAGTGGAGATGGGATTTTTCCGCCGCAGGGCATGGAAATTCTTTCCATTCTCCGGTGGAACTGGGAAGGATAATATCGGGTGGAATAGCGGAAGCCCAGGAAGCGAGGGTAAAGCTTGCCAGACTGCTTGCATCCCTCGGATACAACCAGGAGATTCCCTATCCCGACATAAGCACCAAAGCCAAAGCCCAGGAGTTCATTGGCCTTGACATGGAGAAGCACAATGAAGAAAAGAAGGTCTTTCTTGAAACAGTGCTTCCCGGATGGATGGAGGCTGCTAATAAGAGGGAAAAAGGCTACGATCTGAAATAAGAGGCCTCCTCCCTCAAGAGGCGGCCCTTGATATCGTTGATGGAATCTTCCGGAATAATGCGATAAGACTTTTCAGGCTCTCAATCTGACCGACTTGCTCTTAGCCCTTGTGCAAAAATAAGTCATACCATTTTTTTCGGTCATATCTGTTACTTTAAAGCCGTTTGATTCGAGTATCTCAGTAACCTTTTTCCTGTTCAGGTTCCTTTCGCCAAGCAGATCAAGGCGGATTGCGGTATGCTTCAGGAGTTTTATGGGATGAAGCAGTGAATCTCCCATCGAAGAGCCGTCGGTGAAACAGCCCAGGAATCGGGTGTTCTCAGGAAGGACACGGCTGAGCGTGAAAAGGAATTCATCAAGATATTTAACATGGTTGAGCTTTTTAAGGTTGATCAATGTGTTTACCTTTTTCAGTTCTTCCTCATCATAGAAATAATGATGACGTGAAGAAAGAACAACCAGATTATTCTCTCTCTCGAGGCCAAGTTCTTTCAGGTAACTGAAAAAACTCCCGCCGTCTTCTGCAATCATATTGACTATAGCCGGGAAAAATCCCGAAACGCCGTGGGTGCTTGTTCTGCTGTCGCGGTGAATGGTGATGGATTCACTGACAGTTGCTTCTTTACCGGGGATTGAAACAGTTGCCATTTTTTGGATGTTTTATTTAAGGTAAATTTAGCTGCATTCTTGTTGTCTGTCAAGTGGCATAAGCCCAAATAGTGAGCATATGCGAACTGTCAGACTGCCGTTTGTCATCCGATTACGGTAAATGATTTATCCAATGCGGCGCTTTGCATATGAAATTCTGTCATTCGTCAAAACAGGGATGAAATTTACATGCGCACTTTGGAAATTTGCCCTATTTAATTTTTTGTATCTTGTAACAATAACGTAATCAGTGAGATGTGGTACAAAGTCAGATTAATTTATAAAGTGCTGCCGTTTTTGACAAACAAACAGTTTAAGATGATGAGATTTTGCCAAAAACTGGGTTTTTCGACGAACAGGAAGGTCCGGAGAGGGAGAAAAACGACGAAAAATGTTAACTTTGAATAAATTATAAAAATCACAACAGATGGCTTACAATCAGTTTAACCAAGGTACTATTCCGCCCGAATTGAAGAAGTACCTGTCAGGCTACAAGTACATTTTTGCGGGTATTATAATGATCATACTCCTCTGGACAACGTTTTTCCAGATACGTCCCGAGGAATTAGGCGTTATAACCCGTTTTGGAAAGTATGTCAGATCGGAGGATCCCGGGCTTCATCTTAAGCTCCCGATACTTGAAAGGGTTGACAAGGTAGCGGTGGAACGTCAGCAGAAGGAGGAATTTGGATTCCGGACTACCAGCACGGGTATTCAGTCTCAATACTCCAAGACCGGAACAACAGATGAATCATTGATGCTTACCGGAGATCTCAATCTTGCAGATGTTGAATGGGTCGTTCAGTACAGGATCAATGATCCTTACAAATTTCTGTTCAAGGTTCGCGATCCGATCGGAACAATGAGGGATATCTCTGAAAGTTGTATGAGGCAGATTGTTGGTGACCGGACCGTCAACGAGGTGTTAACGGTGGGAAGGACCGAGATTGCCATCAGCGTTCAGCAGGAAATACAGAAACTTTGCACTGAATACATGCTTGGAATAACAATAGAACAGGTGGTTCTCCAGGATGTTAATCCACCCGATCCGGTGAAGGACGCCTTCAATGCAGTAAACCAGGCTCAGCAGGAAAAAGAGACAATGATTAATCAGGCCCGTTCGGAATACAATAAGATCATTCCCAGGGCAAGAGGACAGGCTGATGAGACGATCCAGAAGGCCGAGGGCTACGCCACAGAAAGGGTAAACAATGCCCTGGGAGAGGCAACCCGGTTCAATGCCCTGTACAGGGAGTATATAAAGGCACCGGAAGTTACCAGGAAGAGGCTGTATCTTGAGACGCTTGGTGATGTAATTCCAAAGCTCGGACAAAAGATCATTACCGACGAGAAGGGAAGCAATGTTCTACCCCTCCTTCAGATGCAGTTTGATAAAAAATAAACAGATACCGTCATGAATAAAACAACTAAAATAATAATCCAGGCAGCTGTGCTGCTCGTAGTCTTGATTGTAGTACTGGATACTGTTTTCAGGGTACGGGAAACCGAGCAGGTTGTCATAACCCAATTTGGCAAACCTGTGGGAGAACCCAGAACAAAGCCGGGTCTTCAACTTAAGCTTCCGTTTATACAGAAGACTAATTATTTTGAAAAGAGGTTCATGGAATGGGATGGTGACCCCAATCAGCTTCCAACCAAGGATAAGAAATTCATTTTTGTCGAGGCCTATGCCCGCTGGCATATAACCGACCCCCTGCAGTTCTTCAAAAGGCTGACCGACGAAAGAGGAGCATTGTCGAGGCTTTCAGACATACTCGACGGGGAGACGCGCGACTATATAGCGAATCATAATCTCGAGGAAGTAGTCCGTTCGACCAACAGGGTTCCTACGCCATCGGGTTCCATAGGTGAGGAAGTGGGTGACACTCTCTCAGATATCACCACCGGCAGACTCGATATTCAGAGGTTGATCCTTCAATCGGCAAATGAGAAAGCCAGCGACCTGGGAATAATCATTCTTGATGTCAGGCTGAAGCGGCTCAATTATGTCGAGGAGGTTAAAACCCAGGTTTATGAAAGGATGAAGAGTGAGCGCTTCCGGATTGCCGACAAATTCAGGTCCGAAGGAGCAGGGGAGGCTTCCAAGATCAATGGTGAAAAAGAGAGGGATCTTAAAGCCATTCAGTCGGAGGCATACCGGAAAGCTGAGGAAATAATGGGACAGGCCGATGCCCGGGCTACTGCAATCTATGCAAATGCCTATGACCAGTCTGCCACGTCAAGAAGCCTTTACAGCTTTATGAAATCGATGGAGACTTTCGAAAAGACATTTGATACCACAACAACAGTGATTCTCTCCACAAGGAGCGAATTATACAAATATCTCATCGATTTTAACTAACTGAAAGCGAATACTGAATTTACGATATTGATGAGTTTACTGGTCCATGCGTTTTTTTGCCTCGATATACCAGAGCAGCTCCTTTACCAGTTTCGTTGATCTTTTATCCATTCCTTCGCTGTCGGCCGGCTTTCCGCCGGCATCGAATTCAGTGTCGATATGTGGCAGCCTGAGCGTGGCCGGAATTGTCAGAGCGCCTGCTTTCCACATGGAGAACAGCATTGAGGTGACTGACTGGGTTCCTCCAAACGGTCCGTCAGAAACACTTACGAAAGCTACTGGTTTACGTCGCCATTCCGTTGTGAGCAGGTCCGTGGCATTTTTGAGGCTGGCGGGATATCCGCCGTTGTATTCGGGAAGGATGATAATGACACCGTCGGCCGATCTGATCTTTTCTGCAAAATCGAGAGCAGCAGGTGATGGTGATTCCTGGAATTTCAGCCTTTCATCGAAGAGGGGGAAATTGTATTTCTGAAGGTCAATTATCCCTGGGTTACCCAAGCTATTAGCTTTTATCAGTTCATTTAAATAGAGGGCAATCCTGTGACTGTTCCTTCCTTTTCTTACGCTGGGGGATATGATTGCAATTTTGTACATGATGCAAAAGTTTAGGAATTTTGAATTTTCTAAAAATAAGAAAATAAGGGCTAATTTCAATTAAAGTGAGAAGATCCCTTAGATCCGCTGAAGCAAGATTTTGGATGACGGTGACTCCCGAGGCTTCTCCCACCCCCCAATCCCCCTAAAGGGGGGCTAAGAAGCATAATATGAACAATATAGTAGTCGTGGAATGGTTCATAAGTTGTTAGTTTACTATTTTTGGATCGAAAGTTAATGTAAGGACTGGTAATCTAATCTGATATATCCTTGTAAATAGTTGTAATATAGCGTTCTAAAGCCCCTCTTTAGGGGGGTTGGGGGGTAGAACACAAAAGAGAACCGAAAGTATGAAAGTGCATTAGGGCTGTCTTGCCCTTTTGTAGTTTTCAATCAGTGTGACTCCCGGGTAACCGATTTCAGCAAGTTCGGGGTAGTATGGGAATGTTTCCTCACGCGAGTAGAAGCCGGTGACGATGACATGGTAATAATCAAATTGTTTCACTATGTCGACCGGGAGGTTTAGTTTTGTCATAATTCTTCTCTGTGCCTTCAGTGCCTGCGATTCCCTGTGGTATATTGCCACCTGGAGGGCGACAGACGGTTCTGTGAGTGCAGGTCTGTCTTCGAGCTCAAAGCCGGCAGGTCCTTTTTCGACTACTGTCACTGAGCGCTCAGGAATAACCGGTACTTTGTTGATGATCACCGGTTCTCTTACTGCAGGTTCCTCAGGTTCTTCAGTGACAGGAGTTGTAGCGCGTACCATCCATTCGTCTTCCACTGCAAGTTGACCGTACTGCGGGTCAAGTTCCTTCATTGCCTTGAGCACTGTCGGGTCGAGCATCGGCTGTTGCGGTATCTCGAGCCTGTAGTATTTGTCCGTGTAGCCGGGTATGTTCTGTTCATCAAGCGGGGCTGACAGATACCTCCTAAGGGCAGACGCCTCTGAACCGAGCCTGAATGCATCTAGCTGCATTTCGGCCCTTTCTGCAGGCGTAAGCGGGCGTCTGGCGATTGAATCCTCCCATGTGACGAGAATTCGCTGCTGCTGCATTGCTAGGAGCCTGATTATCCAGAGTTCCTTGAATCCGAGTTTGTTGAGTTTTGCTACGTTTTCATCAACTTCATCCCTTGTCGGGAGATCAAGTATACGAACCCTGTAATAATCTCCTGCAATTGTTATCTGGACATCCTTGCCAAGCTCACGTTCAAGCATGCTCTCGAATCCTTCTGCATACGACTTGCTCCTGAATGCACCTATCTGGATAGCCCAGCTGTCTTCCGTTATTGTATAGACTTCCTCTGTAAGTTCATGAAGTATCACGTAGGAAGTATCGGTAGTTACTACAGGTATTTCAGTTGGTTTGGGTTCTTTGACAGCGGTTATGGCAGTATCTCCCGGGATTCTCGTTAACACGAAATTGAGCCCTTCAGCAATATCACCGTCGATTTTCCCTGTTATTTCAAAATCGAGGGAATTAGGTTCGGAGGTCATACCCAGAGTACGGATCTGTGCAGTATCGACCATGACGGAGTATTTTCCGGCTGTAAGTCCGAAATAGCTGTAGTAGCCGTCATCCTCCGTATATGTCTTCCCTGCCGGCTTAAGATCTTCATTAACGAAATTAATCACTATTCTGCCCTGGCCACTTTTTTCACCATCGCCTCCGATGTAGACATATCCGGTTGCCTCACCTGCAAGGCTCACGGGAACTTCAATTTCCTTAAGTATATTCGGGTCGACAGCCACACTGTAGGTTTTCTTTGAGAGTCTCCAGGAGATATTTTCAAAGCTGTCGGGATCGAGTTCAATGAAGCAGTTGGTGTATGGTTCAAGGCCGGTTATCCTTATAGTCGTATCGCGATCATTGATGAATACAAAGCCGCCGTTTGAATGCAGGTTAAGTCCCGGGGCTTTTGGTTCACCCGGATCCTTCTTTCCGTTGGCATTAAAATCAATGTATGGGATCACAGTAATGCCTCCGCGACCGACATTGGTACGGTTGTCAGCAGCCAGGTATTTGGTTTTCCTGTCGCGGATCAGGCTTCCGCGGGCATACTCGATTAAGCTTGTCCTGTTACTGTACTGTCTTACAGAGGCTCCCGTCTGTGCAAATGAGAAATCATATCTTAACCCGGCTTCCGCCATATTAAGATTGTTCCGGAAGTTTCTTTCGTATGAAAGGTGCAGGAATCCGTTCTTAAGAATGCGCTTTTCTATTCTGGCTTTGGCCGAGAAGAGCTTATTATCGGTATATCCATATTGTGCCTGAGGCATCATTACAAATCCGCCGGGAAGCCTGAATGCCAGGGAAAGATTGCTGTATAAATAGGGCTTAACCTCTTCGAGGAAAAGGGCATAGGTGGTAAGGTTGGTTCCCACGCCGAACAGGGAGCCTGAGATTAGCCATTCGCCGGTTGTAAAGCTTGAATTGGGTAGAACAATCTGATAAAGGGAGAGACGTTGGAATGAAGATAGTTTACCGATCTTCAGGGGTATCGAAAGAGATGCCTTGCGTTCTTCCCTGTAGTTGTAGAAAATTGCTTTTTGTTCCTTGTCATAGAGGGTGTAATTAAGGTCAAGCTGAATATTTGAGGGAAGCCGGTAGGAGAGGTTTCCTTTGGTCCTCACTCCGGGGGCGAACTCACCGTAAAGAAGGAGGTTGTTGGTTACCCTCAGGGAGGCGTTGAGGTAAGGCATGAAAGGCTGTGAGCTTATGGATGAAAGATATTCTGCTCCTCCTCCGACAGTAAGGCTTTTGGTGGCGCCGTAATTAATACTGGCTTTCGAGAATCGGCTGGCAAGCGTATCTTCAACGATCCCTGCACTGACTGTATATTCAAGTGTTTTGGCGGGCAGGAAGTTGTAGGGGATGTTGATATTCTGCTCACGTGTCCTTTCCTCGCCCCAGGGGCCGTAGAACTTGAGTTTAATAATGGAGTTGCCATAAACGAGGGGAACCTCAAAATTAAAAAATCCCGAGGCATCGGCTTCGATGTAATCGACCAGTATATTATTAACGTACAGTTCCACAATCCAGCCGGGTTCTGTTTTGTCGCTCAGGTTATATGTGCCGAAAGATCTCCGGTATGTGGTTGGAGTGTTTGTAAACTGGACACCGATGACCGGATTATAAATTGAAGAGATGGCATTGGCATGTATCTTTCCGGCCGTTACCTGGCGGAGCGGAGCAAAATCATTATTGACATAACGCCACTGGTAGGACTGCTGCTTTTCAGTAAATGGATCGGTGCTGTTATAATACAATGAAGCAGTTGCCTCTCCTCCTGCTACCATTGATCCGAGAGCCAGGTTTATCCTGGTGTCGGAAGTGCCATTTATCTCTTGTTCTGAAGTAACTGACCAGTCGGCCATTCCGAACCTGAAAAGAGGATAAGTTCGTCCAATGATGGTATCGGCCTGAACATCACCTTTGAGGCGTGCAACATTACGCCTCATCTCCTCCTGCTTCATTTCACGGATCAAAGGCAATTCAAGCTTGCTGGTTATGTTCACCGAAAGAGCCCGGAAGCTGAATTTGCAGTCAAGGCCAAACACTTTACCGTAATAAGATGATTTCAGGAAAAGACTGGTTTCGGTCCTTATCAGGTCGCCTTTTTCAAGGTTGAAAGTGTTATCCTGGTAGACGATCTGATTCTTTGTCCTGTCGATAATGTATGTTGCTTCAGGATTTACAAAAAATCCTGAAATTGTCTCAAGGCCCGTTGATGGGACATTTCTTATCTTAAGAAAATCAAACAGATCAGTAACCGGCAGATACAATTCCTCCCCCTTTATCAGGGCGTTGATCTCTCCGGCGCCTATGCCGGGGATCTCAAAGAAAACAGGAATTTCATCGTATTCGGGGAGATCCTGTGAAAAGAGCCTCTCCATACCGGTAAAAAGCATAAGGATTAAGAAAAGACCGGTATAACGGTTTATAATAAAGCGCATACATCCTGAATGGGAAATTTTGGAGTATGCTTTATAAACCGTCATTTTTTCTTTAATAATTTAATGCACCTGTTTATTCCCGTACAATAGTTATATCAAATGTTCCGGTGTAGCTGCCCGGCGGATTGGCAGCGGAATTGCCTACTGTAAGTAATCCCCCTATGTAGAGTGAAATGGCCACATTAAAGTTAACAGTTGAAACAAATGGAGATGTGGGATTTGAGCTGTTTATCTGAAGTGTCATGGAACCGGATGGAGTGCCTGATAGAGTAACCGGAGGGCTAAGAAGGATAGAGACAACAGTACCTCTATGGGCATGTACTTCAAATAAAGCTGCCGAAAAGGGATATCCAAGACCCAACAAAACGACATCTCCGGTTGAACTGCGAAAGCCAGCCGGAGTTATAGTTATGGTTCCTCCCGAGGCACCATGGTAAAAAGCTCCGAAGCTCAGTGTCTGAGCAGTGGAATAAATTCTGATCGGCCGTGGTGGCGGTTCCTGCGCATTTATCTCAGAAGTTCCGGCAAGTATCAGAGTGATCAGGAAGATCAAAATTACACTCCATGTACGATATGTTTTAATTGAACCTGTTATCATCTGTCATGAATAAAAATCTTTTCTGAAAAAACGTGTGTTGATGAAGCAAAAGACGCTATATAAATTCCGTCCATTAAACCGGGATAATACTCTTTAAGATCCGGATCAGTTATTTTTCTGACAAACAAACGCTGACCTGTCAGACTGGTAAGACTGAATGTTCCGGATCCTGTCTTGTCAGTATTTATGCGTACCTTGACCATTCCATAAGAACTGTATACTGAAAACAGGTCGGGTTCTTCTGGCGGTTCAGGAATTTCAGGTTGAGGTTGAGTAAGGTTGAGATAGAACCGGTCAATATACTCGCCCGATTTCAGAAAGACTTTATAACCGCTGGTTCCAATCAGTCTGCTCTGAATTCCCTCACCAAGATCTGTAATAAAGATATCCCCGGTTGAGAGTTCATCATCAATAAGCTTGAAAACAATGTTTCCGTCAATATTTGTTTTCAATCCCAGAGGAATTATCCGGAGGGTGTCTTCGGTTTCGGGAAGCGCGTGTATTGATAATTTTTTTCCCTCAGCAGTAAATGTATAAAGACTGGGTACCGAATAGTCGGTGTTTAAAAGCTTAAGAGCATCAAGGTGGCTGTCGAAAGCTGGTCCGGCCTTTTCGTCGTAATAGAATGTCAGCGGATCGGTTGAAAGAGGGATCATCATCAAAAGCAGCTGCAATTCTGAGAAACGGTGGCTGGTCTTTCTTCCCTGATTTCATGAACGTAGATGTAAAATCGGTAACTCTCACACTATTATTAAGTCCTAATGTTCCGGTTACAGTGTATGCACCGTCGGTAACATGTACAAAAAATCCCTGCATTGAAGGTATTATTTCTGATGCCTGGCCATCGCTCGAGATTCCATTTATATAAGTACTGTATGTTCCGCCGAACTCGTCGGTTGTACTTGCTTTGAAGTAATACAATGCATCGTCGATATTAATTTTTGTCCAACCGGGTATGGCATCCCAGTCGATCGGGGACGGATAAGGATTGCCCACGAGATTATATCCCAGGGTATACGGATTGTTGTGATTGTAAAGTGTTACCGAAAGAGGTCCGTTATTAACCACACCGGTAATATCAGCAGTCAGAGGAAGTGCTGAAGATCCGAAATTGGCAGCATATCCTTCCAGGGGATTAAGCAGATCGGTAGTCGTCAAATATGATTCCCAACCGGTGGTTGTATTGCTTTCATTATAACGGTAAAGACTGGGCCACGTTGCACCCAGATCTATATCATCTCCGAGCCCATTAACAGTGGCCGACTGAAATGGAGAACTGATATATTTATATCCGTAAGCTGAAGGAATAAAACGTTGCATTGTAACGTTTCCCGTAACATTTGCTGTTCCTGAACCGGCAATAAGAGCTGTATGAGATGCCGATGAAACAAGTGTCAGGAATCCGTTTGTTGCCAGGGCCCCTGCCTGGACATCTACAATACCGGTGATATTCAATGGGCCAAGAAGACTTACACCAGCGGTGTTATTAACGGTAAGGTTCCTGACTGTATTTGTATTAAAAAGTGAAGCTCCGATGGATTGTGGTGCACTTCCGTTGTATGATATCGTTCCGTTTGTAGCATCAACAGTTCCGTTATTTGAGATTGTTCCTGATAAATTTAAAGTATTACCTGATATTATAAGCGAAGATCCTGTTTCGATTGTTATATTATTAACAGTACCGGCAGATCCTCCGGTAAGCTGAGGTTTATTGGCAACATTTGGTATAACAACATTGGTAGTCGGAAAAGGGACATGACTGCATGACCAGTTACCAGTACTGTTCCAATCGGTACCGGACGATCCGGTCCATGATAATCCGGATATTGTTACCGGACTTGTGGAGGTGATTGTACCGCATCCAGAAACATTAATGCTGTTTGTGACAGTATAATTCCCCGAGATGCTTGATAACAGATCAATGGTTCCGGTAAGATTGCTCACGAATACAATACCGGCTGCGGATGAAAAAGTACCAGCCGTACTTCCGGGGTTGAGCACCGGATCGGGATTTATCTCGTTCTGGCAATAAGGGGTTGACGGATAGCTGAATGCAGCTGATGGTACTGTTATGGCAGTAGTTCTTGGTGCACTTGTTCCGCAATTATTCGTTGCAGTAACCCTCAGGGTCCCGCTGGTTGCATCAGATGAAAAATCAATTGTTACCGAATTCCCTGTTCCGTGAATAGTGTGTCCTGATCCGGTGTATGACCAGTTATAAGTTACAGCGCCTTCAAAAGGCACTGTATAAACATATCCTGTAGTACCCGGGCACGCCACTGACGGGGCCGATGTGAATGCTTCGGGAGTTGAGGCAACCACCGGAAAGGAGATCACTACTTCATCAGCCGAGGTGCAGGGGCCATTGCTGATTGTCCAGAGCAATGTATATGATGTTCCCAGTGTACCATTGAAAACACTATTATATTGGGCACTGTTTGTAAAAGAACCTCCTGATCCGTCTGAAATAGTCCAGCGACCAGTATAAGACAACGGATCGGAACCCTCAAGAATAGTAGTCGATATTCCGCAAAGGGACAAATCCGGACCAGCATCTGAAGTTGGGGGTAAATCATAAACCGTAACCGGAGTTATATCAACAACACCTGTTCCGGATCCATTGTTAAATCTGAACCCGGTAAGACGATAAACCCCGGCAACAGGAGTTGGCATTGTATATGGAAGTGATGTTACAACTACATCAGTCTGTGGAATATTATCAATGCTGTAACTTAGTGTATATTCCAGATTTATGGGAGTGAAAGAAATAAAACTTATTGGGATGCCGCCATTGCCACAAACATAACCTGAAGCCGCAAAAGAAGCTCTGGAAAGGGTTCCTGATACGCTGGCCGATGTAAAATTCTTTGGTGTGGCGGATACTGATATATTGTTCAGGGTAGCAACGGCCCCGTTGTAATTATCACCTGAAGTAACAGAAGCAACTTCGGTCCAGAAACCCGTGTCGTACTCAGCCACCCTCATATCTGAAATTCCGTTCATGGTCATCAAAGGTGTAAGATCGCTCTGCGGATCCCAGGCGATCATTACTTTTGCTTCAGTACTGATGGTTGAATAAACACTCCAGTATTCAAGTGTATTACATACCTCCAGGGGATCTGAGAGTGAAGTGGAAGTAGGATTTGGACGGGTGTATTCAACTGTCCAGGGTAATGTGGTTTCTGCAGCCGAGGTCAGAGTAAATTCATGACTTTTTATTACTCCATATCCCAGAGGGAAAAGGAAAGCATCCCCGTTAATGAGATATTTGGTGAGTGGCCCGTTAACAAAAGAAGCAGAGGTTCCACCTTCAGGCGATACTGATGTAAGTGAAGTGTTTAGCAGGACCAGTCTGTTTGTTGAGCTTGTACTGATGATTCCATTGGTCAACACAAGCTGGTTATTTATTTCCACAAGACCACTGGACCCGATACTGATCCCGGCAGGGTTGTTTATCTCAACATTATTGAATTTGTTTGAACCGGAAAAATCGCCTGTCGGTCCTCCGACTGACTGTGCCGCAGAACCTGCAAAGACAACTGTGGCTGAAGGATATGATCCGGTTCCGCTGTTGAAAATGCCGCTGTTATATCTTTCAAGTGTTCCTTTTATTGTAAGCATCCTGTTATTTACACTGTTGTCAAGTACCGGTCCGTCTATGACAAGTCGTTTGCAGACCGTAAGGTCTGATACCGGCAGAACTCTTGTTCCTGTACCGCTGAATAAAAGATTTGGCAAAGTGCTGAACTGGCTGGCAACCAATGTGTATGTTCCGGATCCTCCATATTCTATTGTACTATTACCGCTGCAGTTCAGAAAATCTGTGAATACTCCTCCCGGGAAAACTCCATTCTCAAGATATATCTTTCCATTGCCGGAAACATACCCGAGATTATGTCCGTAGGTAGTTGATGCGATTCTCAGTTCATTATTAATAGTTGTATTAAGGGCTGAGGTAAAATTGACATTTATTGTTACTATATGATCAATAATGACAGTACTGCCAACCGGTCCGCCCGGCGGACAAGGAGGCGAGGATCCTACCGGTGTCCATATAGCTTCATTCGTCCAGAGTCCATCATTGTTTGTCTGATATGTCGGAACTTCATCAGGTATGGCTGCATCAGTGCCAGCTGTATAATCCCCGTTAAGATTATTTGTTCCGGAATAAAGGAAAGTTATCTGGTGGAGGGCTTCATTTACATTGTCAGTCAGAGGTCCGGGTGAAGCTTTTTCCCAGCTACTCCCCGGCAGTACAAGCCTGGCTGCGACATAATCACTTTCATTTCCTGCAACATCACCAATAAGATATTGTAACAACAGGTTTGCATTAAATCCGGAAATTCCTGAACTTTCGATATGCCAGAAATAGCCAAGCGTATTTCCCGGATCGGTAACACTCTGATTACATTCATCAACAGGGTTTACCCTTATTGATCCAACCGATCCGTTGGCATATATAGTTAAGATGGCAGGTGTGTATTTTCCTGATGTTCCAACGGGAAAAGTAAATGTCTGGGGAGTGGCAGGGAAGAATTTTACTACGCCCATGCTGCTGCTGACACCGTCTGATTTGATCATTTTGGCCGAACTGAAAGGAGCCCCGTTTATCGAGCTATTCTGGTTTAATGTTAGCTGATATTTATTGATATCGAACACTCCTGCTGTAAGGACAAGATCATTCTGGAGACTTATTTCACTGGTTAGTTTTACTCCAGAGGCATTGTTTACTATTATCCTTCCGAAAGAGCCGGTACCTGATATTTCCTGCTGTGAAACACCCGAAAGGCTTACTCCTCCATTAAAATTGTCGTCGGAAAATGCTCCGTTGTTGGTAAAGTTGCCGATAAGAGTGATCAGGGAAGATGTAAGACCCGTATTTCCCGACAATAAACTCAGATCTCCGAATACTGTAAAACTACCGTTGACTGTCAGAGAAGTTGCCGAAGAAATCTCAAGATCATTGAAGTTGCTGACAGAAGTACCGGTAATAGACTGCGTAACACCATTAAATGTGGTTTTATTAGTACCAAAACTATAAGTGCCGTTGTTGTTCAGATTTCCCCGAATTGATAAATCAAGATTATTCGAATTGAAAATACTCTGATTGTTGTTTAATGAAAGCGAACCTTTTAGCACCAGGGGACTAATCATCAGATTAAGTGAGGCCAGACGGTTTGTTCCTGTAGTTTTGCCTGAAATTATCAGATTGTTCAGAGGGATATTTGCGTCGAGAGAATATGACTGTGCTTCATCGACCGCAGGGCCTTCAACCGGACTCTGGGTAAAATAGATAGTACCTCCTGTTACTGCATATGTTTCGGGCCGGAGGTAGAGATCTCCAAAAGTAGTTCCTCCTCCGCGTACTATTGAAAGTGTCCCTCCCGACATGGTAAATGAACTTCCGGAATTTAATATTTCAAGCTTGGCTTTAGTAACTTCGGAGTTATTGCCAAATATGATCAGGTTCCCCCCTGTCTGGGAATACCTTAATCTGCCATTTGTAGTTCCGACCGGTCTGCGTATCTGCCCGTTAACTATGAGATTTCCACCTCTTATATCAATTTCTGAAGCACCGCTACCTGAATATTCAATGTCATTATTATATGCAGGTGCGTTTGTTCCACCTATGTAAACATTACCCCTGATCAATGTGAGTTTACCGCTCAACATCAGATCTCCGCTATTATCTGATGAATTACCGATAAGAATATTTTTGTTGTTGGCATTGGAATAATCAATTGTCAACCCTGCTGTTGAAGGGATGGTGAAGGAGGTATTTGTTGAAATTGTAAAATCAGTAGCTGGATCGGTTCTCGCATATATAAATGTTCCGTTTTGAAGGAATAACCAGTTATTATCCGGCGTTGTCAGCGTACCTCCGATATTACATGTAAGTGTATTTGTCTGGGAGATCCCTTTATTTATTGTCAGTGTACTAAATACTGTCAGGGGTGTTCCGGCTGTATTTGAAATACTCTCATTTGTGGAGCCAAAGAATGTAACAGGGATGTTGGTAAAATCGACTTTTGAGGTTGTGCTGGTCCCATTTAACTGCCCGTTAGTGTTGTTTATCAGGCTGCCGCCAATTGACATTGTCTGATTGGTTGCCCCGCTGTAAACATACAAAGCGGATAAGGTTGCAACATTTACATTCCCGTCAATTACAAAATTCTGTGCTGTCGTTCTGTTTTCGTACCAGATCAGAGCCCCTCCCTGGATATCCATATCACCTTTGATGTAAATTGTTTTGTCAACAGCTGTGACAGAGCCAGGGTAAGTTCTTCCCCACGAAGGAAGGAACCACGAATCAGCATTTTGTCCGCGCGTTATTAAATCTCCATATATAACAATATCCCTGTTGGCAAAAATAACGTTTGATCCTCCAAGGGGCGATAAGATCAAAGTACCATAATTTGATACCGTGGAAGGTAAATAATAGGTTCCCCCTGCAATGGGATTAGTTGTGTAAAGCTCAGTGGTCCCGGTGTTTACGTTAAATTCGGTAAAATCTCCCGAAGGAAAGCTGAAAGTTGAAGGGCTGTTATAATTCGTTGTTACTCTGAAATTACCATTTCCATTTGGATCAGATACTACCATGCTGAAAACAGAGCTTGGATTATACCCGATATCAAGTGCTGAACCGGCTTCAATCTGAAGAGTGGCGCAACTTATGCTTCCGGTATTTGCAATTGTATTATTTGTTGATAAATATACGCTATCCCTGTCGCCAATCATCACAATGTCAGAAGCTCCAGGTACTACCGCAGGAGGGTTATTGACAGTATGGCCTGTAAGCGACCAGGTGTTAACATTGCTCCAGAGGCCGCTTTGCCTGCTGTAGTAGACAGTCGGGATCCCAAAAGGGCTTGTTGGAGTATCATCTCCTGCTGTATAGTCACCGTCGATAAAAGCGACATTCTCAAAGTAAGAGCCTGTACCTGGTTCCCCTATTATATTATTTGTTTCATCAACATCATTTACGGTGCCTTTACTCCACGTATTTGTAGTCCGGTCGAATCGTGCCGCTACATATCCATTTTCAGTTATATTAGCTCCTGTCACTACATTTCCCTGGTTGTAATAGTATCCATGAGTAACTCCTGCTGTACCCAGGGTGAAACCTGAAGATTTAACGCGCCAGAAATAAGTAAGACTTCTACCCGGGGTTGTAACATTCGGATGAGCATAATTGACAGGGATAACTGTTATTGATCCATACACGGTTGGAGCAGTGCTGAGACCTAAAGAAGCAGGCGTGTAGTTAGCAACTCCAACCGGGAAATTCAGAGTCGAAGAAGAGGCATAAAATCTGGTAATTCCACCATCGCCCGCATTACCTGCTGTCTGAACATATCTTGAGGAACTTATGTTTACAAATGAAGCTGAAGAATTAAGGATCAGATTGTATGTGCTGATATTAAACAGCTTGTTCTGTGAAAATGTCAATGCTCCGTTTAAGGTCATATTTGCAGCAAGCGAAACAGGTGCTGCTGCTCCATTTGTATTATTCAGAGTGAGGTTCTGAAACACACCTGAACCGTTGATTATCTGAGTATTGCTGCCATTCAGTACTATTGCACCGGAACCAGAGTGTACACCGGAATTAAATACATTTCCTGAAATATTTATGGTCTTTCCCCCATCATTAAATGTGCCTGTAGAAAGATTAAGGCCATTTGTAACATTTAGGGTATTCTGTGAACCGGCAAGAGTGACACTTGTTCCGGCTGATTTTGTTATCGTTAAATTGTATAATGACAAAGCTGAAGCAAGATTAATCGTAAAAGTCTGATTGCCTGGTCCGTTTAATACTGTTGTATTTGTTCCGGGTGTATAAGCAGTTCCATTTTCGATAGTGACATTTCCTCCAACAGACAGGTCGTAATTGTTGGCTGAAAGATTTCCGGACAAAAGATTAAGGTGATTCTGGACAGTAAGTGCTGCAGACAACCCTACTGCAGAAGCGCTGCTAAGTCTGTTGACAACCAGATTAAATAAAGAGGCGGTTGTGTTGATATAATAATTTGAAGCATCCGCAAGTGTGCTTCCCGTTACCGGTATAACTTCAAGCGTTCCGCCGGTTACATTGATGTTTGATAAAGCGGATTTGACATCAAATGCTTTTTGCTGTCCTGCAGCAATACCGCAGACATCATATATTCTGATTGTTCCACCTGATATCGAATAGATGTTTGTTGTGTTTTCAAGGTTGAATGTACCATAACCGGGATTTATACCGTTGATAATTCTGGAAGTATTTAAGGTAGAGACTGATACATTAGTCAGATCAGATACGCCTGAATAAGAAGAAGGAGTCCGCCGGAACCTTCCCCGGAGAATTAATGTCCCTCCTGTCTGGGTATAGGAGGCAGAGCCTGAAGAGGAAAGGAACTGTTTGGCATCAATGGTTCCGCCATTAATAATAAGTTGTCCCGAAGCAACCGATGAAGTAATAAGGCCTCCTGATTCACGTGTCGAAAGGAATCCAATATTTATCTGAAGTTTTCCAAAAATATCAAGTGCACTGACCCCACCTGTTCCTGCCCCGATTGTTGTATTATCAGGGGCAGTAACCCCATAAGCAGTGTTAATCTCCCTGAAATCGTCAGCAGTCGATAGAACCACAACATCGACGCCATCAATCAGTAGAGATCCGTTCGAAGGAATATAGTAATCTGCATTTGCTGCCACTCCCTCCGAAAGGGATGGAATGATCAGCCTGCCCTTCAGAACAAGTGTACCGGTATAGATCCATAAAGCCTTTCTTAAAGAGGGATTGGCCGAAATGGTACCGTCAACAGGCAGAACATTTGCCCCGTATAGTCTGAAATTACCATAGTCTGATGAAATGACATTCAGTTTATAGGTCTGGTCAGTTCCTTTGTTGATAATAAGATTATAAAAAACAGTAACTCCGTTACAGGTTAAAGAATTGTCATTTGCTCCCTGGAAATAAACAGTAGCAGCACCACAGGTCGGTCCTGCAACAGTAGGCGGGAATGCGTTGAAAACAGGGTAATTAAGATTTGTAAACCTGACAGTACCATTGTTTGTAAAGTCCCCTCTGACAATAACTGTATGAAAGTTAGTATAATAATTTAAAAAAGGTGCAGTTCCGCCTGTTCCTCCGATAGCCGGATTGGTTATTCCGTTTCCAACCGTTATCAATGCCCCGTTGTCAACAGTAACGTTACCAGAGATTGTCAGATTAAGTTTTGCCGTTGCCGAATTATCATTGATCCTTAAAGTACCGCCTTTTACATAAAGATTCCCGTTCAGACTTAAATTGTGTAACTGTGTGGCAATGAATCCGGGGGTATTAATAGTTAAGTTATTATAAGTAGTCTGGCTTACAGGCAGGTTAAAATTTACAGTATTATTATACTCTACAGTTCCCCCGCCGGCATCAATAAATGTGTTCAACGAAGCCGAAGGGAAATTTGCTGATGCCAGTTTCATGTTTCCCTGTCCACGCAGTGCTGATAAAGGATTAATGAAACGGTAAGTTAAAAGATCAAGGTATCCTCCCTGATTTATTGTAATATCGAGTTCGTTTTTAGGAATGTCAGAAGCCAGTGTAACAGTCCGGTCGGAAAGGATCACTATTTTTGTGCCGTTTTCAGGTATTGAACTGCCAATCTGTAAAGTACCGCTGGGATCGGTTGTCCATGTTGAGGATGAACTCCAGAGTCCTGATTGATAGGAATATAATGTTGTAATAACCAAAGTGCCTATACAAAAATATGGACCAGG
Source organism: uncultured Bacteroidales bacterium (assembly GCA_963840965.1). Taxonomy (GTDB): domain Bacteria; phylum Bacteroidota; class Bacteroidia; order Bacteroidales; family VadinHA17; genus LD21. The sequence continues at coordinate 118,617 of CAWJAW010000004.1, read as the reverse complement.
ATCCGGTATGACAGATGAGACAATAGAAGATGCTCCGCTTACACCTCCTATTGAATTGTATATCCCCGAAACTGCTGACGACATACCTATTGTTTTGGTCGGATCAATTCCGTTTTCAAATAATTCAACAGACGAGCTGGTAAAATTCCCACTGTTCGTATTAATTAGCGACCAGTACCTGGGATCAACAGGTCCTATGGTTGTATTATCTCCGGTTGTAGCACCGGTTGGACTTACAGAAGCACGCAAAACCGGTCCGGTAGCCCCTGTATTTACGTCAATCAGGTTTATTGCCTTATAGGTATTGCTCTCACCGATAGGGAAAAGATAGTTATTGCCCGTACCGGTCAGGTTCGATGCAATACTCCTCTGAAGACTTCCGGTTGTGACATTAATAAAGGAGCCTTCTGAATAAACAATTGAAGAAGAAGAGCTGTTATTGATGCTTAAGACATACTGACCTGCCTCAAGGATACCGCTGGTCAGTGACAGAACGCCATTTGATGCAAGGGTTATGTTACTGTTCATAACTACCCCGTTTACATTATTGATTGTCAGGTTTCTGAGGTTAGTAATACTTGAAGGGATATTGATACCTGATGAAGATCCTCCGAATACCAGATTTGAGGAACTTGTTGTTGCCAGATTTGAAGGTGTCCCTGCAATTGAGGGTCCATTAAGGGTCAGAGTATTAGAACCGACAGAGAAAGTGCCGTTTGTAAGGATAAGGTTGCTTTCGAGGGTTTTTGATGACTGAAGGGAAACTCCTGATGCATTATTAATTATTATACCGCCTGAACCATTGAATGTATCAGGGAATTCTATTCCAGTTGTCTGGACGGATGATCCTTTGTATTCGATTGACGATGCTGCTCCGAACGAAGGTGTTGATCCTCCGGCCGTTGCAGTTCCTTCCATTGAAAGGGTGCCGTTAACTATTATGCTGGTAGTGGTTTTTACACCGGAACCCGAAAGTGTAAGGTTGTAATAGGTGTATCCGCTTGTAATCTGGGCACCGGCACCATTGTAATTTACAGTTCCCGTAGAAGCTGTTAACGTGCCTCCTGTCATATTACCCTGAATATATAAAATACCTGATCCGGTAAAGGTAATAATATCATTCAGGTCACCCATTGTGATATTGCCATTGACAGTCACTGTGCCCGTCGACAACGTTATGCCTGAGTTTCTGTTTGAATTTCCTGTTGCCGTTACAGTAATTGATCCACAAGATAAAGTGCCGGAGCCAACATTAATTATTTTATCATCATTGTTACCCGTTCCGGCATCGATGGTTATGCCGTTTGTGACTGTCAGGCTATTACTCCCGGAGATGGTAATATTATTAGCCCTGTTTCCTGAATTAATAGTAAAAGAGGCACATACAGCAGCTGTGTTGATAGTAACGTTATTATTATTCGGGATAATGACGTCATGAGCACTTGTAGGTACCTGGTTCAGCGACCAGTTGGCTGCCGTATTCCAGTTGGTACTTGAAGACCCGTCCCATGTATTAGTCTGACCATAGATTTCCTGACCGGCAATAAACATGATAATGAATGTAATCCCCATAATCCTGGCCAAGTGAGACAGGATGGAGAAAAAATCCATATTTCTTCGATGGATTAAAGGTGAAGAAAATTCCCCGGTTGGTTTTCTATATACCATACCTAACAGATTCAAAGTTATCTGAGAGCAAAAAAGCCTGTCGCGCTAATAACCAATGTTGTTCAATGCAAAGCTAATTCTGCTTCAGAATATCGCATCGGTTTAACATCTGAAGGAGCAGAATAAATAACTCTCAGCTGGCCGGAACCGAAGTCGACACCTGGATCCCTGATCAGGTTAAACCGGAACTGCCGGCGGGTATTAGGAGTATAAACTGCCACTCCGTTGGCAGTACCGACACGGGTGATTTTTCCCTGTGTTGAGATATGATCAACTGTAAGATCTCCGAAAAAGGACATATTCCCTGATCTGTTAAAAACAAGCCCTAAAACTGGAATTGAGTCACTAATCATTTCAAAATTAATATCAGAAATGGAGACTTTTGCCGTAGATTCACCAACCCTTATAATTGCCGGAATGGTAATACCGAATACCGGTGTGAGCATGACGGAAATTGTCGTAGTATCCCTTGTTTCAGGGCTCTCACCCAATGGAGTTATTTTAGGGATTGACCTGAAATAAAGATGAGAGCGGTATTCTCCGGGTTCCAGTTCGTTTGTTCTTATCAGCTGTAACTTTACTGCCTGGGCTTCATTTGGTCCAAGGGTTACTGAGCGTGGAAAAAACCTGATAAACCGGTCAGCAAACCTCTGTCCCGGATCAGGGTCGGTAATGGTCTCAAAACCGCCATCTTCCTTCATCCTTATCTGTATCAGGGAAATTGCATAAGTCGCTGTATCTTTTCCGGTGTTCGCCAGGTTCAGGTTTAACGATCTTTTGGAACCTTCAAAAACCACCCTTCTGGGGGTTATCAGCAGGTCTCCCTGAGCCATACAAACATTCGGTAAAAATGTTACAGAAATCAGCAGTCCTGCAAAAATCATTATTAGTGACTTCAACATGCAAAAGTGGTAACACTTTTCTGAGAGATTCATTTTGTGTTTTTCCATAAGCTCGATGGTTTAACAATCTACTAGTTAAAGTCAAAAGTCACCGTATATGTTCCGGTATAAATTCCCACAGGGTTGTCATACAAGGTGCCAACTTTAAGTGTGGCACCTATGTATACAACCTGAAAACCTTCCTGAAGTGTTCCTGTCCCGATACCTCGTTGGGGTACAGATACCCAGTCCTGTATTAGCATTGTTTTTGCATTTGAGGTATGAGTCAGAACAACCGGATTTTCCGGTAGTGAGATCGAATAGGCCGCATTAGCATCGCCTGAGACATAGAAACTGGCTGCATTATGTGAACCGATGCCCTTAAAGACACTTCCAATAACTGAAATAGTGTTTTGGGGGGTAAGAATAATCAATCCACCCTGAGGTCCGGGAGAAAACCTTCCAAAATTCAGCTGCGAGGTCTCACTGGCAGAGAAAACCGGAATTATTTCGGCAAAGACATGCCCGGTTGCACTCACCGGAGTACCGGACTGGGCATGGACGAAGATTCCGGTTACATGCAATATAAATATCAGGCTGAAAGTTAATCTCTTAAGCCTTTTCATTATGCAATATTAACAGCTATGGGCTGAAACCCTAGTTATAATTAACAGTTACATCAAAAGGTGTACTTGATGTATAAGTTCCTGCGACCTGACTTGCTGCCACATTCAGAGTTGCGCCGACTGTGAGAACCTCAGAGCCACCTGTGAGGGTACCTGTTCCTGAAGGATTGCTTGTAAACGTGTTGACTATCATATTGTTTGTACCGTCGGTGATAGTAACATCCGCGCTTGGCAGGGTTATTGAATATGTATATCCATCAGCACCTGTAACCGTAAATGTTGCAGCTGTAACAGTACCGGTAGTAACAGGAAGAGTACACCCACCTGTAACGGAACGGAGACCTGCCGGAGTCATAACTACAGTACCGCCAGAAGTACTTACAGCTACGTTACCAAAATTCATATGAAGTGTTCTTGAGATCCCAATAGGCCCGACAATAGTTGCTGAAGCATTTGCTGTAGCTGTTACCTGAGCAAATGCTGCCGTAGTGATTCCAACAAAAATAACTGCAAATGAGATTAATTTCTTCAAGTTTTTCATTTTTTAATAGTTTTAATAGTTAAATTAATTATTGTTTTTCCATTTTTCCAATTTAATTAATGTAATTCACTGTCTCATTTGACTTTCACTTTTTTTATATGACCCAGAATTATTACGCCAAATTAAGAAACCAAGGTGCTATCTACTGAATGAGAAGTTGAAGTTTATTTAACAAAAATTGGTTAGTTATTAACAAAATAAACTAAATTTTATTGTTTGATCGCCCCATAAAATAAGTCTGTAAACAAATTTCAGATTGAAAACATAAGTATAACTTAGTGTAATATTCATAAGACAATAAACAGGCAAGGGATGTCTATAAGTGATAAAAATAACAAATAGACAAATAGTTACGACTTTTTAAATTTATCTTGTTCCTGAAAATCTCCCCGTATTCTGGTTTATTAGGTTCTAAACAGTATTCCCCGGCTTTTTTAGATACGATAGATTCGCCAGACGAAGTCTTGCGACTTGGTCCAAATTTTAGCTTGTATTTTTTTTCAATCATAGAGATAACGGATTGACCTGTTTCAGCAGACAACCGAAATCATAAGGTTTGACAAATACCTGAGATTTAATAGCTTCAGGCTTTTTGACCTGATTTGTCTTTACGGATTTCACCGGGTTTGTATAAATATCTTTTGTGAACTCCTCTTATTTCCTGAAAAAAAGCTTACAATATAAATACCATTTATTAAACCGGGATTGAGTTCATAATATCCCGGTTCATAGTAATTTTCAACAAGGAGAGTCTGCCCGGTGAGATTTGTAATCATTAAAGTCCCATCCGCTCCGGGAAGAGTATTGATTTCCAGTTTTAGGATCCCATGCGAACAATAGATTTTGAATAAATCATCCTTTGAGGGATATTCAGGGATTCCGGTCCAGATATTTCGGAAGTCCAGGAAAAACCTGTTTTCATATTGTCCGTAATCCAGGTTGACCTCATATTGCTCATCATTAAGCAAACTCTGCTTTATGCCTGTCACCATGTCAGAAAAATAAATCTCCATGTCTCTCAGATTTCCTTCAAGGGAACTGATCTTAAAAATTATGTTTCCATCCCTGTCAAGTCTGAGCCCGAGAGGAACCCTTAATAAAGTATCTGATATTATCGGCAAAGCGCTGATTGAAAATTTTGCTCCATCAGATCCGACAGAATAAAAATTCGGCATCATATAGTCGGTATTCATCAGTTTTAATGCATCCAGCTGACCATCGAACAAATCCGTTGCTTTCTCGTCAAAATAAATAACGACCGGATCAACCGAGACCGTGTCATCTGAAAATTCAGCAGTAAGCCGGATTAAGGGCCTTTCACTATTTTCTGATTTTATCAAATGGTGATTCAGATTCGTTACCCTGACATTATTATTCATGGCAAGGGTACCTTCTACAGGCCACGTTCCATTGGATACATGAACAAAAAAGCCCTGCATTGAAGGAATGAGGTTTGTAGCCAGACCATTGCTTGATACTCCATTTGAGTAAGTTACATAAGAACCACCATACTCATCTGTGCTGCTGGCCTCAAAGTAATAAAGTGCGTTATCTATATTGATTTTTGTCCATCCCGACGGAGCATTCCAGTCGATGGGAGAGGGGTATGGGTTGCCGACGAGGTTAAATCCCTCTGTATATGTGTTATTGTGGTTATAAAGAGTCGATGACAAGCTTCCGTTATTAACAACACCTGTAGCATCAAAAATAAGAGGAGGGTCTGAAGAGCCGAAATTGCCGGCATATCCCTGCATCGGGTTCAGAATTCCCATGGGATCTACGTAACTTACCCACCCTGAAGTTATGTTGCTTTCATCATACCGGTAAAATGTGGGGAAAGGATCAGTGAGTTTTATGTTATCACTAAACTCGTCTACTGTAGCTGCCTGAAAAGGGGAACTGAGATATTTGTAGCCGAATCCGGAAGAAAGATATTGCTGAATAGTAACGTTTCCATTGACTTGTCCTGTCCCGCTGCCATCTATAAGCGCTGTTTCAGAAGCCGAGGCCAGAAGAATGAGATTCCCGTTTGCATTAAGTGTCCCGTTGCATAACAGAACCCCATTTGTTGACTGTCCAATTGTAGTCAGTGAGGTCGTACTGCCTGAACCGATAGTCAGATTATTGAAAACTACCGGAGTTGTTCCACTAACTACCTGAACATTGCCGGAAAAGATCGTCGTATTGTTGGAATTAATATAGGAACCATTATTTATTATGTTTCCCTTATGAACCAGATTAACACCGGAAGCCATTAAATTTGTTCCGGTAGAGATTGTTAATCCCTGCCCTGACCCGGACTGAATCAGAATGAAAAGCAGGACGAAAAACAAAACACTTCTTTGTGGCATTATATGGTGGCTGTTTTTCAAAATTTACTGTTAATGGTTTGAAAATTCGGATTTCAAATTTTCTGAATTCATGGATTATTGTGTGTTTGTAATCCATTGAACATCCTGGAACCTGATGATATCACCATTTTGTGACGAGGTAACATACAATTCCAGATAATCATCCTTTACAATATCCGGGATATAAATAACGGTTGAAAACTGAAAAGGCTGGTTAGCCGTTACTATACGAAGATCAGTCTCTCCATATCGTGTTCCCGTATTTCCATTCTTAACAATGGCAATGGTAACCCGAAGATTATTATCATCTACCGTAATATTTCCTGTAATAATTGCCCACACATCCGAGGTATAATCAGATTGATAGGTAATTCTGTTATTATTTACTGTCCACTTGGAAGTATAGGAGGATGTATTTGTCCAGTTGGCTTTATAATAAGTTCCGGTTGTTGTTACCGTTGTTGTAGACACATTATTGTTCACATTAATTTTAGCATGAGGATTCTTATTCTCCGCTCCTGCATTATTAGACAAATAAACATTCGCATCCCTCCCGTCAGTTCTTGAGAAATCAAATCCGCCAAAGAAAGTTCCCTCGTTGTTCCATGCATTATTTGTAATAAAGATAGAATTATATGATGTGAATGAAGCAGGGGTGTAAAGCACACCTATATCACTTCCCGATATTGTATTATAAAAAGTACAGTTAAGTATTGAAACAGTTTCAGCGACTCCTGATAAAAGATTAATTCCAATTCCGCATTGCATGAAATCTGATTCGGATATTTTAAATGATCCTCCGAATTCTGTGCCTGCAGCAATTTCTATTCCTGCCCCGGGACAATCCTCAAAGTCCACTTCAAAAACCCAAAGTTCATTGTTACTTGTCGAGACAATTCCTTTATTAAAGCCAACAAAATAAGCATCTTTAACTTCATAATAGTTACCGCTGCCGGTGAGATTAATTGCATTATTTCCCGAGGCATCTGAAAAGGATTTAAAACTAAGCATCTTAAAGTTGCATTCTGTCTGACAAATAAACAGTGGGTTGCCCGATACACCTGCAGAGGCAACGATTTCAGTTTCACCGAAAGAAAGGCCCTGAAATGTAACGGGAAAAGGGAGGTTAATGGTTTGCGTTGAAGCGATCTGGTGAATTCCTCCACTTAGACGGACGACTGTCGGCCCGTTCATATGCAAATTCAGGAATTCAACTACTTCTGCTATTGTAGTAAAACTTCCGTTCGATGATACATCAAGCAGATTTTCTGATCGGGCTTCCCTGTTTTTTGTTATCCAGTTGCCATCCCAGGCTATGTAAGTCTGTCCGCACAAACGAGTTAATGATGCGTTTGCATTTCCGTCAATAGTGGCTCCTGAATTTCCGGCAACGGTAATCAGATTGAGATAAGTACCAATATTTTTTACGGTAATTGACAAACCGTTATCCGCACTTGTTACCAAAGGCAAGGTAAGTGTTATATCACCTGAAGCCAGTACAAATGTTTCGGTCTTTAGTAAGGTGGTCGTAGCCGATTTGGTAAAAGGAGTTTCTTTAACAATAAAGGATATCCACATACTTCCATTCCAATAGTAAAATCCGTCCGGCACCGATCCTGCTGCACTATAAACAAGCATTCCGGTTGGTATGGGATCAGTTAACGGGTCAGCCTGATCGAGGCTGACAATCGCTACTCGTGGGATAAGCAATCCTTTATTGGTACTTTCAAGCTCCAACAGTGAATTTGCATTCATTGTCATATCAACCCCGTCAGTAATCTTAACCTGAGAATATGATCGGACAAATAATCCAGATAACAATAAGGTTATAAGGATCAGAAAACCCTTATTTGAACTCATACTATATTAAAAATTAATATTAATGTTTTGTCTTTCACATAAACAAATAGCTTGAATAGCAGATCATTAAAAGCTTCAACAAAATATTATTTGCACCAATCAGACAGTAATAGTGTTAAATAATATTTCCGTTTAATATGTTTGCTATACTTTTTGTTACTTTTCAAGTACCGGCGCGAAAAGCTTTAGTAATATTATTGATATACCTAAATCAACTGATCGAACAGAATATCAGACTCTCCCATGTAGCTTTTTTCATTCTTGCAGATGAAATAAGATCTGGATCAGACTGAGTTACAGTGAAAGTATTCCTCTTCATTTCAATATTCTCTTTTAAACAGAATGGACAGCAGTCCACAGATCTGAAATACCTTCTCCCTTTCGAAACTGCCTCTGGTGATGATTGAAAAACTCCGAGAGGAACCCTTCTTCGGAACTCAGGCAAAAACGGGCATCCCTGTTTGTGAACATAATGATAACCTCTGATACACGGCCTTGTGCTTATGAAATATTTTTCAGTCATCCTGTGAATTAGAATTTGTATTCAGTATAAGTGGAACAATCACGTACCTGCAGGATTAAACCTGCATCAAAAGAACTTTTAAGATGGGTTGTTTAATAGGAATAATTCCCGTTTTGTTACCTGCCTGCTTATTTTTCATGGTCTGAGATTTGCCCGTTCGACCATGTTGAAATGGTCTGTTTTTTTCGAAGGGTCTAATTCCTGCTTTCAGGATCTTTTACCTGATAATCCTTTATTCTTTCTTTTAAGAATATTTAACAGTTGCGAATCAGCATAGCGGGTAACAAACTGGACATTATTAAGATATAACTTCAAAACTTACACTTTAAAATTTACAAACATGAAAAACTTAGACAATCCAACAACAGAAAAAAGAGATCTTGACAAGTTGATTTCAAAATTCTCAGAAAATGAAATACTTGACCTGCATGCAATGAGCTGTGTCAGAGGCGGCGACGGTGATGGTGGCGCTGAAATTCCCATTATTCCCAAAAAACAGTCATAGTCTGTGAAGTGTTCGGGTGAAAAAAGGGCTCTTAAGAGAGCCTCTTTTTTTTGAAAGTTTTTTGTGATTATTCTTGTTCTTTTTTCTGAAATTGTAAATTGATTAGTTCAGTATAAATGACAAGATTGAAAAGGGTTTTAATAATCTTCATTTTCCTGTTTGGGTATCTTTCAGCCAGCCGTGCAATCGCCCAGGTGGACGGCATTTATAGCTTGTTTCATAAATTCAATGACTTGTACGGATCGGGAGATTTTATCGGCGCTGAACAATGCATGCTGACTGTTCTTGATTCAGATAATCAAGTTACCTGAAAGTTATTTAGCTGCAGCCTGTAATAATCTTGGGTATAATAAAGATGAAACTTGGTTTATACACGGAAGCACTTGACTATTTATAATAAGGCTGAAAACCTTACACCAAATAAAAAAGAGAATTATAAGGAACTGGCCTCTATTTATAATAATAAATCCCGGATCTATACTTTCCGAAGATCATATTCGACGGCAATTGAATTCCTTGAAAAGGCAATCAGGATATTTCAAAACCTTGAAAACCAGGATAGATCTGTTTTACTAAACCTTTCAACAGCATATTTAAATCTCGGAATAATTTATTATGAGATGCGGGATTATGGTTCAGCGCTGGAAAACCTTGCAAAAAGTGCCAGTTTGAAGCTGAATAATAATTTACCGGAAATTGAACTGACATTTCTGAACCTTGCCAAAGCTTATGCACAAACCGGCAACTTAAACCTGGCCGAAGAATATTATACCAGATCAATAAACACAATGAATGAATAAATTTGGTGGAGATTATTACAGATTGGCTGAGGTCTATTTTGATTATGGTCTTTTTTTACGTTCCGCGGGAAGAAATGCCGAAGCGTTTGAAATTCACGGGAAAGCATTATCCATCTGTCTGAAGAACTATGGAGAAAAACATTCTCTTGTTGCATTATCCCTGAAGCACCTCGGAGATGATTGTCTGGCTCAGGCTGATTTCAGGGCAGCATTAGAATACTATCAGAAATCACTTAATTGCAGTTGTGAATGATTTTGATAATCCGGATATCTTTTCAAACCCTCAGATCGATTCCTCACTTTTCGATATCCGGCTTCTCGATAACCTTAAAAGCAAAGCCCGTGCTTTAGAGCTCTTTGCAAATGACCAGAATGACAAAGCCTTAAAACTCAAGACAATCAGTAAAAGTCTCGAAACCATTGAACTGGCAATGCATCTGATCGACAACATCAGGAATAATTATTTTACGGAAGACAGCCGTATTTATCTTTCTGAGAACGAAAAAGAGACCTATCCTGTTTGCCGTTCACATGGCAAGTACATTATATACGTTGACCGGCGACATTAAGGTGAAAGAGAAAATTTACAGTATTTCCCAGAAAGCCAAATCTGCGGTGCTACATAATGAGATCACCGAAAATAATTTGTTATATTCCGCTGCAGTTCATGACACTACAAGAGCAAAGCAAAACAGGCTCACCGCTAGTATTGCGGCCTATAACAATCTGATAATTGAGGAATCCAGAAAAACCAGTCCCGACAGCACAAGGATCCTCCTCTGGAAGGATGCCCTTTTTGATATGAACCGTGAAAAGGAAAGAATAACAGATAAGATAAACAGAGAGTTCCCGCAGTATCGCGAACTGATCCTGAAAACTGAACCTGTCCCTCTGACCGTGATACAAAGACATCTTCACCGGGATGAAACTGTTGTTGATTATCTGCTCTCCAATCAATACAATAACGGGACAAGGAATCTTTATACCTTCCTGATTACCAGGAATGATCTTGAATTTTATGAGACCAGCCTCGATTCACTTTTTTTTAAAAATGCTGAAATAATCAGGAATACTGATCAACTAACTGCGAATTCTAATTTCAGTGACTATACAGGGGCCCTGTCTTACATGTACGAGAACCTGGTTAAGCCAATGGAAAAGTTTCTCCCGGGTAAAAAACTTATTATCATTCCCGACGAAGAGATAGCATGGCTCCCGTTTGATGCATTCCTGATGAGCAGACCAGAGCCGGATCAGACATATTATGAAGGGCTTCAGTATCTTATATACAATTACACTGTCTCGTACGGTTACTCTTCATCACTGATTTTCAGCAAAGGCCTCCAGGCTCCGCAGGTGGAGGAGGTGTTATCTTTTACACCCGATTACAGTGACAATAACAGATCTGACATGGCATTTAACGAACTCAATGGAGCAGTTATTGAGATCGGATCTATTTACAAATGGTTCAGGGGCAAAGGATTTACTGGCAACCAGGCCACCGAAACCAACTTCAGACAGGCACTTAATAGTCCTGCAGTCTTTCACATGGCTATGCATTCTGTGTCAGATACTACTGATTCAAGATTTTCTTACATGATGTTCGATACACAGAACGATACTCTGGAAGATGGTAAGCTTTATAATTATGAGATCAGCCTCATAAGGATACAATCACCTATGGTCGTTCTTAGCGCCTGCAACTCAGGCACCGGCACTATGTACCATGGTGAAGGACTGATGAGCCTTGCCCGCGGATTCATTCTTGCAGGGGCCTCATCTGTGATCAGGACCAAATGGGAGGTCAATGATGAGGTAAGTGCAACAATAATCACGCAATTTTATTATAATCTTTCAAAGGGTAAGCATAAGAATAAAGCCATGCGTCTTGCTAAGCTCTGGTACTTAAAAACATCCTCGCCTGCATATTCGAGCCCATATTTCTGGGCAGCATACGAAGTCCTCGGCGATCATGAACCAATAACACGTCATATCGGAGCACCGGTATTAATTATTATAACTGTGAGTATGATAATTACTGCTGTGGTCCTGATTTTCTATTTCAGGCGACGCAATATCTTTTCAGAACGGTCGCTGTAAAAGCCTGGCGACCGGGCAAGAATTTCAAAACATTCTGATGCTTTAACCTTATTCCCTGACTTAATATAAGCCAGTCCGAGATACCATGTCGACTCTTTGGCATATTCGACCGGCCGGTTCATGACTTCGCTAAGCAGATCAATGGCTTTGTTATAATTTCCCAGTTCAATCTCGGTGATACCCAGGAAAAAGCTGGCAGAATAAGATACTGATCCGTTAAACACAGCCTCAGAGAATCCTATGGCAGCAGCCTGGTAATCGCCCGATTTATAGCTCCCAACAGCGTCAGTAAACCTTTCATTCTCACTTGTGCCTGAGCTCCGGGTTACTGAGGAAACCGCATTGAATGGTTCATAATATTTTCTGAAGATCTTTTGTGGATCGTCGGAGGGGAGAAGCGATCTTATCAATAAGACAGCCCCGATAATTGCAGCAGCTGCCAATGAAGTATAACCGGTTATCAGAGATTTGCTTAATTCTTTCCTCTTCCTTTCATCTGGTCTTATATCACGACTTATTTCCTTTTCCTCAAGTGATCTTGCAATGAAATTCCGGTTTTCATCTGTTTTTGAATCTTTGTTGCTTTTCCTCTGCTTCTTTTCATGCCAATCTTTAACTAACTCTGAGGAAATATCATTGATATTGTTCTGGCTTATCTCATGTTTTATCTGGGCGATCTCCTTTTTCAACTTCACCTCCTTTATTGCTTCTGCAAAGCTTTCATGGATGAACTTTTCATTTTCCTTATACTGGATGGAGCTTTTCTGATAATTGGAAATCATCACTTTAACTTCATTGTTTGTAATGGAGTAAGCGGGATCGCTTTTTACATCCTCAATATCGGAAAGCCCTTTCATATAATCGCTTATCTCTCCAAACAGAGCAACATCTGTAGGAGTCAGAAGCATCTCAAAACCAGGATCATCCCATGAATTATCCCCTGTTGTCAGACTGGAATTATGGTTATTATTTATATCCAATCTATTCATCTGTTGTGGTTATCTTTTACCTTTTTACTTTTACCTTTTGTCTTCCACTCCGCGTACCGCATTCTAACACACAATCCTTCTGGTCACGGCTTCCGAATCAATAACCCTTTTATAATCGGGATGCCTCTTCACTTTCTCTGTCAGCTCAGCCTGTGCTTCACATTTCTTTTTCCTTACATAACCATATGAATATCCAAGTCTGTCGGCGATCTCCTGCGGCGGAACCTCTTCCCAGTACAGCTTAAGGATATTTTTACCGACAGGATCAAGTGTATTGAATACACTTAAAAATATTTCCCTGCACAGATCATTATCCATTACTTCGGAAAAATCTTTTTCGTCTTCAGGTTCGGTTCTTCTGGCAAAGTAATTTGCTGCTGCGTGACGCTTGGACATAATTGATTTCCAGAGGTTTTCACATACACAATAAAGAAATGTCTTGAATTTACAAGTAAGTGCAAATTCCCTGTTATCAATCTTTTCAAGTAATATCATAAGACCTTCCTGGAAAATATCCTTCGCATCTTCCTGATCACCACCAAGTTGAATGACCATAAGCCTTATCATGGGCAGGTACCTTTCTGACAGGTAATGAACCACATAACTCTGACGGTTACGTAAACACTCAATAATCTCAATATCAGAATATTCTTTCACAGCAGATGAAACTCTTTCCGGAGTAAAAATATTGTTCAAATGTAACTTTTTTTTTCGTCCGTCGAAAAAAGTTATTCACAGTATGGCTACAGTTCTTAACCTGAGCTGTTGAGTTTTATTATTAATGATAAGATTTATCAGTGTTATTTTTTGAGGTTCACATAATTATAGATTACTTATCAGCGTTATTATTCTGACCGATCAGCAATAAGATGCAAAAAAGGTAGTCTTAAAATTTTGTTGCACCTTGCAACAGAATCAAAGTTCTGCAATAACCTTTTCGAGAATCAAGTGGTTACGAGATATTATAATAAAATCATGAAAAAAAGTGCCTTAAGCCTCATATGGTTTTTATTTTCGACTTTTTATCTTTTAGGACAAGCCACCAGCCTTATTGTAATTGATCCCCTTGCAGAAAATGTGGCAGGGAATTTTAACAGTACTGTTCCCGGGCAGGTAGTGATCACTTTGCCCGATGAAGGAAATCCGCTGAAGTTTATTACAAATAAATTAAAGGAGTCCCAGTATGATGAGATTCATCTTTATGTTCTCACAAAGCCAGGATCAATAATCTTTGATGAAATAAACATTACTCCTGAGAACTTTGGTGATTATTCAGCTGACTTCAGTGAATGGAAAAGCATTACTAAACCGGAATCAACAATAATAATACACTCAGAGAATCTGATATCGGGCCAGGAAGGGCAATTGCTTATAAATAAAATCAAAGAGTTTGCCGGGAGAGCTGTTATAGTAAAAAAATAGCAGTATTATTTATATTATGAAAACCACATAATTGACCAGATGATCAAATTAAAAATAACATAATTATTCAATCAAGTGTGATTCCGGCTACCATAAAAGTTAAAAATATAACATAATGAAATTCAGGTATATATTACTATTTTTTCTGTTTCTTACAAGTAATGTTATTAAGGCTCAGCCTCCTGAAATAACTTATCCCGGAACAGTTGTCTATGAAGGTTATTATGACGATCGTGCCTGGGGTCAATTCAATATCGGGTTTAATTTTACCTTCTTCGGCAATATTTACAATCGTTTTTATGTTACTTCGAACGGGCTTGTTATGTTTGGTTCAGGTTCCAACGACTATACTGAAGATCCCATCCCATCGCCATCATCGCCAAATAACTTTATTGCTCCTTTCTGGGATGATATAGTTATAAATGCTTCAGGAAAAATTCTTTATACATCAATAGGGGCATCGCCCAACAGAAAATGTATTATTCAGTGGACCAATATGGGTTTTTATTCCAGTACCGTACTAATGGGTACTTTTTCTGTCATTTTATATGAGGGTTCAAATAATATTCAGATCCAGTACAGAAGTATTATTGACAATACGTCAGCAAGATCTCATGGCAGTTCTGCTTCAATCGGGATAGAAAACTCAAATGGTACTGCAGGGGTTCAATATGCATATCATAATTCCAGTGCAATATCCTCTGAGCAGGCCATACTGTTTAGTCCTTCGGGTTCAACCTATACAATTAATTCATCTGCTGCTTATGATGGCGTTTATCTGACTAAGGATATCAGTCTTCCTGAGCCCGGAATACCAACGCTGGTCAGCCCGGCAAACAATGGCGTCATAGGACTATCACAAAAGTTTGAATGGATAGGTTCCTCTAATGCAAGCTATTATACTTTGAAAATATCCACACGCTCTGATATCAGCCAATCGTCTGATTATAATACAGGTACAAATACCACTTACGATATTTCAGGACTTGATCTGAATTCGACCTATTACTGGGCAGTATTTGCGACAAATTCCACGGGGACAACGTGGTCAGAAATCAATCGGTTTACGACAAGTGAAAGCCCTCCGCTTGCAGCAGTTCCGCTGACTATCTGGGCAGAGCAGAATGAAGAGAGAGTGATCAGGCTTCAATATAACGGTGGCGATGCCAGCACAAAAAGCGCAGTAATAAATACACTTCCCTCGCAAGGATCGCTTTATCAGTATGACGAGGGAACGAAAGGAAGTAAGATAACATCTGTCCCTGCTACAATTACCGATCCGGATTTGATTCTAATTTATTCAGCTGACGGTGGAGCAGGCAATGGTGTTGGAAGTTTTGATTTTTATATTCATGATGATACAGGTGATTCTCCTTCAGGTACAGTTACAATAAATGTAAATCTACCAGGTATCCCTAATTATCTGCTTGCTGCCAAAAGCGGAAATATAGAGGTACAATTCGATAAACCAATGGCTGATCCAACGGGGAAAGAGGATCAGTTTATTGTTACGGTTGACGGGACCCCTGTAATTATCAGTGCTGTTTCATTAAAATCGGGTGACCCTTATACAATTGTTGTTACACTTGAAACCCAGCTTACAGGAAGTGAAACCGTTCTTATTTCATACACTCAGGGTGATGTGGCTTCGGAAGCAGGAGGATTATTGCCTACATTTCTAGATGAGCCGGTAAATTTCATCATTCAGACAATTTCGTTTCCTGCGCTTCCTGTGATGATTTTTGGCGATCCTCCGATCACTCTCTCGGCTACTTCTTCAAGCGGATTACCGGTGACCTTTACAAGTTCAAATACAACAGTTGCGACTCTCAGCGGTAACCAGGTCGATGCAAATTCGACAGGAACTGCTGATATCACTGCCTTACAGGTTGGTAATGGGACATATGCTCCCGCCAGATATATAAGGACCCTGACTGTGGACAAAGATGATCAGGCCATCTTATTTCAGGCCCCCGGCACAAAAACATTCGGAGATACTGATTTCAACCTTTCGGCAACAGCCTCTTCTGGATTACCTGTCTCTTATTCAATTGATAATCCGGAAGTAGCGACAATTTCAGAAGGAACTATACATATAACAGGAGCCGGAACTGCCATTATCACCGCTTCACAGGGAGGAAATAATCTTTACTATCCGGCAGTTGACATCGCGCACACTCTTACCGTAAATAAAGCGGATCAGACAATTACCTTTGCTGACTTACCGGCAGTTACTTTCGGTAATGATCCGGTTTCTCCTGGAGCAACTTCCAGTTCGGGACTTGACATTGTTTACAGTAGCAATAATCCTTCTGTAGCTGCTATTAATAATGGGATGATCATGATTACAGGAGTTGGAAGCGCTATAATAACGGCCTCACAGCCGGGTAACACAAATTATAATCAGGCTGGAAATGTCGATCAGACAATTACAGTAAGCAAAGCCGATCAATACATTACTTTCAGTCCGTTTGGAACCTGTACTTATGGTGATCCGGATCTTGATCCTGCTGCAGTTGCTTCCTCCGGACTCAGCGTTATTTATACCTGCAATAATACCGATGTTGCGATTATCTCAGGAAACACAATTCAGATAGTAGGTACAGGTAACGCTGATATAACAGCCTCTCAGTCAGGCAATCAATACTATAATCCGGCTGCTGATGTTACACAAACACTCACTATAAACAAAGCTGATCAGGTAATTACTTTCCCGGCAATCAGCCCCGTTGTTTACGGTTCAGCCAGTTTCAGCGCGGGAGCTTGGTCAACTTCAGGTCTGACAGTCACTTACAACAGTGATAATCCTTCGGTGGCTGAGGTTACAGACGGAATTATTTACATCAGGAGCGCCGGTAATTCAAATATCATTGCCAGCCAGGCGGGCGATAATAATTTTAACCCGGCTGAAGATATATTGGTAAATATTGTTGTGGCTAAAGCTCCACTCACCATTACTGTTGACAACAAATCGAAGCCTTACCTTTCAGAGAATCCGGAACTGACTTATACTTGTTCGGGATTTGTTTTTAATGAGAATATTGAAGTTCTGGACGGACTTCCTGCAGTGAGCACGGAAGTTACCACAGATTCTCCGGCAGGGGATTATATGATAACAGTCGAAGGGGGGAATGATGATTGTTACGATTTCATTTATGTACAGGGAATCCTGACGATAACAAAAATTCCTCAGACCATAACATTTACTTCTCATCCTGATGAACTTCTGGTTAATGAGACTTTTGAACTTGCGGCAGTTGCCACATCTGGGCTTGCAGTCTACTTTGATAGCAATGACTCACAGGTAGCTCAGGTAATCGGATCAACACTTACTGGGATTACTCGAGGAAATGCAAAAGTAAGAGCTTATCAGACCGGGGATGAAAATTATGATCCAGCTGAAGCAGAAATTTCGGTCGAAGTCATTTCGGCTCATGAAAATATCATGTATTTATTCACTCCAAATAACGATGGTTTCAATGACTTCTGGGAAATACCAGATCTGGAATCATATGGAAGGTGTGAAATCAAGGTTTATAACCGATGGGGAAAACTCGTTTTTTCATCCCCGGATTACCATAATGAATGGGATGGTACTTCAAACGGTGTCAACCTGCCTCCTGCGGCATATTATTTCATTATAAAAACAGAAACAGAGGGATCAGTTACCGGAACAGTAAATATTGTAAGATAGGGCATTGAAATTCTCATCATGAAGAAAATAATAATATTATTAGTCTCAATTCTAATTCAGGAGGTAATTTTTGCCCAGCAAATGCCTATTTCAGAGAACTATTTTTTGGATAAATATTCACTCTCCTCATCCTATGCGGGGCATTTCAATCCGGGGAGCTTTTTTACAAGCTTCAGATCTGACTGGAGCGGGATAGACGGTGGACCCAAAACCATGAGATTGTCATACAGCGATATGCTTATGACAAACGCTGCCTTTGGAGGAAAGATCATTTATGACAAGGCGGGTATCTATAATCAGCTTTATATCATGGGTACATATTCGTACAGTGTCAAAATAGCAGGTGAACATAAAGTGCTAATGGCTCTTTCGGCTGGAGTTTATAATAACAGGATCAATTTCAGCGATTATTATAACGATCCGAAATACAATATTGACCCTGTAATGATCCAGCAGGATGTGTCTTCAAGGCTTAAGTTTATGTCTGATTTTTCTGCCCTTTACCTGTTCAAAGGGATCGAAGCAGGGATTATGTTTGCTAATATTAATTTTGGTGATGCAAAATACAGTGAAGTTGATGTAACATATAAGCCTCTTGCAAATTATCAAATACACGCTGCATATACCTATTCCATAAATGATCGCTGGGATATTAGTCCTTTGATGTATATAAGAGGAGGGAAATTTATTACCAGTCAGATTGGGATAGCTTCAAAGATATCGTATCAGGATAATATTTGGGGTAGTCTTGCTTTCAGGGATCCTGGAATCTGGGGTTTTGGATTTGGAGCAAATATTGCAAAAGGTATAAAATTCTCATATAACTTCAATATTGCTTCATCAGTGGCACTTAATGTTTACAACAACCATGAAATATCGATTGGAGTAAATATAGGAGATCTGGTAAAAAAATCAGGGTTAACCGAATAAGCCTGATCCGGTTTACCAGCTAGCAGTTACTGGCAATTTGTTTCAAAAGTTGTAAAAGGAAGGACGTCAATGAGGGTTGACAGGTTGTTTTCTGACAGGTTCAAATCCATAGGTATTATAGTTCAACGACAGAGAACCGCTAAAGCAATTTTAGATAAAACAGCTGTTGATTTTCCGGATATTCCTGCTTCGAAGTTCAAACACAAGACGCTGTTTTTGATTCATGAAGGGAATATTGAGTTGCATAATCAATGGAATAAGGATCCTCGAACCCCTATCAGAGGTTAAAGGTATACGTGTATTTCAACATTACAGCTCGTGAATTATAAACCGGCAGATATGGCAATTCCCTGTTGAGGTCGGTATTCCGGTCTTCATTAAAGACAAGGTAGAGGTCGTTGCCCTCTTTGGGATTATATCTGAATCGCAGATTGGTTATGACCCCGTCCAGCGCTGTATTATACTGGATGTATGCATTGATTGAAAACCGGGTATCGAGCATATAGAGAGCCTTAACACCGACAATATGGTTGGTCATCGATACATCTCTTGCGGCAACATTCACATGATCAAAACTATATATGCCCCCAAGCTCAAAATGCTTTGACATGTTCCAGGTGGGCTCTGTTCTGAAAGAGAGACGGGTTCCGTCATAAAACTCTCCAAGTTCTGTCATAAACATTATGTAGAATGGTTTCGACATCGGAGTTACAAGACTGCCTCTGAAACTAAAATATTCATATCTCCCGGGTTTGATATAAAGCTCATCTGCACTTATCTCGAGGCTGTCGGTAAGCCTGTCGTTATTGTATACCAGATTCAGGCTTCCCTGCCACTGGCTTTTGGTCTGGAATTCCCAGCCGGTAAAATTTGTCAGACTCATGAAGGATCCGTCTTCAATATAGGTTCTGTACATAAAACGGGTCCCGGGTCCATGTGTATAAAGTTTAGAACCCTCAGGGGAGATCCATCCATATCTTAAAGCTCCCCGGACAATCGTATAATCATCCATCATTTCAAATCCGATTCCCGGATTAAAATGAGTTCCCGACTGGGTAAACCCAAGCTCGTATCCGAATCCTCTGGTTGATCTTCTTTCCCAGGTGGCCATCATCAGGGAGTTTTCCTTCAGGGAAACGTTACTGACACCATCCTCATATGTCTGGGTCCATCTGAGATTAAGGT
This sequence comes from uncultured Bacteroidales bacterium, assembly GCA_963840965.1. Taxonomy (GTDB): domain Bacteria; phylum Bacteroidota; class Bacteroidia; order Bacteroidales; family VadinHA17; genus LD21. The sequence continues at coordinate 98,542 of CAWJAW010000004.1, read as the reverse complement.
AGTCATCTCCGAATACCTTGAAAATTCCGTCGAGACCATATGCAAAATTATAGGATCCGTCAGAGCCCAGTCTGCTTGTAGTAATAGCCCCAATATAACTGTTCTGGTTAAACACCTGCCTCCTGAACCTCAGAACCCCGAAGTTCTCCGATGGGATAAGGGAAACCGAAGTACCATCCGGTCTTTTTTTGAGCAAAGGTGCTGTCTGCATATCCAGAAACCCGACATCCCAGCTTTTTAATCTGCCAGTTAACCTTGCACCACCATAAATACGTACAGGCTCAGGTTCTTCCACCCCTTCTTCATCTTCGAAGAGTCCGATGCGACGGCTGTAAAAAAGATTGCTGTTGCCGCCCAGCGAGAAGTCAAACACACTTGCCCGTTCGAGAAAGAACATTCTTTTTTCGGGGAAATAAAGTGAATACCGGGTCAGGTTGATCTGCTGATCATCGGCCTCAACCTGAGCAAAATCGGTGTTTATCGTAACATCCATGACAAGAGTCCTGGAAATTCCGAATTTTAGATCAAGTCCCGCTTCGATATCAGGTGTGTTGGATTTCATATATGCGGTCTCCTCATCATTAAGGTCGAAAGCGCTTTTATAGCCGGCGAGTGCATATGGGGCAATATAGAGTGGTTTGTCAGGGTTTATCCCGCGAAATAAAATTTCCTGGGCCTGCGAAGGCTTCATTATTGATGTTTCTCCCCAATTGGGAGGTATTGCCGGAAAAATCTGAATCTCATTCTTTGACGGTATCCATCTTTCAACAGTCAGTCCCATACGTACTTCTCCGTTAACTTCCTGGAACCTGAGGCTTGAAAGCGGGATCCTGAATTCAGCACTCCAGCCGGCAGAATCCTTTCTTGTGAGAACATCCCAGAAAGCATTCCAGCTCAGGTTCATTGGTTCCTGATCGGGGCGGGGGCGAACAGCGTCTTTTTGTATACCTGCATCAAACCTCAGCCCATCAGGGGTGGTAAAAAACATCATTGAGTTCTCCTTGTCATTATAGGTATCGAGGAACAATCCGAACCAGTCAGATCCCATTCCCTTATAATCGCGCTTTAAGCTGGAGGAACGCATCATGGAAGGATCTTGGTAATAAATCCACGCTCCTGCGTAAAGGTATTTGTCATCGTAAGCAATGCGTACATCGGTATGTTCGGTGGGGTCTTTTCCGAAAACGGGTGAATACATTATCATTTTAAGTGGTTTGACCGAATTCCAGGCCTCTTCATCGGGAATCCCGTCAAATGTCACGGGGAGAACAAGCTCATTAATAACCAGCGGTTTCTTATTGATCAGGACGGAATCGTGCTGGCAAAACAACTTCAATCCCGGTATAAGAAAAATAGCCAGGAAAAGAATTCTTTTCAGGGGCATGCAGGTCAATTCAGGCTTAATGGGTATAAAGAGCCCAAAAATAAATCATTTCAGTTAATAAGCAAACAATTTTTATTTCGGGGAGTTGAGAACTATGGAAATTCCTATTTTCAATCCAAATCCATTGCTTGTTTCTTTATTATCACCTTCCGAATCCTTAGCCTTCCAGACTACATGAGAATATCCGGCCATTACATCAAAAAATGCACAATCACAAACCGGGAAGGTCACTCCCGGACCAAGGCCCAGCATTAATAACCCGTAATTATCTTCATAATCACTTGATCCGTATGTGTATTTTTCTTTCCATGTACCAAAATAACTGTTTACTTCGAAAAAAGTATTTATTTTTTCAAGTGGATAATAATATCTCGCAAAGGGCCCTATTGCAAGAGTGGTGGTTACGTCCTTGTAATCGTCTCCGCTTTTCTCGGAACATAAACTTATGACAACATCCAAACCAACAGCAAGATTGTCAATTACAAAATATCCTGCCCTTGGTAAAAGGTTGAAAGCTGTAGTTTTGAGGGCGTCCGATTCACTGCCGTGTTTGGTAGAAATAAAGCCAAGGGCCATTAATTCCGATCCATACACAGACTGAAGATTGATAGTGGAGGTGACTCCTGTCAGGATCTTGCCTTTATCAAACTGGGCATTTACAGGCATTAAGAAAAACAGGCAGAAAGCAGTAGTCAACAAGCATGATTTCTTCATAAGTCAGATTGTTAAATAAGGCTTACTCTTGAGTTTTTCAGCTTACACTCCCTACTCTCATAAAGGGATTTTCAGGAACCTCCCAACCCCCTTTTAATAAAAAAGGATTTAATCAAATTTATTAATTGGATCAATACAAGTCAATTTTTTTTGACAACTGCTTAAGAAAGCGGGAGGTACGTGTTATTCAACGCCAATATAAGGTCAGGTCCAGAGATCAATAATCCAGGATCTGTCCGTCGGCAATCAGTTGATCTTTGATTTCTTCATATGTCAGATCGTGAATATTTTTCCTGTTCCTTAGTGCCAGTGAAGCCACTGTAGCTGCACTCTGTCCAAGGATCATAAAAACTGGTTCCATTCTTATCGATCCGAAAGCAATGTGAGTGCACGAAACACAGACCGGGACAATAAGATTGCTGCACTGCTCTTCGAGGGGAAGAAGTGAACCGAGGCTTATCTGGTAGGGCCTGGGGGCGCGTACGCCGATGTCACCTTCATTTTGGACATAACCTTCGGGCGTGACGTATCTCTGGATATTATGTGAATCCATGGTGTATGATCCCATGCCGACCGGTTCCGGAACAGGCCTCTTGCACAGTACATCATTTTCGGTCATTATATATTTCCCAATCATCCTTCTTGCTTCCCTGACATAAATGTTGTATGGCCAGTATCCGTTATCAGCAAACTCATCACGCGAATAGCCCCAGGTCAGCATTGTGTCTCTTACCCATTGAGGAAGTCTTTTATCGGTAGCTGTAAAATAAAGCAGTCCTTTCTGATAGGTGATATGTTCCTCAAGTATTTCCTTTCTTCTTTTGTAGGAGGCTTCGGGATAGTCCCAGTTCATTCCGATGTTATCGTAACTGAAAGGTCCGTGGTTGTTCACATCGGTCTTATGGTTCGGGATTGCATCATATTTTGCAAAGAACTCATTCCATCTTGTTGCTGCCACTCTGACAAGAAGTTCATACTGGGTGCTGTCATAACCTTCGGGTTTTGTTACGGGCACTTTGTTCTCCGGGTGCTGAGTCAGGCAGAGCCGGTAGCAGTAAGCCTGAACCTTGTTGTCGCCGGAGCCGTTCTCTCCGGGAGTTTCGGCTGATATACGGGGAAGAAGTCCGCTCGACGGATCGCCGGGAATAATGTAAGGATCGATCTTATCCTTGAAATAATGTCCGTGGTGAAACACTCCTTTCTGAACACCGTTCCAGGTCTCGGCGTACAGGCTGTTGTCTTCCCTGCCAACTGTATAGTTGACTCCTGCAGAAGCCATCAGATCCCCTTCATAGGTAGCGTCGATAAACACCTTGGCCCTGTAAGTCTTTCCATTGAGGGTCCTGATTGAGATGATTTTCCCTTTCTTCATTGTGACGCCGGTTTCCCTGTCGAGCCACTCATCCCTGTGAACCGTTATGTTGTTGGTGCTTATCATGGTTTCGAATGAGGCTTCCGCCACGTGCGGTTCAAATATCCACATGGTGCGCTTTTCGCCGTCGATGGCGGGGTTGCCCTGGCCCTTGTTGCCATATTCCGACCTTTTCTGCCAGTTCCAGGCTTCCGGTTTATCGTAATGCTGATATATAAGCTGATAGAACTCCCTTGCCAGGCCTCCTATTACCTCCTTGTTGCCCGTGTCGGTGAAGCCAAGGCCGGATGATGTCATACCCCCAAGATGTTTGTCGGGAGACACAATAATTACCGACTGCCCCATCCTGTGTGCCTGCACTGCAGAAGTGACAGCAGCTGAGGTCCCTCCGTAGACTATCACGTCAGCCTTGAATGCCTGGTCGTTATTGTTACGGTTGCAGGTGATCCCCGGCAGAGCCAGGATTAATAAAACGATCAATAAAAGTTTTGTCTTCATAACAGGAAATTATAATTCTATTCTGTTTGTGCCCTGCCTGAGTTGCAGGATACCGTCTTTTGGCCTGATTTTCATTCCGTTCAAATTCACGGTCTGATCTCCGGTGCCTACAAGTATGAAATCGCAATCCATGTTTGAAGGGATCGTGATTATGTACAAAAGTGATTCGTTGTCCTTTCTGAATTCGGCCACAATATTACCCAGGATAGTGGGGACGCTTATATGGCTGTATGTCAGATGACCGGGCTGAGGTTTAATTACCGCTTTGGAGTAACCGGGAAGTACTGGCTGTATTCCCCAAAGGTAACCCGGGATAATGTTTGCCGGAGCTGCTCCCCAGGCATGGTTCCAGTCGGAATTGGGTTTGTACTTCATATCCCAGGCTTCCATCGTCATTGTTGACCCCGATTTTATCATGTTCCACCAGCCTCTGTCGTGTGTGGCTGTCAGAAGACTGAGTGCATAGTCGGCTTCACCTGCCCTGAAAAGTCCTTCAAGGAGGAACTGAGCCCCGTATACGCTGCAGGCCATTTCGCTCGACTTTATAAAGTCGACTACGGCTGGCAGATTTTCGCGTGGTACCAGATCAAAGGCAAGTGCCATCATGTTGGCATGAAGAGAGGAGTGACCGGAGAATTCCCCGTCGAGGTATATGCCCCTGTTCCTGTCGATAAGTTTTTCGTTGAATGCTAGTTTTACCTTTTGCGCCTGGCTGTGATAAATGGCAGAATCGACGGGGTTTCCAAGGTAACCTGCAAGCTCCGACATCAGCACCAGGCTCCTGTAATGGAAGGCATTAACAACGGTGTTTATCTCCCTCAAGTCGTATCCGTCTCTTTCACCTTCGGGGGTTGCCAGTTTCCAGCCGGTGTCTTTCTGTGCCGGAGGCCAGTCGACTATATCCCTTATCCTTTCCTTTACATTTGAAAAGCCAAGGGCTGACATTATTTCATCATTAGCCGCCGATGAGCTTATAAGACCATCGGATCGGGCGAGGGAGGCAAGTGTCTTATGCTGCAGTTCTTTGTAGAATTTTGCGACTGACTCAGGGTTACCGGTATGCATGAAGTCGTTATGGAACATCAGGACGGTCTGTAGAATCCACTCTGTGGGCCATGTTGGATGATCGATGAAATACTCATTGGTTCTCCGGGCCATTGAAAATTCCCTGTCGGTGTAATAATGCCCGAGCTGGTTGATGTAGGCATCGGCCTCATAAGGGATCCGTTCCCTGTCGCCGTCAATATATATTCCAGTAAAGGAGGTTGCCTTGATTGTGTATTTTGAAATGTCCCACACCCGGTTCAGGATGGTGTCTGAACTGATGAATGCGCTGCTGCTGTCGTCGAAATAGTGCCAAAGTGCTTTCTGAATCATTCTGTCAGGCTCAGTCTTCAGGTTTTCAATTTCACAATACCTGAAAGGAGTGACGACGCCGACAGAATCGGGGAGATGCACTGCTGCTGGTCCGGTGTTCCTCTGATCGGGCGGAATCTCTGCAACATATAAGGTTTTGCCGGGCTCGACGGGCACGATTATCCTGTGATACCTTATGGTGCCTCCCGGTTCGCGATCGATCCTGTTTTCCCCGTTGAGCATTTCTCCGAGATGGATTATAATTGTATCTTTCTTCTCCGGGTTTAATTCAATCTGGAGCTTCCCGAAAGCATCTTTCCCGAAATCGGCGAACCATGAATCATTTCCGGTTCTGACCACTTTCCGGGGCCTGATTTCAGTTTCAACCAGCCGGTTTCCCGTTGTGCAATAGTCAGTGAATTTTCCTGTCCTGAATGTCTGCACTTCAGACCATGATGAAGGCTTGTTTCTTCTGTCCCATATCCTTACTTTCCAGTGACAGACAGAATTGGCGGGAAGAGAAGCGCCGGAATACTCAACCTCCGTCGATTTTGAGCCTGCGGTCTTAAGCCCGTTCCACAGGTCTCCGATATCCCTGGAGAGTAGTTCCTTCGATGAGCTGACAAGGATCTGGTAAGCGGTTTGCCTGCCGGCAAGGTCGGGCACGATCCAGCTGAATTCAGGTTTTGGATCGCAAATACTAACATGTTCAGGCTCCCTGATAAACTCGATCATCAGCCCTGAGGGATATGATCCGGAAGGCTTTTTCGGACCGGGAAGGTTTAATGCAAGGAGGATCAGGAGAAAGGCTGTCTTCATCAAATAACCGGTTTCATATCAGCTCAAAGGTAACATCCTCACCGGTGTCTTCAAAATCCATGTCGTTGTTCAGGTCACGCGACAACCGTAAGGTTGTGCCGTCGACCTCGAAAACGCCTGTCACTTTTTTCTCGAAAAAGTCGATGTTGTCATTCCAGTAGAAGCTTCCCTCGCCGAACCACTGCACCTCTTCGGTGCATACCTCCATATTGTCGGGGACACAGGTGCCGAGCTCCTTCAGCTCAAAGACCAGGTTCGACCGCGATCTTGCTATATTTCCCCTCGTTCCGATTATGGCAGTTATGGTTTCGGAGTTTTGCCGTCTTATAAGATATGTTTCTTCCCAGGTGTTTTTTGTGAAAACGATGGTGCGGGTATTGCTATACACCATAGCATCGGCAGTGATTGTTTCATTAAACTGCCAGGTACCGACATAATCGGGATCATCTTTCAATGCTTCACAAGAAGCCGTAAGAAACAGGATAAGAAGCGAAATTATGATATTCACTGACTGATGACTAAATCCTTTCATCCTGTTAAGAATTAAGTGATACTTTTAAAAAACCGGTTGACTTTATGCAAACAGTTATTCAAAGGTAGAATTATTTCTTTTGATAGACTCTTACATAATCGACTTCATATTTTATCGGGAAATTAGCTCCATGTTTTATGTTATTTTTTTTATCATACCGGTTTTGTAAGCGTTCAGGGCTCTTTCCCTGGCGAACTCGTGTACGACCATTTTTGCAGGGTAGCCGGGTTTACCGTAATCACCTACCCATCTTCTTGTGTAAATTTCTTTTGGATCAAACTTCTTCTGCTGGGTTTCCGGATTGAATATCCTGAAGTAGGGAGCAGCATCACAACCTGTTCCGGCTGCCCATTGCCAGTTGCCATTGTTCGACGACAACTCATAATCGAGAAGCTGTCGTGCGAAGTATGCTTCACCCCATCGCCAGTCTATCAGCAGGTGTTTGCAAAGGAATCCCGATGTGATCATCCTTACCCTGTTGTGCATCCATCCGGTGGAGTTTAACTGACGCATCCCCGCATCCACTATCGGATAGCCGGTTTCGCCGCTGCACCATCTCTTAAAATCATTTTCGTCATTTCTCCAGAGGAGGTCATCATAAACAGGCTTGAAGTTTTCTGTGACAACATTTGGGAAGTGAAACAGGATCTGCATAAAAAATTCTCTCCAGATCAGCTCATTAAGAAATGTCATATTCTGCTCCAGCCCGGTTCTCACCAGGTTCCTGATACTGACGGTTCCGAAGCGGAGATGGGGAGACAGATGAGTTGTCATGTCGGCCGCTGGATTATCGCGGAATTTATGATAGTCGGGAATTGCCTGCAGATCATAGGGCTTCACCTTAAGGCTTCCCTTTCTGAAACCAATATCCTCCAGGGGAGGGAAAGTGTTACTGCATTTATAGTATTCTGAAGTTCCGGCAGGGGTGGTACCCGAAAGTTCCGGCCTGACCAACTCCAGTTTCTTCATCCACTGATTCCTGTAGGGAGTGAAAACTGTGTACGGACTGCCGTCGGATTTCATCACCTCATTTTCCTCAAAAATCACCTGGTCCCTGTACCTAAACATCGGGATACCCTGTTTTTTCAATATGGCTTCCACAGCATTGTCGCGGTCGATGGCATAAGGCTCATAATCCTTGTTTATGTAGACGGCTCCGATATCGAATAAGGATATCAGCTCCTTCCATTTTGCTACCGGGTCACCCTTGAGCACATAAATAGAGCTCCCTAAGTCCCGCAGACTTTTGTCAATCGAAGAAAGACACTGATGGATAAAGCTTATTCTTGAATCATCGCCCGGCAGTTCACCGGTTATGTTTGTATCGAAAATGAAGACCGGAAGTACAGGCATACCGGAACGAAGAGCTTCACTGAGAGCTGTATTGTCCTCAGTTCGGAGATCCCTTCTGAACCAGAAAACACTAATCTTCATTTTGCCGGCGCATCATATTTTTCGATCCTTTCGGTTACAAGTTTTGACCCGATAACGACCATTGGCAGTCCTCCTCCCGGAATGGTGGATGCCCCCACGTAAAAGACATTTTTAAAAACCTCATCGAAGTTTTTTGGCCTGAAGCCTCCGATCTGCATCATCTTGTGCGACAGACCCAGTCCGCTGCCCCTGTGAAGGTTGAACTGTTCCTGCCAGTCAAAGGGAGTGTAAACGGTACGCGATACTATTTCAGACCTGATGTCTTTCTTTATCCTTGACGAGTAATCATCTATAATGCTGTCAACAATTTTATCCCTGTCGTCCCAGTTGGATTTCTTACTGAGGTCAGGGACCGGGCAAACGAAGAAGAGGCTTTCGCATCCTTCAGGCGCACAACCGGGGTTCGACCGCGACAGGACATTGACATAGTAGTAAGGTTTGTCTACAATCTCGGGGCTAATGAACACTTTTCCTGCATATTCCCTGTAGTTGTCGCCGAGATAATAATTGTGATGGCTGACTTCAGGCAGTTTGCATTTTATTCCAAGGTAAATGGTCAGCGATCCCATTGTCCAGTCCATTTTATCCAGTTTCTCAACAGAGAATTCCCTGCGTCTGAAAATCCTTCCCCTGAAAACAGCGGCATCCGAATTGACCACTATAATGTCGGCTCCCCATTTCTTACCATTCTTGTCGACCAGGAACTTCAGTTTGTCTCCTTCCTGTACGTAATCGACGATTTCAGTGTTATAATGGATCTTTACATTTTCCTTCTCAAGTTCATCGACAATACCTTCAACGATCCTGTACATTCCACCCTTTACGTTGAAATAACCGTCGTGTAAAAACTCGGTATAGGAGAGGAGAGTGTAAACCGCAGGAGTGTCAAAGGGAGTTTTGCCAAGGAAGAAGGCCACAAGTGACAGAATCTGCCTGGCGTCATCCGATTTTACATAATGGGCAACATGGTTATAGAAATTCCGGAAAAGGACAGGAAGATGCAAGGGATTTACCTTCACCAGGGTGAGGAGATATTCGAACAGGTTGTCAAAGTTGCTTTTTATAACAACGTTGGTATCATGGAACAGCCTTTTACTCTTATCGAGATAGCTTCTGAACCCTGTTTCGAAATCGGGGTCCTGCTCCCTGAACTGTGCAGCCAGTTTGCTGATTTCCTTGTAGAGATGGTATGTGACCGGGCTCTTGCTGAAGTTTACAGAGTATAGTGGATCCAGTTCATAATACTCGAAAGGAAGTTTTATTCTGCAGTCATTTGCGAATTCGGTGAATTCATATGACATGCTGAAAAAGCTTGGTCCGGTATCAAATGTGAATCCGTCCTTTTTCAGCTGGTTGAGCCTGCCGCCGGCATTGCCGTTCTTCTCGACAATTTCGACTTTGTAGCCTCTTTTTGCCAGTCGAAGAGCCGTGGCAAGACCTCCGAGGCCGGCACCGGCAATTAATATGCTTTTCGCCATAAATATCAGTTTTGCATTTGTTTCATAAGTTTCGGGTAAAGGTCATCCCTTACATAGGTAAATGCCGGTTCGGTGCGCATTATAAAATCATAAACCTTTTGTGCAGAGGTATAATCCTTAAGGTAGGTGTAAGTCTGGCCAATCACCACCAGAAGACTGAGGTAGTTCCAGTTTTCGATGATGGATCCGGGTTCTTTTTCAAGCAGTTCCTGAGCCTTGAGATAGTGCTGCAGAGCCTCTTTCTTTGAGCCCCCGAATGTTGATGGCATATAGAACTGAATATTTCCCTGCTGCACATAACCAAGATAGTGCCCCGGATCAAGTGTTATCGCAGTTTTTGCGCAATCGATGCTCCTGAGGCCGTTTACGGGGGCGGTCACCGGATTAAGTCCGATCCTGAATCCGTAAAAAGCCGACCGGTAGGCGTTGATAACACCGGGATTATATTTCTTCTTTTCAAGCAAATCGAGGTTTTTCTGGGCGATATTCAGGTAAAAGCGTGCTTCGTCTTTTTTATCAAATCCAATGCAGTATCCGATGTAACCGTACTGGTAATTCAACAGCTCCATCAGGAAATCATCGCTTTTATCCGGCAGGGAGTTCATCCTGTCGATAACATTCTTCCACAGCTCCATCCTGTTGTTTATGTAAGCTGAATAAATATCGGATCTGTAATCTGCCCTGACCTGTGTAAAAGTGAGCAGGAGGAGTGCAGCTATCAGCCAATTTTTCTTCCTTTCCATTCGAAATTTCTGTACTTCCTGTTAATAAATGCCTTTAAAATGAAGAGCCCCATTGAAACCTGCAAAGGTATAATATAAAGCAGATTAAAGAACACGTTCTGCCTGCTGGCGATTGAAATAAAAATCCGTGCAAGAATGTAAGCAGTTATGTATGCAACTGTCACTGGAACTGATGATGACCAGGCCACAGCCAATATGCCAAAGGTGGTTACCAGCCAGAACAGAAGTGCCATCAGAAATGAATTGCCGAAAAAGGCGATCACATTCTTTGAAAAGCCGTTCACAGCTTCCCGGAAACCCTTGTACATACTGCATGTTATCGTATCATCACCTGCAAGGCATGCAATTTTTATCCCTTGTTTCTTGAAGAGCCGGGCAATGGCTATGTCTTCTACCTTGTCTGCCTTAACTGCTTCATGTGGTCTCAGGGCAAGGTATTCTTCCTTTCTGAAAAACATGAACTGTCCGTTGGCAGCTGAAAGTGACGGGTAGCCTGATTTCCTTACAAGTACCAGGGGCAGCAGTGACAGAAGGATGTAATTCATATTCGGTACCGTGATCCATTCTCCAATACTCCTTATTATTTGTTTAGGAAAAATTGAAATCAGACCTAGATCATGTTTTTCTGAAAAGCTGATGCTTCGTCCGATAAGATTGCCTCCCACCCTGACATCGGCATCGAGGAAAAGCATGTAACTGCCTTTTGCTTCTGCGGCTAGCGAGTGACATGCAAAATTTTTTCCCAGCCAACCCCCGGGAAGCATGCCGGAACCGATCAATCTGATCCTGCTATCGCGTCCGGTGTATTCGTCTACTATATTAGCCGTTTTGTCTTCTGATTGATCGTTATAGACGACTATTTCAATGTCTTTGTAATTCTGATGTATCAGGTCATTAAGAAGATTGCCGATGTTATGTTCTTCGTTTCTAGCGGGGATAAGTACCGAAACCAGTGATGAATGAGTCTTCCGGGTTTCCGGCAGACTGGTTTCGGCGAGAAGGTTTGCCAGCACAACGATCAGCTGGATGGCTGTAAAAGTCAGGACAATATAGGCCGCTATCACCATCATTCCTGACTTTTGGAAATGTTGACGGCCACGCATTCGGAATAAAACAGGTTAAATTCCTTCTGAAGCGTTTCGGTGCTGAAGTCATTACCACTGTATTCTTTTAGATACATGTACAGTCCGGGCTTTTGATTTGAGAAATAATCGACAAGGTTGACCAGGAAAATTATCTGTGGCCTGGCGGCGGACTTTTTCAGTACATATTCTATTCCCTTTTCAAAGATGAAGGCATTTTTGTATATTGATTCGATCCGGCCCTGGGGGAACATCAGCACCAGGTTGTTTTTGTCCTTTAGCAGTTCGGATGTGTAAATGAGCGATTCGACTATGCTTCTCGAGCCTTTTCTGACTGAAAAACCACCTGATTTATTTAGAAACATGTGTTTCCTGAGCTCTTCCTCAAGCATCATAAAGAAGAAGAATTTCCGGTGAAGCAGTTTCAGGTTGAGATAAACTACCCAGAACCCGTCCCACCAGCTGAAATGATTGGAGATCATGAGAATTGGCAGGCCCTTTTCCCTGAAATCGTGTGTTATGTTCACATGGTGAAAATGTATTTTGATCTTCAGCCATGAATAGAACTGAAAGAACGGGTAGAAGACCGGGTGATGTGATGCCTTAAGGATCATCGGGCAAATTTACAGGATAATTACAAGTACTATGAAAAAGACAGCCTGAACATACAGTACGAAAGGGGCAATCCGGTTTTCTGTCCTGACGCCTGATAGCCTCAGAAGCGAATGGAAAATGACGGCCAGAAGAAACCATGAAGCATAATTTCTCCATGGTATCACATTGTCTTTAAAGCTCCACATGTGCATCACGGGTGCTGCCTGTTCAAGTATCAGGTCGTACGCGAGCATCAGGGCCGATCCGGTAATGATCTTAAGAAAATCGGAGACAGGAAACCGGTCGGCGATAGCAGCTGTACAGTAAACCAGAAGAGCCCAGTTGACTCCTATCATAAGAGGAGTTTCGAAGATAAGAGGTCCCAGACCTGTACCGTATCTGTAACTGCCGAAGATCCTTCCGGTTTTTACGCCTATAGCCTCGATAATGAAGGCTGCAATGAAAATGAAAAGGAAAAAGAGGATCTCTCTTGCAGGATCATGGGATTTGTGGAAGAGTATGACAGCAGCGATGCTCAGCAACAGTGCCACAGGAGTCAGTGATGTGAATGTTTCCCTGGAAGCCGGGATTGTCATTCCGGTTATACCAACTGAGAAAAATATTCCAAGCAGGATCTTTGCTGTCAGTGTTCTGTCTGATAGTAAATTCCTCATGCCTGATTATCCTTATTGATTTTATCCTGTTTCTTCCGGAGGCAGTTCATTAGCATAAGGTTTATCATGATCATGCTGAAGCCGTATGCAAAATCCTCTACCGGAATGGTAATAAATCTTATTCCGGTTATTTCTTCCGGATTGTACCACACAACTTCACCTTCTATGAAGCTGCCTGTAAGTATACCATTTACGATGATAAAAGGGATCAGGATTACCAGGAAGGATAAGTAAAACCTGTTCAGGAGCCTGTCCTTCATAGCGGAAGAAATGAAAAGAACCACTATCATCATTAAAAAATAGACCATGGTGTATGACCTTCCGGGGTGGGTCAGGATACCCAGGGCCAGAAGCAGTATCAGGGTGATTGTAATTCCGGTGGAAAGCCTGTCGGAGAGCTCTTTACCGGGGAAATATGCGATCATAACATAATGGATGAAAATGCTTGCATACGGAATCACTAAAAAAAACAACCACTCTTCCAGGGGGAGTCCTGCCAGCACGATTCCGGAATGATAGTCGGGATTGAATCCCCAGATAGCCCTTTTTGCAAACCAGATATCGAAAACAACGAAAAATGCGCCTGTAATAAGCAACGAAGGAATCAACGACGGCCAGTGTCTGAAGAAGGCTACCTTTCTGTCGAAGCTAAGCGCCAGCGGGAAAAACAACGAACAGATCAGAAGAATGAGATATAGTGACATTCAGGTTATTTGAAGTACCTTCTGCTAAAGATCAGAAGGCCGTAATTATTGAAGTCCGTCAGGTTTTTTGGCTTATGATGTGCCAGGTGTGCCTTCTTGAGGGCTATAATATAAGCGCTTTTAGGATTTGAAAAGAAAGGAAGCCTTTGGTGATAGACAACATCATGAATTATGAAATATGTAAATCCGTACAGGGTAATTCCGCCGCCGATTGCTATTATGTAGGGGTTCTCCGCCAACAGGCCCCGGATAATCAGGATTATTGCAGGAGTGGCGTAAATAAGGAAGAAGTAATCGTTCTTCTGCAGTACCGGCTTGCTTGCAATGTCGGTAAGATGATGATCCTTGTGAAGCGACCACAGAAATCCATGCATGACATACTTGTGATTTGACCATGCAACGAATTCCATAAAAGCGAATGCAGCAACTACTAAAAGTATGATCTTGATTATCATTTCAGTAAATTAAGTTTACACACCAGGTATGCTTTAAGCAGCAGGGTTAGTTTTATAAAATCAGGTACCCTTACCCTTTGTCTCATAAGTCTTTCGGCAGGAGTACGTTTTACTATTCTCAGAAGTTTCCTGTAATAGTAAAATGCTGTAAGAACTCCCAGTTGTGAATTATCGGGAAGTTTCCTTATTCCTGCAATTGCATCTTTAAACTCCTCTTCAACATCATCGACTATTTCTTTTTTTGCCTTTTCATCGAAACCCGACGTGGTTGAATTGTGGAAGTATTTTCTATTCAGGAGTAAGGTGTCATCCTGGATGTCGCGAAGGAAATTCACTTTCTGAAAAGCCGATCCCAGTCTTTTTGCAGGAGCCTCAAGTTCATTGTAAAGCGTCTCATCACCCAGGACGAAAACCCTGAGGCACATCAGGCCGACTACTTCTGCCGAGCCGTATATATATTCGGCAGTTTCGTTTTTTGTGTTATGGTCCAGCTTTACAAGGTCGGTCTTCATGCTTTTCAGGAAAGCCTGGATCAGATCATCGGGTATGCTGTATTTCCTTACCGTAATCTGAAATGAATTAAGAACAGGATTCAGGCTTATTCCCGAGCTGACTGCATCATAATAATCCTTTTCGAACTTATCAAGCAGGTTCTTCTTATCGTAGTCGTGAAAAGTATCCACAATCTCGTCGGCAAACCTTACAAATCCGTAAATGCTGCAGATTGCATCACGGATACCTCTGTCAAGCAATCCGACAGCGCTTGAAAAGGAAGTGCTGTACGATCTGGTTACCAGACAGCTTGTTTTAAAAGATATCTCATCGTATAGGTTCCGCATTCAGAAATTGAATTATCCTTTTTATTAATCTGCAGGCAGTTGGAAGTCATTTCAACCCTGCTGCAAATTAATACTAAATTTTTGAAGTAGATTCAGCAGTAGGCAAATTTTGATTATCTTTTAGTCCTAAAAACTCAGGACTTATGAAAGTAAGGAAAAGCCTTCTCATCTTAGTCATCCTTGCAGGGTCATCCTTCCTTGTCATCACGGTATTGACTGCTTTCAGCCGTCTCGCCTCACAGGAGGACCTCAAAAGCAAATATGCCTACAAGGATTTTGAATCAGCTAAAAAATGCCGTTCCTGCCACCCCGGCACGTATGAGCAATGGTCGCAGTCGCTAATGTCGCAGGCCTACACCCATCACTGGGATGAGATCGAATATTTTGATCTGGCAGTAAAGCACTCAGAGGCAAACCCTGATATTAAGGATGCTGTTGATGGCTGCAACGGGTGCCATACACCTCTCGCTTTTATGAGTGAGAAAAAATTTCCCCCGCCTCGTCCTTCTGAAAAGACCATGGCCAATGAATCGGTCTCCTGTGAAGTATGCCATCTCGTCCAGTCGGCTCAAACTGATCCTGCCTACAACTTCAGCTATCTGATTAAACCCGGAATGACAAAATTTGCACTCAGGATCCCTGCTGTTGAATCGCCGGCTCATAAGATTGTTACAAATGATTTTTATAAGACAACCGAGTTCTGCGGTAACTGTCATAATGAGATGAGTCCTTTCGGGGTATGGGTAAAAAGCACTCAGCTCGAGTGGAAGGAGGGCCCGTACTCAAAGGAGGGAGTGATGTGCCAGGATTGTCATATGCCCAAAGGCGGACCTTACCTGAATGCCCTGATGACAAAACCGTATGATGATGCAAGGCTTCATCTCTTTCACGGGGGACACGATCCGGGCAAAGTCAGGGGGACAATAGAACTCAGGATCGAGCCTGATATACGAGATGCCGAACCGGGCGAAACGGTAGTATTTTCAGTTGCTCTCTTCAATCAGAAAACAGGTCACAAATTCCCGACAGGTTCAGTTGAGGACCGTATTGCATGGCTTAATGTTGAGGCAACCGATGCAAAGGGGAAGGTATATCATCTTAACGTCGACCCTAAGGGATTTGAGGGAGAGGAATATACGATTTCAGGCGATTACCTGGCCTACCAGGATATGGCAGTTCCTCTCGGGCTTGCGGATTTCAAGGGAGTTCAGCGCGACGGGATACCTGCAGGGAACAGGATATTCAGAATGCCATACTTTGACCCTGAGGGAAGAATGACGATGATGCAGTGGAACACGGCAAAACTGGGGGTTGATTACCGGATCGGACCCCGGGAAACCAAAGTGGAGCGGTTTACTTTCAAGATACCCTATGACGCAGCTCCCGGGGAGATGAAAGTGAAAGCCACACTTAACTACCAGCTTCTCGTGAAGCCGGTTGCCGATCTTCTGAAGGTGCCGGAGGATGAATCTGAGATCAAGTTTGTAAACGATCATTTTACCACTGTGGAAATCTATCCGTAGTGAGGATATTTTATAATATTAGCCATTATAAAACTATTGCATTATGAATATGAAGAATTCAGGATTTTTGAAGGTGTTGTTTCTTTCGGTAGTAATCAGCTGTCTGATTCCGGCGCCCGCCGCAACAGGTATTCCAGCCTTCGCAAGGAAATACCAGATAAGTTGTCAGGTTTGTCATTCACCAGCTATGCCCAGGCTTAAGGCCTTCGGTGATGAGTTTGCAGGTAACGGTTTCAGGATGACCGAATATGAATCGCCGCGGCACTTCATTCAGACCGGTGATGACAGACTATCGTTGTTCAGAGAACTTCCGGTGGCTATCAGGATGGACGGGCATGTGACCTACAATTTTGACAACAGGGGAAGTACTGATGTTGCAGCTCCCTTCGTCGTAAAGATATTATCGGGAGGCGAGATTTCCGACAAGCTTTCATATTACTTCTATTTTCTGTTCAGCGAGAGGGGGGAGATTGCAGGGCTCGAAGATGCCCTTCTGGTTTACACAGATTTCCTTGGCACTGGAATTAACCTGACAATGGGGCAGTTCGCTGTTTCAGACCCTCTTTTCAAAAGTGAGTTGAGGTACACCCTGGAACCATACAAGATTTACTCATCAAGGCCGGGTACCTCAACCACCGACCTGAAATACGACAAGGGATTGATTTTCGATAAGGGTTTCAGTACCGGAACTACCATTGTCGGACAGATAGTCAACGGCAATGGCATCGGCGAAGCCGATGACGGATACCTTTTTGACAAGGATAAGTACAAGAACTTCATGCTCAGGGTGAATCAGGATGTAGGTCAGTTCATAACCGTCGGCTTCTTCGGTTATACCGGACGGGAAGTGATTCATGATGCGATATACACAGGCGTCAGCGACATCAGGATGTTCGGGCCTGATATCACTTTCGACTTTAATGAGAGATTTATGCTGAGTGCACAGTTTGTAAAAAGGACCGATTCGAGGGTTTTTGTGCCCGGCTTTCCTGCCGGTATGATGGAGGATGTTGAAACACTTGGAGCATTTGCGGAGTTAATTTATTCCCCGAAAGGAGATATGAGCAAGTGGTACCTTACAGGCCTGGTCAACTGGGTGGAATCGGATTATGATCCTCTCGATTACGCTTCTGCTACACTGCATGCAGGGTATCTTCTAAGGCGCAACATGAGGGTAGTGGGGGAGTTCACTCAACAGTTCAGGGGAACTGACTATGGCAAAGTGAGCATGGGAGTTATAACTGCTTTCTGATATATTTCTTCAGTTTGCATTTCTTCATCTGCTTTATTCCTTCAGCGACAGCCGCGGCATTAATAATTGCCCCGGCTTCATTTGTATGGGTATGATCCGTCAGAAAAAGTTTTGTTGAGACCTCCTCCTGACCCAGGGCTTCATATTTCGCTGCAATGATCCCATTCAGGTCGATGAAACCTGTTCCGGAGGCCTCAGCTGTTTCCCTGGCCCAAAGCCCGAAATCGTCAGATGCCCTTAACACCTTCCCGTTTTCCCATATATTCCGCGGCACCAGCGAACAAATTACAGGAATGGCTCCCAGGGCCTTTGTATCGGCTATATATTTCCGTAAATACCAGCCATAGGTATGAACAGTTTCATGCTGTTTGGTAAGAATGTTGTCGATCTCCTCAGTTTCCTCACCAGTTCCCCTGAGGGTTCCCCTTGCACGGCTGTCGTCGTTGACCGGACTGCTGTCGTTATGACCGAACTGGATGAACACATAATCGCCCGGTTTCAGTAGAGCCAGGACATTATCCCACAGTCCCTGGGTTATAAAGGTCCTGCTGCTTCTTCCTCCCAGGGCGTAATTCCTTATCGATACCTTTGACGTGTCGAACATGGTGTGGAGATAAGCTCCCCAGCCCCATAATCCTCCATCGCCTAAGCCGGTTCCGTTCTTAACTGTTGAATCACCGATAAGGTAGATTACCGGTTTGTCCTTTTTTTCAGGCAGACCTGCAGCCGAAAGCAATAATACTGTTAATAACATGATTAGATAGCGATGCATAATACTTGAGAAGGTTGTTTATGAGGTAAAGATATGTAAAAAACAAAAACCCCCTTCCTGTTGAGGAAGGGGGCTTTATCGTCATGAGTATCTTTTATTTCCTTCTTGATGAAGTAGTTTCAGTCTTGTTGTCTTCCCTCTTCTTGGTTACACTGCTGCTTCCCTTTTTTACCACTGTTTCTCTTGAAACTTTGGTCTCATTGCTCCTGCGGGAGTTTGCAGCCGGTGCTGAAGTCTGAGATCTGCTGTTCCTGGTCGATTCAACCCTTGTTCCAGACTGTGAGGAGGTAGCCGGTTTCGATACCGAAGTCCCGGATGATCTCCTGCTTGTGCTGGTGCTCTGACCTTCAGATGACCCGGTTGCAGACCTGCGGGCATTGCTGCTGCTCTGGCCTGTCTGGGTTGAGCTCCTGGTTGTTTCGGTAGCCGTGCTTCCTGCACGCCTTGAGGTGCTGGTTGCGGAACCGGTATTCTGCCTCTGCTGGGGAGCAGCCTGTGAGGAGCTTCTCCTGGTACCTGTGGTTCCCTGCTGGGTCATGCTCGATGCCCTGTCGGGGTGCGCTTTGGCATAAAGGGCTTCTCCTTCTCTCCTTGACTCGGGACGCGAGTAGGTGGTTTTGTATTTGCCCTCGTTGATATTGACTGTGACATTTCTGGAGTACATCCTCTTGTCGCGGTAGTAGAAGTCATTCCATCCGCTCCATCTTGGGGAGTGGTAAACCCTGTAGCGAGCGTAGTAGGTAGGGTACCAGTGGTAGTGATATCCGTAGTAGTAGTGGTAGTAGTACGGGCTCCAGGGACGCCAGTAGGAGGGGTAGTAACCCCAGTACCAAGATGAGCGCCATATTGTGTAGCTGGGGAGGTAGATGTACCTTACCACCGGCCAGGCGTCAATTGCCACGTAAGTGGTTCTCACTGACTGTACATCCTGCTTTTTAGCCCTGCCGGTATAACCCGGATTTGGGGTTTCGGCATAATAGGGTTCAATTATGTAGTTTCTGCCATAAAGAGCTTCATCACCTATCAGCTGTATCTGAACCGCGCCATCGCGAAGCTTTTCGACTGTAAAGACAGCTACATCCTGGCTGTCGTCGCGGTCGAGGACTGCCTGCAGCACTATTGTGTGAACATTCCCTTTAACATAGTCGATCACCTTAACGTAATCGATGTAGTTATCGTTGTTGAGATCCAGGTTGTTTATCCTGGAATTTTCATCGTTAAGGCTTCTTTCGAAACCTTCGAGGGTTTCTGACTGCTGGAATAAATTCATTACTGCGTACAGGTTGAAGTTATCCCCCGGGAGGCCCAGATATTCATCCGGGTAATCCTGCGGAGCCATTGCTGCTGTCCCGATCGCAACCATTGCTGCGAGAATCGAGGTGATTAAGAACTTTTTCATGACGTTGTTGTTTAAAGAACTTGTTACAACCCTATAATTGCAAAACTTGTGCCAATCCTTTAAAAGCGTAAAAACATCAAATAAATTGTTTGCTTAACAGCCCTGATTTTCAGCGTTGCCGGCTGCTTCAGCAAAATTGCCGCCGGCTTCAGGGTTGAATTCGGCTTAAGCGTTGCCGTCGGCTTCAGCCTGTCCGTTGGCTTAAGGGGTTCCTTGTTTTTCAGCTTTGCCGTCGGCTTCAGCAGGAAAGTTTGCTTCAGGGTTGTCTTTGTTTTCAGCATTGCCGTCGGCTTCAACCTGTCCGTTGGCTTAAGGGATTCCTTGTTTTTCAGCTTTGCCGTCGGCTTCAACCTGTCCGTTGGCTTAAGGGATTCCTTGTTTTTCAGCTTTGCCGTCGGCTTCAACCTGTCCGTTGGCTTAAGGGATTCCTTGTTTTCAGCCTTGCCGTCGGCTTCAGCCTGTCCGTTGGCTTAAGGGATTCCTTGTTTTTCAGCTTTGCCGTCGGCTTCAACCTGTCCGTTGGCTTAAGGGATTCCTTGTTTTTCAGCTTTGCCGTCGGCTTCAACCTGTCCGTTGGCTTAAGGGATTCCTTGTTTTCAGCCTTGCCGTCGGCTTCAACCTGTCCGTTGGCTTAAGGGATTCCTTGTTTTCAGCCTTGCCGTCGGCTTCAACCTGTCCGTTGGCTTAAGGGATTCCTTGTTTTTCAGCTTTGCCGTCGGCTTCAACCTGTCCGTTGGCTTAAGGGATTCCTTGTTTTTCAGCTTTGCCGTCGGCTTCAACCTGTCCGTTGGCTTAAGGGATTCCTTGTTTTCAGCCTTGCCGTCGGCTTCAGCCGACGGAAGGAGGCTCTATTTATGTTGTGGGGCTTTAGCCCCAGTAGAGTAATCAAGTGAAGAATATTTGGAAATTTATAACCATTACCCTAAATTTACTATTGTCAAACGCTGTAATTTCCTTAAATATGTCTTATGTAAGAATCATGGTGCACTGCGTGTGGACCACAAAGGGACGGATCCCTTTTCTCAGGGATCAGATTAAAGACAGAGTCATTGCTCATGTCGCTGTAAATGCAAGCTCAAAAAGGTTTGTTATTGATTGTATGAATGGATTCCATGATCATTTGCATGCAGTTATTTCACTTCGGGGTGATCAATGCATATCCGGAATAATGCATGATTTAAAGGGAGAAAGTTCATTCTGGATCAATAAGAACCGGCTGACAAATTTACGATTTGGATGGCAGGATGATTTCTATGCTGTGTCAATCGGGATGGATCATCTGGAAAAACTGCGGAGATATATTAAAAATCAGGAAGAACACCACAGGAAAGTACTTCTGCAGGATGAACTGGACCTTTTGATAAGGGAATACCAATTGGAAAGATTTAGGGACTAAAGTCCCTAAAAAAGGGGGAGGGTTGCCCAAGCCGTCAGCTGAAGCTGACGGTAATAGAAGAACGTATTCCACAGAAATTCAGGGTAATATGCACGAGACACTAACAGGTGTCTGTAATATACTTGCCACAGGCTTCATCATTGCTGTCGATCACCACCTGCCTGTCGGCACCTGGGTTGTCTTTGCTTTCAGCCTTGCCGTCGGCTTCAGCGGGAAAGTTTGCTTTAGAGTTGCCTTTGTTTTCAGCCTTGCCGTCGGCTTCAGCCGACGGAAGGAGGTTCTGTTTATGATGTGGGGTTTTAGCCCCTTTTGCTTTGTTGCGGGACTAAAGTCCCTAAAAAAAAGGGGGGGGTGCCCAAGCCGTCAGCTGAAGCTGACGGTAACAGAAGAACGTATTCCACAGAAATTTAGGTTTATAGCAAGAGGTACTAAAGGGGTAACTCCATTGTGGTTGCCGTCGGATTCAGGGTGGTTGTCGGTTTCAGCATTGCCGTCGGCCTCAGGCGACGGTTGATGGTTGTAAACAAATATTTAAATAATTAATTATGTAGGAGCAAAAAGAAATTCAATTTATTAATTTTGAGTAGAAAACCATAAATTATTGATCCCATGATCAAATACATCAATCTTTTACTGTTTGCCGGGATGCTTGTAATGAACTACCTGGCAAATGCCCTTCCGCTTAATGGCAAAACCACAGGTGAATTATCCGACTCCTTCCCCAACCTCTTTGTTCCCGCCGGGCTGACCTTTTCAATCTGGGGTGTGATCTATATCCTTGTTATCCTTTATTGCATCTTTCAATTCAAGGACTATAATGCAGTTCCCGTATCCAGGATCAGCCTGGCGTTCGGTATTTCATGCATACTCAATGCCCTCTGGATAGTATTCTGGCATTACGGGAGGCTTCCTCTTTCACTTCTGGTGATGGCCGGATTGCTTGCTTCACTAATTTATATAAATATTGCAATCCGTGATTTGCCTTTTGGAATAATCAAGGCTTCCTTCGGGATTTACCTCGGATGGATCTGCATTGCTACCATTGCCAATGTAACAGCGGTGCTGGTAACCTCAGGATGGAGCGGATTCAATATATCGCACGAAGTATGGACAATTATCATGATCGCGGTCGGCACCCTTCTGGTAGCAGCAACCATTGGCAGATTAAAAAATCCCTTCCTGGGACTTGCCGTGGTATGGGCTTTTCTGGGAATTGCTATAAAGCGCCAGGATGACTACAGGACAATTCTGATCACTGCCATAGTTGCAATGGTAATCATAAGCGGAGTAACCATCTGGGGTTTTATGAGAAGAAGTATCGTTTAGCAGGATACTCCTGCCTATACACCCAGGGATCTGCCGCTTTCAGGGCAGAGCTCATTTTATAAGTCTGGAAAGATCTTTTTCCGACACAATGGGATGGATTCCTGCTATCTTTTTGTTATGAATAAAATCTGCCAGCGAGCCTGCAAAAAGTATACTTCCAGCAGGGAATATTCTTTTCAAACCGGTGACGAATTCTTCATAATCACCGACAGAGAGACCCGACAGGGCTCCGGTTATAACGAAATCAGGATTCCATGATTTTACAGCTGTATCCACTGCTGGCAGGGGCGTTGATTGCCCCAGATAAAGTACATCATGGCCGCGGGAGCGGACGATATAAGCATAATAGAGCAAACTCAGGTCATGATATTCATTTTCAGGCAGGAACATAAGAACCTTTTTCCCAGCAGGGGATTTCACAGGAGAAAGGCTGTCATATGCAGACATCAGCTTCCTTCTGATGATACCCGAGATGAAATGTTCGAACGAAACATCTGCCGAACCGGTATGCCACATTACCCCGACCCGGCTAAGAAAGGGAAAGACAACGGATGAGATCGTTCTTTCAAACCCCCTGTTTACAACAGATTTCAGAAGTATTGCATTCACATCGGCCTCATTGAATTCCGACATTGCCCTAACAAGGGAATCTGTAATGATCTCCTTGCCGGTGGCTCCGGCAGCAACTTCGGATGCCCTCATTTCGAGTGCTTTCGCTGTCATCGAGGCTATCTTTGAGATTTTGTAGCCGGACTTGTGAAGTATTGAAATGTTTATAATCTTTTTCAGATCATCATCTGTGTACCATTTCCTGTTGGTGTTTGTACGCAGGGGTTTAAGAAGTCCGTATCTCTTTTCCCAGATTCTGATTGTGTCGCATTTTATCCCCGACAGCCTTTCAAGATCACTGAGCTTATATTGTGCCATTATTACTGTATTTTGCTGTGCATGAAATTAAACAATTGAATCCGAAAGTAAAAAAAAAGGACCCCGCATGGGCGGGATCCCCTTTGTTAGCTCATACTTGTTAAATTAAGGGAGCAACACTTCGTCTATCACATGTATAACCCCGTTTCCGGCCTGGACATCAGTCGCAATAATGTCGGCTGTGTCGTTGATCTTAGGTGTCGGAGTAAGTGTTACATTTATATTGCCGTTAAGAGTGGTAACTGATCCGGCAGTAAGCTGGTTCGACCTTACGTTGCCGCTTACGACATGATAAAGGAGTATCGGGGTTAGTTGTTCAGCTGTAAGATCGTTCACACCCGAAACCCCAAGAGCGGTAAAGAGAGCCTGAAATGCTTCGTTTGTGGGTGCAAAAATTGTGAAAGGACCTGCACCCTGAAGCGTTTCGGCCAGACCGGCTTTAACTACAGCCTGAACAAGGATACTGAAAGAATCATTGTTTATTGCGTGGTCTACTACCGTTGGAGGAAGCAGGACCTTATCGATGGCATGAATAACACCATTTATTACATCCACATCAGCTACAATCACAGAAGTTTCCTTATTAAGCTTTACTCCGCCTGTAAGTCCAACTTTAAGAGCCGAATAGTTCCCCTGGGCAGGGCTCAGAGTACTGTAATAGCCTTCGGTCAGCATGTTTGATTTCTTTTCCTCTCCGAGAACATGATATAGGAGAATGGGAGTCAGAGCTTCAGCACTCAGATCCTCTATACCGTTTACTCCAAGTTGTGCAAAAAGAGCGTTGAATGCTTCATTTGTAGGAGCAAAAACCGTAAAGTTGCCTTCGCCGTTAAGGACGTTAACAAGATTGGCTTTCGACAGGGCCTGCACAAGAATTGAAAAATTGGCTTCAGTCGAAGCATACTGTGCAATGGTCATTTCACTAATAGGAGTCATTTCCTCTTCCTTTTCGCAGGAACTCAGGGTAACCATACCCATAATCACTGCAAGGCCTGTTATTAATTTTGTCTTTTTCATTTTTAAAATTTTTTAGTGTTGCTTTATAGCATAAGAAACATCGCTAATACACAAATGTTCGTAAAAAAGACAAAAAATACGGACAAAAAGGCATAAAACTCAATAACTAACTATAGCAAACATAATCTAAAGCATTGTAATGCAATAAATTAAAAAGAGCTTGTTAATAAATGTTAAATATTACAATATTAGCCAACCAGAATAAGAACAGTTGACTTATGGTCTTTTCAGCAAAGTTCCTGGAAGGCCTTCCTGAATTCAAGGGGTCTGGCTATGTTATGGAATATTTCCCTTGTTCCTCCGGTTCCGATGATGGTAATAATTCCGTAGTTCAGGATCCTTCCCATAACCGACTGGTCGACGTTTACAGTTTCTATTTTGGAAAGGTTCATTTCGAATGTTCTTCTGGCGATGAAACCGGTTTTTATAATTATCCTACGGTTTGTAATTACGAATTCCGACACTGCCCTTTGTATCAACGGAGCGATGGTGAGTGTGAAGAGTGATTTCAGGGTAATGAAGATCACCCAGTGAAATCGTGTTTCGAATACCACCGATTCATCCCTGATCAGGTGGTTGTCAACGTATCTTCCCATGCTTTAAAACATTTTGCAGCTGCTTATAAGGCAGCCTGATGTTAATCAGTATTAAAATTCATAATTGTCTCGAACACTCTTTCCCTTGTCTCAGCGGGTGAAGGATTCAATTCTGCTGAAGTGAAACTGCCGTTTTCCGGATCTATCCTTTCGAACACCAGCAGATAAAGGTTGAAGATAATCTCGAGGCTCAGCTTGTATGCTGGCTCCATTATCGGACCAATTTTCTTCATTATCTCAATTGTTTCCTTCCTGTATTTGTCAGCAATCCCGTGGTATTCCCAGATAAGGTTCCTGAATCCGCCGGTAACCTGACTACCGTGTGCGATATCATTCAGATCCCGCCTTGAGAGGCCGTTTTTCCCGACGAGGTCATCAGCAAAGTAATTCAGGTTGTTAAGCTGGTCTTTCTGAAAATCCCTTATAATATGAACAAGATAACTGAATATTGCGCAGGGCGTGGCCGCTTCTCTCACATTGAATTCAGGTTCCCTGTAACCGTCGCCCGCCTGTTTCAGTCCGCTCAGATGAACGAAAATGGAAGCCGGAGCGACTGAGGCTCCCTGTGAATAATCGATGAAATCCTCAAGTGTTCTGAATCCGTCGTTGTTAATATCGTAAATCATCGATCTGGCAAATGATTCGAGTGTCCATAAGGGTATCCTGAAACGCTCCACAGTTTTTATGAGAGCCTCTTTTTCGGGGTTGCAGTCATTTGAAATTACAACCATCTGAAGCCAAAGACCAACATCGGTTAGGAATGCCTTTCTCTCCTCAGGAGCAATACGTTTGTTGACAGCCTTGTGATTGTCGATCAGATCATCAATTTTTCGCATGAATCTGTAACAGGTCTTTGCGGCGCAATACCTGTCGTAATCCCAGAAGGCTGCCGCAATTAGTATATTCGGATGATCAACTATACTGTCAAAATCTATTGATTCGAAGGTCTTCAGGAACTGCTCCCTATAGCTGTTAGTATTCACTTATTCCGGATTTTCTTTTAAGATTCGTTCATAAACTAGTTTAGCGGAGAGAAGTACATTGGGTATTCCGTTGCCCGGGTGAGTACTGCCTCCTGTGAAATACAGGTTAAGGTATTTATCATGACGGTTATGCGGCCTGAAGTATCCCATCTGGAATATGTTGTGACCCAAACTCCCGAATACTGAACCTCTGGAAATGTTGCATCCGGTTTCCCAGCTTTCGGGAGTATGGCAGATTTCAAACTTTATATGATCTTCAAGGTCTTCAAGTCCCTGTTTCCGGAGCCGGTCAAGAACTGCCTTCCTGGTCCTGTCCCTGATTTCATTCCAGTCCTGATGGCGCAGGTTGTCGATATGTCCGGTGCCCACTTCCACAGAGATTGTTTCCTGTCCCGGGGGTGCTGCAGCAGGATCGTGTCTTGCCGGAGCGTGTACATAGAAGCACGGCTCGTTTCCCACCGATTTTTCGCGGAATATTTTTTCAAGTCCTTCCCTGAAATTATCCGAGAGAAATACATTGTGCTGGTCAAGCTGGGGGTAACTCTTATCAACTCCCCAGTGAAAGGTGATGGCCGAACATGAAAATTTCAACCTGTCAATCCGGGCAGCTTTTCTTTTATCGGGAAGAAGCTGGCGATAGGAGTACGGCAGGTCGGCGTTTGAGATCACAATATCTGCTTCGGCTGTTGTACCATCGGGAAATACAATTCCTTTTGCCCTCCTGCCTTCTACTGCAATCCTCCCGACCGGCTTGTTGAAGCTTATTTTGACTCCCTGCCTCCTTGCTTCGTCAAGCAACCGTTCAACTATGTTGAACATCCCGCCGGATGCAGGGAAGAATGATCCTTCGGTAAGTTCGGCCGCAGGGATCATTGAGAACAGGGCCGGGGAGTTGAAAGGATTCTGCCCTACATAGATATTCTGGAAGGTATAGGCCATCCGCAGGCGTTCGTTCCTGAAAAAGCGTCCTGCGTATCTGTAATGCGGTGTGAAAGCCTTCAGCTGAAACAGAAGGGGGATATTCTTAAGATTCACCATCTGGAACAGGTTGTAGAAGTTGCGTGCCACAAGCCTGCTCATGCCAAGATTATAGATCCGGTAGCCGCTTTCAACGTATTCTCTTTCCTTTACGAAGCTTCCCGGTTCAATTTTTTCCAGTTGCTGCCTCATTTTCTCGCTGTCGGCGCTGAAGGCCAGACTGCTGCAGTCATCAAAGAAGATTGTATACAGGGTTTCCAGTGGCAGGATGTCTTTTCCTTCCCTGAGTTCCATGCCAAGCAGGTCAAATACTTCATGGTAAACACCCGGCATCATAAGCATTGTGGCGCCCAGGTCAAATCTGTGGCCGTCTCGTATGAGCTGACCGCAGCGGCCTCCGGGAGCGGAATTCTTCTCAAAGATACTGACACTGTAACCCTGTTTGGCCAGAAATATGGATGTAGCCAGCCCCCCGATTCCGGCCCCGATTATAATCGCAGTTTTTCTCTTACCCATTCTTATACGTCAGATTCAATCTTTCAAGTCAGTTTAAAGACGGAAGAAAGTTTCAATTGTTCCTGATTGACCGGGATAAAATTAGGTTTTCTTTTAATCTGATGAAAATCCTTAAGAGTTTATTTCATATCCCTTCTCTCATTATTGACCCTAAAGTGATGATTATTCCCTGTTAAATTGAAACATTATTTTAAAGCAATTTTGAAAGGTGCAATTCCCTTATTTGTATCTTTAACAGACGGGCGGATTCGGAATTGCAGTCAACCAGCCTTCAAAAAGTCATTGCGATTATGAAAATACTGAAATCCATTCTCAAGGTTCTGCTTGCTCTTCTTGCATTTTTCATAGTATTGGTTCTGATACCACGGACATGGTCGGCCCTTAATCCAGGTAAACCCCCGTTGGGATACCATTTTACAGCCCCGGTATATGTAGCTATATGGACCGGCCTTGAAAAACTTGTGGACACTTCTCCCGAAATACCTGAAAACATTGAGGAGATAAAAAATATTGAGTACAGGAACGTTGACGGGAAATCATTGCAGCTGGATATTTACAGGCTAAAGAATTTAACGGATACTGTTCCGCTGCTTGTCTTTATCCACGGGGGCTCCTGGAAAGGGGGACAACGATCCGATTATCTGGTATACCTGATCGATTTTGCAAAAAGAGGATATGTCACTGCAACCGTATCTTACAGACTCTTAAATGATGGGCCTTATCCTGCCTGTGCCGAAGATATAAGAGATGTTGTCGGATGGTTTTTCAGAAGCGGTGAGAAATATGGCTATGATCCCGACAGGATAGCACTCATCGGCGGTTCAGCCGGTGGTCATCTTGCTATGCTCGGTGGATATGGATGGGGAAAAAAGAATGAGGTGTCTGACAGCTTAAATCCCAAAATAAAGGCTATTGTTGATATTTACGGACCGGCTGACCTTACAACAGAATATGCAAGGAACCATCCCCTGGTTACTGCCATCATCGGAAGATCTTATGAAGAATCACCGGTTCTTTATTCAGAGGCCTCTCCAGTTACTTACCTGGATAAAGATGATCCTCCGACCCTGATCCTGCACGGGACTTCTGACAGGCTTGTGCCTGTAAGCCAGTCTGACGACCTTAAAAAGAAGCTCGACTCACTTGAAGTACCTTGCGAGTATCGCCGTCTGCCTTTATGGCCGCACACCATGGATATTGTAAAACGGGTGAATGAATATTGCCATAAGGAGATGGAAGAGTTCTTTGAACGGTATCTCTGATCGTAAGCACTCTGGTTTCTGGTTTATGAATAGTTTAAGATCAGGCTCCCTTATGTCTGATCATCACCTCTCTCCAGTTGGTTATTATGATTCCGTTGTCCTCAAAAAACTTCTTAACCACCGGATCTGAGAAGAGCTGTGCTTCCCATATCCTTTGCTGCCAAGATCCTGTTATGGTTTTAAGGTTGTCGGTCTCAACCGAGGGATGGAATATTATTTCTGTAAGTCCCGGATTAAGTGAACTGACAAGCCGGAAGAAGTTATCCCTCTTGTTTTCATAGCTGTCTCCGTCAGGTACGCTTGAGAAGAAGTCGAGCCTGGGAAGGGAATAACCGGCAAGCATGTCAACAACTTCCGGCGTAAGAGGGTATCCTGACTTCCTGAAGAACTCTGCAACTTTTTCATCTGACAGGTCAATGGCGTTTGCCGGTATCCCGTATTCCTCCGCGATCTTCAGGAAAACCTTTACATATTCGGGTGATCCGTACATTGTGCCCATATGGGTATCGATATGGGATGGCCTGAACCCCGCTGCAATAACCTTGTCTATCTGAGCCCGGACTTCAGTTTCGATTTCTTCAGCAGTGGCATGGGTAACCACTTCGGGTACACTGTGCCACATCATGCCGTCGGGATCGATCAGACCGGGTACTGTTGCCGGATCGGCAACAGGGCCCCAGCGCCAGGTCTTCCATTCGCTTGTGTGAGTAAGGTGAACGCCGATATCGGGAGAATCCTGCGTCTTTGCCCATTCCACCAGATCCATGGCATAAGCGCATGGAACCATCACCGCTGCCGACCTTATATCGCCTGTTTCGAAATAGTGTTTCACAGCAATGTTAGCCTCCTCGCACATTCCTGCATCATCGCAGTGAAGAATAATCACCTTGCTGCCTGCGGGGAATCCGAGTTTTTCCGCATTGTTGAGTTTTTGTTCCGGTGTTCCTGCTCTTGACCCCTTACATGCAGGCAGGATCGTCAGCGAAACAGCGATAAAAAATAAAGGGATAATCCGAAAAATGTACTTTTTGATGTTGGTCTCCATGATATTACATTATTTTGATAATAAAATCTGCCTTAAACCGCGTCAGGGTGATTCTTTACAATTCTTATCACGTCAGTCATCATTGATGGTCTCTGTAAGTTTCTTCACCACCCTGAACTGGTTGAAGAACTCTTTTGCAATAACCCTGAGCAAAGTGTAGACGGGAACAGCGAAAAGCATACCGACAAATCCTGCAATTCCTCCTCCGATAATAATAACCAGGAATATCTCAAGGGGGTGCGATTTAACGCTCCTGGAGTAAATTACCGGGATCAGTATGTTATTATCGATAAAGTTGACTCCTGCAAAGGTCCCAAGAAGTTTGAGGGAAGCCGGCAGCAGCTCGTCATAGGCGCCGGCAGCTAATATGGAGATCGTTCCCAGTATCAGTCCGATTACCCCGCCGATAATCGGTCCTATATAAGGGATAATATTCATCAGTCCCACAAAGAATCCTATCAGCAGGGCATTCTGGAAACCGAATATCCTCAGCATAATTGCAACAAGCGTCATTACTCCGATCACTTCCAGGAGGACTCCGAGGTAATAACGGATCAGCAGGTTTTTTGAATCTTCAACCACTTTTCTGGTTGCATTGTGATGTTTCTCGGGAATGAAAAGAAGGAGTCCGTCTTGAAAAAGATTTTCGTCCTTCAGGAAGAAGAAGGAGATGAAAAGGATAGAGAAAATTCCAACAAAAATATTCCCGGCTGTGTTGAGGAATTTGCCGAGTGCAGTGCCGATGCTTCCAAGGTTAATCAGTTCCCTGAGCCTTGCAACTGCGAACTGATCAATGGTTTCGCCGGCAGGGATGGCACCGAGTTCATGAAGCCTGTCGTCGAGCCAGTCCAGAGGGCCCTGAAGATTGTCAACCAGTGCATTTACATCGATGGATGATACCGTTTCGGCCTGTTTAATAATCATCGGGACAATGACGGCCACGAATCCAACACCTATCAGCACCAGGACCAGCAGTGCCAGCAAAGCGCTGGCAAGGCGTGGCATCCTCAGTTTACGGATGTGTATTTTGTCGAACAGAGTAACAAGGGGTTGGCCGACAAATGAAACCATCGCGGCAATAAGTACCCATACTATGATGTAGGAGAATCGCCAGATAAAATATCCGATGATAAAAAGCAAAAGGATGTAACCGGTATACTTCAGGACCTGTTTCATTCGGGCCGGGATTTATTAAGCTATAAATTTACAAAAAACATGTCACCGGGATTTTTTAAACTTCATTAAAAAAAACAGCATAAGAATGGCTGAGATTAATGCGGTAACCGCCCCGAAGTAAAATGGGATGGATGAATTAACCTTGTCGTACAGAACTCCTGCTATCAGGCTTGCAGGCAGTAGTGTTATCCCCAGAAGTCCGTTGTAGATTCCCAGACCGGTTCCCTTTTTATTACTGTCGATGCTATCGGAGATGAATGCCTTCTGAATCCCGTCGGTTGCAGCTGAGTAAAGACCATAAAGGGCAAAGAGCGCAACCAGGGCGCCTTTTCCTTCTGAAAATCCGAAACCGAAGTAAACCACGGCATAGATAAGAAATCCGGTTATCAGTATCTTTTCCTTTCCGATTCGGTCGGCCAGCGATCCCACCGGGATGGATGCAGCCACGGAAACAGCATTGGTAAGAAGGAAGACCAGTGGTATGAAAGCCACTTTCAGGCCCACGTCATTTGCTTTTACAAGAAGAAGGGCATCGGTTGAATTGCCAAGTGTGAAAACGAAGACAATTCCCAGGAAGAACCAGTACTTTACAGGGAAATCCCTGAAATGGAATTTTGTGAACAGCTCATGTTTTTGCTTTCCGGCTTCTTTTATTCCGAAAGCTATTACGGCTATTGCCATCAATGCGGGAATTCCTGCTACCAGGAAAATGAGTCTGAAGTTGCCCGGGATGGCTGAAAGCATTAAGAAAGCTATCAGCGGGCCGGCTATTGCTCCGCTGTTGTCCATGGCTTTTTGCAATCCGAAGCTTCTGCCGCTGTCGCCCTTTAAAATAGATCCTGCTATCAAACTGTCGCGTGGAGCGGTGCGGATCCCCTTTCCGAACCTTTCGATGAACCTCAGCAGAAGGACCTGTATCGGAGTAACTACGAGTGTATATAGCGGAATTATAAGGGCCGAAAGACCGTATCCGATGAGCATAAAAGGTTTGTTCCTGCCTATCCTGTCGCTCCAGAAACCCGAAACGGCCTTAACCAGTGATGCAGTACTCTCGGCGATCCCTTCTATCAGTGCAAGGCTTGTTTTTGATGCACCGATCGACAGGAGGAACATTGGCATTACCGAATAGACCATTTTGACCGATGTATCGGTCAGGAAGCTGGTAAGGCCTGTATAGAAGATGTTCCTGGAGAACCCGAATAAACTCTTTCCCTTATCGCTGTCAGTCGTTTTTTTCATCGCTGGTGGTGTTGATCCTTAACATTTTAAAGATATCTACGACCAGAATGGGGAGAAGCGACATCAGACCAACTATCAGCCAGTGTTTACGGTCGAGTTCGACAAGGCTGAAAGCATCCCTGACGGGAGGTATAAGGAGAACCACCAGTGCAAGGCCTGCCGAAACCAGAATAGCTCCTACAAGGGGCAGGTTTTTAAACGGGCTTATTGCCAGGGAAGATCTGGTGTTGGAATGCAGATTTCTGACATGCACAAGTTGTGCGAACATAAGTGTGGCAAATGCCATTGTCTGACCGAGAGCCACTCCCTGTTCACTGAGGCCGGCAATAAATGCAACAAGCGGTATTGCACCTATCATAAGTCCCATGTAAACAACCCGCCATATCATGCCTTTTGTCATGAAGCCTTTCTTTGAATTGCGCGGCTTGCGGTTCATTATGTTTGGTTCGGCCGGATCGATGCTAAGTGCAAGGGCCGGGAGACTGTCAGTCACCAGGTTTACCCAGAGAATATGAATAGGAAGCAGGGGTATGCCCAGGTTGAAAACCGAGGTGACAAGAAGCAGGAATATTTCACCAATATTCGTTGAGAGAAGGAAAGTGATTGCTTTGAGTATGTTGTCGTATATTCTTCTTCCTTCTTCGACAGCCGACACGATAGTTGCAAAATTGTCATCGGTAAGTACCATGTCGGCGGCTCCCTTGGCAACATCGGTTCCGACTATCCCCATTGCAGCTCCTATATCGGCCTGTTTGAGTGCCGGGGCATCATTTACCCCGTCGCCAGTCATGGCCACCACCTCACTATGGCTCTGCCATGCCTTTACGATACGAACCTTGTGTTCAGGTGCAACCCTGGCATAGACTGAATATCTGGCAACATTTTCCCTGAACTCCTCTTCGCTGATCTTTTCAAGCTCAGCCCCTGTTATGGCTGTATCTGCTTCCCTGAAGATGCCTATCTCGCGGGCGATGGCCATAGCGGTTCCCTTATGATCGCCGGTTATCATGACAGGTCTTATACCTGCGGCCCGGCATTTGGTGACGGCATCAATGACCTCAGGACGGGCCGGATCGATCATCCCCAGCATACCGATAAATACCAGGCCGTTCTCGAGATCTCCGATCGACACGTTGACGGGAGCAGAGGGACAATCCTTATAGCCCATTGCAAGAACCCTGAGTGCTGAATTTGCCATCTGGTCGTTCGCATTCCTTATCTTTTCAAGGTCATCACCTGTGATCGCCCTGACTTTTCCTTCGATTATTATCTTGTCGCATACCCCCAGAACTTCCTCCAGTCCTCCCTTTACGTTGACCCTGGTGCTGTTTTCCGACATTTTGTTCACGGTGGTCATCCTCTTTCTCTCTGAGTCAAAGGGTATTTCAGCCACACGCGGGAATTCTTTCTCCACGGTATCCTTGTGCATATTGTAGAGAATCCCGAAGTCAAGCAGGGCAGTCTCGGTGGGGTCGCCTGTATATTCAAACTTACCATCCTTGCTGGTACTTACCCGGGCATCGGCACAAAGCACCGAAATCAACAGCAGCCTGTTTTCCTCATCATTCAGAATTGTTGCAGGAGAGGTTCTGTTTATTACATCGTGTTTATGATTGACATAGGCTTCTACAATGGTCATCTTGTTCTGGGTGAGGGTACCGGTCTTGTCGGAACAGATTACCGTAGCGCTTCCCAGCGTTTCGACGGATGGAAGGGTACGGATTATGGCGTTTCTTTTTACCATCCTCTGTACACCTATGGCAAGTACAACAGTTGAAACTGCAGGCAGGCCTTCGGGTATTGCTGCAACAGCAAGACTCACTGCTGTCATGAACATACTTATTACGGAGTTACCGTAAAGGATACCAACAATAAAAATTACGCCGCATATTATCAGGGCGGCGGTACCCAGGATCTTTCCAAGTTGTTCCAGCCTGCGGCTCATGGGGGTCTCGGTATCTACAGTCTGCTGGAGCATGTTGGCTATTTTCCCGACTTCCGTAAGCATTCCTGTGGCAACCGCAATACCGCGTCCCCTGCCGTAGGTGACCATTCCACTTGAGAAAGCCATATTTATACGATCGCCGAGAGCAGGATCCGTTGTAGTCAGGGTATCGGTGATCTTATCTACCGGTACCGATTCCCCGGTAAGGGCTGATTCCTGTATTTTAAGGTTAACAGCTTCAGTGAGACGGATATCGGCAGGTATCACGGCGCCGGTTTCAAGTATTACTACGTCGCCCGGAACGATATCCCTGGTTGGGACCTCCTTTATTACACCGTCGCGCAGTACTTTTGTGAGGGGAGCTGCAAGGTTTTTAAGAGCTTCAAGGGATGTTTCGGCCTTTCTTTCCTGGAATGCCCCGACGAATGCATTCACAATGAGGATTCCCATTATGACGTAGGTATCAAGGAGGCCTTCTCCTTCCATAACTCCCACCACACCCGATACCACGGCCGCGATCAGCAGGATGATTATCATAAAACTCCTGAACTGCCCGAAGAACATCGCGGCAAAGCTTTTCCTCCGCTTCGACAGCAGCTGATTATAGCCATGTTCTTCCAGTCTTCTATTAACCTCATCAGAAAGTAAACCGGTAATCACATCAGTATTCAAATCTTTTACAGTTTCACTGATGCCCAGATTGAAATATTTAGTCATTTATGATATTTTTTAGATGCAGTACCATTCCCGGTAACGAAGGCACTATATTAAGCGCAAATGTAATCAGAATTTCATTGCGTTATAACACCGGAATTGATTCATCCTGACCAAAGACGGGGGCTTTAAGGTTTGGCCCGCGCTCTTCCGGATACAATATGTAAATATCTGATTTTAAGCCAAAATAATTTGGATCATAAGATTTTTTTTATTAGGTTTAGAAGAATTTAAAAACCTGAAGAATGTCAAGGAAATTACTCTATCTTCTGGGTATTTTGCTGACAATACTGATCGGGACTATATTACACTGGCTTTTAAACTGTAATTGCGGTCAGCAATCAGGAAAAGCTACGTCACAAACTTCCGGAGAAGTAATTGTCGCAGGACCTGAAGACCAAACAGTGCAGGCGCCAACCGTTATGCCTGACACTTCCGGGCAGTCAAACCTTTTAAAGTTCCGGGAAAGATATAATACCAGTCCTTTGGTTTTATACTTCTCAACCGGTAAGAATGAAACCATACTTACCGCGGAAGAACAGCAGCGTATTGCTGAGATCGCCGATTACATGAAAAACGTTCCCAACGCGGTTGTATCAATTACCGGTCATTCCGACATCACGGGCAAAAGGGAACGCAATAACCTTCTGGCTATGGAGAGAGCCAGGTTTGCCGGTGCCAGACTCATTGAAAGAGGTGTGTCTGAAAACAGGACAGAGCTCGCATCCCGTGGACCTGATGAACCCGCAGCTGATAACGGTACTCCCGAAGGGAGGGCTTTGAACAGAAGAACAATAATTCTCATCAAATAATCTTAAAACCACCTGATATGTGTTTACTATGCATCCTGTTACCCGTACTGGTCGGCCTGATATGCGCCATACTCGGCTACCTGCTTGGCCGCCTCTCATCAAAGAACACCGAAGAACGGATCCGGCTCAGCGGTGATCTCGAGGAATGCGGCAAGGAAAAGGAAAGACTTCTTTCTCTTAACACCACCTTTAAAAACGACCTCGGCGACTGGAAGATGAAATTCAATTCTCTGCAGTCTGATTTCGACGGAATAAAGACTGAAAACGACGACTGGAGAAGCAAATACGGCAGTTTAAAAACAGAATTTGACGATTTCAGGCTTAATCTTACATCTGCTCCTGCGGCCTCAACCTTTGATGCTGCCCTGGCAGCCATGGCCTTTGGGAAAAAGATCCGTCCGGATGATCTTAAAATTGTTGAGGGGATAGGACCCAAGATAGAAAAACTGTTCCATAAAGCCGGTATCACTACCTGGAAAGCTCTAAGCGATACTCCGGTTGAGACATGCCAGAGGATTCTGGATGAAGCCGGTCCCAATTACAGGGTCCATAAACCCGAAACATGGCCGGAACAGTGCAGGCTGGCCTTCCTCAACCAGTGGAGCGAACTTAAGGAATGGCAGGGTACGCTCAGGGGAGGAAGAAAGGAATAATACAGGATCATTCATTGATCATGCACCAGTTCCAGTTTTTCATTGAACCGGTACGATTTCCCCTGTTCTGTTGCATCGAGCATAAATGTAAGGCTTTTATAGGAAAGTTTTAGTGGATTCCCAAGCCTTGATGTGATTTTAGCTGTTTTGAGCAGGCCGTTTTCCCACTCGATATCGGCTTCAAATCCTCCCCTTGCCATAGCTCCGCGGATGTGTCCGGTTCCCCATTTTTCGGGTAATGCAGGAAGCAGTTCAACCACTCCGGCATGACTCTGTATAAGCATTTCGGTTATTCCGGCAGTACCTCCGAAATTTCCATCGATCTGAAAGGGAGGATGGTTGTCGAACAGATTATCAAGTGTCGATTTAGTGATCAGTGCGTATACATTTTCACAGGCTTTGTTGCCGTCTTTCAGACGGGCGAAGAAATTTATGATCCACGCCCTGCTCCATCCGGTATGTCCGCCGCCGTGGGCAAGCCTGTATTCAATTGTCTTCCCCGCAGCCTCCAGGAGTTCGGGATGCTGTTGCTGAGTTATCTGATTTCCGGGGTGCAATCCGTAAAGATGTGAGATATGGCGGTGACCGGGTTCGTTTTCCTCAAGTTCCTCCGACCATTCCAGGATCCTGCCGTCTGATCCGGTCCTTGTCGGAGTTAGTTTTTCAAGAGTAAGCTCCAGTTTTCGCCGGAAGGCCTTATCGGTATTGAGGATAAGGCTTGCCCGAATTGTGTTCTGCAAGAGGTCGCGGATTATCATATGGTCCATAGTCGGTCCCATTACCATGCTTGCGGTTCCTTCGCCCTCCGGGATCCTGAACCTGTTCTCCGGTGAGATTGACGGACCCGAAACAAGGTACCCGGTTCGGGGATCAGTAACCAGCCAGCCTGCACAGAATTCGGCTGATTCTTTCATGATCGGGTAGGCCTTGCTGCGGAGATATTCAATATCGCCGCCGAAGAGGTAATGGTCCCAGATGTTCTGGCAGCTCCATGCTATTCCCATCGGCCACATTCCGTAAACCACTGCTCCAAGGGGTTCGGTGTAGTGCCAGACATCAGTTGTGTAATGAGCCACGATTCCTTTCAGACCATATACCTCACTAGCGGTTTTCCTTGCGTTTGGGCGCATGGCATCGATGAAATCGGCAAAGGGAAGTACCAGTTCGCCGAGGTTGGTTATTTCGGCCGGCCAGTAATTCATCTGGATGTTGATGTTGATATGATAATCGGCGCTCCAGGGTGGATTCAGGCCGTCGGCCCAGATTCCCTGCAGATTCGCGGGAAGGTTACCAGGCCGGGAACTGCTTATAAGCAGGTATCTGCCGAACTGATAGTACAGCTCGATAAGATCGGTATCGTCATATCCGTTCTGCATTGCCGCTATCCGGGCATCAGTAGGGAAGTAATTGCCGTCGGACGATCCAAGGTCGATTGAGAGCCTGTCGAAATAGCTTCTGTAGTCTGCCACATGGTCCTTTCTGATGTCTGCGAATGGACGTGCCGATACTTTTTCAAGCCTTTCTTCGGACCGGGACGATGGATCAGGAGTAAAGTAGTCGGTTGCTGCCGTAAGGAGGATAAGAACCGAGTTTGCTTTTTCTATTCTTATACTGTCACCTCCCGACAAAAGAGTTCCACCGTCGTTCAACATTTTAAGCCGGGTTTCCATCTTCACCCCGTTGCCATTTCCAACGTGTTCGCTCATGGAGATAAGGTTTCCGGAAACTCTGATAAGTGCCTTGTTGCCTGGCCGTGAAATCCTTGCGGTAAAAGTTACAGCCCCTGGCTTATCGGCTGTGATTCTCATCACCAGTGCCTGATCGGGTGCGCTCGAAAACACTTCACGTCTGAAGCTGGTCTGCCCGGATGTATAGGTCACCGTCGCAACTGCCTCGGAGATATCCAGTTCACGACGGTAATTCGAGATTCCGCCCGGATTTGTGAAATCGAGGATCAGATCGCCCAGTGTCTGGTAACTTGAGGCATTATCTCTCCTGAAGCTTCCCAGGATACCATTCTGGGCAAGTTTTTCGGCTTCTGCATATTTCCCTTCAAAAAGAAGCCGTCTGACGGCCGGGAGGTTACGCCGTGCGTCGGGATTTGCATCCCATCGGGGCGCTCCGGTCCACACCGATTCCTCATTAAGCTGCAGCCTTTCCCTAGCCGTACCCCCGAAGACCATTGCCCCCAGGCTTCCGTTCCCGACAGGAAGGGCTTCATTCCAGGTTACTGCAGGTTTATTGAACCAAAGTTTCATAGTTGGATCGTTTCCCCGGGCCGAAGCGGGAACCTGGAACAGGAAAAGCAGAATTACGGCAATACAGATCTGGAAGCGATAAAATTTTCTCATGGACGGTTGGTTATAAGGCAAATAAGGACATGCCCCGGCATGTCCTTATTCATGGGGTTAATTGATTTTATTTCTTCAGAAGATCCCTGATTTCGCTACAAGCAATTCCTGATCCTTAGTCGGGAGCAGGAGGGTGCTGCAGGAGCAGCTTCTTCTTTCTTCTTCATTGAATTGATTGCTTTGACAATCATGAAAACAGCAATTGCTATAATAAGAAAATCAATGGCGACCTGGATAAAGTTGCCATAGTTCCAGGTAACAGCCTCAGCTGCGTCGGTTGCTGCCTTAATTGTCAGTTTCAGGTCGGTAAAATTGGTTCCACCTAGAAGCACTCCGATAGGTGGCATAATAATGTCGGAAACAAGGGATGAAATTATTTTCCCGAAGGCACCGCCGATGATAATACCAACGGCCATGTCAACCATATTGCCTTTCATGGCAAAGGTTTTGAATTCGTCTAGGAACTTCATTGTGTCAGGTTTTAAAGGTTTATTATCAGAAATTATAAGAAAATCCTACGCCTAATATTTCCTTGAACTGTACTCTTTTTCCGGGAGCTTCAAATGTTTCGAACTCTCCGTTGTTGTTCCTGTCGACCGGAACCATGATATCATCGTCATAGACAAGGACAGTGTTGAAGTTCACGGAGAGGAATTTATTTACTTTAAGCCCAACCAGGTTTTCCCATGTGACGTCGATATTCTGGGGGTTATTGGCATAATTTGAGAACAGGTCGATTTTTGAGGTGAAAGCCACATTCTTCAGAAATTCATTCTTGAAATCGTTTTTTGACCATATTGCCCTGATATAACCTCCTATTTCGCCTCTTGATGTCTCCCCTGGCTCAACACCGAAGGCTCCTGCATCCGAAAGATCCTTGTCGGTTACAAAGGTGAATTTTGATGTCAAAGGTGCAAGAAAGGCGCTGAAATAAGAGTTGGGCTTATAGTCGAGACCAGCTGCGAAAAGCAGGTAAGCGGGAGCAAAAAGATCGGATATCTTTTTATCGGTATCGGGATACTTGTACCCGGGGCGCATCTGGGTTCTGAAGTTTGCAAGGGCTGACCAGTAGAACTTCCCGAATGCTTCCCTGCCATATTTTGAAAGAAGGTCTATTTTATCATCGGTCTTCATCACGTCATCCTTGCCCTGTTTCAGGATACCGTACCCAAGGTCGAGTGAATTGTCCCATGCCGATTTGCCCTGTTTAAAGTTGGCATATGCGCTAAATATTCCGTTTACGGCGGCTGAATTCTGGCCTCCGGCCGCCCAGTTGGTAAGAGAAGTCTGGGAAAGGTTTAAGGCAAAAAGCCCTCCTTTTTTCCAGCCCATTATGGTGTCAGTATTTAATGTCCTGAGTTGTTTCTCGGCATCAGTAACCTGCGCCATCGTAGTGGGGGCAAGCATAATTAAAGCCACGGACACAATTGAAAGTCTTGTTTTCATGGTGGGGGATTTAGTTAAGCACATGCTAAAGAGATAAAAATAACCGCAATGAAAGTTCAATGCGGTTATTAAAGCAGGGATTTACCTATTTTTCAACTTCCTTAATGTCAGCCTTTACAGCATTCCTTTTAACAGATTCAATGCCATTGTTGCGGCCGCTTTCAGTCTTGTAGTTCTGGCTTACGCCGATTATCTGACTGTTTGCAGCAGTAACAGCAAACCTGAACATGTTGGTAGGGGTGGTAGTTTTGGTGAATCTTTTTGGATCCGCAGAATTCTTTTTTACAGATTCGATTCCGTTCATGCAGGATGCCTTGCTTGAATAGCCTTCGCTGCTTAGTATTGTCTGGCCATTGTCGGCTTTCAGACGGAAACGGAATTCCTTGTTTTTCCCGCTTTGATAAACTTCAAACTTTGCCATAAGATTAGATTTAATGAATTAATATAAGTGAAACAGGTATATGTTCTTAAACCACTTTCCATGTCAAATATAATATATATTTGGGTTTTTTAGAAGACCCGGATTAAATATAAGTCAGGGAAATGCCTGTTCGTCCGGGTTTATAGCCAATACGTATGCTAATAAATGCCGTTAGACGGCTGATTTAGCCCTTATGTCGTTTTATTCATAACTTAAGTATGTATTTGAAAATCATTAGGCCTTTTTATGGCAGCCCGCTGGCTTCATAATATTTTTCCCTTTTTTGAAAACTGAACCTAAAGTGCTAAATTGCATTCCTCCGTTTAGAGTTAAAACAAAAAGATTATGGACAAGAAAGAATCATTTTCGGCACAAATAAATAATGGTTATGCATGCAAGGGCGACTCGATTATACTTGGAGGTGCGATGCTTGACGGAGCTCCCCTGGGAGGTGAAACCCTGATAAGGATTCCCCTGAAGACAATGAACAGGCATGGTCTTATTGCAGGTGCCACAGGTACAGGAAAGACAAAGACACTGCAGGTTATTTCCGAGCATCTCTCGGAAAAAGGGATTCCTGTTCTGCTTATGGATGTAAAGGGTGACCTCAGCGGAATTTCCAAACCGGGAGAGGAGAAGCCGTTTATTACTGAAAGGATGGCAAAGATCGGTGTTCCCTATGAAACAAAGGGATACCCGGTGGAGTTGATGACCATTTCTAAGCAGGACGGGGTCAGGATGAGAGCAACCATATCCGAATTCGGACCAGTGCTTCTTTCAAGGATACTCGATCTGAATGATACCCAGGGAGGAGTTCTGGCTGTGATCTTCAAGTATTGCGACGACCATAAAATGCCTTTGCTCGACCTAAAGGACCTTAAGAAAGTGGTTCAGTTTGCAACCAGTGAGGGCAAACCTGAGATTGAGCGCGAATACGGGAAAATGTCTGCAATGTCGACAGGAGTGATATTGAGGAAACTTCTCGAGCTGGAACAGCAGGATGCAGATCTCTTTTTCGGCGAGATGTCGTTTGATATCAGGGATCTGATGAGAAGAGACTCCGGCGGTAAGGGATACATTAATATTATCAGGCTTACCGATATCCAGGACAAGCCCAAGCTTTTTTCAACATTTATGCTGTGTCTTCTGGCAGAAGTTTACAATGAAATGCCCGAACGGGGAGATATGGATAAGCCTGAACTGGTGATTTTCATCGATGAAGCTCATCTCATCTTCAGGGAAGCCAGCAAGACTCTTCTTAACCAGATAGAGACCATTGTCAAGCTTATAAGATCGAAGGGTGTCGGTGTCTTTTTTGTCACCCAGAACCCGATGGATGTTCCTAATGAGGTTCTGGCCCAGCTTGGACTTAAGGTGCAGCATGCCCTAAGGGCCTTTACCGCTATCGACAGACAGGCCATTAAGCTTACAGCCGAAAACTTTCCTGTTTCCGACTGGTATAAAACAGACGAGGTGCTTACATCGCTTGGAACAGGAGAAGCACTTGTGACTGTGCTGAACGAGAAAGGTATTCCAACTCCTCTGGCGGTTACAATGATAAGAGCCCCGCAAAGCAGGATGGATATTCTTTCTCATGAGGAGATAGAATCAATAAACAGGTCATCGCAGCTTGTCAGCAAGTACAACCAGGTTATCGACAGGGAGAGCGCTTATGAGATGCTGACAGATAAAATTGATTCGGCCGGAAAAAGAACTGCAGAGGAAGCTGAGAGGAGACAGGAGGAAAAGAGCAGGAGGTCATCAGGAACCACTCGCAGAAGGACCGGGGTGAACCCGGTTGTCAAGGTGCTTACAAGTGCCACCTTCATCAGGGGCGTGCTTGGAATAATGAAGAAAGTGATTAAATGAATTGATTTATGCTGCCGCTCTGATCGTGGAGCTCAGATGAATTCATTTCTGACATTATACCGATCAGTCCCTGTAGGCAATGCTGTCTACTAAGTATCTTGAGTCTCCCCGCCATGGCACCCCACCTCTTTTCTCGATATAATGCACAATCACATTTCTACCCTGGAGAGTATCATAACTGATATTCATATCCTTCTTAAGAACCGAAAAGAGAAACTTTTCAGAAGCAATAGCAACATTCGATGTACTTGAGACGCTGCTGAGAATCAATTCTCCTTCATAGGTCTTAAATAAAATCCCCTTGTTCGAGAATTTCTGCAATAATCCTGCGCGGTAACCTTCACTGTATGTGAAGAAGTACTTGAAGTAAATGAAAATAGCAATGAGTATCAGCAGGATACTCAGCATCCAGTTGAATATCCTCTTTGTTTTTTTCACGGCTCCTGTCCATCTGGAAGGTTGTGCCTGTGTTGTTTCTGCAGCCATTTATTAATTTTGTTAGACCGTTAAAGACTGATAAAATCAGGTTTTTAAGAACTAATAAAATTAAGTTATTTCTGCGAAACTTGTCAAAGCCGGGAAAAAGTTTTTGTCTTATTGTTTCAGAGATGCTTTGGTGAAGATATATTCGGGTATCTCCTGGTTGAAACGAATGCCGGTCACCTTGAACTCCGTTCCGTCACCCTGTTTCAGCATATCCTTGTAGATCATTGAATGAGGGAACCATCGGCCATCAATTTCCCTGAAATCCGAAAGAGTGGTTCGTTTCAGAAGCTGGCCGCTTTTTGCGAACAGTTCTTCCTTCAGCGGGACAAATCGTTCCGCATCGATCCACATTTTCCTCCGGTGATAGGCTGCATCGGTAACCTTTGCCGTAAGGTCGAGGATCCGGGTCTTCCTTCCATCAATTTCTTCCTCTCCTGACGATACTGCAGAATAGACTTCTGTAAGCTTACGGTCGTCCATCATATCTTCGTATGAAAGATCCGAACCCATGACTGATTGCCTCAGCATATGTCCTGAAATCTGGATGGTCCGGTCGGTTGAGGGAGAGTAAATCCATAGCTGGTTCTCCAGCTTCAGCATTTTGGTTCCCTGTTCGCGTGCAGGGGCAAGGTATTCGGTAAACGATTTCTTGCTTCCCACCACATAGGTCCTTGATGAAATGGTCCTGCTTGTTCTGGTGCCATGGATAGTCATCTCCGATTCGTAAATCCTGTTGTCGGACGACATGTTATTTTCGACTTTTTTAAGGATGTCATCAGCATCTGTCTGGCCGCTTAGCGGAAGAGAGATCAGGGCGAAAAGTGCGGGTAATATTATTGTTCTAAACATCATAATAGAATTTTGATTTTCAGGTTTCAAGTTCCTTGAACAGTCTTGCGGTTTGTCTCTTATATATCCCTCTGCCCGAGAGCATTGTTCCCAGGACAGTTGAAAACAGGCCGGGTATGAACCCGATATAGAAATCGGGTGGTGTGATCCTGGCCTTTATGGTCGGAGGCATCATCAATGAGGATGTTTTCATCATACCTGAGATATCAACTCCATACTCCTGAAGAAGCCAGGCAAAAAGCAGGCCAAGGATGGTTCCGATCACAGAACC
The DNA here is from genome assembly GCA_963840965.1 of uncultured Bacteroidales bacterium. Lineage (GTDB taxonomy): Bacteria > Bacteroidota > Bacteroidia > Bacteroidales > VadinHA17 > LD21. The sequence continues at coordinate 54,640 of CAWJAW010000004.1, read as the reverse complement.
GGCCAGCCCTATCATCACCGATTCAAAAATCATCGTCCTGTATACATGTCCCTTCTCTTCACCCATTGCAAGTCTTACGCCTATTTCGCCGTATCGCCTCAGCCCGCCAAGAAGTCCTGCATTCCACAGGACGAGCGACATCGCAAACACGAAAAAGATAGTGATGTAGCCGGCCCAGTAGTCCGACATTTTTACATACTGCCCCATGCTGCCCTGCTGGCTCAGGCTTTTCATTACCGGACGGTATTCATCATTGTCGTCTGAATGGAGTGAGTTGAATTTTTCACCGGCAGCAAGGGCTGATTCATTGTCATAGAAACCTGAACGGAAGAAACCGGCGATCTCTCCTGTGGCATCTGGCATATCGAGAGCGGTTTGCACATCCCGGATGTCAGCAATGATGGTTCCCCTGTCGAGGGCTTCGCTGCCGAACGACAGAGTGCCTGCAATGATAAAGTCGTAAACTGTCATGCTTCCGTTCATTGTTGAGCCAATGAAGGTGACCTTGTCTCCGGGCCCGACCATAAGCTTTTCGGAGAATTGATCACTGACCAGGATCTCGCCGGGAGCATTCGGTATTTTGCCCCTGACAATTGATTTTTCGAGGTTAAGTCTCTGTGGTTCGGCAGCTCCCGGTGAAAGCAGATCCAGGCCCATTCCCATTGCCGGCCCCTGGGCCTTTGTTTCTCCATTCTCATCCGGTGAATCGATGAGCCCTCCGAACTGGATACGCTGCGACCATTCTGCATCGGGGAAACAGGGTTTCAAGTTCAGTCAGAAGCTCTTGTGGCATCAAGAATTGCCAGGTCGTTGGGCATCTGGCTTATGTTTTCCGAATAAGGTTTCGTCATCACTTTAAGATGCCCGTAGTTGAATCTGGCATTCATTTCAATCGTGTCGCCCATGAACCCCTTCATGTATGCGTGAAGAATAACAGTGAGCATGGCTCCGATGGCGACGACGATAAGCGGTATGCTGCTCCGGCTTTTATCGCGTACAAGGCCTTTTAACAGAAATTTTATCATTGCAGTTTCCCCCTTAATGCGTCTGTTGGATTCATTCTGGAAATTCTCCGTGATGGCCAGTAGCTTACCACGGCGGTTGCAGTTGTCACTGTAATTATGGTCATTAAAACCAGCCCGGCAGGATAGACCGGATATAGTATCTGGGCTATTGCTATTCCGAATTCGCTGGTGTCGACAGGCATGCGCAGGCCGCTTTTTGCCATCCATGCGAGAAAGGGCAGACCGTAGACAACGGATAGTATTGCTGCAAGGATGGCATGCATTGTTCCCTCAACGGTGAATAGCCCCACAACCTGACTTCGCGTATAGCCAAGGGCAATATAAGTTCCAATCTCTTTCTGTCTTCTGAAGATGGAGAGTACCTGGGTGTCAAATACCGCCAGCAGGGCAAGGAGTAGCAGGATGAGGAACAAAACGGTTTGTCCGGCCGTTTTTGTCTTTATCAGGCTGTCGATCGATGCTGTGAGTTCACCGGTAGTCTTGAGAGTCCAGTTCTTCAGCTCCGGCCTTGGTTTTTCACTGTCGCGAAATGTCAGAATAGTTGCCTCGTCAGGCATCTGAGTCATGTTCCGGAGTGTTCCAAGGGGCACATAGATCTGACCAGTTTCTATCTGGGGTACGTTTGATGAGAAGATTTCTGTTATAACGATATCGCGGGCATCGAATGTGCCGTTTACATCCCTCCACCTCAATGTTATGACATCGCCTTTCGATGCCTTTAGGCTTTTTGCCATCAGGGCGCCGATCATGGTGGGAATTGCATCGGTAACGGTGTCGAGGCTTTGGGTTGGGAGTGCGAACAAATGCTGACCGGGGTCGATCCCCTTAATGATAACCGACTGAAGCCTGCCCTGGGGATATACGGTGCCGGGGGCTACCAGAACCGGAACCATGTCTCCGGCATTTATCTCTTCCAGAACCTCAGGCGGAACCGGGGCATGGCTATCGGTAAGGGTAAACGGATCAAAGGGATCATATGACTCATGCCAGTATTGACCGCCTCCTATTTCCATATTTTTCATATCGGTCTTTGCCTGCTGATCCCATCCGCTTATTATTCCCTTCAGGAAAATAATCAGTACAAAGGTAAATGACAGGATGATCACATTGAGCCATGTCCTCAATCCGGCGCCAATGAGGTTTCTGTATGCAAGCTTTAGTGCAAGTATCATGGCAATAGCTTTTTAGTTTGATTTCATTTCTTCCCTGTCAATCTTCCCGTCGCGAAGGAAGATTTTCCTTCGGAGGTAGCTTATCACCTTGTCATCGTGGGTGGCAAAAAGGAAAGTGGTCTTAAGCTGCCGGTTGAGCATTTCCATTGTGTCAAGGATATTGTAGGAATTTTCCGCATCAAGGTTTGCGGTGGGTTCATCTGCCAGGACTATAGATGGTTTTTTTACCATAGCGCGTGCTATTGCAACACGCTGGCATTCACCGCCCGACAATTGGGGGGGCTTGGATTTTATCTTGTCGGTCAATCCGACCCATTCGATTGCATCAGTCACCAGTTCCTTCCGCTGGGCGGCTGTGTATTTAAGCAGCAGGAGGGGGAATTCGACATTTTCCCAGACTGTATGCACTGCAAGCAGGTTGTAACTCTGAAAGATGAATCCAAGATTCTCTTTCCGAAGCCGGGCTGCCTCCCTGGCGGTAAGATCGCCTATCGATTGTCCAAGGACGACGGCTTTTCCGGAGGTCGGGGAGTCGAGCGAACCAATTATGTTGAGAAGGGTGGTCTTACCAGAACCGCTTGGTCCTACGAGGCCGGCAAATTCACCCTGCGAAAGCTGCAGGTCGATACCGTTCAGAGCGGTGAATTCACTCTTCCCCATTGGAAATTTCTTGATTAGGGTTTCGGTTTTAATTACAGTGGAGTTGTCCATTATGAGCGATTTAGTGATTGAAAACGAGCATTAACTGGATACCTTTGCCCGAGAACAGACTGCCTGATCCGGTCTGTGCGGGAAGATTGTATGCGCGGGGATTCCAGTACCCCATAACATATATCATGAAATTGTTGTACTGCTTTTCCCACGAAGCGAAATTATATATTTTACTGTTAGTCCAGTCATAGTATATTATTGTGCTTAACTTATCGAACATACCGACCGGGTAGCTGATAGTTGCAAGGGAAAAGGTTGTAAGGTTGGCAAATACGAACGGTTTTTGATCGAATGAAATCACAAGATGCTCATAAGCAGCGTACAATCCATTTCCCAGTCCGAAGGTATAATCTACTCCGGCATTGATAATCTCCTGGTTTGTAAGGGTTCCCATATCAATCCTTTTTCTGGTCCATGAACCCTCCACCCAGATACCTGTCACCATATCCCAGCGGGCATCGATTCCGAAGCGGTCTTCAGGAATCCTGTCCTGTTCTCCGGGAAACATGGTGCCTCGGGTATCGGCATTTCTGTGGTGATAAGAGAAGCCTGCCTCGCCCGCCGGAACCGGGAGCTGTATCCTTCCTCCGAATTCGGGTATTTTTTTGTTTGAGGGTATTATTTCCCATGCCCTGGGATCGTGATTGCCGTACAGGCCCCACAGCCAGATATTAGCATTGTTAAGGAAATAATATCGCCCGAGAAGTCCCCAGACACCATCGGTAAGGCGCAGAGGATCGCGGGGGTCCATCTGGTCAAACCACATCAGGGGACGGAGCATTGAAGCTGATCCAAAATTTATTTTCTGTAGTCCCAGTCTGAGTTCAAACTGATCGGACGAATAACGGGCCCAGAGCCTGTAGGGTTTGATCCGGGCCTGGGTATCGGTTTCGCGCGAAGGCCCTGCGATTATACTCCCGGACATATTCGCTGAAGCTTCAAAGTCTAATAGTTTATTGCCCCCGGTTCTCACACCATAATAAGCGGAGGGGATATAACGTACTCCTGACGCAAATGAAAAGTCGTTATTGTAGTTGCCATTTATCCATGCCGAAGCCTGTCCGTTTATTTTTGCCGTGTCTCCTGCTGGTGAGGTCATTTTCATCGAAAGAGCTGCATTCCCGGAAAGGGCCAGCATGAATACCTGGAGAAATAAGATTGTTTTTTTCATGGTTTCCGGGGTGAAATTCCATAAAGAAGGAGTCTTGCGGATTCCATTATCATTTCCTGGGGAGAATTAAAAAGTTTCAGCACTTCCGGATTGTTAAGCATTTCAACCATTCTCCGGGAGATGAAATAGAAGAAAGCTGGATTCAGATCACTCCGGAAAATACCTTTCTTCTTTGAATCCTCAATAGCGTTTATCATTTTTTTCCAGGTGTCGTTTGAAATCTCCTGGATGTAATCATGCAGTTCTGAGTTCGGGTCAAAATAGAAATCATTCAGGAATTCCTTGCTGATTTCATGGGTACCGTCAAACTTAAGGGAAAGGATTTTTCTGATTTTTTCTTCAGGTGAATCCTCTCCGGCGAGAATTGAGAGGAATTTATCATAGCCCTCGCCGACAACTGTTTTGAGAACCACCTTTGCAAGTCCGGTTTTGTTGGGGAAATACCGGTAGAAGGTCATCCGGCTGATACCGGCATTTCTGCATATTTCATCTATTGAAACACGCCTGAATCCATGTTTCCAGAAGAGATCCCTGGCAGCAGCCATGATTGTTTCGCCGGTTTCGGATGTTTTCAAGTTCATATCTATGGATGATCCTTAAGCGCACAAATATACAAAAATATTTTTATTATACAAAAATAGTATAAAATTAATAATAATGTAACATTATTAGTCCTGCACGACCTGCACGACTTTTACGTCTGTCTTCTGTCAGATTTCTTATCGTTTCGGGTAAAAAAATTGTCGTAAAACGATAATCTACATATCGTTAATCGATAAAAATTCTAATGTTTTCAGGCGACCATTAGAAGGCTTAATGCCATCACCAGCATTCCCGCGATCAGTCCTCCGATTGCTATATGGTGTTCCCCGTACTCCTCGGCGGTCGGGAGCAGTTCATCGAGAGATATATATATCATAATTCCGGCCACAGCTCCGAAAATAACTCCGAATGTCGCATCACTGATAAAATGCCGGAGGATGAAGAAGCCGATAAGGGCCCCGACGGGTTCAGCCAGTCCTGAAAGGAACGACAGCCAGAATGCTTTTCTCCTGCTTTTTGTGGCATAGTAAATTGGCACAGAAACTGCCACTCCTTCGGGGATATTGTGGATTGCAACTGCAACCGCGATGCTTATTCCAAGGGTTGGGTCGGTCATGGCGGCAAGAAAGGTGGCTAGTCCTTCAGGGAAGTTATGGATAGCTATGGCGATGGCAGAAAACACCCCCATTCTCATCAGCCTGGTTTCATTGTTTTTATCATTCTGGTTGCCGGCTACAATATTTTTTATTTCGTGAGGGTTTTCGTATGAAGGGATAAGTTTGTCAATTATTGCGATAATTGCAATTCCCGCGAAGAATGAAATGACTGTATACCAATATCCTGTTGTGGGTCCGAAAGAGATTACCAAAGAGTCTTTAGCCTTGGCGAAAATTTCGATCAGGGAAACATAGATCATCACGCCGGCCGAAAAACCAAGGGCTCCTGCCAGGAATTTGGGGTTGAATTTCTTAGAAAAGAATGCCATCAGACTACCAACCCCGGTCGAAAGACCAGCAAAAACCGTAAGTCCAAGGGCAAAAATAAGATTTTCGGTATTCATAGTCCGAGATTATTATAGTGTTGACCTGCCTTTGTCATTTTTCAGGCCGGGGTTTCGAAAATAGTTTTTTCCCGAATTTAGTGATTAAATAAAAAATCAGAATTATTACAAGTGAGGATATTAAGAGAGGTATGAACAAGGAAAGAACCGAAGTTCCGAAAGCAGCTGCATGTTCGCCGGTTGCGACCACGGCATTTCCGGTACCGGCGGTCAGCTTTGTCGAAGCAAGCCTTGTAAGTACGGTTCCTCCCTGCACCGTTACTGCGGCTCCACCGCCAAAGATAAAGCCTGAAACCCATCTGAGGAACTCATTGTCGATCGGAAGCACCGATGTAAGAAGAATCGTTCCTCCTCCTACTGCAAGTGGAGTTGTAATTGTATCCAGCAGGTTGTCAACAAAAGGGATATAATAGGCAAGGATCTCAGCAGCAGTGGCTGTCCCGAAACTTATTATGGCAGGCCAGCTTGCCAGCCATTGAAATCCTTCCGTAACGGGGAATAGGTTCATTTTGGCTGCAATGCTGGCGATCAGCATCGGGACAAACACCCTGAACCCGCAGCTGGCGCTCAGTCCAATGCCTATAGCTATTGCTGTGATAATCTCCTTTTCCATTGGCAAGAAACAATTTCTAAAGATAAAGCAGAATAATTAATTTGGCATGCTAATGAAAGCTGATATTATTTATTTTTCTAACTTTATAGTTCGCTCAAAAAAAGCGAAACGGAAAAATATTTGGTTGAATTAAAACCTAAGACAAATGGAAGAAAATAAGAATCAGGAACCAGTTGAACCGAAAAAGGAAAGGTTGCTGGACAAAGCTAAAAAACTGTTCAACAAGGCAGATGATTTTATTGATGACAAGGTTGAGGATGTGAAGCAGACCCAGGCTTTCAAAAAGGCGAAGGAAACCTATGAAAAGGCAGAGGATTATGTTGAAGATAAAATTGAAGACATAAAGGAGAGCGGAGTGAAGGAGAAGCTTGAGGCATTTGCCGATAAGGTTGAAGACAAGACCGAAGATGCAGTGTCAAAGATGAAGGAATTCGGGAAAAAGACTGCAGTAAAGACGGCTGACAAGCTTGAGGATATCGCAGAGAATATCAAGAAAAAGAGTGGCGACGGGGAAAAACAGGAGGAAGCCTGATCAGGCGCTCTTAAAAACAGGGGGGTATTGCAAATGCAACACCCCCCTGTTTATTTCAGACCACTCGTCTCCGGATTACCGGAGCGGCGGAATTACAAGGACCTGTCCCGGATAGATAAGGTCGGGATCCTTGAGCATTGGTTTGTTTGCCTCGAAAATGACATTGTATTTCTTGGCGTCTCCATATACTTCTTTTGCAATCTTTGAGAGGTAATCTCCCTTTTTGACAGTGTAATACTGTTTTTCAGGTGGCGGAGGGGCAATAACGGGAGGGTTTTTTACAACCAGCCAGTCGTCGACCTTTGCTATGCCTTCAATGTTTCCCGCTGTTACTATTACCTTGTTCTTGTCGTTAATGTTATCAACACTTCCAATGAGGATTACTTTATCGTCATCAACCTTTACCTGGATATCGCTGGTGTCAAAACCGAATTTCTTGATGTGCGAAAGGATCAGATCAGCTTTATCCTGTTCTCTTTTTTCCTCTGATTTGAAGATTTTGTCTCCTGCATTCTTAATGAACGAAATTAGTCCCATAATAATAAAATTTAGATTAATAATACAGATTTATTTGTGTTGTGCAATCTGTTTTTTCACCTTCTTACTTAACTTATCATTTTCGCCGATCAGTCAGCAATGATCTCAAAAGTGATCTTAACGGTAACACGAAATTCAGTGATAAGGTTTTTGTTGACCACTGCGCTCATATCCTGAACATAAACTGAGCGGATCTCCTTAACTGTTTTTGCTGCATTTTTCACGGCCGCAGCAGTTGCATCTTCCCAGCTTTTTTCTGAAGAAGACATGACCTCAATAACTTTTAGTACAGCCATAATTCTAAAAATTTTGTAATAGGTTGAACAATAATTAAATAAAAGAGTCTATGTTGACGACAAACTGATTTTTCAATTGTTAGTAATTTAGTGATTTTTTTTGAACAAACAATTTCCTATTTTGCAGAAGTTTCACCGATTGTTCTTTTTTTACAGGAACTTCGGGTAGGATACATTTTAAACTATTGGTAATGAAAATATTGAGGAATCTTTCTGTTATTTTACTTAGTGCCGCCCTGATTTTGCAGGATTGTGCATCTATGAATAAGACGAAGAAAGGTGGGGCTGTCGGGACTGCCACCTGAACAGCAATGGGAGGAAGCTGCAAAAAAATTTAAGTAATCAGGATATTCTAATGAAGACAAAACTATTTACGCTAATACTGATTTTATTTGTACTCCAGCCCCGCGTATCGGGACAGATGAAAGGAGTGAAGGCCGATGCCGGGATTCGTTTTGGGGTTCTGGCCGGCGGAGGGGTTCATACCTTTATCGGTGAAAACTATTGGGGTGATAACCTTAACAACAAGCTGAATCCTGGGCTCCACGCGGGTGCAAATGTGATTCTCCCGGTATTCGGGGATCTCTGGATCCAGCCGGGAGTGAATTTAAGCATGAAGGGCTCAAGGCAGCACATTGTGATCGACAACATAACTAAAACAACCAATCTCGGCTATGTGGAGGTCCCTTTGTTAATTCTTTACAGGCCCCAGCTGGGAGATGGTCATCTTCTTTTCGGTGCTGGTCCCTTTGGAGCATATGGTCTGTTGGGAAATGAACGGACAAAAATCGGATCAGTAACGACCGAATTGAAGGTCAGATTTAAGGATAATGCTACGGACGAGCCGGCAACATATGTCTATTACAGAGGTATTGATGCCGGAGCCGCTGCCCTTGTCGGCTACGAGTTGTACAACGGCCTTTTTGCACACTTGAATGGACAGATTGGGCTGTTGAAACTTAATTCAGAATACGGTCTGCCCAACGATCAGACAACTAAAAAGAACCTTGGATTCAGTTTATCGGCAGGGTTCAGGTTCTGAAGCAAGTGTAATTTAAAGTAACATTCAGACGGCGTTTATTATAACGTCGTCTTTTATTTAAATAAAACAGGCAGGCCTGTTAAATGTTTAACTCTTTTTCTTCGTTTCCGACAGCCCCAGCTTAAAAAGCAGTACTGCAACCACTCCGAAAACCAGAAACAGCAATGCCTTGATATCAAGACCACGGAAGAAGATGATCAATGCCGCAATGGCGGAGATCAGGCTGAGTGCGAACCATAAAATCGCTTTAGTGTTCATTTCTTCAGTTATTGATTCAGAATAATAGGTTATTATTTTTTCAGAAGTTTCTGTCTGCTTACCATGTTGCCTGCAGTCATTTCAAGTATGTAGAACCCCGGTTCAATACCCGCCAAACTGATCTGCCTTGTGTTGATTCCTGACATGATGATTTCACCTTTAAGATCAAACAGTCTGAATGAAAAGTCAGTCTCGCAGTCTATATTAAGCAGTTCTCCGGCAGGATTCGGATAGGCACGGAACACTTCTGCAGCGTTTCCTGTGATTCCGGTAGGGATACTCACTGTGATATAAGCTTCCCTGGTGATTACATTGACGCCGAATTCGTTTCTGGTTTCCAGGATTACCCTGTAGGTTCCCGGTGCGTTATAAACAACATATGGATTCTGTTTTGCCGATGTTGCCGGAACACCTCCCTCAAAGGTCCATTTCCAGGTTGCCGGATCGTTTGCTGAAAGATCTACGTATTTAACTTCCAGTGGTGCGGTTCCTGTCTTATAATCTGCAGTGAAGTCGGAAACTGGTGCAAGCCCGAGATCTCTTTCACCGGAAGCAAAATAAACGGGCCATTTTGCATTCATTATCATGGCAAATGGATTGCCGCTGCCTCTATCTTACTCTGGTCAAGGTTTATTCCTGCAACGACCTCCTCGTCACTGGTTGTAAGGGCATTATAGGCAATGCGGTCATCATTTTTTGAGAACGACGGCAGTCCTGGAGTGGAGTTCTCTGTTATGACATCCGTTTCGCCGGTGTTTAGGTTTGTGCCGAGTATCGCGTATTCACCCGAATTTCCGTCGATGTAGTCGAAAGCAATGATTGAGGAAGAGTTCTGTGAAAAGGTAGGGTTTCCTATACTCACATTTTCGGGAAGAGAGCCGTAAAGCTTGAATATAGAACCATCACCGAATTTTTTCGCGGTTTTGTCCCACACTTTAATTATGCCGATATCCCAGTAGTAGATATCCTCAGTTGTGTTGGAGCTCAAAACGTTGCATGCATCATATATCAGGTATTCACCTGTTATGTCGAATTCAATTGCATCGGCATACAGAACACCGCCTGCATCGGTGTTGAAATGGCTGGTAGTCGGGTTGTAAAGCCTGAATTTTGCCCATTTCCGCGATGAAAAGTCATAAACATATATCGAAGTATCGACCTGTGTCGAAATTGCCGCAAGCCTGTTGCCGTCCTTTGAAATTGCCACGTTGTCCCAGTATTCCTGATCGGAGATTATCACCTCCGGTTCAAGGGGATTAAGGCTTATATATCTTATTTTGCTGTCGGCTGAAACGAATACGGCTTCTGCGCCGTTGTCGGTAACGCTCGGATTGTTTTTCATAGTAGTTTCCGAAAGGGAGCTTGCCTGAGAACCGTTGTAAAGAGCCAGGGTAGTACTGTAATTCTGGTCAGTATTGCAAAAGAGAAGGAACTCGGTTCCTGGATTGACTTCATAATCCTGGCTTTTCTGAACTACCTCCTCCTCATAAATGCCCACGGCATCAAATGCCTTTGCTGCTTCAGTTGCTTCAGCAGAACCCTCACCGAAAAGATCAGATGTCGACTGTATGACGGCTATTCTGAAATCGATGAATCGGGATGTCTTGGTGAGATAGTGGACAAGAGCATGGAAGAAAACCTGTTCCGCCTTGTCCTTTGACACAGCTGTTGCGTAGAGGTAATATGCGTGAATACCGATTCCGTTATTTATATGCACCCCTGCATTATCTTCTTTTCCCAGGTACATTTCCGAGACATGTTTTGGCTGCCAGTAGTGGTCGCCCTCTCTTCCCATGTTGTGGGGATCGGCCATGTTCCTCAGGGCTCCCGATGGAGAAAAGCTGATTCTGGTTATATCCTCGCCTATGAGCCAGTCGTCGCGGTCGACCATTGAGCCGAAAATATCAGCGTAGGTTTCGTTGATGGCTCCCGGCTGGCCGTAATATTCCAGGTTGGCCGTATTTGAAACAACACCGTGCCCCAGTTCATGTGCGGTGACATCAAGGGCTCCTGCCAGCGGCTTGAAATATTCCCCGCCGTTCCCGTAAAATACTGCCTGGCCATTCCAGAAAGCATTTTCCATAGAACTTCCATCATCCTCTGCAACGTTTATGAATGAAATTATATTCCCGCCATTGCCGTTTATTGAATTTAATCCGTGAGTCTGAAGGAAGTAATCATAAGCTTTTGTGGCATTGTAATGGGCGGATACGGCCGACTTGTTGTTCCATGTATTATTGGCGGAGGTTACGTACCTGTAATCCAGTTCAGTGGTTGAGGTGTTATTTGCATCGAGGGTTATGATAATTCCCTCTTCAGTCGAGGGATTGAACATGGGTTCTGCAATGTTTAGCAGGTAGTAGGTCCCGTTCTCAAGGTAGGTATTTATGGTTCTCGAGATGTTGTTCAGGTCGAGTGCAGTGGCGGTTTCAGGTCCGTCGGAGCAGGTGGCATTAAATGAGTGGATGATGCTTCCTGTTTCAGCGTCGATAAAGTAGCGCCACACTTCAACGACATTTGGCCTGACGGTTATCTCCCAGGCAAGCGAGTAGGATTTGCCTTCCGTATTGTAAATCACCAGTCTGGTTTCGGGGGACTGGTATTTTAACAGTTTTTTTTCGTTGGTATTCAGTTCCTTCACCACTGTTTTAAGCCTAAGGTCGGACTTTATAGTTGCGATTGCAGATACAGAACTAATAACAGGGATCGTGTTGATTTCATTTTCAATGTTGTGAAACAAGCCTACGAATCTTTCTTTTTGAGCCGACAGGTGGAATGTAGCTTCCGATCCATAAATGTCGATCCCCCTGTAACGCTGTATTGTTTTCAGGTGGGTGATACCGTTTCTGTCCTCACTTATCTGGGTGACAGCGAACTGTTCTTTCGGATTTATAGTTCCGCTTATGATCCTTGTTTCTTCGAGGAACCTGGACAATTTTTCCCCTGGTGAGGAATCAGGATCCGATTTGGCCTGATCCGCTTTTCTCTCTATGTAAACGGGTTTTCCATCCTTTCGTATCACTTTATCAACCAGTTGCGGGCCGCCTTTCAGAAAAAACCTTTCAAGAGAAGGAACTGTTGAGTACTTGCCTGAAATTCCTGATTTTGAATTGCTATTCTGGTTAACCGTTACGAACTCAAAGCCGGGTTTAAGGGTTCCGGATGGATATTTTGTCCGTGATTTTATATTTGTATTCTGCCCGGTGGCAATCATGGCCGGAATAAGCAGCAGTACCGGCACCAATAGTTTTTTCATCATTCTTCTTCTTTTGCTGTGGTCCCTATCAGTGCACTGTAAATCATTGCAAGTCCCTGTATTTCTGATGAATCATACCAGAATACTTCATTATCGTAGTCATTAGTGACAACCCGTATAAAATAAGTAATGTTCCCGGGTTCGTTAATACTAAGGTCCCTGAAGCTGGTATTTTCTATCAGGCTGTTTATGTTATCAAGCTGACCGGAAGAGACTTTTCTGATTTTATGCATCGAGTCATTTTCGAGTTTGAAAAGCTGTCCCTTTTCGGTAAGAACATATTCCAGGGGGATATTTGTAAATCCTCCTCTTTTCCCGAAGTGAATGCGGGGTGATTTGAGTGTGTAGGCAAATTGCCTGGTGTTTATGCAAGAACAGAGCAGGATGATAGCTGCGGCCATGATCAGGTGTTTCTTCATTCCATTTTTAGTTTATTTCTGATCACAAATACTAAGCAAGGAATCATTAGCTGAAGATACTAAAAAGGGGGGAGAAACAAAAATTTGGTCGGGAATTAAAATTGGCTCCAGATGCAGAAATGAAACCGGATACAGTGGCAATAATGTCTTGCATCAGAGCTTTTCAGCCAGCGCCTTCCTGATGAACCGGTTCGAATTTCCTGCTCTTGAAGCGAGGTTAAGAACCGCGGGATTTTTCAGGACGATATTTCTTATTATCATGTAATTCCTGTTGGTGGGCCACAATTTCCGATAAAGGGTTAAATCGTACGATTTCATAAATTCATCAGAGAAATCATTTTCCCGGAAGCATACAGCGGCCTGCCATCCGGCATATCTTCCCGATTGCATGGCCTGTCCGATTCCGGCGCCTGTTGCCGGATTCACAAGAGAAGCGGCATCGCCGCAAAGCATGAATCTTTCGCCTGAGATTTTTCTTTTACGGGTGAAAAGCGGTAGGTAGTATCCTTTAATATCCCCTTTCATTGAAGCGCCGGAGAATCTGGGCCCGATTACCGGATCGGTCTCAATGATCCTCATCATGGTGTCCCTGAGGTTTATTTTCCTGGAGGTTACGATAGACGACGGCATTCCTATTCCTGCATTGAATTCATCTCCGGGAAGAGGAAAGATCCAGAAATAGCCCGGGAGCAGATTCTTAAGGAAATGAAACTCGAGAGTTTCGTGAGGATTGTCCTTTATGCCGCTGAAGTAAGCTCTGACAGCTACCGATCCTTCCGAAGGGTCATGGATGGAAGGTGCAAGGATCCTTTTAGATACACCTGTGCTACCGTCACAACCTATAAGGAGTCGTGCGGTTATTTCGTCACCGTTTCCGGTGCTCACGGCAACATTTTTGCTTCCGGTTTTGATATCTTTTATCTGTGTCCCGGTGAAAATGGTCAGGTTATCAAGGCCCGACGCAAGTTTAAGGAGGAAGGAGTCGAAAACCGGCCGGCGGCAGACCATGCCTTTTTCACGGAACATGATATCGAGAACAGTCCTGTCAGGCGCCACATAGCGGCACTGTCTGACCGGCTGTTGATCCTGAACTTCTGCAAGAGCAGCCCGGTATGAAGGATCGATTGTGGCGAGCACTTTCGGGACATAGGCAGGGATGGCATCTCCGCACACCTTTTCCCGGGGAAACCTTTCCTTCTCGATTAAAGCAACAGTAAGTCCGGATGACCCCAGTGCCAGGGCTGCCGTACATCCGGCAGGACCCGCCCCGGAAATAATCACATCAAAATCTGATATCATTCTTCAAAATCTGTTGAGTCGACCCAGCCAGCTGATTTCCTCGATATCGCGCCTTTCATATACCTGTTATAGAAATCTCTTACAGTTTCTGAAGAATACGGATATTTATCGAAAACATCTCCATTACCCAGTATCCTTGGATCTTCCTGTTCGCGCAAATTCTGAAGCATTTGGCCCCTCAGTTTTTGTTTCAACGGATAGTAACCCTGATCATCTGCCAGATTTATCATGCACTCCGGGTCAGAGGAAACATTATATAACTCTTCCTCAGGTCTTTTCCCAAAGCTGAAATTCCAGTACAATGATGACTGATGCATGCGGTTCATGTTCAGGATAAGAGTTTTTACAGGGCTTGCGTCACAATCGAGGTAGCCGGTTTCAGGATCTCCCGAAGGCCACCGGTTTGGTTTGTAATTTATCAGGTAAAGATATCCTTCCTTTACAATACCACGTACCGGATATCCGGCATCATCAGGACGGCCGACATCGTGACGTTCTTTACCAAGGAGGACAAAATCGCGCGATTTATCAACCAGGCCTGCCCTGCGTGTTTTAAAAATATTCAGAAGGCTTTTACCTTGAAGGGGCTGCATGCCGCTCTCTTCCAAAGTTATACCACAGGCATCGAGCAGAGTTGGAGCTATGTCAATAAAGCTTACGTAGTCAAAAACAGTGCGCCCCGGATTTTTAATTCCTTTTCCCCACATAATTGCAAGGGGCATATGGTTTGAGTATTCATAACATTGTCCTTTGACACGTGGGAAAGGCATCCCGTTATCTGCTGTAACTATGATAATTGTATTGTCAAGTTCACCCCTCTCCTCAAGTAAAGCGAGCATTTTTTCCAGGTGAGAATCGAAATGTTCAATCTCAAAGGCATAATCGAGCATATCATTACGTACTGTGTCGTTACCTGGCCAGAAATCCGGTACTTTATCGATATCATCAGGGCTCTTCCCTCCCAGGGTGACACCTGATCCGAACTGGTACCTCCTGTGCGGCTCATGAGCACCATACCAGAAACAGAATGGTAAGGAAGGATCTTTTGAATTAAGAAATTCCTCAAAATTTCCAGAATAGTCAGATCCGGAAATTCCTTCCGTCGGAGGCTTGATCTTCTTTGAATTAAAAGCTAAGCCAGTGAGTTCCCTCGGATTGCCTTCATTATCGATTGCCACACCGGGAGCCCATCCTTTTGCCGTGAAGCCGGCATAATAACCATTATTTCCCAATGCTTCCATAAAGGTAGTAAATTTTACAGGGAAGAAGGGTACGTGGTTGGCAGCTTCTTCAAGCTGCCAGCTGTTTCTCCCGGTCAGAAGGCATGCTCTGGATGGTGAGGATTTGGCGTTGGGGGTATAGGCATTTCTGAAAATAATTCCATCTCTGGCGACTCTGTCAAATCCCGGTGTTTTAACCCAGGTGCATCCATAGGCACCCATGTGCTGCCAGGAAATATCATCTCCGATTGCAATAAGAATGTTTGGCCGGTCCGATTGCATTGTGTCCTTTCCGGACGGGTTGCATTGGCTAAGAATGCATGGAGTGACTGCAATTAAGCTCTTAATCCAGAATTCTTTCATTGTTATTTAGTTAACATTGGCTTTAATACCCCATCTCCGGTTCGGCTTGTCGCCCATTTCGAGAACAAGGGTCCCTCCTTCCACAAGAGTGGTGTGGTCAAATACAGTTTCTGTCAATTCCTTTCCGTTCAGCTTAGCCGACTGGATGTACTTGTTAAAAAGGCTGTTATTTTTGGCAATTACAGTAAAAGTCTTTCCATTCTGAAGCCGGATGCTTATCTTGTTAAAAAGAGGGCTTCCGATCTGGTATTCAGGAACACCAGGAGTAACGGGATAAAAGCCCATAGCCGAGAAGACGTAAAATGCCGACAGTCCGCCGCCGTCCTCATCACCCGGAACTCCCATGAGGTCGTCCCTGAACCAGGTATCCATCAGCATCCTAACCCGTTTCTGGGTAAGCCAGGGTTTACCTGCAAGATTATACATGTAGGCAATGTGCATTGATGGTTCGTTGCCCATAACAAACTGCCCCACGTTCCCTGTTGCATCAGGAAGAGTTGAGTAATACTGCCATTTTGATTTACCAAGACCTTCGGTGAAGAGCCTGTCGAGCTTGCGGTCGAACTCTTCCTGTCCTCCCATCATTGAAATCAGGTCGCCGAAGGCATGGTAGGGCTGCCAGATGTACGTCCAGCCGTTGTTTTCGTCATAGTAATCGCGTGCTCCCATCCCGCCGTCGTACCGGTAATCAAAAGGCTCGATCCAGTTTCCCATGCTGTCTTTCGGATGGTAGAATCCGGTTTCGCTGTTGAAAAGATTCCTGTAGTTAAAGCTTCGTTTGATAAAGAAATTGTAATCATCCTCCTTTCCCAGTTCCTTTGCCATCTGGGCCATGCACCAGTCATCGTAACATGATGCGAGCGTAATGGCCACCGATTGCCTTTTTTCGAACGAATGCACCTTTGTGCATGTTTCCGGCTCATCTTTCCTCAGGGCGGGGAAGTAGCCCTTGCGGTCGTAGAAACTATCGAGCCAGGTAGCGCTGTCCTTTACCCAGGGAAGTTTGGTCTCATAAAGGATGGTCTTTTTAAGATGTTCATAAGCCTCTTCGAGGTTGAATCCGCGGATATCCTTGTTCCATGCATCCAGGATAACGGCTGCGGAATGATTCCCGTTCATTGCGTGGTTGTCGCCGGTAACCGTAGGGAAGGTCGGCATCCATCCCGACTGTCTTGCCATGCGTATGTATGAGGCTATCTTCTCATCCTGATCGGCCGGGTTCAGTATTACCTGAAGCGGGTGCAGCGCAAGATAGGTATCCCAAACCCAGTCGTCGGTGAAGAATGCCGTGTCGTCGGCTGATTCGATCTTATTGCTCCAAATACTGAAATATTGACCGTCCTCGGTTATGTCTGTCATCCTTTCGAAACCCCGGTAGAGGGATGTGTAGAACACCCTCCTTTGCTGTTCGGTTCCTCCCTCTATCTGAATCGATGAGAGCGCAGAGTTCCATTTTTCCCTGGCTGCGGATGATACTTCCGAAATGTTCCATCCGGATATATCACTGAGCAGATTCTTTCTGGCCTGATCGGTGCTGATGTATGAAAGGCCGTACCGGATATTTATTTCGCTTCCCGATTCCGGTTTGAAGGAAGCCATAATTATCCGCTCACCCGGTTCAACGCTGAAACCGGCCGGACTCTGGCTGAATTCAAGATACAGATATGTTCTGACGCCGTTGAAAGTATCAAACCCGGTGATGTTTACTCCGCTGCCTTCGAGTTCTCCCTGACCTGTTGTGCGGATCACAACTCCCGGTCCGGCGCCTTCGTCAAAACTCAGTGAATAAAATCCCGATTTTGAGGCCGGGGCGAATTTCACATCGCAGACCGGATCCTCAACTGTAACCGAATATAAATAGGGAGTGACAGTTTCGTTGTCGTAAGTGAATTCGGGACTCCTCTGAATATCTTCGGGGCTTCCGGAAACAGGTGCAAGATTGAAGATCTTTCCCGAACGGTGGGATATCACGTTTAGAGGAAATCCCCTCATGGTGTTTGAGGTGAAATTCTCCCTGTTCGGGTAGAATCTCAGCATGCTGTTCGGAAGATGGACTGTAGGGTAGGTGGGGACAAGCAGGTGGCTGATATTGCCCATGTAAGGGTTTACATAAGAAACAGGGTCAGGTCTGCTGTTGCTGCACGCGAAAAGGACAAGTGAAATGATTGCGGCAGTAGCGGAACGCATACCGGCGGTTAATGCAGACTTCCGGTTTTTTCTGAAATTTACCATAAGGTACAGGGTTTATTTGAAACAGGTTACAATGAATTCCTTTGAGTCACTTGTTAATTCACCGCCGTCGAAGTCGCCCGTGATTCTGTAGCTTGCGAATTCAGATCTCTCAAGGAGGTGCTCCAGTTCGAACCTGAAAAAATATCTGAGCGGTGTTTCCCATACACTTGAATGGACCGATTCTCCATCGTTCCATTCCATTCTGAAAGTGATGTTGATTATCTGGTTTATCAGGTCGGGTTTAGTTGAGGTGATCCTTCGCAGGGTCTTTCCAGGTTCGTATTCTCCGTCGAAATCGGTAATGTTGTCCAGACCCGAGATAAGGGGTTTCAGATCGGGATTGAAGACATCGAAGGTGAATTTTCCACCCGGGTTAAGATGCCTGCAGACGTTGTTCAGCGCTTTCAACTGGTCGGTAAGCTCAGTCAGGTGCATGAACACCCTGAAAGGAGCTATTATAAGGTTGTAGCCTGTATCGGACCTGAAATCAACAATACTTTGAAGGCTTATCCTGTGCCTTTGTTCAGGCGGAAGCTTTGCCTTGAGGACTTCTATCATAGCCGGGCTGATATCTATCCCGTAAATATCAGCACCGTTGGCAAGAGCTTCAGTCAGGAGACGGCCGGTACCGCTTCCTATCTCAAGGATCCTGCCTCTGCATTCCTTTATCCTGTCGAGGTAGAAACGGTTGTCGACACCGTCCCTTACCTGGTGGTAAATCACATCGTAGAATCGTGCAAAAAAATTGGGGTAGAGGTCATTCATCTCTTAAAGAGAATTTTGTCAAGGAGTAAATTTACGATTCTTTTTTAACAGTAGTAAGTAAGCTTTCAGCTTTCAGCTGTCAGCTATTTTACAGGGCAACCGACCTGCACGACTTGCACGACCTGCAATACCTGCACGACTTTTTCTTGCTTCCGTCTTCAGTCTTCGGTCTTCCATTCAATTTCTCCCCAGAGCAAAATATACTGACGAGTAAATAAATCAAACATTCGAGTATATTTTATTTTATATTTGTAACCCAAACAGGAGTTCTGCTTATAATTTATATCAGAGAATGGTAAAGAAGTATTCACTGGACAAGGATAAGATAAAGGTTCTTATGCTTGAAGGGATTCATAAAAGTGCAATAGATTTTTTCAATTCAAGTGGTTATCATAATATAGAGACATTTCCCAATGCACTCGATGATGAGGTATTGAAGGAGAAGATCAGGAGTGCGAATATTATAGGGATACGGTCGAGGACCCATATTACGAAGGATATTATTAATGAAGCGGGGAAGCTTCTTGCCATAGGGTGTTTCAGCATTGGAACGAACCAGGTTGACGGGCGCGCTGCAAGGTTGATGGGTATTCCGGTGTTCAATGCACCGTTTTCTAACACAAGGTCGGTGGCCGAGCTGGTTATTGCCGAGGCGATTCTTCTGATGAGGAACATACCTGTCAAGAATGCGGCTGCACATAAAGGGAAGTGGCTCAAGTCGGCGGCAAATTGTTTTGAAATCCGCGACAAGAATCTGGGTATTGTGGGTTATGGTCATATCGGGTCGCAGGTTTCGATTCTTGCTGAAGCGCTTGGTATGAATGTGTACTATTACGACATTGCCAGGAAACTGAGTCTGGGAAAAGCTGTAGCCTGTTCGTCTCTCGAGGAGCTTCTTTCTGTTTCGCAGATTGTTACCCTGCATGTTCCGGAGACACCTCTGACAAGGAATATGATAAGCGGGAAGGAAATTGCCCTGATGCGTTGGGGTTCATGTCTTGTTAATGCTTCCAGGGGATCGGTTGTTAACATTCAGGCTTTAACCTCGGCGCTTGAGTCCGGACGCCTTCTCGGTGCTGCACTTGATGTTTTTCCGGATGAGCCGGCTTCGAATAATGATCCGTTTGTATCGGAGCTTCAGAAGTACGACAATGTAATTCTCTCTCCCCATGTTGGAGGAAGTACGGTTGAGGCGCAGCATAACATAGGCACTGAAGTAGCAGAGAAGCTTGTGAAGTACAGCGATACAGGATCGACAATCGGAGCCACGAATTTCGTCCAGTTATCCCTTCAGCCCAATAATAATGCCCAGCGCTTCCTTCATATACACAAGAATGAGCCGGGTATTCTGAGGGAAGTCAACTATGTTTTCACCTCAAGGGGTATTAATATCGCGGGTGAGTATCTGCAGACCGATTCAGAAATTGGGTATGTTATTGTTGACACTGAAAGCTGCCTTGGTTCAGAAATAATAGATGAACTGAAGGCGATCAAGGGAACAATCAGGGTAAGGATGCTCTACTGATCTTTGTTTCCGGCTTTTCAGCAGGCATGGGCTGGCATCATATACGTTCTGTCAGTGGTTTTTTCGCCGGTTCCTGACCGAAAGACAGTTTTTCGAGAGGAATGAATGAATCATCAGCCTTATCGGTTATCTCAATATTCGGGCACATATTCTTGAACAACACTCTGATGGCATTTTCGACATTTTGTCTGATGGGTTTATATATCCATTCAAATTCTTCAGGGCCTTTCTCTATTGAGTTTTCAACGCTCATGCGATATTTCTCCTTCAGTTTGTTTGCATATTCATAGAGGTCGAAACTCACCATCCATTTTTTGTCGGCAAAGATGTTCTGGCTCCTGTATTCATACATCTCAAAGAAATCCCATTCCATTTTTCTTGTTCCGAAGGAAAGGAATTTGGGGTTTATGTTTGCTACGGTAAGTACATCGCTGTTGCTGTCGTATTTGAACCTGAGCTCCTTGATGTCGATACCGTACTTCGCCTTCAGGGATACGCTCAGGCTTCCAAAGTATTTGATATCCCTGCCGTCATATTCTTCCCTGTTTGTTATCGGGCGTGTGAACCGGGTATCGATTTCAAACAAGTTGAGCTCAAGGATGCTTTTGATCTGGGTTACCTGGAAATGTCTTTCCCGGAGGAAGTTGTTTTCCTCGGCAAGATCCTTGTTCTGTTTTGCCAGGGCGTTGTTTTTTTCGTCGAGTTTTTTAATATTGTCCTCAAAAAGGGTAACTTTCACATTCAGTTTGATCAGTTGCTGGATTCCCAGAATTATTAAAGCTGCTCCCAGCACGGCGAGGCCCCAGACAATGAGTTTGCCAGTGAGCAGGATTATTGAAAGGACGACAAGTGCCGCTATTATGAGATATGTTTTAGGAAGCTTCATTCTGTTGCTTTTCGATAAAGATAGACTTTGCTGCAAATTTAATTGAACAATTCTCAATTTGTTCCTTAGTTTTCCTTTAATATTGGATTTTGAATTATGGAACAGAAAGGGTCTCATCTTGCTCTTGGGACGGAGAATATCCGTAAGCTTTTGCTTCAGTACGCCATACCCTCGGTGATCGCCATGACTGCCGCATCGCTGTACAATATTATCGACAGCATATTCATTGGCCAGGGGGTGGGAGCACTCGCTATTTCGGGTCTTGCGATCACTTTCCCGCTGATGAATCTTGCAGCGGCTTTCGGAGCGCTTGTGGGTGTCGGGGCTTCGGCCCTTTTGTCGCTCAGGCTCGGGCAGAAGGATTACAGTACTGCAAATACAATACTTGGAAATGTCCTGGTCCTTAATCTGATCCTTGGGTCGCTTTACACTTTTGTGGTTCTGTTGTTTCTCGATCCAATACTCCTGTTCTTTGGGGCCAGTCCTGATACACTGCCCTATGCTCATGATTTTATGCTGATAATCACCATGGGCAATGTGGTGACCCACATATATTTCGGATTGAATGCCCTTATGCGGGCTTCAGGAAATCCTGTCAGGTCGATGTATGCCACTATCTTTTCGGTTATTATCAACCTTGTCCTTGCGCCCCTCTTCATTTTTGTTTTCGGTTGGGGCATAAAGGGTGCCGCACTGGCCACGGTGATTGGACAGACATCAATGATGTTGTGGCAGCTGTTATATTTTACGGATAAAAGCCGTTCCATTCATTTCCGGAAGGGCATTTTCAGGCTGAAGTCGAAGATAGTCAAGGATTCTATGTCGATTGGAATGGCTCCTTTTCTGATGAATGTCACCGCAAGCGCAATTGTCATTCTGATCAATCAGAGCCTTATACGCCATGGAGGCGACATGGCTGTTGGTGCTTACGGTATTATAAACCGGGTTGCAGCCCTGTTTGTGATGATAGTACTTGGGCTGAACCAGGGTATGCAGCCTATTGCCGGATACAACTTCGGAGCCAGGCAGTTCGACAGGGTTACTTCCGTTCTGAAACTGACCATTTTTCTCGCAACCGGGGTGGTGACATTGGGTTTTCTTCTGGGTGAGCTCTTTCCCCATGCCGTAGCTTCGATATTTACAAGTGATAAGGAGCTCATTGAGATTGCGGCTCCGGGACTGAGGATAGTAATGCTGGTATTTCCTCTGGTGGGGTTCCAGATGGTGGCCTCAACCTTCTTTCAGAGTATCGGAATGGCGGGCAAGGCTATCTTCATGTCGCTGACACGACAGGTACTCTTTCTGCTGCCGGGACTATTGATCTTTCCGATATTTTTCGGGGTAAAAGGCGTATGGTACAGCATGCCGGCTGCCGACACACTTTCGGCGTTGGTAGCCATTTACATGCTTACCGTACAGTACAGGAAGTCAATACTAAAACAGAAATCCATGGAGTAAAAACTAAAGGTGGAATGAAAAGTAAATTTGTAATTACGATCGGCCGCCAGCTTGGAAGCGGAGGCCGGATAATAGGAGAGAAGCTTGCGTCAAAACTTGGCATTGCTTTTTACGACAAGGAGCTTATTCAAATAGCTTCACAGGAAAGCGGTCTAGGAAAGGAATTCTTTGAACAGGCTGATGAGAAGAAGTTATACAGTGTTTTTGGCGGATTGTTCGGGCTCAGGGGTTCAATGGCCGAAGAGCCTTTTTCAACCTATTATCTCAACAACGAGACGCTTTTCAAAATTCAGAGTGATGTTATCAGGAAGCTTGCCGACAAGGGTTCGTGCCTGTTTGTGGGAAGGTGCGCCGATTATGTGCTGAGCGGGCATCCAAGAATCCTGAATGTGTTTGTCAGCGCCGATCTTGCCGACCGTGTTCACAGGATAGCGGAACAGCAGAAGCTTACACCCGAAAAAGCCCAAGATTTTATCGAGAAAGCTGACAAGAAGAGGGCGGCCTATTATGACTATTTCAGCAGTAAGCCCTGGGGTGCGGCAGATACTTATCACCTCTGTGTTAATTCGTCCTGGCTCGGACTTGATGAGACAGTTGAGTTAATAGGCAGTTTTGCTATAAAAAGGTTCGGATTGTGATCACCTGCGCATGTGGAGGTCTTTTTGAACAAGAGTCCTGCTGTTTGCGGATCCGTGCGAGGGGATGAAAAGTGAGCATCCTGTATCCAGAAGCTTTCCCCATGAAATGATAAGCTGCCGGGGGTCTTCTGCAAAGGGAGGAAATGCCGATCCGGGAAAAATCCCGACCATGGCGTCCCCGACAATCGCAATCTCATCTTCTATTATGACACTTAACGAACCGGCAGTATGTCCGGGGGTGTGCAATATATAGGCGTTGATGCCGAAATCCTTCAAATCATAAACCGAATCAACAATAATATCCTGACGGCAGGATTTGTATCTGCCAATTGAAGATCCTGCAGCTGAAAGCAATTTGACGATTGCCTTTGAGAAGGCTAAAGTTCCGCGAGGAGCGGGACTTGTTCCGGAGGCCACAAACTGTGCTTCCTTCCTGTGTACAATCACCGGGGTTTTGAAGGCTTTCCTTATCCTGGCGGCATTTCCGGCATGGTCGAAATGGGAATGGGTCAGGATCAGGCAATCGATATGATAAACAGTCAGATTGTTAAGCCTTAGCTTTAACAGCCGCCATTCGAGACCGGTGCCCGTATCCACCAGGATGTTTTTTGTTCCGTTGGTTACAAGAAATACATTACTGCGTCCCGAAAGGACACGGATAATTCTGATTCCACCTGATGTAATCCAGGTCTTCATCTTTCATTAAGCAGTTTCATGAAGATTATTACGGATTTTCTTCCGCCTTATTGTTGGGAGAACCGGAAACCGGCTGATAGAGGTGATTATTTCCTTATAAAATCCTGAAGGCCGGCAAAAATTTTTATAAACAGAAACCCATTAAATCCTGTCTCCCAGTTTCCGTCTTATATCAGTGAACAGATTACGGGTAAGGTCAGCATCCTCAAAGTTAAGAAAGACATCTGTATCATCTGTTTTGATATGGATAAACGGCGGGTTTCCCTTATCGATGAACATTTTAACCTTTTCTCCGGTACGGAGCCTGAAATTTCCCCTGAGGATTTTCCCAAAGGCGTATCCGTTAGTTTTTGCTTTTATGGCAGGAAGTGAAACGATTGTATCACAGCTTTTCATCTTTGAATATTCAACTCTCAAACCATACATTCCCTCAATGTTCAGGGCTATGTCCGAAACTGATGTTACCATAGGTTTCCGGCCTGACAGTATAAGAATGACAGGGAAGGCAAGGCCCAGAAGAATTACCACTGCAAGTATCATCATCCCGGATTTGCCTGATGATTCGACAGGTAAAATGTTGTCAGAATTTTTTTCGGTATTCCCTAGCATAAGGTTGATTAATGCGGCAATCTCCTCCGGCCTGTCGGTCCCGATCCTGATTTTCTTCCGGTTTTTGAAAGTAAGCTCGATGGCATTGCGGCCTGAAACATTGTAGAGCCAGCCGTCGGGTGTCCAGTGGATGCCAATGCCGTAAAAGGGAGGATTTGAAACCGGCCTGCAGCTTTCAATCTCTTCAAGGGGATAATATTTTTTTATCAGACCGGTTCCCATGCTAAACCCTACCCGGGAATCGCTGACAGTAATTGTAAGCCTGTAAAAAGCCAGCAGACAGATTATGAATGTGATTATTACGAAGATCAATACGATGGCAAGTGCAGGTTCATCAAAGCCGTGGAGAATAAGCATAACAACCGTAAGGATAAGAATTGGAAGCAGTAAGGCCACGGAGAATGTTCCCGGCTGCGTGAATTTGATTTCTTTCATGTCGCTGTATGCTATAACTGGTGATCAGGTATAAAAGTACATCAAAAAATCGTACACTTCAAAAATCAGATGGGAGGACCTTTGGTTGCTGGAAAGGCGGTATGCGGTATGCGGTACGCGGCGAAAACGCCTTCATGCCTTCACGTCTTTACGTCTTCGTAGTAATAATTTGCCTCCCGTTTTTAACGGTTAAAGATTTTCGATACTTTTATAGACTTGTAAAACATGACCTATGATAAAAGCAGAAAGATACAACGGTCTGGTTGCCGCGCCTTTTACTCCGATGGACAAAAAAGGCAATATTAAGTATGACACAATAGGGCCCTATTATGATTTTCTTGAGAAGAACGGGGTTATCGGAGCGTTTATTAACGGATCGACAGGGGAGGGGCCCTCTCTCACCCATAAGGAGAAGCAGCTGCAGGCAGAGCGATGGGCTGAACGACTGAAAGCAGGAGGAAAGGTTCGTATCATCAATCTGGTTGGGGGCACATCGTACAGGGAGTGCATTGAAAATGCCATTTTCTCAAGCGAGCTCGGACTTTCAGCAATTGCAATTCTCGCGCCCTATTATTACAAGCCTTCATCTCCGGGTCAGCTTGCCGAGTTTTGTGCCAGGATAGGTGAATCGGTTCCCGGGATGCCGGTATTTTTTTATCATATTCCGGTTCTTACGGGGGTAAGCATGCCGATGTATGGATTCATTGAAAAAATATCGGGTATGCTCCCGAACTTTGCAGGGATAAAATATACCCAGGAGGATCTTATGGATTTCATGAAATGCCTTAATTATGAGGGCGGCAGGTATGAGATGCTATGGGGGCGTGATGAATGCCTTCTGCCTGCCCTTGCAGCAGGCTGCAGGGGAGCAGTGGGAAGCACTTACAATTACGCGGCTCCTCTTTACCTGAAGCTCATTGAAGCGTTCAATGCCGGGGATCTCAGTGAGGCGCGTCGTCTTCAGCAACTGTCGGTAGACATGATAGACCTTCTGGGCAAGTACGGAGGGATGGCTGTTGGCAAGTTTTTTATGAGGTATGCCGGCCTTGACTGCGGTGAGTGCAGGATGCCGCTTACAAATCCGGCCGCCGGATTGTACACTGAATTCGTTGAGGATGTCAAAAACCTTGGGATGTATGACCTGTTCTCAAAGCTTTAGTTGAATCCGGCTGATTCCGGTCAGTTCATGATTATCATCATACCTCCGCCACTGCTGTTGCCAAACCTGGGATTAACTACATTGTTGTAAATCGATCCGAAGGTATAGGAGAGGCCGAAGTTCAGGTAGTATTCATATTGAGTGGCGATCTCCTTCCTCTGTAAAAGTATCTCGTCGTAGGTAAGGTCCTGTTTCACAAGGTTTATCTGGTCATGTATCATTGAAGCGCCTCCTCCGAAATTCAGGGAAAGGCCTTTGGCAATCCTGAAATTGAAATAGCCGCTGAATGACAGGTTGTTCTTTGACCAGTCGTGGAGATAATTGCTGTACTGGAGTGTGAAATCAATCGAACCCCATTTCTGTATTACTTCATATGAGGCTGAAAGAGTATGCAAAAACAGGTTTTCCCTGATTTTGTCGTAGATTGTTGTGTCGGCATATTCTACCAGATTAATACCTGCCGAATATAATACTCTCATCTGTCGTCTGGTTGATTCGGAATAGGGGAAAAGATCATATTCGATTCCGGGCATCAGGTTGTAATAAAGTTTCTTGTTGCTATAGCTTGATGAACCAATGGTTGTTGATCCCCCATACGACCAATGGTCCGAAATGCTTCTCACAACCAGTCCGGTGACATACTTGGTTTTTGATTTGCTGGTGATGGTACTTTCGCCGATTATATATTCAGAAGCATTTGTGTTATATCTGGCGTTTATATCGATCTTCCATTTCTCGGTAATTTTTGCCGCCGCCAGGTTACCCGTGAGATAATAGTATTTGTAGGTTTTCTGTCCGTTAAGATAACTGCTGAGTGACCCCTTGAAAACCCAGCTGTTCCATTTGTCGCCCATTACGGTTTCAGTTAAGGGCTGACTGAACGAAATATTCATGTATTGAGCGAGGGGAGTCCGCGCCACATACCGCATCAGGCCCATTTTCAGTGTCCTTACCATTTTCTGCCGGTAGCCCTCGGTGGTCTCGTCAGGTGTCGTCACGAAGGAGATGGTATCGCGCATTCCCTCAAATTCATGCTGGCCGACAAGGAAATAAGTGTATTCATAGCCGCCCGAACCGGTTCTCTGACTGGTGGAGATTATGTAAACACCGGCGTCTCTGATGTCGCGGACATAGTTTACATAAGGTATTTCCTTTCTTACATAGTCGGTGCTTTCCATGAAAACATTAAGGGCATCTTTACGGAGGGTGTCCGGCTTATTTTGGGTTTCCTGGGCGTTTCCGCTGATAATTATGAATATATAGACTGCGGCAAGGATGATTCTTTTCATTGCAGGAGAAGAGATTTACGTGATTGACGACGAAAATAAGCAATTTACAGGATTTCTATGTTAATAAGGATAAATATTGGAAAATTTAAACCGGCGCTTAGTGATGAGCGCCGGTTTTTACAAGGAATTTACAGAATGAAAAACAGAAGATAATCAGTGAAATTTCCGGACTATTCGCTGCGATCAATTTCAGCTTTGTTTTTCAGGCCTTCATCGGTCATTATCCAGATATTGTCCCTGCTGTCAGTCACTTCATATTCATAGTCGTCGGAGTATTCCCATTTCCAGCCCTGAATTTCATGCTGACGGCTGAACATCTCCCTCGTTGTATTGTCGAGGTGCACTATTGTGCCCTGAGGAATAAACATATCCAGTTCTACCTCATTGATCGACCATTTGGATCCTGCAGGAATAGTGAAATACTCGTCGATGAAAATCGTGTCGGCAGAGATTCTGTAATTATAAATCATTTCCTGGGCTTTCCTTGTCGCATCCGACTTGCTTCTGCCGGATGCCCTTTTCCTTATCCTGATCATAAGCGATTCGTCAGATGACTGATTGACGTCGAAATCCGTGGTGATATGGATTTCCTTATTTACATCACTGAGGAAAACGGTATAATCTCTGTCGAATGTTATGTCCTTGTCAAAACTCAGGTTAGCTGCCTTTTTGTCAACTGAGATGTATAGATTGCGCGGGGCCTTTTCGATTACCTCCTCAGAAACGCGTCCCGACATTTCGGCAAATCCAACACCTTCGTTGAACAGTAGTATTGAGAAAGCGGCCAGGCTTATCACCCAGATCACCAGTGCCAGAAGACTGATGATCCCATCCTTTGCCCTGAACCATAATATCATCTTGACGCCCCAGTAAATAAGAGCCAGAAGCGGGAGGATTATAATTACCGAGAGCAGGACCAGCAGCCATGGTGCAACGGCAGGATTGACAATGTAGCTGAGGAAATCAGGCAGATAGAACAATTTGACTCCCACTGAGCCGGTCGAAAAATACCCGGGATAGTTCAGGAAGAATACCATAATGTATGAAACCAATGCTGCGAATCCTCCGATCACAAATGCAATCCCCGTAATGATCAGTATGATCCGGACAAAGATAAAGAGCACTTTGCCTATTGCCCTGAGTATCTCATTGATCGCATGACCGGCCCCGGAGCCTGCCGGCTTCGCCCGGGTGCCTGTAATTGCTAATTGTGAGGTATTTGAGAAAGAGGATCGGAAATCATTTCTGCCATACATTTCCTTTTTCTGGGCATCACTTACGGCTGAGGGGAGGGCTATCCACAGGGCAAGGTAGACCAATGGTCCGACAAAAAAGAAAAATGTGAAAATAACAAAGGCAAGTCTGATCCAGACAGATTCAATATTCAGAAAAGGAGCCAGTCCGCCGCAAACACCCCCAAGTATCTTATCATCGGGATTCCTGTAAAGTTTTCTTGATTCAGCCGTCCGCGGCCTGGCTGCCTGTGCACTTACTGGGTCCTCGTCTGCATCAAAGTCCTCAGGTTTACCTATGATTGAAATCATAGCCTCGACATTCTCCTGCGAAATGACAGCGGCTCCGGCACCCTGGGAATTGAATATCTCGGCGATCCTCAATTCTATGTCTTCTATTGTTTCGGCGCCGCCCTGCGTGTTCTTGAGCATGTCGTTAATATCCTGGAGATAGCGGCGCAGGATTTTATAAGCCTCTTCATCAATCTGGAAAAGTGAGCCTCCAAGGTTTATTTTGATAGTTTTATCCATTTTGTTTTCAGTTAAAGAGTTTATAAGCTAAGACTTTGTCCTGATGAGATCAACCGATTCCACAAGCTCATCCCATGATATATCGAGATCGGCAAGGTATTTTTTGCCTTCGTCGGAGAGTTCATAGTATTTTCTTGGAGGTCCTTGTTGCGATTCTTCCCAGCGGTAGCTGAGAAGACCGGCATTTTTCTGCCTTGTCAGCAGTGGATAGAGGGTTCCCTCGACGACTATCAGCTTAGACTCCTTGAGTTCCCTTATTATATCGCTTGCATAGCAGGAGTTTTTCGAAAGTACCGACAGGATGCAGTACTCGAGTATCCCTTTTCGCATCTGTGCTTTTGTGTTTTCCAGATCCATATTTTTGAATTTTAGATGATTACAATTTCATGTTCTTTCTGACGGTATTAAACTCGCTCTTCACGGCTTCCTTTATGTTATGGATATTCACCGGGTCGCCTTTCATCTCGATCTTCTGGGCTGTGGTTTTTGCTTCGGGAAGCACTATATAAAGAATCAGATAAATCAGGAATCCCACGCCTCCGGCCACAGCCAGAGCCAGGAAAATAACCCTGATCAGCCATGGTTCGAGATCCCAGTATGCACCCATGCCTGCGCAGACTCCCCCTATTATGCGGCGGTCGGGGTCGCGGTACATCCGGTGTGGCCCAGGGGTCGAGAATTTTTCCTTCCGCGACGGGCCTTCATTGTTCGAAATATCTTCAGGGCTGCCCATGATGGTGATTATTTCGTTCACGTCGGAAATATTTATGACCTGTTTGTAGCCGGTCAGCTTCTGTCGAAAGAGATCGGACATTCTGCTTTCGATATCCGAAAGAATTTCTGATGAGCTCTCTTCCCCGGCAAAGTGGAGCTCCAGATTCTTAAGGTATCGCTTAAGTTCTGAATAGGCGTCTTCATCAATGTTGAAAGAGAAGCCACCCAGGTTAACACTTACTGTGATTTTCATAGTACCTTCAAAATATTACTACTGTTAAAAAATTATAACTATACGATGCAAAGATATAATAAAATAATTATACTATGCAATACATAGTACTAAAAAATTACATAAAATTTATAAATATTTTGTATATGACAGATATTCAGCTCCTTCAGAGCTGTACGACAGGGGGGGATGCCTGCCTCCGGTTGCACCCTTCTCTTTATACGCATCCTGATAAATGAAAAAGCTATTCCCGGCAATGCAGTACAGCTGGAGGAGATCCCGCATCCCGTAAGAAACCGGGATGCGGGATGACATGGTGCCTGGTGATCATGGGGGGGTGAGGCCGCGGCGAGAACCGGACTTATCCTTCTTTTGGAAATCGATCACTCGCCGCGGCCTCACCCCCCCAACCACCCTAGAGACGCCTGTCATCCCTCGCCTGACGTTCCCGGAAAGACCTTGTTTGACCCTTTAACGTCTTTCAAAGCGGACAGCCATTCATAAGACAATACAGAGGCGAGGGATCCCAGCCTGGAATAGTGGGAGTGTGAAAGCGTGGGAAGAGGAAGGAAAAATATCTGTCTGGCAACCATCAGAAAATGATTAACAAAAAGATGTGAATAAAGAGCAGGCTGCACCGGAGGTTATTCACCGTAAGCCACTTTCGTGGCTTACGGTGACTGCCCGAAGCTCCTGCGGAGCTTTATCTCCGCCAGAACGGACTCTTTTGGTTCAAACCGTCATACCGAAACGCCATAAAGCCTTGACGCCGTTACGCCGTTACGCCTTTACATTATTTTTCCCCTTCCCCCACTTTGCTTATATTTACACGATTTACTTTTAAACAACAGAATTCATGGCAAGAAAATACAAATGGGGCATCCTTGCTCCCGGGAGGATAGCTGCAAAATTTGCGAACGGGCTGAAGGTCCTGGAAAATGCTGAATTATATGCTGTCGGATCGCGTGATGCCGGAAGGGCAAAGAGGTTCGCAGAAGAACACGGATTCAGGAAGTATTATGCATCGTACGAGGAATTAGCCGGTGATCCGGAAGTAGATGTGATTTACATTGCATCACCGCATTCGGAGCATTATGAACAGACTCTCTTGTGTCTGAGGAATAAGAAGGCAGTCCTTTGCGAGAAGGCATTTTCGCTTAACAGCAGGGAAACGGATAAGATGATAGCCGAAGCCCGCCTGCAGGATGTTTTCCTGATGGAAGCTCTCTGGCCGCCGTTCCAGCCGTTTTATATTAAGGCGCATGATATAATCGGATCGGGGATTCTCGGTAATATTATCAACATGCATGCCTGGTTCTCTTTCATTCCGCCCTATGATCCCGCTGACCGTAAATTCAATATTTCATTGGGAGGAGGGTCCCTTCTTGACATTGGAATATATCCGGTTATCGACGCCCATTCATTTCTGGGTGTCCCTGATGAAGTAAAAGCGTCCGCTTCATTTGGTCAGACCGGATCGGAGGAATCGATAGCTGCGATTCTAAAGTATAATTCCGGGAAGCTTGCAACCATTTACAGTTCTTTCAGGACAAATAATGGGATAGGATGTGATCTCCTGTGCGAAAATGGTAACCTGACTGTTTCGCGGGGACGGGATATGAATCAAAGGGTGATACTTGAGCTTCATGGCAAGGAAAAGGAAACTTTCGTATTCACACCTCCTGCACTGGGATATCACTGGGAAGCAGAGGAGGTTATGAACTGCCTCGACAGGCAGATGAAGGAGAGCCCTGCCGTGCCGCTTTCATTCAGTGCCGGCCTGATGCTTACTCTCGACAGGATAAGGCAGTCAGCAGGGATTGTATTTCCTGGAAGAGACTAGAAATTGAATTATCAGGCAAGACAGTAATTACGGAATGGCTGCCTGCAAATGAACAGCCCGAACAAAGCCATGTCAAAGTCAGAAAGCAGTTCAGGAACCGATAAATCATTTTACCTGAAGAAGCTCAGGCTGAGCATGCTGGTACCGGGAATTCTTGTATTCCTTTTGTGGCTTGTAAAGGCAGTTGAGCTTATGTTTGACCTGGATCTTACGCGTTTGGGCATCTATCCTCTTGAAATGAAAGGCCTTGCGGGTATATTATTTTCTCCTTTTATACATTCCGGCTTCAGGCATCTGTTCAACAACAGCCTTCCTCTTTTTTTTCTCGGTACCGCCTTCTTTTATTTCTATTCCGAGATAGCTGTCAGGGTATCGCTATGGACCTGGTTCCTGACTGGCCTTTCAGTGTGGCTGGCCGGTCGGCCGTCGTGGCACATCGGGGCAAGCGGACTTATTTACGGATTTGCCTCATTTCTGTTTTTCAGCGGCATCATCCGGAAATACTTCAGGCTGGTCGCCCTATCACTTCTTATAGTATTTATCTATGGTTCAATGGTATGGGGAATTTTCCCCGATGTCTATGAAAATGTTTCATGGGAGTCGCATATGCTCGGATTCATTTCCGGGATTATACTCGCTGTTGTGTACAGGAAGGAGGGCCCTCAGGAACCGGTCCATGAATGGCTCGATGAGGAGGATGGAGAAGAGAATAGCGACCCGGACTGACCGGCACTTGTTTATGCCATAATCTTACAACCTATTGGTATTAACCGAAATTCATTCTCCTGTTGAAACCATCGCATGCAAGGCATGATTTCATTTTGTTAAAAATCATTAAATCATTTTGTTACATCGTACCTCAAGGGCGATAAATAGAAAAAAAAGAGGAAATTTGCATAATATGTCGAGATTTCCCCAATCAATAAGTGAAAAATTATGAGAAAATTTCCTGAATTATTTCTTTTTATATTTTTTTCAGCCATCATTCCGCAGACTGTCTTATCACAGGAAGCCGAAGCTCCGGATTCGGTTAGGATCAATGCTGTTAAAATCTTTCTCGATTGCAGGGATTGTGATATGAATTACACGCGACAGGAGATACCGTACATAAACTATGTGAGAGACGTCAAGGAAGCGGAAGTGTATATCCTCGTTACAGAGCAAAGTGCTGGAAGCGGCGGGGAACATTTTACTTTTACGTTTCAGGGCCAGGGCAAGTTCCAGGGCCTTGACGATACCCTTACCTATACTACAAGTCCCGACCAGACCAACACAATCATCAGGGAGAAAAGGACAAACATGCTTAAGATGGGTCTGATGAGGTATGTGGCAAAAACTCCTCTTTTCAATGAAATAGATATAAGCCATACAGGTAATCTGGAGGACCAGGAGGTTATTGACAGAGTGGAACCACTGGGTTTTTTCGATATCTACAGAGCCTTCCTTTGAGTCGGAAGAGACAAACAAGGAGCTTTTTTTAAGAAATTCACTAAATATCAGCAAGATAACGCCTGATATTAAGCTTGAAATCGAGATGGATCATTTTTACCGGCGCGAGAAATTTGTTGAGGATGCAGGAACAGAGGATGAAAGCACAAACACCTACACAACAAGTGATCTGATTGTAGAGAATCTGCTTGTAAAGAGCCTCGGCGAACACTGGTCGGCGGGCATCAGATGGGATATCGGATCGTCGACCCGTGAAAACTACAATATTGCAACCAATATACTGCCGTCGGTCGAGTATGACATATTCCCGTACAGCGAAGCTACTCACAGGCAGTTGAGGATACTTTACGGCGCGGGTTTTCAGGCAAACAACTATATCGACTCCACAGTATTCAACAAGGTAAAGGAGAATCTTTTTCTCCAGAAACTAAACGTTGCCTTTGAGGTCAGGAAGAAATGGGGTTCTATCGGTGTTTTGCTTGCGGGATCGAATTATTTCCATGATTTTTCAAAGAACAGGATTGAACTGAACTCATCTGTTAACATAAGGATTTTCAAGGGACTGTCGGTTCAGATAGAGGGAGGTATTGCTCATATCAACGACCAGTTGAACCTCAAGAAGGGAGGTATCACCGAAGCCGAGAGACTGCTGAGGCTGAGAGAGCTGGCAACCCGGTATCGGATTGAAGGAGGTGTTGAGCTTACATATACCTTCGGTTCAATATACAACAATGTAGTTAATCCCAGATTCAGCTCATCAAGATTCCGTTTTTGACCTGACAGAACTAAATTCCGGCTTATGTAAGGGGATGATCCAGGAAGTGGTTTTTACAAACCCGCGGGTTTGTTTTTTTGGTACATTTACTGCACTTATCCGCTTAAGTTATGCATGAGAGGTTCAGGTACGGTACCGGGAATGACCTTTTTCAAAAAGCAACGGAGCTCGGACTGGAGCTTCCCTGGAGCGATGACATTTCTCCCCTCCTGATGCCCTTCGATCTTAATGGGTGTAAAGTATCAAACCGTCTGGTTGTTCAACCGATGGAGGCTCATGATTCGGAAAATAATGGTTCTCCCTCGGAGCTAACCCGGAGGCGTTATCTGCGCTACGCTTCAGGGGGAAGCGGGATAATCTGGTTTGAGGCTGTATCGGTGGTTCGTGAAGGCAGGTCGGGGCCGCATCAGCTCTGGATAAACAAGCTTAATTTCGATTCCTTTGCCCGGCTCAATGATGAAGTGAGGAAACATGCCTCCAATCAGGCGCCCGATCCTATTTTGGTGATTCAGCTTACTCATTCGGGGCGTTACAGCAAGCCCGAAGGAGTTCCGAGGCCACAGGTAGCTGCTCCCAATCCCATCCTTGACAGGACACCACCGGTGATACTTACCGACGATGACCTGAAGAGAATTTCCGACAGTTTCGTTGAGTCGGCAAGGTTTGCATACAGGTCCGGATTCAATGCAATCGACCTGAAGGCATGTCACGGTTATCTGGTTATTGATCTTCTGGCGGCAAAAACCAGGAAAAACAGTATTTTCGGAGGAGAAGAGACAGGAAGGAGATTCCGTTTCCTGCTGGAGACTATTGACCGGATCAGGGATTATGTACCGGAGATAATGATTACGACACGCCTGGGTATTTCCGATTTATATGCCGGCGGATTCGGAGTCGCTGCTTACGGCGAACCGGACTTTACAGAGAGCCTTCAGCTCGTTGAGCAACTTGCCTCACGCGGTATTGGGCTTTTGAACATTACGATGGGAAGTCCCTATCATAATCCTCATGTCAGCAGGCCTTACGATACTCCGGTTCCGGGAAGCAAGGTACCCGGAGAACATCCCCTCGAAGGCGTTATCAGAATGATAAATGGCACCGCCATGTTCCGTGAAAGGTTTCCCGGGACAGCAATGGTCGGATCAGGCTGGTCATATCTGAGGCAATTTGCCCCCTGCGTGGCTGCCGCCGTAATCGGCAGCGGCAGAGCTACCTTTGCAGGTTTTGGAAGAAATTCATTTGCTTATCCGTCGATGCCCCTCGATCTGATGAATACGGGAAAGGCCGATCCGAAGAAAATATGCATCACCTGCTCGGGATGTACCAGGCTGATAAGGAACCTGAGACCCGGAGGATGTGTGATACGCGACAGGGAAATATACGGAAGTGAGCTGAAGAAAATGATAGCTGATGGAAAGTGAAATAATCCGGTATGATCGTTTTTCTGTAAGGTATTACAGTCTCAACACCCTGATAATCGGAAGCGGCGCTGCATCCCTCAATTCTGCTGTGAGTCTGCACTCAATGGGAATGGAGGATATTATGATAGCTACCACGGAATGGGGAGGGGGTACTTCAAACAATGCCGGTTCCGACAAACAGACTTATTATAAGCTCTCGCTTGCCGGCGGTGAGCCCGATTCGGTAAGAGAGATGGCTCAGGACCTTTTCGACGGGAAGTGCATGCATGGCGATATTGCTCTTTGCGAAGCCCAGGGATCGGTTCAGGCTTTCATAAAGCTGGTCGGCCTGGGCGTTCCCTTTCCCCGTGATAAATATGGTTCATTTGCAGGTTATAAAACCGACAATGATCCCCGGGCAAGGGCAACTTCGGCCGGTCCTTACACATCTGGGATGATGGTGAAGGTTCTGGCGGAAGAGGTCCGCAAAAGAAATGTAAAGGTACTGGACAACCATCAGGTGGTTGAGCTGCTGACCAGTGCAGATGGGAGCAGGGTAACAGGGGCTTTGGCCATCGATACAACGAAAAAGGATCCCTTTGATGCTTTTGTGGTATTTAACGCCGTCAATCTTATCCTGGGGACCGGCGGACCGGGTGAGATGTATGAGGACAGTGTGTACCCGCTTTCACAGACCGGGTCGCCCGGGATGGCATACAGAGCTGGCGCTTCCGGACAGAATCTTACCGAATCGCAATTCGGGATTGCATCCCTGAAGTTCAGGTGGAACCTGTCGGGGAGCTACCAGCAGGTAATTCCGCGATATTTTTCGACTGACAGTTCCGGAAAGGATGAAAGGGAATTTCTCAATGATCATTTCATAAGTTACAGGGATCTGACCGGGGCCATTTTTAAGAAGGGTTACCAGTGGCCCTTTGATCCGACACGGATAGCTGACGGCGGGTCATCGCTGATAGATTTGCTCGTATGGCGGGAAAAGGTTCAGAAGGGAAGAAAGGTATTCATAGACTTCCGGAAAAACCTCATATGGCAGGAAAAGGAGACGTTCAATCCCGGTGACCTTGACCCGGTGGCAAAGGATTATCTTGAGAGCAGTGAATCGTTGCAGTCGACTCCGCTTGAGAGGCTTCTGTCGATAAACCGGCCGGCTTATGAACTTTTCAGGGATCATGGGATAAATCTGGCTTCGGAGCCTCTTGAAATAGGAATCTGTGCTCAGCACAACAACGGAGGACTGAAGGCGGATATCTGGTGGGAATCGGATATAAAACATTTATTTCCTGTGGGTGAGGTAAACGGCTCACATGGAGTTGGAAGGCCGGGAGGTTCGGCCCTTAATTCAGGTCAGGTCGGAGGCTTCCGTGCAGCAGAAATCATAAGCAGGAGGTATAACAATATGCCTCCTGGCAGGGAAGAATTCATGGCATCTGCCGGAAATGGAATAAATCAGGTTCTTGATACTGCACTTGTATGGCTGCGATCACCGGGCGACAAATCCGGGCTGCAAATCCTTGCAGAGATTCGTCACAGGATGTCGCAGGACGCAGGTATCATCCGCAACAGTCGGAAAGTTGCAAAGGCTGCAGAAGAGGCATCTGCACTCCATGAATCGGTCCGAACCAGGCTATGGGCGACATCAACGGGAGGGCTTGCAGTATGTTTCAGAATTTCGGATCTCTGCCTGACGCATTACATTTATCTCGAAGCTGTAAGGAATTATATAGAAGGAGGGGGCAGAAGCCGGGGATCATATATTGTAACGGACGGAGTGAATTCACCCATTAGCGGACTCGAAGAAAATTATTATGAGTCAGAACTTTGCCGGTACGACCGGGAAGTTGAATCATCCATACAGGAAGCAAGGTTAGTTAATGGCAAAGTCAGGTTCACAGGCACGGCAGTGAGGGAGATTCCTGAGCAGAACCTGTGGTTCGAGAGGGTATGGAAAGAATATCTTGAAGATAATTATATCGGAGACAGGGATAATTCAACAAATTATTAACTTTAGCGCCTCTAACCAAACCTGAAAAACTCATTTCGCATGAATGGGAAACCTGTAGCCGTTATTACAGGAGCCTCAAGGGGTATCGGTCGCGCAACAGCGATAGCCCTGGCCGGTGAAGGCTTTGATATTGCCGCCATTGCCCGGTCGGTCAACAGCGAGGGGATGGAAATCCTCGGATCTGAAGTTGAAAAGCGCGGAGCGCAATTCTTCCCTGTGGGCCTCGATATTTCATGCACCGTATGTCAGAAGGAAGTTGTTTCTAATATTCTTGAGCGCTATGGCCGTATAGATTTTCTTGTCAATAATGCCGGGGTGGCTCCACTTCACAGGAAGGATCTCCTTGAAATGACGGAGGATAGTTACGACCGTGTTATGAATATCAATCTCCGGGGTCCTGTCTTCTTTGCCCAGAAGGTTGCCAGGGAAATGATCTGGTTGAAAAGCCAGGTTCAGGGATACAAGCCGTCCATAATCTTCATTACATCGGTATCTGCCAAACTCTCTTCACCCAACAGAACCGAATACTGTGTTTCAAAAGCCGGACTTAGCATGGCTTCTGCTGTATTTGCCGACCGTCTTGCAAAAGAAGGCATCAGGGTTTTTGAGGTCAGGCCTGGTATCATAATGACCGACATGACCATCAAGCTTACTGACAAGTACACAAAGCTGATCAATGATGGTTTTGTTCCCCAGCGCAGATGGGGTTTGCCTGAAGATGTCGGAAAGGCCGTGGCATCAATTGCCCGGGGCGAATGGGATTATTCCACCGGAATGGTGTTTGAGATCAGCGGCGGACTGAACCTCCACAGTTTGTAAGCAGGCCTCTTCTTTCCTTAAATGATAAAAAGCGATTGAACAAATCCTGAGTTTTCATTGTTATTTGTGTGAATTATCACACTAAGACAATGAAAAATTTATTATTGATTATGGGACTTACAATAGCAACAGCAGGTACAGGAGCTGCCCAGGAAAAATTAGCTGCAATTAAGGAAAAGACAACTTTGTCATGGCTTGGAGAAAAGGTCATCGGACAACATACAGGAACCATTGATATTAAATCAGGTCATCTTACATGGCTCGACAACAAAATTGCATCGGGAGAATTTGTAATAGACATGACTTCAATAAAGTCAGATGAGAATCTCGACAGACTTGTTGGTCATCTGAAATCGGAAGATTTTTTCGGAGTGGACAATCATCCCGTGTCCAGACTTGAAATAACCGAAAGCACTCCCTTTGACAAGGGTACAGGGACCGTAAAGGGAAACCTTACAATTAAGAATATCACCCATCCGGTTGAGTTCAGTGCTACAGTGCAAAAGGATGAAGAAGGACACTGGTTTTATGCAAACATTGTTATTGACAGGTCGAAGTACAATGTCCGCTATGGATCAGGATCATTTTTTGACAATCTTGGAGACAAGACCATTTATGACGAGTTCAAGCTCAAGGTAAACCTATTTGTCGGGAAATCATGAATCGCGAGTGATTTCTGCAGACAATGTCCCGGGATTCAATCCCGGGATTTTTTATTTTAATAAGTTTTTGGAAAATTCATAAATCATAACAATCTTGTAGTGATCAATAAGATTGTTTATGAAAAGTGGTTCTTCGGAAGGTTTAAACAGGCAGAAGCTTGTTTACGAGGGATTTCTGGTCCCTTTCATACTTGTTACAAGTCTTTTCTTTCTCTGGGGCTTTGCTCACGGATGCATTGACGTCCTGAACAAGCATTTTCAGGAGCTCCTCAGCATGTCGAAAGCAAGGTCTGCCTTATTACAGTTCGTGTTTTACGGAGGCTATTTTTTAATGGCTGTTCCTGCCGGACTGCTTATGCAGAGGGTTGGATACAAAAAAGGAATAATAATCGGTCTTCTCCTCTTTGCCGGAGGGGCTTTTCTTATGTTTCCCGCCACCTTTATCCAGACCTTCGGAAGTTTCCTGTTATGCCTTTTCATAATTGCCTGCGGTCTGACCTGTCTGGAGACTGCAGCAAATCCCTATACCACGGTACTGGGTCCGCCCGATTATGCCGAAAGGAGGATTAACTTCTCACAATCGTTCAACGGGCTTGGCTGGGTGGCAGGTCCACTGGTGGGAGGTATGCTCATATTTTCGGGAAGCGGAAACGGGAATAAATTTTCAACAATTGCCCTTCCCTACATGCTTATTGGTACCATGGTGCTTATTGTTGCCTTTCTTTTCTGGAGGATCAAATTTCCACCGGTGAAGGAGGAGACAGAGGAGGCCGGAGCTGCATCTGCAGGAACAATCAAGGATCTTCTGAAATATCCTCACTTTATTCTCGCAGTGGTTGCCCAGTTTCTGTATGTCGCGGCACAAACCGGTATAAACAGTTTCTTTATTAATTATGTTACAGAGGAGATCCCTTCGCTTACCAACCAGCAGGCTTCGCTCATACTGGGGATAGGCGGAATGGGATTGTTCTGGCTCGGACGTTTTACAGGAAGCACAATTTTTATGAGGATAGTAAGTCCCAATAAGCTTCTTGCCGTTTATGCTGTGGCAAATGTTATAATGATGGCTCTGGTTGTGGCCGGACTTGGATGGATATCGGTGATTGCCCTGTTCTCGACTTATTTCTTCATGTCGGTTATGTTTCCCACGATCTTTGCCCTTGGCATCAAGGATCTGGGTCCGCTGACCAAGAAAGCCTCGTCATTCCTGGTGATGGCAATAGTAGGAGGTGCGCTTATTCCCCTGCTGATGGGCTACATTGCTGATGTATCGAGGATGGCTCTCGGGTTCATTGTGCCCCTTGTGTGTTTTGCGTTCGTTGTGTACTATGGGCTTAGCGGATACAAGGCAGGAAGAGCTGCTGTGCAATAATAGTTCTGGATTGGCTTCAGCCGGATTAATTACCTGACAGAATTTCGGCGAGTTCGTTTTTTATTTCCCTGAAGCGGTTTCTGTCCATTCTGGCACCGACTATCTCGATTACCTTTCCTGCCATCAGCGAGCCGGCCACACCGCATTGCTCAAGGGGGAGGCCGTTTGCAAGGGCGTAAAGAAAGCCGGCAGCATAAAGGTCGCCTGCGCCTGTTGTATCAATGCAATTCACCGGGAAGGCAGTCACCTTTACTTTTTCCGTACCCTGAGCCAGCCACGATCCTTCAGCTCCAACCTTGAGGATAACAGTTGGAGACATTTCTGAAAGGACTGAGACAGCTTCTTCAGCTTCCAGTCCCGTGAATGCCAGGGACTCCTGTTCGTTTGCAAACAGGATATCCACATATTCCGTCACTATCTTCCGGAATGAATCGATATGTTCCTCGACCACGTTATAGCTTGCAAGGTCGAGTGCAATAAGCATTTTGTTGCGGCGGGCAATGCTGCATGCTGTTTCGACGAGGGGAAAGTTGTTTATGATGTAACCCTCGAGGTACAGTATGTCGTATCCTTCAAACAGGAGTGGCTTGAGATCTTCTGCATTGAGTTCGGTTGCTGCGCCGAGGTGGGTGGCGAAAGTTCTTTCGGAGTCTTCAGTAATGAGAGCCATGGCGGTGCCGGTTGGTGAGTTTCTGCG
Source organism: uncultured Bacteroidales bacterium (assembly GCA_963840965.1). Taxonomy (GTDB): domain Bacteria; phylum Bacteroidota; class Bacteroidia; order Bacteroidales; family VadinHA17; genus LD21. Next base: position 13,682 of record CAWJAW010000004.1, on the reverse strand, counting down.
GATAAGGAGCGTATTTACCCCCGCTTTTTTCATTTCATTCTCGAAAAAGTCGCCGATATCGTCCCTTCCGATTGATCCTATGAATCCGGTATCGGCGCCGAGCATTGCCAGTCCGTGGATTGTATTGGCGGCCGAACCGCCTGATGTCCAGGTTCTGGGGAAGATTTCTGTTGCGGCTTTTATTCCTTCTGATTTTTCCCTGTCAACAAGTTGCATGCTGCCTTTGGGCAGATTGAATTCCTGGAGTATATACTCACCCTGGAGGAGTGTCATTATATCAACAAGGGCGTTGCCTATTCCCAATATCCTCTTCATCGAAAATTTTTCGCAAAGATATTGCTTAATTCACATAAAGGGCTTATTTTTGGCACGCTTAATTTGAGAGCAAATAATCTTCCTCAGTAGCTCAGTTGGTTAGAGCAATCCCGAAGCGTCGGGATTAATCCGTGGCCAGCTCAGCACAAGGAAAAAGGAATAATAAATTCCTCAGTAGCTCAGTTGGTTAGAGCAATCCCGAAGCGTCGGGATTAATCCGTGGCCAGCTCAGCACAAGGAAAAAGGAATAATAAATTCCTCAGTAGCTCAGTTGGTTAGAGCAATCCCGAAGCGTCGGGATTAATCCGTGGCCAGCTCAGCACAAGGAAAAAGGAATAATAAATTCCTCAGTAGCTCAGTTGGTTAGAGCAATCCCGAAGCGTCGGGATTAATCCGTGACCAGCTCAGTAAAAGGAAAAAGGAAGAATAAATTCCTCAGTAGCTCAGTTGGTTAGAGCAATCCCGAAGCGTCGGGATTAATCCGTGACCAGCTCAGCACAAGGAAAAAGGAATAATAAATTCCTCAGTAGCTCAGTTGGTTAGAGCAATCCCGAAGCGTCGGGATTAATCCGTGGCCAGCTCAGCACAAGGAAAAAGGAAGAATAAATTCCTCAGTAGCTCAGTTGGTTAGAGCAATCCCGAAGCGTCGGGATTAATCCGTGGCCAGCTCAGCACAAGGAAAAAGGAATAATAAATTCCTCAGTAGCTCAGTTGGTTAGAGCAATCCCGAAGCGTCGGGATTAATCCGTGGCCAGCTCAGCACAAGGAAAAAGGAATAATAAATTCCTCAGTAGCTCAGTTGGTTAGAGCAATCCCGAAGCGTCGGGATTAATCCGTGGCCAGCTCAGCACAAGGAAAAAGGAATAATAAATTCCTCAGTAGCTCAGTTGGTTAGAGCAATCCCGAAGCGTCGGGATTAATCCGTGGCCAGCTCAGCACAAGGAAAAAGGAATAATAAATTCCTCAGTAGCTCAGTTGGTTAGAGCAATCCCGAAGCGTCGGGATTAATCCGTGGCCAGCTCAGCACAAGGAAAAAGGAATAATAAATTCCTCAGTAGCTCAGTTGGTTAGAGCAATCCCGAAGCGTCGGGATTAATCCGTGGCCAGCTCAGCACAAGGAAAAAGGAATAATAAATTCCTCAGTAGCTCAGTTGGTTAGAGCAACGGACTGTTAATCCGTGGGTCGCTGGTTCGAGTCCAGCCTGGGGAGCCAAATCAGGAGATAAATCAAATTATCTCCTTTTTTTCGCTGCAATGTTTTACATCTATATTCTTTATTCAGAGAGTGCTGACAGGTATTATGTTGGTCACACAAACGATCCGGCCAGACGTTTGATTGAGCATAACACCGTTGAAGAAATAAAATTCACCACCAAGTATAGGCCATGGACAATGCTTTTGGCATTTGAAGTTTCAGAGTCCCGGGGAGAGGCGATCAAGGTTGAGCGGTTTATCAAGAGGCAGAAAAGCAGAATATTTATTAAAAAGCTTATAGAATTCAAGGATAGTCCGGACCTCTTTAAGGATTTTATTATGGATGTGGTTGGTTAGAGCAATCCCGAAGCTTCGGGATTAATCCGTGGGTCGCTGGTTCTCCCGAGCTTGCGGGAAGTCAGGGGAGCAGAAAAAAGAGTGAGTGTGGGAGCGAGAGCGAGCACACTCATTCTTTTTTCCTCAAAACTCGCTCTCACTCTCACACTTAGAAAGGGGTGGTTGCAACTCTTCCTTTTATAAACGAGTTTTTCTGAAAAGATGCAACCAGGGATTTTCCGTTTTGTCTGACCATCAGTGCATTAGCCGGTCGCCTTGACCACATTCCGCCGGGGAAGATTAACATTTTTTATTTATTTATAGATCACAATATGAACTCCGGCCCTGAGTGGTCAATTTGTACCGGCGAGGGATATTCCCGGTCACCGACTTTTGGAATCTGATTGATAATATTGATAAGTCAGTTACTATTTAACATTTTCAAACGTTTATTATAATGAGTTAAGTATTGAGATTTTGTATCCTCATCAAGAAATGAATTTTTTAACAAAACCTCCACTTTTTTTTGTTTTGTAAGAAAGGGATCAAGGATTTTATTTATCCTTTTTTCGTTAATTCCGATTGTTTTGGCGAAATCAATAAAATCTTCTTTACATGGGTGATGATCAGTATTTTTAATCCTGCAATCTGACCAGTGCCATTCTTTAAATAATTCATTGTCTAAAGCAAAGAATCCGTCTTCTGCGACATGAATTCTTGTGTCCATCAGGTCGTATGCCGGGCTTAATACATAATCACCATTTTTAGTCTCAAGCAAAGAAAAATTCTTAAGGTGAGCATCCCCATTTGAAAATAAAAAGTTAAAAACTACCAAACTGTAAAACTTCTCCATCTCAATTTTCCATGCTCCTACATATTCCCTGATGAGGTCAGCTATGCCTTCATAGGAGTATTCATATTTGAAGTTATGCCCTGCATTTTCTTCTGTTTTTTTGGCCAGAGAAGCGAAATCTTCTTTCGCTAATTTGATACCATTATCACCAATGTCAAATCTTTTAGTAATAAATGCTGGTTCCCCATTAATAAAAAAAACCAGGCCAGTTTCAGCTGTGTTGATCTTATAGACTTGATTTGCAATTTGCATGGTTAGATGTTCATTAGCAGGTGCCATAGAAGTTTTCCTTAACCCATGGGGTTTTGGTTTAAGAATATATGTGCCCTGTTCTTTTTCTTCTGTTAACCGAAGATTATTCTTGTCAAGTAAAACCGAATACTTCTCCTGTACTCCGGAAATAGAAATGTGTTTCCTGTTTTGCATAAATTTTTCCTGGTCTCCTTCATCAATTTCCGGAGCATTATAAGGAAGAATATGACTAACCTTTCTTCCATCAAACATCCTGCGCAGAAAAAGAGGGCTATATTCTGAAAAGCCCTCAAGTAATAGTCCCGGACAATTTTTTATCTCCATAGCATTATTCTCTAATTAATTTGCCTGACAGTTATTGCACCAATTGTATCATACTGAGCGGTCGCCAGTAACAAACCAAAAAAATCATTCTCGTCTATCTTTAGTTGCTTTGATTGAACAACTCTGTTAGTCCCTTCAGAAAGCATGTTGAAAAAGAAAGGAAATAGGTGCTTTGAGGTATACTCCAGTTGTTTCTTTGGTAATGTTAAGCTAATTCCCGGTAAGGTTTCATCATTAAAATACAATGTATTATATGTAAAAACAAATTCACCATTATCTGTCTCGGTCAAAATGCCAGCCAATATTCCATTTCTATATACCTCAGCTTTTCTCATTTATTTTGATTTTTTAAGTTCAAGTCTGACTTCTAATCCCAGTACATCAGCAATCTTTTGCAAGTTGCTTAGTGTAATATTTCCCTTGCCGCTTTCAAACCGTTTTAATGTTGCAATTCCTACTTCTGAAAGTTCAGCTAGTTGTTCCTGATTAATTTTAAGAATGTCTTTTCTCTCTTTAATGATCTTTACAATTTTATCGTTAGTCATTGTCAATAGTTGTTTAGTATCATATATGATCCTATCCGTAAAAATAAAGCTATATTTGTTAAGAAACAAGAAAAATGTATCATATATGATACTTTTTCAGATATGAGGTCATGATTGAATACAATGATCTTATTTATTGTATCATATATGATACTTTTATACAGGTCCATCTGATATTATTAACTCAAAGTGGTTGCAACTTTCAGCAGTCAGGGGAGCAGAAAAAAGAGTGAGTGTGGGAGCGAGAGCGAGCACACTCACTCTTTTTTCCTCAATACTCGCTCTCACACTCACACTTAGAAGGGGGTGGTTGCAACTCTTCCTTTTATAAACGAGTTTTTCTGAAAAGATGCAACCAAGAATTAGCTTTTTTGTCTGACCATCAGCCTGCTTATAAAACCCAGTCAGGTTTTCAGGATGCCGCGAACCGGATACAGCAAACTCCACGCCTTGTTTCTCTTATCCCCAGTCACCTATCACAGGCACAAAAAGCTTTAACTGATCTCCTATTGCCTATTTCTCACGGGTGATTATTAAGTCTATCTGGAGCTTGTTAACCGGGAGATGGTTGACTGCCAAATCCCAGATTATCTCATAGTCAACCCCAAAGTACTCATGTGATACTCTGTTTCTCAGGTAATACATTTCTTTCCAGGGGACTTCTGGATATTTGTCCTTAATTTTATCATCCAAAGCTCTGGAAGCTTCTCCAATTATTTCAAAATTTCTGATTACTGCATCAACCGTCTTATTATCTTTTTTAAACTGACTGAAGTCATACCCATGCACGTACTCTGCAATTCTGCTCATCGCGAGTTGCATATCTTCAAGATACATGATATATGTGCGTTCTCCTTTTTTCAAATCAGACGAAATAAACTTGTTTCATGATGCGGTCTCTGATTTGTTTTTTAAGTGCATTTTTTGTCACGAGATCTATTTTGCGATTAAATACACTTTCAAGAAAAATTTCAAGAGAAAAGTATTTCCAGCCAATTGGTTTTTCCAGTTCAACAAGCAGATCTATATCACTGTTTTCAGAGAATGTGTCGTCTGAAAATGAACCAAACAAACCTATCTCCTTAACGGCATACTCTTTATAAAGCGTAGGCTTAAGTTCAGTTAACTTGCTTAATATGTTCTCTTTTGTAAGCATAATTCAAATATAGCAATTTAGTTTCTATTTAAGCCAGGCAGGTAACACAGCTTTTTTTGAGAGTTCTATGTATCATGTATTATAGGCGATAGACGATGTTAAGGGAGAAGTCATTAAGGCCTGAAGGCATTAAGGCGTCAGGGCGTGATGGCGCGAAGCTCCATAGGAGCGGCATGTTTGTAGCAATGGGCCGTATAATGGTTTTTTGAGCCCTGTAGGTGCGGGATGACGTCATCTATTTGAATGTTCTGAATCGGGGTTGACTCGACGCTTTGGAAGTTTCTGTATGAGGAGGGCCAAGATCATGGATTTCTATCGAAGTCGCCATTTTTGTAATAAAACTTTATACGACACCCACGCGCTGCGAACCGATTGCTACTGCAAGCCATACAATAGTGCAGGGCACAGGGTATAGTGCAGATCAATTAATTGAAAAAATTCACGAAAATTTATCGATAAACGATAACCAGGTTATTGATATTCGACAATTTTATTACCCAAAACGATATGATTTTCAGACATTGGTGCCATGTTTTCAGGCAAGTCAGGCTGTGCTTGTAAACAGTGATTTAATTTTGACATGTACTTCAATCTGCCTAAATTTATCTCATTGAAAAATACTCTGTTAATAAAGGATGATATGAACATGAAATTCAAATACCTGATCATTGTTGCTTTTCTCATATCCGGATGCCATAATCCGGCAAAGGAAACACCTGTTCCTGAAGGTAAGGAAGCCTGGACGCTTTCCGGTTTTGTGAAGGTCGATTCCATAAATCCCATACTTGAGCCATCGGCCGGACAACTATTCAACTGTCCTGTTTCAAAGAAAGACGTGAAATGGGAGGAACGGAATGTTCTTAATCCTTCCGCCGTGGTCAGGGACGGGAAGGTATATATGATATACAGGGCCCAGGATGAAGCTATGACTTCAAGGCTAGGTCTTGCTGTCAGTGATAACGGCCTGCACTTCACGAAGGAACCGGAGCCGATCTTCTATCCCGCCGGTGACAATATGACTGCTTATGAATGGCCCGGAGGGGTTGAGGATCCGCGGATTGTGGAAAGTGAGGACGGAACCTATATTCTCACCTACACATCATACGACGGGAAGACGGCCCGGCTTTGCCTGGCGACTTCAAAGGATCTCCGGACCTGGGAAAAGCACGGTTTGGTACTGGGAGAAGGGAAAATTCAAGGATACCTGGTCAAAATCGGGTGCGATTGTTTCGAGGCTGGAAAACGGAAGGATAATTGCCACCAGGATAAACGGCCTTTACTGGATGTATTTCGGCGACACCGATCTTTTTATGGCCACATCCGACGACCTTATCCACTGGGAAGCTGTTGAGAACAGTGAAAACGGCAGGATGATATCAGTCCTCCATCCCCGGCCAGGATATTTCGACAGCAGGCTTGTTGAGCCCGGTCCTTATGCTCTGGTGAGGGATAAGGGAATACTTCTTATCTACAATGCAAGTAATGCTTCCGATAACAACGACCCCGGCCTTCCCAGGTTCACATATTCTGCCGGCCAGGCTTTATTCGACGGGGAAAGGCCTTACAGGCTTACCGGCAGAACGGACGATTATTTTATTTTTCCTGACAAACCCTATGAACTGACAGGAGAGGTGAACAACGTCTGCTTTGTAGAGGGATTGGTTTATTTCAGGGATAAGTGGTTTCTCTACTATGGCACTGCCGATTCGAGGATTGCGGTGGCGGTGAGAGAAGGAAACTGATTAAATCTCCGGGTCCTCCCTGTCCTTCATCCTGGTTCAGATTTTGCAATCTGAACGGCCGACATGTAATAGTGATATTTAAAAATCTCCACACTATTTTAGGACATGGTTTCCCACTATAATAATTTTTTTGCGATATTTGATTTGTGTTACTAAAAGTTGTGTACATACCAGAAATCCTAAGCAGTGCTCAACTAAAATTTGATGAAATGAAAAAGCATAATATTCCTGTAATTTTTACGCTGTTCACCGCGATACTTCTGCTGGTGATATCATGTGCGATAAATCCTGTAACCGGCAAAAAGCAGTTAATGCTTATGTCGGAAGAGCAGGAAGTCGCACTTGGCATGTCTTATGATCCGCAGGTTCTTGCAACATTCGGAGTTTACAACGACAACAATCTTCAGAATTTTGTTCAGACAAAAGGCACCGAGATGGGAAAGTTATCCCACCGTCCGAATCTGGTTTATCACGTCAAAGTAGTTGATTCTCCGGTTGTCAATGCTTTTGCCGTTCCGGGAGGATATATTTACTTCACACGTGGAATCCTTGCACAGCTTAACAATGAGGCTGAACTTATGGGTGTTCTTGCCCATGAGATGGGTCACATTACTGCCCGTCATACGGTTGCAACCCAGAGCAAGCAGCAGATGGCCCAGCTGCTTTTAATCGGAGGTATGATTGCCTCAGAGAAGTTTGCGCAGTATGCCCAGTATGCAATGCAGGGACTTGAATTGCTGTTCCTCAGCTTCAGCCGCGACGACGAGAGGCAGGCTGATGCTCTGGGAGTGGAATATTCGTCAAAGCTTGGTTATGATGCTCATAAGATGGCCGACTTCTTCAAGGTTCTGAAGAAGATGAGCCTGGCTGAGAGTGAAGGCGGCATTCCGACATTCCTTTCGACACATCCCGATCCGGGCGACAGGTACAATGATGTCAACAGGCAGGCCTCCCAATGGCAGACACAGCTGAATCTGGGTACCTACAAGGTAAATGAAGATCCGTATCTGCAGATGATTAATGGTATGATCTACGGGGAGGATCCCAAACAGGGCTATGTTGAGAATAACGTTTTCTATCATCCCGAGCTGAAATTCAAGTTCGGATATCCCATGGGCTGGACTCTCGAAAATCAGCCCCCTCAGGTCACTGTCACACCTCCTGACGGCAAGGCTCTGATGCTTTTCACGCTGTCGGATCAGAAGACTCTCGAGGCATCAGTTGACTCAACACTTGCAAGGTACGGCCTGACTTCCCAGGGAAGCAAGAGGACCACGGTTAACGGATTGCCGGCAATCATGACTCAGTCTAAACAGGTTCAGCAGGACCAGTCGACCGGTGCCACGGCGACGAACCTGGTTCTTTCATATTTTATCAGCCATGGAGGTTTAATTTATATTTTTCACGGGGTGTCGACTGAGGCTGATTTCAACACTTACTCCACTACCATGAATACAGCTATGACCACATTCTCGAATCTTACCGATGCTTCGAAAATAAATGTGAAACCGAAGAGAATAAATGTGGTTAAAGTGGCCAGGGCTGGTACTGTAGCTGATGCACTGACATATTTCAGGGTACCTCAGGCACAGCAGGCTGAATTGGCATTGCTTAATGGCATGGAACTTACCGATAAGGTTGCAGCCGGAAAAATGCTGAAGATAGTGGGACAATAAGAGCTGTTTCGCATCAGGAAATAATAAACCCGGATTGATACTCAATCCGGGTTTATTTTATATTATGCTCTTCTAATAAGCAGGCAGTTTGTAACCGTTGTGGTATACAGGAGTGATCAGGGCATTTGCAGTTTCTGTTGCAAATGACTGTGTGGCGTCATTCCAGCTTACCTTTTCCCCGGTACGGTAAGCAATATTACCCATCTGTGCAACAAGGGCCACATTCCTTCCAATGTCAAGGCTTGCATTCAGTTTTTCGGGGGTATTGTTATTAAGGCAGTCGAGGAAGTTTCTGGTGTGCAGGTCAAGGCCGTTTCCCACATTTTTCTGTACAGGCACTGCTTCAATCTTCTGTTTCTCGGGAACAACTTCCCATCCCTGCCGGTCGAGCACGAGGGTTCCGTTCTCTCCTATGTACGACATTCCGTGAGGTCTCCTCCAGTTGCCAAGTCCGATGCCGATTGTATGTTCCCATATCATGGTAAAGTCGTTGAAGTCGTATACGGCCGTCATGGTATCGGGAGTTACCATATCATCCTCGGGGAAGGCGTATTTTCCTCCGATTGCCATCACTGAAGAAGGAATTGACTTGCCCATTCCGTAGAGGATATAATCGATCAGGTGGACACCCCAGTCAGTCATCAGTCCGTTTCCATACTCCCAGTACCATCTCCAGGTGAAATGGAAGCGGTTCATATTGAAAGGTCTTATGGGTGCAGGGCCGAGCCAGGTTTTATAGTCGACGCCTGCAGGAACCGGCTCATCCGGGATTTTGGGAACAGCGCCTTTCCAGTCAACATACGACCATGCCTTGCAGGTACGTATTCTGCCAAGCTTGCCTGATTTCAGGTAATTTATGGCGTCAACGAAGTGCGGCTGGCTTCTCTGCCACTGTCCTACCTGGACCATCTTGCCATGTTTCCGTGCCGCGTTACGCATGATGTTTATCTCGGCGATTGAATTACCCATGGGTTTTTCAACGTATATATGTTTTCCTGCTTCCTGCGCATGGACAAACTGAAGGCAGTGCCAGTGATCGGGCGTGCCTATGATAACCAGATCAATATCTTTGTCATCCAGCATCTTCCGGTAATCGGAATAATGCTTCGGAGGGGCAAAGCCAAGCTTTACTATATCGGCTGTCCGGCTGTCAAGCAGATTTTTATCGATGTCGCACAACGCGACACACTCGACTTCCGGATTTTTAAGGAATGAAGCCAGGTTGCTGTAACCCTGACTCCTGACTCCAATGAGTCCGACCTGGATCTTGTCGTTCGGGCTGGCCTTTCTTTTTCTTGCTTCAGCAAGCAAATCAACCGGAAGCACCGAACCGGCAGCAATAACAGATGCTGTTTTTAAAAAGTCCCTGCGTGATGAATTCATATTTTACTCCTTTTTTGAGATTGTGCTGCAATTTAATATTTTCCATTATCAAGATCAAATTCTTTATGCATCTTTGTGCAGTCATTCCATTATTAGCATGTCCAGTTCATGGCTACAGGAAATTCCGGCAACAATCAGGCCCCAAAAGTGAATCGTTAAAATTCCTTCAATGAAAAAACTAAAGCTTCTTTTAATCGCTGTTATTTCAATTCTGGTTCTTAAAAATGCGGAAGCTCAGATTTCTTCATTTTCAGAACCTATCCCTCCCGACACGGCCATAAAAATCGGGAAGCTTGACAACGGGCTTACATATTACATAAAGAAAAACAGTAAGCCTGAGCAAAGGATTGAGCTAAGGCTGGTTGTCAACGCCGGTTCAATTTGCGAGACGGACGGTCAGCAGGGACTGGCCCATTTTATGGAGCACATGTGTTTCAACGGCACCAGGAACTTCCCCAGCAACAAGATAATTCAGATGCTTGAGGAGATGGGAGTACGGTTTGGCTCGGAGATCAACGCTTATACCGGATTTGATGAAACCGTTTATATGATTAAGATCCCCTCTGATAAGGAAGAGTGGATCGACAGGGGTTTTCAGGTGCTTGAGGACTGGGCTCACCAGGTCAGCTTTGATGAAAAGGAGATCGACAAGGAGAGGGGAGTCATTATTGAGGAATGGAGAATGGGGCTTGGTGCCGATGACAGGATGCAGTCAAAATATATTCCAGTTCTTTTCAAGGGTTCAAGGTACGCAGAAAGGCTGCCAATCGGAAAGATTGATGTGATAAAAAGCTTCCCTTATGACACGCTCAGGGCATTTTATGAAACATGGTACAGACCCGATCTGATGGCTGTGATCGTGGTTGGAGATATTGATCCTGAAGCGGCCGAAACCAGGGTAAAGGAGTATTTTGGAAGGATAGCAAAGTCAGAGGCCCCCAGGCCGAGGCTGGAGTATCCGGTACCCGGAAATGAGGAACCTCTTGTCAGCGTGGTTACCGACAGGGAGGCAACAGGCAGCACAATTCAGGTCATGTTCAAGCATCCGGCTGCAAGTTCCGTCACATTTAGTGACTACAGGAACTCGCTGTACAGAAGGATTTATACTTCAATTTTGAATAAAAGATTAATGGAGATCACCCGCAAGCCTGATGCACCTTTTCTTATGGGCGGTTCGGAATATGGTTCATTTATAGGCCGTTCGATCGATGTATACGCGTTATTTGCAGCATCCAAGGAGAACAGGATTGAGGAGAGCCTCGAAGTAATTATGACCGAAAATGAGAGAGTAAGCAGGTTCGGGTTCACTGCAACCGAGCTGGAAAGGGAGAAAAAGGATATCTATGCAATCTATGAAAACGGGGCGAAGGAAGCCGACAAAACAGAGTCGGGAACCTTTGCAGACGAATTCATAAGAAATTATCTGACGCGCGAATCTATTCCGGGTTACCTGAAGGAGTTCGAACTGGTGAAGGAGTTGCTTCCGGGCATCACCCTTGATGAGCTTAACGAAACCGGACGAAGGTGGACAACAGATAACAACATGCTGGTGCTGGTCACAGCACAGGAGAAAGAGGGAATAAGTGTGCCGTCGGAAAAAACAGTGACAGACATAATCAAGTCAGTAAGGACGAAGGATATTAAACCCTATGTGGATGAGGTTGCCGATGTTCCACTTCTCGAAAAAATCCCTTCACCTTCGGAAGTCACAGGGAGAGTTGAGAATGCTGTTTTCGGATTCACTGAACTGACTTTCGGAAATGGTATCCGGATGATTCTGAAGCCCACAGAATTCCAGAATGACCAGATTCTTCTTTCATCAACAAGCCCGGGCGGAACATCCCTTTATCCGGATAATGATATAATGTCGGCCATGCTGGCTTCGACGGTTGTAGCCCAGAGCGGAGTGGGGTCGTACGATTATATGGGCTTGCAGAAAAAGCTGTCGGGAAATACGGCGAAACTCACACCATTCATAAATGAGTTGAGGGAGGGAGTTAACGGAAGTTGTTCCCCGAAGGACCTGGAAACCATGCTTCAGCTTAATTATCTTTATTTTACCGCTATCCGGGAGGGATGAAGATGCATTCAGTTCCTACGTTTCGAGGATGAGGAACATGATCAGGCCTATGAGGGCAAATCCCCAGATTATCTTTACCGATACCCTTACAAAGATTGTTACAATGAATTCCCCCAGAGAGATAGCTGTTCCTACTGAGGCCCAGCTCGATCAGGTAAACCTCGACCGGATAATCGAGATTTACAGGGACCGTTTTTCCGATGCCGGTGATTTCACTTATGTGATGGTAGGGAATTTCAATACTGATGAAGTCATACCTTTGCTGGCGAAGTATATCGGCGGGCTGCCGTCGACCGGAAGGAAGGAAACATGGAGAGATGTAACATCAGAGTTCCCCGAGGGACGTGTAATCGTTGACGTACCCAGGAATTCGGAACCGCAGAGCCTGGTGGCGATGGTCTGGAATGGCGACTTTAAATGGAAAGATAAGGATCGCCAGGGTTTTGCCATAATGACTGACCTGATGTCGATAAAACTCAGGGAAGCAATGCGTGAGGAGCAGAGCGGTGTTTACGGGATCAGCTTTGAAGGCACCCCTTCGAAGTTTCCCACACCTGAATATACTTTGACTTCCAGCTGGGGATGTCATCCCGACAGCATATCGATGCTAACCCAAACAGTCCTCACTGAGATTGAAAAGCTAAGGAAGTATGGCCCAACTGTGGAAGACCTGAACAAGGTTAAGGAGACGCTTATAAGAGCAAGGGAAACAGCCATGAAGGAAAACAGCTTCTGGCTTTCTGTACTTCAGAGTCACTACATGTATGACACAAGGCTGCTTACACTCGATGAATACAGAAATTTTGTCAACTCATTTACACCAAAGGATATCAGGAAGATAGCTCTTAAGTACCTTGATACCCGGAACTATGTGAAGGTGGCTTTGCTGCCTGCTCCCGGGGTGGTCGGAACCAATCCCTGAAACCGGGAAAACCGGCAGGTGCACTCAGCATTTTGGGATGTCCGGGGATCAGGCGATATCAGAACAACCCGTGCAACTCTGCATTGATCTTGTCGATGACTTCGCTCAGGTGGTCATTGTTGTTCGGGAAGTTGTAATGATCGGCTTCGATTATAAGCATCTTTCCCAGCTTGTACGACTGAATCCATGCCTCGTATCTTTCGTTGAGCCTCTTGAGGTAATCGAGCCGGATTGAGCTTTCATATTCCCTGCCCCTTTTCTGGATCTGGTTTACAAGTGTCGGCACCGAAGCCCTGAGGTAAAGGATAAGGTCGGGCGGCTGGATGAGTGAACTCATCAGATTGAAGAGAGCTGTGTAATTATCAAAGTCACGGGTCGACATCAGTCCCATTGAATGAAGGTTGGGTGCGAAGATATAGGCATCCTCGTAGATGGTCCTGTCCTGGACAATATTCTCGTCGGTTTTTCTTATCTGAATGACCTGGCTGAAACGGGAATTAAGAAAGTAGATCTGCAGGTTGAACGACCATCTCTGCATGTCCTCATAGAAATCGTTGAGATAGGGATTGTCATCAACATCTTCATAATGAGGAGTCCATCCGTAATGTTTGGCAAGGAGTCCTGCCAGTGTGGTTTTTCCTGATCCTATATTGCCTGCTATTGCTATATGCATTTTCCGGGTTATTACTATTCAGCCTCTAAAATACTAAAAATCCATAAAGTTCCTCAATAAATTCACGGGTGTTTGAGAGTCTTGGCACTTTGTTTTGACCGCCAAGTTTGTTATGTGATCTGAGCCATCTGGTAAATGTTCCCTGGGGGACGCTTCTGACAAGGGGCATCACAAGATTGATGTCCTTGTGCCGTTTGGCCTCGTAGTCGGAGTTTACCGATTTGAGGGTAT
>CAWJAW010000003.1:0-417426 GCA_963840965.1 uncultured Bacteroidales bacterium | reverse complement strand
CCTCCCATACCTGCTCAAGGAAGGAAAGTCTCCTGTTCGTCCGTTAAGATTTATGAAATAATCACCAGTGACAACATTTCGGCCAGTTTTTGTCACACCCTGTGCTGTAACAAAACAGGTAAAAATTATATTGAACAATATGAGCAAAAACAATCGCATAAAGCGAAATGATTTTAATAGTAATAATCAAACTGGATCCTGTCGCCTGCTCTCAATACATTCGATCCGTTATTAGCCGGCAGATAAGTCACCGAATTTCCTGAAATTGAATATGCTGAGTTGCTTATCCTGACTCCGTTTATAAACATTTTTACGGTGCTTTCAGATGACGGCCTTTGAGTCAGGGTAAACCTTGACTGGGCCTCAGTAGCCGAAAATTCGTTATTTATTTCCCTGATTGCAGTTATGTAGTCATTATCATCAACGCTGCCGTCAGCTTTTAGAAACTGGGAGGACGTGCCTCCTGTTTTTACTATTGTATTTCCTGTCACTGCTCCGCTTGAGGTAACAGGACCAGCGTTCCATGTCCCTGATGTTATATTTCCGACAGTGTTAAGGTTCGATGTCCCTCTCCATGCTGATAAAGCAAGATTTTCTACACTTCCCAGGCCAACAGCCTCTTTATCGAGTAACTGCCAGGTCTTATCGCCTCTCCAGTACTGTGATACTGTCCCTTCTTCCATGGGTGTTGAATTGAGAGCATGAAAGGCAAACGGCACTGCCATCATTTGCTGTATCCCCATTACCTTGAAATTACCCGTGCGCCTTGTATCAATTTCAACCTTCAGGTACAACCTGTCTGCTCCCCAGTTTATACCTGTTAGTTTTTCGTACTTTCCGTCAGGAGAAACATCGCCATGACCTATTACCAGTGAGAAGAGTCCGTATTGATCGGTGTTAACGGAATGAACTTCCTTGTATAACAGCTCGCCCTCAGGAGTTCCGCTTATTAAAGAGAATCGTACGCCGATCGTTTTGCCGGAAATGATATTCCCGCTAATATCCTGTCCGGCAATCTCCTTTCCATTCTCATCCAGAGCGACAGCCTGATAGCTTATTCCGTCGGCTACTTGTCCTTTGGCACCAAAATTTGACAGACCAAAAAACGTTAATAACAGGATCAAAGTCTTTCTCATGGGTTATTTTCTAATGATGTTAAATAATAGTCCAAATTGAACTGAAAATGTCCGGTTAGACATTTTCTGACTTATATCTTCTTTTTCGAGCTGCATCAGCCCTATCGATTCACTTATTCTGAACAAGACAGATCCACTTTCTGAGTATTCGTATTCCAGCCCGCCAAAAACATTGACTCCTGAATCATTTTTCTTTATTGTATTCATTTCCATCAGGTCATAATGCAATGTACCGACATTCTGATCGGCCTTAAAAAGTCTTCCGTAATATATTCCGGCGCCAATCTGAGGTTTTATTCTTCCCAGGACTAATTTATAGCCAAGATTCAGATCAGCATTTACATAATGAAAAGACCAATCCAGCCTGGTAAAATCTATTGACGAAGCAGCTCCTTTATTATTGTATGATATTCTCCCTTCTACAAAAAGAGGACTGTTAATAGTCTTACGGTATGACAGACCATATCCCGATCTGATAGTGAGATTCAAATCATTTCTTTCACCTTCAGAGTCGATGAATCTGAAGGTGGAATAATTCTGAAAAAATGAGATCCCTAGCTTATCCTCCTGTGCCATAACAGTAACCGATATAAAAACCATGGCAGCTATCACAAGAATCTTCTTCATATTGAATTCTATTAATTTGTTATAATCAGTTTTTTTGAACCATACCCATTTTTGCAGATAACTGTAACAATATAAATACCCGGTCTTATCCCACTCAGATCCAGCCATTTTTCATACAGGATATCCTTTCTGTCCTCATAGAACGTTGTACCATAAATATCTCTTATATAAACCGTGCATCCGGAAATTTCTTCCTTAATACCAAGCTGGGTAAAATATTTTGCCGGGTTAGGGGAAAGAGTAAAATCGAACTGCCTTGCATCCCTATAGTTATTGTTTGCGGCAACCGGTTGTTGAAATCCCTGCCTGAGCTCCATCCCTTCCATTCTGAGTACATCAGTACCTGAAGGCTGACCAATTGTCTGGAGGAGAATAAGTCCGTTGCCAGTGATCGTCGAACCAAGACAGCTTAAGGAAGAACGAACAATGGTCTGTCCGGTTGTCAACTGGCAAATGACAAGTAACAGCATCATTACTATTTTACAAAACCTGTTCATGAATGATCAAATCTCTTTCTCAAAATTGTTTAATAATGAAAATTAATAGGCACAAAAACACTGATCCTGTCTGATCGTATCTGCTTCAAAAATAAGAAAACCACTATAGTACAAGTCAATGTTTCAACTAATTCGCTAAAATTTTTGACGAACACAGCCTTAATAACGACCAAGCAAATCTATAAGATGTTTGCCCGGACGAAGTACTTGACAAGTTGCACTTTTAAAGCTGACTTCCTTTACATTTCCAAAGTCAGTTAAATGAATCCGGATGAATTTATAAGTATCCGGAAATCACAGATGAACAGTTGAAAAATTATTTCAAGGATGAACCAAAATGAAAAAATTCCCGGCTATTTTTTTTAAATTCAACCCGCAGAAATTAACAGGGTTTGCCTGATGGACTTGATCCTTTCAGGTTTGGCCTTCAATAGCATACTGGACTTTACCAAAAAAAATAATGCTCATAACAAGATTATACAAAGAGTTCTTTGACAGTGAGAAAACCGGCGGGCTGATTCTGATAATCATGACAGTATTCTCCATGATACTGGCAAATTCCCAGTGGAGTGATCCATACATGGATTTATGGAATACGAAAGCCGGAGGTCACACCATTGTCCATTGGATCAATGATGGACTGATGGCAATATTTTTTCTGCTTATAGGGCTTGAGCTGGAAAGAGAAATTTATCAGGGAGAGTTATCTAGCCTGAAAAATGCTTCGCTGCCTATATTTGCAGCCGTTGGAGGAATGATTGTCCCTGCAGGTATATTTCTTCTTTTTAACTATGGTTCACCTGCCCGGTCGGGAGCAGGCATTCCAATGGCAACAGACATTGCATTCGCAATTGGCATTTTGTCCCTTCTTGGAAAGAAAGTGCCAGCATCATTAAAAATCTTCCTTACTGCCCTTGCTGTAATTGATGACCTGGGGGCAATAATAATAATCGCGGTATTTTACACCGGCTCCTTGTCGGTCCTAAACTTTTTGATCTCACTCGGAATATTCGTTCTGTTGATAGGATTTAACAGGATGAAGGTATACAATTTGATTCCTTACATGATAGGCGGAGTTATAATGTGGATCTTCATGTCGAAATCAGGTGTGCATGCAACGATTACAGGAGTGTTACTTGCATTTACTATACCCTTCAGGGATGGATCGGATAAATCACCTTCATACCTCCTGCAGCATTTCCTTCACAGACCCGTCGCCTTGTTTATTCTTCCATTATTTGCACTAGCCAACACCAGTCTGGTATTAGACAATGACATATTGTCAAAGCTTGGAGGGAATCATAGCATTGGAATCATAGCGGGACTATTCATAGGAAAACCTCTTGGGATTCTATTATTTTCTTTGATCGGGGTTAATCTTGGACTATCATCTCTCCCTCCGGAGTTGAGATGGGAAAATATTGCCGGTGTAGGATTTCTTGCCGGGATAGGATTTACGATGTCGATATTCATTTCACTCCTTGCATATAAAAGCCCTGATCTAATCAATATTTCAAAGATTTCAGTTTTCGCTGGTTCTCTGATTTCAGGAATTACAGGGCTTATTCTCCTTGGTTTTACTCTAAAAAAACAACCAGAAATTTCTGTCAATAGTGGCAGCTAACGATCAAACAGGGGAAAAATAACTAAAAATTTTATTCTCATGAACTTCAAAATCAGGAAAGCGACCGAAACCGATTTCCCGGCGATATTAGAACTGATAAAGGAATTGGCCGAATTTGAGAAAGCTCCTGAAAAGGTGACGAATACCGTCGGTCAGATGCTTGATGAGAAAGAACTGTTCAGATGTTTCATTGCCTCAGGAGAGTCAGGTGAAATTAGTTGGAATGGCTCTTTACTTCATTGCCTACTACACATGGGTCGGCAAATCGCTTTACCTCGATGATCTGTATGTTAAGGAAGCTTACCGTCAGCACAAAATAGGATCAGCGCTTCTTTCCAGAGTTTTTGAAGCAGCACTAGCTGAAAACTGCAAAAGAGTAAGATGGCAGGTACTCAGGTGGAACGAACCCGCAATCAGGTTTTATGAAAAATCGGGGGCTCTGATTGACGGGGAATGGCTGAATTGCGATTATGATTCCGAGGGGATCAGAAATTTCAAACTGAAAGCCACAGCAGACTAATTCTGAGACTCTTCTGAAATTAGTTTCTTTTGATCGAAATAAAAGTAAATAGTGCTTATCAGGAATAGAAATGCAAAAAGCGTTTCTTTGGTTTCCACTATAGGAGTAGGCCAGGAGAACAAATTCATGCCCTCACATATTTTGGATATAAGATGATTGACAAGAAATAATCCACCCAGCCAGATCGGCATAACAGGGAAAAATATCCGTTTCAGAAAATACCTTAATTTTGCAAACAAGGCTGAAGCTAAAGGGATAAGGAGACAGAAAGTGATCCAAAAATATGCAAAAATCTTATGCCCTGTAAACCAGTACATAAGGCCTGTTTTAAGGTTCATATCCCTATCTGTACCCTGGAACATATAAAGATTGTGGAAATTGAATTCTTTTTGGGCGTTTTCTTTTTCCATAAATTCCGGAGTATCGATTCCAAATATCCTCTGACCCCAACTTATTTCCTCTCCCGCACAAAATAAAAAGAATAATCCAAGCAACAGAACTAAATAATTCCTACCTGTTCGAAAGATGTAATTATTTTTCCCCGGTTTAACTGTAACAAAATGGTAAAAAGACATTATTGCAGCCATGAAAAAGAACAAGCCCGACAAATATTCAATTATTCCATCTTCTATTGAAAGCTTGAAAGCCTTATCCTCATCCAGCGAACAAATTACCAAAAAGCTCAAAACCAAAAGAGCTAAAAGAATAAATCCTGTCAAATAAGTTTTTTTCATCAGTACCGAATGTTTTTCCTTTATAACGTTAAGGGACTCTGAATATTTCCTCGGACAATTCTCCTGGGAAATATGTCTTCTACTCTGGCTTGTCTCTGCAATAATGATTTTAGTCAAAATAATACTTATCCAACCCGACCTCCTTTGTACGATTATTTTATTTTGCAACTAACTAATTATATGTTATTTACATTTTAATAAATATAAACCTCCTCATTTTTACGAAAAGCCGGTCGTAAATTTAGTCTCAGTTTTGACATGTTAATACTTTTTATTGATGAACGCTGAATAAACAATGATGAACTGACTTAAACAGGAGAAAACTAATGCCATTAATCCCTTATAAATCTCAACAAACCCTAATTAAGTTTGCCAGCCTCCTTCATATTTGTTAATTTTATGAACGGATTCAAAGGATCCGGTTGATGGAAAGACAAAGTGTAACATATAAAACGAATAATATTAGCTATCAGCCAGTTAGTGCAACAATGGAAGGGAATATAGTATCAACGGATGAAATTCAGAACAATCCTGTTTTCGAGAACCTGCTTGCTGAAGGTGGTGAGAACTTTTATCATTACATCAACTGGCTTGGTCTGGGAAAGGATCCTAATCTAATGATATTGTCGTCGATACATCATTATTATTATGACTTCAATGATTTACGGGGGATAAAAACACTGATCAACATAAAGAAGCTCAATGAGATAAACCGGCTAGACAATTTCCTTGCGAATGTGTACCGCGTTTTGCCCCCCAAAGCCAGCTTTATCGGCTGCTTCAAGGACAACAAGATACGTGGAGGAATCGGTGTCCCCTTTTACCAGTCGTCCAGGCTGCTAAACGGCCTCATCAATTTAATTGATTCAAAAACCGATAAGTTCATGACCAGGAAGGATGTAATCAGACTGCTGGATTCGCATGATTTTGCATTGGTCGACATAACAGAAATAAGCAGTATTACATTCTTTTGTACAGAAAGCAGAAAGAAGCCTGCCTGATAATAACCGGAAACCGCGGATTTTAGTCCAAATTATCAGCTTATTAGTCAAATTAGTATTATTCCTGGCACACGCTTAAAAAGGCAATCATTTATTCTGTATGTCATTGATTATCTGTTCTGTATATTTCACACTGCCAGTTTCCGCCGAATTCTGGTTGCTTAACGTTCATAAATTTTCATGAATTTTTGACCTAAAGCACAAATTTATGAATGAGCAGTTTGTAACTGTTGATTTTCGCATCGAATCGCATGACAAACATCCTGTTTGCCAATCCTGTTTGTCAGTAATTGAGCGCCGGCCACTTGACAACCGTCTGCTTTTCAGATATTTTTATGACGTAATCAATCCTAAGAAAAATGGAACAAGTTTCAGTTTCGGAGAGAATACCTTATAATGCAGCAACCGCCGGTCTTGAGTTCGGCGAGAGAAAGCTGTCCGGGGACAAATCAACGACCAGTTCTATCCTTGCCAGGATGGTTTCAGAAGGAGGCAAAGACTTTTACAATTATCTCAGTTGGATTGGACTTTCCGGAGAGCCCAATATAATGGTTCTTTCGTCACTGCATCATTATTACTATGACCATAATGACCTGAAAAGTATAGGGATCCTTATCAACATTAAAAAGCTTAATCAGGTCACCCATCTTGAGAGCTTCCTGCATACTCTGTTCCGGCTTCTCCCATGCAAATCACACTTCGTGGGATGTTTCTGCAGAACAAAAGAAGAGACAGGAAAATCGTTCCGGCAAAGGCCGGTTAAATTTTTCCAGGGTCTTCTTTCAGGAACCAGATTCGGAAATGGAAGGACAGTGACTAAGGAAAGCATTACTAAACTATTGGAAAACAATGGGTTCATTCTAAAAGACCTGACTGAGATCAATGGGGTAACGTATCTCTGGGCACAGAATAACAGGCGATTGGGGGATTGACTAAATTTTCAAAGCGAGATTTTTATTAATATATTTGTTCCTGCCCTGTAATCTCATTTATTGGTAAGATATTTGTAAAATGAAAAGTCAGTTTTCAGATTCATAATTATGGATTTCTTCAACACAATGGTCCGGCTTAGAATAATTCCATTTCTGGAAAGATGGAATCTTATTAAGGTCATCCTTGGATTTATTGATATCCTGGCTATTGCCATTGCATTCCAGATCGCATTCATGATCAGTTACAGCGGGGAAGGAGCCTTCTTTTTCTTTGAAAGAAAGGACCTCACTCTGATCTTTCTTGCGATCCTGCCACTTTGGCTGATAACTCTTTACATAATAAATGCGACAGAGATACCGCGAACTAAAAGATATACAACGATTATCTTTGAGTACCTCCAGTCGGCAGTTGCAATCAGTCTCATACTGATAGTCCTTTATTTCGTTTTTAAACTCGGGTATCTGTCGCGGTTATTCCTTATCGAATTTGCATTTCTCGGATTTTTGTTCCTTCTCCTTGCCAGGACGGTGGAATACAAGGTTTTCAAGATTTACAGGGCTAAGGGATTCAATTATGTAAATCTGGTACTGATTGCAGATGATACAGCCATTCCATTCATTGAGGAAGTGCGACAGAATATTGACTGGGGATACCGGATAGCATTCATGTTCACCAGTTCCTTTCCGCTGATGGAAAAATACGGAAGAATTTACAAGATACTTCCCGAAAAATCAAAGATGGTAATCCACGACCTGATGGAGGTTGACACCATTGATGAGGTTATTTATATCAAGAAGGAGGTCAATCCATCAGAAGTAAGAAAGACTATCAGATCGTGCGAAGAACTTGGCGTTGTGTTCCGGCTCAAGCACTATGATATGCATTTCAATCTTTCGAACGCCTACACTTCTTTGATAGGCAGCACAAAATTCATGACCTTCAGCAATATCCCCTACAAAGCAGCTGCCCTGGCAGCGAAGAAATTCATGGATGTGAGCGTTTCCATCATTCTGCTTATTCTTCTGTCTCCTCTCCTTCTGCTTATTGTTATTGTGATTAAACTTACATCTCGAGGCCCGGCAGTATATCGTCAGGCAAGAGTTGGATTGAGAGGAAGGCAGTTTGACCTCTATAAGTTCAGAACCATGGTTGCGAACGCAGATCAGATACGACTGGAACTGGAAGCACAGAATGAAGCTGACGGGCCGGCATTCAAAATAAAGGATGACCCAAGGATAACAATGATTGGAAAATTTCTTCGCAAGACCGGTTTTGACGAATTACCACAGCTTGTGAACGTTTTAAAGGGTGAGATGTCGCTTATCGGACCACGTCCGCCGTTAAAAAATGAGACCGAGCAATACAAAAGATGGCAATTACGACGTTTATCAGTAAAACCGGGGCTTTCCTGTTTCTGGCAGATCATTCCCGACAGGAACAATGTCAAGTTCGACAAATGGATGGAAATGGATCTGGCATATATTGATAATTGGTCTCCTCGATTGGATTTTATAATTTTGTTGAAAACAATAAAAACCGTTTTCCATAGAACTGGCGCATAAAAATTATTATTCTGATATGAAAAAAGTCCTTCCCTCTGCCGGCAAGCTTTGCTTTGTCGTTTTACTTATGGTATTTGCAAGCTCATGCGTACCTGTTAACCTACTTAGCTACTTCAATGATATCGAAGAGCTTGAAAAACCGGTTTCGAATCCCAAGACACAAAAAACCATTTTGCCTTTCGACAGATTATACATCCGGATTCTTAGTATTGATCCACAGACAAGGGCAATTTTTGATCTACCTGAAGAAGCCAGATATTCAAGCTCTGTTAATAGCATCCTGGGATACTTGGTTGATGAAGGAGGGAACATTGAATTTCCATTTGTCGGAAAAATTAATGTAGGGTCCCTGACACTGGCCGAAGCGGGTGTTAAAATTGAGGAGGCACTTGGTGAATATGTCGCAAATACAACCATTTTAGTGAAATTCATTGACAACCAGGTTTCGATCCTGGGAGAAGTCCAGAATCAGGGTGTCTATGCCTTTTCTCAGGATAAGCTGAATATATATGAAGCACTTGCCCTTGGTGGTGGACTCACCCGTTATGGCAACAGGAAAAGTATCATACTAGTAAGGCAGGAAGGAGACAGAATAATGCAGCACAAGCTGAATCTGTCAGATTCCAAGATAGCCAGCAAGGAATTTTACTATATACTTCCAAATGATGTGCTGGTGGTTGAGCCTTTAAGATCAATATCATCAAGTTATTCAAATATCACATTTACAACTTTGCTGGCGGCGGTCACCACAATGATAGGCGTGCTGGTATTTGCAGGGATAAGCATTCAATAAAAAATTATTTACAATGTTAAAAACAATAGAACCGGATTCTTCAATAGCCCCTCTTAAATACTTCATACTGAAAGTAGCATCATTGAAGTATCTCTATATAGCCGTGATATTTTTGTGTCTTGTGGCCGCTTTTCTCTTTAATCTTTTCTCGAGCAAAGTATACGAAGCCTCCGCCTCACTCAGTCCGGTTGAGGACAAAACTTCAACGATTCTGAGTTCGAATGAACTTTTCAGTGGTTTACGGTCACTTGAAACAATGAACAACATCGAAAATGACATAAACAATCTCAATTCATTTGAGCTTGTCTACAAAACTGTTAATAGCATGAAACTTGAAGTCAGCTATTTCAGAGAGTTTAAAAAGATATTCACTCAAACCAGCGAACTATTTGGTTCAACTCCTTTTACTGTTACAATCGACAAATCCCATCTACAACCAATTGGGGCTAAGATGTATATTATTCCTCTTGATGAATCAACATACAGGCTAACCATATCACAGAACAATGTAGCCTTTTATAATTATGTTGATAATCAGGTCATAAGTGAGGACAATGTTGTTGAATTTGACTCAATATGCAATTTCAATGATCTGATTAGCAATAACACATTCAGATTCTCCGTGGCGTATAACAAGAATTACCCACAGAAAGATCCAATGGAATTTAAGTATTATTTCATGTTCAACCACCTCGATGATCTATCTAAAAGTTATCTTCAGAAGCTTGATATTCAGAAGGTATCTCCGCTTGCATCAATAATCAGCATAAAATTTGCTGAAAACAATCTTGAGAAAACCATAACATTCCTAAACAACTATCTCAATACATTCCTTGATGAGAACCTGAACAAAAAGAACAATATGGCCTCAAAGACGGTCAGTTTCATTGATTCTCAAATTTCGGACATATCTGACTCCCTTGTTATTTCTGAGTCTCAACTCCGAAACTACAGATCTGCCAATCAGGTAATGGATCTTAGCTTCCAGGGACAGAGAATATATGATCAGATGAGTGAGATAGAAAATGAAAGAGCTAATTTAAGGGTTCAGGAAAGATACTACAATTATGTCATAAACTATTTTAAGATGAATGAGGATGTATCCGGCCTGACTCCTCCTTCAGCCATGAATGTAAGCGACCCGATTATCAACCAGCTCATTTCCAATCTGAATGACCTGAATTCTCAGAGATCTGCCCTTCTTGCAGGTAGCAATCCCCAAAAGAACATTTTTATTGGCCAGATCGACGCCAAAATCGACTTTCAGAAGCAGATAATACTTGAAAATTTCACAAACAATTTAAATACTCTTACTCTTTCACTTAACGAGCTTGACTACAGGCAGAACAAGCTGTCAAGGGATGCTTCCAGCCTCCCCAGGACAGAAATGAACATGGTAAGCATGCAAAGGAAATTTGACCTGAATGATGAAATCTATACCTTTCTTCTGCAAAAGAGATCTGAAGCCCAGATTTCACTGGCATCAACCCGCCCTGACTACGAGATAGTTGAGCCTGCGAGAACAATCACATCTAAAATAATAGCTCCGAAGAAATCTGTCAATTATGTGCTTGCAATGTTCTTTGGATTGCTTTTACCAACTCTTTATCTAATAATCAGAGACTTCTTCGATGACAAGATAAGGAGCATTAATGATGCTGAATACATGCTTCACCGTTCAGTAATGAGTGTGATCTACAGCAACAACCTGAAGAGCGAGGCTGTAGTAGCTGAATTCCCCAAATCGGCTATTTCCGAGTCTTTCAGAAACCTTAGAAGCACCCTCTTCCTGAAATCGGACCATGAGAAATCGAAGGTTATACTGATTACCTCTTCCCAGCCCCAGGATGGAAA
This sequence comes from uncultured Bacteroidales bacterium, assembly GCA_963840965.1. Lineage (GTDB taxonomy): Bacteria > Bacteroidota > Bacteroidia > Bacteroidales > VadinHA17 > LD21. The sequence continues at coordinate 406,145 of CAWJAW010000003.1, read as the reverse complement.
GAGCTTTGTTTCCCTGAACCTTGCATCCTCAATTGCATCAGTCGGACACAAAACCATACTTATCGACTGCGATCTCAGAAGGCCTACCCTGCACATCAAACTTAAGGAAGAAAACACAAAAGGGCTTTCGAATTACATGATAAAGAAAGCTTCAGTCGAAGAAATCATTAGGACCACATCAATTACAAACCTTGATTTCATTTCGGCCGGACCGGTTATTCCGAATCCCTCCGAACTTATGGAATCGGGAGTATTGGATAATCTGATAAATCATCTTAAGACAAGATATGATTATATTGTTATTGACACAACTCCGGTAGGCATAGTTGCAGATGCAATACTAATGATGAAATACGCATCAAAGGTTTTAATGGTAATAAGGAACAACTACACAAGGAAAGATATTTTTGCCAATGTCCTGAGTAACCTTAAATCGAACAAACTCAACAACTTCGATATCATATACAACGATCTTAACCTTCATAAGAGCTCGTACCGGCATTACAGCAACTATTACATAAGAAATTAGCAGTTTCCCCGTTATAGTATTTTGCAATTCATTAATTTATAATAAATCAAGCTGTATATGACCATGGGAGCAGACGTTGAATCTATCAAATCGAGGGTAAAGGAATACATACAACAGGCAACTTATGTTGAAAAGGAGAAGATCAAGGAGGATTCCCTGATATTCAAGGAGGGTTATTTTGACTCCATGGGTTTTGTTGTTCTTATTACATTTCTGGAAGAAAACTTCGGAATCAAGACCACCGATTCAGACCTTGTGGAAGAGAATTTTGAATCAATCAACGCTATTACAGATTTTATAATACGTAAAAACGGCAATTAGTCATGTGCGGAATCGCAGGAATAATTGATTACAAAGGCAAAGCAACCAGCAGGCCGGTAATCGAAGCGATGCTCTGCGCCATAAATTATCGTGGCCCCGACGAAAGCGGCGTTTACCTTTCTCCGGTTGCAGCCCTGGGCAATGTACGTTTAAGCATAATTGATCTTTCAACCGGTCAGCAGCCATTGTCGGATTCCACCGGACGTTACTGGATAGTATTGAACGGTGAGATTTTCAACTACAGGGAGCTTAGAGAAATCCTGCTTAAGAAAGGGGTTTCGTTCAGAACAAATTCCGACACTGAAGTTTTGGTACAGCTTTATTCAGTATTTGGCAAAGACTGCCTTCATATGCTTAACGGCCAGTTTGCCTTTGCCATCTGGGACACCCTGGAGGAAGAAGTTTTTTTAGCCCGCGACAGAATTGGAATAAGACCGCTTTTCTATCATTATTCTGACAGAGGTCTTTCGTTTGCCTCAGAAATAAAATCGCTTTTTGCACAAAAAGATATCTCGCCTGAACTGTCCTCTAAAAATCTATCACAGATTTATACTTTCTGGACTGCCATAACTCCCGGAACAGCCTTCAGGGATATTTATGAACTCTCTCCGGGGCATTATATGGTCTACAACCGCAAGGGATTAATTATTAAACAATTCTGGCATCTGAACTACACCGGAAGCTTCAGTAATATCAGTTTCCCTGACGCTGTTGAACAACTTGGCGAACTTTTGCGTGATGCAGTTAGAATAAGACTGCGGGCTGATGTTGAGGTTGCTGCTTATTTGTCAGGCGGGCTTGACTCCAGTTCCACTGTTGCCATGATCAAAGAGATTGAGCCGGGGATCTTGAATACATTTTCCATTGGATTTGAAGACCCCAATTTCGATGAGACTTCATATCAGAATGAAGCGGTCAGTTTCCTTGATACCAGACACAGGTCAATAACCTGTACTTCCGAAGAAATCTCAAACAGTTTTCCACGGGTGGTATGGCACTCTGAAACCCCTGTAACAAGAACTGCTCCTGCGCCCATGTACCTCCTGTCAGGTCTTGTAAGGAAAAACAATATCAAGGTAGTCATTACCGGTGAGGGTGCCGATGAAATGCTGGCAGGCTATGATATTTTCAAGGAAGCAAAGATCAGGAGATTCTGGGCGAAACAGCCTGACTCAACCTTAAGGCCAACGCTTCTCACGAAACTTTATCCCTATCTCCCCCATATGAAGCAGGCAAATCCTGCAATCCTTAAGATGTTCTATGGGTACAAGCTCGAAGAGATACAAAATCCATTCTATTCTCATCTTCTGAGGTGGAACAACTCAAACCATATCAAAAAACATTTCACCGGAACCACAAAATCCGAGCTTGACGGATATTCCATACTTGAGGACCTTGAGAATAAGCTTCCCGGGGATTTTGGCCATTGGGACTACCTGGAAAAAGCCCAGTGGCTTGAAACATCTATATTCATGTCGGGTTATCTTCTATCCTCACAGGGCGACCGTATGGCTATGGCTAACTCAGTTGAAGGGCGGTATCCCTTCCTTGACTACAGGGTAATTGAGTTTTGCAACAATCTGCCGGGGGATTTCAAGCTTCACAGCCTGGATGAGAAGCATATTCTAAAGAAATTGATGAAGAATAAGATTCCCGGGTCAATATTGAAACGTTCAAAACAGGCCTACAGGGCTCCGATCAAGAGTGCATTTGTTTCTGAAAAACCTGCGGAATACGTCCGGGAGATGCTGACTCCGGGAGCATTTGAAAGAGCCGGAATCTTTGACTTCAATTCGATATCCGGACTCCTACAGAAGATCGAAAAAACTGGGAATTCGTCGGAAGTCGACGATATGATTCTTGCTTCGGTAATCTCAACTCATCTGCTTCACGATTTATTCGTTGAAGGGAAGAACGGAGAATTCCTGAACGGGACCCTTGATAACCTGAAAATAATTGAAGCGACACACTAACATAATATGAAAACCAAAGCACCTTTTTCGAAGGAGATAATCCTGCTTGAAAGTCCTGAAAAGGCAACCAACGAAATAACTGAAAAACTGCGACAGGATATCCTGGTAAATTTTAAAAGGAACGGAGCAGTGATAGGAATAAGTGGCGGGATAGACTCCTCCGTTTGCATGGCTTTGTCGGTTAAAGCCTTTGGGCCCGATAAGGTAACCGGAATTATAATGCCTGAAAAAGATTCAAATCCTGACAGCGAAGAACTTGCGCTTGAGCTTGCCGCTAAATTCGGAGTTAATACCATAAAGGAAGAAATTACTGATGCACTTGACGGATTCGGCTGCTACAGGAGAAGGGATGAGGCCGTAAAAAGAGTTTTTCCCGAATATGATCCAAAAACTTATAAGATGAAGATAGGGATCAGGCAAAGCGGACTTTACAGCAACCTCCCCCCCCTGTTTACCCTGAGCATCATTGATACTTACGGGGTACAGCAAGACAGGATATTGCATGCAAGAGACTACCTTCAGATTGTTGCAGCCTCAAATTTCAAGCAGAGGTCAAGGATGTCAATCCTTTACTACCATGCCGAAGCCATGCATTGTGCTGTGATAGGAACACCCAATAAGCACGAACAGGAACAGGGATTCTTTGTAAAGTTTGGAGATGGAGCAGGTGATGTGATGCCCATCGGTAATCTATACAAGACCCAGGTATACCAGCTTGCAGACTACCTTGGTGTTCCTCAGTCCATAATTGACAGGACCCCGACAACTGATACCTATTCTGCTACACAAACCCAGGAAGAATTCTTTTATCAGCTCCCGTTCAGGATGATGGACATCTTCTGGTATGGATTTGAGAATGGATATCCCCCGGAAGAAGTTGCTCAGGTTATGGGCGAAACGACTGAAAGAGTCGAAGCTCTGTTCAGAAATTTTGACCGTAAGCGCAGGACAACCGAATATCTCAGGATGCCCCCGCTCAGAGATTATTATTCAGAATAAATAAAGATTTTGTGCCATGAACGCTTTTGATTATTTTTTTGAGAGGACATCTGATCTTGAAAAACCTTTTCTGGTTGGCAGAGAGAATGTCTCATTCAAAGAGTTGTATAATTCATCCCTCCGTCTTGCTTCCTGGCTCAGAATGGAAGTCGGTACAAATAAGAATATACTGCTTCTTTCACCAAACAACAAGTTTTTTCTTACGGCTTACTTTGCGATAATCAAGTCGGGTAATGTTTGCATTCCTCTGGATCCCAATATTGAAAAGGAGAATCTTGAGTTTATTTCCAATCTGACAAACCCGGTTTTGATTTTCATGACACATGAAGTTGAAAGAAAGACAAATGTTGGAACATTAAGATCTATTTTTCCCGATACCATATCAGGAGACGAATTCAGTGCACCTCTTCTGGATCCGGATAAAGGATTTGATGACAACAGATGTGCTGAAATTATTTTCACTTCAGGCTCCACGGGAATTCCCAAGGGAGTAATGATCTCTCACAGAAATCTGACAGCCAATACCGAATCAATTGTAACATACCTGAAACTGGGTTCAGATGACAGGATGCTTGTTGTCCTCCCATTCTATTACTGCTACGGGCTATCATTGCTTCATACCCATCTCAGGGTAGGAGGATCAATCGTATTCAACAATTCGTTTATCTTCATAGGCGGAGTAATAAGGGATCTTCTGGAACATAAATGTACAGGGTTTGCTGGCGTTCCCAGCCATTTTCAGATATTGCTCCGGAAATCCGATAATTTCAAGACCACCCGTTTTCCTGATCTCAGATATGTGACTCAGGCGGGGGGAAAGCTTGCACCGATATTCATCGATGAGTTCAGAAACAGCCACCCTGAGATCACTTTTATTGTGATGTACGGGCAGACTGAAGCCACGGCCAGACTGTCGTATCTTCCTCCTGAGCTATATGAAGCCAAAAAAGGCTCGATGGGAAAGGGCATACCTGGAGTGGAACTTAAAGTTGTCGATGAGAAAGGAGAGCTTATTAAACCGGGAGAAATCGGGGAAGTGATAGCCATGGGAGATAATATAATGCTTGGCTATTTCGAAGATGAAGAAGGAACCAGGAATGCCATCAGGAACGGATGGTTATTTACCGGAGATTTGGGTACAGTCGACGATGACGGCTACATATTTCTGACTGCAAGAAAGAAAGAGATAATAAAAGTCGGCGGCAAGAGAATCAGTCCCAAGGAAATCGAAGCTGTGATTCTTGAGATACCTGAAGTAGTGGACTGTACGATTGAAGGTGTTGAGGATGAGATCCAGGGAGAGGCATTAAAAGCCACCGTGGTGATTCGATCCGATAATGGAAGGGAGGAAACGATTGAAAGGATCAAGCATCACTGTACCAGGCATCTGGCTCTGTACAAAGTACCCCAGATCTTTGAGATAAAGGAACAACTGGTTATTGCAGCAACTGGCAAGAAAATCAAAGGCAAGCTCTGATATGGTTATTGATCACATCTGTTTTGCAGTTAAAAATCTTGAGGAAGGGATCGCCTACTGGGAGAAGGTCTTTGGCTACAGGCAAATGACTGGGATTGTCATCAATTCACTCCAGAAGGTAAAAGTAACATTTCTTGAAAAGGCAGAGAGCCTTATGGTAAAGCTGATTGAGCCTCTTGAAGACAACAAGTCGCTGGTCAATTTCGTAAGCCGGGGGGGCGGCTTCCATCATCTTTGCTTCAGATGCGAAGATATTGACGACGGATTAAAAGACCTAAAGGATAAAGGGCTGATTACGCTTGTTCCGCCTCAGCCAGGGGAAGCATTCAATAATCACGACATAGCATTTCTATGGGCAAAGTACGGGATAAATATTGAACTGATCGATACGGATGAAAAGGCAGATATCCTGTAATAGAAAGAAAATAAGGCCTTCGCTTTTTTTTATTTTATTCCAAAATGATCCTTTACCATAAGATCTTTCTGGGCAACCGTACACCCCTTGGTTTTCAACAAATCCGGATTCTGCCTTGAAAGCATCCTCTGGACTCCGGTCTTTGATACTATCTGGGCAGGGTTCCCGGCAATGACGGAATTTTCAGGGAAATGCCCCCGGACAACGCTTCCAGCACCAACAATACAGTTATCACCAATTGTGGTATGTGAAAGCAATATACAGTTAATACCTATAAAAACGTTGTTACCAATAGTTATCTTTCCGAAAATTCCACCGCCATCTACATCTGCTTCAAACACCCAGTTGGCACCGTCATGAGTTATGAATTCAGTCCCGGCAGCTATTGCAACATGATTACCTATTTCTATCAAATAGGGTTCAGATGAAAACTTCAGAGTTCTTATCCTGCATCTGTCTCCGATTCTGACCCCCTGTTTCCGGAGGTGTTTGATACGTCTTTCATCACTGCATTTAAGAAAATACAATTTTAAAATGCCGTTCCAGACTCCTTTTATAAACTCCATTTCATTTCAGTTTGCCTGTTTGTTCCCAAGATTGAATATTACGTACTCAATTACCGGGTCAGATATTTTTCAATAAGATCCTTGGTTTCCTGAATATGATTCTTTGAAGAGGCGCCGAAAAGCACAGATTCAATTTTAGGGAATTGCCCAAGATATTCAATAGCTTCCTTTGGTCTTAATGCCCCCGCTGCAAGAACCTGCATGGCGATTGGGCGGAATTGCTTTTCGGCCAGGTATTTTTCATAAATCTCCTTTCCTCCTGACATCCGGAATCCAAGCTTATTGATTGAACTGCAGATAATCGGGTTGGTTATCCCAACCGATGAAAGGGCCTCATAAAGAGCCGGCATATTCATGGTAATATATCCCGGCTCGGAGTTATATTTCTTCCTGATATAGGAATCATAAGCCTTGAAAACCTCAAACATTTTAAGTCCCAGAACCATATCTACTACAACATTCTGTATGAATATGACCGGAGTGTTTATTCCCTTGAACATTTTCAATTCGGCATCAACAAGCAATTCCATCAGTCCGATAAAGTCTTTTCTTAAATAGGCCACACCTCCCTTTGTAAATGTGCTGAAAATGTTGCCTGGGACATATTGCTTTATGGTTCCAACGATTCCAAGATCAGTTACCGCGTTGGCATATTTATGAGCATATGGCATACAAGGGAAAAAATTGAAATTCCTGTATTTTTCCGGATTGTTCCGCATGTGTTCTGTAATGTTTGCTATCCTGTCGTGAGTGGTGCACATAAAAGTATTTAATCCGGTTTCAATAGCTTGATCCAAAACCCTGATAATGGAAGAATCATCCTTAAAGCGGATTGCCTGTTCACGGGATTTCTCATCTGAAAGATGGCTAACCGCAAAAAACTGGTTATCGCCAAATAAAACTTTGTCCATAACTGTCATTTTAACTTTTTGAATCCGCAATAATCAAGTCGATAATCCTGTCAGTATTCAAAGCCTGACTGAAGGTATTTATTTCACTTTGCCTTTTATTTACAATACAGCTTATGAAATTATCAATTTGTGCGCTGTATTCCTCTCCGCGAAGGTAAAAATCAACCGGGAGGGCAAATTCGGTTATGTATTTGATTGTCCAGCCTTTTGCAAGGTTCTCATTCTGACTTGCTTCCTTCAGGTAGATTTTGATTTCAGTTGCATCACAGAGGATTTTCCCCTTTTTACCGAACAAAGTAAGAGATGTGGACATTTTCCTGTATGTTTCATCACTCCAGTTAACGGAAAGGACACCCGTCAGACCGTTTTCAAGAGTCAGCATAGAAAAAACGGCATCCTCAACATCCTTTGAATAGATTTTCTTGCGAAGAGTTCCCTTTGCGCTTACCGGATTTCCAATAATCTCCTGGATAAGATTAAGGACATGAGATGCATAATCAAAAAGACAGCCTCCCCCCTCTTCAGGGTCTGAACGCCAGGTTCCGGCTTTTTCCTTTGTGACAACAGGCCCATAGGCTTCCCCCGTAAAATGAACGAGATCCCCTATAATATTCTCTTTCAGGCACCTCTTGAGCTCAATGAAAGTGCCGATAAAATGATTATGGTAGCCTGTCTGATTAACCAGCGATTTTTCCCTGGCAAGATTTACCAGTTCCTCCCCTTCCCGGGTCTTAAGACTGAAAGGCTTTTCACAGAAAGTATGTATCCCTTTCTCAAGCGCATATTTTACTATGGGATAATGAAACCGTGTAGGCGTTGCTACTATCACAAAATCGAGTTTCTCTTCATCTATCATCCTTTTGTAATCTGTATGACAACTGACACCCGTAAATTTCCTGAAAGCGTCCAGGATTAACGAAGAAGTGTCACACACCGCTGCCAGTTCAGCATCAGGATGGGGGCCGACAATGGCAGCATGGGATAGTCCCATTTTGCCTAAACCAATTATTCCTCCTCTAAGCTTCATTTTAATTAATATAGTTTATGTAAGTGTTGTAAGTTTCATGTGCAATCGTGTCCCAGTTAAAACGTTGGTTCAGGATTCCATTGAAATTACTCTTCTTTCCCGATTTTATTTTCCAGAGAATTTTCTCCTGCAGGTCGTCTTCATGTCCTACCTTGAAATAATCATCTTTATCCAGACCTACCTGAAGATTTGCCGGGATATCGCTTGCCAGTGCATCTATGCCGTAACTCATGGCTTCGAGAAGGGCAATTGGCAATCCTTCTTCAAAGGAAGACATTACAAACAGCGAGGCCCAGGTAAAAACCTGATTGAGCTTTTCTCCCTTAATAAACCCGGCGAGAACAATTCCATTTTCAGTGGCAAGGGCCTTTAATCTGTCCGAGTATTCAGTCGGATAATCAGTATCACCTGCAATCACCAGTTTATAATCCTCCAGGTCTGCTTTTACAAAAGCCCGGATAAGATAGTCAAATCCTTTCTCTTCGAGAAATCTGCCAATCGCAACGACATATTTATTTTTCTGAAGGCCCAGAGACTCAATATAATCTGATTTCTCTGATTTCACCGGCAGGTTAACCCCGTTTGGGATTACACTATGTTTCTTAATCTTGTATTTCGCAAGCATTTCAGATCTGATGATATCTGAAATAAAGATTACATGAGAAGCCTGTCTCATACTGATCCTTTCCGAAGAACCAAGGAACAGTTTGGCAAACCGGCTCCATTTCTTCTGAGTATAGCTCACATTATGATATGTAAAAAAGATTTTAGCCCGGGTAATTTTAAGCAGCGGGATAAAGAATCCTGGGCCCGTGTTATGAAAATGAACTATATCAAATCCCTGGAATAAAGCGTGAACGGTAGCGAGGAAGGAATGAAGCAAAGTTTCAAAGTTCTTGCTTCTTGGAACGGGAATATCAATAAACCTGATATTCCTGTACCCGGGTCTCCTGTTGGAATCGTTTATATACGGGGTGCGCCTGTAAATGGTGATGCTGACATCATTATTCTGTGCTAACCTTGTGTATAACTCCAGGCAATGGGTCTCAATCCCACCCTGAACCTCAGGAAATCCCCTCGTGCCTATTACTCCAATTTTCATAAAACCTGATTTATTTACCTTCCAGTCTGTCAAAAAGACTGATATAATTGTCAACCAGTTTCAGTTTTGAAAAATCCCTTTCAAGTATCAGCCTGCTGTTCCTGCCGAATGTACGCCTTTTCTCTTCCGATTCACAGAGGTATCCAAGTTTCTGAACCACCAGCCCCGTATTCTTGCATGGAACGAGATAGCCATTATGGCTGTTTCTGATCAGTTGTTTATTGTCACCAACCTCTGTTGCTACAATGGGCAATCCTGCCACCATAGCCTCCATTATGGCATTGGACACACCTTCGAAAAGTGAGGTGCTGAGAAAGATATCGCTGTTTCTAAGGATCTCAGGAATATCAGGGGGATTTATCATTATCTGTATGTCACCTGTTATTTCCTGTTCATGGGCAATTGATCTTATTTCTTTCTCGAGAGGTCCATAACCGATAATAATATACCTGAATCTGGTCGTTTTGCATTTTTCCTTAAGAATTCTGAATGATTTGAGGGCAGTGGGGTAGTCTTTCTGTCTGACAAACCTGCCGACTGTAACAATCCTTATTTCATCTCCAGTGGTTTTTTCTTCATTCCCAAGTTGATTCTCCAGTTCAATTGCATTCTGTATTACATGTATCTTGCTGGGCTTAAAACCTCTTTTTCTGAACTTTTCGCTTCCCGAGTAATTGTTAAATACTGTAATATCATTAACATGATTGTGAATGAACCTTTCAATTACAAATTTGTAGAAAGGCAGTTTTTCGTTCCTTATACCACCGATGGTTTTCAGATTGCTGCAAGTCAACTTCATCAATCCGGCAACAATGTTGGCTAGTGTCAGATATGAGACTATGTATCCTGCTTTTTCCTTCTTAAGTATATTCCTTAACGAGATCAGTCGTGACAACAGCCCTCCACCAAGGGAGAAGTACCTGATTGCATGATCCCGGATATATTTCAAGTTTTCAGGGTCAATCTTATCCATATACCAGTTTACAATGCAGACATTAACATTTTTTTCCTGCAATGATCTTGCCAGTATCAGTGCCTGTTTTTCGGCTCCTCCCTTCAATAACGTTTTACATAAAATAACTATGCTCTGCATCAATGTAACAATTGTCCTTAGTCCTGTAACGGTATATTAATGGCTGCTTACAGTGAAACAGGAACTTCTGTACCACTCAATATAATTTCTGATCCCATCCTCTATCTTTACCACAGGGTTATAGCCGAGCACCTTTTTTGATTTGGAAATATCCGCAAATGTCTGAAAGACATCACCGTCCTGCAAAGGAAGATATTTTATCTGTGCTTTTTTCCCTGTGTATCGTTCCAGCAATAAGACAAGCTCACTTAAAGAAATCGTGTCAGACTCCCCGAGGTTAAATATATCAAATCCATTTAGATAATTCACTGCCTTTTCAATCCCCTGAACAATGTCTTTTGTATGCGTATAATCACGGGAAGTGGTGCCGTCGCCAAAGAGGTTTAGGGGCTCACCATTCAGAATTGCTTTCGTGAATTTGTTAATAGCCAGGTCGCATCTCTGTCGGGGACCATATACTGTGAAAAACCTCAGACAAAAAATATCCATATTGAACAGATGATGGTAGGTATGGCAAAGGAGTTCACCTGCTTTTTTCGACGCTGCGTAAGGAGAAACAGGAAAATCAACATTATCCGACTCTGCAAATGGTACTTTTTTATTATTACCGTATACTGATGATGAAGAGGCAAATAATAACCTGTTGATCCTGTTTCTCCTCATCGCCTCAAGCAGATTCAGCGTGCCGTTAACATTTACATCAAAATAAGAAGCAGGATTCTTGATAGAAGGCCTGACCCCGGCTTTTGCAGCAAGATGAATAATGGTACGGGGTTTGAATTCAGAAAAACAACTGTCAAGAAAACCAGCATCACGGATATCTCCTTCATGGAATTTGAATGACCGGTGCTTCAGGGCAGCCGAAATATTTGATTCCTTGATTTCCCTGCTGTAAAAAGGGTCAAAATTATCAATCCCCATGACGCTGAAATCTTTTTCCAGCAGATCGTCTGCAAGGTTGGAACCTATGAATCCAGCCGCACCAGTTATAAAGACTTTTTCTTTCATTAAAAAATCACAATTCAAATAAAAACAAAAGATACCTCACAATGATCAAACTTTAAATCTCATATTAAGAACCCGGCACTAATTAAATAACCGTCTCCTTAACTTATATGCATCAATTATTGAAAAATCACCATCAGAATTGAAGGTATGGGCTCCTTTAAGGCTTTTGTCCCATTCAGGTCTCACCTTAACTACGCTCTTTTCATCGTAATCCTCACACGTAAGCGTAAGGATCTGGCTGATATTAAATGAATTCCCATATCTTCCAGAGCAATCCTGTGAAGGGCGATAAATTTTCCCATCCCTGCTAAAAATCCGGCCAGCCGGCCGGGCAAATCTGACATCGGTTACGACAGGATTCATCGGATGACCTGTCCATTGATCAGAAAGGAAATCATCAGACCAGAACAGGTACAATTCAGGGCTGACTGCCAGACTGCTGTCTGTCTTGTCTATAAGGGTAAAAAGCCACCATTTACCATCATACTTGAAAAGCGTAGTGTCGACCGCATTGATATCCTTCATAACACTTTTCATGAATTCCCACTTCCCTGGAAATTTTGTGCATCTATACAGGTCGATTGACCTGTTCCCTCCTGTTTCAGGTATCATGTAAAATGTGTTATCCATTTCAAAAACAAAAGGATATGACATATGGTAGGGATTCTCAATGATCTTCTGGGTTTTCAGCAATTGTCCGTTTCTATTGAGTTCAAGAACGGCAATATGTCCTTTTTTGGCTTTATATAGAAACTCTTCAACAAATATATAATATTTATCCCCCCTGCTCAATACAAATGGATCAGCCCAAAATCTGTCGTTTGCCGGTTTTAGTTCATGAAAGTCTTTATAAATATTGTCTTCAAAATCATTACCGGTTCCCTTTTTATATAGCAATACCCAGGTAAACGGATCGGTATAAATAATTTTTTTTAGAACCTGTTGAATAAAAATTTTGCCCGCCTTTAAAAAGTTACCCAACGATTTCAGGGTAGATGGTGGTGGTAATTGAGTGATCTGGCTGAATCGATTGCCTCCAAACCTGTTCTCAATTTTCTGCAGGTAATCAGGCCCTTCCTGCCAAAGTTCCCTGATTATTCTTGGAGCAAACAGTGACGCTCTCCTGCTTAGCTTTTCCCGGGTAAGGCTGAGAGAGTAAGCACAGGTGGCCTCCGTAACCCTGGTAAGCACTAAGGGACTTGGATCCTTTTTCATTCTGGCCACCAGTTCGGAAACAATCACCGGTTGTCTGCCAGTAACCTCATAATAACCTGTTGTATCAGCCGATCCGGAAATACAATCAGTCATCGGATGCGACCACAATCCGTATCTGGACAATCCGCTTAAATCCTCATGGACCGGACCAAAACCCAGCTTTATAATTATATCCAGGTCCAATTCCCCGATTTCTGCTAAGGCATCCGAGTTATTGCCGGAAGATGCTGACTTTCCATCTGAATACAGTATTATCTGTAATGCATTTCCGGTTAGTTCCAGAATATTCTTCCTTTCAAGATAACTACCCTTCCTGATAAAAATTAGCTGGTCTATTCTTTTATGAAATCTGAATACAATGTTTCCAATTAAATTGCTTTGCCCGATAAGCCGTGGCTTTTCCCTGAGAATGACAGCATTTATAGTGGAATATTGCGAATTCCCGATCTCCTTTACAAGATCATATTCCCAGGATGGAACAGGATTCTCATAAATCAGCAATCCAATTTTAAGCTTAGCTCTCAAATCCAGCCTTATGTTTAATGAATATCTCCATCATCCATTTGCAGATTCTCAAAAAGCTTATAATAATGCTTCAGCAGTTCGGCTTCTGAAAACTCTTTCTCGATCTTTATCCGGCTGTTTAAACCATACTCTCTCCTGATATCTTCATTATTGATAAGGTACCTGATTCGATCGGTTATAATCTCAACATCCATACACGGCACTATAAAGCCATTATATCCGTCCTCAATAAGGTACCTGTTATCTCCGACATCAGTGCCTATAACCGGAAGACCGGCGCTCATGGCTTCCATGATTGAATTGGACAGCCCTTCAAAGAGAGATGTGCTCAGATATATATCAGAATTATTGAGTATTTCGGGAATATTTGAGGGTTTTAATAAAATTTCCACATGGTCTTTTAGATCCAGCAGGCTGACCAGCGATCTGATTTTTTCTTCAAGAGGTCCGTAACCAACTATACAATATTTCAACCACCTTTCTCCATCGGTTTCAATAACCTGCTTGATAGAATACAGTGCAGTGGTGAAATCCTTGGGCTTTACAAATCGCGAAACCGAAACAACCACAGCCTCATCACTCTTGCTCTCGCTTTTTTCCACTGGAGATACCTCTATTGTATTGTGAATTACGAATATCTTTTCGGCTTTGAATCCCCTTCTTTCGAACTTATCCTTTGCAGAATAGTTATTGAAAACCGTTGCATCATTCAGATAATTGTGTGCCAGTTTCTCAAAGAAAAATTTATAGAAAGGAAGTTTTTCTGTTCGTATTCCGCCAATGGAAATAAGATCTCTGATGAATAACTTGCTGACACCCGAAATAATATTAGCTAGGGTTAAGTATGAAAGAACAACTGATGTATTGTGATTTCTTACCACCTTAAGGAATTTCCTGAATTTGCTGTAAGAGTTCCCCTTCAATCCAACATACCTTATTGAGTTGTTCTTAATAAATTTCGAATTTCTTGGATCAATAATATTCCCGCACCAATTAATCAGGAGAACATCTTCGCCTTTTTCTGCCAATAACTTTGCCAGAACCAGGGCCTGTTTTTCAGCTCCTCCTATTGCCAGCGTCTTACAGAATATAACAATGTTTTTCATTAAGATTTTCGTGAAATTTACGCTGGGATAATGATGATTACAAATTCTCTGAACATTTCGGTTAAATTAGCCTTTCAATTAGTACAACTCCCCACTGAACTCAATTTTTGAGCTTCTTATTATTCAGGTATCCTATTACTGTCTCTCGCTGGGATTCGCATTCAACATGATTCTGTATCAGAGATGCTTTCCTCCGCGAATACAAAAGGCTTGTAAAAAATCCTTTAAATAACTTATCGATATTACGTACTATTTTGCCAAATCCTGCAAAAACAGCCATATAGTACTGTCCATTTTCATCACAAAATTTCTCAAATTCAGACTCAACAAATCCAGGCTTCAATATCTTCTCCGAACGCAGCCGGAAAGAACCCAAAATATTTTCTTGATCGTCCTTTTCAGCCATTTGTACACCATTACCTTTTTTGCAGAAGGGAATGTATTCAACAGACAAGTCCTCGGCGAGCAACACTTTAAGCAATAATCCGGTTTTCCAGAATTCATTGTCATTCCTGTCGAAGAGGAAATTCCCCTGACCATAAACAATAGTGGATTTCTTATACTTTTCAAAGGCTCCTATGCAGTGACTATGCTGGCATACAACAAGATCAGCTCCCTTGTCAGCCATTTTTCGGCAGACCTTCCTCAAACCCGGTGTCGGATAGCGGTAATGCTCCTTCCCTCCATGATGCAGTACGAAAACAAAATCACATTTTGCTTTAAGGGCTGCAATATGGTCAGGGCTTTCGAGCGGATCGAAGGGATTGGCTCCGGCACTCTTCTCGCCTGCAATCGTGAACTCGTTTTCCGCACAGGCATATATGCCAATTTTCAGTCCGTTCTTCTCCAGGATCAACGGAATAGCTGCCTCATCGAGATTTTTACCTGCTCCAACATATCTAATTCCATTATTATCAAGAAGTTCAATAGTCTGAAACAGACCTTGCTCGTCCTGGTCCAGGATGTGATTGTTTGCAAGAGTCAGGACATCCGGTCCGATGAGTTTAATGCCTTTAATTGTCGCTGCCGGGGCAATCAAGTTTGGGCCATCCTTCCTTATTGGTTTTTTAATATCAGTTAACGGAACTTCAAGATTGAAAATCCGGAAATCGGCTTTGCTGATCAGGTTCAATATCTTTCCATCAATTATGGATTCAATACTTCCGTTCTCAAAAACAAAGTAGTTCGACAGTGTGGGAGCCAGATCTCCGCCTATTATCAATGTAAGTTGCTTCATTCCCGCAAATTAGTAAGTATTTAGCAGCTTGGGAAAAACATAAGGTAAATTTCTAACATATGTTCTTTCTGAGAGAATAAAGCATTTGGTTTTAAGATTATCAACGACCTGTGATAAAAGTCAATATTGACCTGCTGAACTCTTCCTCGAGATCTGATTTGCCGTCAAACCTAATGAGTTTGCCGTTCCTGAACTCATGCCAGAATTCCGATCTCTGAAGTGCAGAGGTTCCCATATCTATCATCTGGAACTCAATAAGATGATAATCCTTCCCGTCGAACCCTATATCCATTCCTATCATAGGGAAATTTATCTCAGCCGTAACTTTTCGTGCAAAGTTCAGCAACCCGTCAAATTTATCATCTGGGACACCCATAAAACTTCCGCTACCGCTTGCCCTGAAATCATTTTCACGGTTCTTACGGTACATGCTATAGTATTTCCCACCGAAAAACAATACCTTAAAATCACCCGCAAGACCATCCACAAAGGGCTGGACAACGAGTGGCCTGCTCAGGGGAGTTGTATTATACTTCCAGTAATACTTATTCTTTGAGGGATCAAGCAACTTGATTAACCGTTTCAACCGGGTTTTGATCCATCCGGTAAATAAATCCATAAGACCGCGTGCAACAATTACCTTACCGGCCTTCCTAACAATTTTGTCATATTCGGTTTTATTCAGGGCAAGGAAGACACCTGCAGAAGCTGAACCTGAGGCTGCCTTTACCACAACCGGAAAAACGGAGTCATATTTAAGAGCATCCACCCATGAACCGTAAGGCCGGCTTTCTAATGTCTTAAGTGCATTATCAGAAAATCCGGATCTCATCAGTTCCATACTTACCTTGTCATGATGAGCCCTGAGATACTCATATTCCGGTAAAGTGATTGCACCCTTTTTCTCAATAAAATAAATAGTACTTTCTATGTATCTTTTGTAAAAGCCACCTGGTGTTTCAGACGACTGGTAAAGAACATATACACCCTTAAAATCATCCCTTAGATCGAGTTCACTGAATCTGCACACCCTGACTGAAAAATCCCTGGCTTTAAAGTAAGTCTCTATTTTGGTTACATCCATCGATGTGTACCCCATTGGATCTTGCCTCGATACCAGGAATTCTGATTGCTCGTCAGTAAGTATTATCAGTGATTTCATCAAATCTTTTTCCAGTGAGTTTCAATAATATCCTGTATTCTTAATCCGAATACACAAGTTGGCTGGCTATCCTCCTTACCGAATTCCTGTATTCCAGGAGTTCCAATGCCCGGATGTATCCTCTGTCGGCAATTTCAGACAGCTCGTCCGGATTACTGAGCATCCACCTTAATTTTTCAGCAATTGATCCAGGATTCCCGCATTCTGCCATTATTATGTCTTGTTCATCCTTGAAATATTTCTTCATATCACCAAAATCAGTGGCAAGAACAGGCTTGCCGGTAGCAAAGTACTCACCTAGTTTTGTTGGGAATCCGGCATTAGTCTGAACGGTGGAAGGGCGCGTAATTGCAAGCATACTGCATTCCGACAGGTATTGTTTAACCCGAGATGATTCTACCAGGCCTGTAAAAAAAACATCATCAGATATCCCCAGTCTGGCACATTCTTCCTTCAGGGAAGGTATCAGACTCTCGCCAAATACTGCATCCCCTATTATCAGTAAACTGATTTTCAGATTGTTCTCCCGCTTCAACAAACTTATTGCTCCGAAGAGATCTGACAATCCATCTTTTAGGTAGGGCGCTCCGCTATATCCAAGAGTGTATTTTGATCCTGTCACTGGCATTTTCCAGAAATCAAAATCGGTAAGATTTGGCTGGACAATAATATCCGATTCATTATAACCCATTCTTAAGTATAAATCCTTCAGGTAGAAGCTGAATACAATAAGCTTGTTAGATAACCTATTGATATACTTGAAATTAAGAAAATATGATAATCTTTGTATCAAGCCAATAAGAGACACGCCAAACTCAGATTTGTCAATATATTCGGCGACAAATTTAATTAGTCTTACCCCGAATACCTTTGACAACAGATGAATAGGTATGTTGTAAAACAAATCACTATTGTAAAGAAAAATACTCAATGATTTTCTTTTCCCTACCAATGTGAACAGAAAAGCCATCAACCTGACGAAGCTGAGAAGCTCATCAAATACTTTTAAAACTTTATTTGCTGGGCGTTGGGTAAATCCAAGATACGTAAAAGAAATCCCATCCTCAGTGACGTCTTTTCTCGGACCATTGTAGATATAACTCCCGAAAGCATGGCCTTTAAGCAGAAGGACCCTTATCTTATAACCGTTATTCTTTAGCCCCCTGCAAAAGAGATTCAGATAAGTTGCTCCTGCTCCTCCCCTGGGAAAGTTCATTGAAGTAATCAATACATACTCAGATTGTTTCTGTTGTTCTCCCGGGTTGTTATGGTCTATCATTTAAGAGTCAGGTGATTTATTTAGAATCAGTCCAGAAAAAAGTTTCAATACCCGTAAACCTTGTATCTTATTTTCTTCCAATACTTAAACAATTCTGAATGACTGAAATACAGTTCTTTTTTATGTCTTTTAATACCGGCAGGCGGAATCCTGAATGCAAGTCCGGCGTCAATTGCCTGCCTGCATGGATTGCACACACCGCAGGGTTCTCCGCTTACAGGGGTATGACAGAACCACGTCTTTTTCATGGTTTCTGTGAATCCCATTTGCTTATATTCCTCCAGCATCTCCAGTTTGGTAGTTTCAATTAACGGAAAATGCAATGATCCAAAAACAGTCATGACATCCCTGCTTGAATTCTCTTCATCGAGGATCCAGTAAACAAGATCCCCGTCGATGATCTTTTTTAATTTCCCGTTTTTAAGGAGGCAAAAGGTTGCTCCGTAGTGGGATATCGTCCGTTTCAATGCAAAGTTCCAGCCCCTTAAATGATTTGGCAAATTCAGCCAGCCAGATATATTGAGGTCCGATATAGGAAATATTACGTAGCCTGTTGTATGCCCCCAGTATTTCACAATCTTGATTTAAATCAGAAGTCTGTTGCGTAATCAAAGGCAGAATTCTGCATCTTGTCCCGGGATGCTTTTCAATGTCGGCAGTAATCTTCCTTAGGGCATTCATTTCAAATTTTTCTGAACGCCGATATTTATCTGACAAATAAAAGGGCTGAATGACAACATCATGGCCCGACAACTCGACCATGCGGTATGTTGAATCAAAACCACCGGTCCAAAGCACATTAATAATCTGATTTTTAGTACTTACGTTCATTGTAATCTTACAACTTATGATAATGAGTTTTCAAACCGCCCTTTCAACAAATTGCATAATTGAGGGCACTATCTTTTTATAATTCAACAAATCATCGGCTCTACGATATCCATTTTCAGCTATTTCCCTTTACTTCTTGCTTATGGTTAAGAATCCATTCCAGACTTGTCGGCAATTGAGTCCGGATTGCCGGCAACAGCAAATACTATTTCATTTCTGTCGTTAAAATAGGAACCCGCATCCCCGACCTTTGTAGAAAGTATAATCTTGCGACAGGCAAAGTATTCCCCAAGCTTGGTCGGAAATCCCGCAATCGTCTGAACAATATCAGGACGTGTTAATGCAAGAATCATACATTTATTAAGCATTATTTTAACTTCCTCCAGCGATACAAGACCAGTAAATTTGACAGCATCCTCAATACCAAGGTTCCTGCAGAAAGAGATCAGGGAAGGAATTATGGATTTCTCATTTACCACATCTCCCACAATAATCGCATTTATTATAAAATCTTTCTTTCTTAAAATGCTAATCGCCGTAAGAAGATCCTCTATCCCGTCTTTTTTATAAAGGGTCCCGCTGTATCCAATTGTAAATACCATATCCCGTTTTACAGCTTTCCAGAAATCGAAGTCTGTCAGATTGGGCTGAACAAGTATTTTGTTTTCCGGATATTTCTTTTCAATATATTTTGATTTTATGAAATTACTGAAGACAATCAGCCGCGAAGAGAGCCTGTTTAAATAATGGAAATTAATCAGAAAGCCATACCATCTGAGTTTTTTGGTAATGCTTCCCGAAAACTCCGAAATGTCATAATATTCCGGGACAAAGGTTACAACTTTAATCCCGGTCAATCGACAAAAGCAGTTTAACAGAATACTGTGATACAGCTCATTGTTATAAGCAAAAACAGTTGTTAGTTTTCGCCGTCTTAACAGTAAAAACAGTAACGATGTCAGACAGAAGAAAGCATAGACATCGCCAGATAATTTAAGAAATTTACCAGATGGCCTGTTTACAAAATTCAGATAAGTATATTCTAACTCCGTAGCTTGTTACGTTTCTTTTGGAGTCATTTGTTTTTCGGCCCCCGAGAAAAAAACCTTTCAGCAAGTATACCTCTATTTTTCTGCCTGAAAGAGCGACTCCTTTACAAAAGAGATTCAGATAATTTGCAGAGGCGGAACCTTGTGGAAAGTTACTGGATGTAATTAGGATATTTCTATGATCGTGACGGGACATTCAGACTGGCAATATCGACAGAAGTCAAATTAAATTTATTTCAGTTTTTCTATTTCGTCTCTGATTGAATCAAGCTGAAGCAGTAACGACTTTGTTTCCTCGATATTCATTCTGTATGTATTATGGGAAGTATAATCGTCAGTTTGAGCAATCTGTTCCTGACCCTCTACAAAAAACCGGTTGTAATTCAGGTCACGTGTATCGGCAGGAATACGGTAATAGTCACCAAGATCCTCAGCCTTAGCCATTTCTTCGCGGTTCACCAGAGTTTCATAGAGTTTCTCCCCATGCCTTGTCCCAATAACCTTGATTGGATTGTTTGCTCTATAGAGCTCCAGCAATGCTTTTGCAAGAATCTCGATTGTAGCTGCAGGTGCTTTCTGGACAAAGATATCACCTGGTTTGCCGTTCTGGAAAGCAAATATTACCAGATCCACTGCCCCGTCAAGTGTCATCATGAACCGTGTCATATTCGGATCGGTAATTGTTATAGGCTTGCCTTGAGTGATCTGATCAACGAACAGAGGAATAACTGATCCTCTGGAAGCCATCACATTACCATAACGGGTTCCGCAGAATATCATCCCCGAAGAATTCAAATTACGGGATTTCGCGATCATTACTTTTTCACTCAGGGCTTTTGACATTCCCATAGCATTAATAGGATATACAGCCTTATCGGTACTAAGCACAATAACCCTGCTTACCTGGTTCTCCATTGCCGCGTTAAGAACATTCTCACAGCCAAGCACATTTGTTCTGACTGCTTCGGTTGGAAAAAATTCGCAAGAGGGTACCTGTTTCAAGGCAGCTGCCTGGAAAACAAAATCAACACCTTTCATGGCACTATTGATGCTCTCAAAGTTCCTTACATCTCCGATATAATATTTTATCTTGGAATTCTGATAGTATTGCCGCATATCATCCTGCTTTTTCTCATCGCGGCTAAAAATCCGAATTTCCTTTATTTCTGAGTTAAGGAATCTTTTAAGAACTGCATTACCGAAAGAACCTGTACCACCTGTAATTAAAAGTACTTTGTCTGTAAACATAATTCTATTAAGTGTTTATTAAATTAACCAACAAACTCTGAAATTGCTTCCTTACACTGGAAGCATCAAATTTTTCAAGTGCCACCTGCACGGCTTTCCTACTTATTTTTTTGCGATATTCTTCATTATTGATAAGGAAATTAATTGCCGTTATAATCTCCTCTTCACTTTGGTTTGAAACACAGTAACCGCATTCATGCTCGCTGAAAAAACCCGAGACTGCTGCAAGTCCTGATGTGTAAACCAGAATCGGAGTTCCTGAAATCATATATTCTGACGCCTTTGTCGGCATTGAATATTTCAGATATTTTATACTCTTTGAGTTAAAGTCATTTGCAAGAAGCAAAATATCTGCATCTGAGAATATCTCCGGTAGCTTATTATAATCGGCAAACGGATTGAAAACGACGCAGCGGAATTTCTTTAGACGCTCAATAATTGAATTGTCTCTGGTTGCGGTCTGAATGTGGAAACTGATTCGTAATCTATCGTTATTAATTTTGTCGATAGCCGAAGCCACCTCAATCAGCGAATCGGAAATCCCATTTTGTCCAATCCTGCCGGAGCATAATATCCTGACATTCCCCTCTCCTATGGAAAAATCTTTTTTGGCATGAGGTAGCCAGAATTCTGTATCAATAGGATTGTGGAAAGCGATGAAGTTTTTTCCATATCGTCTCGGTTATATTCCACTGACATGGCTTCACTAATACTCAGATGAAGATCAACTTTCTCAAGCAGAATCCGCAACTCGCTGTCGAATTTCTTATGCCAGAAATGCTTTAAACAATCCTTTTTCCGCAATTGTGGAAGGCCAGTCATCCATAAAATGAATAGCAACCGGAATCTTTAAATAGTCGATTAATTCCGTAATCAAAAATAATCGATTCGCGTGTTGATACCTGTACATATAACAAATCAGGTTTAAAATCGGACAACCATTTCCTGAATTGTTTAGACATCCTTATTCCGGAAATACAATGAAAGAGTCCAATCCATTGTAAAACAGGATAAAAAACCTTATTAACCACGGCATACCTGATACCAGACTTAGTATGTTTAGCAGAGTTCAGACTTCTGTCTTCAATTAACTTCAACCCTGAGGGATACTTTTTCTGAATCAGATTGAAGGGAAACATCCATTTAAACTCTTCAGCGCCCAGCTGATAATAAGTGTCGCAAACATCTGTTGTAACATCATGCATCATATGACCTGTGTCCGTAACAGCAATTTTGTTCTTCGGCCAACCCTTAAACAAATTGGTCAGAGTAATTCCGCCCCCATGCCTGTTATTGAATGTTTGGCCAAAAATCAATACTTTGTTGCTGACCATGATAATTTTAAAGATATTTAATCTGCAGGACACGAAAAACAAATTAGTTAAACTTTGAAAATTTAGTGAGAATTATTCATTTCTCCTATCTGTTTACTAACCCGGCCAGCGATTGTCTGGAAATTCTCCCTTACCAAAGTGGCCTCGAATAATTTACTGGCAAGTTCTACCGCATTTTTCGTCCATTTTTTTCTGAAATCTTCATTTTCAATAATAAAATCAATGGCACGACAGATTTCGTTCATGTTCAGGGTTGGTCAGACAATAAGCACAGTCATTTTCAGCACAAAATTTTGAAATGGCAGTTTCGGCCGGAGCAAATACTATTATTGGAGTACCCGACATCATATACTCCGAAGCTTTTGTTGGTATAGAAAACTGTGCATAATTCAGACCGGTCTGATTAAAATCAAGAGGCAGTAACAACAAATCGGAATCAGCCAAAAGAGCCGGGACTTCCTCATGTTTCACGGGTGATGACAATCTGACATTATTCATATTCCTGATCATTTTTGAATCCGGCGAATCCAGGTCAGGAGTGAAAATATCAAGGATTTTTACAGGACTCTCCCCGGTCCAACCGGAAACAGCTTTTGAAAATAAATACAAAGACTCTTTATTAGCCATGCCAATCCTTCCTAAATACAAAATTCTTAATACATTATCTTCTGCAAAACTCTTTTTTATCCAACCCTGAGAATTTTTTGGTATCAATGGGATTGTGGAATGGTTTGAATTCTTTTCCATATCTCTTCCTGTATTCAGACGACATAGCATCGCTGATACTGAGAAAAAGTTCCATTCTGTCAAGAAGGCTTTTGAATTCCTTGTCAATCTTCCTCTTCCAATAATTTCTGAGCAAACCTTTCCGGCTTATTGTTGATGGCCAGTCATCCATATTATGTATTGCGGATGGAACCTTTAAAAAATCTATTAGATTGCCTGCAAAAAGTAATGTTTCTCTGGTAGCAACCTGAACATACAATACATCGGGCTTAAATTCTGAAAGCCAGTTTTTAAAGTCTGTTGAAAGTTCAATTCTTGAGACACAGTGAAACAAACCAAACCACTCAAGGGCCGGGTAAAAGAGTCTATTGATAATGAAATACCTGAGTCCTTTTTTACTTAATCCCGTAGAATACTCCTCTTTGCTCTCTATCTCTTTTAATCCCGATCGGAATTTTTTCTGAATCAGACTAAAAGGAAATTTCCAAAAGTGCTCTTTTTCCCCCAGCTGATAGTATGTATCACAAACATCAGTGGTTACACTAACCAATCCGTGTCCAAGATAAGTAACGGCTATCTTTTCCTTCGGCCATCCTTTAAACAGATTGGTCAAGGTAATACCACCACCTGAGAAATTATTGAATGGCTGTCCGAAAATTAATACTTTGGGATACTCATGTTTCATAAAAAGTTACTCATTATGAAATAATTGACTTGCCCAATTTTAGATCAAGCCCCAAGAAAAAGAGCTGTACCGTTTCTGTCATTTCATAGGATTTTGAATTTCGTTGCGGTAAATTTCAACGGTATTTTCAGCTATTAAAATCCATTCGGACCGGCTTTTATCATTCATCTGCCCAATATTATCAATTATCCTTTTTCTCAGCGATTCATCCTGCAGAAGCTTCCTTATACCCGCTGCCAGGGCTTTACTGTCAGCAGGCGGAACCAGAAATCCGGTCTTTTCGTGTATCACATATTCGGTAATACCCTCAACGCTGGTTGCCAATATAGGTTTATTAAAAATGAAGGACGTTACTGGAATACCGCTCTGGGATGCTGAAATATAAGGACAGACGACTACTGATGCACGTTTATTCAGACGAACGAGTTCTTCCTCTGATATCGTCCTGTTAATTAATTCAATACCTTCAGTATCAAGTAGTGATTTTTCAAAATAAAGTGGACCCCTTCCAGCAATAATCAAGTTTAAATCTTTAATTTCATTTTTAACTATTCTGTATGCTTCCAAAAGATATTCCAATCCCTTGTAAGGCAGAATAATCCCATAATATAGCAAGGTTCCGGGTTCCTGGGCTGCCTGGTCAGGGAAAAGACGGTAAGTCTCGAATAATCCAAACTTAATAACGTTAACAAGCCGGTTTTTTGGACTAAAATTCTCCAGGTAGTCCTTCTTCGTATTAGATGAATGGAATATTACATTATTATTCCTTTTTGAAACAAAATCAACCAGCTTGTATTTGGAGGGGACATCACGTCCGGTTCTGATAAGAACCTCATGAAAAGTGAAAACTTTTGGGAGCCTCAGCAACCTGAACAAATGAAGATAAATCTCATTCTGACCGATAAAATGAACAACTTCATATTTTTGGGATTTCAGGTATCGCGACAAGGTAAAAATACTGAAAAGATAGCTGATATACAGGTTTCTCCTTTGTTTTGAAAACACAAATATCTTAAAGTCGTGCAAGGGCTTCAGGTATTCAAGGATATCCTTGCTGATTACCTGATCAAGTTTGGGATCAGGTACAAATCCGTCAGGTGAATCATACCCTGAAAGATTAATTGTGAAATGGTCAGACGATCTTGTACCTGTAATGCAAAACAAATCAACGTCATGCCCAAGTTCTGCAAGATACCTGGTCAGGGGAATAGTACTTGTATAGAAGGCATATGTTATAACACAGATCTTCATGACAAGTAACCTTTACAAAATGTATCGATTATCACTTTCCGGTTAGTGCAAAATTCCTGAATCATTGTATACCTGCCAGAAGTTTTGGCAATTCCCTGTTTTTTAGATAAAGACCAGCTGCTCCTGTAATTAATATGCATATCCCGATTTTCAGGAAAAGACTCATATCAAATGGATTGAATAGTGAAATCATGGAAGCAAGAATCAATACCGAAAATAATTTGATGGTGTACACTACTGTTATTCCTGGAGATAACAGATTTCTGAAAACAACCCAGTGATATGTCATATTCACATAAGCCGAAATTACAAATGCCCAGGCGAGGCCGATTGCACCATATTTGGACCCAATATAAAATACAGGTATACACAACACCCCGTAAACAATTGATAAAATTGCCAGGAGGCGTTGCTTATCAAATGAATTCAATACAGTACCAATTGTGCAGAATATTCCGAATAATAGAGTAAACCAGCATTGCGTCAGAATAACATTTACAGATTCAATATACTCTTTGCCATAAAGCAATAGTACAACTTCCTTGCTGAATAAAGTAAAACACAGGCAACCCCAAATTCCGATTATTACAAGAATGTTAAGTAAAATTTTTACTCGCTTTGAAAACAGTTCTTTATCAGTTATAGCCAAGCGGGATAAAGACGGATAAAGAGCTGTAAGAGCAGTCATAATGACCATTTGAAGCGGACTTAATATCCTACTGCCAAGATTAAAGATCCCTACCTGATCGTAGGAGGAATTATGGCTGAGTAAAAGGATTGGCACCTGTGTCTGAAGAGAGGTAAAAACTGCCAGAATAAAGTAGTAATTGCTCTGCTTTATGAAGAATGCATGATTCAAAGAATGATTCTCATCATGCTGTTTTCTAACATCAAATATATCCTTCTTTACCCATATGTAATAAACCAGCGATTTCAGGCATTGAATCATAACATAGATTACCAGCAGGAATTCTGGATTAAACCTTTCCCTAGGAACAATATACACTGCTATGACCCAAATACTGGTAAAAGCCAGATTAATATAACCTGACGGCTCCATTCTCTCATTTCCGAAAGCAATGCATTCCACAGCCTCCCAAACCGACTGAAATATGATAATTACTGAAAGCAGTATTATAACAAAAGGAGGAAACGGCTTGTCATTCACAAAAACATTGTAAGCGAGAAGGCAAATGACAGAAATTATTGTAGTAAAAAGACGAATCTGGTTTGAGAGATGAAAAACAAATCTGGATTCTGTCCTGTTACGGGCTACATAACGGATAATAACCTGCTTAAGTCCATATGAAGAGATTATAAGGAATATGTTTGACAGTACCAGAATAAGATTAAAATAACCATAACCATCTGTATGTAATAACCTCGCTAACCTTATGCTGGAAAGGATTGATATGAACTGGATAATTATACTGGTAGCCGTTAATACCGAGAAATTCTTGAAAATCTTATTCCCGAGAAGCTCTTTAATCATTGTAAATCCTCCTTGAAGCTAATGCCAATCCGTAAACCACAGCAAATAAGGCTGTCACGAAACCATACTGCGTATATGCCTGACAAATAACAAAATAAATAATTGATGATAACAGAACTGCACCAGAAAGGGTTAATTCATGTTTCTTAACCAAAGAACCAGCTTTAACCAGTTTGCACCCATAGATAAAACCAAGAATCCACATTAAAATCAACAGGATAAAACCTATCAGGCCAATAGTGACCAAAACGTAGACATAGCCTACATCCGCAAGCGTCGGTTCGCTATAGCGTCCTATATAGAAAGGATCGACACCAAAATAGAAGCCAAAGGATTTCCAGGTCTCAACAAATCGCTGGAGATTGAGCAATCTGTATCCAAATGTTCCGGAAGAATTCTGCAAATCTGAAAAGACAGAGAGCAATCTGTCGTTTAATGAAGTGCTTATAGGATTATCAAGCATAATAAACACAACGATTACGCCTGACAACAGGGTAAGCAGAATGAAGGATATTGAAAAGGTATTCTTATTTATCTGGAGGTTACGATTCAGAATAATTATTGCAGCAATAATTGAAACCAAAGTAGCTAGCCAGGCCGAGCGAGTAAAACTTATAAGGATTACGAGGACTATAAGTAAAAAGATTACAGGGTACTTAATTTTTCCTGATATCATGAAATAAAGGACCAGAGCAATGAAAACTATGTAGATAAAATACAATGTAGGCAAAGTCACACGCGCAATCGGCCCTATCATCATACCTCCCTGTCCCTCCCAATGACCTATATCATAAAAGCCGTCCGGATCAAACATAGGAGTAGGTCCGTAAATACTTTGCGCTAAGGCTGTCGCAGTTGCCACAACTGCCATTATTAAACCGAATTTTATTGTCTGTCTAAACTTCTCTTTTGTATTGACAATGGTGATCGTAATGAAAAAGAGGAGGAAAGGGTAAATAGTCCTTATATTCAGGAATGAAGTTATTTCAGACAGATACTTTTCAGCGGAAACCAACAAAATCAAATTATAAAAAACAAAAGCTCCGAATGAAAAAATCAGAATCATCTCAAGAAAATTTCCTTTTTTTGGCTTCCTCCATGAAACGATTGAATATATCAGAAGAGGTAAAAAAAGAATATCCCGCACTAAGCCTGGTATTGTGTCAGGCATATCAAAAAAACCGAAATATATCGTACAGATTAAAAGAAAGTAGTAATACATTCTTAAACTTCGTTTTATCGAAAATTATTTATATCCGTTTTTTATCGCCGAATCTTCCGGCATTTTAAAGCTTCGCCCCGTCAATCACATTTTTTGACAAGCAGATCCATAAAAAAAGTACTTCCTGTGGTTCAGCCTCACTCTCAGTGTTCATCGAGCGATACAGGAAAATCCAGGTGTATTATGGCATGTAAAAATAAGTATAATGCTACAATAGGTTATAATTCATGCGAATCTTTAGCCGTCCAAATCATTCCCTATAGATCACATCCTATAAACTCCGATAAGTTTGAACTTATTATCCTGAAATGAAGAAAAATATTACTCAGGAATACGCTCTCTCCTTCATTAATCTTCATTCCCTACCTATTCAGATTTTACAAAATTTAATATATTTAGAACTTTCAATTTCAATGTAATTTAAAAAAATCACATCAATGCCACGATTTTCAATCATTACAGTCAATTATAACAATGCACAGGGACTAGATAAAACAATAAGAAGTGTAAAAAATCAAACCTGCGATGATTTCGAATATATTGTCATTGACGGAGGTTCAACGGACGACAGTCTCAGTGTGATAAAAGATCATTCCCCGGCCATCACCTATTGGGTATCTGAACCAGACCGGGGGATCTATCATGCCATGAATAAAGGTATAATGGCATCAAACGGAGAATATCTCCAGTTTTTGAACTCAGGTGACTGGTTAGCCAGCGAATCTGTACTTAAAAGGATATTTGAATCAGGTTTAAATGAAGATATACTTTACGGAGATGTAAATTACGAATTTGCCGACGGCAGGTATGAACCAGCCAGAATTGGTAACGAAGAAAAGATTACCATGGCATATTTCTACAAGCACATGTTTCCGCACCAGGCCTCCTTTATTAATAAAAAGCTCTTTTCAACAGACCTTTATGATGAAAATTTAAAGATAATAGCCGATTGGAAATTCTTTATTGATAGAATAATCATAAAGAACTGCTCTATAAGAAAGGTAAACTTTCCGGTTGTAAATTACGATATGTCAGGAATTAGCAGCCAATCAAAATATCTTACAATGCATAATAACGAAAAGCGAAAAGTAATAACCCAGTTATTGCCCCCCCGTATTGCAATAGACTATGATAAAATGGTCTGTGCTTATGAGTCACCACTGCTAGAACAATTACCTTATCTCAATAAAACTACCGGATTTCACAATTTTGTTTCTAAAATAACCGGAATTTTAATTAAAGTACATAGTATTATTTACACAATCCTGAAAAGAAACACAAAAAACCGCGAAATTCAGTTGCCTTAAAACTGTCCAATCTTAATAGTACTGTTTCATATCCTTCTTAAAGTTTGCAAGCTTGAAATACAAATTAACAAGTAACACCGAAAACCATCAAAGTTGAATTACTGTTATCTTTTTACCAGGAAACCATATATTTCCGTTACATATTGAATTGTAACCAACAAATCCAATTTCAACCAGTGATTTGCCTTAAGAAATGAAAAAAAAATTGAAAAAGACATTACTAATAATCTCAACATTCTTTTGTACAATGTTATTCCTGGTCTGGATTTTTG
This sequence comes from uncultured Bacteroidales bacterium, assembly GCA_963840965.1. Lineage (GTDB taxonomy): Bacteria > Bacteroidota > Bacteroidia > Bacteroidales > VadinHA17 > LD21. The sequence continues at coordinate 376,783 of CAWJAW010000003.1, read as the reverse complement.
AAAGCAGGATTACTGCATTTCTATCTGAATCAGACAGGATTGAGGCAAATCTTTTGATAATTGATGGTTGGATGCGGGTAACCACTGTTGACAGCCTGAAGGAAGAAATTATGAATAATAAATACGAGCAGATTGTCGTGGCTGGAATAAGATACTCCGATCTGGATTTTTGCAAAGTTGAGATGAATGGATTCCTGATTTTTTACCCCGGATTCCAAACCCTTCCCGATCAGGGCATAAAGGAACATTCGATTGAAATCGTGACTAAAAGTAAAATGGGAGGTATTTACAAATGCCATTATTACTTTCATATCAATGATTCGATTGCCGGGGAATTCTATTCGGAAGGATTCGAAAATTCAGCATTTCTTAAATGGACCGGCTCACTGAACCAAATTGACTCAATTATGATTCAGTTCACAAATGATATGTATGATGATTTTGGTGATCGTGATCTGTTTGTCAAGGAAATCAGGGTTGATAGTTCCATAGTCATTTCATATCAACACAATTCGGTAACCGATTTCGGCAGAATGGGTGGGCCGGGCCGGATCGTAAATGACTATGACTCTCATCCGCAAATCATTAGAAACAGAATTTATACATTTGGAATTGATTCAGCAAAGGTTAAAGCCATAGCTATTGACAAAACCAATTTTAACAGGACACTGGCAACAGCTATTGAAGTAAATAACTGGCTTGAAAAATCTGACTATGATATAAGGGGAATTAATGTGGCCTCAATGGGTATTCATTCAAGAAGGACCTGGCTCACCTACAAAAGCATTCTGGACAAGTCATTTAGAATCGGATATATTTCTCTTCCCGATTACAGAGATTCGGACCCAAAGTCAAAAAAAGTAATAAGAACCTTTACTGAAGTCATTGACTATACTTATTACTGTCTGATTCTGATCCCATTCCGCATAGGTCTGATTTAAGTCATATCAGTTTGCTGTTGATAAAAAACCAGATCATAAAAACCATAACAGCAATCTGATTTTTAATTCAACTATCATGAAAAAGTATTTTATAGCAGTATTCCTTATCAGCCTAAAAGCACAGGCCGCAACCTATTATATTTCAACTGCTGAAGGTGGAGGTAGCAATTCAAACTCCGGAACCATTTCATCACCGTGGCTGACACTTTCATACGCATGCCGGAAAGTCGGAAGTCCCGGTGATACCATCCACATCACAAAAGGAAAATATATCGAAACATCACAATGCATTCTTGCTCCCGGAGTAAGTATTATTGGGGAAGGTTATTCAACTCATATCATCAGCCATTATGACAACGGCTCCGAATCTTTTCGGAATGTATTGATATATATGTCATCCGACAAAGAGAGTTCCGAGGGAAATCAAAGCATTTCCTTCATTTTGCTTGATGGTGACCTGTATAAAGGAAGAAGAGCAATCTACTGCAGATACCGAAACAATGTAAGCATTCATCACTGTGCTATTATTAACTTCAGGAAATCAGGGATAAATTTTTATTCAGAAACAAGCTGGACAGAACCGCCCTTAACTTATTCAACAAACTGCAACATATCTTATAATTATATTAGTGATTCTACCGAAAACCCCGACAATGGAGCCGAATGCAATTTAAGGATTGCGGGATACGAAGATGTTGAAATAAGTTACAACACAATAGTCCACACTGCAAGAATCTCAGGAAGGTCTGTTTACACCTCACAATTAAAAGACTGCAGGATTAATAACAATACCTTTTATTGCAGGAAAGAAGTAATGGATTACTGGAATTTTGCCATGGAATTATTTAATATCAGGGGAGGTCTGGAGGTCTATGAAAATACGGTTTTTGGAGGAGGCACAATAGATCTTGCAGGACATAGTATAGAAAAAGGTAACTTCGAATATTCAGCAAGTGTCCATGATAACTACCTGATTCTTCCAGACCCGGTGAAATACAGCGATCATATTGTAGTGGCAATTACTGTAGAAGCATGGGAGAAAATTGAATCTGTTTATATTTTTAATAATTTAATAAAGAACTTCCCCTGGGGAATCAATTGCACAATGGGGAAATATGACAAATGGGGAGGTAACGGGACGATTGATGATCTATACATTTACAACAATATTATTGAAAATCCTTCACATACAGACAAAGCTCTTTCAAGTTTTGGCATAGCAATTCTAAAACAAACGAATGCCGATTACAGAAACAACATCAATATACTGAATAATACCCTGATTGGCAATACACATTACGCCTGGAGGGGTATAGTCTATGAGGTCACAGGAAGGAATAACAACATAAATATTAAGAATAATATCGTCCAGGGATTCACAAAATATGGAATAATTATCGATTATTTTGACGGTAACATTGGAGATCTTAACATTGATAATAATCTGATACACAAGTCCGGTAACAGAAATGAAGTATTTTTTTCCGGTCCGAAAAGTTTCAGAAATTTCACAAATAACAACCACTTGAAATCTGATCCCCGTTTCGTTTCTAAAACTGATTTACATTTAGGTCCCGATTCGCCTGCTATTTCAGCAGGAACTTTTGTAGGATTAATTAAGGATCATGAAGGTAAAGAATGGTCTTTACCTCCATCAATAGGTGCATTCGAATACTATGATGCACGGTAAAACGGAGAAGCGGGGCTTAAACATAGATATGAGATGGCTGGAGATAATTTACCCATATGACATTTCCCTGACTTGCATGATCTTCAGAAGTCTATGATAGAATTCCTGTATTTTTAAATATTTCTGTCTCTATTGTGAATAACTTAATCGCATTATGAACAAAAAGTTTACCTAGATATACAATATTTAAATTTTTATCGTTTAATTTGCAGCATTAGTCAACATTTTGTTTTAGTTAGTCAAATCAGTAGTTCACTTTTAATAGCCTATGAGAGGAATTTTTACGCTGTTATTCTGCCTTTGCAGTTTTATTGGTTCAGCAACAGATTATTATGTCAGCTCAACAGGCAATGATTCAGCTAATGGCCTTTCATCTTCAACTCCCTGGAAGACAGTCTCAAAAGTCAATGCAGAATTTGGCCGGTTCCTCCCGGGAGACAGGATCCTCTTCAACAAGGGTGACACATTTTACGGTACACTGGTTATTTCCAAATCTGGATCTTCTTCAAGTCCTATAACAATTGCTGCATACGGGAGCGGATCAAATCCTGTTATAAGTGCTTTTACTGTCATGTCCGGATGGACAGATGAAGGCAGTGGAATTTATTCCAAGACTATTTCAGCGGAATCAGCCCCGAATGTGGTTACTATCGACGGAGTTACTGTACCAATGGGACGCTATCCCGACAAAGACTGGATGTCGATCGATAGCTATTCCGGCAACACTTCAATCACTGATGCTGCGTTACCCTCTTCCCCCGACTGGGATGGAGGTGAAGTTGTTATTAGAAAAAATCACTGGGTTATTGACAGAAACCTAATTTCAAGTCATTCAGGAACAACAATAAATTATATTAGTGCATCTGGTTATTCCCCAATAAAAGGATTCGGATATTTTGTCCAGAATCATTTAAGAACACTTACCTCCGTTGGTGAATGGTATTATGGAGGAGGAAAGTTCTATATGTACTTTGGTTCTGCCGGCCCTTCAGGCAAAGTTGTAAAAGTAAGCAGCCTCAATGAAAACATAAATATTAAGCTTAGAGATTACATTACAATTACAAATCTGACGATGGAGGGCGCTAATAAGTCCTCTGTATATGTCTCATCTTCAAGTTACACGACAATACAGAACTGCAATATCACTTTCTGTGGTGATCGTGCAATAAACGGGGGGGTGAATAGCGGAAAAACTTCCCAGGGATTCAAGCTGATGAGCAATAACATCAACGATATTCTCAATACTGCAATCATCCTGGCAGGAGAATTTACTGGTGCAACAATATCCGGGAATACCATTAACAACATCAGTATGATACCCGGATTGGCAGGGAGTGGTGATGGTCAGAGTATTGCCGTCTGTCTTTTCGGTTCAAATCATACTGTTGAGTATAACAGACTGACAAACCTGGGTTTCAATGCGATCGATTTTTCAGGTAATAATATTAAGATCCGGCATAATTTTATAAATAACTGGGCATTAATAAAGGATGATGCCGGAGGAATATATACATCTTCCCAAGGATCAAATTACTGGACAGGAACAGAAATTGTAGGAAATATTATTTTAAATGGATTGGGTGCGCCGGATGGCGTTGTGGTAACTGACGAAAGAGTTCAGGGTATTTATTGTGACCATCACAACAAAGACATCCTGATTCAGGGAAATACAGTATACAACTGCGGGATGGGTATGTATATTAAAAATGCACACGAAATCAAGATTCATGATAATGTGTTATTTGCCAACCGTGAAAATCAGCTGCACGCCAACCACACCTCCGACTATCCTGATTCTCCACTAAGAAATATTGATATCAGAGGTAATATAATGGTATCAAAAGCTGCCGATGTAAAAATCCTTGACTTTAATACCTATGTCAATGAGGATGATCTGCGGCGCTTTGGAACTGCTGATTATAACTTTTACGCAAGACCAATCAATGATGCAAATGCAAATAACCGTACCCTGAGGACAACAGTAAACTGGTATGGGGTCAGCAGCAACGACGGATACCGCAGTGTTACTGAATGGAGTTCATGGACAGGACAGGATGCTAACTCAAGTAAATCAAAAGTTTTCATTACTGACGTCAGCAAATTCCGCTTCGAATACAATGCCTCAACCTCCAGCAAGGTGGTTTCCCTCGACGGCAGCTATATCGATGTGAAGGGTACGAAGTACAACGGTTCAATCACACTGGCACCCTATACCTCAGCCGTACTGATGGTCGACCCTGATCCTTCAGCCCCTCCTGCAGTGCCGGTTTATGCCAGTTCTGCTATCCAGGACGGTGCACCAACAATCGTTGAAATGACTTACAGCCTTTCACTGGCAAATATAGTCCCCGCCACTTCAGCCTTTACAGTTCAGGTGAACTCCACTGCACGCAGCGTAAGCTCGGTTTCAGTCTCAGGAACAAAGGTGCTTCTCACCCTGTCGAGCCCGGTAGCTTACGGGAACACAGTCACTGTGGCCTATACAAAGCCTTCGACAAACCCGCTGCAGACCTCCGCGGGCGGTCAGGCCGCCACAATAAGTGCCCAAAGTGTAACAAACAGAATAGCAGCCCCGGCTGCTCCGGCCGTACCTGCTTATGTGAGCTCTGAAATAAAGGACGCCGCACGTTCAGTGGTGGAAATGACTTATAACCTTACCCTGGCCAATATAGTGCCGGCTGCTTCAGCTTTCTCAGTTCAGGTGAACTCCACTGCACGGAGCGTCAGCTCGGTATCGGTATCCGGAACCAAAGTGCTTCTCACCCTGTCGAGCCCGGTTGCTTATGGAAATACGGTCACTGTGGCTTATACAAAACCATCAACTAACCCGCTTCAGACATCTGCCGGCGGTCAGGCTGCAACAATCAGTGCTCAAAGTGTAACCAACCGAATAGCTGCCCCACCTGCTCCGGCTGCACCGGTATATGTCAGCTCAGCAATCGAAAATACTGCTCCCTCCGTCATCGAAATGACTTACAACCTGTCACTGGCCAACATAGTCCCTGCCGCTTCAGCCTTTACCGTTCAGGTTAACTCCACTGCCCGCAGCGTAAGCTCGGTATCGGTATCCGGAACAAAAGTGCTTCTTACCCTGTCGAGCCCCGTGGCTTACGGAAATACGGTCACTGTGGCATATACAAAGCCTTCAACTAACCCGCTTCAGACCTCTGCCGGCGGTCAGGCTGCAACAATAAGTGCCCAGAGCGTTACCAACAGGATCAGCCAGCCGGCTCCTCCTCCGGTAGTTGTTACTCCTCCTGTCGTCCCAAATACACAGCCCGTTGCGGTTGTGAACTTCCCCGACAAGACTTATTCAGGCTTCATTGGCGAGATTAATGCAAGCGGAAGTTATGATACTGACAAAGATAAGCTAACCTTTTCCTGGAATGTGCCTGCAGAAATACCTGTCTCCTCAACCAATAGTGAAATCATTCAATTCCTTGCCCCTTTAAGTGAAACAAGACAGACTTACGAGTTCACCCTTACTATCAGCGATGGCAAGACAACACAATCAAGGACAATTCCCATAACAGTTGTCCCCTACGAGCCCGATCTTGAGATTGCAGAAGTTATTTCGGTTAGCGCGTCGGATTCTTATTCAAATAATCAACCCTACAATATAATAGATGGCAATATCGGCACGATGTGGTCATCAAAGGGGGAAGAACCGAGTCTGACCCTCGAACTGAAGTCTCCATTCATAATTCATCACATTATGATTGCTTTCCAGCCCGGGCAGAAAAGCGAGAGTTATTTTGATATCTACGGGTCAAATGACGGGGAAAACTGGGAATCTATCCTTGTTAAAGCCAAATCATGTTCTTTTTCGGGTGGAATTCATGTATTCGAGTTTCCAATCTCAAAGGCAATCACCGAATTCAAATATCTGAAGTTCGTCGGCCTCGGCAATTCGATTGACAGTTGGAACTACATCTCGGAATTCAGGATCTTCGGATACAGACATAAAAACAGGGCCGACTATGAAGATCTGATCGTGAAGCTTTACCCAAATCCTGCAAGGGAAATCGTAAATGTCAAAATCGATAATGCTGAATTCAATCCTGATTTCATAAAGATACTAACCCTCGACGGAAAGGTTATGTACAGCGATATTGTCGATCCGATGGTAAGAGATTTTCAGGTCCCTGTCAACTTCACCCACGGTGTCTACATAGTTCAGATGGGTATGGGCAACATTACGATGTTCACCCAGAAACTGATTGTATTCAGATAATACGGGAGCCTGTCACAAGAACAATAATTCGTACCTAGAGTATTACAAAATCTATCCTCCTGTTATTTTTCCTATCGCTCTCCTGGTAATTGGGCGCAATCGGTCGTGTACCTCCAAATCCCTTCGGCACCAGTCTATTACGACTTACTCCGTTCATGATCAGATAATTAACCATCGCTTCGGCCCTTCTTCCCGACAAGGTCTGATTGGTATAAGCCGATCCGGTGTTATCGGTATGGCATGCAACCTGAAGCTTAAGTGCAGGATACTTTGCCATGAAACCAAGAACCAGATCCAGTAACTGGGTACCCGCGGAAGAAAGAGTCTGGGTGTTACGGACGAAAAGTAAATCAGTCGAAACTCCGAAAACTCTTTCCAGATTATTCAATTCCCTTTCAGCAGGATCCTCGACCACCACAGGATACACTTTTGCTTCCGTGAACCCGAGATTCGATATCTCACTGTATGAAGGATAGGTTGCCATGAGTGTATGTTCATCTGCAATCGTATAGCTGTATTCATTCTCGCCGCTCAGAAAATTCTCCCTGAGAATGTATTTATCGGGCAGTCTCCTGAATGCTTCGTCAGACTTTTCAAGCTTTGTTTTGGATCTTAGAACCTCAAGCCTGTAGGAAAAAAATTCATTGAGGTTGTTCTCTGCCGAATAGACATTGCTTGTCACTGCCTGATCGTAGTCAAATATGTCCACAACCGGAGCCGGTACGGCGCTCTGCCTGTCAAAAGCCCCTTTCTCGGCGGTGCTGTTGAAAACCTTTATTGGCTTAACAGAACAGACTTCGCGTATCACTCCTGTTTTTTCATTCCGGACGATCAGACCCAACCTGATATCATAATCGCCCTTCCTGGGATATATGTGCTGAGTGTTCCCATCCTTAGAATATTTTCCGTCGCCAAAGTGCCATGTGTAATCGAGAATTGAAGAGCCGGCAAAACTGGAAGTCATGCCATCCAGTGTCACTGGTGCCCCTTCCATGGCAGAAGCAGGCGATAGAATTACCGGTTGTTCTATATCTCTCAGGTCGAGGTCGAAGGAAAGTTTCGTAAAGACAACCCTCCCAGTAAGCTTGTCGGTTGCATCCAGTCTGACCTTATATAAGCCCGGACCCTTGAAGCAGTGCTCTGCATTCAGCCCCTGAGCAGTAGCACCGTCGCCGAAATTCCAGACCAGTTGAAGATACCTTCTGTCGACAGGTATTTTATCCTTATCAGTGAACTTGAAACAGTACTGGTTGATCCTTTGTTTATCACAATAAAAGAGCTGGCGAACATTTGTCCTGAACTGATAAATATCCACAGATCCTTCCCTGTTTGAGGAAAAATAACCTCTGTTCAACATGGGATCGGCAATAAAGGAAAAGTCGTCATACTTTGAGTTCACTGGTGAATTAATGTGTACCGGCTGAAGCCATTTAACCCCATCCTGCCTGGTATAGAAAATATCTTTCCCTCCAAATCCCGGATGTCCGTCTGATGAAAAAAACACTCCCCCCTCGCTGCTGACTGAAGGATACGATTCATTACCCTTTGTATTCACCTCTGGCCCCATATTCACCGGATCATCCCAGTAATCAACCTTCCAGTCGCAGTAATAAAGATCCATGCCTCCCATACCCTCGGGATTGTCAGCGGCGAAGAATAGCCTCTTCCCATCAGGCGAGATGAACGGGGTCGTTATATTATAATATTCATTGTTGAATCTGAAGTCAAGTATCTTGCCCCAGTTTCCGTTTTCAAGGACCGCAGAAAAGACTCCAAGCTTATTTCTTGGCGAAACATCATCACGGTCGACATCTGTTCTGATATTACGTGAGAAATAAACAGTGTCACCATTTTTACTGAATGATGCAGGCCCGTCATTGAAGATAGTTCTCAGATCATTTGAAAAAATTCTCGATTTCCATGTTGTGGTATCAGCAAATACTATATTCAGCAATCCCTTATTATCAGGTGTAAGATAATTCCTGACCAGCGACCTGGTCATATTTGAACAGAAGACTATCCCATTTTGGTAGAATACAGGGGAGAATTCATCGCTTTTGTTCGAACTGAGTCTTGCCTTTTTTATGGAATAGGTTTCTGACTGGCCTGAAGCAAGAAGGGGTAAAAAAGGTAGTATCAGTAATAACGTTAAATATTTTATTCTCATCAGTACAAAAATTTATTTAAATGGTCTGATGCCTGCCTGTCGGCAGTCAGGGAACCCAAATGTTTGAGAATTATATACATATATGTTTGTGTATTTGATTCATGTGGGTTTCATGGTCATTGATTAGAAATTCAAAGGGCTTATTGCTTGTACTTTGTAACGGAATTCATATCTGAGCATAATCTCATGTGATCCGGAACTGTATGTCTGGAGTTTCGCAAAATCATAATCATAGGTATAGCCGAACCTGATCTGGTCGTTAAGCTGAATCTGGAATAGTCCTACAATAGAGCGGTTATTCCTGTAAGCAGCCCCTGCCCAGAAGCGATCCATGATCCTGAAATGGGCATTTATATCATACAATACCTTATCGCCGGGAGAGAAAGCAATCAGAGTCGAGGGCATAAACTTAAGATTTGGAGACAGGTCAAGAAGGTACCCTGCATTCAACAAATAATAATATTCGCCCATATTGTTGTTTATGACATATTTGCTCTTGCCGAAATCATATTTATAGCCTAGCAGTTTTGGAATGGATAATCCTGCAAAAAAATTATTATCTGAATAAAAGGTTCCGAAGCTGAAATCCGGAACGATAAACCCCTTTGAATCTATCAGGATAAAATCATCTTCAGGGTCAAGAACGATCAGCTTTGACCATGCTGTATTTGTCACCGTTATACCTGCTCCCAGTCCGAACGAAAGGATTCCCTTGCCTGCAGGTACTTTATATGAATAATTTGCCATAAGGTGCGATTCCTTAGTTACACCCACCTTGTCATTTGTAAAAATCATTCCCAGTCCCATCCTGTTATCGCTGAAGGGAGCATCGGCCGTAAGAGTCATTGTCTCCGGAGCGCCTTTGACACCTACCCACTGCTTCCTGTAGAAGGCGGTTAGATTAAGCATCCCCCTGTTCCCTGCCGAAGCCGGATTGAGCACCAGCGGATTCAGGACATACTGGCTTTTCAGGGGGGTCATCTGACCCGAAACACTCAGGGGAATCAGGAGCAATATGAGTATTTTGATTATTCTTTCCATTTCAATATTTAATTACAATAAAACCCTTGATAGCATCTATTTTGTCGGTTTTGAAAACATAATAATATGTGTCTTCCTGCAACGGATTGTCATTGTCATCCTTTCCGTCCCAGTTGTTTGCATAATCGTTGCTTGTAAAAACGCATGCTCCCCACCTGTTGAAAACTTTCAATGACACCCTGCCCAGCGATTCTATCCCTTTTATTACAAAGAAGTCATTATTGCCATCCATATCCGGAGTAATCAGTGAAGGTAAAACAAGTTCATTTATTCTGATGACAACTGTATCTGTTGCTGGTTCACAGGTACTGTTCGATACTCTCCAGACAAAAGCGTTATCGCCTATCGAAAGGTCCCAGACATGAGTTTCGTTACTGTTTATATCCGTGAAAGAGGCAGATCCTGAAAAAATGCTCCACTCTCCAGTCTCATTGCTACCGGGAGGATCAGCCACAAGATCTGTTTCGAACAGGAAATCCAGGATTTGATCCGGTCCTGCATGGGCAGTTGGTCTATCCCTTACATCAACAGTCACCTGGTCGGTGTTTCTGCAACCCCATTGATCGGTTAGCGTAACAGTAAAGACAGTTGTTACTGAAGGGGTGGCCAACGGATCGGCAATTGCCGGATTATTTAGCAGGTTTGCAGGTGTCCATGAGAATGCACCGGTTCCGGTGGCACCAAGGCGTATGTTTCCTCCCCTGCAGATAGCAACATCCTCACCGGCATTCAGTGCCGGCGGGCTGTGAAAAACTACCCGTATCACATCTGTTGAGGTGCAATTGTTATTTGTTTCAGTCCATGCAAAATCATATTCTCCGGGCTGGGTTACAGTAACTGTCGCATTTGGCCTGTGCGCATCAGGAGTGAATGTTGCATTACCGGGGCCGCTGACCTTCGACCAGGTCCCGGTACCAATACCCTGAACGGCGCTCAGGGTAAAATTAAGGTCACACTCATCGCCTCCGCTTCCTGCGTTTGCTGATACCTGTTCAAAGAATCCCACTGTAACATCCGAACTGCTTGTGCAATCCCCAGTGACCTCGGTCCACCTGAAAACGTAGGTGCCGTAGGCAGAGACTGTAACCCTGGCCAATGGATCGTGGTTATTGGGGGAATACCTTACTGTACCCGGACCGCTCACCCTTGTCCATGTACCAGTTCCGCTGCTTGGCACTGCATTGAAATAGAACTCCAGCCCGCAATTGTTGCCACCGGTACCGGCATTGGCCACCGGAGGCTGACTGAAACTGACAGTCACATCCGAACTTGCAATGCATATTCCGTTTGTAACAGTCCAGGTAAAGACCTTTGTCCCATATTCCGAGACCGTTACAGTTGCCGACGGGCTGTTAGCAGAAGGCAAAAAAGTTGCAGTGCCAGTCCCGCTGGTCATGGTCCAGATTCCTGCAGTTTCTGAAGATGCTGAAACAGCCTGAAGGTTAAAGTCACGGTCGCATTCACTCCCTCCGCTGCCGGCATTGGCAACCGGAGGCTGATAGAAGTTAACAGTCACTTCATCGCTCGACTGGCAACCCCCACTGTTTTCGGTCCATCTGAAAACATAAGTGCCATATGCGCTAACATTAACAGTGGCATCCGGAGTTCCTGCATTCGGAGAAAAAGATGCATTTCCGGGTCCTGAAACCCGGCTCCACACGCCTGTCCCCAGAACAGGAACAGCACTCAGAACAAAATCACGGTCGCATTCATCACCTCCGGAGCCCGCATCTGCGGGCCTGCAGGGAAGGGTTCTTGCTATTAACCTTACGGGAGTTGCCTGAAGTTTTCTTTTGCTGTCGGCAGCCACTATGTAAACAGTGTGAACCTGCTCTGGATCGTTAACCTGAAGGACTGTCTGAAGTATCTTATTTTCGTCTCCCTTCTTTACACTTAAAATAGATGTTTCAACAATTTCCCCGCCTCCTCCTAAAAGGGCCATGAACCGTACGTATGATGAAGTAGGATTGGAATTATTCTCGTAATTATATACGATTATGTAAACAGTACCTGTTACGTTAAGCCCGTAATCCAGGGTTATGGACACCGGTCCTGTCGATTCAACCACCGGAGTTCCCTGAACCCATAAAGGCTGGGCTGCCAGTTTTGCTGCCGGCAGAAGGATCAGAGTAAACAGTGATATGTATCTTATTAACCTGTCCATGGAAAGTATCATTATCTTCTAATCACCAGGTATCCTCTAATAGCCTTGCCATTGGCAGGCTTGATAACATAGAAATAAGTATCATCAGGGAGCGGATTCTCTTTGTTGTCGACCCCTTCCCACGAATTGTCGTATTCATCATTTTCATACACCCTCCCGCCCCATCTGTTGAAGATGGTCAATGATGTACTTCCGATAGTCTCAAGACCCTTTATCACGAAAAAGTCATTGTTCCCGTCCAGGTTAGGGGTGATTAGTGATGGAATTATCAGATTATTGACCCAGATGTGAACCGTATCGGATGACTCAGGACAGATGCCATTCGACACCGTCCACAGGAGAACATTATCCTCAATTGAAAGGTCGGTTACCCGGGAATTCGGAAGATGAAGATCAAGGATGCGACCTTCGCTCTCAACTATCGACCAGGTTCCTGTCTCATTCTGCTTCAGGGATGCGGCGTTCAGACGAGTTTCAAAAACGAAATCAAGCACCTGATCAGGACCAGCATTAGCTGTTGGCTGCTCTCTTACCTCGACAATCACGTCATCGCTATTAACACAATGGAACTTGTCAGTCAGCGTGACCACATATGTCGTGGTTTCTATGGGAGAAGCGACGGGATTCCTGATAGCCGCATTATTGAGAGAAGCGGCTGGTGTCCACGAAAAAGTTCCTGTTCCCGAAGCATTGAGCTGGACATTCCCTCCCCTGCATAAAAGCAAGTCGTCGCCGGCATTGAGTTCCGGCTTATCGTGGAAAGTAACCCGAACGATATCGGTTGATGTGCACTGACTGTTTTCCTCAGTCCAGGCAAAATCGTAAGAACCGGGAATACTAACTGTTACTCTTGCAGTAGCCAGGTTGGCATTGGGGATGAAAGTTGCGCTGCCCGGACCGCTTACCAGGCTCCATGTACCGGTCACCGATCCCTGAACGGCATTCAGCATGAAATCGAGGTCGCATTCATCGCCTCCGTTTCCGGCGTTGGCTGAGGGTTGTTGAATGAACGTTACACTTACGTCTGAGCTTGAAGAACAGGTACCGTTAAGCTCGGTCCATCTGAAAACATAAGTTCCATATGCGCTTACAGCAACTCTTGGGGCGAATGAGACTGCATCGGGAGAAAAGATCGCCGTACCCGGACCACTGTGCACCGTCCAGGAGCCTGTACCAATGCTTGGCACCGCCCTGAGATTGAATTCCAGACCGCAGTTATTTCCGCCTGTACCTGCATTTGCAACCGGCATCTGGTAAAAATTAACCGTAACTTCAGATGTATCAGAACAAATTCCGTTTGACACGATCCACCTGAAAACTTTTGTTCCATATTCCGAAACGATAACCATAGCTGATGGAGTATTTGCATTGGGAGAGAACACTGCCGTACCGCTTCCTTCTGACATTGTCCAGGTGCCAAGACCATCAGTAATAATGGCATTCAGAACAAAATTGAGATTACAGGCATCTCCGCCTGAACCAGCATTTGCAACAGGCTGCTGGTAAAAACTTACTATCACTGAAGCGCTGCTGATACAGGGGCCATTGGTTTCGGTCCATATGAAGGTATAAGTCCCGTAAGCTGATACAGTAACCCTGGCAGTTGGCACTTCAGGTCCGGGTGTAAACACAGCTGTTCCGGGACCTGAAGCAACACTCCATATACCTGTTCCAACGCTTGGACTGGCATTCAAATCAAAGTCCAGATCGCACTCATTTCCGCCAGTGCCGGCATTAGCTGCCGGTACAGCATAAACATAAACCCTGGTGGTTGCAGTATCAGTGCAGTCCGAGCCGTTGGTCACCGTTAATGTATAGACACCTGCCATTGGGAGTGTTGCCGATGCTGAAACGACAGGGCTCCTCTGGGTGGAGGTAAATCCGTTTGGTCCGGTCCACAGGTATGACTTCATACCTGCCGGACCCCCTGTGAGGCTTACCGGCGATCCTGCACAAACTGGTCCGTCATTTAAGGCTGTCGCAACCGGTGACGGGTTAACCAGGACCTGCACAGGTTTGACATCAAAACAACCGGCAGCAATTGTCCCTTTGATATAATAAGTTCCTGATCCTGCTGTCTGGGGTGTGGAATACGGAATTGTTGCCGCGGCATCAAGCCAGTATGTGTATGTCAGGCCTGGTGTTGAACCCGCTGTAATTGCAGGGCTTGTAAGGTCAACTGTTGCAGGGGCGCATACTGCAGGAGGATTTGTTATTATCAGGGTTGGAGACTGGACTATCGTAACCGGGGCTGTAGCCGTCACCGTACCGCAACCTCCTGACGCTGCAATCGAATATGTTACTGTATAATTGCCGGGCTGACTTGTGCTTGGCGTTATGGCTCCTGAGGATGCATTGATTGACAATCCCGAGGGAGCAGATGTAAAAACACCTCCGGTTGTACCTGTAAAGGTTACGGGAATTATTCCGGGAAGGTTATTGCAGAAAGGAGTTCCCGGATAAGAAATAGCCGCAGCAGGAAGGCGGGTTATAGTTATTGTTGATGTTGCTATGGCAACGCCACATCCTGAACTAATGACTGTATTTGTCACGGTATAGGTACCGGGCAGGCTTGCGGAAAGATCCACCTGTCCTGTGACCGGACTAAGGAAGACCAGTCCCGGGGTGGAGGAAAAGATCCCGGCCATCCCTCCACCGGTAAATGTCGGTAAAGGATCAGCCTCATTACTGCAATATGGTGTTTCAGTGTAGCTGAAGGTTGCCACAGGCACCGGGTTTATTGTAATACTGGCTGTTGCGGTAACAGCAGAGCATCCTCCCGATGCAGCTATCATATTGGTCACGGTGTATGTGCCCGGTGTACTTGCTGAAAGATCAACCTGTCCGGTTGAAGTATTTACAAAGACCAATCCTGCAGTCGATGAAAAGGTCCCGGCTACACCACCTCCCGTGAAAACCGGCAGGGGGTCGCTCTGATTACTGCAATAGGGAGATCCGGGATAACTGAAAGTGGCAACAGGAAGCGCTGTGATTCTCACTGATGCTGTAGCTGTTGCCGTTCCGCATCCTGAAACCGTAACAGTGTAGGTTACAGTGTACGTGCCCGGAAGGCTAAGCCAGGGTGATACGTCGCCGGTTGATGCATTGATATTCAGACCGGCAGGTGAAGCAGTAAAAACCCCTCCTGCCGTTCCTGTAAGGGAAACAGCCTGCGGAGTGGTGAGGCTGTTGCAAAAAGGTGAACCGGGATATATTATTGATGCCGTTGGTATAGCACTGACTGTGATGGTGCCGCTTGCTGATCGTGCACCTGTGCAGGGACCGTTGGTACTTACAGTATAAGGGAATGTACCGGCAACTGACGGAGTTCCGCTGATCAAAAAAGAACCAGTGCTGAATACACCTGTGACATTTGGCGGTAAAACTGTTACTGTAGCTGATGTTACTCCTGACCCCAGAGTGTAAAGAATCGGGGTGATTGGCGATCCCAGACATATTTTCTGATCATCAGTTCCAACTGCAGAACCAAGTTTAATGCATTCCAACTGGGCCACCCCCCTGAAAGAAAAGGCCAGACAAAATATTATGGACAACAGAAATTTATTATATCTCATCAGATATCTCTTTAAGAAGTGTTTTTTAGCTTTATAATTTTACAAGCAATCTAAGTTACACCTTTCCTTCAACACAATTAAAAAACTGTGCCTCAAAAATCGTACAGAAATGCAGTGTTTGAGGGTGTTTTCTTCCTGAAAATTCCATAAATATCAATCTTGAAATTCAGGCTACAGTTATCCCACAAGCCTTGCAGTGCACTAATACATCAAGGCTAAATTAATCAATAATATGATCAGATTGAGTACAATTTGACCAATAAAAAGAAATCATCCGCAAACGGATGATTTCAGTATGTACCCAGAAAGATTGTGCCGACTATTTTACTTCCTGTATTTCTGAGTTCTGCTGTCGCTGATTGGTCCCTTCCAGTTCAGACCGAACCCAAAATCATAACTATTGCCTTCGGTATCAGTATAGCAATACATATCCCGGGGAACATCCTCAGACTGTTCCTCCACAGTCTTCATATCAGCAGGCATCTGGAAAGGAAGCAGCCCTGAGGGCTCAAACGCTCCGGTAAGCAGATCCAGCAATGCCTGATCCTGAACTCCGAAATGAACAAGAATTGCAGTCGAGTTTTTTCTATTTCCGAGTCGCGGGTCGGAGCTTGTATTTATCGGTACCCCGAGTCCGGCATTATTCTTTACCGGTCCGGCGTGTGATAATTATCACACCGTTCGATCCCCTGGCCCCGTATACTGATGCATCAGGTCCTTTAAGAACCTCAATTTTACTTACCGTCTCAGGTGAAATCCCGTCAATGTCCTCGGTAATTACCCCGTCGACCACAAAAAGTGGCTCAGTACTGACGTTTAGGGAGTTGGAACCCCTGATCCTTATTGATTTACCGGAGACCTCAACCCCGGCTACCCTACCCCGGATCATATCATAGATATCCTGAAATACCGGAACAGCTGAATCCTTTATATTGAGGGCTTTGGAAGATTCCTGTGCCGGGGCGGTTCCTTCTGCCTCTCCCGACAGAACAAAATTTATCTCGGTTCTTCCTTCAATCTTCTGTTCTGAGGCACCGCTCAGAATCGACAGGACAAGAATCTCTTCAGCTCCCTGTTTAATTTTTATCCTGTAACTTCCGTTCCTATCAGTTACTATCTCGGTCTTCTTGTTGTCAATGAATATTGCGGCTCCGGCTACGGGGTTGTTATTTCCGTCGACAACCCTGCCCGAGATTGTTACATTTTTTCCTTTTTGTGCATCAGCCTGAGGCAGGGAGAACAGAAAAAGCGTTATCAGAACAAATAATAATTTTTTCACTAAATTTAATCTGGTGTATTATTCAAGAATGTTTCTCATGTAATCGATGCATTTCCTGACCTCTTTTGCGGCATCTGATCCTTCAGGGATTCTGTATTCAAGTTCAACATCAACCCGGATAGGCCATTTTTCCTTCTTTAAAAGTAGCAATACATCGGCAATCGGTGTTTCACCCTGACCGAATTGCATATTTGCATTGGGAGTGACATGTTTTGGACCAGTTTTATCCTTGATATGAATGCTTCTCATTCTGTCGTGGTATTTGATTATCACATCATTGGGATGCAATCCGGTTGCTCCGTAGTAATGACCTGCATCAAGGTTCAGCATATTGGCAGGTGAGTATCCAAGATATTTGTCGAAAGAAAACCCTGGATCGGCAACCTGGCCGTGGGTATGGAACATTGCAAGGCTCTTGTGTTTTTCAGCAAATTTGCCGAGCCGCTGGCAATTGGCGTCAGTCATCTCATCAGTAATACCAATGGAGCCCAGAGCTTTGGCAGCCCTGTAAGCATAATCAATCTCCTCGTCCGACCAGGCTGAAGGGGCAAACTTTGCTATATAGACTTCAATTCCTGCCTTGTTGAATTTCTTTCTCATATCGACATAACGTTCCATTGGGAGGGATAACCTCCATTTTTTCTGTTCTTCCCTTATAGCTTCGGAAGCCTTCTGCATCTCAGCCCTTTGCTCTTCGGTAAGCTGGGTCATTGATCTGGGCCTTTGTATAGAAGGTAAGCCCAGATCTTCTTCGGCTACATTCCTTAATTCTATTGAATTTACGCCGGCATAAAGCAGATACTCTATCACATCATCCACTTTGTGAGGCATACTGCCATAACTGTAGGTAGTGACTCCCAGCTGAACCCCTCCAACCTTTGAATTGGGTTTTTTACCCTTTGGAGCAGCAGCATAGGAAATGCTGAAAGGAACCGTGGTTAACAGCGTTGCAGCAGCAGCTGTTCCAAGGAATTTGCGCCTTGAAATTGTTTTGTTATCCATGATAATTGGGTATAATGGTAATTAAGAGTTTAAATAAGCTCTTAAATTTACTTAAAAATAATGTCTTTCCGGCACCTGTCGATGACTTCATTAACATTTTTTATGAATTGAACAGGACAAAACTGAAATTACTTTTGAGGCATAGTCAGCTAATTGCATTATCTTTAGTGGGCATGACAAAAAGTACCATCCAATGGGAATAAGAAGAAGAGACTTCATCAAAAACGCCGGCATTGCGGCAACCGGAGCATTTGCGATACCTCAGATTGTATCGTCAGCTCTTCTGAAATCGACCTCACCTTCAAACAGGATAAATGTCGCGGTTATAGGGCTTGGCCGCCAGACTGTCAATCCTAACATTCCGCAGTTTCTGAAGTCAGATAATGCTCAGATCGTTGCCGTTTGCGATGTCGACTCATGGCGCCTCGCCAACGGCCTTAAACAGGTAAACGACTTTTACTCCGGACAGAAAGGATCTGTTTGGAATGGGTGTGAGGCATACGGTGATTTCCGTGAAGTTCTTCTCAGGAAGGATGTAGATGCCGTGATGATTGCCACCCCCGATCACTGGCATGTGCCTATGGCAATTGAGGCAGCAAGGGCCGGAAAACACGTGTCGCTCGAAAAACCGATCTCCACATGCATAGAACATGGCAGGCAGCTTGTCAAAGCCATAAAAAAATACGGAATTATCACCCGCAATGATTCGGAATTCAGACCTATCCCCCAGTTCTCGCGGGCAGTTGAAATTGTAAAAAACGGCGCGATCGGAAAACTTGAGCGCATCCAGGTCGCGGTTCCGGCAGAATTGTCGGGCGATCCCCTGAAACCAGAACCTTCAATGCCCATCCCTCCGGAGCTAGACTATGATATGTGGCTGGGTCCGGCATGGGAAGCACCCTACACCGAAAAGAGAGTTCACGCCATCAAGGCATACGGACGTCCCGGATGGATGAGAGTCGATTCGTACTGTAACGGGATGATAAGCAACTGGGGAGCACATCTGATGGGAATAGTGCAATGGGGACACAACAGCGAATATACCGGACCGGTAAGTATAGAAGGTACCGGCGAATTCGACAGGGGATTATGGAACACCCTTAACAGGTTCGATATCAGGTACCGGTATGCCGACGGGGTTGAAGTCATTTTCAGAATTGAAAGACCCTTTGTGAGGTTCGAAGGTACTGACGGATGGATCGAAGTTGAATATCCCGATAAACTTACAGCCAGTTCCCGGAACCTTCTCGATTGGAAACCGGGCCCGGGCGATTTCTCTTTCGGCCAGCTGCTATCCGACAAGGAAGACTTCCTGACAGCCATTAAAAGCGGCAAACAATCATTTGAGCCACTTGAAACCGCGCACCGGACAATATCAATGTGTCAGCTCGGACTGATTGCAATAAATACCGGGTCGCGACTTTCATGGAACCCTGATACGGAAGAATTCACAGGCGATAATGCCGCCTCTGCCCTGCTTAACATACCAGTCAGGGAGAAATATTTCAAATTTTAGGCTTAATTCCTGGAAATAACAACAAATTTTTATCGTAAAACAATAACTGGATTATCGTTATTCAACAAATATTTTACCCAAAACGATAAGGGTTTCAGATACTAATGTAAAATAATCATTAATACCATTCCCCCATGAAATTCTCACGACGCAACTTTATCAAGACAACCGGAGCAGGGGTAATAGCTGCCGGCATTCCCGGGTACGCATCCGCATCACCTGAAGTGGCTGCTCCTGCTAAAACCGATTCATTCAAACTGGCAATAGCAGGTTATTCCTTCGCCAGATTAAAACTTGACGATTCACTTGCAATAATGAAAAAAGTGGGAGTGAACCTGCTTGGCGTGAAGGATTTCCATCTTCCGCTCAACAGCACTAAAGAGGTTATAGACCAGACGCTTGCAAAGATGCTTACCTTTGATGTTAAGCCCTATGGCGTAGGTCCAATCTATATGAAATCAGAACAGGCAATCGATCAGGCTTTTGCATATGCAAAGCTTGTTGGTGTAAACCTTGTAGTAGGCGTTCCGGACGTTGAACTTCTTCCTTACGTAGAAAAAAAGGTAAAGGAGTATGATTTCAGGCTGGCCATACATAATCACGGACCTGATCTGCAGCTTTATCCAAGTGCCGATTCGGTATGGAAGGAAATAAAGGATCTCGATCCGAGGATCGGATTCTGTCTCGACATCGCTCATGAGTTTCGCCTTGGGCTTGATCCGATAGCAGCATATCTCAAATACAAGGACAGGATCTACGATTTTCATATCTGGGATTGCGACAAGGCTGAAAAGGCAGGATGGTGTGTGGAAGCAGGAAGGGGCATTATAGACTTCCCGCGTTTTTTCACTGCTCTCCGCGAAAATAATTTCAACGGCACATGTACCCTGGAATACGGCAAGGATATGGACGATCCCCTGGCAGGAATTGCCGAATCGATCGGTTATTTCAAAGGAGTTCTGGCAGGACTTTCATTTGCATGAACGGAAGGGAAAGAATATTAGAGGCTCTCAATCACAGGGAGCCAGACAGGATACCGTTCGACCTTGCAGGTACAACCTGGACAGGAATTACAAACGGGGCATATCAGAAGCTCAGGCATCATCTGGGTTTTAGACCGGATGAACCGGGATGGGCCGATGTTATTCAGCAGATTGTCATTCCCTCGACAGATATACTTGATTTGCTTGATATTGACACACGCGGCCTGTTCCCGCTCACAAGCCACAACTGGAATGTCTATTCCAGCCTCAGGGACATTGGAGACAGGTGGGAATATAATGATGAATGGGGCTTCAGGCACCATTTCCCGAAGGAGAACGGATACTGGTTTTCCCTCGTTGGTCATCCGATGGAAAATTTGATTCCGGACAACGCCCTTGTGGATAATTATAACTGGCCCGATCCGTCGGACCCTGCCAGAATAAAAGGACTGCGCGAAAGAGCTGTCCGGTTCAGGGAAGAGGGAAAACTGGTAATGCTGAAGGGATTATGCGCCGGCATATTTGAAATGCAGCAAAGGATCAGGGGAGTGAGCAATGCCCTTATTGACTCATTTCTGTATCCTGATTTTTCAGACCGGCTCATAGGGAAGCTGGCTGATCTCAAGATTCAGTTCTGGCAGTCAGCCCTCAGCGAACTTGCAGATGTTGTCGACGTGATTGCCGAAGCCGACGATTACGGTACACAGGAATCCCAGCTTATATCCCCTGATCATTTCAGACAGTACTACAAGCCGCACATCTCAAGGATACTCAATGCCATCAGGGAATCAGCCCCCAGGGCAAAGATCATGTTTCATTCGTGCGGAAATATAAGGCCGATTATCCCCGACTTCATTGAAATGGGGATTGACATTATCAATCCTGTTCATATCAATGCAGAAGGGATGGAACCATATAAGCTCAAGAAAGATTTCGGGGATGATCTTGTATTCTGGGGTGGCGGAGTAGATACCCAGCAGGTCCTTCCGGCCGGCTCACCTGCAGAGGTAACAGATGACGTGAAAAGAAACATTGATGCTCTTGCTCCCGGCGGAGGATTTGTATTTTCAACAGTGCACAATATTCAGGCTGAAGTACCGGCCTCTAACATTATTGCAATGTTAAAAGCCATCGGAAGGCTGTAAATTTACTCTCAGAGTTTTTTTTAATTACCAAATGACATAAACAAAATCAGCGGACCGAAAAGTCCGCTGATTTCTTTTAAAGTTCCAACAAGAGGATTAATTTGACGGATATCCCGGATTCTGCGGGAAATCAGCATCGATATTCAGATCAATCTGGGATTGAGGAATTGGGAATAACACATGATAATCCTGAATATTCAAACCCGGATTTTTAGGGTTATTATTTAAGGCCCGTACTCTTTCAACAAGTTTCCCCATACGGCGTAAGGTAATAAACCTGTTCTCCTCTCCGTAAAGTTCCCGGGCACGTTCATCAAGGATATAATCGAGGTCAGCATCGGCAGGGTCAACAGGAGTAGCATTTGCCCTGGTCCTTATAAGGTTGATATCATCTGCAGCCAGGTCGGGCTGATTCAGTCTGACATATGCCTCAGCACGCAACAGGAGAGTCTCGGCAAGACGTATTGCATAAAGATCCTTGTGATGACTACCCCCACCCGATCTTGCCGGATCGGTAAAATAATGGCATGGATCTCCAAACTTCATCCAATAGGGATAAATATACTGGCACGAATCCCTCATCGCATCGCGTGTTCCGGCAGCATATTGGGCTGCATAATCAACCAGAAGGTTAATTTTCTGCTTGTGGTATGCTGATTCAGGAGAGTCATAATAGAAATCCCTTTTTATATTATGCTTTGCATTACGGATATCATTATCCCAGTCGCTTTGCCATATATCATAAGCCACATAATTTGTAGGATGCACCCATGATACAGGACGGCCCAGGGTATCAGAATATCCTGTATAAGCACCATTAACAAATTCACCTCTGAAAGCTTTCTTCCCATCCGGTGTATTTCCCAGTCTGAAATAGGCGGGCCCGAATGTCCTGTTACCTTCTACAGAGCCTCCTCCGGTTGTAGGCGGGGGCTCTACCTGTATCACCCAGATCGACTCAGTATTATTCCCCAGACTCTGATTTCCGTATGCAAAAAGATCATAATAAACGTCACCTGTTCCGAAAACCACATCCTGTCTGTCACCAAAACGTTCTGTCATAAGGGAATAGCTATAACCATCTATAACTTCAGTAGCAGCATCGGCCGCTAATTGAAATTTGTCCTGGTTAAGGTAACACTCACTAAGCATATGCCAGGCTGCCCCCTGGGTTATCCTGCCGGGAGCCTCTTCCGAACCCGGAGCAGGAAGGTTGGTCGTACCAAATATCAGATCCTGTTCCATCTGGGCATAGACCTGAGCCTTTGGTGTCCTGACAAAATCAGTCTTAGGAGACCTGATTACTTCAGTAACCACAGGAACATCTCCATAGAACGAAACCAGAAACCGGTATGCAAAAGCCCTGAAGAACATCGCTTCAGCCATATATGAGTTCTTCTGGGCATCACTTGTCCATATTGCAGGGTCTGAATTTTCTATTCCCTCAATCAGTACGTTTGCCCTCTGAATAAGTTCGTAATTCCATATCCAGATATTCAAGTAATCGGTATTTGACGAAGTAACATTATTCACATAATTGCATAGAAACATGTTACTATTCGGATCTTCGCCATGGAAAGCTATGTCAGTTCCAAGGCCTCTCATTACGGTTATAGTGGGCTGATTGGTGCCATAAAACCATCTTTGTCGTGTCGAAAAATGTAATCCGGTTATACCTTGCTTAATTCCGGGGAGGGTATTATAAGCATTCTCCGGCGCAAGAAAATCAAGAGGTTTTTCGTCCAGGACATCCTCACTGCATGCCGGCAGGATTAGAATCAAAATCGCTGCATACAGTAAAAGCTTTTTGCTGTACAGATATAAATATTCTTTCATCTTATTATAATTTTTAGGTTTCATATTTGTCTTCTTAAAATTTCAATAAGCTAAATCAGAATGTAACCCTGAAACCTGCGGTTATATTTCTCATCAATGGCGAATTACTGGTCCCTGTTTCAGGATCCCAGCCTGACCATTCTGTCCAGACATACGGATTTTTACTGGAGACAAAAACCTGACATGCACTTAGCTTTAGTGTATTCAACAATTGAGGACTAAAACTGTATGCAAGAGAAACATCCTGTAGTCTTATAAAGCTCCTGCTTTCATATATCCCGCTTGCCTGGGCTGGTGTGTTATAAACACCGGTTGCATTATTGACACCGTTCTCCGGGGTCCAGTAAGGACGAACCGCTGATGCATTTATCCTAAGGACATTGTCGGAACGGAAATCCACATTAACAACTGATGCATTGTTCTCCTTATAGTACTTTTTCCCTCCCTGAACTGAATTAATAAAGAAAGAGAAAGTGAAGTTCTTATATGTGAATGTATTATTCAGGCTCCACCGGTAAGAGGGCGTACGATATCCTATAACTTTCCTGTCGAGATTCGGTTCAATGACACCATCCCCATTCTGATCAACATATTTGTACTGGCCCGGATACCAGTTGTTATATGTCTGGCCTGCATATAGTTCTGCTTCCGTCCATACACCTCCGATCATTTCATAATCGTAAATAGAACTTATAGGTTCTCCGACAAACCAGGAATTGCCGACATCTTTGTCATTTTCATCACCATATAACTTTGAAATCTTATCCCGGTTGAGCGAGAAGACAAAATTGGTTTCCCATCCGAGATTACCGGTGAGATTTATTGAGTTTAATTCAAATTCAATCCCTTTGTTGTCAATGGCTCCTATATTTGTCCAGACACTTGGATATCCTGTTGTTGGAGGCAGGGCACGGCTTACAAGCACATCGGTTGTCTGAGCCTGATACAGATCCAGCGAACCATTTATCCTCCTGTTAAGGATACCAAAATCAATCCCCACATTGAACGAGGCAGTTGTTTCCCATCCCAGATCGGCATTGCCAAGACTGCTCGGATAAACAGCGATTGCTGTAGTCGGGCCATAAACATAAAAGTCAGCTGTCATTCTTGAAAAGCTTGAGTAACGTCCGATACCCTGGTTCCCGTTCAATCCGTACGAAGTCCTGAGCTTCAAATACAATCCTTGAAGGTTGCTCATGAATGGTTCATCAGTGACAACCCATCCAAGGGAAACCGATGGGAAATTTGCAAATTTATTGTTTGGTCCGAATCCGGAGAATCCATCCCTCCTGATCGTTGCGGTCAACAGATAGCGGTTCATAAATGAATAGTTGATACGCCCCATGTAAGAGATGCTGTTTTCCTTCCATGCTGTTGATCCTACCGTGACGGTGGTTCCAAGGCTTAAATTATCATATCCCAGAACAGGATTGTCAAATCCCGATGCAGTGATTGTCGAACTTTCAGCATTACGGCCTTCCTGACTGTAGAGCAGAGTTGCATTCACCTGATGGTTCCCGAATGTCCTTAGATAGGTAACAATATTGTTATATATCCAGTTTCTTTCCTCTGAAGGATTCTTGATAGCCTGACCCTTGTTCCCGGAACCTTCCGGGACTGTATTAGGATAAAACCTGTTATATTTCCTTGTGTAATAATTATTTGAATAATTGAATTCATATGAAAGGCCTTCTACCCAAGGAATTGTAATCTTGGCGTTTCCGACAAGTAACAGGTCATTTCTGATATCCGCATGATCAACATAAAGATTATTAAGAGGATAAGGCATATAAGCTTCCCCGGTGAGATACATGTCGTAATTTGGGAGGCCGATCTTATTGTTTGCCAGAGGACTGCAGGCTCGTGCATTACCAAGGCTGGCTTCCAACCCGGAATAATCTCTTAAGGAATATGATGAGTTGAATCCAACATTCAGCCAGTCGGTAATTTTGCTCTCAACATTTGAGTGAAAAGTGATCCTGCTGAATTCGTCATTCAACTGAATACCTTCCTCATTTGTATATGAGGCTGACACATAATAATTCGACCTGTCACTTTTGCCTGCCATGCTTAAGTTATAATTCTGTATAGGGGCTATTTGCAGAACTTCATCCACCCAGTCTATTTCATTTCCTGCAATATAGTTATCCCGCTCCTCTTGTGTCCTGAGACGTGAGGCTACCAGCTCCCGGTTTGTGACATCAGGCCTGACAGGTTTACCTTCAGCACTTGTCGGTTTGGTTTTGTACCAGGTATAAAGATCCTGCTGATAATAATAGTCTGTTAATCTGATAGCATATTCCTCTGCGTTCATGACTCTCATCGGATTATTGGTCATGTCCTGATAGCCATAATACATATTGAATGAAATCTGGGGTTTTTCAGATTTCCCTTTTTTAGTTGTAATCAGCATTACCCCGTTTGCGGATCTTGATCCGTAAACAGCAGCGGCACTGGCATCCTTAAGGATATCCACTGACTCAATATCACTGAGATTTATATTCGAGATGGATCCGTTATAAATGATACCATCCAGTACTACCAGTGGCGCATCGCTTGCTGAAAGTGATGTCTGGCCTCTTACGGACAAAGAAGGATCGCTTCCAGCAAGTCCTGCTCCCTGAACATTTACCCCTGCTGTTGTTCCTGACATAGCCTGGGAAAGATTCAGATTCGCTAGAGTTGATCTCTCATCCATATTAACTCTGACCACTGAACCTGTAAGGTCGCTTTTTTTCTGGGTTCCGTAACCTGTTACGATCACTTCATCAAGTGTCTTGGTTGCCGATTCCAGCTTTACTTCGACCGTTGTACGCCCAGCCACTGTCACTTCTAGGGTGTTATACCCGATAAATGAAAACACAAGAACATCATTGGGACCCGAAACGCCAAGTGAATACTTTCCGTCAAGTCCTGTTAGTGCGCCAAGAACAGTCCCTTTGACGACAATGTTGACCCCGGGCATGGGATCACCTGTCGACATGTCGGTTACTGTCCCTGAGACTGTCAGCTGCTGCGGACTTGCGCCGGCAAAGGCACTCAAAGTCCCCAGCAATAATGCAAGGATCAGGATTTTCAGATCCCAAAAAGGTTTTTTGGGATACCTGAAAAGGTGCATCCGAAGAAAAGAGCTTTCTTTCATGATTAAAATTTAAGTTAGAAAATAAGTTTGGTACTTAAAAAAACGAAATAAGTGAACAGGAACATAAGTGAATGAACCCGTCCCGTAATTAAAATCAAAAGCTGAACATAGGCAAAAGATATTAGGTTAGTAATCAGGTTTAGGTTGGTCCAATATATAGAATATATTTCAAAGATGTACCATTGATCTTATAATATTTTTTCATCCTTATATAATTTATTTTAAAGGTCGGATGCCAGCCTGTCGGCAGACAGGGAACCGCACATTTTTGAAAATTTTATACATACGCGTTTGTGTATTCGATACATGTGGGTTTCATAGTAATAATTTTCATTAAAAAACGTTATTCTGATACAAGGGAGTTTAACCAAAACCCGAATAATTGATGGGGAGAATAATAAGATCCGGCATAAAGAATGCCTCAGTTTTTTTCGCTATGTTCCTGATGTCCGCAAATGCCGCAGGGCAGTCGGCAATACCGGATGTATTCACTGAAGGATCGGTTAAGGAACAAATGAACTATGTCCAGGAGAAGACCCGGATCTATGAGGATTTCAGGGCCATCCGTGAAGACATGTTCCAGAAGATGAAAAAAAATGCAACCGACTCGATCGATGCGGCCAGAAGAGAGATCGGCAGTCTCATAACGGAAAGGCAGGACCGCGATCTGCTCATCGACTCTCTGAATTCTGCAGTTGAGGATGTTAAATCTGAGCTCGCCGATATGACCCGGACCAAAAACAGTATCACATTCCTGGGAATGGAAGTCAACAAGAAAGTATATAATTCCATTTTGTGGACGATTGTAGCCGCCCTGACAGGACTTCTGGCGATCGGTTTTCTTGCATACAGGAAAAACTACAGTACCACAATAGATACAAAAAAGGAATATGAAGAATTGAAGAAGGAATTTGAAGCCTATCGCAAAGCAGCAAGGGAAGCCAGGGAAAAAATGTCAATGGCCCACTTCAACGAGTTGAAGAAGCTCAGGGGGGCATGAGGAAGGCGCAGGGCTCAGGCTTCGTAAGCCGAAGCTTCAGCGAAGGCTTGGCGCAGGGATGAAAGCAGTTAGCTTAAATCATTATAATTTAATTTCAACTATACTTCCGTTTGCCACCTGAACATTTTTAACTATTCTTCCGTCTGAAGTAATTGTTACCTTTATTTTTTCGCCAGAACGCTTCACGGAAATATCAATCTTCTTACCACCGAAAGCTACAATACTATTCAAGGCCATTTCATTCCAGGCCGCTGGTAACTGAGGCATAATTGTAAAAGCATTCAAGCCAATGGGCCTGAAGCCAAAGATGCCCTCGGTTACCACTCGGCAGTATAAAGCGCTTTCGGCCGACAGGTGGCGCTGATTGCCTTCGGGCCATGCCTCCACCGCGTAAGGGACATGATCTCCAAGAAGACGTCTGCTGGAATAATCCGAAAAGAACCTGAGGCCCCTGTCAATAGCACCGGCGGCAAACACCCCACGAAGACCGTACAGTGTTGACCTGTCCCAGAAGGTACTTGTTCCGGCTTGTGTCAGCAGACCCTGGTCGGTCCACAATTTCGGTGAAAAAAGAGCGTCAATTGTTCCCTCCGCCCTGTCGAATATTCCGGCGGTGAGGGGGATGCATATCCACGATCGCAGCACATCGTTACCGTCATAGTAGCGATAGGTGCGGAATCCATCCATATCGGCCCCGAAATAATTTTCGATATTCTTCTTCAACTCCTTTGCCATCCTTGCATAACCGGCAACAAGCCGTAATGGTTTGCCTAATTCGCGTCCAAGGCCTGAAGCTGAGATTAGGGCATCATAATAGAGCGATGAAGTGCAGAGATTTGCTTTTCCGGCAGGGAATCTGCCTTCGAGCTCATCGCTGTCCGATTCCACCACGCCTGCATTGTTCAGTTTTCTATTGCAGTATTCCAGGCACCATTCTATCAGAGGCCAGATTTCTTCGGCGCTTTTTCTGTCACCAAGTGCCAGCGCAAACCGTGATGCTCCGTAGGCAATCATTGCCTGGTCACCCCTGTCTCCGGCACCGTTCCAGAAATCTTTACCCTCAGCAATGATTGAACTGGGTATCGGTTTATAGTCGGGGTTCATGTAACGAGCAAACCACCTCCATGAAACCATCGATGCCTCAATTGCATCATCATATCCGGTGCAGGCAAAGAAAGGATTGGCATATTCAGCCTGATCGTTTGCCCAGATGGCAGCATAGTATGAAGCGCCTCCCGGGCTGTGGACCAAACCTCCCCTGGTTTCAAAGAGGCTCTCCATCGCCCTTATCTTTGCAAAGTCGAACATTCTGTCAAGGACCGGATCGGGAGATCTGAATGTAATATTTTCATACATAAGATCCACAAATTGCCGCCTTTGAGCCAGTTCCCCGTCCAAATCAAACTGCAGGGGCTCTTCGGGAAGAATACGGCCGGAAAAAACCACGCCGAATACCAGGCTTTCTCCGGGACCAAGGGAATAGATACCCGATCCTGTCGATCTTGCCGAAATTTCATATACTCCATAAACACTCTTTTGCGGGTGGCTCAGCGTGTGTTTCTCAAAGTTTTCCACATCGACATTGATCGCCTGCCGGGTGTTGTTTGTAAGTGTATACCTTTCAAATGCTGCCGGCTTATCGGTTGACGGGAACAATTCCCTTTTAATGTCAATACCATTGTCATTGCTGGTTTCAATAATCACCATCCCCCTTATCATAAACCGTTTAACCTGTTCGCTGATGATGCGGTTATTTATCCGTATTACAGGTGCGGCTTCGGATCCAAACGTGTATATTGTGCTGGCGTGGGTGTCGTTCGGTACTGTCCTCAGCATCGGGAAAACAAGCTGCCTTGACACTGTCAGTTTCCCGTTCCCATCGGTACCGTAGGTTGCAATGATGGATATGAATCTGCCACTCATTTCAATATTGTCGGAGTGGGCAGCTCCTTGCCTGACATTCCATGAGATGCTTCCGTCATTTTCGAGGTTCCAGCGGTTCTGTGCGCTCAGGTTAAATAATGGCAGAAAGACTGTCAGCAGGGAAAATAATAATGTTCTCATTTCATTAAAATGCCGCCGGCACAACCGGCGGCAGCTAAATGTAAAAATAATAAATCTTCAGATTTTATAATAGCTCTCCCAGCCTTTGCGTGGAGGTCTGTCGACAAGCATGGCATTTGCAAACGGGTCGTTCACAATTTCCCTGGTGTCTCTGTTGAAGATAAGCTTCTGACCTCTGCGGATGGCTATTATGCCAAGCGAGAACATCTGGGCAAGCGGTGCAAATGTCTGGAATGGTGAGCGGGTCTTTTCCAGGCCCTGGCAGGCTTTCAGAAAGTTGACATAATGATCCGACGGACTTTCGGGATATTTCGGCAGGCTGGATTCCATTGCCTT
This sequence comes from uncultured Bacteroidales bacterium, assembly GCA_963840965.1. Taxonomy (GTDB): domain Bacteria; phylum Bacteroidota; class Bacteroidia; order Bacteroidales; family VadinHA17; genus LD21. The sequence goes on along the minus strand of CAWJAW010000003.1, from coordinate 346,668 downwards.
AGCCTTTTCGGCAGGAATGACAACGAGAGGCGCCGAGTGGGTTCCTCCCTTGAATGTCAGTTCCTTGCTGTAAATAATCTTACCGGCGCTTGGCCGTCTTGGCGCCCTTGCTGCTTCCTGCTGTGGTACTCCTCCAGGAGGCGGGATGGTGGCATCAACCGTGGCGCTAACCGTATCGTAGCCTTCGGGAAAAGGCGGGAGGTTCTCCACCCCGTCGTACCATGTAATGTCTACCGGGGGCATATCGCCGCGGCTCGGGAAACGGAATTTTATTGTTGACTCAAGAGGGAAGAAAAAGTCATTCGGATTCTTTACATGTAACGGTTCAATTTCATAAGGAAGGCCAAGATCGAGAAATTCGTGAATTGTGTCAAGGATGTGGGCACCCCAGTCACCCAGAGCCCCAAGACCAAAGTCATACCAGCCTCTCCAGTTGCCCGTGTGATATTTCTCGTTGAAATCGTGGTATGCTGCTGTTGTAAGCCATGTATCCCAGTCCTTATCGGTCATACCGGCAGGCAGCGGCTGAGCTTCCGGGAATTTTATAATATTGGGATCGTAGGGGTGCCATCTACGGCTTCCGTTCATAAAGGCAGTGACTGATGTCACATCTTTTATTATTCCCGCTTCCTTCCATGCTTTGAATTGGAAATAGTTCTCACCCGAATGACCCTGATTTCCTACCTGTGTGACGATTTTTGGATTTTTCTCAGCCATCTGGGCCATTATTTCGGCTTCAAGAAAAGTACGTGTCATTGGTTTTTCAACAAACACGCTCTTGCCAAGCTGCATTGCTGCCATGCAAACAGGGAAATGAGCAAAGTCGGGTATTGCAACCTGAACAGCATCAATATCTCCGGCCATCTTGTCGAACATCACCCGGAAGTCCCTGAACTGTTTGGCTTTCGGGACAAGTTTGATTGTTTCCTGTGCACCCTTCGAATCGAGGTCCACATCACAGACTGCCACTATGTTTGCAAGTCCTGAATTAATGAACTGTCTTGCATCGGATCCACCCTGATAGGCTATTCCTATGAGAGCCATGTTAACTTTTTTCGAGGCTTTTTGAGGTGAGAGAATCGGTCCGGCTGAAGTACTCTGAGATGCAGCTGCCCTGGCTCCGAATACAGCTCCTGTGGTGGCTAATCCAGCTGTTTTCAGAAAATCGAGCCTTGTTACTTTTTGTGCCATGATGGTTAAGGTTAAGGTTAAGGTTTAATGTTCATAAAGATAGCAGAATAAGTATTTACATTTTTGTTAAATATTTTTAAAAGTGTTCATCAATATTGCAGCTTCATGTTCCGACTCTTTAATTACACTTTCAATAAGAACAGGTTCGCCGTTCAGCTTTTTACTTTCGTATGCTGCAGTCATAAATGCGAATATTTCTATTGTTTCTGCAGGGCTAACAGGGGCCACTCCTGTCTGGAAAAATTTAATAACCTCTTCCAGAAGGAGATTATACCCATTATATCTTCCAACCTGGGCTATCCCCTTTTCTCCGAAAGCTGTCCCTCCGTAATCAGTTTTGCCTTTTCTTATTCCCCTGAAAGTACCGATACGGTCATCCTTCCAGAAGCCAGTTACAAAATCAACATCATCGGTGAAAATACCTGAAACGCTTTTACAGCCGGTACCCATTACGGTATAGAGAGTCTCAACACCATGGATTCCGTACCAGAAGAGGTCGGGATGAGTCCGTTCCAGTGTGGCGGGGCTGTAGGTATCTGCTCCAAGTACTCTGCCTATTGAACCGCCCTTTATTTCCTCAGTGCCTGTGCCATACCTCAGGGATGAGGAGGAGAAAACCGGCAGATTATAATGAGCGGCAGCATTGAAGATGGCAATAGCATCGGCAAGTGAAGCAGCGATTGGCTTGTCAATGAACATAAGCTTTCCCGCTTTCATTACCTGAAGAGCCTGTTCGAGGTGAAGCCTGCCGTCGTTTGTTTCCAGAAGCACCACATCACATTTGGTAAGAAGTTCTTCAATTGAGCCGGTGATTTCAACTCCCGACTTCTTTACCTCTTCCGTATAACCAGGGATCCTTTCATAGCTTGATTTTATTTCGCTGCTTCCCCTGGGATAAGCGGCTGTAATTTTATAGCCTCCAAAACCGGGTCCTGCCGACGGATCATTAAGCGCCTTTGTGAATGCAGTTGCATGTGAGGTATCGAGACCAATTATCCCAACCCTGCGTCCGGCCTGCACCTTATTCTGATTCTGAAAATTTATAGCGAAGGTACTATTCATCAAGCCAATACCTGCCACACCGGCTGATAATGTTTTAACAAAATCCCGCCGCTTAAACTGATTTTTCATTATCTGTGTCATTTTTATGATTGATCATTTGTACCTATTTATTATTATTCCACATCCGGAACAGGTTCTCATCCTGAATGTCTTCAGAGATCTGAAGCATTTCCGGTACTTTATTCCGGAGATATCCAGCTCTTATTATCTCTCCTGCATCTCTGATCCCCTCTTTATCATTATGGGTTCCGTTCCCGTCAACCATCCCGGCTATTATGAGTCTCGACGGGGCCAGGGATGCAGCCAGATCAGGCAGGTCGTACTCCCTCAGGGCTCCCGGTACTGCAAAAGGGATGTATTTATGGTTGTAGTGCCTGTTCATCACTATTGAACTGAACGAAGCCAGGGGCTCAACCAGTGTTACCGATTTAAAATCTCCTGTGAAAGCAGCCGCATGCAACATTGCAACTCCCATTTCGCTCTTTGCAAATCCGCAGATAACTGCCTTATTGTCCTGAGATTTAATCACTCCGGCCAGTCTTGCAATATCACCGGCCAGTATTCCGGTTATGCTACGGCCGGTAAGCATCGAAAGGTACCAGAGGTTATGCGACACTCCGTCAAAATAAGCATCACCTTTGAAGATATCCGACCGGGCCTCTCCGGTTCCAGGCAGGTCAGGAGCCAGGACAATATATCCGTTCTGTATAAACTTTTCTATTCCTCCTCCAGGGGAAGATTCTGCTTTTTTGCCGTCGGGATGAAGATATATCAGATATACTCCTTCAACCCGGTCCGGCTTGAACAACAGGTAAGGGATCACATAGTTGCCTTCTCCCCTCACGAAATATTTCTCCACAACATATCCCTCTCTGATAATTCTTCCGGTAAAAACAGGCTTTTCAACCGACACCGGTTCGATATAGCCTGAAAGCCTGATAGCTGAGCTTACAGCTGTTTTGGTGAATTCAGGTGAATTATTCCTTGATTCTCCGACTTCCCTAAGTTTTGTCTCCGATATTTCCCTGTTGAGACTGAATACGGTAAGTGACTTCAATGAAGTGGACACCTGACCCGTTTGTGTTACCTGCATTTCTTCAGGTGAAGGAAGCTGCACTGCTTCATCGGAGGAATCAGCCGGATTCCCCAGATGCCGCTGAAAGAAAGCATACATTGCCTCACGGTTTTTAAGTGTGGAGGCATGACCTGCATCGTCTTCCACCCTGCTGAAGTTTTCTTCATGCCCCAGAGCCCTGTATACTGCCGCGACCTCCCTTTCAGTTTCTACAGCACCCTGAAGACTGAACATGTCCTCCGAGGTGGTAATCATCAGGGCTGGTTTTGGGGCCCTGACTATAAGAAAGTCGGGATGATCCAGGCCGGCAGAAATCAGATTAAACAAGTTTTGTTCGGCATCCTGGGGACCAATGCTCTGAAGCAGTCTTGTATAGTTGGTTATATAGTTTTCGGGGGCAGCAGCATAGATACGCTTATCGAAAGCCGCAATATATGCTGACTGGGTTCCTCCGCCCGAACGGCCGGTTATCCCTATCCTTGCTGGGTCGATCTCTTTCCGTTCGAGTAGGTAGTCGACTGCCCTGATCCCGTCCCAGATCATATGGTAAGCCTGGGAGCTTCCCGAAATGAAAGCCTGTGCTCCCGGATATGAATGTTCCCTTGTCGGTCCTCCCACTGACGATTTACCTGTTTCAGGATCATAATATTCAAGCCGCTCACCCTGTCCCACCGGATCAAATGCAAAAACAATGAAGCCCTTTTTCACCAGGTTTAGAATCACATGCAGATACACCTTGCTCCTGTAGCCTTCTTCTGTATGGCCGCTGCAGTAAATTACCGCCGGAGTCTTCCTGTTCCTTTTTACTCCGTCAGGTACGAAAAGTGAAGATGTAACAAAAAAGCCCGGCTGTGATTCGAAGATGACATGTTCTATCCTGTAATCCTCCTTTTTGATCACCCTGACCACCTTGGCATTGAGAGGAGTCTTTTCAGGAAAGAGGCCCATTATTCTGGAAAGAGCATCTTCTATGAATTGCTGCCTTCCGATCCAGCCGGAAGGAGTCCGGATTGCAGAAACCGCTTCAGTACGTTTAATCAGGAGATCAACAGCCTGACCTGTCAGATGTTTGTAAAGGGAGTTTGAAAGGTCATAATGCATCAACCATTTGCCCCTGACAACATCGGTCTGATCCTGTGCAAGAACAGGATTCAAGCAAAGTGTAACAGCAAACAGGATGTTAAAGATCACCCTGCCTGACAGAATCCGGATGGTTTCTGAAACGGGCCAGCGCTCTCCCATGAATAATATATTATCAGAAAAGTTTTTAAACAGTTTTAGGAACAATGTAGGGCTTCCGGTAATTCCTTGTCAGCATCGCATCGGCAGCCTTATTCTTTACAAACCGCTCGTTTGCACCATCGAAGGTTAGTTCTCTTCCCATCTTGTATGAAATATTAGCCAGTATCGGTAAAGAAGAGGACATATGTCCCTCGAGCATATTGCAGTGAAGGGTTTCATCCTTTCCGGAGCGGATGGCATCGAGGAAATTAGCAAAATGCTCTGTGCCGCCGGGCGCTGCCAGGAATGTCGGGTCGGCTGGTTCCTTTGAGGTTGTTCCGGATCCTGCAAAAGGTTCCTTCTCCCTTTTGCGGTAAGCTTTCCAGGTAGATCCGTCAATTTCCATATATCCGTCCGAACCGTAGAACAAGTTCCCAATACGAATTCCAAGCCCGCCCTCGGCATTTGTGAACCTTCCTCTTGTTTCAAATTCAAGCATTTTCCCATCCTGGTAAGTAAACAGTGATGTCTGGGTATTGGGAGTTTCCTGTGCACATTCCGATGGTGAAATACCATAGAACCCGCCAGCTGACATTATTTTTACAGGGTGTTCATTTTGGTTGAGTCCCCAGCGGGCAATATCGAACTGGTGAGGGCCCTGATTTCCTGTGTCGCCGTTTCCGGTATCCCAGAACCAGTGCCAGTTGTAATGAACTCTTTTCTCGTTGTATGGACGATACGGGGCCGGACCCAGCCACATGTCGTAGTTCAGTCCTTCAGGAGGATTCCCGTCGGGAGCAATTCCGAATGAATCGCGGGGTTTATAGCAGAGACCTTTGGCCATAAAGACCTCTCCGATACCTCCGGTGTGAAGAAATCTGATAGCTTCAATAACGTTGGGGATTGACCTGTTCTGACAACCTGTCTGTACCCTTACATTGTATTTTTTTGCCGCCTCGACCATCTTCCTCCCCTCCCAGAGATTGTGACTGGCCGGTTTTTCTGCATAAACATGTTTCCCTGCCTGGCAGGCCCATATCGCACTCAGGGCGTGCCAGTGGTTAGGCAAACCAAACGATACCGCATCGATATCCTTGTCCTCGAACACCCTGCGCATATCTGATTCTGTGGCGGCTGTTTCACCCGATCTGTCCAGGATCAGCTTCGCCGCCTGGGGGAAGAACTGGTTATCAACGTCGCAAACAGTCTTGATACGGACATTCCGGTTATCCTTAAGGGCGCACCAGCTGTTAATATGGTCGCGGCCCCTGCTTCGCAGTCCGGCAACAGCCATAATTATCCTGTCATTTGATCCTGCCACCTGGTTATAGGATTTTGCGCTGAGGCTTAGTCCTCCTATAGCAATCCCGGCTGCACCGGCAGCGGTTGTCTTGAGGAAATCTCTTCTGTTGGTCATGTATTTTGGGTTTAGGGTTTTATTTTGTCATCTGCCTGAATACTTCAATCTGTTCCTTCATCGCCGCAATCCTGTCGGCTGGTTCCGTGCGGGCTTCAAGAAGTATCCAGCCGTTGTAATTCATTCGTTTGAAAAGGTTGAAAAGTTCCTGGTAGGGATAATCCCCCACATTAAGTTCACGAACATGAACCGTGTCTCCAAACCAATGCTTAACCATGTTGAAGTTCCCCTCAAGTCCGGGAGGAAGGAGATCCTGATCATTGCAGTTCCAGCACATTTTTACATTTGGTTCGGTTACATGGTCAAAGATTGCCTTCATATTCGGCAACTCCTGGGTGTGATTACCGTGGACCTCAACCCTCACCAGCTGACCGTATTCACGGGCGAATTTGCCCACCTCGTTAAGCGAAACACCAATTTGTTCGAGGGTTTTTTCCTTTGGCACTACTGCGGGCACATCATTGGGTTTTACCTTGATCCCGGTGGCTCCGATATCATGGCACAGCTTTATGTATTCCTTTGTCTGGTCTATATTATTACGAAGCACGGCACTATCGGGGCTATGGTATTCAAAATTTGCACCGTAACCCAGGCATTCGACGGGGCTGTCGGCAAATCGCTTCTTAACTTCTGCACGCTGAATGGGTGTAAGGTTGGTTTCAACCTTATGGGCATGTTCGGTTCGAAGTTCAACTCCGAGATATCCTGTCTTTTCGCAATTTGAAATTAGCGTTGGAAGATCCCAGTCCCGCCCCCACTGATAGGTAACCAGTCCAAACCTCATATTTGCCTTTGGCAGTTCCGGAAGCCGGGGTAAAATGCCGATTGCCGTCAGGCCGACACCTGCGGAGATGCTCCGCCGGATAAATCCTCTTCGTGTAATTCTATTCATATTTGGATTGTTTTAATCAAATGCCTTCATCCATGCCTTGTTCATAAGCTGGGCTCCGGCCAGGCTGGGATGAACGCCGTCACCTGTCCAGTATGCCCCGGGAGCTCTTTTTACTGCCTCATCATATACTTTCTGGAAGGGAATAAATATGGCGTTGAACTGAGCAGCAATCTCTGCCGCAGCTTTCTGGTATTCATAGAATTCAGGATACCACTTGTCGTCAACAGCTTTGACTCCCCTTACTGCAAAAGGTTCGCAAATAATTAATTTCACGCCCGGCAATGCCTGCACCGTACGCTCAAGAAGAGCAATGTAATCCCTCCTGTAGATTTCGCTGGTACCATCATACTGCCCGTTGAGCTTATGCCAGATATCATTGACACCGATAAGAATGCTAAGCACATCGGGTTTAAGTTCGAGGCAATCCTTGTCCCAGCGCTCTGCAAGCTGGAAGACCTTATTGCCCGAGATCCCCTTGTTGTAGATCCTGAGGTTAAGTGCTTCATACTTATTAAGCATGGTAGCACCTGCCAGCATAGCATAACCTGATCCCAGGTTTCTTGCAGAATTATATCCGGTGTCTTCCCTGTTCCGGCCCGCATCGGTAATTGAATCTCCCTGGAAAAGAATGGTCTGATCCTTTGAGAGCTTAATTGTCTTCATCTTCCTGGCCGGAGGCATTGCCGCCGAAAGGATCTCGGGGATACTTACAACTGCGGCGGTTCCCAGAACGGCCTTTTTAAGAAAGTTCCTTCGCGAATTAATGTTATCTTTCATCATATGTTCAGTTTATACCATTTAACAGCATTCTTATAATAAATTTTATCCACAACCTCCCTGGGAAGCTTCAATCCGGTGAATGTCCCCCTGAATTTATCGGAGGTCATTTCATCATCTGATGTGAAATATTTCCAGTCGTCAAGCCAGGTTGCATGCATGCTTTTTTTGAACCGGTCAGGATCAGAGTTGCCGCTGTCGCCCACATCGGTGCCGTAAAGGAGCCTGTCCTGATATCTGATGCAGAAATCCCTTACCCTCTTGCGGTCCTGAGCCGACTGGTACTGCAGGTGACAAATCCTGGCCGACATATCAACGGCCATATTCGGAAACCTGTCGAGCCGCTGTGCTAGTGAATCCACGTTCCATTCGAGGCTGGCAAGGTGGCATCCTATGAATGTAAGATCCGGATGCTTTGCAAGCATGTTATCCCTTGCATTTATCTGATCTTCGTACGAAGGATATTCCGGATGGAGGAACATGTGATAATGAGGATTACGGGCAAAGTAGCTGCTGTCGCTCGAAACCGTCATCTGATCCAGCGGCAGCCAGCAATTGCGTGGTTCGCCGAGATGGCCTGTTATTGGCAGTCCCCTGCCCTTAATATAATCAATAACCGGGTCAAGGGCCGGATCATCGACCATGATGAAACGTCCCGACCTGTCGCGGACAGTCATTCCAATGTTTTTCCAGATTTTTACCGTTATTCCGCCCTGGGAAAGATCCTTCTCAAGTCCGGCTATTATTTTACTGCTCCATTCGGGAGTTTCCCAGGCAGCAGTGTCAAAAAGGAAGGTGGGTCCGTAAAAAACTCTGCCCGGATGCTTCTGAGCCGAATAACCTGCACTTTCATGCTGCCTGCTTATGTTGGCAGAATCACCATGGTCAACGCCCAGAGTTATAAGAATGAAATTGTCTTCCGCGGCAACCTCTTCAAAATATCCCGTTTTGCCGTTTATATGTACATGCGAATCAATTTTCTTCAGCGACCCGAAATCATTTTCAGAATAATACCCCTTTTGGCATCCTGAAAAGATTAAACAAGCAAACAGCATTAACAACACGCTTCTTCTCATGGATGGATTTTTTATGACGTATTAAAAATAGGAAAAAAAGTCTTGCGAAATCCATACTACTTTGATTTATTAATGGGAATCCGGTGTCCCCAGGTTGCGTGATCCGATATACGGCATGCGGCTCTCGGTTTTCATCTGCGCTTATCTGCGTTTTTTCTCTGCGGAAATCTGCGAGAAACTTCTTCTTCTGTCTTCTTAAAAAGAAAACCGGCTGCAAAGAAACTCTGCAACCGGTTCAAATTAAAAACTTTCTATTCAGTCATATGTGTCTGCTTGCTTCTTCAGAGCGGCATTACAACATATTCGGCGTTGTTAAGGAATTCGTAGCTCTTTGCACAGCTGGTGAACTGATCGAAATTGTATTTTTCGACCTCAACAATTCCGTATTTCATACCCGAGATATCACGGGCAGCCCAGATTGCTTCGAAATCCATCATTCCGCTGGCTCCAATTTCTTCTTTGTCCTTTATGTGCCACAGCTCAAAACGTCCGGGATACTTGTTGAAATAATCGACAGGATTTTTCCCGCCTTCAACACACCAGTAAAGATCGAGCTGGAACATGACTTTTGCAGGATCGGTGTTCTGAAGCATAAAGTCATACAATATGGTGTCACCGAATACGGTGGTAAATTCATTCGAATGATTATGATACCCGAACCTGATTCCTTTTGCGTTGCATTTTTCCCCAACTTCATTGAAATAAGCGCACCACTTGCCAATGTTCTCAATACTCTCATAAGCCGAACGTCCCATTGAAGGCTGAACGATATATTTGGCCCCTGCTGCAATGTGTGCGTCGATGCACTGATCCCACCATGCCATGGTTTCGTCATAATTGGTCGAATCGGGAAGGTTGCGACTGGTATGTGAGCTAAGGACATGCATACCGTTTTCTTCACAAAGGGCTTTGAATTCAACCGGGTCCATTCCGTAAAATTTACCGTCGCGGTAACCGGCAGGCTCAACAAAGGTGTATCCCATGTCTGCAACTTTGGCAATGGCAACGGGTACATCATTATTGATAGAATCGCGGATCGAATAAAGCTGAAGACCGATGTTCTTTCCGGCAGGCTTGCATGAACTGAAATTCACAAGCACAAAGGTGCTTACAGCCAGGAGCATAACAACAGAGATAAGAGTTCTTTTTTTCATTCTGATTATTTTTGAGTTAATATTAAATTAAAGCTTTCAGGAGTGTATAGTTCCTGGTTTCCGGGATTCAGAAGATGTAAAAACAGATTTAAGGTTAAAGGGTGTAAAAATAGAAAAAAAATTTTACTTTTATTCGACTCATTGACAATTTAATAACCTCACCATGAAAAAACTGGCAATTACCCTGTTCTCCCTTTTCTTAATAGCTTTCACTTCTTACGGTCAAAAGATTCCCAGCGGCAATCCGGCTGATTTCAAGGTCAGGACATGCCTTCACTCAGTAAGTTATATGGGAATCTGGCGCGGGCAGGCAACACTTACGGTCGATGAATTCCTTTTAAAAGCAAAGGAACTTGGATACGACGGGGTGATGCTTGCCGCAAAACGGCCTCATGTTTCGGTTCTTGATTATGACGAATCAGCCCGGCAGAAGCTAAGGGCAAGGATAAATGAGCTTGGCCTTGACCTGGTCTGCCTTGCAGGATACTGCGATTTCACGGCCGGGGTCGACAAAGCCGGTATACCAAATGTCGAGATCCAGGCTACCTATATCGGTGAGCTGGCCCGTCTGGCGCGCGATCTCGGAACCGGCATGGTTCGTGTCTATACAGGCTACGAGCGTCCCGGCGTTCCTTATGATAAACAGTATGCACTAGTGGTTGAGGGAATGCAGATCGCCGGGAAGCTTGCCGCTAAATACGGAGTTACCCTTGCAATTCAGAACCATCATGACATTGCCCTCCACCACGATGCAATGAAATGGCTGCTTGATGAGATTAATCTGCCTAACGTAAAGGCTGCCTTCGACTGCTGGTCACCCACTCTTCAAGGATTGACATCTGAAGAGATAAGGGAGGCAATTTATACAATGAAGCCTTACATTGTCCATACCACAACAGCTGATTATAAAGAGCTTCCAAGATATACATACGAACTCAACCATACAAATTATGTCAGGCAGGAGTCACAGATGAGGGCAGTACCAATCGGTGAGGGATTTCTCGATTACCGCACCTTTATAAATACGCTTAAGGAAATCGGATATCAGGGTTACATCACATATGAAATGTGCGAAGTTCTGGAAGGAGGAGGCTCGGTTCAGAACCTAGATAAAGCGGCTAAGGCTTTTCTTGAATATGTAAAGCAATTTAGGTAGGCATGAAGGGTGAGGCGTGAGGGTGGGAAGGAGACGAAGGGACTGAGAGACAAAGAGACGAAGAGACGAAGAGACAAAGAGACGAAGAAGTTAAATGGCATATAGATTCGCAGCTTTTTTAGTACTGGTTATACTTATTCCTTTCGAAGGAATTTGTTCCGAAACAGGTATCAGACGTAAGGCAATCAGGATTCTCAGGACGGAAATAATTGCCCGTGCTGACAAAGTTCTTTATGAAAAGCCGGTTACAATAACATCATTTTACTGCGATCGGAGCGCCGGGGGGATCCATGATTTTTACTCGGAGGGGGATTACTGGTGGCCCGACCCCGAAAATCCAGCCGGACCCTATATCCAGCGTGACGGGATGTCCAATCCTGGTAATTTTACTGAACACAGGAAAGTGATGATCCGCCTGAGCCGGATCACAGGCTTGCTGGCGTCGGCCTATACTATCACCGGTGATGAAAAATACGTGCAGCAGGCTTTTCTCCACCTGTCTGCCTGGTTTGCCGACACTGCTACCATGATGAATCCATCCCTTCTCTATGCTCAGGCAATTAAAGGAAGATACACGGGCAGAGGAACAGGAATAATTGATACCATTCACCTGATGGAAGTTGCCCGTTCGATAATGGCAATGGAGAAGGCAAAGTGCGTGGACAAAAAGCTCCTTGAAGCTATAAAATCATGGTTCAACTCATATCTCGCATGGCTGATGACCCATCCGTACGGCATTGATGAGATGAATACAAAAAACAATCATGCCACATGCTGGGTAATGCAGGTGGCTGCATTTGCCAGGCTGACGGGGGATGAAAAGATCCTTGAATTTTGCAGAAACAGGTACAGGGAAATACTGCTTCCTGACCAGATGGCTGCTGATGGGAGTTTCCCGCTGGAACTGAAGCGGACAAAACCCTATGGTTATTCATTATTCAATCTGGATGCCATGACAATGGTTTGCCTTATACTTTCGGACGAAAACAACGACCTTTTCAATTTTCAGACCCCTGACGGCAGATCGCTAAGGAAAGGGATTGAATTCCTTTATCCTTATGTTGCAGATAAAACCAGATGGACTTACAACAAGGATGTTATGTATTGGGATAACTGGCCAGTAGCACATCCTTTTCTGGTGTTCGGAGCTGGGAATTTTGGGGTCCGCACATGGTTTAAAACCTGGAAAAGGCTTGATCATTTCCCATCAAATGAAGAAGTTATAAGAAATCTTCCGGTCAGAAATCCGGTGATATGGTTTGACTACTTGTAACAAATGCTACAAAAAATAAATAAAATATACTGATTCTATTTGATATATTAAAAATTTACATACTTTTGTCAATCAATTTTAAAGAAAACAGTGAATAAATCTTTCATACATATTATTACCCTCGTCCTCATTCTCATTCTTGCCGATGGCAGATGATCCGGGAATAATATGTATCGAAACAGGTATATGAAGCTTTCCGGATCAACCGGGAAGCTTTTTTTTATAAAATGGCTTATTATGAAGATTCAGCTTAGAAGTTCAAGAACAGTAACCGGAAGGAACATGGCAGGTGCCAGGAGCCTCTGGAGGGCAAACGGGATGAAAGAGGATCAGTTCGGAAAGCCTGTTATTGCAATAGTGAATTCCTTTTCCCAGTTCGTTCCCGGGCATGTCCATCTTCACACCATTGGCCAGACTATAAAGATGGAAATTGAGAATCAGGGTTTTTTTGCTGCTGAGTTCAACACCATTGCTATTGATGACGGAATTGCCATGGGCCATGAAGGAATGCTATATTCCCTCCCCTCGCGCGAACTGATAGCCGACAGCGTTGAGTATGTCTGTAATGCCCACCGGGCCGATGCAATGATCTGCATAAGCAACTGTGACAAGATCACTCCCGGGATGCTTATGGCCGCCATGCGGCTCAATATCCCGGCCTTGTTTGTCTCGGGGGGGCCGATGGAAGCCGGCAATTACAGGAACAGGGATATTGATCTCATTGATGCAATGGTATCGGCAGCCGACGAAACTGTGAGCGACAGGGAGCTTCGGGAAATGGAATTGGCTGCCTGCCCTACCTGCGGCTCATGTTCAGGAATGTTCACTGCCAACTCGATGAACTGCCTTGTTGAAGCGCTCGGGATGGCATTGCCGGGAAACGGAACCGTTCTGGCCACACATTCCAACAGGCTGAAGTTATTCGATAAAGCTGCAAGTCTGATTGTCAGCCTTGCAAAGAAATATTATTACGAAGGCGATACAAGTGTACTTCCCAGGTCGATAGCGACAAAGAAGGCATTCCTTAACGCCATGTCGCTCGACATTGCTATGGGCGGATCGACAAACACCGTTCTTCACCTTCTGGCAGTAGCACATGAGGCCGGAGTGGATTTCACCATGAAAGACATTGATGAACTGTCGCGCCAAATACCCAACATATGCAAAGTGGCCCCAAGTTCTAAATACCATGTTCAGGACGTTAACCGGGCAGGCGGCATTATATCGATAATGGGCGAACTGGAACGCAACAACTTAATTGATGGTTCAGCAGGCCGCCTCGACTACCCAACCCTTCATGATGCAATTGCCGACTGGGATGTAATGAGCAGCAGGATAAGACCCGAGGCGTGGGATTTCTGGCTCAGTGCCCCAATGAATAAAAGGAGTCTGGAGATGGGTTCCCACAACACCTATTATGACCGGCCGGATGCCGACAGGGTCAATGGTTGTATAAGGAACATTGAAAATGCCTACAACAGTGACGGTGGTCTTGCCGTACTTTACGGTAATGTTGCAAGATGCGGATGCATAGTCAAAACTGCCGGGATCGACCCCACTCTACTGAAGTTCCGTGGACCTGCTGTAGTTTTCGAGTCACAGGAAGAAGCAGTGGAAGGAATACTTGGAGGATCCGTGAAGCAGGGCGATGCTGTTGTCATCAGGTATGAAGGACCCAGGGGTGGGCCCGGAATGCAGGAGATGCTCTACCCGACATCTTACCTGAAATCAAAATTGCTCGACAAGAAATGCGCCCTGATAACCGACGGACGGTTTTCAGGAGGTACATCAGGGCTGTCGGTCGGGCACTTATCGCCTGAGGCCGCTGCCGGAGGTGAAATTGCACTCATCCGGAACGGTGATATAATAGAAATAGATGTTACATCAAGGAAAATCAATGTCATCCTTCCTGATGATGAGCTTGAACTGAGATTCAATAAGGAAAAAACGAGAGGTTCAGAAGCATTTAATCCAGCCAGGAGGAAACGGGAAGTCCCATCTTCACTCCGGGCCTACGCTAAAATGGTGAGTTCAGCTGACAAGGGAGCGGTAAGAATAGTAAATTGAAGAAAGTGGGTGAATACAGGAGATACATTTATTAAGTTAATTTGAGTCAGATGAAGACAAAGAAAGAAAAGGTAAAGGTTGCTGAAAATACTAACGGACATGAGATAATTACCGGTGCCGAGGCTATACTCAGAGCCCTGGTCGAGGAAGGGGTAAATACAATTTTCGGTTATCCCGGCGGAGCAATCATGCCGGTGTATGACAAACTTCTTGACTACCAGGACAAGCTCCACCATATTCTGACACGTCATGAGCAGGGTGCAGCACATGCAGCACAGGCTTATGCAATGGTAACAGGAAAACCCGGTATTTGCTTTGCCACATCCGGACCCGGAGCTACAAATCTTATAACAGGTATTGCCAATGCTTACCTCGATTCCGTCCCAATGGTATTCGTCACTGCACAGGTGGTCTCAAATCTGATCGGGACTGACGCTTTCCAGGAAACCGATATTATCGGAGTATCGATGCCCGTTACCAAATGGAACGCCCAGGTAAAAAAAGCCCAGGATATTCCTGAAACACTGGCAAAAGCGTTTTTCATAGCGTGTTCAGGCAGGCCCGGACCGGTACTTATCGACATCACCAAGGATGCTCAAATTGAGAAAATTGAGTTCAGGTACAAAAAATGCAATTACCTGAGAAGTTATAATCCCACCATCCCTTTACGCACAAGAGCTATAGAATCAGCGGCCATTATGATCAACCATGCTGAAAAACCTCTGATTCTTGCAGGACATGGGGTGCTTATTTCGAGGGCGGAAAAGGAACTTTTACAGTTTGCTGAGAAAACCGGGATTCCGGTGGCGATGACTCTGCTTGGCCTTTCAGCCTTCCCATCCGCTCACCGCCTTTACGCAGGCTACCTAGGCATGCACGGAAATTACGCTCCAAACATCCTTACCAACGAAGCCGATCTGATCATTGCAATCGGAATGCGCTTCGACGACAGGGTGACAGGTAACCTGAAGAAATATGCAAAAAATGCCAGGATCATCCATATCGAGATAGATGATGCCGAGATCAACAAGAATGTAACGGTCGACCTCGAAATTAATAATGACGCACGTGAGGTCCTCAAACACCTGATCCCCCTGGTGCACGAAAACAAACATGAGAACTGGATAAGGGAATTCCGGATTCTGGACAGGACGGAACAGGAAAAGGTAATCAAACCGGAAACAATGCCTGCAGAAGGCAAGATAAAAATGGGAGAAGTGGTCAGGCTTGTTTCGGAACTCACCGGGGGCGACGCCATAGCTGTAACCGATGTAGGCCAGAATCAGATGTCGGTAGCACGGTACTTCAAATTTTCCAGTCCCAACAGCCTTGTAACATCAGGAGGAATGGGAACCATGGGATTTGGTCTGCCTGCAGCAGTCGGTGCAAAAATAGGAAACCCCGGCAAACAGGTTGTGGCATTTATCGGCGACGGAGGGTTTCAGATGACAATACAGGAACTGGGCACAATTCTTCATTATAGGATACCTGTTAAACTAATCATACTGAACAACGGATTTCTTGGCATGGTTCGGCAATGGCAGGACATGTTCTTCGATAAAAGATACGCATCAACCGAGCTCGTCAATCCTGATTTTGTTACAATTGCCTCAGGATACGGCATTCCGGCTAAAACAGTTACAGAAAGAAAGGAATTGAAGGATTCAATCAAGGATATGCTTGATTCAAAAGGACCATATATACTGGATGTCAGGATCGACAAGGAAGCTAACGTGCTTCCGATGATCGAACCGGGGGCCTCGGTTTCAGAAGTAACACTAACTTACAAATAATATGCCCTGAATCACCCTGAAGGCAGGCCGCAGGGCTCAGGGCTCAGGGCTCAGGGGGCGGGGAACAGAGGACATTAACAAAAAGAAGTAAAATATTCATTATGAACACACAGGAATTTACAATATCAATCTTTTCGGAGGATCACATAGGGATAACGAACCAGATAACAATCATCCTTACGAGAAGGCAGATAAACATTGAAAGTATAACGGCCTCAGAATCAGCAGTAAAGGGCGTTCAAATTCTCACCCTTGTTGTCAGGACAACCCCTGAGATGGTACAGAAGGTGGTAAAGCAGATGCAAAAGATTGTTGAGGTTCTTAAGGTTTTTGTTCACACCTCCGATGAAATAATTTACCAGGAACTGGCTCTTTATAAAGTCAGGACCAAGGGCCTTATGTCGGGCAACCTTATCGATCGCATTGTCCGCGACCATAACGCACGCATCCTGGAGGTCCACCCTGAGTTCATGGTGATTGAACGGACAGGGCACAAAACGCAGATCAACGATCTGTTGCATCTTCTGGAGCCATGCGGGGTTTTGCAGTTTGTAAGGTCGGGCAGGGTAGCCATAACCAGGCAGGTCAAGGAGCTTCATGCCTATCTTGAGGAGATGGATGAGGCAAATCAGCAGAGGCCCGACAACTTTGATACATATAATTAATGGCGGCCGGGCTGCCCGGATAAGTAAACAAGATTTAAAGAATAGAACACTAAAAAAAACAAAAAACTAACAAAAAACTAATACCATGGCAAAAATCGATTTTGGCGGAATCCTTGAAGATGTTGTAACAAGGGAAGAATTCACTCTGGAAAAGGCACGCGAAGTACTTAAGAATGAAACTATAGCAGTTATCGGCTACGGAGTACAGGGACCGGCACAGGCTCTTAACATGAAGGACAATGGTATAAATGTTATCATAGGCCAGGCTCCGGAATTCAGGGCTGACTGGGACAAGGCAGTGGCTGACGGGTTTGTTCCCGGAAAGAACCTTTTTGATGTTGATGAAGCAGCAAAAAAAGCCACTATCATCCAATACCTGGTATCGGACGCAGCACAGAGGACACTATGGCCCAGAATCAAGCCATGCCTTAAGGCGGGAGATGCCCTTTACTTCTCACACGGTTTCTCAATAACATACAAGGAGCACACGGGAGTAATCCCTCCGGAGAATATAGATGTCATCCTTTGTGCGCCGAAAGGTTCCGGTACAAGCGTAAGGAGGAATTTCCTTGCGGGTACTGGCATCAACTCAAGCTATTCGGTATTCCAGGATTTCACCGGCAGGGCAACCGACCGTATTCTTGCCCTTGGCATAGCTATCGGATCAGGATATCTCTTCCCCACCACATTTGAAAAAGAGGTTTTTTCCGACCTTACGGGTGAACGGGGAGTTCTCATGGGAGCGCTTGCAGGTATCATGGATGCCCAGTACCAGGTTCTACGCGAAAACGGTCATTCTCCCTCCGAAGCCTTCAATGAAACCGTTGAAGAGCTGACACAGAGCCTTATCAGGCTTGTCGATGAAAAAGGAATGGACTGGATGTACTCGAACTGCAGTGCCACAGCACAGCGTGGTGCGCTCGACTGGCGTCCGAAGTTCATGGAAGCAACCCTTCCGGTCTTCACTGATCTTTACAACAAAGTTAAATCGGGTGAAGAGTGCGTCAGGGTGCTGCAGTCGACCGGATTACCGAATTACAAGGAACTCCTTAACGCTGAACTGTCTGAGCTTGGGAACTCCGAATTATGGAAGACTGGTGCTGCAGTAAGAAAGTTAAGGCCGGTAAAGAAATAAAACAAAAAAAACCAAATTACGATGGAAGAAAAAGTATACATCTTCGACACGACCCTCCGCGACGGAGAGCAGGTGCCCGGGTGCCAGCTGAATACAGTTGAAAAAATTCAGGTAGCCAGGGCTCTTGAAGACCTGGGAGTTGACGTCATTGAATCGGGCTTTCCGATTTCCAGCCCGGGCGATTTCAGGTCGGTGGTGGAAATATCCAAAGCCATCTCAAATCCGGTGATATGCGCTCTCACAAGAGCGGTAAAAAAGGATATAGAAGTAGCGGCCGAAGCTCTCCAATATGCCAAAAGAAAGAGGATACATACTGGAATAGGTACTTCCCCCTTTCATATAAAATACAAGATCAGGACAACTCCTGAGGAGATCCTCAAAAGAGCAGTCGATGCGGTCAAATACGCCAAAAAATTCGTGGAGGATGTCGAGTTCTATGCTGAGGATGCAGGAAGAAGCGAGAATGAATATCTTGCACAGGTTATCGAAGCGGTTATAAAGGCCGGGGCTACGGTTGTTAACATCCCCGACACAACAGGCTACTGCCTTCCCGAGGAATACGGGGCAAAGATCAGGTATCTGATGGAGAACGTCAGAAACATCGACAAAGCGGTTATCTCGACACATTGTCACAATGATCTTGGAATGGCAACTGCCAACACCATTATGGGTGTTCTAAACGGTGCCAGGCAGGTGGAAGTTACCATGAACGGCATCGGAGAGAGGGCCGGCAACACTTCCCTCGAAGAGGTGGCTATGATAATAAAGAGTCATCATTCCATGAAACTTAAAACCGACATTAACTCAAAACTGATATTCAGCACAAGCAGGATGGTCTCCAACCTGATGAGCATGCCTGTTCAGGCCAACAAGGCAATAGTGGGAAGAAACGCTTTCGCCCACTCTTCCGGGATCCATCAGGACGGGGTCCTTAAATACAGGGAGAATTATGAAATAATCGATCCTCATGAGGTAGGAATAAAGGAATCGTCGATAATACTGACGGCACGAAGTGGAAGGGCTGCCCTTAACCACCGGCTGGAAGCGCTGGGATTTACCTTCGGAAAGGAAGAACTGGATGATATTTACCACCGTTTTCTGAATCTTGCCGATAAAAAGAAGGAAATAAACGATGAGGACCTGAGAATTCTGTCGGGCGAGGTATTTGCCGGAGAGAAGTCGCTCAAGCTCGAAACGCTTCAAGTCACCTGCGGAAGATCAACTGTTCCCGTGGCAACGGTGGGGATCAAAATCAACGGGGAAGTTCACATGGCAACAGCTTCGGGGAACGGACCAATTGATGCGGCCTTTACCGCCGTAAAATCGCTTATAAGCAAAACCGTCCACCTCGAGGAGTTTCTTATTCAGGCTATCACAAAAGGAAGCGATGATATTGGCAAGGTGCACATCCAGATAGAACATGAAGGCAAGATCTATTATGGCTTTTCCGCAAATATTGACATAGTAACCGCCTCTGTAGAGGCTTTCATCGATGCAATATCGAAAATAAAATGACCCTGCACCCCCAACTCTTACCCCCCTTCAGGGGGGTTGGGGGGTAAAACAGCAGAGGGGCAAAGCAGCAGGGAGACAAAGGGGAGGCAGAATTAACAAAATATTACTCAATGGAGCCAAAAACATTATTTGACAAGATCTGGGATTCTCATGTAGTCCAATCGGTTGAAAACGGACCCGACATACTTTACATCGACCAGCATTTTATACATGAGGTTACCAGTCCACAAGCCTTTAACGGTCTGAAAAAAAGAGGCATCCCGGTGTTCAGGCCCGGGCGGACCCTGGCCACCGCCGATCACAATATTCCAACAAAGGACCAGGATAAGCCGATCAGGGATGAACTCTCGAGAAATCAGGTCGACAGGCTTTCAGAAAACTGCCGCGATTCAGGCATAGAGTATTTCGGCCTTAATCATCCGTCGAACGGTATTGTACATGTAATCGGTCCGGAGATGGGTTATACAAGACCTGGCATGACAATCGTATGCGGCGATAGTCACACATCAACACATGGAGCCTTTGGCGCAGTGGCATTCGGCATTGGCACAAGCGAGGTCGAGATGGTGCTTGCAACCCAGTGCATACTCCAGCCCAAACCGAAAAAAATGAGAATAACCGTTAACGGGAAGCTCGGTAAAGGAGTAACTGCAAAAGATGTGATCATGTATATCATTTCCCATGTCTCAACAGGCGGGGCTACAGGCTATTTTGTTGAATATGCCGGTTCCGTTATCAGGGATCTCAGCATGGAAGGAAGAATGACAGTTTGTAACATGAGCATCGAAATGGGTGCCCGCGGCGGATTGATAGCTCCTGACGATACAACAATGAAGTATCTGAAGGACCTCAAATCATTCGCACCCGGATTTGACTGGGACGCCCTTCTTTCTGAATGGAAAGAATTCCAGAGCGATCCCGGAGCAGTCTTCGACCGTGAACTTGAAATAAACGGGAGCCTGATCAGACCCATGATAACATTCGGTACAAATCCCGGGATGGGAATGGCAATTGATGATTCCGTTCCTGCTATCGATAACATAAGTGCCGATGATACACCTTCATTCCTTAAATCGCTCGATTATATGGGATTTGTTCCTGGAATGAAGCTACTGGGACATCCGGTCGACTATGTCTTTGTCGGAAGCTGTACCAATGGCCGCATTGAGGACCTCAGGGATTTTGCCCGGATTGTAAAGGGAAAGAAGAAAGCACCGGGTATAACCGCTCTTATAGTGCCCGGATCAAAAGCCGTTGAAAAACAGGCGGTAAGCGAAGGTATAGACATCATATTGATGAAGGCCGGATTTGAGCTGAGGCAGCCAGGATGCTCTTCATGCCTGGCCATGAATGAGGACAAGATCCCGGCAGGCAATTATGCTGTTTCAACCACCAACAGGAATTTTGAAGGCCGCCAGGGTCCCGGTTCCAGAACGCTGCTTGCCAGTCCTCTGGTAGCAGCCGCTGCAGCCATTACGGGAAAAGTGACCGATCCGCGCGAATTCATCCGTTAGAACTATTTAAAGGAGATTAAAATGCCAAAAGAAAAATTCAAATTGCTCGAATCTGCTTGTGTTCCTCTTTCATTCGAGAACATCGATACCGATCAGATAATCCCGGCGCGGTTCCTTAGCGCAACTACAAGGGAAGGATTCGGTGAAAACCTGTTCCGCGACTGGCGTTATGACAAGTCGGGACAAAAGAACAAGGATTTCATTCTGAACAACGACCGTTACAGGGGAAAGATCCTTGTGGCAGGAAAGAATTTCGGAAGCGGTTCCAGCAGGGAACATGCCGTATGGGCTATTTACGACTACGGGTTCAGGGCAGTGGTCTCGAGTTTTTTTGCCGACATCTTCAGGAACAATTCGCTTAACAACGGACTGCTTCCGGTTGTCGTTCCGGAGAAATTCCTTGACAGCCTGATGGATCTGGTACGTATTAATCCTGATCAGCTTGTCC
This sequence comes from uncultured Bacteroidales bacterium, assembly GCA_963840965.1. Taxonomy (GTDB): domain Bacteria; phylum Bacteroidota; class Bacteroidia; order Bacteroidales; family VadinHA17; genus LD21. Next base: position 325,237 of record CAWJAW010000003.1, on the reverse strand, counting down.
GGATAGATCTTGAAAATCAGGTTATTTCAATAGTCCCCGACGGCGATACGGTACACTTTGAAATAAATCCCTATAAAAAGGAATGCCTTCTGAAAGGGCTTGACGACATTGACTATCTTCTCTCAAAGAAGGATCTTATCACAGCGTTTGAACTGGCAAAAAAAGCAGAAGATGAAAATTGAAATAATGGATACTACCCTCAGGGATGGGGAGCAGATGCAGGGTATTTCATATTCTCCGGTAGAAAAACTTCACATAGCAGCGCTTTTATTAAAGGAAGTGAAAGTCGATCGCATCGAGGTTGCCTCGGCGCGGGTCTCCACCGGCGAAATTGAAGCTCTAAAAATGATCACCAGGTGGGCCCGGCGCAATAATTTGCTGAAAAAAGTCGAAGTTCTTGGATTTATTGACGGGGATATTTCAATCAGATGGATCCACGACGCTGGAGGAAAAGTTATCAACCTTCTCTGCAAAGGATCATTAAGACATCTCGAAAAGCAGCTGCGCAAGACACCCGAACATCATGTGGATGATATCAGAAGCATTATCAGAAAAGCTGAGGAGCTTGATATGCAGGTTAATATATACCTTGAAGACTGGTCGAACGGAATGATCGGTTCGGAAGATTATGTGTTCTACATGATTGATAGCCTGAAAGATGACAGGATTGAAAGATTCATGCTGCCTGATACGCTCGGCATACTGAATCCGGATCAGACCTATTCCTTCTGCAAAAAAATGGTCGAAAGATATCCTTCACTAAATTTCGATTTCCATCCTCACAACGATTATGACCTTGCCGTAGCAAATATATACGCAGCAGTTAAGGCAGGTATTACAGGAGTTCATACAACAATAAACGGGTTGGGTGAAAGGGCTGGCAATGCACCGCTGTCGAGCGTAATAGGTGTCCTGCACGATCAGCTTGGAGCCGAAACCGGGGTCAATGAATTTGAGATCACAAAGGCAAGCAAGATAGTTGAGACATTCAGCGGGATCAGAGTACCTGTAAACAAGCCGGTTGTTGGTGAAAATGTTTTCACACAGACCTCCGGGGTTCATGCTGATGGTGACTCAAAAGACAATCTTTATTTTAATAACCTTCTACCGGAAAGATTCGGGAGGAAAAGGAAGTATGCTCTTGGAAAACAGTCGGGAAAGGCTACAATCAGGAAAAACCTTGAAGAATTCGGTCTCGATCTGGACCCTGAATCGCTGACAAAAGTGACGCAACGCGTAATTGAGCTTGGCGATAAAAAGAAAAATGTGACAACCGAGGATCTGCCTTTCATTATCTCCGATGTTCTGGGAAACGACAGGAGTGATTTCAAAATATTTATTAAAAACTATTCGCTTTCACTTTCATACGGTCTGAAACCATTTGCGAGTGTTCAGATCGAAATTGATGGAAAGATTTACCAGGAAACCTCTTCCGGTGACGGTCAGTATGACGCCTTCATGAAAGCGCTGAGGGTAATATACGACAGGCTGGGAAAGCAACTTCCCGCGCTTACCGATTATGAAGTATCAATTCCTCCGGGAGGAAAAACAGATGCCCTTGTCGAGACTGTCATAACCTGGAATTTCGGGAACAGGGAGTTCAGGACAAAGGGACTCGACGGGGATCAGACTGAATCAGCGATAAAGGCTACTGAGAAAATGCTTAATATTGTCTATAACAACGAAATCAGGATTGGCGATAAAATACATATTAACAACCATAATGCATAATAATCTGAAACATTAACCGAATGAACAGGACATACAATATTGCATCCATCCCCGGTGACGGAACAGGACCGGAAGTGGTGAGAGAAGGCAGGAAAGTGCTTGGCGCAGCGGCAGGTAAATACGGATTTAATCTCAATTTTGAGGAATTTGATTTCGGAGGCGACCGATATCTCAGGACAGGCGAGATCCTGCCCGATTCAGCCACCGAGGAACTCCGGAAATTTGACTCAATTTTCCTTGGGGCAATCGGTCATCCGGATGTGAAACCCGGAATTCTGGAAAAGGGAATTCTTCTCAGGCTGAGGTTTGAACTTGATCAGTATATTAATCTGAGGCCTATAAAACTGTATCCCGGCGTTTCCACTCCGCTTAAAGACAAAGGTCCCGAACATATTGACTATGTAGTTGTAAGAGAAAACACCGGAGATGTCTACACCGGAAGCGGCGGGGTAACCATGAAGGGTACAGCGCATGAGGTTGCAATGCAAAATATGGTTTACAACCGTTTTCTTGTCGACAGATGTCTGAGGTATGCTTTTGAATTTACAAGAAAAAGAAATAAAAGGAAGACGCTTGCCCTTTGCGGAAAGACAAATGTACTGACCTATGTTTTTGACCTCTGGGAAAGAGCATTTCATGAAATGGGACAAGCCGATTATCCCGATATCCTTAGGGAATATTACCATGTCGATGCCACCTGCATGTGGATGATCAAGAACCCCGAATGGTTCGATGTCATTGTGACGACAAACATGTTCGGAGACATTATCACCGACCTCGGAGCTATAACCCAGGGCGGCATGGGGATCGCAGCAGGAGGGAACATTAATCCTGAAGGAGTCTCGATGTTCGAGCCTATTGGCGGATCTGCACCGAAATATACAGGAATGAATGTAATAAATCCGCTTGCAGCAATTGCCTGTGGCGGCATGATGCTGGAGCAGCTGGGGGAAGCAAAAGCAGCTCAGGCTATCGAGAATGCAATCATGGATGTGACGGCCAGCAAATTGAAAGATCTTGGCGCCGGTAAGATGGGATATTCAACCACCGAGGTTGGCGATCTTGTGGCTGATCTGGTATAACAGGGTTTTATGACGCCCCTACGGGGCTCCAGGATCTTGAGTGGCCATTAAGGACGGGCTGCGCCCATCCCTAGATCATTATTCGGCCTACGGCCTTATCTTGCCCGAATCACTAATCCAGCCCCTGTGGGAAGCAATGATTCTGAGATGGTGGCAACTCGTTTTGCAGAAATCATCTCGTACTAAAAGTCCCGTAGGGGCGCCATGATTTAGGGCGGGGCAACGCCCCGTTGTGCATAACCACACTACCCGTTAAGCCCCGTATGGGGCGAAATAGATTTTTACCGAAATGATGATAATTATTAAAAAAATCGTATATTTGCCTTCAGATTATAAACAAATGACATCAATTAAATTACATCATCACCATTTTTTCTCCTGCACTCAGGCGAAATGAAAGTGATATGTAATAGTATCAAAATATCATAACCCGTCTGAGCATATCAGACGGGTTTTTATTTTTCCGGCGATATGCCCCGACAAAAAACCATAATGAAATGAACAGGCTGAAAATTGCCATCCAGAAAAAGGGAAGGCTTAGTGAAAACTCTCACAAACTGCTGCAGGAATGCGGAATCAAATTCTCAAACGGCACCGATGTCCTCAAGACAAGTGCTTCAAACTTCCCTGTCGATATTCTGTTTCTCCGGGATGACGACATCCCCCAGTATGTCGAACAACAGGTTGCCGACATAGGCATCCTCGGCGAAAACATAGTGTTTGAAAAAAACAGGGACGTGGAAATTCTTGAGCAGCTGGGATTTGCGCAATGCCGATTGAGCCTTGCAATCCCGAAAGAGGAATCGTACACAGGTCCGGGATGGTTCATGAATAAAAAGGTGGCAACCAGCTATCCCAGGCTTCTTAACCTTTACCTGGCGGAGAATAATCTGACGGCAACTACTGAAGAGATCAGCGGAAGCGTTGAAATTGCACCGGGGATAGGTTTGGCCGAAGCCGTCTGCGACATTGTAAGCTCCGGAAGCACCCTTATGACTAACGGACTTAAGGAGGTGGAAGTCCTTCTGAAAAGTCAGGCAGTTATAATAGCAAACAGAAACCTTGATCAGGATAAAAAGAATATCCTCGAGAAACTGTTGTTCAGGATCAGGTCAGTAAGAAACGCCAGGGAAAACAAGTACATTCTTCTGAATGCACCGCTGGAATCATTGCATGAGATCTGCAAGATACTTCCGGGCATGAAAAGCCCCACCATCCTTCCCCTCGAGGAAAAGGGCTGGTGCAGCATCCACTCCGTAGTCAAGGAGGATGAATTCTGGGAAAGGATTGATCAGTTAAGGATTGCGGGTGCACAGGGAATACTTGTAATACCAATCGAAAAAATGATTTTGTAATGCAGGTGATTTCATTCCCCGAAAGAAGCCGGTGGCAGGAACTATGCCGGCGGCCGGAGATCAACAGGCATGAACTCCGGAACCAAGTGGCTGAAATAATTAAGAATGTCAGGGAAGATGGAGACAGGGCCCTAAGTGATCTGGCTGAGAAATTCGACGGTGTCAGACCAAGGGACCTGAAAGTTCCGGAATCCGAGATTGAAGCCTCAGCCAGCCTTGTGACAGAGGAACTTAAAGAGGCTATAGCTGTCGCCCTGGAAAATATCACCAGGTTCCATTCGGTCCAACTACGTGAAGAACCGGTAACTGAGACAACCAGGGGGGTGAGGTGCTGGAGAAAGAGTGTACCAATCGACCGTGTCGGATTATACATCCCCGGAGGAACAGCACCGCTCTTTTCAACGGTACTGATGCTTGCTGTCCCCGCCCGCATTGCAGGATGCCCCGAGATCATACTGTGTACTCCCCCCGACAGGAACGGCAATATCAATCCCCTTATATTATACTCTGCAAAGATGGCAGGCGTGACTCAGATCTACAGGGCTGGAGGAGCCCAGGCAATCGCAGCCATGGCCTTAGGAACAGAAACAATTCTAAAAGTCGATAAGATATTTGGTCCTGGCAACCAATATGTAACCATGGCAAAAGCTTTGCTTCAGCTTGAGGGTACGGCAATAGATATTCCTGCCGGTCCAAGTGAAGTGCTCATCATCGCGGATAGCGATTCTGATCCTTCCTTTGTTGCCTCGGATCTCCTTTCGCAGGCAGAGCACGGAACCGACAGCCAGGTAATACTTCTGACCGATTCGGAAGGAATCACTGAAAAGGTACTGGCCGAAACCCAAAGGCAGGCGATGCTCCTTCCAAGAAAGGATATTGCCCTCAGAGCCCTTGAAAACAGCCTGTCAATTCTTTTCAGTTCGACTGATGAATGCATTGAGTTCAGCAATCTTTATGCCCCCGAGCACCTTATAATATCTACCTCTGATCCTGACAGACTTGCCGGAAAGGTCACTTCTGCCGGTTCGGTGTTCCTTGGAAAATACAGCTGCGAGAGTGCTGGTGATTATGCATCAGGCACTAATCACACATTGCCTACAGCAGGATTTGCAAGAAGCTATGGCGGAGTATCGGCCGAATCGTTTGTGAAAAAAATAACATTCCAGAAAATCGATCAGGAAGGTATCCGGAATCTGGGACCGGTGATTGAAAAGATGGCAGAAGCTGAACAGCTAAAGGGACATGCCAATGCAGTGACAATAAGACTAAAATCTCTTGAAAATGATTGATATCGATAAACTTGTAAGGGAAAATGTGAAGTCCCTCACCCCCTATTCCTGCGCCAGAAATGAATTCACGGGGAGTAACGGAACCTTTCTCGATGCAAATGAGAATCCCTTCGGAAGCCTCAACAGGTATCCCGACCCTTACCAGAAAAAGCTGAAGGAAGGTATAAGCATGATAAAGAACGTGCCTGAGAATTCAATTTTTCTCGGGAACGGCAGTGATGAAATAATTGATCTGTGCTTCAGAATTTTCTGCAAACCGGGGTCCGACAGCGCGATGACCTTCTCTCCCACGTACGGAATGTACGAGGTGACTGCTGCAATAAATGATGTAAGATTGGTTAAGGTTCCTCTTAACAATGATTTCCAGATCGATACCGGAAAAACCATGGAGGCTCTTAAGGATCCGTCTCTAAAGCTGGTAATCATATGCTCACCCAACAATCCGACAGGAAATTCAATGAGAGCTGAGGATATCGAAATGATAATACGGAATTTCAGAGGGATAGTCCTGATTGATGAGGCTTACGGCGATTTTTCGGAGAAGGAGTCATTCAAAGGCATGATAGAAACCCGGCTGAACCTGATAGTGATGCAGACATTCAGCAAGGCCATGGGAATGGCGGCAGCCAGGATCGGCATGGCGTTCATGAACCCTGCACTGGTTGGATATTTCAATAAGATAAAGCCGCCATACAATATCAGCACCATAAATCAGGTTGCTGCAGTGAAATGCCTTTCACGCTTTGAACTGGTAAATACAAGGATCAGGCTTATTCTAAAAGAAAGGGAACGGCTCGCTCATGCTCTTGAAAAAATCACTATCATTGAAAAGGTGTTTCCTTCCGATTCCAATTTCCTTCTTGTCAGGACAGGTAACGCCGACAAGGTTTATTCGGAACTGATAAACAGAAACATAATTGTCAGGAACAGGAATCGTATAATTCCGGGATGCATCAGGATAACCGTGGGCACAAAAAAAGAAAACGACAGGCTTCTGAGTGCCCTGAGAAAAATCAACGTATGAAGAAAACATTGTTTATTGACAGGGATAGTACCATACTGGCGGAGCCTGCCAACGGGCTTGCTGACAGCCTGGAGGATTTCAGGTTTATCCCCGGGGCAATCTCCTCCCTGTCAAAGATTGTGAAGGAGACAGACTACGAACTTGTTATGGTTACAAACCAGGATGGACTTGGAACAGAAGCCTTTCCGGAAGAGATGTTCTGGCCCTCCCACAACAAGATGCTTCAGATACTAAGGGATGAAGGTGTAGTCTTTGCAGAAGTATTCATCGACTGTACCTGGCCCGAAGATAAAGCCCCCACCAGAAAACCCGGAACAGCAATGCTGACACGTTATCTGGCTCAGGGAATTGATCTGGCATCGTCCTTTGTCATAGGTGACAGGATCACCGATCTGCAGCTGTCACAGAACCTTGGGTGCGGAGCAATATATTTCAACGAGGACCCCGATCCGCTTGCCCTTTACAATACAACCGACTGGAATGATATCTATAATTTTCTGAAATCCCGGCCCCGGCTTGCAATAGTCACCCGCTTAACGAAGGAGACATCGATCGAACTTCAGATTAATCTTGACGGTTCGGGGAAATGCAATATCAATACCGGCATAGGCTTTTTCGATCACATGCTTGAGCAGATACCCAGGCACGGAGGCTTCGATATTACGTTGAGGGCTAAGGGAGACCTTAACGTTGACCAGCACCATACCATAGAAGATATCGCAATTTGTTTGGGGGAAGGAATCCTGTCGGCTCTTGGAAGCAAGAAAGGTATTGAAAGATACGGTTTTCTACTCCCAATGGACGACTCGCTTGCCCAGACAGCCATTGATTTCGGAGGACGCCCCTGGTTCAGCTGGGATGTTCCCCTTACAGGTCCGGCAGTGGGCGGCGTACCTTCAGAAATGTTCTTTCACTTCTTCAAGTCATTCAGCGACAGCGCAAAGTGCAACCTGAACATCCATGCAAGCGGTGATAATGATCATCACAAGGTGGAGGCTGTATTCAAATCATTTGCCAGGGCAGTGAAGTCTGCGGTCAGAAAAACAGGAAGCTTTGTTCTGCCATCAACCAAGGGAACCCTATGATAGCTCTTCTTAAATACAATGCCGGGAACATAAAGTCGGTTCAAAACGCACTGAGGCACCTGGGATATGATTCAATTGTGACCGACGATACGGAGGAACTTCTTGCCGCCGAAAAGGTCATCATTCCCGGTGTGGGTCAGGCGCGAAGTGCTATGAAGTACCTTGCAGAGAGAGAACTCGATAAACTCATTCTGTCTCTCAGGCAGCCGGTTCTTGGAATATGCCTGGGACTCCATCTGATGTGCCACTATTCGGATGAAGGATCTGTAAAATGCCTTGGAATCTTTGACGCAGCGGTAAAGAAGTTTCCACCTTTCGACAAAGTGCCTCATATGGGCTGGAACAATTTCTCGGCGCTGAAAGGTACCATGTTCAGGAACATTACTGCCGATGAAGATGTATATTATGTCCACAGTTACTATGCTGAGATTTCGGATTACACCCTTGCTATCTGCGACTACGTTCTGCCCTTCAGCGCTGCAATGCACAGGGATAATTTTTATGCCGTCCAGTTCCACCCCGAGAAATCGGCGGATACCGGGGAAAGGATACTAAGAAATTTCCTTGAACTATGAGAATTATAGTAGCTCTGGATATTATGGGTGGCAAATGTGTAAGGCTTTCAAAGGGAGATTTCTCGACAAAAAAGGTATACAGCAGCGATCCGCTTGAAGTGGCCCGCCAGGTCGGGGATCATGGTATTGAATACATCCACCTGGTCGACCTCGACGGAGCCCGGAACAAGCGCATTACCAACCTTGGGATCCTTGAAAAGATAGCATCGGCAACCTCCCTGAAAATAGACTTCGGCGGAGGCATCCGTTCTTCTGACGATCTGGAGAATGCTTTCAGCGCAGGTGCAAGCCAGGTCACATGCGGAAGCATATCGGTGACCAACAGGCCGCTGGTACTTGAATGGCTAATGGAATGGGGAGAAGACAAAATAATCCTCGGAGCTGATTCGGTTAACCGGAATGTTGCCACAGAAGGCTGGACTGAGAATTCCGGTTCGGATATCATTGGTTTCATAACATGGTACAGGGAAAGGGGATTCAAATATGCAATCTGCACTGATATCGAGAAGGATGGCATGTTGCAGGGACCATCGACCGACCTTTACCGCGAGATTCTCGGAATACCTGGACTGAACCTGATTGCCAGCGGTGGAATAAGCTCCGTCGGTGACCTCGAAACACTGTCTGCTATCGGCTGTGAGGGAGCCATTGTAGGCAAAGCGCTTTACGAAGGAATTCTTGACCTTAAAGATATTGCCCGCTTATGCTGAAGAAAAGAATAATACCGTGTCTCGACATAAAGGAAGGACGCACCGTCAAGGGTGTTAATTTCGTGGATATCCGCGATGCCGGCGATCCTGTGGAACTCGCAAAGAAATATGTGGAACAGCGTGCCGATGAACTTGTGTTCCTCGATATCACTGCAACAATCGAGAAAAGAAAAACCTTTTCTGAACTTGTCGGGAAGATAGCCGCTGAAATCAACCTGCCCTTCACAGTCGGCGGAGGCATATCAACCATCGATGATGCTGCCCTGCTCATAAGCGCCGGTGCTGATAAGGTCAGCATAAACACCTCTGCTTTCAAGAATCCGGGTCTGATAACAGATATTGCCAGAAGGTTTGGAAGCCAGTGCGTGGTGGTGGCAATTGACACCAGGTTCACCGGCAGTGACTGGATGGTTTACATTGATGCCGGTAACACTCCCACCCCGCTAAGAGCAGTTGATTGGGCAAAATGGGCTGAAAGACAGGGTGCAGGGGAAATACTTCTCACATCCATGAATGCCGACGGCACAAAAGCCGGATTCTCGATAGAAGTGACAAGGGAGGTAAGCAAGAGTGTCAACATTCCGGTTATTGCTTCGGGCGGAGCAGGTACCATGGAACATTTCAGGGAAGTGTTTGTCAAAACAACCTGCAGCGCAGCTTTGGCTGCAAGCATCTTTCACTACGGGGAAATACCAATACCCGAACTGAAGGAGTACCTTTCCGGCAAAGGAATAAATGTAAGACGCTGAATCCCGGGTGACTGTACTCAGCCAGATGCAGATCGGGAATTGAAATGAAAAGAACAGCATTAGAATAAATCATATGATAAACATTGACTTCAAAAAAGGGGACGGACTTGTTCCGGCAATAATCCAGGACAACAATTCGCTACAGGTACTTATGGTCGGTTACATGAATGAAGAGGCTTATGATCAGACCGTCAGGGAAGGTAAGGTCACTTTCTTCAGCCGCAGTAAAAACCGGTTATGGACCAAGGGGGAGACATCTGGCAACTTCCTTACTGTTAAAGAAATAACAACAGACTGCGACAATGACGCCCTGCTTGTCATGGTCGATCCGGCAGGACCTGTCTGTCACACCGGACGTCTTTCGTGCTTTGGTGAGGAGGTTTCAAAAGGCTTTGTCTACCACCTTGAAGATATAATCAGTAAACGAATTGATGGCAATGCAGAAGGTTCCTACACTAACAAACTCTTCAAAAAGGGAATAAACAAAGTAGCTCAGAAAGTGGGTGAAGAAGCAGTGGAACTGGTCATTGAAGCCAAGGATGACAATATCGACCTGTTCAAAAATGAAGCGGCGGATCTGTTATACCATTTTCTTATTCTTCTGAAAAAGAAGAATGTTGCTTTTGAAGATGTTGAAGAAGTACTGAGAGAACGGCATAAGGGGAAATAAGGCGCAAGGCGCAAGGCTCAGGGCTCAGGGCTCAGGGCGCAGAGCACAGGGCGCAGAGCACAGGGCGCAGAGCTTTCAGCTACCATCCGTGATGATAAACGACCGGCAGAACCCGCAGAACTGGCAAAACTGGCATAACTTCTTCCGTCTTCGGTCTTCGGCCTTCCCTGCCTGACTGGCTGCGCCAGCATGCAGGCAGGGGTCTTCTTCTTTACTTTTTTCAACATTTTCTTAATATTTTACTTGCAATTTCAAAATCTGTATTAATTTTGTAAGCCAATAAAACGAAAAAATGAATATTGTATACAATTATATCACCTCTTATTTTTACTTCTTTTTTTATTTTAAAAAGAGATAAGGGGATTTTTGTATACATAAAAAACAACATATGCAAGCAAGGGTCCCCACAAGGGACCCTTCCTGTTTTAAAAAGATTTAATATGAAGATTGCTATCCAGGGAGAAACGGGATGTTTCCATGAAGTTGCCGCCAGGCAGTATTTCAGCAGTAAGGAAGTTGAAATCGTTCCGTGCTCCTCTTTTGACATGACCCTTAATTCCGTAAAGGAAAGAAGAGCAGACCTTGCAATGATGGCAATCGAAAATGCCAGGTCGGGAAGCCTCCTCTATAACTACAGCCTGATAAGAGAATCGGGACTCAAGATCCTGGGCGAACACAACCTGAGGATCATTCAGAACCTGATGGCTCTCCCCGGACAGTCAATAAAGGATATCCGGCAGATCAGGTCTCACCCTATTGCCCTGGCCCAGTGCATGACCTTTCTGAACCAATACCCCGAAATAACCCTGGTTGAAACAGACGACACAGCTTCAAGCGCAAGGATAATTGCAGAAAACCGGCTGAAAAAGATAGCGGCAATTGCATCCAGAAATGCAGCGGAAATTTACGGACTGGATATAATTGCCGAAGGAATCGAGACTTTCAAGAAGAATTACACAAGGTTCCTGGTTATCGGCAGCGAAGACAAGGGAAGCACAAGGGGAAACAAGGTATCAATCTGCTTTGCAACCGGTCACAAACCCGGATCGCTTGCATCGGTCCTGGTAAAACTGGCGGACATGAACATCAACCTGTCAAAGATCCAGTCGGTACCACGACTGAACGGTGACTGGGAATATATGTTCTACCTCGATCTCGAACTGCCCGCTGATTCAGAAACAGATGCTATAGTTACAACCCTGGAGAAATATACCAGCAATCTGGAAGTACTTGGAATTTACAACAAAGGAGAAATGCTATATGAAAGTTAAACCGGCAGAACGGACCAACACCGTCCAGGAGTATTATTTTTCGAGGAAACTGAGGCAGATCGACGAGATGCGAACTGCCGGTGCTGATGTTATCAACCTGGGGATCGGAAGTCCCGACCAGCCACCGTCGGAAAATACCGTGGCAAGACTCTCTGAAGAGGCACGCTTATCAAATGTGCACGGATACCAGAGCTACAGCGGAAGTCCTGTGCTGAGAAAAGCCTTCGCTGAATGGTACAACAAATATTTCGGGGTGAGTCTTGATCCTGTCTCGGAAATACTCCCGCTCATGGGAAGCAAGGAAGGAATAATGCACATAAGCATGGCTTTTGTCAACCCGGGCGACGAGGTGCTTATTCCCGATCCCGGATACCCTACCTATTCTTCGGTTACCAGTTTGGTGGGTGGCAAGATCAGGACCTATCCGCTCGACGAAAGCAAGGGCTGGCAGCCCGACATGGGCTCTCTTGAAAAAGAAGATCTGAGCAGGGTAAAACTCATGTGGACCAACTACCCGAATATGCCGACCGGAGCAAAGGGATCAGTAGGTCTTTTCGAAAGACTCGTCTCTTTTGCCCTCGAGCGTAACATCCTTCTGATAAACGACAATCCGTACAGCTTTATACTCAACAACGAATACATCAGCCTTCTTTCAGTAAAAGGAGCAATGGAAACAGCGCTGGAACTGAATTCCCTCAGCAAGTCGCACAATATGGCCGGCTGGAGAATTGGCATGGTTGCCGGTAACAGTGAATACATAAAAACGATTCTTAAGGTAAAGAGCAACATGGATTCGGGGATGTTCCTCCCGATGCAGCTGGCAGCAGCAGAAGCCCTTCACAATCCCGAATCATGGTACGACACGGTCAACCTTACATACAGGGAAAGGCGCCTGACTGCCGAGTCGATAATGGAGCAGCTGGATTGCAGATTCAGCTCTGACCAGACAGGTCTCTTTCTCTGGGGCCGTATACCTGAAACCAAGCCCGGCGCAGAATCTTTTGTAGAGGATATACTTCAGAAAGCGCATGTCTTCCTCACTCCCGGTTTCATTTTTGGAAGCAGGGGTGAAAGATATGTACGCATATCCTTGTGTGCTGACAATAAAAGACTGCTGGAAGCAAGGAAAAGAATAGAAAAGTTGAAATTGTAAAAAACAAAAAAATTACATTCGCCTGCTCAATTATCCGGATCGAACCAATCACCAATCACCAATAACCAATCACCAATCACCAATCACCAATCACCAATCACCAAATGACAATAGCAATAGTAGGAATCGGGCTCATAGGGGGTTCGCTGATGATTGACCTCAGGAAAAGAGGCTTTGCAGACAGGATAATAGGTGTTGAATCAAATGTCCAGCACAGGAACATAGCTCAGTTGTGCGGATTAGTAGATGAAACCGATTCACTCGAAAATGCAGTTGACAGGAGTGACCTGATAATAATAAGCACCCCTGTCGACACCATCTGGAAGATGCTTCCGGGAGTACTTGACAGGATAAATGGGACCTCAAAAGTGGTTACCGACATGGGGTCGACAAAGGGCAAGATAGGCAGAGTGGTCAGGGATCATCCCGGCAGAGGCCGTTATGTAGCTCTTCATCCAATGGCCGGAACCGAATTTTCGGGACCGCTTGCAGCCATAGGAAAGCTTTTCGATTACAAGAATGCCATTATCTGCGACAGCGAACTCAGCGATAAGGATGCCCTCGATCTGGCCGAAAAGATGCTCGATGTCCTGAACATGAACAAGGTCAATATGAACTCACGCGATCATGACGTCCATGTTGCCTATGTCTCACACATCTCCCACATAACATCTTTCTCTCTTGCCCTGAGTGTACTCGACAAGGAAAAAGAAGAGAAGAACATAACAACCCTGGCCAGCGGAGGTTTTGACAGCACCGTCAGACTTGCAAAAAGCAATGCCGAAACGTGGGCTCCTATCTTTCTCGAGAATTCCAGGTCAGTAATCGCGGTCATAGACAATTATATAGAAAAGATGAACCTGTTCCGGAAACTGATAGCCGAAAATGACAAAGAAGGTCTTAAAGGACTAATGGAAGAGGCAAATAAGATTAAGAGAATATTACATTAATACACGATATCATGGTACTTGAACTGAAAAGATTTCTGGCAAATGAATGGAGAGGTTATAAGGGAAGACCTTTCCTGATCTCTGGTCCCTGCAGCGCAGAAAGCGAGGAACAGGTTATGGCAACTGCAGCCGAGCTAGCACTTTTACCTGAAGTGAGCGTGTTCCGTGCGGGAATATGGAAACCCAGAACCCGTCCAAACTCTTTTGAAGGGGTCGGTTCGGAAGGTCTCAAGTGGCTAAGAAATGTGAAGCAGGAGACCGGACTATTGGTAGGGACGGAGGTTGCAAATGAGAAGCATGTTTATGAGGCACTGAAATATGGCGTCGATCTTCTCTGGATAGGGGCCCGGACCTCGGTAAATCCCTTCACCGTCCAGGAAATCTCTGATGCATTGAAGGGTGTCGACGTGATGGTGCTGATAAAGAACCCAATCAATCCTGATCTTGAATTATGGATAGGTGCCATTGAAAGAATTGCCAGGGCAGGGATCACAAAAATCGGAGCCATCCACCGTGGATTTTCAACATATGAAAAGACAATTTACAGGAACCAGCCGAACTGGCAGCTGCCCATCGAACTTCGCCGAAGGATCCCGGATCTTCCGATCATTTGTGACCCAAGCCATATATCAGGATCAAGGGAGTTTCTCTTCGAGCTTTCCCAGAAAGCAATGGACCTGAACTTTGACGGTTTGATGCTTGAGTCTCATATTGATCCCGAACATGCCCTCAGCGATGCTGCCCAGCAGGTCACCCCGAGCGAGCTTAAGGAGCTTCTCAGCAGACTGATTCTGAGGAGTCCTGTTGCCTCCGATCCGAAGCTGCTCGACATACTGGGTGAACTCCGGCAGCAAATAGACGTTTTCGATGATGCTCTTCTTGATATCCTTGAAAAGAGAATGAAGGTAGCTGAAACCATCGGACAGTATAAAAAGGATAATAATATTACTATCTTGCAGCCAACGCGCTGGGATGAGATTATCCGTAAAGTGGTGATCCACGGCCAGGTCAAGGGACTGAGCGGGGAATTGATCGACACCATCTTCAAAGCCATTCATCAGGAGTCGATTAACCATCAGATGAGGATCATGAATAACGGGATTGAAACACCGGCCGAAAACACCTAAGAAACCTCTTTTTCATGGAAAGATCCGTAGAGCCCTCTTTTTTAACAGGCGAAGTCAAAGCTCCGCCATCAAAAAGTATGACACAGAGGGCAATTGCTGCTGCCCTTCTGGCAGAAGGTGAAAGCCTCATTATTAATCCTTCATACTGCGATGATTCACTTGCCGCAATGAGTATCGCGGTAAGTCTTGGCTCGAGAGTGGAACCAGGACCAGACTCGATGAAGATTACAGGAACGAGAGAGTTGAAGGAAACGAAGCTTAACTGCGGGGAATCGGGGCTGGCCATCAGACTGTTTTCTCCCGTAGCCTCCCTTTTTGATGCTGAAACAACGGTAACAGGGGCCGGATCACTAAAAAGAAGGCCGATGACCATGATAGAGGAAGCTTTGAGACAGTTTGGAGTGGAATGTACCACCACAGATGGTCTGCTTCCCTTAACAATCAGAGGTCCGCTCAGGGGCGGAGAATGTGATATTGACGGCTCAATTAGCTCCCAGTTGCTTACCGGGCTGCTTATGTCACTGCCGGTTGCAGAAAAAGACTCACTTGTCAGGGTAAGAAATCTCAGAAGCAAACCCTATATCGATATGACACTTGAGGTACTGAGGGACTTCGGTATAGAGGTTTCAAATGAAAACTACGAACTTTTCAGGATTCCAGGCCGGCAGAAATATGTTGCCCGCACCTGGGAGGTAGAAAGCGACTGGAGCGGAGGTGCATTCCTGCTCATTGCCGGAGCCATAAATGGAAATATTAAAGTAACTGGTCTGCGGACCGGCAGTTATCAGAGCGATGCTGCTGTGTTAAATGTCCTCCGGGATGCTTGGGCAGTCATGAAAATAGCAGGCGATACTGTAGAAATATCAAAATCAGATCTGAGAGCATTTGAGTTTGATGCCACTGAAGCGCCTGACCTCTTTCCCCCCCTTGTAACCCTGGCAGCGTATTGTAAGGGAGTATCCACTATAAGGGGAGCGTCGAGGCTTATTCATAAGGAAAGCGACAGAGCTGCCGCCCTCATCAGCGAATTTGAAAAAATGGGGATCAGGGTAGAAGCCATTGACGACAGTCTGGTCGTCACGGGAGGCAAAGTCAAGGGAGCAAGAGTCGAATCGCATGAGGACCATCGAATTGCAATGGCTGCCGCAGTGGCGGCTCTGGGAGCCTCAGGAACAGTGCATATCAAGGACTCGCATTGTGTGGGAAAATCCTATCCTTTATTCTTTGATGATCTCAGGAAAGCCGGAGCTGTGATACATGAATAATCATACGAATTTTTATCGTAAAACAATAAGCCACAATACCTTAGTCGATAAAAACTTTACCTGAAACGATAATAATTTTAACATTGCATGACTGTGACAATCAATAAGCCAGGGAGGGTAAATAATAACAAATCATAATTTTTATATGCATTTTTATTGCAGAATTAAATTATTGTTTATTTTTGATGCCATGAAAATTAGTGCATTATATATTTGGTCCTGGCGCAGCTCGAATAATTAAGCTGTGAATAAGGCCGTTATATAATCCATAGGATATAAACAAAAAGGCATGCTGTTCACAGCATGCCTTTTTTGTTTGAAGAATTTAATAACCACTTAATATTTTGAACCGATGAAAAAAAATTCGAGAATCCTGCTAACCGATGAAGAAATGCCGCGTCAATGGTACAACATAGCGGCTGACATGCCGAACAAACCATTGCCACCGCTTGATCCGAAGACCCGCCAGCCAATCGGTCCCGATGCCCTGGCTGCTGTTTTCCCTATGGAGCTTATCAAACAGGAAGTGTCAACCGAAAGGTACATTGACATCCCTGATGAAGTTCTGGATCTTTACAAGACTTACCGCCCTTCTCCAGTCTTTCGGGCTTATAACCTGGAAAAGGCCCTGGGTACCAGGAGCAAGATCTACTATAAATACGAAGGGGGCAACTATTCGGGTTCACACAAGGCAAACACTGCGATTGCCCAGGCATATTATAATAAAAAAGAAGGCATCAAGAGGATCACCACGGAAACAGGAGCCGGTCAGTGGGGATGCGCCATGAGCTATGCGTGCAACTACTTCGGCCTTGAGCTCCTTGTATTCATGGTAAGGGTAAGTTTTGACCAGAAACCAGGCCGCAAGGTCATGATGAATTCTTACAACGCCAAGGTAGTTCCTTCGCCAAGTAACCTGACAGAAGCAGGAAGAAAGGTACTCGAAATGTATCCTGATTCGCCGGGAAGTCTTGGGATTGCCATTTCCGAAGCAATGGAGATAGCGGTACAGGATCCATACACAAAATATTCGCTTGGAAGTGTTCTGAACCATGTGATACTGCATCAGACCATTATCGGCCAGGAAGCGTTGATCCAGATGTCAAAAACCGATGATTATCCCGATGTTGTTATAGGCTGTTTCGGAGGCGGATCCAACTTCTCCGGAATTGCTTTCCCGTTCCTCAGGGAAAACCTTACAAACGGTAAAAAGACGCGTCTTCTCGCAATTGAACCCTCATCGTGTCCGAAACTGACAAAGGGTAAATTCATGTACGATTTCGGGGACTCAGCCGGATTTACTCCGCTGCTCCCCATGTACACCCTGGGGCACAACTACATCCCTGAAAAGATCCATGCCGGCGGATTACGTTATCATGGTGCCGGAGTGCTGGTAAGCCAGCTTAAAAAAGACGGTCTGGTCGAGGCAAAGGCCAAAATGCAGAGGGAATGCTTTGAAGGTGCCATTCTGTTTGCGAAAACCGAGGGTATCCTTCCCGCTCCTGAATCTTCATATGCCATCGCAGGAGCGCTTGATGAAGCCCGTCAAGCTGATATTGAAGGCACACCCAGGACAATTTTATTCAACCTCAGCGGACACGGACATTTTGATATTACCGCTTATCAGAAATACTACGAAAACAACCTTCCCGACCATGAACTTACCGATGAAGAGGTTGAGCAGGCTCTCTCAAAGATCAATTTCCCTGACTGATATATTGAGAGGTTAGAATAAATATGAATAGAACAGGAGTGACCGGCATACTGCACTTAATAACTGCAGCATCCGGTCACTCTCTTTTATTTTAGTAATCTGTTAAAAATCAGAATAGTCAGTCGGATGAAGAAGGTATGGAAGAGCTTTGATTACCGTGTTTGCATATTCCTCTTTCACTCTCATAGCCTGCCAGGCCGGGTGCTTTGAAAAGGCTGCCCAATGATCTTTCTGCGACTGCATATTCTCATATGTCGTCATATACATAAGACGTGGCCTCTGGCTTCCTATAACAACCTGCCCGTAGAAAGCAGCTTTTGAACCTACCTCTTCGAACACCGCCATTTCTCCGCCTTCATTGAACATATGGATCTTCTTAGTCGCTTTTTCCTCAGTCCAGCTACCATAGCTCCTGAGCTCATAAATTCTTTCCGACTTTGGCGTTGAAAATGAAGGCGGTCTGAATTCCGGCATAAATGCGAAGGCTTTCATTAATATACTTTCATACCTTGAGAACGGCGGGTCGTTATAAGGTGCATCAAGAAACTCCTTTCCGGCCTCTTTGTAAACAGCATCGCCTTCAAGTTTTGTAAAAACCTGGTCGAACTGTTCGATGGTTTTATAAGGAACGAATACATAAACCATTTTCCCGAAAGCAGTATCCGTTTCAATCGGTTTGAAGACGCCTACCGTTGGGATACCTGCCCTGTGCATTGCAGGAATATAGGCATCTTTAAGATATCTGTCGAACACGGCATTCTTTCCCGGATCGGTCAGACGGTAGATTTTAAGTTCATAGAACATCTGTTTTTCCGGAGGGGCAGCGAATGAAGTCGCAGAAAACGAAAAGACTAAAATTACAGCTAAGACCAGCCAGTTAAAGGATAAATTTACTTTTTTCATGTTTTTGGTTTTAGCCCCTCTTCAGGGGGGGTGGGGGGTTAATACAACTTTGAAAATTTCTTAAATATCTTGTTTGCCTCTTTGGCTGTCAGTTCGGTTCCGGCTTTTACATAGAACCTGTGACGGAGCGTAAGCGATTCTCCTTTAGCAAGTTTCCATTCCATCTTCTCCTGTTTGGGATCATAGGAATTCTGTCCGAGGTTATTAACTGAAAAGAGCCCGTAACCCCTTGCATGGGCATATGCAGGGTAACCCGGATTATCGGGGTGATCGAATATTCCGAAAGTGACCAGGGCATTATCCTTCGTGCCTGAAAGCAGCACCCAGTTGTTCCTGGTTCCCCAGACCGCATCGCCCTTAAGTCCCTGGCTCGAGGTATACATCCCGGTGACTCCGGTATTATCAGTGGCCTTTACCGTGGTGGGATTACCCTTGTCGTCGGTGAAGATCAGCGACTCATTGGAAGGCATCTCAAAGGCCCGGTCGACCCTTATTGCAAAAAGCCCCTCCTTGTTGTCGGCAATAATCACCGGACCATTAACCGCAGTCAGGGTTGAAATATGATCCATGGTTCGTGAAGATTTTCCACCTGTAAAGACGTATGTTGTATTCTCGAGCAGGATAGTATTCCCTTTGTTATCCTTCCACTCCGATACCAGTTCCAGCACTCCAATCTTGCCGTTATCAGCCCTGACTAATTTCTGGACGGTGATATGTCCGTATGTATCTTTCCTGTCGGCCGGGATGGCTGATGAATTATTCCAGAAATCCAGCCCGTTGATACTGCCATGATTGAACCACAAGCCTACCTGGTGAGGGTGATCAATTCTTTCACCTTTTCTTGGCTCAATGGGATAACCCCTTGTAATCACGGAACCGTTAGGAGCAATTACAGGATAGAGGAAAGGCTTTTCCAGATCGGCCGGGTAGCGGAATGAAGTGAAAAGTGAACCGTCGATATATACATCCACCTTGTTCTGGTCATTCACCTTTTCGAGCCGTACACCTTTTTCAGCAGGAGATTGTGCAACTATTGCAAAGCTGGTTGCAAGGATAAGCACCTTGACCAGAAAAAATGTTGCCACAAGGCCCGGAATTCTTGATCTATTTAACTTTATCTTCATAGCCATTCAGTTAATATTGAAATACTTTACCTCAAGTCATTAATCAGGTAAAAGTAAAATAAATAGAATTTAGTTTGGCTAATATAAACTGAAATATTTATAAAAAGGATTTTTTTGTTCTTAATCTACAACTTAATCAGGTATATTTGAAGTGCTTACAAAGAAATATCGCCTCTATTATGATAATTAAGAATACTCTGAACACTAAGGTACTCATTACTCTGTGTTTTCTGACAATATCAGTTTCCGGACAAACATCGGGATGGAACGAAGTTGCACCCGGGGTATGGAAAATTACCGCAGGAACCCCGGAAAAGCTGGATCTCTTCAATGCAGCAGGGATCAAACCGGCAATGGATGCATTGTCGAAACTGGGACCTGCACCCTTTCCACTATCACCTGATAAAATAGCGATACAAACAAGTAATGGAGCTACCTTCCTCAGGTTTCCCCTTGAAAAAGAAGAGAGAATTTTTGGCTTCGGGCTGAACTTTAAAACGGTCTATCAAAGAGGAAGAATCCTTCAGCTTCATGTCGACCATTATGGGGGTACTGATAATGGAAGAACCCATGCTCCGGTGCCATTTTATGTTTCGGAGAAGGGCTACGGGGTTTTTATAAACAGTTCAAGGTATCTGACAGTTTATGCAGGAACCGGAGTAAGGAAAGATAGTCCGGATGCACCGGAGGAACTCGACAGGAACACTGACAGGAAATGGACCTCCCAGCCCTATTCTGATGCCGTGGAGATACTTGTACCGGCCGAAGGAGTTGATATCTATTTATTTGCAGGCCCCACAATGCTCGAGGCTGTAAAGAGGTTCAACCTTTATTCCGGTGGAGGGTGCCTGCCTCCCCGCTGGGGACTTGGATTCACTCAACGCGTTCCCACACTTTATACCTCGGACCAGGTTATAAACGAAGCCAGGCTGTTTGAGGAACGTGGGTTCCCTCTCGACTATATTGGTCTTGAGCCGGGCTGGCAAAGCAGGTCATATCCCTGTACTCTTGAATGGGACAGTTCAAGATTCCCCAACCCTCCAGCATTTATAAAAGTCATGAAAGATATGGGTATCCGGCTGAATTTATGGACAAATCCATATATTTCATCCATAGCCTCCTTTTACAAGGAAATTCTTCCCTACACAGGATCACATACCGTCTGGGGAGGTGTCGTTCCGGACCTCTCGGTTCCCGGGGCTGCAGAAATACTTATGAAACAGATTGACAAAAGCCAGGTCGGCATTGGAATCAGCGGCTATAAAATTGATGAGTCCGACGGGTACGACAGGTGGCTGTGGCCCGATGTGGCAATGTTTCCATCAGGTAACAATGCAGAACAGATCCGGCAGACATATGGACTCTTTCTTCAGAAAATTACAACCGATCTGTTCCGCCAGAAAAATCAACGGACATATGGTTTAACCAGATCTTCAAATGGTGGAGGTTCCTCCTTCCCATATGTAATTTACAACGACTATTACAGTCATGAGGATTTTATTACAGCATTGATAAACAGCGGATACAGTGGTGTACTCTGGACCCCCGAAGTTAGAAGCTCAAAAACGGGGGAAGAATGGCTACGGAGGTTCCAGACAGTATGCTTTTCCCCGATGGCCATGATAAATGCATGGTCGAGCGGTACACAACCATGGTCTTTTCCGGAAGTGGAAAATGAAGTAAAGGAGTATGCTTTTCTCAGGATGCAACTGATCCCCTACCTCTACTCCGAGTTCGCAAAATACCACTTTGAGGGAACGCCCCCGTTCCGGGGAATGAACCTGGAACCAGGATTTGAAATTATATCTATAGAGGAATCCGGAAACACCAACCTTGATGAAAATCCCTATGGGGAGGCTGTCATGAAGGAGATAAAAGACCAGTATATGACCGGTGAATACCTGCTTGTGGCACCTTTGTTCACGGGTCAGACAACCCGTGAGGTTGTGTTGCCCAAAGGTAAATGGTTCAACTTTTATTCAGGCAGATATGCGGGTGAGCATGAGGTAATAAAAGTAACCCCCGGGTTGGGGAAAATTCCAGTATTCGCAAAAGACGGGGCAATTATTCCAATGATGAGGCCGTCATTGCATGCACCTTCAGCCGGACAAAAGTATGACCTTGAAATAAGATATTATGGTTCCGCTCCGGGTTTTTACAGGTTTTATGATGATGACGGTGAAACCTTCGATTATGAAAAAGGAATATACTCCTGGCGTGAAATAAGGGTTACACCTGACAGAAAGGGAAAGCTTATCGGAACCGTTTCAAAAGCTGAAAAAGGGAAACCGGATAATATCGGTAAGGTAACCTGGAGATTTATGACAGTTGAGTAAGGTCGTGCAAGTCGTGCAGGTCGTGCAAGTCGTGCAAGTCATGCAAGTCGTGCAAGTCGTGCAAGTCGTGCAAGTCCGCCGGATATCTTGCTATTTCTGAATTATAAATCTATCTATCAGACTGCTGTCCTGATCAAAAACTCTATATGTAATCGAAGAAGGTTCCACATCCATTATTCCAAAACTGTACATTGCTTTTTCGGGAGTGAAAGCCATGTCAGGCAGATTCTTTCCCCCTGAACCTGTCGGTGTTCCTCCTGCCGTACCATTTGTAATGTATATTGTCCCGTCATCTGAGAAAAATGTTCCTGAATCATTTTTAACGGGAACTCCCTCCTTCACCTGATAATGACGCTCATAAACATGCCTGTGTCCCGCAAGACAAAGGTCAACCCGGTGTTTCTCAATAAGCGGAAAGACATTGTCCCTCCATCCGGCAACATTGCTCCAACCGAATGAACTGACCGGGTAATGCATCCAGACTATGATCCAGTCAATATTTTTTTCGTTTTCAGCAGTGGTAAGCTCTTTCTCAAGCCAGAGATATTCAGGTGATCCGGGCCTGTATTTTACCTGGCCTATCTCTTCGGCAGCCTGGGCGCATCCTGAAAAGATCCCGATGAAACGGACTTTCCCGTAAGTGAAGGAATAATTCACTTCATCGCCGGGAAGACTGAAAAGCGAATAAAAATCCTGAAACGGTTTCTGGAACTCTTCTCCTTTGGCATTATCAATATCATGATTGCCAAGAACGGGCATTAATGGAGAAATAGCATTCAGTTCCCCGGTAACCGACAAAAATTTAGTCCAGCTTGCTGTTTTTGATCCGTCGTTCACAATATCTCCCATATGTAAAGTCAGGTGCGGTGAAAAGGTTTTAACAAGTTCCGTAATCACGCTGGTCTTCTGGAATTCCTCGTTCTGATTGTTATCCTGGGTATCTCCGATCACCCCTACTCTGAAGGAGCCGGAAACAGGTTCCGCAAGGAATGAATATACCTTGCTCCATCCGTCTTTATCAGAACCGCACCTGTAGTAATATGTTGCCCCGGGCTTAAGCCTGTTAATCCCTGCATTGAATATAAAGCTGCCGTTATAATCAACTCGCATTGCTTTAACTCTTTTCCCGGGTTCGGGGGTAACACCATATTTTACAAATTGTTTTTCGGTGTTATTACCGGAATACCAGGTAACAGTCACAGGAGCAGTTGCATCAGGCTTTACTTTCGATTTAAGACTGAGATGGATAAGGGAGGGTTGCGAATAAAGGACAGGAGTCGCAAGAAAAGTAAGACTGAATAGAATTAGCAGGTAACGGTTTGATTTCATTGGATACAGATTTCAATTATTGTTGCTGGTTGATTGTTGCTGGTTGCCTGGCAAATTTAAATGAATTAAAAGGTTATTAACAGCGATCTTCTATTTTTATATCTTTGGTTGCATTAACAGATATAAATCTTGAAAATGACTACCAAAATTAAACCAAACCGCCTTTATTCCCTCGACGCCCTCAGAGGGTTTGACATGTTCTGGATAATGGGCGGTGAGACAATTTTCGCCGGACTGGCAAGTCTGACCGGATGGCCCGTACTTAAATGGTGGGCAACTCAACTTGAGCATGTCGAGTGGCATGGTTTCCAGTTCTATGACATGATATTCCCCTTGTTCCTTTTTATTGCCGGAATATCCTTCCCTTTCTCAATGGCAAAACGTATCGCGAACAACGAACCGAGGAGTGCAATTTACAGGCACGTCATATTCCGCGGACTTATACTGGTGCTGCTGGGGATCCTCTATAACAACGGAGTAAGGTTTAATTTCGGGGAACTTCGCTACGGCAGCGTGCTTGGCCGGATTGGCCTTGCCTGGATGTTTGCTGCTCTCATCTTCATGAACACAAAACTGACCTGGCGAATAGTATGGTTCTGGGTCATTCTTATCGGATACTGGATCCTTCTACTTCTGTTTCCTGCTCACGACCTGGGATCGTCAGATCCCTTCTCCCAGACAGGCAATCTTGCCAGTTACATCGACCGGATGCTGATGCCAGGCAAACTCTATCTGGGCAATCATGATCCCGAAGGACTTTTCAGCACGATACCTGCAATAGGTACAGCTCTTCTTGGAATGTTCACAGGAGAATTCATGAAGTCGGATTTCCTTAGTGACAAAAAAATAAAAAAGGTACTATACCTCCTGGGAGCAGCAACAGGACTTATGATCCTGGGCAGGATCTGGCACCAGTTCTTCCCGATCAACAAAAACATCTGGAGCAGCTCATTCGTGATTTATGTAGGAGGGCTGAGCATGCTGCTCTTTGCCGTCTTTTATCTTATAATCGACGTCTGGAACTTCAGGAAATGGGCATTCTTTTTCGTGGTCATCGGGATGAATCCCATTACAATATACCTTGCCAGGAGGATAATCAACTTCAACCGGGCATCGGATTTCTTCTTCGGTGGTTTCGTTAAGGTTCTTCCGGAAGCCTGGACTCCGCTGATAAACGGAATAGGAATAACTGCAGTAGGATGGGTGTTCCTGTACATACTTTACAAAAAGAAGATCTTCCTGAAGGTATAATCACTAATCACCAATCACCAATCACCAATCACCAAATTCAGAACTATGTACAAGAAACTGGTCCTCCTGATGGCTCTCCTGACAGCATCCGGCATCTATGGAGCCGCGCAGGAAACTGCGGTGAAAATAACCGACACCAACACTCCCCTTCATGCCATGCAGCCCGATTATCCTGTTCCATATGGCCCGGCTGCAGCCGAAGAGATAAAGGCAGTTCTGTTTCGCCTTTACAACTACCTTGACACCTCAACGCCGGCACGGATGATTGACAGGGATACAAAGGCTGAACTAAACAGCAGGGGCAGCCTCACGCGTAATGCAATTTTTGAACCGGGTGTATTCAGGCTTATCAGCTATGAATGGGGTGTAACCTATGGAGCAATGCTGCTTGCAGGCGAAGCAACGGGAGATGACCGGTTCACAGGATACACACTCAAAAGAATGGAACTGATATCGAATGTTGCAAATTATTACCGATCACTCGACATTCGCCTCGAACGAACGAACAATCCTGTCGGATCGGTTCTCGAGCCGCGGGCGCTTGATGATGCCGGATCGATGTGTTCCGCCATGATAAAGACGCTCAATGCAGGCGGAAATCAGTCCCTGAGACCACTGATTGACAATTACATCAAATATATCTGGACAGGGCAGCAAAGGCTTAAGGACGGGACTCTTGCCCGTAACAGGCCCCAGCCCAACACCCTCTGGCTCGACGATCTTTATATGAGTGTTCCGGCCCTTGCACGAATGGGTTCACTTACAGACAACAACGACTATTATGAAGATGCCTGCAAGCAAATTATCCAGTTCTCGCAGCGTATGTTCAATTCAGGAAAGGGACTCTATATGCACGGATGGGTGGAAGACATGGATCCGCACACTGAGTACTACTGGGGCCGCTGCAACGGCTGGGCCATGCTGGCAATAACAGAACTCCTCGATGCGCTACCCGAAGGATATCCCCTTAGAAAGGACATCCTGAAACAGTTTCGCGAACATGTGGCAGGTATTGCCTCATTGCAGTCGGGAACAGGCTTCTGGCATCAGCTGCTCGACCGGAACGATTCCTACCTTGAGACATCGGCAACAGCAATCTTCACTTATTGCATTGCCCACGGGGTAAATATGGGTTGGATCGATTCAAAGGCCTATGGTCCGGTAGCGGTACTGGGATGGGATGCCGTACAGACAAAGGTCAATGAAGAGGGTCAGGTTGAAGGGACATGTGTCGGCACCGGGATGGCATTTGATCCGGCATTCTATTACCACCGTCCGGTTCACCCTGCTGCAGCTCACGGTTATGGGCCGGTCATCATGGCCGGAGCCGAGATGCTCAAGCTGACCAGGAATTTTGAGATAGAGATCAACGACTCGGCAGTTATGTTCTACAAACTGGGAACCGACTGGAGGAATTACAGATACTGATTACACCTTCCAGGATTTCGAAATTAAGTATCAAACCTGCACCATGAAGAAAAAAATTCTGTTTTTAATGCTCCTTGTATCGCAGGTACTTCCTGCTCAGCAGCTATCATGGCCTGAGATTACAAGTGAGAACAAGCCTTGGAGCCGCTGGTGGTGGCCGGGAAGCATCGTTACAAAGTCCGACCTCACTTCCGCGATGGAGAAATACAGCGATGCTGGTCTGGGAGGCATGGAGATCGCTGTTATCTACGGTGTTAAAGGGCAGGAAGACAAGTTCATCAATTACCTGTCGCCCCTTTGGATGGATATGTTCACCCACGTTCTGTCGGAGGGGGAACGCCTTGACCTCGGTATAGAACTCGCAAACGCATCGGGTTGGCCTTTCGGAGGACCATGGGTCAGTCCGGCCGATGCCTGCAAGAATGTTAACTACAAGACATGGACAATTTCCGGAGGCGATTCCTTGAGGGAAAAGATCGAATTCATCCAGCAGCCTCTTGTAAGGCCTGTGGGTGAAAGGCCCGACATAAAAAAGCTTAAGGATCCGATCAGCCTGAACGACAGTCTCCAGCTGTATGCCCTCGACCAGATCAGGTTTGAAAAACCCATTCCGCTAAAGACCCTGATGGCTTATTCCGACAGCGGCATTGTGGCAGATCTGACAGGATTTGTCACCCCTGACGGGAAAACTCGACTGGACAGCCCCTCCGGGAAACTGGACCCTGTACGGAGTCTTCCAGGGATGGCACGGGAAGATGGCTGAACGGGCAGGTCCGGGCGGCGAGGGAGATGTTATCGATCATTTCTCGGGCCTGGCCATTGATAACTATCTGAAGCATTTCGACACCATATTCAAGGATTATGACATCAGATCGCTCCGGGGCTATTTCAATGACTCATATGAAGTTGATGACGCCTCAGGTCAGGCCGACTGGACGAACGATCTCTTCAGTGAATTCATCCTCAGGAGAGGATACGATCTTAGGGGCCACCTTCCGGCGCTTTTTCAGAAAGATGATCCTGAGAAAAACGAAAGGGTCCTCTCCGATTACCGTCAGACCATCTCCGATCTGATACTCGCAAAATTCACAACACACTGGACGGAATGGGCTCACCGACAGGGCAAGACAACCAGGAACCAGGCCCATGGATCGCCCGGCAATATACTCGATCTTTATGCAGCGGTCGACATACCCGAAACAGAAGGCAACGAACTGACAAGGCTCAAATTTGCCTCGTCGGCTGCAAATGTGACAGGAAAAAAGTTTACATCCTGCGAAGCAGCAACATGGCTGAATGAACATTTCCTGTCATCGCTCGGCGATATCAGGAAAGCTGTCGATCTCTTCTTCCTTGCCGGGATAAACCATGTATTTTACCATGGAACCTGCTTTTCACCACAGGACGAACCCTGGCCCGGATTCCTCTTCTATGCAGCCGTCGAGCTGACACCGGCCAATCCGCTCTGGCGCGATTTCAGCGGACTCAACAAATATGTATCAAGAGTGCAGTCGTTCCTTCAGCAGGGAATGGCCGACAACGACATATTGCTTTACTTTCCGATCTTCGACAGGTATGCCGATCCGGGAAGAGGAATGCTCGAGCATTTTGACGCCATAGGTCCGGCCTTCAACGGAACACCTTTCAGGACGGCTGCCGATGAAATGATAATGAAAGGATACGGATTCGACTATATCTCCGATCTTCAGCTTACAAACACAGTACCGCTCGGGGGACTTCTCCAGACCGAGGGTAATGTTTACGGCACAATAGTAGTGCCCGGGTGTAAATACATCCCGGTTGAGACCTTCACGCATTTACTGAGGCTTGCCAGGGAAGGAGCAAAGGTGATATTCCTTGGGGACCTCCCTGAGAACATTTCCGGATGGGGAGATGCAGAAGAAAAGACTGATTTTTTTGAAACACTCAAATCAGGGATCCGTTTTACCGCGACAAACAATCCTCAGGTGATGAAAGCAAGCTACGGTGAAGGATCCCTGCTCACCGGCAGCAGCCTTGAGCAGCTCATGATCTTTGCAGGAATACCGAGAGAAACCATGACCGATCAAGGACTTGCCTTTGCCAGGAGGCAGAACCTTAATGGAACAGTCTATTTCATTACAAATCAGAGCGACAAGCCCTTTGACGGCTGGGTATCCCTTCAGGCAAGCGGCGGATCAGCAGCCATTTTCAATCCGATGGACGACAGGCTCGGGGTGGCAAATACGAGAGTAACAGCCGGTGGCAGCCTGGAAGTATACCTGAGGATGGATCCGGATGAATCGCTGATCATTCAAACCTATGAAACTGTACTAAAGGGTAAACCCTATCAGTTTTTCGATCCCCTCTCAGTTCCTTCTCCCGTAAAAGGCACCTGGAAGGTTGAATTCATTGAAGGCGGCCCGTCGCTTCCCCCTTCGGTGCAACATGACGGTCCGTTTTCCTGGACAAGTCTTGAAGGTGATGAATACCAGAATTTCTCAGGCACAGCACGATATACGGTTAATTTCAAAAAGCCTTCCCAGAAAGGAGATGCATGGCTCCTTGATCTCGGGAAAGTATACCACAGCGCCAGTGTTACGCTCAATGGCAACAAGGTTGCCGTTCTTCCCGGTCCGGGGTTCTCTTTTATCATCGACAAAAAATTGTTAAAAACGAATAATTCTCTTTTCGTAGAGGTATCAAACCTTATGGCTAACAGGATTGCATGGATGGACAGAAACGGTGTCCGGTGGAAAAAATTCTATAATGTTAATATGGCCGCAAGGCTGAGAGAGAACAATAAGAATGGTGTGTTTGACGCCTCAGCCTGGGAACCGCTTGAATCAGGACTGACCGGACCAATTACAATCACACCACTGAAGAAGGTAAGATAATTAACGATAATGTACTTATAATCAATCCATGAAACCAAAGAAAATAAACCGCAGAATATTCCTTAAGAATACTGCCGTCGCGGCGGCAGGACTTGCAATAGCCGGCACAGCAACCTGTACCGGTTCTTCCATTAGCCCGGCAATAAAGAACAAGCTTCCCCGCTGGAAGGGTTTCAATCTTCTTGACCTCTTCTCCCCCACTCCGCCTCAGAATCCCCTTTCAAACAGAACTACGGAAGAGGATCTTAAATGGATGGAAGACTGGGGATTTGATTTTGTAAGGATACCTATGGCATATCCAAGATACCTGTCGTTCGACAGGACAAGGGATATAAATAAGGATGAGATCCTCAACTTTGACCAGAAGGTACTGGAGGAGATTGACAATCTGATCTATATGGCCAACAGGCACAACCTGCATGTGAGCCTCAACCTCCACAGGGGACCTGGGTATTGCATTAATGCGGGATTTCATGAGCCTTTCAACCTGTGGAAGGACAAGGAAGCTCAGGATGCATTCTATTCTCACTGGAGCATGTGGGCTGAAAGGTATAAGGACATCTCTCATGAGAAACTGAGCTTCGACCTGCTGAATGAGCCGGCCTACATCGAAGATATGAATGACCAGTTCGCGCAGAAGGGACCTGTTCCGGGAGACATTTACCGCAAGGTGGCTGTCGGCGCCTCGGACGGGATCTGGAAATACAACAACAAACGCCTGATTGTGGCCGACGGCAATAGCGGCGGCAGTAATGTAATACCCGAGCTGGCCGATCTGAATATTGCCCAGAGTTGCAGGGCGTATTATCCTCATTATGTATCACATTATCAGGCTTCGTGGGTATGGAAGAATCCTGCTGATGCTCCTATGCCGGTATGGCCGGGTGTTATTGACGGTAAGCAGTACGGACGTGCCCAGCTTGAGGAGTTCTACAAGCCATGGCTCGAACTGGTCGACAAGGGCGTGGGTGTTCACTGCGGCGAGGGGGGATGCTACAACAAGACACCTCATCATGTATTCCTGGCCTGGTTTGAGGATATTCTCGACATCCTGACGGAACGCAATATTGGCTACGCTCTCTGGAATTTCAGGGGCGACTTCGGGATACTTGATTCTCGCAGGACCGATATTGACTACACCGACTGGTATGGCCACAAACTCGACGGGAGACTTCTTGATTTACTTAAGAAGTACTAATCGTCAAGGGCCTGGTAGACCATTGCCTTGAACTTGTTCTGGATTTCACCGCGACTGAGAGGCGACTGCTGCATGAAAAGCAGGCAGACAAGCCTTTCTTCAGGATCGGCCCAGTAGGTGGTGCCGAAATAACCTCCCCAGGCAAACGATCCTTCTGATATTCCAAGCACAGCCTGACCGTCTTCGGTAGTTATCTCGAATCCAAGTCCAAACTTGTCTTTCCCGACATTCAGGTCTCCGATCTGATTCGATGTTATCAGTTCAACCGTGCGGCTTGCCAGGAGCCGTTTGCCGTTATACTCGCCCATGTTCAGAAGCATCTGGAGGAAGGTGGCATAATCCTTTGTCGTTGAGCTCAGTCCTGCTCCGCCAGAGAAATATGTACCTTTCGTAAGAGGGTAATTCACATATTCCTGAGGCATGGGTATAACGTTCCGGTTTGCATCTTCGGTATTTACCTGAACAAGCCTCGAATGCTTTTCCTCGGGAAGATAGAACCATGAGTCCTCCATGCCTAGCGGATCAAAGATCCTGGTTTTCAGGTACTGGTCAAGTTTCTGCCCGGAAAGTATCTCAATCAGATAGCCGATAACATCCACATTCAGTCCATAGGTGAATTTCTCGCCGGGCTGATGGACAAGAGGCTGTTTCCCAAGTATCCTGATGTCTTCTCCGATAGTTATCCTGTCGTTTCCAAAGCCTCCCATAATGCCAGCCTTCGAGTACACGGCATTCATCATCGGGGAACCAATGCCTGCGTAATCAATGCCCGAAGTATGAGTGAACAGATCACGGATGGTTATTTCCCTCTTTGCCGGCATGGTAGTGAATGTTGTATCGGCAGGATTGTATTTTTCAATGACTTGAGGATTGGCAAATTCGGGGATGTATTTCGAGACGGGATCGTCGAGAAGAAACTTTCCCTCTTCAAACAGCATCATAAGTCCGATGCTTACAATTGCCTTTGTCTGCGAAGCTATCCGGAATATGGCATCGGTCTGCATGGGTGTCCTGTTCTCAATGTCACTGACACCGAATGCCCTGTTATAAATAATCTTACCATCGCGGGCTATAAATCCCGTTGCGCCGGCGATCCATTTATTTTCAATGCTTTGAATTATGATTGAATCGATCCTGTTTAGCCGCTCGGCTGATACCTGAACAGAACCGGGTGTTCCCACAGTTAATTCCTGATTATCCTTCTTTTCTGAACACGACAAGGTCAGGAACATGGCCAGAATCATCTGGAGCAGAAGTACTTTCTTCATAATTTTATTGGTTAGGTTTTTTACTTGCGGAAATTCACAGGATTAATACATATCCCTTCATCGGTATCATTTAAGCTTGTACATTTCTGATCCGGCCAGCAGGAAACATCCGAGTCCGAAGTCCTCGAAATTCGGAATGGTGTCATATCCGACAGGCTGGCTGTCTGAAGGCTGTTTTCCTGTTCCCTGAACGTATCCGAGGAAACCATTGGGATGCAGCGATTCATTAACCATGGCCGACCAGGCTTTTTCAACAACCGGAAGATACTTCCTTTCACTTATTATACCTCTGTTAATGCACCATGCCATGGCGTAGGTGAACATGGCTGTGCCGGAGAGTTCTTTCCCCCCGAAATTGGATGGATCATGCAGGCTTACATTCCAGTAACCGTCAGTCCTCTGTACCTTCTTAAGAGCCTTGAACATCTGCTTCAGTGTTTTAATGTATTCCTTACGGTAGGGTGAATCCTCAGGAAGAAATTCCAACGTGCGGACCAGAGCTGCAACAACCCAGCCATTGCCTCTCGACCAGTAGCATCCCCTGCCGTTGGGTTCCGCGTAGGGCTGATCGAAATCCTTGTCCCTCCACCAGAGATGGTCTTTTGTGGAATAGAGCCCGTTGTCGCCGTGCTTGAGTTTTGTGAACATGTACATCTCATGAGCCCGGTCAAAATATCTGTTGTCCTTGTAAACATGTCCGAGCCGGGCAAATACCGGCATCGACATATGGATTGCGTCTATCCAGCTCCAGTCGTCGATTTTGTCGGTTGCAATCATGTTGTCAATACATGCCTTTATATCCCTGATCCTCTCAGTTTTTGACGGATCCATCAGGTAAAGGTCGATATAGGTCTGGCCGCAGCACTGGTCATCGCCGTTTCGTGTGGTGATCCCGTTCCTGAGGCCCCAGTTGTGAAACTCGCCCCATTGCACGGCATAGCTGAGGTATTCCGGATCGGGATTGAGGGTGTGAAGAGCCATCAGGCCTTCGTAGTAGGTGCCCCTGGTCCAGATATTGCTCGGGCGTTCCCGTTCGGTTATTATTGTCTTGCCTACATCGGGCCATTTCTCCATGAAGTAAAGGTTGGCGAGCACCATGGCAGACATGGTTCGTTCTTTTGTGGTTGTCTGGCCCTGCAGCCATATAAAAACAAAAAAAGAAATGACAAGAAGGAAGACAGATCTTTTCATTAAGGTATTTTTTGGATGTGAAAGTTTACTTTTTTGCTTTGCCCAGGAGAAATCCTGAAAGGTTTTCTGCTGCCTTCCTGTTTTCAAATCCTGAGGGCAGCCTGTCGTGGTCGATGTATTCGTTATAGATCCAGGGGTCGCCGATGGCAAAGACATAACCCTTTCCGTAGGAAGTCTCCGCTATAAGAACCTTACCTTTCTCCGTAAGCAGAGGCCTGGCTTCCCGTGACAAACTGATGTCGGAGACCTCCTTGATATAGATTTTGGACACTCCCTCAAACACAGGATGGTCATCAAAAGCAGTACTGGCTCCCATTTCAAAATCGGTTCCGGGAACCGGGTGAAGTGAGACATGGTTAAAATGCATCCCGAAGTTTTTCATCAGCCTGTTCAGGTGTGTAAATTCGGCGTTGGGTGCATCGTTGGCAAGTACGGCAAGAACACCTCCCTTTTTAACCCACTTTTTAATTGCTTTTATATCATCGTCTAGGATGTAATTGGGAGCCTGGGACTCGGTTGTGGTATCTGGATCGACAATTATGTAGATATCAATGTTCTTCAGCACCTCAGGAAGAGGCCTCTCAATTGTTGTGATTTTTGCTCCCATTGTGGTGAATATCTCCCCCCATCTCGAATAACCGCTCCACTCGGTATCAGTCCACAGGTAATGGAACGGCTGTCCAGTTTTGGCATTGGTCTCACGGTTGAACCAGTTGTCGAGTCCGACAACCTGTTGGGCAAGGGAACTCCCGCTTAGTAAGCCCGTCATTAGGAATGACATAAATAAAAACCGGTGAAAGGAATGCTTTATATGTTTCATGGCCATAAAAATTTATACCACTTAATATCAATAGTGTCCGACTAAAGTAATAAAAATAGGTTTACGGCGCAAAAGTCATTTTTTCAAATCTTTGAATATCTTTACCATGTCGAAAATTTAAAATGATAATAATATGAAAAGATCAGTCCTCATTGCTGCAATTCTGATGTTATGTTTAATTACAGCATGTTCAGAAAAAGAACCATGGACAAACCTTATAAAGAAGGATCTTTCAGCCTGGGAACAGCTCAACGGAACTGCGCCGTTCAGGCTTGAAGACGGAGTTGTAACAGGCACAACGGTTACCGCTTCCCCAAACTCATTTTTATGCACTAAAGAGAAATACGGTGATTTCATTCTTGAATTTGAAACCTGGTTCGATCCGCAAATGAACTCGGGTGTCCAGATAAGGAGCGAAAGCCGGGCTGATTACATGGATGGCCGGGTTCATGGCTACCAGGTTGAGATGGATCCTTCGCCCCGTGCATGGTCGGGAGGAATCTATGATGAGGCC
Source organism: uncultured Bacteroidales bacterium (assembly GCA_963840965.1). GTDB lineage: Bacteria > Bacteroidota > Bacteroidia > Bacteroidales > VadinHA17 > LD21. The sequence continues at coordinate 291,249 of CAWJAW010000003.1, read as the reverse complement.
AGGAGAGGATGGCTTTACACTCTCGACCTTAATCCCGAAGGGCAGAAGGCCCTGAAAGTTGGCGAGTGGAACCACTACAGGGTGGAGGCAATAGGCAATTCAATCAGAACCTGGGTAAACGGAATTCCCTGCGCTGATCTCATTGACGATATGACACCTGTGGGCTTCATTGCCCTTCAGGTTCACTCGATAGGAAATGATTCCACCAGGGCCGGACTCGAGGTGAAATGGAGGAATATCCGTATTATGACAGAGGAACCTGAAAAGTACAGGCGCCCTTATACAAAGGATATACCCCAGACCAACTACCTCACCAATGTGCTTTCCGAACGGGAGACCGAAGAAGGATGGAAACTCCTTTTCGACGGAAAGACTTCAGCAGGATGGATCAATGCCAAAACCGGAAATTTCCCTGCTAACGGATGGGAAATAACTGACGGAGCTCTTACTTTGAATCCGGAAGCAAAACAGCCGGGCGGAGGAGGTGATATTGTCACAACTGAAAAATTCAGGAACTTCGAATTATCTGTCGACTTCAAGTACGTCAAAGGCGGCAACAGCGGTATTAAATACTTCATCAACACAGAGAAGGAAAATGGAGCTCTTGCTTCAATCGGATGTGAGTACCAGATCCTCGATGACCGTAATCACCCTGATGCGAAATTGGGAATTCCCGGAACCCGTACCCTTGCCGGGCTTTATGATCTGATCGCCCCGAAGAACAAGAGGGACAACGGCTTCGACCAGTGGAGCAGGGCGGTCATTATCGTCAATGGCAATAAGGTTCAGCACTGGCTCAACGGTTTCCTTACCGTGGAATATGAAAAAGGAACTGACACATGGAAAGAAGTGGTGGCAGCAAGCAAGTTCAGCAAGATTAAGGGATTCGCCGAAACTGAGGAAGGAAGGATACTGCTACAGGACCACGGCGACAGGGTGTGGTTCAGGAACATAAAGATCAAGGAATTCTGATATCGAGGTTTATATTATTCTTCCGGCGAAAAAGGAATGGAGTGGTCGCTGGCAGGATATTGAAAATCAGGTTGACCGGCTCCGGATTGAGTGGTTAAATCTTTTTTATACCTTTGACCCTGAAAAGAAATGTAAAAATTAGAGACATGCAAAAACTTGCTTCGTTTTTTATAATCGTCACACTGGTCCTTGCATATTCATGCAAAGAGGATGAATCGGACAGGTTCAAATTCCTGACAGGTACAGTCTGGACACCGGTGAGCCTTCTTGCCAACGGTGTTGATGCCACCGGACCCGGGGGATTGCTTGAAGGCTTTGTAGGGGATGCAAAATTCAATGAAGACGGGACAGGAACCTTTGGTACCTATACTGGTGAGTGGATGTTTGCAGCCGCCGAGGAAAAGATTATTATAACCACGGTATCGATACCCGTATCGATTTCGCTTACAATCATAGAGCTTTCAGCCACATCGCTTGAAGTGGAGGGGAGCATTCCTGATCCGCAGAACCCTCTTGGTCCGCCTATCACAATTGAGATGACATTCAGAGCAAAATGATCCGTAGTCTGATTGCGGCATTATTTTTCATTATCGCTTGGGTCCCGGGCAAGGCCCAGACAAGGGTAACCGTAAGCGGAACCATAACAGATTTTCATACAAAAGAACCTCTTGCCGGAGTGTATGTCGTTTATGGCAGGCAACTTGGAACCATTAGCGACGAAAAGGGATTTTATTCCTTTAACACGACGGAAAGAAGGGTCTCGGTTTCATTCCAGTTCATTGGATATGAATCCGCTATAAGGGAGCTTATTTTAAGTCAAGACGTGCCTGTGAGGCTTGACATCGGAATGGAGATGAAGCTCCGCGAGATCGACCAGATTGTGGTAAGCGCCGACAGGATTGAAAAAAGAGTAGCGGAGCTTTCCGTTTCAATGAATGTAGTTAAGCCATCCGTCATTTCTCAAAATCATATTACAGAGATTCAGGAGCTGATCAACAAGGTACCTGGTATTGAAGTCATGGACGGCCAGGCCTCCATCAGGGGAGGCAGCGGATTCAGTTACGGGGCAGGCAGCCGCGTACTGGCTCTTATCGACGGTCTGCCGATGCTATCTGCTGATGCGGGAAATATAAAATGGCAATACCTGCCTCTTGAAAACCTGGCCCAGATAGAGATAATTAAAGGAGCCTCATCGGTGCTGTATGGTTCATCGGCGCTTAATGGAATAATAAATTTCAGGACAGCCGATGCGGACAATATCCCGGTCACACAATTCTATACCGAAGCAGGTGTTTATGGGAAACCGCAAAACAGGGACTGGGTCTGGTGGGAAACACCCAGGGTATTCTCTAGTGTTTCATTCTCACACCTAAGGAAAGAAGGGAATACAGATATCGGTGCCGGAGCCAACATCTTCATCGATGAAGGATACAGAAGACTAAACGGGGAGAAACTTGCAAGGGCAAACCTGAAGATCAGGCAGAACAGCTCACGGATTGAAGGCCTTGGTTACGGTGTTGCTCTGAATGCAGGATTCAACACTAAGAAAGATTTTGTGCTGTGGGAGGATGCCGAAACCGGCGCACTTAAGCAATCGCCTTCGACAGCCAACGAGTACAACGGGACTTTCCTTACAGTTGATCCCTTTGTCTCGTACAAAAAAACAGGGCGGTTCAGGCATGATCTGAGGCTGAGGTACCAGTCAACCCTCAACAGGCTTCCTGAAAGCGAACAGAACAACAGCGATGCCAATTCCCTTTATGCCGAATACCAGCTCTGGTACAGACTGCACGACATTGTCGATTTAACTGCAGGCCTTTCAGAGAATTACAGCGTTGTAAAATCAAATTTCTTCGGCGACCACTCGGGCTTTAACATGGCAGCTTTTACACAGATTGAAGTCAGACCGCTGAACCGGCTCAAGGCTGTTGCCGGTGTCAGACTGGAAAATTATTCGCTCGACGGCTCCGGCAACGAACTGGTCCCGATACTCCGGGCCGGACTAAACTGGCAGGCTGCGGAAATGACTTTCCTAAGGGCTTCATTCGGACAGGGTTACCGTTATCCCTCCATGGCCGAGAAATTTGCAGCAACGACAATCGGATCAATAAGAATAATAGCAAACCCCGGCATACTTTCTGAATCGGGGTGGAGTACAGAAGCAGGAATAAAACAAGGTATCCTGCTGGGAAATATAACCGGGCAGGCAGATTTGTCGGCTTTCCTGATCCAGAATTCAAATATGATTGAATACACGTTCGCTTCTTATCCGGAAGGGTTAGGGTTCATGGCAACCAATGTGGAACAGTCGAGAGTCTACGGGCTCGAAGCGGAACTGCTTCTTTCAAAGACCTTCGGGGAACTCAGTACAGCATTATCGGGAGGTTACACATTCATGTATCCTGTCGAATACAACAAATACACCCACCAGAATACGGATACTTACCTGAAATACAGGAGGAAACACTCGGGCATCGTCTCCCTCGACGCTCAAAGGAAAAGAGCAAGCTTCGGGCTTAGCCTCTATCTGAGGTCGAAAATCCTTGATATTGATGAAGTTTTCATTACCAGTCCAATTCTGCCGGGTTTCAGTGGTTACTGGGCTGGACACAACGAAGGTTATGCAACCGTTGATGGGAACATCGGGTACATGCTCAATAAGAAATTCACCCTGTCGTTTGCTGTTAAAAACTTAACAAACACCGAATACATGGGCAGGCCGGGGGACATCCAGCCACAGAGGAGTTTCAGTATCAGGTTTTCGGGAAAGATACAGCCTGCAGGATATGGCAATGAGGGGTAATAAATTTTAAGGATCGGGCACCGGCTAAAAAACCTATTTTTCGAATAGCGGTCAAAATCCACTACAATTAGTTAGATATCAATATGCTATTTTAGAATTATTTGCATGATTCAAATATTTTCATACATTTGCGCTTCATTTGTTCTTTGAATCGTTCGAATTAAATATTAACGCAGAAAAAATGGAATATGAGCCAGGCTTCCTTAAGGAACCGGGCAATTCCCAAGTTTTAACTTAAAATTTACCCTATGAGAAGACTATTGACTTTTGTATCAGCAGCGTTAGTCTCCGGAACTCTGTTTGCCGGAGGACTGGTCACCAATACCAATCAAAGCGCAACCTGGGTCAGGATGCCCTCCAGGAATGCATCAATAAAGGCAGATGCAGTGTACTACAATCCGGCAGGATTAATGATGATGGATAACGGATTCCATTTTTCTCTCAACAATCAGACAATATTTCAGAAAAGAACAATAGAAAGCACTTACCCTTACCTGAATTCAGGTACTTACGAGGGAAGCGTCACAGCTCCTTTTTTCCCGTCAATTTACGCAGCCTACAAACTGGACAGGATAGCCTTCTCAGTAGGATTCATGCCAATCGGTGGCGGCGGCGGAGCACTCTATGAGGATGGTCTTCCTTCATTTGAGATGAGTCAGTCGGACCTGGTTCCTTCACTAGCAAATTCACCCTATGGGGTAACAGGATACAAGATGGATATAAATTTCGAAGGAACCTCAACCTTCCTCGGATTTCAGGGAGCAGTATCATATAAGGTAAACGACTGGTTGTCGGTTGCAGCTGGTGCAAGATATGTCACAGCAAAGAACACCTATGAAGGTTATCTGAGGGATGTCCAGGTAAATACCGTTGGCGGATGGGCTGATGCATCAGCTGTCATCGGTGAGATTGCAGCCACAGCCCAGGCAGGAGGCTCCAATCTTAATCAGCTTATAACCAACAATCTTGGAGGATTTACTGCGGATCAGCTGGTACAGGCAGAGGTCATCAACGAAGCAACCAGGAACGCTATCGTAGGTGGTCTGACCAGCCTTGGGGTTCCCAATGCAGCCGCCCTCACAATTTCTCAGAGCCAGGCCACTTTCTACGGAGCAGCAAGGGTCTACGGCAATAAAGCAACTCTGCTTGAAGATCAGGAAGCTGAAGTTGAGCAGTCAGGTTCAGGAATTGCTCCATTCTTCAGTATCAATATCTCACCCAGTGAGAACTTCAATATTGCAGTTAAGTATGAGATGGCTACCAAACTTGAACTTACAAACAAAACAACCAAGGACCTGACCACCGGTTATCTGGGCGAAGATCCTGAAAGCCCGATCACCAGGTTCCCTAATGGCGCCAAGATCAGGAACGACATGCCTGCCATGCTGGCTGTCGGAGCCGAGATCAGATTCCCGCTTTTCAGTCTTAACGCCGGAGCAAACTACTACTTTGACAAATCTGCGGACTACGGTCATTTTATTGATATGACCCCTGAAAACTCAACGGACTACCTGACTCCTATCAAAAACGAGGATATCATGGCAAACAACGGTTTGTCGTTACAGGCAGGTGCCGAAATCAATGTAACTGAAAGACTTGCAGCAAGCGCAGGTTACGCTTTTGCCAACCAGGGAGTCAACAGTCTTTATCAGAGCGACCTCACCTACGGACTTTCGACACATACAGTCGGAGCCGGCGGTGCTTTTGCTTTCAGCGACAATATGAAGCTCAATCTCGGTGTATCTTATACCAAGTACATGGACGACAGTGTCAAGATCAATCATTACCTCGGAGGCGTTAATCTGATGCCAACAGAAACATACAAGAAGAGCACACTTGTATTCGGCGTCGGTCTCGATCTGAGCTTCTGAAATAAGAATTATAAGATATAAAAAAGGTGCCTGAAGAGGGCACCTTTTTTGTTGGTGCAGGGCACGAGGCGAAGGGCGCCGGGCACGAAACTTGGGCACAGGGCAAGAGGGCCTTCGTCTTCTCACACCCTCGCCTGTTCTTCCTTCCGTCTTCTGTCTTCGGTCTTCCGTCTTAATACCTTATCCCCTGATCGTTAAGGTGCTCCAGATATTCTTCAACTCTGGGGGCATCAGATGACTTGAACTTCCGGTACCACTCACCGGCTTTTTTGTGATCGCCTGTTAATGCTGACAACTTGATGATGTTGATATAAAGTAATCCCAGAATGCCATGATTGGCAGTGCTCAGTTCGTCAGCAAGCGCTATGAAGCTGGCCAGGGCCTTGGTGGTCTCATCGTTTTCAGCCAGTCTGAAGGCATTGTCTATCCTTTCATTCAGATCAGCCCTGAGGGCAATTCCATAGAACGAAAAACAGTTCTCATTGCATTCCTCGACAAGGTCGACCCATTCAACGCCTCTGCCAACCGGTGGGAAGGTAAGCACGAAATCGAGCTTCTCTCCGGGTGATTTGAACACATGTGAATCGGGACAAACAGGTATATCGGAAGCAGAAATCAGTTTACTTTTCTTACCGTCCGGGTAGATCAGGAAGATATTCCTGTCGGCGCAGAAAGTACCGTTCTCTATCCTGTTTTCAATACTCAGATAGAAGATCGCCGCTTCAGGCTTCAGTTCAATTTTGATTATCCTGAGAGTCTCGTGGCTCTTTAGTGAATAGTTTGGATTAATGATTGTTTGTGAGTTAAGTACCCCGACAAACAGAACCGGTAAAATTGCCGTGATTAATAATCTCCTTGTCATATTAAAATGGAAATAAAACGCAAGTTATGAATTTCACATTCATGGAGGCTGATGTCTGACTGGGAATTTAACTATACAACAATAATTTTCAACACAGATGGCTGGCGGAAACCAAATGGGGCGTTGCCCTGACCAAAACCATTGCGCCCCATCCGGGGCTTCGCGGGTTGTGTGGACACTGCCAAACGGGGCGTTGCCCCGCCCTAAATCATTGTGCCCCTGACGGGACTGTCGGAACATGACGATTTCTGCAAAACGTTTCGCTACCTGTTCGGAATCATTTCCTCCAACAGGGGCTGAGATTGTTATCAGGGAAAGATAAGGCCGTAGGCCGAATAATGATTTAGGGATGGGCGCAGCCCGTCCTTAATGGCAACCCCTGACCGCAGAGCCCCGTATGGGGCGATATATTTTTCTTTTTAAAATAAAATGTATCCCTGGTGGTGACATCGGCCCTGATTTCATTTGTAACAAAACCTTAATCATTCCTTAACCGTCCTGAATTATCCCGGCCATACTTTTGCCGCAGAAAGTAAAGAGAAAAAAATTTGTAGAACCAATAAACATGAATCATGAAAAAGTTTTTGACCATTATTGCTTTAATTACAATCATCCTTGCAGGCTGCAAGAAGGAAAATGATCCGCCCGTAATAACCGTTCCCCAAAGCACTTCCGTGGAGATAACTGAAACGGTTGAGCTTAGTTTCAGTTTCAATGCCATGGCAGGATTCAAATCAGCCTCCGTCAGCGCGACGGGAGGTGAGGCGGAAATTAAGAACGATGCCAGTACAGGAACAGAATCAGGAACAATTGTAGTAACATTCACTGCCGGAAAGGATATCGGAGCCGGATCGGTGATTCTGACACTTACTGATAATGACAGCCAGATTGTAAGCGCTACTGCGGTACTTACAATAGAAGGTGTTCCTGTTATCTCAGTTACACAGAACATTACGGTAAACACCACATGGACTACAGGCAACATATATATTCTCGAAGGCCGTATAACAGTAGTATCGGGAGTCACTCTTACAATTCAGCCCGGAGTTATTGTCAAGGGACGTGAAGGCTCAGAGTCAAACGCCACCGCGCTTATGATTGCCCGCGGAGGAAAAATCATGGCTGAAGGCACGGCAGATTCACCTATTATTTTTACATCCGTCTCCGATAACATAATTCCCGGTGAGATTGCTAGTCCCAACCTGGCTCCTACAATGAATGGGTTGTGGGGCGGACTCCTGATACTTGGAAGGGCTCCGATCTCAGCCGAAGCCGAAGCAATGCAGATCGAGGGTATCCCCGCTTCCGATCTTAACGGTCTTTACGGGGGCACCGATCCGGCTGACAATTCAGGTATTCTAAGATATGTTTCCATTCGTCATGGTGGTGCAAACATTGGTGAAGGAAACGAAATAAACGGACTTACACTTGGCGGTGTCGGCACCGGGACTGTCATTGAACACGTGGAAATTGTCTCCAACCAGGATGATGGCATCGAGTGGTTTGGAGGAACTGTAAATGTAAAGAATGCGATTGTCTGGAATACCGGCGACGATGCCATCGACACTGACCAGTCGTGGGGAGGAACTCTCGACAACTTTATAGTAATCAATCCCGGTGACGAATGTCTCGAGCTGGACGGTCCGGAAGGCACTATGGTAGCGAAACACATACTGAAAAACGGATCATGCTATGCCGGAGATGCCCAGGGCCTTGCTGACCTCGATCCGAACTCAAACGTCGACCTGGAAGGGATTTACTTCTTCGGACTTAAGGCTGGACAGGATTTTGATGAACTTCCGACAGCTTACGTCTGCACAATCTCAAATCTGCAGGCTACTTTACCGGCCAGTACAGTTCTTACCGATTTTTTCAAGGGTGGAAGCGATGCTTTCACGACAGCCGTAGCAACAGGAGCAAACACAGAGGGTGCAAACCCGGATGTTTTCCTGGGCTGGTCGTGGACTGCAGTTTCCGGCTCACTAACCAATTTTTAAAATATAATCATGAAAAATCCGCAGGCGTAACAGCCTGCGGATTTTATAGTTATCAATAACCAATCAATTATGCGTCTGAAAAAAATTTTAATCCTGTCTGGAGTTCTGATGTTTTTCTTCAATGAAATCCATAGTCAGAACGGAATTATAAGAGGCTCAGTAACGGATGAATCAACCGGAGAACCTCTCATCGGAGTAACTGTTATCGCTGAAGGCACCACTAAAGGCATGCTGACGGATCTGGACGGAAAATTTAATCTATCCATTGAGCCGGGCATCTATAATATCCGGTTTTCATTTGTCTCATATGAGACATATGCCATAAATGATGTAAAAGTAACAGCTGGCAATGTCACCCTTCTCGAAAACCTGCTTTTAAAATCAGCAACTTTCGGGCTCTCTGAAGTGACCGTGAGCGCTGAGATGAAGAGGAACACCGAAAATGCAGTCATGGCCATTAAAATGGAATCTCCCAACCTGGTTGACGGCATCTCGTCGGCTAACTTCAGAAAGATGGGTGACTCTGATGCAGCAGCCTCAATGAAAAGGGTGCCGGGGGTGTCGGTTGAAGGCGGCAGGTATGTTTTTGTAAGAGGTCTGGGCGACCGCTACACAAAGACAATCCTGAACGGTGTCGATATACCAGGGCTCGATCCCGACCGCAACACCATGCAGATGGACATTTTCCCCACAAACCTTATCGATAATATCATCGTTCACAAATCGTTCAGCGCCGAACTGCCGGCCGATTTCACAGGCGGGATTATTGATATTGCTCTCAGGGATTTCCCGGATGAGAAAAAGGGGAACCTAAGCATTGGAACAAGTTTCAATCCCGATTATCATTTCAGGAACGACTATCTGACCTATAAAGGCGGCAAGACCGATTTCCTGGGATTCGATGACGGCACCAGGACAATTCCCGCCACCGACAATCTTCCCTTCTTCGCATCAGTGATAGGAAATCCGCAGGGCGAACAGGCAGAAAGGTACCGCGATGTCCTTCACAGCTTCAATCCCGACATGGCAGCCATAAAACAGCGGAGTTTCATCGATTACAATGCAGGGGCGACCTTCGGCAACCAGATACCTTTAAAAAAGGTTACTCTCGGTTACAACGTCGGTTTTTCGTACAAGAACAACACCGAATTTTACCAGGACGCGGAATATGGCCGTTACGGGCTGTCAAGCGATCCCAATGTAAATGATCTGGAAGTGAGAGAATTCCAGAAAGGCAATTTTGGTGTCAGTAGCGTGCTTCTCAGCGGGCTGGCCGGATTTGCTGTGAAAACAACCAACTCAAAATACCGTCTCAACATCATTCATCTTCAGAACGGAGAATCGAAAGCAGGGGTTTTTGATTATGAGGGATCCGATCAGGGAAGCGTTTTCTCAGGATACCAGCATAACCTGGAATACAGCCAGCGTTCCCTGACGAACATTCTGCTCGACGGGAAACACTCTTTCAAAAATGGCAAATGGGATCTTGTCTGGAAGCTCTCACCCACATTCTCAAAAATTGAGGATCCCGATGCACGTTTCGTACGTTATGTTGAAGGAAGCACGGATAATTACCTTATCAATACCGAATCGGGATTTCCTGAAAGGATATGGAGGACGCTTTCAGAGAACAATCTCGCCGGAGTAGTACATGCAACAAAGGAATTCAGATTCAATGGCGAAGCAGCAAGATTCAGTTTCGGAGGGGCGTACACATACAAGGAACGTGACTTCATGATTAGGAAATTTATGCTTAATGTCAGGAATGTGCCACTGACAGGTGATCCCGATGAGTTGTTCAGACCCGAAAACATCTGGCCTCTGAACGGAACCGACTATGGCAGCGGAACAACCTATGAAGCCGGATTCCTGCCTTCGAATCCAAACCAGTTCTCGGCCAGTTCAAACAACGTGGCAGGTTATGTTTCGACTGAACTGACCCTGCTCAGGGGGTTAAGAGTAATAGCCGGCGTAAGGGTTGAAAAATTCACCCAGAGATACACCGGGCAGAATCAGCTTGGCTCCATAATTCTGAATAACGACAAGGTTCTCGACGATATCGGAATCTTTCCCTCTGTCAACCTTATATATAAACTCAATGAAAGTCAGAACCTGAGGGCTTCCTATGCACGCACAATTGCACGGCCTTCATTCAAGGAACTTTCGTTTGCCGAGATTGCCGATCCTATAAGCGGCAGGACATTTGTGGGCGGCATGTTCCGTGATGCTGATGATAATGCCGGCAGGGAGTACTGGAACGGCGCCCTGGAGAGCTCTGATATACACAATATCGATCTCAGGTGGGAGCTATACCGGAGGGACGGCCAGATGTTGTCGCTCAGCGGATTCTATAAATACTTCAACAAACCGATAGAGGTGGTCCAGTACGCGACCCAGACAGGCACCTTCCAGCCGAGGAATGTCGGCGACGGCCAGGTTCTGGGCCTTGAGCTTGAGGTTCGCCAGAATCTTGGCACTCTTACAGCTGCACTGGAGAACTTTAGTTTCTCTACCAATATATCAGTTATAGAGTCAACAATCGAACTTAGCCTGACTGAATATTTCTCACGGGTTGAAAATTCACGTACGGGGCAGAAGATAAGCAGGGTGCGCGAAATGGCAGGTCAGTCTCCCTGGATAATTAACAGCGGTATTTCCTACGCCGGCGGCGAAAGATCATTCTGGTCGGGTTTTGAAGCCGGCATCTTCTACAATGTACAGGGCAAAACACTTCAGTATGTGGGCATTGCCGACAGGCCTGATATATATACATTGCCCTTCCACAATCTTAATTTTACCGCATCAAGGAAGCTAGGAAGAGAAAAAAAGATGCAGCTGGAACTTAAAATCGATAATCTTCTTAATGATAAAAAAGAATCGGTATTTAAATCCTTTAATCCGACCGACCAGTTTTTCACCAAACTGGATCCGGGGATAACCTGCCACCTGAAACTGAGCTATGCTCTGTTTTAAGCTGGTGTTCTGACGCATGATTGGTTATAATGCCCGTTGAACCGATGCTACCGGTTCTGACGGGCATTTTACCACGTTGGTTATCATCAATTTTATTACTTTTATACCATATTACCCTTCACATGGACACCCGAAACAAACGAATACTGATTGTTGACGATGAAGAGGATCTTTGTGAAATTCTTCAGTACAACCTTGGAAATGCAGGATACATAACAGAGGTGGTGCATTCGGCAGAGGATGCATTGAAGTTGCCTCTCATCAGCTACGATTTGATACTCCTTGATGTAATGATGGGTCCTATGTCGGGATTCAGGCTTGCCGACAAGGTAAGGAAAGAAATGGCAGTCAATGTTCCGATAATTTTCCTTACTGCAAAGGATACGGAAAATGATATTCTTACAGGTTTCAGTCTGGGAGCTGATGATTACATAGCAAAACCTTTTTCCATCAACGAATTGACGGCAAGGGTAAAGGCCGTGCTTAAGCGTGCCAGGAGCGACAGGGCGAAACAAACTTCGTTGATGAAGTTCGGGGATATCGAGCTCGATACTGTCAGGAAAAGACTAATAATAAACAATGAAAAGATTGAGCTGACCAAAAAGGAATTCGAGATACTTAAACTCCTGCTCGAAAACCAGACCAGAGTCTTTTCGAGGGATGAGATACTGACGAGCGTCTGGGGAAAAGATATTATAGTAACCGAGAGAACGGTAGATGTAAATATTACCAGGCTAAGGACCAAATTAGGATCGTATGGGCAGAATCTGAAGAATAAGACAGGTTACGGATATTATTTTGAGTTTTGATAAATCTGATGCATGTCAAGGAAAAGAAACAAATTCAGGAACACGCTTCTGATATTCTATTCGGCGGTTTTCCTTGTTATAGCCATGCTCATCATCGCTTATCTTTACAACAGGGAAAAGCAATACAAAGTGGCAACACTTAATGATGAGTTGCTGAATATTACCAGGATCACAGACAATTATATAAACATCAACTCGATTTACCATTCAGGTAATTACCAACTTATCGATTCCCTTAACCGCCTTCTTCCGCACAGTAACTTAAGGGTGACAGTAATCGCCAAATCCGGCGAAGTTCTGTACGACAGTTTTGTCGATGACTGGTCGAAAATGCAGAATCACCTTACCAGGAAAGAAATAGCTGAGTCGCTTGCAGAGGAGTTTGGGACCGATATCAGGAAATCGGAAAGCACAGGTCAGAAATTCTATTACTATTCAAAGTTCTATGGCGAATATTTCATAAGATCAGCTCTGGTTTACGATGTCAGCATCTCCAGGTTCATGAGGGCAAACATGAGCTTTCTGCTTATCGTAATAGGATGTTTTATTGTGATCGGCGGCATACTGCTGCTTGTAACCAAAAGGTTTGGGGAATCAGTAACCCGGCTGCAGGATTTTACATTCAGTCTTAAGAATGATGAGCCCTTTGTTTCGGACTTCCCGAAAAATGAGCTTGGAGTGATTGGTTCCGAGATACTGGGAATTTACAACAACCTTCTTGCTGCTAAAAACGAACTCCTGATTGAAAAGGGCAAATTCTTCAATCATCTGAATGCATTGAATGAAGGTGTTGCAATTTTTTCGAATGAAAGGGATATCATTTTCAGCAATAATCATTTCATTCATCATATGAACCTGATTTCAGGAGACCTGAAGATCTTCACCTCTAACTTCTTTGATATAGCTGAGTTTGCCCCTGTAAGTGATTTCATAGCACAGCATTCCGGTACTGAAATAAATTCGGCCGATCTCCCCAAAATGGAATATCAGATTGCAAGAGATGGAAGGTTCTTTAGCATCCAGTGTGTTATTTTCCTGGACAAAAGTTTCGAGGTGATCCTTACAGATATCACAAGGCTCGGCAAGAGCAAACTCATCAAGCAGCAGATGACCTCGAATATTGCACATGAGCTAAAAACACCCGTCTCGTCGATAAGAGGATATATTGAAACACTAATTGCCGATCCTGAAATAGAAACTAAGAAAAAGAATTACTTCCTTGGGAAAGCGCTTGCGCAGACAGACAGGCTGACCGGACTTATAAATGACATATCTGTATTGAACAGGATTGAAGAAGCAGGAGCATCATTCACACCTGAAAAGATCAGGTTAAAGAAGGTGATCCGGGAGGTGCGCGACAATTTCAAATCGGCAATTGAAGCAAGGAACATGAAAGTTGAGATTGAAATTGACAATGAAGTTACGGTCAAAGGCAATAAGTCGCTTATAATGTCGGTCTTTCAGAATCTGGTGGAGAATGCTATCAACTATGCAGGCGATAATACCACGATAAGGATTCTGATTTACAATGAAGACAAGAGGTACTATCATTTTTCCTTATCCGATGACGGAGTAGGTATTCCGCAGGAACACATAAACCGGGTTTTTGAGAGGTTTTACCGTGTCGATTCAGGAAGGTCGAGAAAAAGCGGCGGCACCGGTCTTGGTCTGGCGATAGTCAAAAACGCGATATTGCTGCACAGAGGCGATATACTTGTGCGTAACCGAGCAGGGGGCGGAACTGAGTTTCTGTTTTCCCTTCCGAAATAACCCCAAAGCCCTGGCCTTAATACACATCTTATTATCAAGTTGGACCCGTATCACGGATGGTTTTATCCCCAAACCCTTCAGGGGGACTTGAAATCCTAAACTCTTTAATGATTTTCCCCTAAACTCAGGAGGCTTTTATCAGAATGGTTCTGATTGACTCCGATATTCCCGTTATCTCGTCGAAGCATTTAAGGAAGGTCTCCATGACCTTTTTTCTCATGGTAAGATGGACCATATCGCCATTTGATGAAGTAAACAGCATATTCACACCGTCGTAAAACACCTCCTCGGCCTTTTTCTCAAGCTGGTTGATTGTCCGGCATCCTTCAGCAATTTGATTTTTTGAGCTGTTGATATTCTTAAGCCGCTTCAGGTTCGAAGCAATTTCACTGGATGCTTCCGATACTATTCCGGAAAGATTGTTGAAAACCGGGACTAACACGCTTATTTTCATCAATCCTGTCATTTTACCGATCTGGTTGATATGATGGAGAAGTTCGTCCAGCCTGTTGAATAGTTTATTTACATCCTCCCTGTCGAATGGATTTATGATAAGAGAATTAACCATGGAGTACATTTCACCTGCTATCCGGTTTCCCTCCTTTTCAAGTTTTCCTATTTCGCTGATGATTGCCTTGCGCTCCGAAAGATCTGTCGTATTAAACAGAACCTTCAGTCTGCCGGTTGCCTTTATAAGGTTATCCGAGCTCTTTTCGAACATAGGGTAGAGTGCGTGGTATTTAGGGGTGAAAGCTTTGATAATACTATCTTTGGTCATCGTATGAGATTTTAGAACTAACTGACCTCATGCACCTTAACATGATGCATTTTGAGTTAAGCCGATTAAGTAAAAATAAACAGGCTTGCCGTAATAATGTCAGGATTTCGAATAAAAGATTGTTACATTTTGGTTACAAAAACTTCCTGTAACGTATATGATAAGAAACCGCGACAGCGGTTTAACGAAGTAACCGCCGGTGCAACCGGCGGCCTAAGATCACCCCTGATATCTTACCCTGAAAGGGTTTAACATGTGATCAGGCAATCAGTTTTATGAAAAAGAAAATCAAAGCTCCTATTATAGCCGACACTGGAATTGTAAGTATCCAGGCCCAGAATATTTTTGTAGTCACACCCCATTTCACGGCGGAAGCCCTTTTCGTTGCTCCCACGCCTATTATCGCCCCTGTTATTGTGTGTGTTGTGCTTACCGGTATCCCGAGAGTTGTGGCCATAAAGAGAGTTGCAGCGCCCGCCGTTTCAGCGCAGAAACCTTCAAAAGGTTTTAATTTTGTTATTTTCTGTCCCATAGTTTTAACGATCCTCCATCCTCCGAACAAGGTTCCAAGTGCTATGGCAGCATGACAGGACAGTACTATCCACAAGGCAGGATCAGAGTCTCTCGGGACCTTACCCATTGCATAAAGCGCCACCCAGATAATACCCATTGATTTCTGTGCATCATTGCCTCCGTGTCCGAGGCTGAAAGCCGAGGCTGAAAGAAGCTGAAGCCGTCTGAAGTGCTTGTCGACTCCAAAGGGAGGGCGTTTCTGAACGATGTGAAGAACGATTATTGTTATCAGATAAGACATGAGCATCCCAAGTACAGGTGCTATGACAATAAAAGCTCCTATTTTCAGAACCCCCGAATAGACGACTGATCCGAATCCGCTGCCGGCAATTGCGGCACCAACAAGTCCGCCAACAAGCGTATGGGAAGAACTGGAGGGAAGTCCCAGCCACCATGTAATAAGGTTCCAGATAATGGCGGC
This sequence comes from uncultured Bacteroidales bacterium, assembly GCA_963840965.1. Lineage (GTDB taxonomy): Bacteria > Bacteroidota > Bacteroidia > Bacteroidales > VadinHA17 > LD21. The sequence continues at coordinate 275,420 of CAWJAW010000003.1, read as the reverse complement.
TATCACTGCAGCCGCGATGAGTTCAAGCGTGACTATTTCGGCATTGATCACCCCCGAGCCTATTGTCTTTGCAACCTTCAACGGGAAAATAAGAAAGGCGACGAAATTGAAGGTGGCCGCAAGGGCTACAGCTGCAAAGGGCGAAAGCACTTTTGTAGAAACTACAGTGGCGATCGAGTTGGCCGAATCGTGAAATCCGTTTATAAAATCAAAGATGAGAACAATAACGATTATAAAGATCAGGAATGTCATAAAGGACCGGGTAATATGGTTTGGGATGAAATAAGGAGTACAGATTTATAGTTTATTTTCAATGAGTTACAAATTATCAAAATTCCAGATTCGACAGTTCGAAATTAGTAACTCCCCGTGAAAATTAATCTTTTTAATGTTACGATATTGTTACATTTTTTTCGATATAACCTGGTGGAAAACCTTCCAGTGATCTGAGGGACCGGCAACAGGTGAATTATGTTAATTTATTAAAAAGGCACAGGTGTTTCTCCCCACTTTTCTTCACTCTTCCTACGATAACAGAAGCCGCCATTCCTTCTTCCCTGAGGTACGAAACGACATCTTCTGCCTTATTCTCCCTGACGGACATCAGTATTCCCCCTGATGTCTGGGCATCCATCGACAGCATTTTCAGGTTATAGTCCAGGTCTTCCGCGAAAAACGTCTCGTCTTCAACAAAATCAAGGTTCCGGAAGGCAGCTCCCGGAATGCAGCCATCGTCAGCAAGCCTGTAGGCATCCCCTATCAGCGGCAGGGCTTCAAGACCGATTTCGATAGTAACATTTCCCGCCCTTGCCATTTTGAGGGCATGGCCCGCCAGACCGAAACCTGTAACGTCAGTAGCGGCCTTAACTTCGAACTTCTGCATCACCCCTGCTGCAGCGGCGTTAAGACTTTTCATGAGCGTCTTTGCCTGCGAGATATCCTCGTCCTTTGTCATTTTCAATTTCTGGCCTGCAAGCATCACACCTGTCCCGATAGGTTTGGTAAGTATAAGCAGATCACCGGGTTCGGCAGCCGAGTTGGTGATTATCCTTTTGGGGTGGACATATCCGATGACTGCCAGACCATATTTTGGGATATTATCATCAATGGTATGTCCCCCTATTATCCTCACTCCTGCTTCAGCAGCCTTGTCGGCTCCCCCCCTGAGTATGGATGCATAAGCTTCGAGGGGAAGTCTGGCGGAAGGGAACATCATTAAGTTCAATGCTATAACGGGTGTTGCGCCCATTGCATAGACATCGCTTATGGAGTTGGCCGCGGCTATCTGTCCGAATTCGTAGGGGTCGCTGCAGACCGGCGGAAAAAAGTCAGTTGTAAAAACAAGAGCCAGATCGTCATTTACCCTGTAGACTCCTGCGTCGTCGTGAGTATCGATGCCCACAAGTATATTGGGATCGGGAGTAAATGGAAGATATTGAAGGAATTCTTCAAGCAGTTTCGGGGATATCTTTGCAGAACATCCCCCGGCTTCAGCAAAATCGAGGAGATCGACTGTCATGGTTTTAGTATATTGCCGGCCGATGCCATAGCCTGGGCAATCTCGAACATGTTGCTCAGGATGCCTGCTGTGACATTTTCACCTATTGAATAATGTTTCGTGCATGTTTCACAAACAAGAAGGGTCACTCCCATTTTTTCAAGCTCCTTCAGATGATTGGCAACCGGTGATTTATCGCTGACCAGGTGAACTCCTGAATTATAAAACAGCATTTTATCGGGAAGAAGATCAAGTTCCTTGATTGCCCGTATGAAATTACCCATAAGAAGACTGCCCAGATTATCGTCTCCCTCCCCCATTTTATCAGAAGAAAACACGACAATATAACTGCCCTTTGAAAAATGAGGGATATCAATTGTGCAGTAATCCGAAGGATCAGTAGTTTCTTCCGATAAACCGGCCTTTTTCACTGTCAGTGTCCATATTCCATTCGACTCCGTAAAAGTAAATTCAGTTTTATTATCCCTCAGGAACCTTGAAATATTGCTGAATGAAGTTTTATTATCGGTGACGACCTGAAAATGTTCCCCGTCCGCTGTCTCCTTCAAAGCTCTTTTTGTGGCAATCAGCGGAGCGGGGCACAACTGGCCCGATGTATTTACAATAAGCATTTATTGAGTTTTAAGAAAACGCAAAATTACACAATTTCCATGGAATGTTGCAGGTTCATTTCCCTGAGGGTATTGAGTCCCGTTCCTTCTGGCGGAGGATCACCGTCAGGGCCGTAAATATTTTGAGCGTTCAATACCCGGTATCTCCAGTTACGAAAATATTCGCATCAGTTGTTCCGAATAATTTCGGAACCGATCAGCAGGTCTTATGTGGAACCCCTGAGCCTCTTCAGAATGATACGTCCTTTTGCAAGTATCCCCGCCGATTTCTCATCCTGAAGCAGATTTATTGTTGCGGCCAGTTCACCGGTGAGTTCGGGATAGACCTGTGCAAGCCGGTAAATTATTTCCATCGAATAAGCTTTTACCGCAATTGAGGAAAATCCCGACCGGAGCATCCTGAAACAGTAGTCGGCAAGGATGCCCTGATGTTTCCGGGTAACTACAGTGATGTCGCTGATCGAAATAATCTTCATGAATGACCTTCTTACACTCTCATTTTCAAGCCGGTCGAGCGAACCGATTATCATCGGAATAAACGGAGTCAGGGTTTCAGGATGTTTGTCGTGTACCTTGGAAAGACTCCATGATGCCTTTGATGAAAGCTTGTTATCGGCCGAAAAAGAAAAATTTATCAGTCTCGAGAGTACATCCTCTTTTTCAGCCGCCAACTCAGCCAGCCATTCGGCTTCCTTCCTTCCATGTGTATTTTCAAGCGTCAGGACGAAATCAGCTTCTCTAATTGAATTAACAGAAGTCGTTTGGATTTGGGAGGTTGAGCTCTCTACATAGTTTATGTATTTAAGATATTCTCCCGCAACAGGAATGTCAGCTTCTGAAAAACCGACACTGAGAATTTCACCGGGAGCAAGCCATTTAAAGGCCACGTGCTCCGTGAGAAACGGAAGATCGTCGAGGGTATCGCACACGAAGGGGACTAGCCGGATCTGCTTGTGACCATAATCGTGTTCGACTGCAGGCAGGCGGCCGCATATCACAATGTTCATGTTAAGTTCTTCACTTATTTCGCGGATAATGCAATCTTCTTCACTTTCGTCTTTGTTAAGCTTGCCTCCGGGGAATTCCCACATGAAAGGATGGTCGGTCTTTTCGCCTCTCTGTACCACAAGGATCTCATCATCCTCGTTTCTTATTATGGCGCAGGTAACCTCAATCATCTTTCCCTGCAATAAGGTCGTTGTAAACAGGTATTTCAAGCAGGTGGACATACTGGTTCCGTTCAGGATCGAAGCGGAATGCATAGTTTACCAGGCCGTTGGTTACTATCGCAAAGGGCAGCTTAAGTCCGAGGTTATACCCCCCAATCTGGTCATAAACCTTGTCTTCGTAGAAATCGGAGATGTTTATATCGGGCGATTTGCATTCCACAATCAAAACAGGCTCTCCCATCCTGTTATGCACAAGGATATCGGCTCTTTTTTTCATGTTATTGAACCTGAACATCACTTCTATTCCTATAAGGCCGGGAGGGTAACCGCCCTCATGGATAAGATAGCGTACAAAATTCTGCCTCACCCACTCTTCGGGAGTAAGTCGCACAAACTTCCTTCTGAGTGTATCCAGGATCATCCGGGACCCCTCTTTTCCGGTTATGGTAAAGGAATATTGCGGAAGATTCAACTGTTTCAACTTACTTTTGTACTTTTGAGTACTCAAATATATTGAGATAAAGATAAAACAGGATAAGTGAATGAAGACCAAAGAGGAAATTGTTAATAACTGGCTGCCCCGCTATACCGGAAAGCAGCTTGAAACCTTCGGCAGATATTTCCTTCTCACAAATTATCTATACTATGTGGAATTGTTCGCGAAATGGAACAATGTGGAAGTGGAGGGCCGTGAAAAAAACATGCAGACTGCGACTGCCGACGGAATAACTATAATAAACTTTGGTATGGGAAGCCCTAATGCGGCAACGGTGATGGATCTCCTCAGCGCTGTCGCACCTTCGGCGGTACTTTTCCTGGGCAAGTGTGGCGGACTGAAAAAAAAGAACAAACTGGGAGACCTTATACTGCCTATTGCCGCTATCAGAAGCGACGGTACCTCAAACGATTATCTGCCCCTGGAAGTTCCGGCCCTGCCGGCATTCAAACTGCAGAGTGCAATTTCTGCCGCAATCACCAGGCACAACAAGGAGTACTTTACAGGAACTGTTTACACGACCAACAGGAGAGTTTGGGAATATGACGACAGGTTCAAGAAGTACCTTGTAAAGACGAGGGCTATGGCAATTGACATGGAAACTGCCACTATATTCACGGTAGGTTTCGCCAACGAGATCCCAACCGGCGCCCTCCTTCTGGTATCCGACCAGCCTATGATTTCGACCGGTATAAAGACAGAGGCAAGCGACAGAAAGGTGACGAACAAGTTTGTCGACCTGCACCTTACAATCGGCATTGATGCTCTAAGGGAAATCAAGGAGAACGCAATTTCAGTCAAACACCTCAGGTTCTGATTATGCCTGCATCGTTTGATGAGATAATGTCCGACCTCCGGAAAAGAATATTCAAGCCTGTTTATTTTCTTGCAGGCGATGAACCTTATTATATTGATATCATTACGGATTTCATTGCTGAGAAGGTTCTTACTGACGAGGAAAGAGCCTTCAATCAGGTAGTTTTTTACGGGGAAGAAACCAATATTGGTTCGGTTATCGAGACTTCCAGACGGTTTCCCATGATGGCCACCCACCAGGTTGTAATTGTAAAGGAAGCGCAATCGCTCAAGAAAATAGAGGATATTGCCCTTTACCTCGATAAGCCACTTTTATCTACTATTCTGGTTTTCAATTACAAATACAAGACACTCGACAAAAGGACCAGGCTTTACAAAGCTCTCGACACACAAGGCTCCTATTTCGAGTCGGTCAGGCTCCGCGACTACCAGGTACAGCCATGGATTGAAAGATACCTCATGACAAAGGGGATAAAAATAAATCCCGATGCGGCTGCCATGCTCACGGAGTATCTTGGTACCGACCTGCACAAAATTGTAAATGAGCTTGATAAGTTGCTTATTACACTACCGTCAGGCAAACCTGTCATCACCTCCTCCCTTATAGAAAAGAATATCGGTATTAGCAAGGAGTACAATAATTTCGAGTTGCAGAAGGCTATAGGGGAAAAGAACATCCTTAAGGCAAACATGATAATCAGGTACTTCAGCGATAATCCAAATGACAATCCGATAATTCTGACCGTTGCCTCGCTTTTCGGTTTCTTCACGAAGATCCTTACATATCATTACCTCACCGACAAATCGAGTAACAATGCAGCTGCAGCCCTGAAGATCCATCCTTTTTTCGTAAAGGACTATCAGATGGCAGCTTCGAAATACAGTACCGGGAAAACGATCCGGATAATTAATCTTCTGAGGACTTACGATCTGAAGTCAAAAGGATTCGGAGATGCCGGTACAGATCAGGGCGATCTTCTCAAGGAACTTGTCTACCTTATACTGCACTTATAGAATGCCGGTGGAATAACCCGGAAAGATAGGGGGTTTAGTTCATATCGGGCGATTCGGGAAAATCGGCCCAGACCCTGTATTTATTCTTAAGCGATCGCAGAACCCTTTTCCAGCTGTCGGATTCCCTGCTCTGCATTATTGCCTCGGGGTTCACTTTAGCGGTCACCCACGAGTTTTCCTTAAGTTCCTTTTCGAGCTGACCTGCCGCCCAGCCTGAGTAACCGAGGAAGAATCTGATCTGACCCGGTTTAACCGATCCGGTCCTGATAAGGTTACGTATGCTGTCGATATCTCCGCCCCAGTAGATATTGCCTTCAACCTTTATGCTGCCGGGAACGATATGGCCGAGATCATGAAGGTAATGCAGGGTGTCGGGTGATACCGGACCCCCCATATTAAGGTTTTCTTCCCATCCCTCAAAACCGGTTACTGCATCGCATAGTTTTATTTCGAGCTTCTTGTTAAGAATGAAGCCGACCGATCCTTTGGGGTTGTGATCGGTAAGATACACGATGCTGCGATTGAAGAAGGTGTCAGGAAGAAATGGCTCAGATATCAACACCTTTCCTTTCTCCGGTACCTTGTCTTCAGGTAAGATCGCAAAAAGATCAATTTTCGGTTCCATAGTGTAAAGTTACCAAACCCAAATTAAACATCAATAATAATAGGCAATAAAAATCATGCCAAATGTGATGTAAAAATTACTGTCGTACGGATACAATGACGCATCTTCCAGGGGGGCTTCAGCCCCGCGGATCTTTAAGGGGACTAAAGTCCCCGTGACTGAGGGGGGGTCCTGCAAACCGTCAGCTGAAGCTGACGGTAACAAGAAGAAACTAACAGTAACTCTCCCAACTATTCAGCATTACTCCTCTAAGGATTTGTATTACCGTTGGCTTCAGCCAACGGGTAAAAGCACCCCACACTCCTTCCAGGGGGCTTCAGCCCCCGGAATGACAACCATTCATTTAAAAATTTTAAAGCAAAAAGATGCATTTAATTAAATAATGTAATACTTTTGCCCGGTTTTCAATCAAAGACATGCAAAAAAGCACTTTACGGATCATAGGCAATAAAGCAGTTCTGAACATCCGGGAACGGATGTGCGAAACACCTGAAGAAATGCTGTCGAGCGAGAAATTCAGGATGATTCTGGATCATTGTATCTGCACGCTAAAGTCGAAAGAATCGCCTCTCCTCTCCATTTTCGGAGGGCAGGCAATTGATGAGGAATCGACCTGTGATCTGGTAAAAACTTTGTCACTGCTCGAAAAATATGAAAGTCAGGTTGTTCCTCATATATTTGAAAAATCCGGAGTCTTCCTCAAAGACCTTCATATTTTCAACAGTTTTGTCGAGCATCTCTACGACTACTGGCGTCATTTTGACAGGTTCATCATAAACGATTCCGAAGGTGACAGGCTCGACAAGCGTCCGTACCGGACGTTCCATGAAACCATAGAGCATCTTTCACACCTTGTCAGGGGTGTTTACAGGCGTATTCAGGAGAATATAACAGGGACCCGTCCGACGGTTTACAGGCAGGTGCCTGCAGGAGCTGAGATGGCAGTGATCTCTCTTCCAAAAGAAATCAGCTGGAAAGATGACAGATACAGCAAACTGAACGGGGTTCAGGTTATCAGACAGATACTTATCTATCCTCCCCTGGTGATCCAGCAGCCCATGAACAAAAGGACAGGCGATTTCAAGAAAATAGAACAGAATCCTGCCGATCTGGCAGATTTGAATCCGGTCGACTGGCTGTGCTTCCCTGCAAAAGTCGGGAAATACATAATAATGATTTATTTCCACCTAAATTTTTTTGAACTGGGTCTTTCGCTGTGCAATCTCTTCCAGCTGGCGGAGGATTCTGACCTTGAGAGGCAGCCTGATGCAGTATTCTTCTATGGCGTCGGAGGCGGGAAGCTCGACACACTTGCCTCCTATCCCACCGTCTTTTATCACGACAGAAGCAACGCTATGTTTGTGGGAGCAGTCCCCGACAGGAATGAATTCGGGTATTTCGGGTATCTTAAGAAGATGACACTCACACTCCATAATTCCCTGGTAATGGATGCCGGCAATATGCCGTTTCACGGGGCAATGGTTAAAATCCTTCTTCACGGGGACAAGGAGGCCACAATTCTTATGATGGGCGACACCGGAGCGGGCAAATCGGAGACACTGGAGGCATTCAGAGTGCTTGGGGAGAAGGATATACGTGATCTAAGTATAATAGCTGACGACATGGGATCTATCGAGATTGACCCTGATGGGTATCCGGTCGGTTACGGTACCGAGACAGGAGCTTTTCTCAGGCTCGATGATCTTCAGTCAGGCTATGCCTATGGTCATCTCGACAGATCGATCATAATGAATCCCAATCAGACCAATGCAAGGATAGTCTTCCCCGTAACGACCTTTGAGACAGTAATAAAAGGGCAAAAAATCGACTATATCCTTTATGCAAACAACTATGAGGAGGTGGATGATGATCATCCTGTTATAGAAAGAATAGATTCGCCCGGGAAGGCCTTTGAGATTTTCAGGAGCGGAGCCGTGATGAGCAAGGGAACAACCACAACAACCGGACTGGTTAACTCATATTTTGCCAATATATTCGGTCCTCCGGAGTACGTGGAACTCCACGATTCCATTGCCTGGAAATATTTCCAGACCTTTTTCAGCAAAGGAGTTTATGTTGGTCAGATGCGAACAAAACTGGGGATCCCCGGGTACGAAACCTCTGGCCCGAAGGCTGCTGCCGCCGAGCTTCTGCGGATTATTGGTACCAGCAACCAGTAACCAGTAACCAGCAACAAGCAACAAGTAACAAGCTAGCAGTTGTCAGCTATCAGCTGTCAGCTTTAAAACCAATGGGCAGCCACCAGAAATGTATGATGTATTATAGATGACTTGCCATAGGCGAGTGACTTGCAAGACCTGCAAGACCTGCAAGACCTGCAAGACCTCCCGCCTTCATGTCTTAACGCCCTCACTCCTTTTTCAATACTTCCCCGGATCGGTTTCCTTCATCATGGTATAAACCTCATCGAAGATATCCTCTGCACTGGGTTTTGAAAAATAATCGCCATCAGTAGTGTAAGCAGGCCTGTGTTCCTTTGCGGCAAGAGTTTTGGGAGGGGAATCGAGATACTGATATCCCCCGTGTTTTTCGATCACTTCCTGCATCATGTAGGCTGTTGTTCCTCCGGGTACATCCTCATCAACGAACAGTATCCTGCCTGTTTTCCGGAGGGAATTTACAATAGTCCTGTTTGTGTCGAAAGGAACAAGTGTCTGAACATCAATAAGCTCTACAGAAATACCATGTGCTGCGAGCTGGTCGACAGCTTCCTGGGCAATCCTGACCGTAGAGCCGTAAGTAACAAGGGTTACATCGGTACCTTCCGAAAGTATCTCAGGGATTCCCAGTTCGATCCTGAATTCTCCCAGGTTATCCGGCATCTTCTCCTTGAGCCTGTAACCATTTAGCGGTTCAATTACTATTGCCGGATCCTGGCCCTGAAGCAGGGTATTGTAGAAACCTGCTGCCCTCGTCATATCCCTGGGAGAGCAAACATATACACCCCTTACCGAATTTATAAGCATGCTCATGGGCGATCCGGAGTGCCAGATGCCTTCTAGTCTGTGACCCCTGGTGCTTATTATAAGCGGGGCTATCATTCTTCCGGCAGTCCTGTAGTGAGTTGTTGCCAGATCATCGCTTAGTATCTGAATTGCATACATCAGATAATCGAGGTACTGAATTTCAGCAATCGGCCTCATGCCCCTGAGCGCAAGACCAATGCCCTGGCCAAGGATAGTGGCCTCCCTGATCCCGGTGTCAGTAATACGAAGCTCTCCGTATATCTTCTGAAGACCTTCGAGCGACTGGTTCACACCACCGATATTGCCTGTATCCTCTCCGAAAGTGACCAGGAGCGGATACTTCTCAAACAGTTTGTCATAGTTGTCCCTGAGAATCTGCCTTCCCGGGACCTCGGGTGAATTATCCGAATACTCCGGCGAAACCGGTTTGACATTCAGCACCGATGTAGACATTTCATTATAGAGATTGGTATTATAACTTCTTTCGGCATCCTTGTAGTTGCGCCGGAGCCATCCCTGGAGTTCTTCCTTCAGGTTGTCAGATTTGGCGCAGGTGCCGCATATATTTCTTAGTATCTTCCTGGCTGCCATAAAATTATCCTTTCTGATGGGATTAAGGACCTTTGTCAGCTCATCGGTAATCTCGTCCACTGCGGCTTCTTTCACCTTTTCTACGCATTTGCACGAGCGATCGCGAATGATTTTAACCAGAGCATCCCGTTCTATCCTTATCGGATTCTGGAACATTTCCCAGGCTTTCTTCCTCGATTCCTTTGCTTCGGTTGCGGCTTCGGCGGAGATTAATTCAACTTCTTCAGCTGTTGCAATACCTTCATTAATAATCCATTCACTCATCATATTTATTGGATCGAATTCCTCTTCCCATTTGAGTCTCTCCTCACTTTTATAGCGTTCGTGCGATCCCGATGTGGAATGGCCAAGCGGCTGGGTTACATCCTCGATATGGAATACAACCGGTTTATGATCGCGCCGGCATATCTCCACTCCCTCTTCATAAAGTTTAATCAGTCCGGGATAATCCCATCCTTTACCCTTGAATATCTTCAATCCCGGTTTTCCCGGTTCGTCCTCGAATCCCCGGAGTACATCCGATATGCTTCCCTTGGTTGTCTGGTATTTTTTTGGAACGGATATTCCGTACCCGTCATCGTAAACCGACAGTGCCATGGGTACCTGAAGGACGCCCGCAGCATTTATTGTCTCCCAGAAATGACCTTCTGAAGTACTTGCATCGCCGATTGAGCCGAAAGCCACCTCATCACCCCTGACGGAGAGTGCAGAGTATTTATGAAGTTCCTTATTCTGCCTGAAAAGTTTTGATGCATAAGCAAGTCCAAGCAGGCGGGGCATCTGACCTGCGGTTGGTGAGATGTCGGAAGATGAGTTCTTCTGCTTTGTCAGGTCGCGCCATGTACCGTCGGCATTTATATTGGGAACAGAAAAATGGTTATTGAAGACCCTGCCCTGGCTACCGTGGTTCACATTGGCATCGGTATTCCCGTAAAGCTGGTGGAAGAATTCAACTGAATCATAAAGTCCCATTGCCATCATCCATGTCTGGTCGCGGTAGTAACCCGATCGCCAGTCTCCATTCCTGAATTGCCTTGCGAGAGCTATCTGAATAACCTCCTTGCCGTCACCGAAAATTCCGAATTTAGCCTTGCCCGTGAGCACTTCACGGCGGCCGAGAACGCTAAGGTTACGGCTCAGAACAGCCAGACGGTAATCTGCAAGTACGTTTTCCTTATTCCATTTATTCCCTGTTGAATTCTTCTTCTTAGCCATGATTTTGTTCCTGTTTTAATTTCAGTAAGTAAACAAAGTAAATCTGAAGTTGTTTAATTAACAGAGGTTAATTGGTGTTATCTTTGACATAAAAAGATCATGTTCATAAAATTACTTATAATAACTCTATTACTTGTTGCAGTATCGGGGATTTTCCTTGGCATAAGGATTTTGTTCAGGCCAAACGGGAAGTTTCCGCAGTTTCATGTGGGGCACAACAAGGAAATGAGGAAGAGGGGGATCAGATGTGCACAGAGCACCGACACGGGATGCACTCCGCTTCACGGATCCGGAACCTGTTCATCCTGCGGGAGTATAGTTCCTTCTACCGGGAAATAAATTTCTTAAGATTATCGGTCGACCAGGTCATGAAATTGCCGCTATCGTCTGAATAGACCAGAAAGGCATCATATTCGGGATGTTCTCCGAGGAATGCAATAGTCTGATCCTTTCCCATTACCATGCAGGCGGTTGCAATACCGTCGGCTGTGGCACAATCGTCTGCCAGGATGGTCGCGCTCAGAAGCGTGTTGCGTGCCGGATAGCCGGTCCTCGGATCGATTGTATGAGAGTATTTCACCCCGTCTTCAACGTAGAATTTCCTGTAGTTGCCTGAAGTTGCAAGCGACCGGTCCTTCATGCTTATAACAGCCTGAAGATTGTTCCCCGGCATATTGTTATTATCCTCGGGGCGGTCAATTCCTATTCTCCATAATACACCGTTTTTGTCGCCCTTTGCCCGGACCTCGCCGCCGATCTCTACCAGAGACTTCCTGATCCCCCTTGAATCCAGATACTCGCTGACAACATCAACGGAGTAACCCTGGGCGATGGCATTGAAATCAAATTTTATGGCCGTATCGGTTTTAATCACTCTGTTGTTTTCGAGTCTCACCTTTTCCATTCCGATGAGCTTAAGCAACGAATCAAGTTTTGATTCGGAAAAATTACGGTAGTCATCCGGGCCGAAGCCCCAGGCTCTTGTCAGGGGCCCGACCGTAATATCAAATGCCCCTCCGCTCAGGTTTGATAAAGCAACCGATTTCCTGAAAGCCTCAGAGAAATACCGGTCGACCTGTACATCCTCGTTCCTGTTGACTTTTGAAAGGATTGACGAATCGACATATAGTGAAAGAGATAAGTCAAATTCCCTCAGGATCTTTTCAACCTCTGATTTGAGTAGCTGAGGATCAATATTACCGTTATTTCCAATGGTGACGCTGTAGGTCGTGCCCTGGGCAAATCCGCCGAAGTTATCGAAAGTTGTTGTTTTCCGGCATGAAGGCGCCAGAAGGAGCAACAGGATCATTATCAGTGCTTTTTGCCCTGTCATAATTAGGGTAAATAAAATTCCTGTATGTTTTTCCGATGTCAGGGATGTTCTCATAATTTTATTATTTCGCTAAAGCCTCCTGTCATGAGGACAGATATTGAATGAGCAGACCGGAATCAGATACCGAAGTCGTCAAATGAAATATTTTCTTCAGGTACACCCAGGCTGTCGAGCATTTTAACGACTGCATTGTTCATTACGGGAGGGCCGCAGAAATAGTATTCGATATCTTCCGGTTCCTCGTGCTTCGACAGGTAATTGTCGAGCAGAACCTTATGTATAAATCCGGTGAGGCCTGTCCAGTTATCTTCCGGAAGCGGTTCGGAAAGAGCCAGGTGGAATGTGAAATTGGGAAATTCCTTCTCTATTGCCCTGAGTTCATCTTCATAGAAAACTTCGCGGAGAGAGCGGGCGCCATACCAGTAAGTAACCTTGCGATTGGTTTTGAGGGTATGGAAGAGGTGGAAGATATGGGAGCGCAGCGGCGCCATTCCGGCTCCTCCTCCGATGTATACCATTTCGTTATTGGTTTTCTTTATATGGAACTCCCCGTAAGGACCTGATATTGTGACCCTATCGCCAGGTTTCCTGCAGAAGATATAGGAGGAGCAGATTCCCGGAGGGACATTCATGAATTGCTTTCTGGCTCCGTCGAATGGCGGAGTGGCAATCCTGATATTAAGCTTGATAAGGTTTTTCTCAGCGGGATAATTCGCCATCGAGTAAGCCCTGAAAGTCTCCTCTGTATTCTTAACCTTGAGATCCCACATTTCGTATTTATCCCAGTCGCTCCTGAAACCGTCCTCAATAAGAATATCCCTGTAGGTCATCTCATATTTCGGAACATCTATCTGGATATATCCGCCCGGTTCAAAGTCAAGGGATTCACCTTCGGGCAGTTTAACAACAAATTCCTTGATAAACGTAGCTACATTTCTGTTTGAAACCACTTCACATTCCCATTTCTTAATTCCGAGTATTGCTTCCGGAAGTTTGATTGTGAGGTCGTTTCTGACCTTCACCTGGCAGCCGAGCCTCCAGTATTCATTTTGTTCTTTCCTTGTAAAGAAGCCTGTCTCGGTGGGAAGGATGGCACCTCCTCCCTCCGTTATCTGGCATTTGCACATTCCGCAGGTACCGCCGCCGCCGCAGGCTGATGGAAGGTAAATCCCATTTGACGAAAAAGTCATTAAAAGGTTTGAGCCGGGCGAAACGACCATATCGCGGTCGTTTATGTGAAGTGTTACATCTCCCTTAGGTGTAAGTTTGTCTCTTGCAAAGAGGAGCATAACTACCAGGAGCAGAATGATAATAAGGAATACTATTATACTGTAAAAAAGTGTACCTAAAGTTGTAACAGCCAAAAGCATATTGCGATATAATTAATTTTACAAAGAAATTCCCATGAATCCCATAAATGCTATTGCCATAAGCCCGGTAAGGATAAAAGTAATACCAAGGCCTTTAAGGGGATCAGGTACATTGCTATATTTGAGTTTTTCCCTTATTGCTGCAATTCCGACAATGGCAAGCAGCCAACCTATTCCCGAACCCAGTCCGAAAACCCCTGCCTCGAGCACATTCGCATATTCTCTTTCCTGCATGAAAAGGGATGCACCGAGAATAGCGCAGTTCACTGCTATCAAGGGAAGAAATATTCCAAGTGAGTTATAAAGAGCCGGGCTGAATTTTTCAACGATCATTTCGACAAGCTGAACCATAGCTGCAATGAAGGCAATGAAGATCATAAAGGTGAGGAAGCTGAGGTCGACATCGGAAAAGCTCTCCCCAAGCCAGATCAGCGCTCCTTTTTTCAGCAGGTATTTCTCAACCATAAAGTTAAGGGGTACTGTAATCACCAGGACGAATACAACCGCAATTCCAAGTCCCATTGCTGTTTTAACCGATTTTGAGACCGCAAGGTATGAACACATGCCCAGGAAGAAGGCAAACACCATGTTCTCGACAAAAATCGATTTAATGAATATATTAAGGAGATTTTCCATATTCCAGTCAGTTATTGTTTTTCGACAAGACTCTTATCCCTGCTCCTCTGAACCCATATTATCAGGCCCACAACAATCAGAGCCATTGGCGGAAGTATAGCCATTCCGTTGTTTTCATAACCGGTTTTGTAGATGCCCAGCTTCTCAAGAACCGGATATCCGAAAATTGTTCCTGAGCCCAGGAATTCCCTGAAGAAGGCCACTATAACCAGGATCAGTCCATATCCGGCACCGTTTCCGAGTCCGTCCATGAATGAAGGCCATGGTTTGTTAGCCATTGCAAAGGCTTCCAGTCGCCCCATTATGATGCAGTTTGTAATGATAAGTCCCACGAAAACAGAGAGTTGTTTGCTGACATCAAAAACATAGGCTTTTAGGAACTGGTCGACAAGGATAACCATTGTAGCTATAACCACCAGCTGAACTATAATTCTTATTCTGTCGGGTATGAATTTTCTTAGCGAGGCAATAACGAGGTTTGAGAAACCCGTCACGATCATCACCGAGAGCGCCATTACAAGTGCCGGTTTAAGCTTTACGGTTACTGCAAGAGCTGAACAGATTCCCAGAACCTGAACGGTTATGGGGTTGTTCCTTCCCAGGGGTTCAGTAAGAAGCTTAAGGTTTTTTGCCGATAAAATCGGTTCTTTCTCCTGATTGCTCATAAGTTAAATCCTGTTTTTTTGAAAATAGCCGTTATATTTTTTGAGGCATTCAAATATCATTTTCTCAAGGCCTTTACTCGTAATCGTACCCCCTGATATTGCATCCACTCCATGCTGATCGCCTTCTTTTGCACCTCCCTTGACTACCATGACTGAAGTAAACCCTCCATTTTCAAAGAGTTTCTTACCCTGAAACTGGCTTTCGAACTCCGTGGTGTTTATCTCAGCGCCTAGTCCCGGAGTCTCACTCTTATGGTCGAAGTTGGTACCATATATTGTATTCATATCCGATTTCAGGGAGACGTAGCCGTAGATCGGCCCCCACAGACCTTTCCCCTCGACCGGGACTATAATCACTTTTTCGCCATCGGCCGGCTCAGCCCTGAAAACCGGAAGATATTGCTGTTCAAGCGGTTTCTTCTGTTCAATCTTCACGACAACTGTAAAGGCATCAATTCCTTCTACAATATCGCCATCAGGGTTGATCACGAATCCCTCCTTAATGAATTTTTCATAAAGCTCCTCGGTATTTTCACGGGTGGCTTCCACATTAATAGATTCGAGCATGTTCCTTTTCTTTTCTATCTCGAGGTTACGGGCCTGAGCGGGTTGAAGGAGAGTTGCTGCCAGCGAAAGCAGGGTAGCCACTGCAATCACCATGATTGCAGAGAAGATGAAAATATATCTGTTGCTGAAGTGTTTCATTTTACACTGGTGTTAAGTGTAACCTTTGCTCTCCTGAGCCTTCTCTTGATATTCGCCTGAACTACATAATAATCGATAAGCGGTGCAAAGACGTTCATTAGCAGGATAGCCAGCATAACTCCCTCGGGATATGCCGGATTAAGCACCCTGATAAGGATGGACAATATCCCTATCAGGAATCCGTAGATCCATTTGCCTCTTTCAGTCTGGGCTCCCGATACCGGGTCGGTAGCCATGAAAACGGCGCCGAAAGCAAAGCCGCCCATAGCAAGGTGAAAATAAAACGGCAGCTCCATATATTCATTAACTGACAGGGCATTGAGAAGCAGTCCCATTCCTATTCCGCCGGCGAAAACGCTAAGCATTATTTTCCAGCTTCCGACTCCCGTAATCAACAAAATTGCGGCTCCTATCAGGATGGCAATGACTGAAGTCTCCCCCACCGAGCCGGGAATAGTCCCGATAAACATCTGCATGAATGAAGGAAGATTTGAGACATCGCCTGTTGCGAGCATGGAAAGTGGTGTGGCTCCCGAATAACCATCGATGACATTAATCCCTTTGGTCAATCCTTCTGTCCATACGTTATCTCCGGTCATCCATCCGGGATAGCTGAAAAATATGAATGCTCTTGCAAGAAGGGCGGGGTTAAAGACATTCATGCCTGTCCCTCCGAATACTTCCTTGCCGAGTATTACCGAAAAAGCGACAGCCAGTGCGAGCATCCAGAGAGGTACGTCGATCGGCATGATAAGCGGGATAAGAAGACCTGTAACAAGGTAGCCCTCGTTTATCTCATGTCCGCGTATCTGTGCTGCTATAAATTCTATACCGAGTCCGACCACATAGCTAACTATAATCAGGGGTAGCAGTTTAATAAATCCGAACCAGAAAGCCTGAAACAGAGCCGGGTCTGTACCGACCGACCTGAAATGCTGTAATCCGATATTGTAGCTGCCAAAAAGAAGTGCGGGTATCAGGGCTATGATAACAACCGTCATAGTCCGTTTCAGGTCGATCGAGTCGCGGATGTGGGAACCTTTGCTGGTCACCTTGTCAGAAACAAATAGGAAGGCCTCGAACCCTTCAAACACCGACTGCAGTTTTTCAAACTTACCTCCTTTCGTGAACTGAGGTTTCAGTTTATCAATCTTTTTTTTCAGGAAATCCATATGGTAAAAAAATTCACAGTTTACTTAACTCATCTCTTTCCTTATCAAATCCAGTCCATGCCTGACAATTGACTGGATCTCGATTTTTGAGGGGCAGACAAACTCGCAGAGAGCAAAATCCTCCTCAGCCACCTCATAAATTCCGAGGTTTTCCATCATGTCTATATCCTGGGCAATTATTGCCTTAAGAAGCTGCATGGGATAGATATCCATTGGGAATACCTTTTCATACAATCCTGTCACGACGAATGCCCTCTCCCCCCCATGAAAGTTGGTATCGGGTTTGTAACTCTTTTTCGGAAACAACGAAGAGAGGAATGTACGGGAGAAGCTCAGTTTGCCGATACCCGGTAATGCCCATCCGAACATTTCAAAATAATTGCCTTCGGGGATCACAGTAACTTGTGAGTCGTAGAATCCCAGGTAACCATTCCGTTCAATCTTAGTTCCGGTAAGCACATTGCCGCTTATTAATCTCAGGTTGCCCTCCTTTACATTACCTTCCAGCATGGGAGCTAGAGCTGCGCCTGAAAGCATTTTGTAGTACCCGGGGGTAACAACCTCTGAACCTGTAAGGGCGACCAATTTTTCGGGCCGGTAAACTCCCTCAGCAAAAAACCTTCCTATTGCAATTACATCCTGAAAATTTACATACCAGACAGTTTCTCCCTTGTTTACCGGGTCGAGATGATGAATCTGGATCCCGACATTTCCTGCAGGATGAGGGCCTGAAAAATAAGATATCCCAACACCGTCGATACCTTCAAAGACCTTGTTTCCGTCCTCACCAAGTTTTAGCACAAGGTTTACTTTCCCTTTTGTAAGCTTTGAAACAGCCTTCAGCCCCTTCATGAAATGTTCCCCTGAGGAGTTGGAAAGGATGAAATTATAATCAGGAGCCAGAGGAGCAGTATCAAAACAGGAAATAAAAACTGATTTTGGCTGAACGTTCGGGTTTGCAACCACATGATACGGCCGCTGGCGAACAGCCGGCCACAGGCCTGACCTCAACAGTACCTCTTTGATTTGTGATTCGGAAAGCTTTTCAGGGTCTGCTTTCCCGAAGTCCACGGCTGAATCTCCGCCTTTTTCAACAACAACCTCAAGTATTTTTCTTCGGTCGCCTCTGTTAATTGAAACCACTTTCCCGCTCACGGGAGAGGTAAATTTTATCTCAGGCTGAAATTTGTCATGAAAAAGGGAACTGCCTGCCTCAACTGAGTCACCAATATGGACATCAAGCTTTGGAGTCAATCCCGGAAAATCAATTGGTTTGACCCCAAAAAGGGCAGGACTGACAATCCCGGCGATCTTCCTTTCGGCAATACCTTCCAACCGGATATCAAATCCTTTTTTTAGCTTTATCGATCCTGGCATCTTAATTGATCTATTAAAAAAAACTCTGACTGATCAGATTTCTGTTATTCAAATAACAGTAGCTGCAAATGTATAAATAGCAAGTTAAATTTTACGAAATATCGCAAAAATGATTCTATAAAACTCCACTATATGTAAATTTGTCAATTAAATCCAAACGATGATTTTAACTCTGCTCATAGTATTATTCTCTAACACTTTCACTCTTAATCAGGAAGGCAATACTGAGCTCACCCTTACTAATCATGTCTTTGACGAAAGGGTGAAGACAGTTCAGCTCTACAGGGAAGGATGGAACCTGTCATACCCTGTCATCAGGCTGAACAGCGGCGAAAAGCTGGAACTTCATTTCGACCTCATGGGAAATGACATTGATGATTTTTATTATTCTTTCATTCACTGCGACAAAGACTGGAACAGGTCGGATGTATTCCACACCGACTATCTTGAAGGTTTTCCCGAGAATCCGGTGGAGGAATACAGACCTTCATTCAACACTACAGTCCACTACACTCACTACAAGCTTTCGTTTCCCAACGACAGGATAAACTTCAAGCTCTCGGGCAACTATGTAATCCTTATACACCCGTCGAATGATCCTGATAATCCCGTCCTTTCGTATCGTTTTATGGTAACGGAGGATCTTGCCGGGATAGAAATTTCAGCTCACCGCCCGAGAATGACGGCTGACCTTAACAAAAACCAACAGATTGACTTCAACATAAACATATCGCCGCTCAGGATAAATGATCCTTACAGAGATGTCTTTGCCTTCATTCTGCAGAACGGACGGTGGGACAATGCCAGAAAGAACCTGAAGCCTGAGTTCGTCAGTAACGACCAGCTGAAATACAGCTCACTGACCGACAAAAACGTGTTTCAGGGCGGAAATGAATTCAGGTATTTCGATGTAAAAAGCATCAGATACCAGTCGCAATATGTAAGAAAGATTGATTTTCTGATGTCGAATTATCATGTGTATCTGGCCCCTTCCGACGACAGGGAATTCAAGCCGTATTTTTACTGGGAAGATTTCAACGGAAAATACTATATCGCCATTCAGGAGGAGAAAAATCCCGAGACTGATGCCGACTATGTATCTGTCTATTTCACGCTTCCATCAAAATATCCGGTTGAAGGGGGCAAAATGTATGTATCGGGGGCTTTTAACAACTGGGAATTCAACAGCAATAACCTGATGAGCTACAATGTCACGGAGGGGGCATACGAATGCATTATCCTGCTAAAACAGGGCTGGTATAATTACGAATATGTATTCAGGAAGGACGGCACTAATGACAGTGTTGCCTCAAAGTTTGAGGGAAGCCACTATGAAACGGAAAACGACTATACAGTACTTATTTATTACAGAAATCCGAGGGAAAGGTACGACCGGATAATAGGAGCGCAGACGATCAACACTCTCAACAGGCTCACTGATTAGTGCTTTGTATGGGAATCGATCCCGTATTGCATCCTGATAGTGTGTTCAAGCAACTTAAGTATTTCGTTCATATACTCATTGACAGCCTTTGACGATCCCGGAAGGGTGAATACAAGCGATTTCCCTGATATACCAGCCACCCCCCTGCTCAGAAGTGCATTGGGGTTTTCAGCACCATATTTTACCCTGATAAGTTCCATAATTCCAGGAATTTCCTTTGAAAGCAAGGGCTTTACTGCTTCGATTGTAATATCGCGCGGACCTATCCCGGTTCCCCCCGTTGTAAATATCAGGTGCATTGATTTGGATGCATCCCGCACCAGATCCTGAAGGATAGCCCGGTCGTCAGGGATGAGCTGCATCCGGAATTCCGGTTTCCAATCAAGGCCGGTGAAGAAAAGTCTGAGTCGGTCCCTGATGGCCGGACCGCTGAGGTCCTCGTAATCGCCTCTGAAAGCCCTGTCGCTCAGAGTAATTATAAGGATATTGAATTTTTCAGGGAGATTCATAATTTGGTCTTCTCTGTTACCATAACCCTGTCGATGACCATCATTTTGTCAACTGCCTTGCACATGTCATAGACAGTCATCAGGGCTACACTTACCGCTGTCAGTGCTTCCATTTCAGCACCAGTTCGGCCCGTGCACTGAACTTCACTTTCAGCCACTATCCCAACCTCATCGGGATAGAGGTCGACTTTGACATGATCGAGAACGATGTTATGGCAAAGGGGAATAAGCGAAGATGTTGCCTTTGCTGCGTTAATTCCGGCAATCTGGGCTACAGTGAGCACATCTCCCTTTTTAAGCAAATTGTCTCTGATCAGATCAATGGTTTCATCCGAGAGTTTTATGTGTCCTGATGCTTTTGCACTGCGTACCTGAACTTCTTTTCCCCCGACGTCGACCATAGATGCCTTTCCCGTTTCATCAACATGTGAAAACTTTTCCATAAGCTTTATCCTCCGATATTATAAAAAGAGTTATTTGAATTTGTCATTCCCTTCTCAGGCTTATTCTCCAAAGCCAGTCTCAGGGCTTCTTCGTAACCGAGTGTCCTGATATCAAACTCCATGCCATTGAAAAGGCAGGGTTTAAGTTTGCCGTCGGAGGTAAGTCTCAGCCTGTTGCATTCGGCACATAGTCCGCCGGTCCCTCCATGCACTTTTGAGAATCTCCCCTTTTCAAGATCCATTTCTTCAATATACCTTACCTCAAGGTCGTTATTTCTGCTAAATTCGCCTACTCCTGCTGCATCTTCCTGTGAACCCGACTCACCTCTCACGCAATTGATCTTGACAGGACTCAGTCCGGCTTTCCGTGCAGCTTCAATGCCCCTGAACACATCATTCAGATTGCCTTTACGGGTAATCCAGGCGTATTTTTCTGGGTCAACCGTATCGAGACTTATATTTACCCGCTGCAGTCCCGCCTTTTTCAGATCAGCGGCAAAATTCTCAAGCAGTGTTCCGTTGGTCGTCATCGACAGATCGGTTATTCCCGGTATCCCGGCTATCATGCCGACAAGTGTCACAATGCCCTTTCTCACCAATGGTTCACCTCCCGTAATCCTTACCTTGTCAATTCCCTTTTCCACTGCGAGCCGAGCAAACCCGGTAATCTCATCGAAAGTAAGAATGTCCTCATGCCTGAGAAGTTTAATGCCTTCATCGGGCATGCAATACCGGCATCTCAGATTGCAGCGGTCGGTTACCGAGATACGCAGATAGTTAATCTGCCTGTTAAAACTGTCTAACACTTACCATTTCCCCTTTCTCAAATATTTTAACTCCGGCAGGCATTGATATTATCCCATTCGTTTCGTTCATGGCAGTGATGTGAGCCGAACCATGGTACTCAACGGGCAGCACGGTTCCCTCACCGGTTAATTTAACGGGTATCAGAGCCATCCTGTCGGTTGATCTCCTCACATACCTCATGGCCATGGGAAGTTTCAAAGTCAATGGTTTCCATTTGCAGTTCATCATTCTGTACAATAAAGGCTTAACCAGCAATTCAAACTGAAGAAACGAAGATACGGGATTTCCGGGAAGACCAAAAACAGCTGCCTCCGGATGAAGCCCGTAGGTAGTGGGTTTCCCTGGCTGAACAGCCACACTGCTGAAAAGAATTCTGACACGGGCCTTTTCAAGAACTGAAGGAACAAAATCGAAATCACCCATTGAAACACCTCCGGTAATAATCACAATATCATTTTCAGCAATAGCCTGACTGACAATCCTGTAAGTTATAGTCTCGTCATCACCGGCAATCCCATAGTAATTTCCTTTTGCGCCGGCTTGTTCAATCTGGGCCAGAAGCTGGCTGGAATTGCTGTTTCGGATCTGGGATAAACCGGGGACAATTCCGGGTTCGACAAGCTCGCTTCCCGAGCTTATCACCGCAACAGCCGGCTTAAGGCTTACCAGAGGTGAAACATGACCAACTGCGGCCATTGTGGCAATATGCTGGGGCTGGATCAGTGTGCCAGTCCTTATTACAAGATCTCCTGTTCTGATGTCTTCACCCTTTAAGGCAATATTGTCCTTTTTCAGGCTGCCGGTGAACCTGATCCTTCCCGATGGCAGAGTTTCCGTATCTTCAACCATTATCATGCAATCGGCGCCTGCGGGTACCGGGGCTCCTGTCATAACTCTTGAGCAACAACCTCCTTCAATTTTTTTTGAAGGCCATACTCCGGCAGGAACAGTTTCGATCACCTCAAGCTCATCCCCGAGATCCTCTCTCCTGCATGCAAAGCCGTCGACCGAAGATTTGTCGAATGGAGGCATGTCCATGTCGCTTATCACATCCCCGGCCAGCACCCTGCCAAGAGAATCTGTAAAGGAGACCTTTTCGGATTCCATCATTATGATATCCGATTCCATTACTATATTAACAGCCTGCGAAAAAGGGATCATGTCCATCCTATCTTATTAAAATTGATTTTCTGTACCTAATTCTGAACTATTACTCCCGTCGATGACAACGGCCGCCTCTTTTGGAAAAGAAATCCATACCCGTTCAGCTTCTCTTCCATTCAGTTTTCTGAAATCATTGACAGTAAGGGAAGCAACAAAAAGCATTCCGGCATCGACGGTGATCTCCATCCCATATTCAGATGGGAATATTTCCCTGATCACTCCCCGGAAACAATTATCTGTGCCCGGGAAAGGTTCAGTGACGCTTAATGTAATATTCTCGCTTCTCACTATAATAAGCCCCTCGCCGGCAGAGCCGTTGCCAGCAACGCTAAATGTCATGTTCCCGGCTCCAGTCGCTTTCCACTCATCGCCTTCCTTTGTTAACCTTACATTGAAAAAGTTTTTAATTCCGGCATACCTGGCAACGAATCTGCTTGCAGGCCGTCCGAAGACCGATTCCGGATTACCATCCTGGACTATCCTGCCACCATGGATCACTCCCACCCTGCTGGCCAGGCTTACTGCCTCCCTGAAATCGTGAGTGACATGGATTACGGTAAGTCCGCTTCTATTAATACGACGAAGAACCTTCTTTATGTCGTCCTTGAGGCTTGCATCAACCGAAGACATAGGTTCATCAAGCAGAAGCAGGCTTGGAGAAAGAACCAGAGTCCTGGCAAGAGCCACCCTCTGGAGCTCACCAGATGACAGATTTTTCGGATAGCGACCGAGAAGGGCTGAAATATCCATTTCGGCTGCAATGGAATTGACCTTGGATTCAATCTCGTTTTTTTTCATCCCCCTGGAACGCAGGGGATAAGCAATATTCCCATAGACTGTCATGTTGGGAAAGATGGCAAAATCCTGAAAAACCAGACCTACGGGCCGGTCCTGTATTTTGCGGTTTGTCATGTTCTGCCCGGCAATCCACACAGTCCCCGAATCAGGAGTATTCAGGCCGGCAATCAGTTCAAGGAGGCAGGTTTTTCCCGATCCTGACCGGCCGAGAAGGACAAAATACTCACCGTCAGGAACTTCAATACTGATTCCTGATAGCGTAAAGTCGCCGAATTTCTTGTTTATATTTTCAAGTCTCAGCATCCGGAGTGATATGAGATTCTTTCTTTTTAAGTGATATAAGCCTCAGAAGAATGAAAACCGCCAATGCAACGATAATAAACAAAACGGATACAGGTCTTGCATAATCAAGTCCGAAGGAACTGAACCGTTCATAGATAAGTACAGGAGCGGTCATCGGGTGATATGCAATTATTACAACAGCCCCAAACTCGCTCATCCCCCGGGCGAACATCATTACGAATCCTGTCATTATGCTTTTCCAGGCCAGTGGGAGCGAGATTGTGAAGAAGACCCTTGTATGAGATGCCCCGAGTGTCAAAGCAGCTTTTTCAAGCCTTACCGGCACGGAGGCAAAGCCATCCCTGGCCGAATTAATGAGGAAGGGAATGCTTACAAAAGCCATTGCAAGGGCAATACCTGCCGGATTATTAATCAGAGTCAGCCCTGCAGAATCAGCAATGCCTCCAAGAAATCCGTCTCTTGAAATGAATCCAAGCACTGCTATTCCTGCAGCAGTGTGCGGGATGACCACGGGCAAATCAATAAGCCCCTGCACCACTCCCTTCAGTGGAAACTCCTTTCTGGCAAGGATCCATGCCAGGGGGATACCAGCAAAAGCAAACAGGAAGGTTGCGGAAAAAGCCACAAAAAGGGTAAGCCAGATACTATCCCTTACTTCCCTGTCATTTGCTGTCTCGAGCAGCTCCGATCCACTTGTTTCAAAAAAAATCCCTGCAAGCGGGGCCAGTATAAACAGGAGGACAAGAGATGACAAAATCAGCATTATCAGACTGAAGAGATTGCCTCTGACCGGTCGCTCGCTACTGAATCCCATCACCAAGGTACTTCTTAAGATCGGACGGGATCATATCAGGCTGTTCGGTTTCAGGAGGCAATACAGGGTCCTGTCCGTTTCTCCTGAAGATTTCAACACCTTCAGCACTCAGCATGAACGAAACAAAGTCTGTGGCGCCCTCACTGTTGGGGGCATCATTGAGAACAGCCAGACTGTAATTGATATATTCACCCCTGACAGTCATTTTACTGTCGGGCGATTTGCCGGTCACATCAACCGACACGGCATTATACTGTTCGTTCAATAGCGGATTACCCAGATTTATCATGTCGGGCAGTTCAATATATTTCATGTTGTGTTGCCTGGCGACTGATTTATACTGGAACATATAATCAGCAGCGCCCGCTTCAACCAGGGCAATCAGATCAACCTCCTTGGGACGGATAAAATTCCTGTCTTTTGCAGTCAGTTTCCCTTCGAGGCCGGATATGACGTAATACTTTTCAGCAAGCTTGAAAGTCATGACGCTTCTGTAGCCGCAGGGATCGGAATCAGGGTCCGACCTGGAATAGACAACATCATCCCTGAGAAGAATGTCAATCCAGTTTGATGAGTCAATTTCAGATGAATACCTTGATTCTTCACGGAAAGCAATTACAATCTCATTGGTTGCGAATTTGATGCTCCAGGATGCGTATTCCGGTATAATCAGTTCGTCAATAACCATATAATCAGCTGATGCAATGATGTCGCACGGTTTCCTGAGTTCTGTAATCTTGCGTGCACAGACAAGACTACCTGCGGGTTCCATAAATATCTTTACTTGAGGATTAAGCTTTCTGTATTCGTCGGCAAGTTGTTTAAAGGGCACCGACAGGCTGCCCGCATGAAAGATAATGATCTCTTTCCCACTGTCAGAGACGCTGTTCCTGCAACCGGGGGATACAAAAAAAACCAGAATAAGTAAAAAGAAGACGCACTTTTTCATCAGGAGACAAAATTACGGAAAACCGACAGAATAATGTCAATAGATCCTACTGGTAATCACTAACAACTTCAATTACCTCGGGGAAATCCATCCCAATCTTTTTAAGGAATCCGATTGTCGGCACTCCGTTGTTGTTCCATCCGCGGCGTTTGTAAACAGCATCGAGAAGACTCTCGTACCTGGCTTCCCGATATTCCCTGACCAGTTTCATTTTTTCCTGAGTCGACTTCCCTTCAGGGTCTACTCCCACATTTTCTTTAAGCTGTTTGTCATATCTTTCAGCTCTCGATTCATATTCCTCAACAGTAACCGGACCTGCAGCGCGGTAAGGCTGTGCGTCGTACCTGCGGGTCCCGTAACCTCTCCTCAGGTTGAATACCCGCTGGAAGTTATATACCCTTTCCGAGTCCTCAATAAGTCTTTCCTTGGTGAATTCCCTACCTGTGACAGCTTTGTAAATGGTCACATAATTGTCGACATGCTCCGGCACCTTTGCAGGTTCGTCAGTCTGAGCGTTATTTTCCGGCTCTACATCATTCCAGGGAAGCTTACAAAGGCCTACCAGTCCGAACCAGGTTCTGAACATCGGGAAATAGTGCAACGCCTCGGCTTTATTTTCGAATGTTGGTATCTGGTTGTTAACCATATCCATGAAAATAAGCCAGGCCTCATCATGCTGGGGTCCCTTGTTGGTCAGGGCAAATCCGCCCTGTTGTGCAAGTGATTCCTTTGGCATATACTGTGAATATTCAAGCCCCTTGTTTTCCATTGCGATATCTTTCAGGAAAGTGGCCTCACCCCAGCCGTTGGCAATGAACAGTTCCTTCATTTTGCGGACTCCCATCCCTGCGATTTTCCCGAATCCTTCGCCATTTGCAAGCTGGTGAAGCATCTGCAGTGCGGCTGCTGAATTGCCGAAATTCAGCTCAAGTCCGCCAGTCCTGTCCTTATTCAGGATCCCATTCTCGTAACATTCCATGACAAAGGCCGACAGGGTACTCCAGGTTATTGTGCAGATACCATAAGTATCGCAGTAAAAGTTGGTTTCGATGACGTATCCCGGATCAAAAATTCCGCAGTTTGATCCCAGACCGGCAGCATTTTCATATTCCGGTCCGTCAACTATGACTATCTGGCCTTTGTACGGCCCTGTCTGAACTTCATAGTTATCTATACCCTTGCTGCACGACATATTGCAGCCAAGCCAGCAACCGTCGGGAATATTCTGGGTGAAATATGATTTCCACACCGTTGAATCGATTTTATAGGCTTCAGGGTGGCTACCAAACTTGTAGTTATGAACAGGAAGAAGGTCGTGGTCGTTCATTATTTCAACCAGATGTGCAGTACCCACCTGCCGCATCTGACACTGTGCGTCGTCAAGTTCCCTGATTTCCCTGTTGAACCGTCTTCCTCTTTCCATTATAGCATCAAGATCAACAACATTGTTAAGGTTTCCCTTAACCCCGGGGACCTTGCAAACCAACGCCTTTATCTTCTTGTTACGGAATACTGTTCCAATTCCACCCCTTCCGGCTTGTTTCATCCTGACTTTCTTCCTTCGGGCATCGAAGAAGCTGAAGTTAAGCATTCCGATCAGGGAGTGTTGGGCAGCCGACCCTGACGACACTACACCGATATTCCTTTTCTCACTTTCATCGGCTGCGAATATCTCAGTAAGCTGCTCAGCCAGAACATGACTGTCGGCAGCCTCATAAGGAGCTTCGAAGATCTCGACTTTATGGTTAACCCCGTCAATAAAAACTATGATTTCATTTTGAGCCTTGCCCTGAATTTCAATGGCATCAAACCCCGAGAACTTCAGAAACGGTCCGAAAAACCCCCCCACATTGCTGTCCATGACTGAATCGGTCTGTGGAGATATGCTTACAACAAGCGACTTGCCGGTCCCGGAGTACTGGGTTATTCCTCCGATAGGTCCTGAGGATATTATTATCTCATTTTCAGGATCATCCCATTTAGTGTCAGGTAAGGTAGCATCCCAGAGAAGTCGAAGTCCGTATCCCTTACCTCCAATGAATTTTTCCTTCATCATTGGCGGGACATCCTTCTCCCTGATATCAGTTTCTCCCACATTTACATAAAGGATTTTGTCGGTATAGCCTTTATCCAGTGGAGTCCATTTATAGTCCCAGCGCTTAAGAAGGCGATGCTGTGCTTTAATTTGTTGTAAATCCATAGCTTTTATTTTGATTGCCGGCGTAAATTATTGATGACCATCATCATTCATTAATATCAATCCCTTAATCACTCGAAAATCAGTTTATTCACCCCAAACCCCAAGGGGAGTAAACTGATTTTCTTCGCTCCCCCTGGGGCCGGGGTAAACGAAGAAAATCAATAGATTTTTGTCCCAGAGCCCCGACAACATTAATATTTATGACCAAATTTACTCTATAAAAAACACCTGCATAATGATAATGATCATTATAATGGTTTGGCGGAGTTTTTTAGAAAAATCTTCAGTGTAATCCACTTATATTTGTGTAGCCAGAATATTCAATAATAAGCGGATGAATCTGTCAGATATCGAAAGTCACTTGAAAAAATTCAGGGTGGGAATAGCCGGTGCCGGCGGTCTGGGATCTAATTGTGCAGCCTTGCTTTCCAGAAGTGGTGTGGGCACACTGGTAATAGCTGATTATGACAGGGTGGAGAAATCGAATCTGTCGAGGCAGTTTTATTTTACAGACCAGGAAGGGATGATGAAGACCGAAGCGCTGAAGGAAAATCTGGCCCGGATCAGACCTGAAACCAATGTAATCATTCACAATCTCCGGCTTGACAGGAAAAATATCTTACAGATTTTCAGCGAATGTAATGTGATTGTCGAAGCCCTCGACAGCTGCGAAATGAAGGAGATGTTTATTGAAACGGTGCAAAGTGCCTTGAAGGGAATTCCTCTCATAGCCGGTTCAGGAATTGCAGGCTGGGGGAACAATGAGATTCTGAAAACCAGAAAAATAGATGAAACACTCTATGTGTGCGGAGATGAGGCATCAGAAGTCACGGATGATCTCCCTCCGCTTGCTCCGAGGGTTTCCATTGTGGCCGGTAAGCAGGCCAATACTGTTGTCGAATTGCTTATGAAAATGAAGTAGAAGCAGCACCGGGAATGAAGATAATACTTAATAACAGGGAAGAGGAATTTGAGGCGGATTCGATGACGGTAAGCAGCATGCTTGAGATCAGAAAGTTTACCTTCAGGATGAGGATCGTAAAGATCAATGGAGAGCTTATTCCCCGCGGCAAATACGAATCGACTATAATTCATGACGGCGACAATGTACAGATGTTGTATCTTATGAGCGGCGGTTAAAAAAAAAGTTGTAGGTTTGTATCATGATGCAACGGTTCAAGTTCATCGAAAAAATTCCACCCGTCCTGAGGAACAAGTATCTCCTCACACTTATCATTTTTACTGTCTGGATTTTATTGCTCGATTCAAACAATTTGATATCGAGATGGAAAGAGATGAGAAATCTTAAGAAGCTCAAAGTTGAGAAGGAGTATTATGTTCAGCGCATCGAAGAGGACAAGAGGAAGCTTCATGAGCTGAAAACAAATGACAGGAACCTTGAGAAGTTTGCCAGGGAGCAGTACAGGATGAAAAAGCCGGATGAGGATCTCTATATTATTCTATCGCCTCAGGAAGACCGCCGGATCACAAGGGAAACAAATTAGCCGTTAAGATCCAGTTGCCTAAAACAATTGAGCAGGTCGTTCAGGCCTGTTGGATTATCTTTTCCCATCAATTTTAAAAGATCCCCTGCACCTTCTTCCACAGGCACTTTAGCAAAATGTGTGACGTGTACCGAATTCAGGTATTTCACAATCCTGAACATATTGAACCAGCTGAAAAATCTTTTTCTGAATGAGTCCTTTCCTGAAGTGTTATTCCTTATCTCGGTAATCCTGGAATTCCATTCCTCAGACCTGATGAAATGACGTATGGAGGGAGGCTGGTCGGAGAATTTGTAGTTGCCGGTATTGGTCTCTTCGCAAAAGAGCCCGTCTACCATGCTGAAGAAGAGTCTGAGTTCACGGAATGCTTCCGGATTATAAGACAGCAGGCCGACATCAGGTGATTCAGTAAGACGCAATATCACAGGGCCTGTACCGAAAGGCACCCTTGTTGAGACTCTCGGTGAGGGATAGACAGTGGTTGAAGTCAGGTTAAAGAAACCTCCTGCAGGGAGCAGTTTCTGAATGAAATAAAAATCTTCTCCGGCCGATCGCTTGTTCATTCCTCCTGCCTTAACGTAAGCTATTGCCTTTATTGCAATTGCCGATCCAACTGTATGGTGCACCCAGGGAAATCCTGCATAGGAAAGACCCTGAACGAAATATCGCATGTGAAGCTCATAGAGCTTTACAGATCTGTAGATCTCAGCTGGAAAGTCATCGCCCGAAACTGGATGTTCAAAGTATATTGAGCATGCCATCCGGTCGGATCTGCCGGCCATTTCGCTGTAAACTGCTTCGAAGTAGTTATTTTTAACAGTGCAATCGGCATCGATATTCATTATAATTCCGTCGGGATTGCTAAGAAGGTCAAACCGCCTGACTGCTTCATCCATTCCGGTCTTTCTGGCAAGTCCGACACTCCATCCTGACGACTTAAGTCCAAGCCCGTCGATTACATAAACGCTAAAAAAAAGATTTTGGTTAAGCTTCTTCCATGAGTCGGCAACAGCAACGGTGTTCCGGGTGTTTAAAAGGCTCTCTTCCCCGGCATTGTCGGGTGCATTAACAACAATCAGGATTTCGGCTCTGCAGGGAGGCTGACTGCAGCCTGCGAAGGAGTCAAGAAGATTTGTTATTCCGGGTTCGTCAAAAGCAGGAACAACAACAATAATACCTGTATCTTGAGCTGGTGCCTCTTTAATAATCCGGGGGAAAAGTGAATTTTGTTCAAGCCACGCAGAGGCAAATCCCATGGGATCACTTCTTTTTCTCGGTCTGATATTTGGCATTCAGTCCATCAACAACCTGCTGGGTGATATCCATTGCCGAATCGCCGTAAAGGATGGGGCTTCCGAAACTCTTGCCGAGAACATACTGGTATTTGTATTCATTCTTATGTTCTTCGAGAAAGGTGGTAATATATTCCAGGACCTGCCTGTTCATTACCTGGTCTTCCTCAAGAAGATTGGACTGCAGCTGGTCGCGAAGATTGACCAGTTCCTGTTGCTGCTGGAGAAGATTTTGTTCCATTTCGGCTGCAGTAGCCCTGGTAACAAGACCTTTATTAACCTTATCCTGAAAGTCCTTCACTCCCCTTTCATACTGGGATCCCTTGGAATTAAGTTCAGCTTCAGCGTTTTTCTGTTTTTCGAGCAGTTCTTCTCTCCTGTCGGAATACATGTTAAATTTGAACACCACGGTATCGATATCCACAAAGGCAATTCCGCCGGTAACAGCAATTGCAGTTCCTTCAGTATTATTGTCTTTTGAGGTATTTTTATCCCCGGTAAAGTGTAGCACGAACAGGGCAGCAACAGCCAGAAACAGCAGTGCAAGCAAAACATTGGTTAGATTCTTCATCGAAAGAAATGTGAGGTTTAATATTTATCAGCCGCAAATATAGCAAATTAATTATTTTGCTGCCTAACACCCCTTAATTTTAAAAAGACATACTGAACCGAATCTCACGGGTTTAGAATTCGGGGCATGGTATAGCCCTTATCTTTGTTCGCTGACCAATTGAGAATGAATTGAATTCGTAGACAAGCGATATCTCGTGAGCACCAGATGTTGAAGATATCAGATTTGAGATTGTGAAATCGTAACTATAACCGATATGGAGTTGTTTGGTTTTGATGCCGAGTAGTCCGATCACAGCATCTCCTGCCTGAGTAGTCACAAACGGGATTCCCCTGTACCATACTCCGAAAATAAGCGGATCCCTGTAATAGTATAAACCTATATCGGTCTGATAAAAGTCGGCCTGTTTCTGGAAATTAAGTGCCACCGACAATACTTCCT
Source organism: uncultured Bacteroidales bacterium (assembly GCA_963840965.1). GTDB lineage: Bacteria > Bacteroidota > Bacteroidia > Bacteroidales > VadinHA17 > LD21. Next base: position 243,879 of record CAWJAW010000003.1, on the reverse strand, counting down.
GATAGGTTTGACGTAATCTCGTCTTTCTTAATATCTGGATACCTCCGAAAACATTCAGTTTAACCGGGAGTGTTGATTCATTCCCGTAAAATGACTGTTTCGGGTTAAGCAGATGATCAAGAGTGAAACCACCCCAGAACCGGTCGTTATAAACCAGCGCTGATGTAGCAAAATCGACATCGGCCACCTTGCTGAAAGGTGGCGGATATACCGATGGTACCGTTCCGGAACCTGTCATCTGGCTTGCAAAGACAAGCTTGTAGATATCGAGCCCCAGGTAAGTGAATTTAAAGTTTACTCCTGGCCTGATGTGCCAGTCTTCATTGATTCTGAAATCGTAGGAATATAGAAGCCCAATGTTTGTGGTGCTCAGTTCCCCTGATCCGGCCACATCGTAAGTTGCCAGCACACCAATTCCTGAATTGAAATTCAAAAGGGCTTTGTCGAATGATATACTGTAGGTGTGAAAAACCCCCGGAACGGCCGGCCACTGGTTTCTGTAATTAAGGGCAAACCTGTATTCTTCAGTTGCGCCAGCAAATGACGGAGCAAGATAAAGCGGATTCGCGTAGAACTGAGAAAATGTAGGATCCTGGCCAAAACCATTAAGAAACATGACGCAAGACACTAATAATGAATATTTTATTCTCTTAAGCAAAATCGATCCGATTAGGTTTATTTGACTATTCATCTCCTTCGCAACAGTATATAAACGGAGATTTGCCGAAAAAGTGATGTCCTTATTAAACAATTTTTGGAGAAAGTGATGTAAAATAAATATTTACAACTATTTAAAGACTAACTAAATTATTTTCAAACTGTCATAAATCATTAATCCGATGTGACAAACGTCATTAAATTAAGTCTCCTTATAGCTTTTATTTGATTTTTTATTTCGGGTTGTTGTTTTGAGCAACGATTTGATATTTTTGTGACACTTTAACTTTAGAAATGATGTTCAATAAATTTATTGCCTCAATTCTCCCTTATTTTCCAAAGAAATTCATCTGGATATTCTCAAAAGCATACATTTCAGGGGAAAAAATCGAAGATGCAATCAGGGTATCGAAAGAGTTTAAAAAAAACAGGACTGAAGTCACTCTTGACGTTCTGGGAGAATTTATCACATCGCTTGAGGAGGCCGAAGAGAACAAAAAAGAGTACCTCGACCTTATTGAAGTTACCATTAAATCAGGTATTGACGGTAATTTTTCACTTAAACCCACATCCTTCGGGCTTCTTATCGACAAGGAAGTATGCTACCATCATATCAGGGAGATTACTGCAAAAGCTGCCTCATACAACGGATTTATCCGTATCGACATGGAGGACTCGCCATGCACCAACATGGAGATCGATTTATACAGGCGGCTTAAGCCGGAATTTCCCCGGAGTGTTGGTCTTGTTGTCCAGGCCTATCTTAAAAGAACCCTGAACGACATAAAAGGATTAATGGATCTTCACACAAAGGAATCGCCCCTGAATTTCAGGCTGTGTAAAGGTATATACATTGAACCTGCTGAAATTGCCTATAAAAAATATGAGGAAGTCAACCAGCACTTCCTCGAGGATTTGGAATACATGCTGGCCAACGGGATATATGCAGGCATTGCGACGCACGACAAACCCCTTATAGAAGGAGCCTACAACCTGCTCAGGAAGTATAATGTTCCGAAAGATATGTATGAATTCCAGATGCTGTACGGAGTTACTCCAAAGCTGCGCGAGAGCATTGTGAATGAAGGACACAGGATGAGGGTATATGTTCCTTTCGGGAAGAAGTGGTTTGGTTATTCAACAAGAAGACTGAAGGAAAATCCCAAAATGGCCAGTCACATCATTAAGGCCATCTTTATAAAAGGATAACAGCACGATCATTCTTCTCTCACCTTCTCAAGATAACTTTTATGGATCTGATCAAGCTCTTCGCGGGTCAGGTTTGATTTCATTGGTTCCGGTTTCGGGGGGAGTCCGTTAATAAGAAGATACGCCACCCCGACAAGCATAAAGGGACTAAGTCCAACCATCGCATCGGATGGAATTGTTCCTTTCTCAGCTGCATTCCTGAGATTTCTCTGATGGATCATTGCATAGTTGGATTCAGGGTCTCCAAGTTTTCCAATCCCCATTCTTCCCTGATAAGCTGAAACGGCCATGTTATACCTGGCATTTTGCATTTCAGTTGTTGCCGGAGGCGGTTTATAGATATCGTACTTCAGATTTTGCAGCCTGGGGATGATCACCACCTCTTCTATTGTAATAGTATCCGTCTGCATGTAAATTCCAACTATGAACTCACGGCCCGATAAACTGTCGCTGACATGGAAGGAAGCATCCTGATATCCGAGAAGTCTGAACTCCACAGTATCTCTCCGGTTCACCCTTAGAGAAAAATTGCCCTCTTCGCCGGTCACGGAAATAAAAGTCCGGTTCAGGAAGATCTGTGCGTCAGGCAGAGGCAGAAAAGTTGATGCATCCCTTACAATCCCGTTAAAAACCAAAGCACTGCCTGTAATTTCTCCAACCTGGCTCAAAACAGAAGTGAAGGGGAAAGAAATTAACAATATTATAAGCCATCCCTTTTTCATGTCGTAACAAAGTTACGCATTCATAATCAGATCATCAAGGCTCCGCTTGGGAACATGATGAATACCGTTCCCGTCCCTCCAGTATTTTATGTCGTTGTGTGTTACTTCATCTATAACCACATTTTCAACAGGTTTCCCAAGAGCCAGGACCAGAAGTATTTCAAGATTTCCCGGAATATGAAGTTCATCCCTTAGTGCTTCTCTTTTTATTGATGCTATCATGCATCCTCCGATTCCGGCTTCAGTGGCGCCGAGCATAATGCTCTGAGCTGCAATTCCATGGTCAACATTGAAAGATTCGGTGATTTCCTTGTCGCCCAATACTATGATGTAAGCTGAAGGTCTTTCGCCTCCGGCCGGACCTTCCCAGTCCTTCAGATAACCAGCCCAGGCAAGAGAAGGAAAGATCCTCCTGCAGTCTGAGGGAGTATTATACAGAAGATATTTAAGCGGCTGCCTGTTCGCAGCTGAGGCGGACATCCGGGCCAAATCAACCAGGTCCTCTAGTTGTTTTCTGTCTATCTGATAAGACTCGTCAAAACGCCTGTACGACCTGGTTCCGTAAACAAGATCCTTCAGATTCATTTTTTGGGGTATAAAGTGAATTAATCCTTCATTTCTTCTCCTCATCCTGGTACAATCCCCGTCGGGAGAGCAGATGATCGAGATCGGCAAGTCCGTAAACGACAACAGCGGTAACGACGGCAGTATGCTCCTGGTATTCAGGAATACTCTTGGTATACAAATCGTTCTCTGTATGCCATATCTCCTGGTAGCTGAAATTATAGCCTTTAGCGTCCGGGGCCTCAAAAGCCAGGGTTGGCACTCCGTTCATTGCAAAATAGGCATGATCGGAACCTCCGGCCGTCGTGGGCCTGGGCCTGGGAGGACTGGTATTCTTTTTAAGACTGAACGGGAAGTCGGGGTTTATTGAGTTCAGAGGTTTGCACACTTTTTCAAAGTCCTCATACATTGATTCCGGAACCGTAAGTCCATTTGCCACTGTTGGTCCTCCGTCGCGATTGAAATAATTGGAAATCCGCGGAAGCTTTTCCTTATTAGACTCAACCCAGTGTTTTGAGCCTAGCAGGCCGAATTCCTCAGCTGCCCACAGGCAGACAAGTATTGTGCGCTTTGGTTTTCCGCCGGCAGTCATTATCAGCCGGGCAGCTTCCATAGCGGGAGTTATTCCCGATCCGTCATCAACACCCCCCGTGGCTACATCGAAAGCGTCCAGGTGTCCGCCCATCATAACATACTCGTCGGGGTAACGGGTTCCCTTTATCACCCCGATGACATTATAGTATACTACGGGGCCCGGTTTGAAATGATTCCTGATGTCGAACTCAAGCAGGAAATACCTGCGTTCCTTCACCATCTTCTCGATGACGGCGTACTGGTTTTCATCTAGCTTGATATCACATACAGTCGGCAGATTTTCAAAAGTCATGCCCGGAAGATTCTTCCTGTCGTAGAGGGCTCTGATAGGGACCTCAGAAGACTGGATTACCCCGAGGATGCCGGCTTCGCACATTTCCCTGTAGAAAAGAGCCGGTGCGGTTTTCAGGGGAATGGTCTCTTTGGGAGGTTTATCCCTGTTTAAATAATTCTCTCTCGTTATCTCACGGTTTATGGTTCCCACAGAGTCATTCCAGGCAATTATCTTTTTCCTTACGGAGTCGGCCCTTTCTGAAAAATCGATAGGCCATCCGTCATTTTTTCCTCCGATAAGGACCCAGGCTCCCTTAAGGGCACCCTTCATCCTTTCAAACTCGTCCTTGTTTTTTGGTTCCATGAGGACATGGCCGCGCTGGACCCCTTTGGTGCCCGAAGTAAATGAAGGCGTGGCAAAATGGAGAATCATGCCATTATCTGATAGCATTCTTCCAAACCAGGGTCCTCTGTTAAAGCCCACCGGAACCGATCCTGCCTCATCCATTATTACATCCATTCCCCATTTCCGGAATTCTGAAGCGGACCATAATGCGGCATTTTCATAGGCATCTGAGCCGACAAGTCGTCCTCCGAACCTGTTTGAGATCACATCAAGATGCTGCATTGTGCGGTTATCTGTATTTCCAAGCTCGATTATCCTGTCAACAACCTTTGACTGTTGTGCACTGGCGGCGGATATCAGAAATACAATTACTGAAATTGAGAGGACTATTTTTTTCATTTCCTTGTTTTAGTTTAGTTACTTCGTTTTCATTACTGACATTTTCAGGATGGAATCGAATTCAACATTCGAAGTAAATCAATTATAAAAATATTAAGTTATTCAATTAATAATCTTTAACAATTCAATTTTTTTCAGTTAGATTTGAAACTATAACGGGACCTGAAATTGTTATAACTCCTAAAAAAATCAATATGGCTAAAGTTGTTGTCCTTGGAGCAGGCATCTCCGGTCATACTGCCGCCGCGCTTCTAAGGCGAAAACTACCTAAAGAACATGAAGTTATTGTCGTTTCCCCATCCTCTTATTACCAATGGATACCTTCAAATATCTGGGTTGGTGTTGGCAAAATGAAAGTAAGCCAGGTAAGGTTCGACCTGAAACCTCTTTACAAACGCTGGGGAATACGATTTGAGCAGGCAAAGGCAAAAGTTCTGAATCCTGAGGGAGATCAGACAAATCATAAGCCATTCGTTACAATCGAATATACCGATCAGGCGAGAAAGGGAGAAACACAAATTATTGAATATGATTATCTTGTAAATGCGACTGGACCGAAGCTCAATTTTGAAGCCACAGAAGGTCTTGGTCCGGGAAAATTCACCCAATCGGTCTGTTCATACGATCATGCGGAAGCTGCCTGGAAGGAACTGAAGTCGTTTCTGGACAGGATGGAGAAGGGCGAAAAGGTGAAATTCCTGATAGGAACAGGCCATCCTCTTGCAACTTGCCAGGGAGCAGCCTTTGAATATGCACTTAATGTTGCATATGAGATCAGGAAAAGAGGTCTGGAACACAATTCCGAAATGGTTTGGATATCCAACGAATATGAAGTTGGCGATTTTGGAATGGGAGGCGCTTTTATTAAAAGGGGTGGTTATATCACATCGACAAAGGTATTCAGTGAATCTGTCCTGGCAGAATATGGCATAAGGTGGATTAAACGGGCAGGCGTTACAAAAGTTGAAAAGGGGATTGTTCACTATGAAAACCTGCTCGGAGAGAAGAAGACCGAAACTTTCGATTTTGCCATGCTCATTCCGGCATTTTCCGGTACAGGCATGAAAGCTTTAAACAGGAAGGGGGAAGAAATCACGGATGTGTTGTTTGCACCTTCAGGATTCATGAAAGTTGATGCCGATTATTCAGTTAAGCCTTTCGAGGAGTGGGGCGTAAACGACTGGCCGTCGGTCTATCAGAATCCGGTATACCTTAATCATTTTGCACCAGGGATTGCCTTTGCTCCACCCCATCAGATATCAAAACCCATGATAAATCCAAACGGCTTAAGTATCACTCCTGCGCCACCGCGAACAGGAATGCCATCGGGGGTCACAGGGAAAATAGTAGCTCTCAACATTGCCGAAATGATCCGCGATGGACGCACTGAACTACAACATAAGGCATCAATGGGAAAGATGGGAGCTGCCTGCATCATCTCTGCCGGCTTCAGCATGCTCAGGGGGCAGGCTGCAGCCATGACTGTCTTTCCAATTGTTCCCGACTGGGAAAAGTATCCCGAATGGGGAAGAGATCTGAGTTATACCGTTGGAGAGATAGGTCTTGCAGGACATTGGATCAAGCTCCTTCTGCATTACCTTTTCCTTCACAAAGCAAAAGGCTATCCGTTCTGGTGGCTCCTGCCTGAATAACCAAATAATTAGAAAATACCTACAGCAATGGCAAAAAATATAGTGAGAGGGTTTAATGAAGATTCATATCCCCCAATTCCAACGAAGGCCACAAAATTCTGGCGTCGCTGCATACTCAAGCAAATAGTGATGTTCGTTGTTCTCAACCTCAGGATGATGAGAATAATTGTCGGAGGACACTCTTAAAATCAGATGTTACTAACTATACCTGGCCGAAATGACACTCCAGTCGAGAATTTCCCAGAACGACTTGATATAATCGGGGCGTCTGTTCCTATAATCAATGTAATAGGCATGTTCCCATACATCGCAGGTAAGAAGGGGTTTGAGACCATTTCTGAGAGGATTTCCGGCGTTTGATTCCTGGACTATCCGGAGTTTTCCTTCCTCCTCGCTGACGAGCCAGGCCCATCCGGAGCCAAAAAGTCCGGCAGCAGATTTAGCAAACTGTTCCCTGAATCCTTCAAAGGAACCAAACGACTCTTTTATTGCATCTGCCAGCTGGCCTGCTGGTGTCCTGAGCCCCTTAAGCGAAAATGATTCGAAATAGAAAGTATGATTCCATACCTGGGCGCCATTGTTGAAGATGGGACCATTAGCCGTCCGGATAATCGTCTCCAGGTCAGCATCCGCGAATTCTGTTCCCGGAACCAGACCATTAAGATTGTTCACATAAGCCTGATGATGCTTACCATAGTGGTATTCGATGGTTTCCGCACTTATAAATGGAACAAGTGCATCAGCCCGATAAGGGAGTAAGGGTAATTCAAATGCCATGGTTTTGCTTTTTGTTTATTAATTCAGATCCTTCTATATCAATACATCAAAAATACTCATTTTGGAGCTAATTTCGCCCGAAATCATTCCAGAAAAATGGTCTCGGGCAATTCCGGAATCACGCCTTTATCTGCTGCGATACGGTAGAGTTCTGAAACGGCATTCCTCCCGACCGGTCCTAGTGTCAGTGTGAAATCATTCACATAAAGGTCTATATGGCGGCTTATTACCGATCTTTCAATCTCCCGGGCATTGGAGGTTACGAATTCCTGCTGTTGGGATGAATGCTCCCTGGCATACTCAATGCTTCTGTGGAGCACCCTGTTGAATTTCAAGGCTATATCACCGGGAATCCGCCGGTTGATGACAATGAAGCCCAGTGGTACAGGCAATCCTGTAAGTTTTTCCCAGAATTCCCCCATATCGGCGATCTTCACAAGTCCTTTTTCCGCATAGGTGAATCTAGTTTCGTGGATTATCAGTCCGGCATCAGCGTTCCCTTCCAGCACAGTATTCACTATCTCCGAGAAAAGGTATTCTCTTTTATTACAGGCATCAGGCCATGCGATGCTGAACAGAAGATTAGCTGTCGTGTATTTGCCTGGAATTGCTATGACAGCGTTGTTTACATCTACATTCCGCATAGGCTTCCTGCTGATTAGGAGAGGGCCGCTGCCATAACCGAGTGCGCTTCCGGAATCCAGAATAAGATAATTTTGGGAGGCATATGCATATGCATGGCAGCTTATTTTTGTAATATCGGAATGTGTATTAAATGCTCGTCTGTTAAGCTGTTCCACATCGGCAAGGAAATAATCAAATTCGAGGCCTTCGGTGTCTATCTTTTCGTTAACCAGGGCATCGAAAATGAATGTGTCATTCGGGCAAGGGGAAAATCCAAGTGTCAGTTTCATCCTGTTATTTAAATAACAATAATACTTCTTTCAGTTTTACCGAAAGGTTCGCCAGAGCCAGCCCTGTTTTCCATTTCTCCCTGTCGCGGGGTTCGACCATATTTGAGACAGCTCGCAATGCCATGAAAGGGATCATTTCCCTGCTGCAAACATAAAAAAATGCGGCACCTTCCATAGTTTCGATATCAGGATGATACTTTCCCGACAGTCTGGAAATTGTCTGCAGCGATCCGGTTGCCGTATTTACGGTAATGGCACTGACCGGCCTTATAGTTTCTGATGCGGCAGACACAAATTTGTTTTCAGCCATTATTTTATTTGACCTGAAAGGCAGTTCATTAGGATCCTGAAGACCGGCCTCGGGCAGGGAAAGGAAGCCGGAGCGATCCTCGACACCGGAATCAGCAAAGCAATCCGAAACGGGCATAACGACATCTCCTGGCTGAATATCACTGTTAAAACTACCGGCAATGCCAATATTGACTGCCAGATCGGGCAGACGCTCACCGCAAAGGTATCTTGTAAGAGTCCATGCAGTAGCCACCGCACCCACTCCTGTAACAATCGGGATAAGGTTAAATCCTGTTATAGTCTTCAGTACTTCAGATTCGGCCGGTGTGGCTGAAACCACCAAAATCCTTAGGGGCATATCATCCTGGTAAAAAAGTTGTATCAAAATACTGCATAAATATATTGTTTTAATAGCTAAATAGATCAACTTAATTGGTTATTATTGCAGCTTTAAAAGCCTGTTTATGATATACATCACACGAAGAGAAACCTTTTGCGCCGCCCACAGGATGTGCAGAGAGGAATGGTCGGACGAAAAGAATCTGGAGATTTTTGGAAAATGTTCCAATCCGGCCTGGCACGGACACAATTATATACTGAGCGTAACTGTAAGGGGGGAGGTTCAGGAGGAGCTTGGATTTTTTATAAACCTGACCACCCTGAAGAAAATCATTCATGAAAGGATAATTGAAAAGATAGATCACCGTAATATAAACACTGAAGTCGACTTCATGAAGGGGAAGATAGCAACAACAGAAAATCTGGCTATTGCAATATGGGATGAACTGAAACCTGCTATAAACGAGCATGGTGCATTTCTCCACTGTGTAAGAATAAGTGAAACCGAAAACAATACAATAGAATTTTATGGCTAAAAGAATAGAAAAATTAAACAACGGAAGTAAATTCTCCCAAAAGGGATATAATAAAACTGAATCGTGGGATGCTGAAACCATAGATGAGCTTGCATCGCATTATCACAGAATACTTAAGCTTCTGGGCGAAGATCCTGACCGTGAAGGACTGCTTAACACCCCGGTAAGAGTTGCCAAGGCAATGAATTTCCTCACACTGGGATATGGCCAGAATCCCTGTGAAATTCTCAACTCGGCCAAATTCAAAGAAGACTACAAGCAGATGGTCATTGTCAAGGACATAGAACTTTATTCGATGTGTGAGCACCATATGCTGCCCTTCTTCGGAAAGGCTCACGTTGCCTATATACCAAATGGCTATATAACCGGTCTAAGCAAGATAGCCAGGGTTGTGGAAGCCTATGCCCGCCGGCTCCAGGTACAGGAAAGGCTTACAGTTCAGATCCGGGATACCATTCAGGATTGCCTTAGTCCGATGGGAGTTGCAGTTGTGATAGAGGCTCAGCATATGTGCATGCAGATCAGGGGTGTACAGAAACAACATTCTGTTACAACTACATCAGCCTTCACCGGTATTTTCCTCAGCAACCTCAACACCAGGGAAGAATTTGTTCATCTTATAGGATCGAATCTACACTAAGAAATCAGTTTAATGAAAGCATATGTATTCCCCGGTCAGGGAGCTCAGTTTCCCGGGATGGGTAAAAATCTGTATGAAAGCTCCGCCATTGCCATGGAGTTGTTTGAAAAAGCAAACTCGCTTCTGGGTTTCAGGATTACAGATTTAATGTTCGGCGGTACGGATGAAGACCTTAAGCAAACCAGGGTAACGCAGCCGGCTGTTTTTCTTCATTCAACAATACTTGCAGCTTCACAGTCTGAAACCATAAAGCCCGGAATGGTTGCTGGCCATTCGCTTGGAGAGTTCTCGGCGCTTGTTGCCTCCGGTGCTCTCTCCTTTGAAGACGGGCTGTTGCTTGTAACCAAAAGAGCTGAAGCCATGCAGCTCGCCTGTGAAGCATCACCTTCCACCATGGCTGCAATAATAGGTCTCGACGATAATCTGGTTGAAGACGCTTGTGCCGGAATAGATGCAATTGTTGTTCCGGCAAACTATAATTGCCCTGGTCAGATTGTGATTTCCGGAACCAACGAAGGGGTAGAAAAAGCTGTGGAAATGCTAAAGTCCCTGGGGGCCAGGATGGCAGTAAAACTTGCTGTTGGAGGAGCTTTCCATTCGCCACTGATGGAGCCAGCCAGAATGGAGCTTGAGAAGGCCATCATGAACACCGGTTTTAAACATCCTGTCTGTCCTGTATATCAGAATTTCACAGGTAAACCATCAATTGATCCTGAGGTGATAAGGGTCAACCTCATTTCTCAGCTTACATCCCCGGTCCTCTGGACCCAGACAATCAGGAACATGATTACGGATGGTGCCATATCCTTTACAGAAGTTGGCCCGGGTAATGTACTTCAGGGGCTTATAAGGAAAATAAACAGGGACGTCACTGCAGATTCGGCTTCATAATCACTCCCCTGTGAGTTTTACCGTCGACCATTATCTCAAGGGGTAAGTCAAATCTTATATGACGGAGGTATTCATCCTCGTATTTACTTTTCATCCCGTTAAGGAATTCGACATCGTAAGATCCCTCATTAATATAGGGATTGATAGTAAAATATCCTACTCTGAACGAGGTCAGGTTCTGGAAGAAATGTGTTCCCTGACTCGGATCGATACGGTATGTCTTCAGGCCCGATTCCACAATGATCCTCGCCGCTGAGATCTGAGGCCATCTAACCGGTATGCCAAGCCAGGGATCAGTCGAACCCCACCTGCCGGGTCCGATAAGCACATATCCTGTACCCTGTTTTACAAACTCATTGTTGATCCTTTCAATGTCTGAAGCTATCTCCTTGTTTTTGGCCGGATTAAACGACTCCGGCTTCACATAGACAATATCTGATATCCCCTTAAAAAATCCGTTTCCCAGAGCCGATTCCGACCAGATGATAGAATCTCCTGCAGTAATGCCTGCCATATTGACAACTGATGTTTCATCGGTGTGAACTATCGGGCGTATCTGAAGAAAGTCGAACACCTTTGGGGCTCCCGGAGGGGTTTCAAGGTTTGCTGCAAATTCGATCTCAATGGGATTATTCATCTCGTAATCCCCAAGGTCGAGAAGGGTATTGAGTATTTCGGCCAAAGGAAAGAGCTTGTGCTGAAGAATATTTGAGAAGGTTATAATTCTCTTTCCGGCGAAACTGATTCCATCCCGCAGTATATTATTATTGTAATCGTATGTAGAAGCGACATACTTCATAGCGACGTCGTTGGTTATGTCATTCACTCCCAGCTTCAGAATATTGACACCATCATCTGTCGAAGGGACAAAGCTGTCTGTCCTCAGGTCCAGGGCACGGAATTCCTTCTGGGTATCCCTGAGCGCCGTCTCCATGGAAGAAAGCTGCAGAATCTTCTTTGAATGTTTTGGCGAGAACCTCAGAGACAGGCCTCCCTCAACAATATATTTTCCAAGCCCGAAAGCAATGTTTGCAATACCGTCAACGGCCTTTTCCGATCCGATTGGATAATAATTGATTGAACGGGCAACTCCTGAGAGTGTCGGATAAAAAACATCTCCATGACGGTTTCCGCAGACCTCCTGAAGGATAATTCCCATTTTTTCCTCATCGATAACATTGGCCGTTGCAGTCATATATGCCTTGCTTGCCTTGTAGAATACTGAAGCATATACCTCCTTTATGGCATCCGAAATCATTTTTACCATCATCTTATTATCGGGATGCCTGGGAATCATATAAGTAGAGTATATTCCTGCAAAAGGTTGATAGTGTGAATCTTCGAGCTTACTTGAAGATCTGACGGCAATGGGATGATTCCTTGAAACTGCCAGGAAGGCATAAAAATCCTGGTAAATCCTGGCCGGAAGCTCAGCCTTGAGAAAACTTTCAAGCATCATCTGATCAGAAATGTCTGACAGTGCAAGTGAATACAGGTTATTATGATCCATAAACTCATCGAAGATATCAGTGCTTAGGACCACTGTCCGTGGTATTGTGATAAGTACCCCCGGGAACTTATTGTAAAGCTTATGTTCCTTTATCAGCCTGTTTATGAATGCCAGGCCTCTTGCCTTACCGCCAATTGAGGCATCGCCGATCCTTGAAAACAACTGGTACTCATCATAGCTGCTCTTGTCGAATTTGGCAATTACTCCCCTCCCCTTCCCGAGTCTGAAACTGGAAATGGCCACATACAGGAACCGCCGCATTTCATCCATGGTATCGAAGTCTTCCTTCCTGATGTACTTGAACAACTGGGCAACCGGGAACAGAGCTCTTGCATTGAGCCATTTGGAGAAATGGTTCCTGGTTGCATGATATTCGAGTGTCTGGTCGGGAATAGTAAGTATTTTTTGCTGAAGACTTTGCAGGTCAGTAGCTATTGCTATCGGTTCCTTCGTTTCGGGATTCTTGAATACAAAAGGACCGAATGCAAGGTTCTGGATTATAAAATTCCTGAGTTCATGCGACAGTGATTTTGAATACTTGTGGATAAATCCTGCACCAAGCTCTTCAGCGATTTTTTTGTGCACCTGACTTGACGACTGAATCAGGAACGGGACCTTATCATCATCGGCCATAACAATCTTGCACAGCTCTATTCCGGCATTTTCATCAATAACATTATCTTTCTTGTAACTAATGTCGGAGATCAAACCCAGCACATTGTATTTGTGTCTTTTGTAAAGCGCCAGGGCGTCATTGTAATTATTGGCCAGGAGTATCTTCGGACGACCTCTCATTTTAAGCATGCGCTGATGTTCATTCAGTGCTTCTCTTTGAAAATCAATTGATTGCTGAAGAACAATCCTGTAAAGACTTGGAAGGTATGACGAGATATATCTTATCGAGTTCTCGACCAGTATAATAGCCTGAACGCCTATATTCTCTATGTCAAAGTCAGCGTTCATTTTGTCCTCAATTAGCTTGATTATAGCCAGGATCAGCGAGGCATCGCCCAGCCAGCAGAAGACATAATCGATTGCACTCAGATCTTCACCCTCAAGGCGCAGGGAAACCTCTCTTGAGAAATAGGTAAGCACCACGACCGGGATGCGTTCAAACCTGGCCTTTATCATTTTTGCCATTGCAAACACATCAGTTCCCCTCAGGCTGAGCATTGATATGACCAGGTCAATTTTGTCATTCTCAAGTATCTTCAGCGCATCTTCAGCGTTATCGGTCTGAACGAATGTCGGAGGGTATTTGAGGTTCAGGGAAACATACTCATTGAATATCTGCTCATCGATTCTCCCGTCCTCCTCCAGCATATAATTATCATAATTACTGCATATAATAAGCACCCGGCGAATCCTCTTCTGCATAAGTAAGTCGAACGATGTGTCGGTGAAATCGTATTTCTGCAGATCAAGTATACCTTCAATAATCGTCATGGATAGAGATTTTATCAATTCGTTGAGATCACTGCCATTCCCTCTTTACCGTCCATTCTGACGGTCAGGGGATTTTCAAACCTGACATGCCGGTAAAATTTCCCTTTTCCGATAAGCCGGCTTTCATTTATCCTGTCCCAGTGAATTATATCCCGGCCTGAGTCCTCGTCCACCGAAAAATAACCAACATTCATCGATGTTACGTTATGAAAGAAATGTGAACCGAGAGAAGCATCAGGACGAAAATCAGACATTGCAACCTCTACAATAACTTTTGCACCGGATATCTGGGGCCATGCCACAGGGATGCCCAGGAATCTGTCGCGGCTTCCCCACCTGCCGGGGCCTATAAGAATATACTTTCGGTTTTCACTGACCATGAGTTCGTTGAGGGAGGCTATTTCCTCTGCTATACTGACTGTAAGCTTATTGTCAAATTTTTCAGGATCAATGAAGACAATGTCAGTAATATCGGCGATCAGTCCGTTTCCCATGCTTTTTCCGGTTAGCAGCAGCAATTTATCCTTATCTATGGAATCGGGATCAATTTTATAGCCCGCGCCTGTACCCAGCATTGGCTTGATCTGGAGAAGATAAAAGGACGCATTCCCTGATTCATCCTTGTTAAGATCGACGGCATATTCTATTTCGACCGGAGTACCGCAGGCTTCCGTCACCACTTCGAGAACAGTTTTCAGTGTTTGGGCCAGAGGTATATGATTATATTTCAGGATATCGGCAAAATTCAGTACCCTTGGACCGTGGTAATCCAGCCCCGGACTTATGGTATCATTATCAGGATTCAATACTGAAGCCAGATGCTTTAAAGTACCTTGACGTTCTGAGTCGCTTACCTCCAGTATTCTCAGGCCTGCCTTCTCCCCTTCCAGAAGGTTCAGTTCCTTTCTTGACATATCCACTGCATAAAACCATACCTGAGAATTCCTGAAGAGGTCCTTCTGGGAAATTATCTCAAGAGTAGGATATGCAGGAGAAAACCTGTAGGTAAGGTTTCCCTCCATCACGTACTGTCCAAGTCCAAGTGCAGCAACTGCAAATCCATCACCTGGAGTCATATGAGCAACAGGGTAGAAATTAAATGACTGAGCTGATCCGCTGATATGAGGATAAAAGGCATCCTCATACCTGTTTCCGACAACCTCCTGAATCACAACAGCCATTTTTTCCAACTCTATCTTATAATGGATGGCCTCAAAATAGGTTCTGGCATCTTTCGAATACACCGAGGCGAAAACCAGTTTAATGGCTTCAGCAAGCTGCTTAAGCCTGATTTCCTGATCTGGATTGTTGTTCGGCAGCAAATAAGTCCCGAATATTCCTGAAAAAGGCTGGTTCTGTGAGTCTTCAAAAAGGCTTGAAGACCTTACCGCAAGAGGCTTTGTGATCTTCTGAACAAATACTCTAAGCTTCTTCTCTAGTGTGAAACTCAGGCTGCCATCCACAAAAGCCTTAGGAATTTTATCAAAATCCGTCTCCTCCTTTACCAGCTTCCACAGATGATTTCTCTCCATGAACATGTCAAACTCATCCGTGCCGATTATTGCTGTGACAGGGGTTTTGACATTAATACCGGGAATAAGTCGGCCAAGTTCAAAACTATAAATCAGTGTATTGATAAATGCGAGTCCTCTACCTTTTCCTCCCAGTGATCCCGGTGAAAGGGATACAACATTCGTTTCATCAATGATTGCTGATTCCTCGAAATTGATTACTCTTCCCTTGTTAAGTTCCTTCCGCCGCTTCCTGATTATGTCGAGAAGAAATTCCCGGAGGTCCCTGAGACTCTCAAAATCAGAAACCTTTTTGGGATTTATAAATTTGGCAATCTTTACTTCTCCCCTTGCCATAAGCCAAAGGGAAAAATGATTTTTCATGGCGTGATATGCAAGGGAATCTTCCGGGATTGTTTCAAGGTAAGCCTCGAACTCCTTCATCGATTTTGCAATGGCAATCTGCCTTCCGCTGTTATCGCGGTAAACAAAATGACCGAATCCCAGATAATAATTTATAAATGATTTGAGATCATGAAGAAGGCTTTCGGAATTCTTGTTGATAAAGTTGGATTTCAGGGGAAAAGCATATCTGGCATTTTCCGGATCTGCCGACTGTAGAACTGTGGGCAGATTAGGAAGATATGATTTAATAAGTTTTAAGAGGTCATATCCGGCTTTATCGTTCATTACCCCGTCTTTAGGGAAAGCCATATCCGAAATAACGCATAGCAGGTTATTGCGGTAGTTATTGAAGACAACTATGGCTGTTTCCCATGTTGAAACCAGCAATATTTTTGGACGGGCCCTGAGTTTCAACACCTTGTAAAGCTCATCGGTGGAAACATCCTGGATAAGTTTTTTTGTCTGATCCATCACCAGGCTGTAAAGCATGGGGAGGTAGCTTGAATAGTAGTCAGCCGAATCCTCTACAAGAAGAATGACCCCCGTAAGACCTTTTTGTGTATCGTTTTCTACATTGACCTTGTCCTCGAGCTGGGAGACCATGGCAAAAAACACTTTTGATTCCCCGGTCCACACAAAATAGTTATCAAAGGGAACTCCCTTTTCCTTCTGCTTCTTAACAAACTCCATGTCGGAGGAATTGTTTAGCAACAGATAAGTGGGCAGGTAGGGATACTTATCCTTTATCTTCCTGCACATCTCCATGGGCAACTCCTTATCGACACCAATCATGATTATAACAAGATCGTAATGGCGGGCCCTGAGTCTGTTGAATGCCTCCTCCTCGCTCGACACCCCAGTAACTCTTGGAATGGAAGTAATACTCATCTGAAAGTATTCTCCCAGGATGTGGTCGGCAAACCTTCCTTCTCCTTCAATGGTATAAGCATCGTAAAGGTTTGCCACGAGCAGAATCTCCTTTACCTTGAAGGACTGAAGATCGTGAAA
Source organism: uncultured Bacteroidales bacterium (assembly GCA_963840965.1). Taxonomy (GTDB): domain Bacteria; phylum Bacteroidota; class Bacteroidia; order Bacteroidales; family VadinHA17; genus LD21. The sequence continues at coordinate 227,195 of CAWJAW010000003.1, read as the reverse complement.
CACGTCCCTCTCGGCATTATGCCTGTCAAGGAATTTCTGAAGGAGCTTCTTGCTCGACACTGACTGGTAATCATCTTCCTCCCTTTGGATTGAACCAGTAGTCCGGATTATGTCCCTGGCCCTTGAACTGTTTATATAACCATTGATAAGGCTGGCGATGTTGATAACAAGATCTCGCTCCTCCTTGAGAAAGGGTCCTTCATATTCTTCCCTGAATTCCTTTGTATAGAAGATCTCAATTATTCCGTTCTCCTCATCAATTGTACTGAATTCCTGAGCCATTCTCCATTCTGTTTCCCGGAAATCAGGCGACTCGAACGACTTGTTCATAAAGGTTATCCTAGCGACAGTATATTCAGGATACTGCCAGGCTGCAGGAAGAAGTAAAACAATATGCTGCAGGGTTTCCTCAACCGGTTTGTTTTCCTTAAGGATATAGGTTGTCTGATTTATGCATCCGAGTTCTTTCAGTCGCTCCCTCTGTTCATGTACCAGCCGATTGAATTCGGGTGTTAATTGAGTATTGGCATCCATCAGACAAAAATTAAAAGGATCAGAATTTAAAATTACTAAAATTCTTCCATCCCTGTCATGAAATGAAGGATGCTGCTTTATTAAATGAGAAATCAGGTAAGAGGAATCTGCGAAGATTCATCATGCTTCCCAGACCGATCCGCTGTTGAACAGGTCGTCCATATTTTTGATTTTGGATTTGCTTCTGACCTGTTCTATCTGGTTTTCAAGTTCTTTTTCATATGTCGGTGCAGAAACAGCTCTGATCACTCCAAGTGCAACAGGATATTCGGGATATCTCATGTTGGCAAGCATATATTGAATTCCCGGATTGGGCTCAGTGGCATCGTGAACCAGAATATTCTTCTCGGCAATACCTTTCTCTCCGATTTTGACTACTTTCAGTTTCAATCCTTCGAGAATAAGTCCTTTATCATTCTCCTTCCCAAAGATCATTGGCTCGCCATGTTTCAGTATCAGTGTACGGTCGTCGCGGACTTCCTTTCCTGTCACTTTTTCGTGAATCCCGTCGTTGAATATCACGCAGTTCTGGAGCACCTCAATGACAGAAGTTCCTTTATGCCTTGCAGCTTCAATATAAATCTGGGTTGAAAGAGTAACGTTGGCATCCACAGTCCGGGCAAAGAATTTTCCTTTTGCTCCGATTACCAGTTCGCCTACAGAAAATGGCTCTTCGATGGTTCCGAATGGTGATGTTTTTGTAACAAGTCCCTTATCGGATGTCGGGGAATACTGTCCCTTTGTCAGACCATATATTTCGTTGTTAAACAGAATGATATTGATATCGAGATTTCGTCTTACAACATGGATGAAGTGATTCCCTCCGATTGCCAGTGCATCGCCGTCGCCTGTTATCTGCCAAACCGAAAGCTCAGGGTTTGCTATTTTGACCCCTGTCGCTATTGCAGAAGCTCGACCATGGATTCCGTGGAAACCATAGGTATTCATGTAATAGGGGAATCTTGATGAGCAACCTATTCCCGAGATGAAGACAAATTTTTCCTTTGGAATTCCCAGCTCAGAGAGCGCTTTCTGCACTGCATTGAGAACTGCATGGTCACCGCAACCGGGGCACCAGCGTACCTCCTGATCGCTCTTGAAATCCTTCGGAGTCAACTTTTTTGTGATTGTTTCGTTCATAGCTCTGCTTTACAAAAGTTTTAAGCATTGTTCCTTGATCTCATTAATAGTAAAAGGATGCCCCTGCACCTTGTTTATCTGTTCATATTTGAATTCGGGGTATTTCATCCTGAGATAATTGGCAAACTGGCCAAGGTTAAGCTCACACACTACAATTTTTTTGAATTTGCTGAAAATATCTCTCACATTTCCGGGGAGCGGATTGATATAGTTGAAAGTCACGTTGCTGATTTTGTATCCCTCGGCCTGAAGTTCATTTACTGCCATGACACGGTAGCCATACGAACCGCCCCATCCGACAACCAGAAGGTCGCCTGATTCCTCACCGCTTACCTTCAGATCGGGTACCTTGGCTGCAACACGTGCTACTTTCTGTTCTCTCAAGCCAACCATAAGTTCATGGTTTTCCGGCACGTAAGACACTGTTCCTTTTACTGTTTTCTCAAGTCCTCCGATTCTGTGCTCCAGGTTTGGAGTCCCCGGAACAGCCCAGAATCTAGATAATTTTTCAGGATCCCTTTTATAAGGGATATACGGGAGTTCGTGGTCTGAGGCATAAGGAGTATGGATATCAGGAAGATCTTTCATTGAAGGTATTTTCCACGGCTCGGTTCCGTTTGCAAGATATCCGTCAGTCAGCAGAATTACAGGAGTCATATGCTCCACGGCAATCCGGGCTGCCTCGAAAGCATACTGGAAGCAGTCGGAAGGGGTGCTTGCTGCAAGAACGACAACCGGGCTTTCTCCGTTTCTGCCAAAGAGTGCCTGAAGAAGATCAGACTGTTCCGTTTTTGTGGGAAGGCCTGTCGATGGTCCTCCGCGCTGGACATCGATAATCACGATTGGAAGTTCGGCCATTACAGCAAGACCGATGGCCTCAGACTTAAGTGCAAGGCCAGGGCCAGAAGTGGATGTAACGGCAAGCATACCGGCAAAACTGGCACCAAGGGCGGTGCAGATTCCGGCTATTTCGTCTTCCGCCTGAAAACTTTTTACTCCCAGGTCGTTCCGGGCAGCAAGCTCTTCAAGAATTCCGGTAGCAGGGGTAATGGGATATGAACCGATGTACAGCTGAAGCCTGGCCTTTTCTGCCGCAGCCAGCAAGCCCCAGGCTGTGGCGGTATTCCCCGATATGCTGCGGTAGTTGCCCTTGGCTATGGGAGCAGGATTAATCCTGATCGGCGCCAGGGCCTCAATCGTCTCGGCGTAATAATAGCCGGCACGAAGGGCGATCTTGTTAGCCTCAATTAATTCAGGTTTGCTGCTGAACTTCTTCTCAAAATACTGTTCAGTGTACTTAAGCTTACGGTCAAAAAGCCAGTAAACCATTCCTAGGGCAAACATATTTTTTGTTCTGAGAATGGTTTTCGGATCAAGGTTTAATTTCCTGAGGGCCTCTTTAACCATCGAGGAAATAGGGGCTGCGATCAGATTATACTGATCAAGGTTATCCTCGACAACTGGATCACTTGTGTAGCCCGCTTTTTCTATATTTTTCTCAGTGAAATTGTCCTTATCGTAAATTATGGTTCCTCCGAATTTGGTCCATTTGATATTGGCCCGGATAGCTGCCGGATTCATGGCTACCAGAACGTCGGCATAATCGCCGGGGGTATAAATCTCAGAATGGCCAAGATGAACCTGATATCCCGAGACACCTCCCACTGTTCCCTGGGGTGCCCGGATCTCGGCCGGATAATCAGGAAAAGTAGTCAGGTCGTTTCCATAGAGGGCAGCAGTGTCTGAAAACAAAGTACCTGTCAGCTGCATCCCATCGCCGGAATCCCCCGAAAACCTGATAACCACATCTTCTTTTTCAATAACCGTGCATTTTTTTCGCATGATGTCGTGCAAATTACTAAAAGTGAGTACTTTCTTTTGAATTTCTTACTGTCGGGACCGGACAAATGTAACTAATTAAAGAACGAAAAATCAGCTAAATATTGCTATTATAGTATGATTTTGATCATGTTGCCCCAAGTATCCGCCCCATGAACTGAAGGTACCCGACTTAATGCTAAGGGCTTATTACGAAAACCAGATTTTCAATTAACTGATCAGCTCCAGATGTCGGCTTTCCTCAGGTTTATGTCCCCCTCGAAGAACATCTTTGCTATTTTCTCAAAATATGGTGTATAATCTGAAATGAAAAACTGGTCGCTGACGCGGCCGGAATCATTCAGCAGATTGTTCTTTTCCAGGGTATCTCTCAGGATCATCGAGACTATCCTTGCTGAATCCACAACCTCAATATTGAAATTGAAGAATTTGCTAATCTGGTTCCTTATAATGGGATAATGAGTGCAGCCCAGTATAAGTGCCTCTATACCTTTCAGTATGTCATTTGAAAGGTAGGTCCGGATTATTGCGTTGCTAATGTCATCGAAAATAAACCCTTCCTCGATCATGGGAACCAGCAATGGGGTAGCCATCGACACCAGCCGGGTTCCTGGTATTCTTTCGCTGATCTTTGCATCGTAGGTACCGGAGCTGATAGTCCTTTTTGTGCCTATTACTCCTACCTTCCTGAAATTCCTGGTAGCAAGGTAATCCACAACCGGATCGATGACGTCGATCAGCGGGGCCCTGTCCTGGAATTCATTTTGCAATGTATCAAATGCCGAAGCGGAGGCAGAATTGCAAGCTACCAGAATCACCTTCGCGTTGTGATCGAGCAGGAATTCAGTGATCTTTCCCGAGTAGTACCTGATGGCCTCTGCTGATTTGTCTCCATAGGGCAGGTGAGCAGTGTCGCCAAAGTAAACCAGGCTTTCTCCGGGGAGGATCTGTTTTATTGCATTTGCTACGGTAAGTCCGCCGACTCCCGAATCGAAAATTCCGATTGGTTGTTCCTTCACGGTAAAAGTATTAAAAAAATGACCACCTGCCGGCTCGCAGATGGTCCCTTATATTTCATGCCAGAACTACTTGATTCCAAGTTTTGTTTTTGTCAATGTCAGAACGTTGGTGCTTTTTGCCTCGTCGAAGTATGTGATTGCACCAATGGAAGTGTCAAATATATAAACGAAACCGTTTTCCTTTCCAACATCCTTAATTGCCTTATCGGCTTTCTGAGTTATCGGAGTGAAGAGCTCAACCTGCTTCTCCTGCATAGTGGTCTGTGCATTTGTCTGGAATTCGGTGAGTCTCCTCTGTGAATCATTAAGTTCCTGTTCCTTGGTCTGACGTACCAGATCGGTCAGATTCTTGCTTTCCTTCAGATAAGTTTCATACTTGTTGTTAAGTTCAACCTGAAGTAATTCAGCCGTATTCGTTAAATCGGTATTCAACTTTTCAAGTGTTACAAGGGCAGAATCATATTCCGGCATAGCCTGAATCAGTTCGGTACGATTTATATGTCCAAATTTCAAGTTCTGGGAAAAAGCGCTCTGTCCAATAAAAGCTGCAATCAATATAACTGCAAGGATTCCTATAATTCTTTTCATTCTGTTTTGATTTTAAATAATGATGCAAAAATAACTAATTAATTTTTATAACCTAATTTCTCAAGTACCTGATCACTAATGTCAAATTTAGGATTGGCGAAGAGAATATTGCCTCCGGCAGCTGTATCAAAAACAGCGGCGTAGCTCCCTTCAGCAGCCACTGTTTTGATTGCTTTCAGAATTTCATCCTGGATCGGTTTAACCAGTTCCTCACGCTTCTTGAAAAGCTCTCCCTCAACACCGAAATACTTGTTCTGCAAGTCCTTAACTTCCCTCTCCTTGTTAATAATCGCTTCTTCCCTCTTCGCCTTCATGTCCTGGGAAAGAAGCACCACATCGTTCTGATAAGATTTGTACATCTGATCAACAACCGCATACCCGTCAGAAATCTCTTTCTCCCATTGTTTGGAAAGATTGTCAAGTTGTTCCTGGGCCTGATTAAAAGAAGGAATATTTTTCCTTATATAATCTGAATCGACGAATCCGTATTTCTGAGCTGAGGCAAAAGCCGCGGTCAGGAATGCAAGGATCATGATTAAACCTATTCTTTTCATAACTGATAAAATTAATGATTAAAACTGCTGACCTATAGTGAAACTAAATTGTCCTTTATTTGCGTCAGGGAATTGTATGGGATCGTCGACGGGATCAAATCCATATCCCCAGTCAACTCCCAGAAGTCCGAACATAGGGAGGTTGGCCCTGACTCCTATACCTGCCGCCCGGTTCATCCTTAACGGATTGTACTGCCTGATTTCGGTCCATGCTTTTCCAGCTTCAAGGAAGGCCAGTCCATAAATTGTAGCCTGCTGGTTGAGTGAAACTGGGTATCTGAGTTCGAGAGTGAATTTCGAGTAAACGTTCCCCGTAGGGGATCCTGAACTCTGATCTGTCGGGGTTACCGAACCGTCAGTATAACCCCTTAAGGCGATTATCTCACGTCCGTAAAGACTGTAACCAGTCATGCCGCTGCCTCCCAGATAGAAGTTTTCAAATGGTGAAGGACCGATATCCTTGTTATAGTGTCCGAGGTAACCGAATGAGAACCTTGTGTTAAGGACCAGCTTATCATCTGTTGTGATGGGATGGAAATAATCGGCCTTGAATACCCATTTGTGAAATTCTATCCATTTGTATTTCTCTCTGTCTTCAAGTCCGACCATGTTCCTGCCACTTATAAGTGAAAAAGGCGGGGTTGCCTGCATCGAGAGAGTAAAAGTGGATCCGTTGGTAGGATAGATGAGGTTCGGGCCGGTTGAATATCTCGTTAGTTTTGTGGATAGAGTAAGCATATTCGACACTCCGTCTGAAAAAAGGAAATGATAATAGGTAAAATCGTTGAGCCTGTACCGCTGGTAATTTATTTCCCCGGAAAGTGAGAAGTAATCATCCGGCCATTCGAGTCGTTTCCCCAGACCGATTGATGCTCCGTTAGTAAGCATTGACTGGAAATTGCTGTCGCTTTTCTTCCGTCCGTTTGTCATCAGCGACCGGTATACCGAAACAGAAAAGGAGTTTGCCTTGTTTCCGCCCAGCCACGGCTCCATAAACGAAAGATTATAAGACTGATAAAGGCGTCCGTTCGACTGAGCCCGGATGCTCAGTGACTGACCATCGCCCGATGGATAAGGTCTCCACTCCTTAAGATTGAAGAAATTCCGCATGGAGAAATTATTGAAATGCACGCCAACCGATCCGACCAGCATTCCTGCTCCCCATCCTCCTGATATTTCAAACTGATCATTCGCTCTCTCCTCAAGCTTGTAATGTAGATCGACAGTTCCGTTAGCCGGATCAGGCACCACATTAGGGCTGATCTTTTCGGGATCAAAATGACCAATCACACCCAGCTGCCTCATCGACCTGAGGATAGCGCTCTTGCTGAAAAGTTCTCCGGGCAGGGTGTAGAGTTCCCGTCTGGCAATATGTTCGTTGGTTCTTGTATTGCCGGTAATGACAATATTATTGAGATATGCCTGATCTCCTTCATAAATTCTGACCTCCAGATCGACTGAATCCTCTTCTACCTTTGCTTCAACAGGAATGAGTCTTGAGAAAAGGTAACCGTTGTCCTGGTAAAGAGTACTCACAGCATCCTGAGCTCCGGAAGCGCCATTAAGCCTGTCGTCAAGATGTGACATGTTATAAACCGAACCCTTCTCGATATTCAGAATCCTTTCAAGGTCTTCAGCCCGGTAAACACTATTGCCGACCCATTTTATATCCCTCAGAAAATACTGTTTCCCCTCGTCAATCATTACAGCAAGTCCGACACGGTTTTCGGAGATGGGGTAAAGGGAATCGCCAAGAATTTTGAAATCCTTGTAGCCGTTATCATTATAAAAGGTGTACAGATTGTCCTTATCCTCGTCATACTTGGTGGAAATGAATTTTGATGCCTTTAAGAAATTCATTTTTTTCATTTTCGTATTCTTCATCTTGCGGCGCAGCTGCCGGGATGAAAAATTATCGTTCCCGACAAAGGTAATTTCTTCAATCTTCACCTTTTCCTTCTTGTCGACATCGACAGTAAGAATAACGTTATTCGGCTGGTCGGGATCATCTTTCTGAACAAAATCCACTGTTGTATTCAGATATCCCTTTTCCACAAAGAAATCAGTTATGATTTTACGGGTTTTCTCGAGCTGGTGAGTTGTAAGCTGGGAACCAACCGGCATATTAATCTTTTCGCTCAAATCGGTTGTTTCCGAGGTCTTGAGACCGTTGTACCTTATTGAAGAAATCCTGGGTCTTTCCTGAAGAGCGATATCAAGATATATTGTATCTCCCTGCCGTTTTACTATATTTACCCTTACATCCGAGAAAAGGCCCTGCTGCCACAGTTTCCTGACAGCGTTTGTTATTGCTTCGCCAGGCACTGACACTTCCTGGTAAATTCTCAGACCGGCTATTCCAATAAGTGCATTGGTGTCAAGGAATCTGACTCCTGAAACGGAAACCCCTCCGATTATGTAATCATCGGAATTGGAATAATCGATTATATCGGTTTGTTCCTGTGAGCTGGCTGCCGCACTCAACAGGATTAGAATTACTGTCAGTAATAGTCCCTTTAGTCTCTCAATCACCTTCATATCGTCATTTGTCCAAAAGTTGTTCACTAGTCTTTCCAAACCTTCTCTCTCTCTTCTGGAAGTCAATTATTGCCTTGCAAAGTTCCTCCTTACCAAAATCGGGCCAAAGTATATCCGTGAAATAGAATTCTGTATAAGCCATCTGCCAGAGGAGGAAGTTACTGATCCTCATCTCCCCGCTTGTCCTGATCATCAATTCGGGGTCGGGAATTCCTGCTGTAGCCAAATAGCCGGAGAAATTGAACTCGGTCACAGATTCCGGATCAACCCGGCCGGCGGAAATATCAGAAGCCAGTTTCCTGGCTGCCTCGGTCATTTCCCACCTCGAACTGTAACTCATGGCAACAATCAGGTTCAGTCCGGTGGCACCGGATGTAAGTTTTATGGTCTCCATCAGCCGGCTTTTCACGTCAGCGGAAAGCCTGCCGGTATCTCCTATTGCTGAAAGCCTGATATTGTTTTTAATAAGTGTGTCGGTTTCATTGTTGAGCGACTCCACCATTATGCCCATCAGAGCGGATACCTCTTCGTCGGGTCTTCCCCAGTTTTCCGTAGAGAAAGCATAAACGGTAAGATAGCCGATTTTCAGTTCGGCCGAAGCCTCGATCACTTCTCTTAATGCCTTGACTCCCTGATGATGGCCGAATATTCTGTCCATGCCCCTTTGCCTGGCCCATCGTCCGTTGCCATCCATTATTATTGCTATGTGTTCGGGCAGTCTGTCAGTATTGATCTGTTCTGAAAGGGACATGATTCAGCGTCGTCTTGGTACATCAACATCATCATAGGCAGGACATCCCACAAGCTTGTTGTAGATCTTCCAGGTAAACGCCACACCTGCAAAAGAGTACCAGTCGTTGTTGTGAAGCCATGCCTTTTTTTTGTGTTGCGGATCTATATTTTCCGTTAAGCCGTCAAAGTTATCATAAAAAGTCTTACGAAAACCATATTCGACTTCAAGACCAAGATTTTTTGCAATATTTACTTTAAAGCCAATTGAAAAGGGTAGTACCGGCTGAATTGGGTTATGATTTATTCGGGAATCGGTATCAAAATAGGTAACGCCAACACCTGCAGCAATATAAGGAGTATAATTCCATCTTTTGCCCTGGGTTGAATAAGGAAGGAAGTTAAACTCGAACTGAATCACACCTTCACCAAAAAAACCTGAAAATGCGCTGTCCCTTGCAACCTGGTAAGGATTACTGAAATCGAAATCTCTTCCCTGAAGTCCTCCTATCAGGAGATTCGCTCTCAAAGACTGCCTTGGATGAAGGTTATATCTGTAAAACAATCCTCCGGCAGGCAGAGGGCTGTAGAACAACCTGTTTGTGTTTATGTCGCCAATATAAGATAGAGACGCCGCCATAGATTCCATAATCAGAACTTCTCTGGGCTGATACGGAATATGACAGAAGCGTTAAAAAAAGGAAAACCGTTAATTTCTTCATCCAAACAGATTCAGAGTTTTGTCATCTGAAAGAGGGAAGTCCCTTGGAATTTGTTTTCAACTTATATGTAACGGTAAAATTAAGGAAATAGTACTTGTCGTTTACTTTGGATACCACCGGAGGATCGAATCCGTCGATAAAATCAGTATTGGCCCATCTGCCGCCGAATTCAACTCCGAAATTGAGATTGGGATTGTAGACTAGAGTTGCTCCGACACCTGCCGGGATAACAAGTGCAAAGCCATTGAAGTCCGTGCTGCCCGGCTGAGTGATTTCTCTCTGAGACAGGGCATCATTAGGATTAACCGAGTAAGCAATCCCTCCCAAACCTGCAAAAGCATAAAAATCGAGTGAAGAGAGTAATGCCCACAGGCTTTTCCCTTTTAGAAAAAGGTAACTGCTTTCGTACTTGTTTTTTATGAAATAATATTCTCCGAGAAGGGCAGGTTCAAACAAATTGGTTACAGCTTCATATCCCCTATTTTCATTCGAGCCTCTCTCATCAACTGCATGGAGCATGGCGTAAGTCATGCTTGCCCTGAGGTTCGCAGTTCTTCCAAGCCGGTACCTTAAGTTCCCATTTATGTCAAATCTCGTCTGTCGGTAGCTTAAATCCTTGAATCCCAGAACATTCTCGCCATGGGTATAACCCCCGATATCAGGAAAAGCAAAAGAGGGACCGATTCCAAGCTGGGCTTCCCATCTTCTCAGTTTCCATAGCTGGGCATCTGATAGTTGAATCGCAAAACAAAATATTACGACAACGAAAAGTGATCGTTTCATTTTAGTCTGAATTAAATTGCTGATACAAATATAATAATCTAAAATTATTCATCGAGTTTTAATACAGGTAATTTAGTTTCTCCTGTCAGCCCCCCACATGAGTCTGTTCCTTAAAGTGCTGTAAAAATCGATCCCTTTGAGCATAACGGTTTTCAGTTTATCCTCCGATCGCGATATAACGATTTCCTCACTGAAAGGAAGTCTGTGCGATCTGAAATCACATGTTGCAACATAATCATCACTCCTTCCTTCAACTATCATCCTGAGGTTGCTCTCCCCTGATATCACAATAGGCCGGATGGTCAAATTGTGCGGTGAAATAGGAGAGATTATAATGCTTTCATCATCAGGCGACAGGATTGGCCCGCCCACACTCAGGTTATAGGCTGTGGAACCTGTTGCCGTCGATACGATAAGGCCGTCAGCCCAGTAAGTATTAAGGTAAGCATCATCAACATGCACATGAATGGTGATCATGCTCGGATCAGCTTTCTGGATGGTAACTTCATTTAGTGCGGTGGAATCTCCCGACTGAAATATATTGTCAGGCTTCCTGATCTCAAGGAGTGACCTCTCAATCACCTTGTATTCGCCGTTATAAAGCAGATCGACTGAATGTCCTATTTCATCCTCCGGTATATTGGCCAGAAATCCCATCCGGCCTGTGTTTACCCCAGCAATAGGTATTCCAAAATCTCTCACTTTAAGCATGGTCTCAAGAAATGTGCCGTCGCCTCCAACACTCAGTACCAGGTCGGGCAGTTCTTTCAGGCTGCCCAGGTCGGTGAACCTTTCAAAAGGTTCATTCCCCTGGCAGGAAACAACATCCCCGGTATTCTGATGCAGATATATCCTTATCCCCTTCCGGCAAAACTCACCGATCAGCCTGTTCACTCCCTCAACCGTCCTGGGCTTGTTCTCCTTACAGTAAATGGCTACTTTTTCAAGCATAATTCAGATATTCATGTATTTCATGAGAAGATCGAAGCGCTCCGAATAAAATTTATCCATCGAATCGTCAGATGTGATCCAGGTTTTAACATCATAATTATACCTTTCAAAAGTCCTGATTACCGAAGACAGGTCATTGGTATTCACTTTAATGGTCACTTCCAGCTTTGTAGAATCGGGTGGGGAGGTCACATACATGCTTAGTACCTTCACATTGTTGCCTTCCACAATCTGTGCAATCTGGGAAAGGGAATAATCCCTTTCGATGAGTTCGAGAACAATTATGCCACCCTGTTGATCCATTGAAGAGATACCTGCAAGATACCTGACAAGTTCCGAGGTGGTTATTAATCCCTTATAATGCAGTTTATCATCAAGCACCGGAACAACGCTAAGCTTTAGCCTTGAAGACAGCCCGATGACTTCAAAAAGATGCTGTTCGGTAGTAACATAAGGTTTAAGGAGGGTGAGGGAATGGTTACCTATAGGTTCTTCCGGCTGATTCATGTCATATATGTCGGAGTCGGAAATGAGACCGAGGAAATCGAGGTTATTGACTATAGGCAGGTGAGATATCCTGAAAATTTCCATCCAGTTTAGGGCAGTCTGACCTGTATCAGACGTTCTCAGCGCCGGTATCACTTCCGATATCAGATCTTTTGCCACCATATAATCCGGTTCTCCTTTTAAATTTCATCTAAAGTAAGAAAAAAAAGAGAGTTGTTGTATTTTTGCATTAGATTACATACGTATAATCACCTTATTTATTATGACAAGACTCAGTGTTAACATCAACAAGATAGCCACCCTCAGAAATGCCCGGGGAGGAAATATCCCGAATGTAAAAACGGCTGCAATAAACTGTGAACTATTTGGAGCCGAAGGCATTACAGTGCACCCGCGCCCCGATGAACGGCACATCAGATACAGGGATGTTTTTGAAATAAGACCGGTAATCAAGACTGAATTCAACATTGAAGGCTATCCGTCAGATAAATTCATTGACCTTGTCCTGGCTGTGAAACCTGACCAGGTAACCCTTGTTCCGGATGCCCATGATGCCATAACCTCAAATGCCGGTTGGGACATTCCGAGATACATGCTTTTCCTTAAAGATGTAATCTTTACCTTTAAAAAGGCAGGAATCAGAACTTCCCTCTTCGTTGACACAACTCCTTCAAATATCGAAAATGCAGCGCTGACGGGGACCGACAGGGTTGAACTTTATACCGAACCCTATGCCACCCTTTTCAACACTGATGCGCCCGGGGCAATAGGACCATTCGTTGCAGCAGCTCAGATTGCGCGTGATGCAGGACTGGGAGTAAACGCCGGCCACGACCTGAATCTTGATAATCTCAGATTCTTCCGCCAGAATATCCCATGGTTGGAAGAAGTCTCTATCGGCCATGCCCTTATATCTGACGCGCTTTACCTGGGACTGGAAAATACCATCCGCATGTATAAGAGGCAATTGTCCGACTGAGTCTGCCAATGAAGCTGTTCTTCAGAAAATATGGTTCCGGTCTGCCCCTTATAATCCTTCATGGACTTTACGGTTCATCCGACAACTGGATTTCACTGGCAAAAAGCATCAGTGACAGATTCACCATTTACCTGCCCGATCAGCGAAATCACGGTCAGTCACCTCACAGCGAGGTTCACGATTACAAATCGATGAAGGAAGATCTGTATGAACTGACCCGGGACCTCGGGCTGGACAGGTTTTTCCTGGCCGGACACAGCATGGGAGGTAAAACAGCGATGGCCTTTGCAATGAGCTGGCCCGAGAAACTATATGGCCTTTTAATTGGGGACATCTCCCCTTTTTCATCAGAAGGAAAGGACTCTGCTGCATATTCGGTCCACTCTGAAATTCTTGATTCAATCCTGTCGGTTGACCTTGAAGGGAAGAAGTCACGAGAGGAGATTGAGGCCATCCTTTTACACAAGATCAGTTCACCAGTTGTCAGAGGATTTATTATGAAGAATCTCAGGAGGCTGCCTGGAGATTCATTCGTCTGGAAGCTGAATGTACCTGTAATTAAACTTAACCTCGGGGAAATGATCGGGGGGATTAAGCCGGGCAAAACTGATTACAGGGAAGTAAGCGGTTTCCCGGTGCTGTTTCTCAAAGGAGAGAATTCAGATTACATTTCTGAAAGAGATTATGCTGAGATCAGGACACTTTTTCCCGGCGCAGAATTTGTGATAATACCCGGTGCCGGCCACTGGATCCATTCAGACAACCCCGCGGCAGTCAGAAAATCCTTTCTGGAACTAACCGGCGGCAGCTGATCAGAACAGAGTAACCGATTCTACCTTGTCATCTTCTATTTCCGGCAGGTTCATGAACCTGAACAGGACACGGGCAACAGTCAGAACATCCTTCTCGCAATATCTGGCAATCCTCGAAAGATCATTTTCATCATAATATATCCGGGCCACCTTACTGCCGTCGATATCATCCTTGGGAGAAGGGATTCCCAGTATTGCAGCAAGCAGGTCAAGTGACGTATAGCTTTTATAATCGCCGAACTTCCAAAGATCGAGTGTGTCCAGCAGCTTCACCTCCCATGGCTTTTTCCCTGCATTATCGAGAATATCCGGGATCACCATACCATTTATTATCATTCGCCTGGCTATATAGGGATAATCAAACTCCCGTCCGTTATGGGCACAAAGCAGTGCCTCCCGGTTCCTGGCGAACTTGCCGAGCATGGCTGAAAATTCTGAAAGAAGTTCTTTTTCATTGTCACTGAAAAAGGATTTGAGCCTGAAAGAGAACGGGTTCCTTTCTTTAAGCAGCCCGACGGAAATACATACTATCCTGCCGAACTCAGCATAAATCCCTGCCCTGTCGTAAACATCAGCGGCAGTCTGATCTTCATTTCTGAAATGTTTCGATTTCTTTTCCCAGTGTTCCCTTAACGGATCTTCAAGCTTTTCAAAAGAAGGAGCAGCCGGAATGGTCTCGATGTCCAGAAACAGTATGTCCTCTGGTTTAATGTTTGACAACATAATTTAATCAAATTGATAGTTACTGGTTATTCGGCATGCGGTACGCGGCATGCGGCGCGCGGCGATAAAAGTTTTATGGTTGCTGGCTGCTGATTTTCGCTGAACGCTGATTACCGACAGCTGACAGCTTATATCTTGTTGCATATTACTCTTCCGAAAGATGTTTTTCAATAATTGAAACAAGGACGCCGATGCCCACCTGGTTGTCGCCCCCTCCGGGAATGATAATATCGGCATACCGCTTTGAAGGTTCAATAAACTGCAGATGTGATGGTTTTACCGTTTCCTGGTATCGTTCAAGAACCGCCATTACCGACCGGCCGCGCTCAATAATGTCGCGCTGGATTACCCTCCCGAGACGGTCGTCGGCATCAGCATCAACAAAAACCTTTATATCAAACATATCCCTCAACCGGCTGTCGCACAGAATCATAATTCCTTCGACAACCACAACCCTGGCAGGCTTAACAGGGATTGTCTCTTTCGACCTCAGGCAGGTAAGATAAGAATATACAGGCATCTCAATGGTTTGTCCGTTCCTGAGTTTTTCCAGATGATCGATCAGAAGTGTAACCTCGAGGGAATCAGGATGATCAAAATTGATCTTTTGCCTTTCTTCAAGAGGAATATGTCCATTATCCCTGTAATAAGCATCCTGAGGTATGACTACAACCTTTTCATCAGGAAACTTCTCCATTACCTTTTTCACAACGGTCGTTTTTCCCGATCCTGTTCCTCCTGCTATACCTACTATCAGCATTTATTACTATTTTTGTCAACAATAAGATGTCTCAAAAATAACAAATTGCGTTGATGTCGGAATTATATCCTCTGAAATTTGAACCTATCCTTAAAGAAAAGCTATGGGGAGGAAAGTCGCTTGCTGAAAACTACGGAAAGAAACAGGGAAATCTTAAAAACATTGGAGAAAGCTGGGAGATCTCGGGTGTTTCAGGGAATCTCTCGGTCGTCAGCAACGGATTTCTTTCAGGTAACAACATTGAGGAAATAATTGAGGTCTACATGGGCGACATTACTGGTGAATCGGTATATGAAAAGTTCGGTTATGAATTTCCCTTGCTCATCAAGCTTATTGAAGCCAGGGATAACCTGTCGGTCCAGGTCCATCCGGACGATAAACTAGCAAAGGAGAGGCATAATGCCTACGGAAAAACTGAATTGTGGCATATACTTCAAAGCGAAAACGGGGCCAGGATCTATACCGGCTTCTCAAAACAGGTTTCACGCGAATCATACATTGATGCGGTAAATACGGGAAGAATAGATGAGTTTCTGAATTCAGAACCTGCTGAACCAGGAGATACTTTTTTCACCCCCGCCGGACGAATACACGCTATTGGAGCCGGCATTGTCCTTGCCGAAATCCAGCAGACATCCGACGTCACATACAGGATTTATGACTGGGGAAGAAAAGATAATGAAGGAAGACCGAGGGAGCTTCACATCGACCTTGCCCTCGATGCAATTGACTTCGCACAGACAGGAACTGGAAAAATTACAAATGAAACAGTATTCAACAAACCCTCGGGCCTTGTCAAATGCGAATATTTCGATACCAGTATAATCAGCTTCAACACCCTGATAAAAAGGGATTACAATCTGATTGATTCATTCGTTGTCTACCTTTGCACCGGCGGCAGGTTCAGAATCAGCTGGGATTCCGGATCCGAAACTGGTAACTAAGGGAGAAACCGTTCTCGTTCCTGCTTCCATCACTGACGTTGAGCTTATCCCTGAACCTGAAGCCAGTCTGCTGGAAATATATATAACCCGGAACGACCTCAACAATTCTTAATGCAAACAGTCATGATAAAAGCTTCAAACCCCGTATTAATATTTGCTTTTCTGCTGATAATGGCAGGATGCGGCAGCAGGGGATCTTCAAAAAATGCCCCGGATGATGTCAATGATAACACCTCTGTTCCCGATACCGGTTTTACAGGAATAAAGCAATACTTTAGTCGTGATATACTCGTGAAGGAATCCACATTTAAGAATGGCATCCTCAACGGGGAAACAAAAACCTACTATAAGGGAGGGCAGCTGAATCAAACCTTCTGGTACGAGAATGGAATTCGTGAGGATTCAGCCCGGAAGTATTACCTCGAAGGCCAGGTTTTCCGTGCAACACCCTACAGGCATGACACGATTCACGGGACACAGATCCAATACTATCGTTCGGGAGGTGTCAGGGCAAAACTAAACTTCAACAAAGGACTAAGAACCCCGGAGCTTCAGGAATATGACCGGAATGGAAGATTGCAGAAAAATTATCCCGGGATAGTATATACAATTGACGACAATTATGCGACTTCAGGAAAGGTAAGGATCAATCTGGGCATTACCGATGAGAAAAGGAATGTGAAATTCTACCGTGGTGAGTTCACTAACGGAGTCTTTGATACCGCAGTATGTAAGCTGATACCGGCCGTGAACGCGAAAACCTGGATCGATCTGAAAAAGACGGGCACTCCACAGCCGGCCCATATTGGAGTTATTGCCGCCATACTTACCGATTTCGGCAACAATTACCTGACATACGAAAAGATTCCTCTTCCATACAACGATCTGAAATAAAACAGGCAGAAATATGATTATCCATTCAGCTTCATTTATCGGGAGCAGTACTTCGATTGAACAGTGCCCTGAACCGGTGAAGCCTGAATTTGCATTCATTGGCCGTTCCAATGTCGGCAAATCATCGCTGATCAACATGTTGACCGGATTTACCAGGCTGGCTAAGATATCAGGCAATCCGGGAAAAACAAGGACTATCAACCATTTTCTTATAAATGAGGACTGGTTCCTGGTGGACCTGCCAGGTTACGGCTATGCAAAAGTATCCTCGGGCATGAGAGAAAAATGGCTCAAATCAGCTGAGCTGTACATACTTAAGAGAGAAACCCTTGCCTGCCTTTTTGTGCTTCTGGACTCGAGACATGAACCTCAGAAATCCGATCTGGCTTTCATGGAGTTCCTTGGAACCAATGAGGTTCCCTTTGTCAGGGTATTCACCAAAACAGACAAGATTTCCGGTAATGCACTTGAGAAAACAATACATGCTCATAACAAAGCATTGCTTAAAGTGTGGGAAACCCTTCCCCAAGCCTTCATATCCTCATCGGCGAAAAGAAGTGGAAGGGAAGAGATACTGGCTTTCATTGAAGAAACAATAAAGAATTTTTCAAACAGGTAGGGTTCTCGCAGGGAATTTATAATTTTGTAGTCTCAAAAATTCAGTACTAAACGTTCAAAAATACAGTAGATGTACGGTAAGGCACCCATGAAGATTTTTTCCTGCAGAGCTTCAAGGCATCTGGCAGAAAAAATTGCAGCCGAGCTGGGAATTGAGCTCGGAAAGAGTTCGGTTACCGAGTTCAGCGACGGAGAATTTCAACCCTGTTTCGATGAATCCGTAAGGGGCAACATGGTATTTATCGTTCAATCGACCAATCCCCCTGCAGACAACCTCTTTGAACTACTGCTGATGATAGATGCTGCCAAAAGAGCCTCTGCATACAAGGTAATTGCCGTTATCCCCTATTATGGTTTCGCAAGGCAGGACAGAAAAGACAGGCCAAGGGTTTCGATCGGGGCCAAACTGTCATCCGACCTGCTGGGTACAGCCGGCGTCGACAGGATAATCACAATGGATCTTCATGCCGACCAGATACAGGGTTTCTTCAATGTACCTGTTGACCACCTCTACGGATCGGCAATATTTGCTCCCTATATTGAAAATCTGAAGCTTAGCAATCTTACCGTATCGGCTCCCGACATGGGAGGCTCGAAAAGGGCCAACGCTTATTCCAGGCATCTTCAGGCCGAAATGGTGCTTTGCTACAAACTCAGAAAAAAACCTAACGTAATCGAGGAAATGTCAGTTCTCGGTGATGTGGAAGGAAGGAATGTTGTTATCATCGACGATATGGTCGACACAGCCGGGACACTGGCTCTTGCCTCACAGAAGATCCATGAGAAGGGAGCCCTTAGCATCCGGGCGTTTGCCACTCATCCCATCCTTTCCGGAAATGCCGTTCAGAGAATTGAAGACTCACCGCTCACCGAACTGGTGGTAACGGATTCGGTGCCCTTCGAGAAAAAATCCTCAAAAATTAAAGTACTGTCAATAGCTGAAATTCTGGCTAATACAATTCAGGCGGTCAACCTGAATCAGTCGATAAGTACGAATTTTGTATTCTGAATCCTTTGTAATATATTTGCAGGCCAATTTTTTAAGTCTAACGTGTAATGGGGAACTGTCACGGCGGCAGCTCTGAGTAGCACACAATTAATTTATAATGAAGACAATTGAAATCAAAGGTTCCATCAGGACCGAACTTGGAAAGAAAAGCTCAAAAAAAACCAGGAAAGAAGGAAATGTACCTTGCGTTATCTATGGCAGTGAGCAGAACATACATTTTCATACTCATGAAAACAGTTTCAAGAACCTCGTTTACACCCCCGATGCCCATATAGTCAATCTCGACCTTGATGGCAAGCAATACAAGGTCGTGATGCAGGATATACAGTTCCACCCGGTTACAGACAAGATTACGCACGTTGATTTTGTTGAAATCTTTGATGAAAAGCCAATTTTAGTAAGTCTGCCCATCAAAATTGCAGGCGACTCAGTCGGTGTAAAGGCCGGAGGTAAACTCAGGATCAAGAAAAGGCATCTTAAGGTAAGGGGCCTGGCCAAAGATATCCCGGAATCGCTTCCTATCGATATCACCAATGTCAGGATCAACCATTCCGTTAAGGTTGGGGATCTCAAATACGACAATATTGAACTTATCGATCCCCGGATCACAACTATTCTTTCAGTAGCCACATCACGTGTTGTTGCCAAGGAAGGTGCTGAGGGTGAAACGGCTGCCGGAAAAACTGAAGGCGCAGCTCCCGAAGGAGCCACAGCAGCATCATCTGCTGATTCAAAGGAAGTAAAATCGAAGTAGGAAGAAACTTCTCATAACAGGCAGGCAACATGAAATATCTGATAGTTGGCCTGGGTAATATTGGTGATGAGTACAGTGATACCCGTCATAATATAGGCTTTACCATACTTGATGCCTTTGCTTCCGAATCGGGGACCTCCTTCTCCGACAGGAGATATGGATCGACAGCCGAAACCAGGTACAGGGGAAGGACTTTCATTCTGCTAAAGCCTTCCACCTACATGAACCTCAGTGGGAATGCAGTGAGATACTGGCTTAATAAAGAGAATATTCCTGTTGAAAGCCTGCTCGTAATAGTTGATGACCTCGCCCTCCCGCTGGGAAGCATCAGGATGAGAGCCAAGGGAAGCGATGGCGGCCACAACGGACTTGCTCATATCAACTCGGTTATTGGAACAACTGAATATACACGCATAAGGATAGGTATCGGCAACGGTTTCAGAAAAGGCAGCCAGGTTAACTACGTTCTTGGCCAGTGGAACAAAGAGGAAAAAGAATTCCTGAGCGGAAGAATCAGTATTGTGTTAGACATGATCAGGTCGTTCGGAACAGTAGGAACCGAGCTCACAATGACGGCCTTTAACCGGACATCAAAACTGGCTGCCCAAAAAGAAACGAAAGAAAAAGGAAAAAAAGATCAGGAACCAAATGAGCCCTGAACCTGAAATATCATGTATCCGCATTGACAAATTCCTCTGGTCCGTCAGGCTCTATAAAACGAGAAGCATGGCTTCGGATGAATGCAGAAAGGGAAGGGTAATAATAAACAATATTCAGGTAAAGCCTTCCAGGGTCGTTGAAGGCAATGAAATAATTACCGTAAGAAAACCTCCTGTAACCTACACATACCGTGTTATTAAACCAATTGAGAACAGGGTTTCAGCAAAACTGGTCAGCAATTTTTTAGAGGACCTTACACCTGAGCAGGAGAAGATAAAACTTGAAATCAGCCATTCTGCTTTCCCGGGGTTCAGACAGAAAGGACTCGGAAGACCCACAAAAAAGGAAAGGAGAAATCTCAACAGATTTATAGATGATCGCGATTCTCCCTGATATGGTAGTATAAAGACGTATTATTACCGGTTTATAGCATTAAATTACTCACCGTTTGAGTCTTATCATGTTCATTTTTTCTAAATTGCGCTGATTTTCACGGAAAAACAAAGCTTTACCCACCCGCGAAATTACAATTACCTGATTGTATGGGAAAAGAGAATATTGAAGAATACTCGGCAGGTTATACTCTGTTGAAAAAAACAGTTGGCTTCTGGCATGATAATATATATTACAGGAAAGTTATCACAATCGGTAGCGAAAATATTGATCCTGACCACCATCTGATTTTCGCTCCCAACCATCAGAATGCTCTGATGGATGCACTGGCCGTGGTTTTTACCCATTCAGGCCAGCCCATTTTCCTTGGCCGTTCTGATATTTTCCGGAATAAGACAATTGCCTCTTTTCTGTATTTCATCAAAATGCTTCCTGTATACAGGATTCGTGACGGCTTCAGTTCACTTAAATCAAATGATGAAATATTCCATAAGACGATTGATGTAATCAGGAACAAAAACGGGCTTGTAATACTTCCCGAAGGCGACCATGCCGGTTTCAGGAGGCTTCGCCAGCTTAAAAAGGGAATATGCCGGGTTGCCTTCCAGGCCGAGGAATCTCAAAACTTCGGTCTTAATATCAAAATAATCCCTGTCGGCCTTGAGTACACAAATTACCGGAGAGCGAGGCAGGTACTAACTGTGGTCTATGGAAAGCCCATAGAGGTATCAGAATACCATCAGCTTTACAGGGAAGCTCCCGAAAGAGCACTTAACAAACTGAGGGAAAGGCTTTCGGACGAGATCAAAAAACTGATGGTGCATATAGAATCAGTTGATGATTATGAGGCTATCGACGAACTGAGAAGCATTATCAACGGAAAATACAGTGACGACATAAAATTCCCGAAACTGTACCGCGACCGGAATCTTATAAGCAAACTCAACTCCCTTAAAAATACCAACCCTGAGGAGTTCGGGCGGATATGCTCACTCAGCCTGAGTGTAAAAGAACAGGCCAAAGAACTAAAGGTCACCTACAAGCTTCTTGAAAAGAAAAAGCATCCCCTGGGCTGGCTTCTGGCCGGGATGGCAGGACTGCTTGCAACCTTTCCGCTCTGGCTGTTTGGCAATATTTTTACACTGACATTCTTTGCCCCTCCGGAATTGCAGATTAAGAAAACCAAAGATCCGCAATTTCACAGCACCATGCGGTTTGGGATCTCATTTGCCCTTGCTTTCATTTTCCTTCCCGTATACCTTATTTTATGCCTTCTCCTATTTTCGCCATGGTGGCTGGCTGTTATGATTTTTATCGCGATCCCTCTTGCAGGCCTTTTCGCCTGGAATTACAATCTGGTGCTCAGAAGAATCATCGGAGGATTCAGAGTCAGGAATTATCTAAGGAACAAAAACAAGAACTATTTGACACTAAGGAAAAACCATGATGAACTCATCTCGCTCGTGTCAGAATTGAAAGATGAATAAGAAGCTGTTTTTTAAGGATAAAGTGGTATGGATCACAGGGGCATCTTCAGGCATAGGCGAAGCGCTGGTCTATGAATTTGCCGGTCTTGGCGCAAGGCTGATTGCTTCATCAAATGATTCTGAAGGGTTGGAACGCGTGAAGCTTAATTGCGCCCGACCGGAAGCTGTCAGGTGTGTTCCCTTTGATCTTGCCGACACGTCAGAAATAGGTAAAATAGTTGAATATCAAATCGCCACATTCGGACAGATCGATTACCTTCTTAACATTGGCGGAATAAGCCAGCGATCGAGAATAGAGGAAACACCTGTCTGGCTCGACAGAAAGATATTTGAAATCAACTACTTCGGCACTGTAGCCCTGACCAAAACTGTATTGCCATACATGATAAGCAGGAAATCGGGTCACATCCTGGCCACAAGCAGCATAACCGGCAGGTTCGGCTTCCCTCTCAGATCAGCTTACTCAGCCTCAAAACAGGCCCTTCACGGTTTTTTTGAGACGCTCTTTCTTGAAAACAAGGTAAACAGGATAAGAACATCCGTCATAATACCAGGCAGGGTGAAAACAGGCATCTCATTACACGCTCTTAATAAAGAGGGAGAGGAATACGGAAAAATGGATGCCGGACAGGCAAAAGGAATACTTCCTGAACAGGCAGCAAGGACAATAATCAGGGGTATAATAAGAAATAAAAGAGAGATCCTCGTAGGCAGAAGTGAACTTATCATGCTTTATATCAGGCGGATATGTCCATGGCTCTTTTACAGGATCGCAGACAAGGTAAAAAACTAACAGGATAGAAAGAATTGAAGGAGATGAAACCCACATGTATCAAATACACAAAAACGTATGTACATAATTTTCAACCGAGCTTGCGAGCTCGACGAAGTCAAACATGTGGGTTCCATCAGACCATTAAAATAAAGATTATATACTGATGAAAGAAGGTTACAAATTGGGCGGCATACAGCAGATTGGGATCGGGGTTAAGAATCTGAAAGAGGCCTGGAGATGGTACAGCCTTATGTTTGGAATGGATTGTCGTATTTTTGACGATAAAACAGAAGCCAATCTGATGCTTCCCTATACCGGCAACGTTCCACAGAGCCGACATGCGGTCCTTGCCCTGAACCTCCAGAGCGGAGGAGGGTTCGAGGTATGGCAGTACCAGGAAAGAAAGCCTGTCCAGATAGAAGAAGAAATCAGACTTGGCGACCTCGGCATCCTTGTTTGCAAGATCAAGGTGAAGGATATCCGTGAGGCACATTCTTTTTATAAAAACAACGATTGCATTCTCAGCGGAGAACCGGCCGATGATCCATCAGGAAATCCTTCCTTTTTCGTTAAAGATCCTTTTGGCAACCTTTTTCAGATCGTGGAAGGGAATAACTGGTTCATGAACGAGAACAAAATCAGCGGCGGTTCCTATGGGGCAATACTGGGAGTGACGGACATTGATAAATCGCTTCCCATATATTCAGATATCCTCGGCTATGATCATGTAGTTTATGATAAAACCGGGTATTTCCCTGACCTTGGATCCCTTCCTGGCGGAAAAAAGGAATTACGCAGGGTCCTTCTTAAGAGAACCAAACCATTCTCGGGTTATTTCAGCAGAATCTTCGGGCAGAGCGTAATAGAACTGATCAGCTCCCCGGGAAATCCCGGCAAAAGGATTTATCAGGACCGGTTCTGGGGCGATCCTGGATTCATACATTTATGTTTCGACATTTTTGAAATGGATAAACTGAGGGAACATTGCGTAAACCTGGGGTATCCTTTTGTTGTCGACAGTATGGATTCAAGGAACGGAAATAGCTTTGAGATGGGTGATGCCGCGGGCCATTTTGCCTATATCGAGGATGCCGACGGAATACTTCTGGAATTTGTGGAATCTCATAAAATGAGGATATCAAAACGGCTTGGATGGTATGTAAACCTGAAAAACAGAATGGAATATAAACCCTTGCCCGGGTGGTTACTTAAATTGCTGAGATTTTCGAGAGTAAAAGATATCTGATACTTTCCGCAGACAACATTTATTGCCCTGAATACAGAACCTTAAAGGGAATCCTCCCTGAGTGACTCTGCCTCCTTCATTACTCTCATTATATTGCCTCCCCATATTTTGGCAATATCCTTCCAGCTGTACCCCCGCTGGAGAAGTTCAATTGTTATGTTCTTCATATCAGCCACACTCATGCATTCTTCCACTCCCCCGCCGCCGTCAAAGTCGGTGCCGATTCCGACGTGGTCAATCCCTATAACCTGGACAACATGATCAATATGATCCGCCACATCATCTACAGTGGCAAGCTTTTCATATCTTTCCCTTATTGCCCTGTATTCTCCCCTGGCTATTTTCTTCTCTTCTTCCCCGAGCAAGCCGAAATCAACATATTTATCGGCAAATTCCTTTAGCCTGGCATCAAGCTGCGGATTGGGATCGGGTATCTTAAGATAATCACTCAGAATGCATATCTGTATAACGCCTCCGTTATCCCTCAGAGCAAGCAGCATGTCATCATCAAGGTTTCTTGGTGATTCGCACAATGCCCTGCAGGATGAATGAGATGCAATCACCGGGGCTGTCGATACTTCCAGCACGTCATAGAATGCATTATCGGAGATATGCGATACATCAACCATCATGCCGAGACGGTTCATTTCCTCCACAACCTTCTTTCCGAATTCAGAAAGGCCGTCATGTTCGGGCCCTCTGGGGTCGGTAGAGGAATCGCAGATATCATTGTTCCTGGTGTGCGAAAGTGTAATGTACCTGGCTCCCCTGTCGTAGAAAGCCTTAACCCTGTTGAGATCCAACCCAATAGGATAGCCATTTTCTATCCCGATGAATGCCGAAATCTTACCCTCCTTCTTCAGCCTCAAAGCATCCCCGGGCGAAGTTGCAATACCGGCAATATCAGGGTATTTCTCCACGTTTGACTGTACCTTGTCAAGAACACTCAGGGCATACTCGTAGATCTCATTATATGCCGAATCATTCCTTGGTCCCTGGCTTGTGAACACGGCAAAGAATTCGGCATCAAGCCCGCCTTCCTTCATCCTGGGAAAATCAACGCATCCCTCTGTATGCCTGATCCCAAGATCAAAGTCGGATCCTGCAATATTCATCGGGGTATCACAATGGGTGTCAACCGTAAGCGTCTTCGCATGAATTTTTTCAGCCTGGCTGACCAGCCGGCTGGTATTGTCCGTGCATGCCGGAAACAGGATTAATATAAGTGTAAAACAGATGACTCTGCTCATAGGTCAGGAATTATCTTTTCTTAACGCAAGATAACCCAAAATGATATATTAAACTTTCTGATAACCTGCATTTAACACTATTTAACATGAAAAACCCTGTCCGCGTTCGGGCGGACAGGGTAGCCATGAAAAGAATGGAAAAATTGCTTTTTGGACAGTAAAAGCTTCTTTCTAAAGTAACCTACTTTAAGTATCCTTAGTGTTTTCTTTTTTACGCTTTTATAATTACAATAATTGTGACCAGGTAATTTAGGTGTAAAAATACTTTTTTCTTTAAGAAAAACCAAAATAATTCTGATCCATTTGAAATTTTCTGGAATCCTCTAGTGAATAATGAGCTAACTTTCGCCTCTGACTGTAACATTTGTGTTTTTCATTCGTCTTTATTCTGACCTTTAAGAACGTCTTTTATTCGTTTTTTTATCTTTCAAAATCCTGCAAACCACAATGAAATCAGTTTTCACAATTGTTACCTGCCTCCTTATTTTCGTCATTCCGATTGGTGCTCAGGACGAATCCGCGAACAAGTGCTTTTCAAAAACACTCACCGTCGGGCGTGATACAAAGCTGGAGATAATAAACCGGTACGGTGACATTAACATCTCGACCTGGGATAAGGACTCAGCATATATCTCGGCTGAAATCGAGGCTTATGCCCCCGACAGAACCAGGCTCGACAAGTTGATTGCCGGCATAAATGTCAGCATAACCGAAACAGGATCACTGGTAAAGGCCGAGACCGTTTTTGAACGAGAAACAACCGTTCTTCTTGAAAGCTTCAAGGAATTTACAGGGAAGTTAATCGACTACGAGTCAAGGGTCCAGATCAATTATTCCATCAATGTACCTGATTATGTCGACATCGAAATAAAAAACCAGTTCGGAGACATAACAACTGAAGAAAATACAGGAACAGTATCAATTGATCTTTCAAACGGTGATTTCAGGGCAAATACTCTTAACCGTGTTTCAGCACTTAATCTGGATTTTGGCGACGCCGTGATTGGTTCGGTAAGGTCCGCGAAAATAATTACAACTTTCTCAAAAATAAGGGTTGAACGCAGCGATGAACTTGACCTTATCAGCACTTCATCGAGATTTGATCTGGGTAAGACAGGCATTGTTAAGATTGAATCCCGAAAAGACAAATTCTTCATCGGTGAAATTTCAACAATAACAGGAGTCTCCTGGTTCACCAACTACAGCATGGAATACCTGGCGACTGCGGCTGACCTTGACCTGAAATTCGGAAGCGTGGACTTCGAAAGGATAAATGACAGGTTTGACAACATGGTTATCAAATCATCCAATGCTGATATAAAGGCAAATTTCGAGCCCTCAGCCACCTATGAGTATGAAATAAGGCAGGTCAACGCATTTGTGGTCCTGCCTGACAACAAAACCAGGGCTGAAAAAGAAACGGTAAACGAAAAGAGGAATGAATACCTGCTAACCGGTAAGATTGGTACCGGCACAGGTAAAAGCCGGCTAAAGATCGATGCCAGCAGGGGGAATGTCCATATCAGATAACCCGGTTACCAGGTAATGCTAGCGAGACATAAATCTGGCCAGACCATCATCCAGCCACTTTTTATATTCCTCAACTTTGAGGTTTGTGGGCATAGGTTGATTCAGCGGGTTCCCCTCATGATCTACAATTACGTAAAGAGGAAGGGCGTTGGTCTTGAATAAGGAGATCTCAAGATCCTCATTGATCTTTCCTATTGTCTTTTTCACCTTTCCGTCAACGGTTGAAGTGATCCATTTGCTTTCCGGAAGCTCTGTCCTGTCATCGGCATAAAGTGCTATGATCACGAAATTATTCCTTAGCCTATCCAGCACTTCCGGATCAGACCAGACTCTGGCTTCCATAACCTTACAGTTGGCGCAGGCATGGCCTTTGAAATCGATGAGGGCTGGTTTTCCCTGTTCACGGGCACACTGCAATCCCTGTTCAAAGTCAAAATAGCCGGTCAGTCCAAGCGGCATATCGAAAATATCATCGTAGAGTGGTTCTGAACATAGCTCACTTGACAGGATATTCATAGACTGAGGCACTGGAGACACGTTGCTTTCCACCTGTATCCCGGACAGGTTGAGTCCTGATGTTTGTTGAGAAGGCAGAAGCGACGAAAGGCCCTTAAGCGGTGCCCCGAAAAGTCCCGGAATCAGATAAACCACAAACGAAAAAATCGCGATTATGAGAAAGATCCGGAAGGTACCAATATAAGGTATTTCACTGTCGTGTCTGAATTTGAGTTTCCCCATCAGATACAACCCCATCAGGCTGAACAGGACTATCCAGATTGCAAGATATATATCCCTCGAAAGAACCCTGAATGAATAAACTGTGTCGATTGTCATAAGGAATTTAAGACTGAAGGCGAGCATAATGAACCCCAGCACTACCTTTACGGAGTTCAGCCATCCTCCCGACTTCGGCATCTTGCTCATCACAGAGGGGAATAAGGCAAATATTGTGAAAGGAAGAGCAAATGCAAGACCAAATCCCAGCATTCCGATTGTAGGCCTCAGTACATCACCTGAGGCGGCCTCAACAAGCAGGGCCCCCACTATCGGACCGGTACATGAAAATGACACTATAACCGTTGTCAATCCCATAAAAAAGGATGCAATAAGACCTCCTTTATCAACCCGCGAATCGGCTCCTGAAACCCATTTGTTAGGCAGGACAATCTCGAAAGCCCCGAAGAATGAAATAGCAAAAACCACAAACAGGGCAAAAAAGAGCAGGTTTGGTATCCAGTGAGTGCTGAGAGTGTTGGCAAATCCCGCACCGGCACTTGTGAGCGATACAATCACTCCAAGGAGTGAATAGATCAGAACAATTGAAAACCCGAAAATCAGCGCCTTGATTACCGATTTGGCCCTGTTCTCCGAACCCTGGGAGAAGAAAGCCACAGTCATCGGAATCATTGGGAATACACAAGGAGTAAGGACTCCGGCAAATCCTGCCAGCAGCGAAATTAGAAAGAACTTGAGCAGACCTCCGCCCTGCTTTTTGCTTTCAGGACCTTCAGTTATCGTTTCCGTATCATTCGTGGAAGCCGATACTTTGGTTTCACCTATACTGACCGAGAACTCTACATCTTTCGGAGGCGAACAGGTGGTATTGTTGCACGACATGAAATTAACCGTGCCCGAAACTGTAAAGGAAGGCTTTGCCGGGCTGATAAGCTGCCGGAACTCTGCCTCATCGCTGAACGATTTTATCCTGAAGCCGAAAGCTTCATCCATAAGCTCCTCGGGTTGAGTAACTTCAAAAGTATTCCCGTTGAGGGTAAAATCCGTCGACTCATTGAATGAAAACGACGTAGGTATCGGACCACCCTCCGGAATATCCATAGCATAAATATGGGAGCCTTTTTCAATTACAGCCGTTAACACAATGGCATAGGAGTTTTCACCCGTCTTTTCATAACCGAAAGTCCATGTTACCGGGTCATAGATCTGTGATATGGCTCCGTTAAGGATGAAGAAGGAAAAAAACAGTGCGGTTAAGTATCTTTTAAACATAGATATATCTGTTAATACTTTGCAAAAGTAACAAATCAGCACGATTAACAGAAAAGAGCGGGGTGTTGTTCGAAATTTTACTCGCTATACCAGGTCAATTTCATTGCCTTCCCTGTCAAAGAAGTGGTATTCAAGCATGTGATATGAAGTAACAGCCTGGACTTTTATCATAATCCGGTATTTAATATCCCATTTCAAACAAAGCGGGATTGGCCCTTTCTTAAGGTATGAAGCCACAAATGGATGTACATTAAGTACAATGCTGCGGGTTTTTATCTTGTCAACCAGGAATGAAAGATCCTTCTCCAGGGTGTCGGAGAACAATATTGTGGGGCGGATCTGCCCTGTTCCCTGGCATGCAGGACATTTTTCGTCAGTAACAATGTTCATTTCGGGTCGGACCCTCTGTCTGGTAATCTGCATAAGGCCGAATTTTGAAAGGGGGAGTATATTGTGCTTGGTCCGGTCGCCGCCCATGATCTCCTTCATCTTGTCGAACAGAGCCTGTTTGTTTTCATTGGTCTGCATATCGATGAAATCGATAACAATAATGCCTCCCATATCCCTTAACCTGAGCTGCCGTGCAATTTCCTTTGCAGCCTCCATATTGACTTCCAGGGCGTTGGCTTCCTGGTTATTACCCGATCTCGACCTGTTTCCGCTGTTAACATCAATGACATGGAGTGCTTCGGTATGTTCTATTATAAGGTAGGCGCCGTGCTTGAAAGAAACAGTCTTGCCGAACAGAGCCTTAATCTGCTTGTTGATTCCAAAATGATCGAAAATGGGTATCGAACCTGTATAAAGCTTTACGATCTTCTCCTTTTCCGGTGCGATCTCCCTTATATAGTTTCTGACCTCTTCGGCCATAACACTATCGTTGATGTGAATACCGTTGAACGTAACATTCAACATATCCCTGATGATTGTTGAAGTGCGGTTCATCTCTCCGATGAAGAGCCTTGGCGTCCTGGTTTCCTTTTTTACAGATCCGAAAGCCGATTCCCATCTGTTAACCAGTTCCCTGAGTTCAGCATCGAGTACAGCCACCTTTTTCCCTTCTGCTACGGTTCTTACAATTACACCATAGTTTTTTGGTTTGATACTCTGTACCAGTGTCTTGAGTCGGTTTTTCTCCTCGTTGCTCTCAATCTTCGATGAAATGGAAACCTTGTCGGAGAAGGGGATCAGCACCAGATTGCGGCCCGCGAGGGATATCTCCGACGCCAGTCTCGGTCCTTTTGTGGATATGGGCTCTTTGGTTACCTGAACCAATACGGTTTGCCCGGTGCTGAGAACATCGGTAATTTTACCGTCCTTGTCAATATCAGGTTCACATTTGATTTTGTTCAGGGGGGTGATACGCCCCTGACGCTGAATTGCTGAGATATAGTATTTGTGCTGTGTCCTGAACTGAGCTCCGAGATCGAGGTAATGAAGAAATGCGTCTCTTTCATAGCCGACATTCACAAATGCGGCATTAAGCCCCGGCATGATCTTCTTTACTTTTCCCAGGTAAATATCCCCCACGGAGAACTTTATGCTTCTCTTCTCCTTGTTTAACTCAGTCAGCTGCTTGTCTTCCAGCAACGCCAGTGAGACATCGGATACACCAACATCAATAATCAACTCCTTATTTACCACGTCTCTTACTAAACTCAGTCAATAATCCACAACGATATCCAACATACTGATACAATAAACCTAAAGATCGTTTGACCTTTAGGTTTAGTTATCTTTAAAAAGACTACCCGATCCGTTTATTTCTTCTTATGTCTGTTCTTCCGCAAGCGTTTTTTGCGCTTGTGGGTAGCCATCTTATGTCTTTTTCTCTTTTTTCCGCTTGGCATGAGAGCTTATTTCTTAACGTGTGATTTAACTTTGGTAATAAACGATTTTGCCGGCTTGAAGGAAGGAATATTGTGAGCTGGGATTATTATGGTGGTATTCTTGGAAATATTCCTTGCAGTTTTCTTAGCTCTTTTCTTTACAATAAAGCTGCCAAATCCTCTCAGGTACACATTGTTACCGCTTACCATGGAATGCTTTATCGTATCCATAAAGGCCTCAACAGTTTTCTGAACTGTTACCTTCTCAATACCAGTGTTCTTGGCAATTTCATTAACGATGTCTGCTTTAGTCATTTTCGTGAAGTTTAAAATTCAACAAATTATTTTGAGTATACTTTTTTTTCAACCCTGCAAATATAAAAATATTATTTATTTATATTGAATTAGTTAAAGAATAATTTTTTTCCGGAAATAATAAAATTGCCTAAAATACAATGAAATAGAAAAACCAGCATGTCAGATTTCACATAATCGCGGCTGCCTCAAGGGTAATCGGGGTGCAAATAATGACCTAAGGTAAGATATTGAGAATATGGATATTCTGTATTAACTTTCACACTGGTTCCGATAAGCATTTTTTTATTAACTTTGCAATCTGGAAATTTCTGAAATTAAAACCCTTACTATATGTCAATCAACAAGGTTATTTTGGTGGGAAACGTTGGCAAAGACCCTGTTGTCCGTTATTTCGACAAGGGAGCCGCCAAAGCTACATTCCCTCTTGCCACAAGTGAATCCTACACCAACCAGCAGGGAGAAACTATAACCACAACAGAATGGCACAATATAGTCCTCTGGCGTGCAATGGCCGAAGTAGCGGAAAAAACAGTCAAAAAGGGATCGCAGCTCTATATCGTCGGAAAAATCAAGACACGTTCATACGTCGACAAGGAAGGGAACAACAAATACATAACTGAGATTCTTGCCGACACTTTCCTGGTTCTGGATAAAAAACCGGCTGCCGCAGGCGGCACAGGAACGAGCAATGAACCCGTCAGGAGTGAAACCCCGGACAAGGATAACGACGTTCCTGAAGTGAATGATCCGGCTGCAGGTTACCAGGCATCCGGAGATGATGATCTCCCCTTCTAGCAGTCTGTTTTAAAGAATCTGGAATTGGAAGCGGATATTTCTTTATCATCTGTCGCATTGTTAACAGGCATGGCTGCCGGTACACTCGATCTGAAGTTGATCGTAGGCTTTGTAATTCTGGCTCTTCTTCTCTTTTTATCGGCACTCATGTCGGGGTCTGAGGTAGCTTTCTTTTCGCTTCGTCCGGAAGATATTGAAAAGCTTAGGTCAGACAAGTCCAGAAAGGCTGCAATGGTCCTGAAGCTTCATGACTCACCCGACACTCTCCTAAGTACAATACTGGTTGCCAACAATACAGTGAACATAGCGGTGGTGCTTCTGGCCGCCTTTCTGAGTTCAATACTCTTTGACTTCAGCGCTTACCCAGTTCTGGGTTTTATTATAGAAGTTGTAGTTATCACTTTCATCCTCCTGCTTTTCGGTGAGGTGATCCCAAAGGTGTTTGCTACCAGGAAACACCTGCCGATGTCACTTTTCATGGCATTCCCACTGTCCTTTCTTTTGAGACTGTTCAAGCCTTTAACCGCTCTTCTCATCTTTTCCACTTCATTTGTAAAGAAAAGAGCAGGACACAGGTATTCAAATATAAGTATGGACGATCTGTCGGAAGCTCTTACCCTTGCATCGGAGGATATAAATGAGGATGAAAAAATCCTCAAGGGGATAGTAAATTTCGGGAATATAAATGTAAGCGAGATTATGTGCCCGAGAATCGATGTGACTGCCATCAATATAAAGGCAAGCTTCAACAAGGTAAAATCCACCATCATCGAATCAGGCTTCTCTAGAATCCCGGTATATGCAGGATCATTCGATTCAGTAAAAGGGATCCTCTACGCCAAGGATATTCTACCTTATATCAACAACCCCGATAGTTTCAAGTGGCAGTCGCTGATGAGGCCTGTGCATTTTGTACCCGAAACAAAGAAAATAAATGAACTCCTCAAAGAATTCCAGATAAGAAAGATACATATGGCGGTTGTTATCGACGAATACGGTGGCACTTCCGGGATCATCACACTTGAGGATGTGCTGGAGGAGATTGTAGGTGAAATCACCGATGAGAGCGACGAGGATGAAACCATGTTCCGCAAAATAGACGAAACCACCTACGTTTTTGAAGGTAAAATACTGCTTAATGATTTTTTTAAAATAATCGACGTCGAAGGCGATCCTTTTGAGGATGTAAGGGGCGAATCCGAAACTCTTGCCGGACTTTTACTTGAGCTTACTGGTGAGATCCCGCAAAAGGGGCAGGTCGTTACCTATAAAAACTTTAAGTTCAGGATCGAGTCCGCTGACAAGAGAAGGATAAAGGAGATTCGCGTGGAAATAACTGACGATTATGGTAAAACAAATAAAGAGTAGAACTGCTTTACTCTTATTTCTTTCATTGATGACCGGCATTACAGGATGCAGGAAGGCACCTGTTCCTAAACCGCGGGGCTATTTCAGAATCGATCTCCCCGGTAAGGAATATGTCACCTTCAACAACCCCTCAGAATCCGTAAACCTGCCCTTAACATTCGAATATCCCCGGTACGGAATTATTTCGGATAAGATTGAAGACGCTCCGGAACCGGGCTGGTTCAACATAGAATTTCCAGGCTATAAGGCCAGTCTCCACCTTACATACAAGGATGTTCATGATGATCTTGAAGAGCTTGTTGAACAGACCTACACCATGAATGTCAAAAACCATATTACAAAAGCCGATGCCATTAATGAACAAGTAATAATTGATCCGGAAAAAAGGATTTTCGGGATCTTTTATGACCTGAAGGGCAATACGGCTACCGCCGTTCAGTTTTACGTAACTGACAGCACTGATCATTATCTCAGGGGATCACTCTATTTTGAATCAGAACCGAATGCCGATTCCCTGGCTCCAGTGATCGATTTCTTCAGGGAAGATGTTGTCCATCTGATTGAAACACTTGAGTGGAAGAAGAAATAAACTCTCTGACGACTGATGGGATGTATTTCTAAGCATTACCTGAATGAGTACACAATACTGGGTGTATGGAAAATTGAGGAGGATATCAACACCCTGCTTGGTATGGTCGATCTTGATATTATTGACAAAAAGAAATACAAGGCTTTTGCAAGCACATCAAGAAAGCTTGAATTCCTCAGTGTCAGGGCCCTTCTGGCCGAAGTACTTGGCAAGGATGCCAGAATTATCTACAACAAGAATAATAAGCCATTTCTAAGGGACGGTTCCCGGTTCATAAGCATCTCACATTCAAACAAACTCACTGCTATACTTCTGAGCACCAATGAGAAAGTGGGTATTGACCTTGAATACATGAGCACCAATATCAGTCGCATAGGTTTCAAATTCATAAACAGGAAAGAGAAAATTACAAGGGATCCTGACAAGCGCATCTATCATCTTTACCTTCACTGGTGCGCCAAGGAAGCTCTTTACAAGATCTGCGACAAGGAGGGAATAAGTATCAAGAAGGACATTACAATCGAACCATTCGATGTTAAGGAATCAGGTGAGATACAAGGCAGTGTGAAGACAAAAATGATCAATGATTCATTCGACCTCTTCTATACGAGATATGACAATTACACAATAGTCTGGACCAAAAAGAATTATGATAAAGGATAATTTCCCTGGTAAAAAGAGCATAGCCCTTCTTCTCGATCCCGACAAGACGTCGGAAAAGGACCTGAAGAGAATCCTGAAGATAGCATCCGGATCGGGGACAGACTATATTCTGGTGGGAGGAAGCCTTACTTTCAGCAGTATTGATGATCTGATAGAATCCGTCAGAAGCCAGTGCAGCATTCCGATCATCCTTTTCCCGGGAAATCTCCTCCAGCTGAGCCTGAAAGCAGATGCCATCCTTCTGCTTTCCCTCATCTCAGGCAGAAACCCTGAACTTCTGATAGGGAATCATGTCATTGCAGCTCCTTTCCTGAGGAGCGTCAGGGAAAGGCTGATTTCAGTAGGTTATATCCTTGTGGGATGCGGGAGGAAAACCTCGGTTGAATATATAAGCCAGACGGAAGCCATTCCAGCCGACAAACCCGATCTTGTGGTAGCCACCGCAATGGCCGGGGAGATGCTTGGCTTAAAAATGATCTACCTCGAAGCAGGCAGCGGTGCCCTGAATCCCGTTCCTCCGGAGATAATCAGTGCTGTCAGGGAAAATGTAACTTTACCAATCGCCGTCGGAGGCGGAATAAAAACCCGGGGAGAAATAGCATTAGCTTTCAGCGCCGGAGCAAACCTGATAATCCTGGGAAACGGGTGCGAGAAAAATCCCCGCCTGCTTGAGGAGGCATGTGCCGAAAGAGATTCCGCCAGGCAATCTATCTGAACAGTTCAGGCATCGGCTCGCCAGTGCAGGCGTTGGGATATGGTATCCTGCACAATGATGAAAGCGTTGCTGCAACATCGGTCAGATTCACCTTCCGCATAACCGTCGACCTGTTAACCGTCCAGCCATACCATATCAGCGGAACATGACAATCATATTCATACGGTGAATTGTGGCTGGTCAAATGATCGTCCCCAACCTCCACCCAGCCCGGCTGCAGGATAATAATGACATCGCCCGAACGCTGTGGACTGAAGTTGTTGATGATCCTTTTCAGATGACCACTCCCGAAATCATTAGCTTCAAAAGCATAATACGGGTAAGCTGATGCCACTCCCGTGAACTGGGTGAGGAACCGTGCCGTCTTCTTCTGGATATCCTCGATCGGCATCCGCGCATCCTCAATAAGAGTTCTGTTCAGAAAAATCTGCCGCTCCGAAAAACCCCTTACCCAGTCGCCCTCACCATAAACGGCATTAAGATAACTCCTGAGAAGCTGAAGAGCCTGGTTCTGTCTGAAATAGCCCGAGGGGATCCTGCTGTCGGCCATTACGGGAGGAACCTCAGCCACACCGTGAGCGGAAGTGAAATAGATCAGAACATTTCTTTTGCCCAGATTGTCATTGACATAATTCATCAGAGTCTCAATGTTCCTGTCGAGCCTCAGAATCGCATCAGCTGTCTCCACCGATGACGGACCAAACCTGTGTCCTATATAGTCGGTCGACGAATAGCAGACCGAAAGAAAATCCGTAACATCATCCTTCCCCATCCCCTCCTGTTCAATCAGCTTAATCGCAAAATCAGTGGTCAGGGCATCGGCAAACGGAGTTTCTCTCAGGAAGGCATAGTTGCGGACAGCATTTCTCCCCGACGATGGTCTGCTAAGCTTGTTTAAGTCATATGGGAAATAGTTCAGCCCGCCGAAGCCCTTCTCAAATTTGTTCGAATCAGGAAGGCAGGTCGAATACGCTTCTGCTTCCTTCGAAAGCGTCCACGAAGAGTTGAGATAAGTCTCCTGGCGCTTCATGGCATTGAAGTCGTTAACCCATGAAGGAAGTGCATCAAGGTAATAAGTCGACGACATCCAGCCTCCCGTGGTATTGTCGTACCAGAATGCCCCGTCGGCTGAATGGCCGGCAGTAAGAATAGCCGCCTGCTCCTTTACCCCTACCGAAAAAACTTTCGATCGCTTGCCTGTGGCTATCTTGAGCTCATCGGCAAATGTCGATGCATTAAGATTCAGGGGTGAATGAAGACCCGACTCATAGCTTCCTCCGACAGGATTGACACTGACATCCTTTGTACAGTAAACAAAATCATTCTTCAACGGGACATACCAGTTATCCGATGTTATTCCATGATAGGCAGGTTCAGTGCCGGTCGCAACGGTGGAAAATCCCGGTGCCGACTGTGTCAGCATGTAATCATAGGAAGCATTTCTGAAAAAAGTCCCCTCGTTGATCATTCTCTTGATCCCGTTCTCCGAAAACCTGTCCCTCAGCCGTTCAATCTGATCAAACCTGAGTTGTTCTACAACAATCCCGATAATCAACGCCGGTTTATCCGGAGGAAGATAAGCCCCCTGGCCCGAAAGCCCAAGAAAACCGCACAATAAAACAAATACCGATATTACCTTCTTTCCTGTCATATCTCTTCTTCGCTTCGTTTTGAAAACTCCAAAAATAATCTTTTCATGGTACGAAAGCAAAACAGGAACCAAAACCAGTGTTATAACAATGTTATAACATACTTTCCGGTTCCCGAAAGCCCTTTATACTTACTGGTAAATACAATTATATATTCACCCGGCCCCAGATCGCTTAAATCCAGCTTAAGGGGTTCTCCCTCCGGCGCTTCAATCTCATAATCGGAAAACAACTTTCCGTTGATACCAAATATTTTCACATTCAGTAATCCTGTCAGGCCTTCAGGCAAAATAACATTCACTTCACCATGGCCAGGATTCGGATAAAGGAATGGTGTAAGTCTCTTCGTCGTGTCAGGCGGTTTCACCAGTGGAATCATAGCGATATCTATATCCGTCCGTACACCCGGTATAACGTTAACATTTCGTATTATGGTATCCCTGTATCCACCGGCCGATATTTTCAGGTCGTAAATTCCGGGTGAGATGAGCCGGGTGAAACCACCTGATGCAGTGTCGCTGACAACATGTGAATTATCCCTGTCGTGGCCTTCCACCACGATCGCAGCAGGCACGGGTTTGCCGTCGTAAAAGCCGGTAATCCGGCCCCTGATCCCGAATAATGCATTTTCGAGATAGCCGAGCATCGACCGGTAGTTGTATTCCCATAGATCATCAAGTTCAGCAACAGGGGTAATATAATCCTCATCCAGTTCAACAGTGAGTTCCCGGCCGTAGAGGCTGTATGTAACGTAATCCTGCCTTCCCCCGAAGATGGAGTACCATTCCCAGCCTCTTGTGACGCCATTGTCGAGAAAATCCATATAACCCTGAGGGGCATGAAGATGAACGGTATCCGCCCATTCCCGGCTCACAGTGTAAAACCAGTTATCATCGGCATGTTCGTAAGGCCACCTGTCCCACGGGTAGTTTATCACCTCCTCGCCTGAATGGAAGTTTGCCGATAAGATAAACCGACGCTCCGACATAAATCGCATCATGTCAATGGTCTCCTTCTGCAGGGTGACCGGCGGCGCTTCCGGATCAGGGAAGTTGCGGTTGAGGTCATACCCGGCAGCATTGAATCGCACCGGGGAACTTATTACATCGCCGTTCCTGTAGGTCCCATCGGGATTTGCCAGGGGATTGATCCATATCTCAAGGTTATCAACAAGGTTCTTCACCCGGGTGTCGGTTGCATAATTCCGGAGAAGATAATCGGAAAGCCTGAGCATCATTATCATACCTCCTGTTTCGTCACCATGGATAGAAGAAGAATAGAATACTTCAGGTTCTGATTCATCGGTCGGGCAGTTATCCGATATCTTAAGTGCGAGTATTGTTTTTCCGTTTATTGATGTGCCGATTGTGTCGAGCCGGCATGATGAAGGATACAGTGTGGCAAATGAGTGCATTATGGAATCAAGCTGGGTCCTGGTGGGATAGACATCCCATTCCATTGCCCTGGCCATGCTGGCCGCAGTCATTTCTCCCTTAATTGCCGGTTCCTCTTTTATAAGGTAACTTCGTCCTTCAGAAATGAAGTGTTCGACTGTCAGAGGCGACAGAAGCAGGCTCACCTCTTTTTCACCGGTTGAGCGTATTGAATAATCGCGCGACAACCTGCGGATGTCATCAACACCGCTGACGGTTATGACAACCTCTGCCTGTCCTCTGGTGGCGACAGTCTTAAGAAGTTTTGCATTATCCGGTATGATTTGTGACTGGCTCCAGCCTGTCAGGAGCGAAAGTAAGACTATCGGTATCAGTGATTTTTTTGACATTCACAAGGTTAAACATTGAACCTGATATGCAGTATATCCCCGTCCCCGACAATATAGTTTTTCCCCTCAACATAAAATTTTCCGGCTTCCTTACAGGCATGTTCTGATCCCAGGGTAACAAAATCGTGGTATTTCATCACCTCCGCCCTAATAAAACCACGTTCGAGATCGCTGTGTATCACTCCGGAAGCCTGTGGAGCCGTCATTCCCTTTTTTATGGTCCATGCCCTTATCTCCTTGGGGCCGACCGTGAAAAAGGTCTGGAGGTTGAGCATCTTGTAAGCGGCCCTTACCATCTTGTCAACCCCCGGCTCATCGAGTCCGGCATCCTTCAGGAACTCCAGCCTGTCGGCCTCACTCTCAAGCTCGGCTATTTCCGCCTCAACTGCACCTGCAATAACAATCACTTCTGCACCGGTTTCCTTAAGGGCTTCCCTTATCAACTCAACATATTTATTGCCTGAGACAACCGATTTTGCATCCACGTTGCAGACATACATAACGGGTTTCATTGTAAGCAGAAAGATGTCGTCGACATATTTCCTGTCTTCATCTTTTATTTCAAGAGTGCGTGCATTCTGAAAATTCCCGATGTGCTCCCTGTACCTTTCCAGTACCTCCACCCCCTGCCGGGCATCCTTATCACCGGTCTTTACAAGCCGTTCCAGACGCTGAAGCTTCTTTTCGACCGATTCCAGGTCCTTCACCTGCAGCTCAAAGTCGATGGTTTCCATATCCCTTACGGGATCAACAGAGCCATCTATATGAGGCAGGGCTTCATCGTCGAAACATCTCAGGACATGGATCAGGGCGTCTGTATTGCGGATGTCGCCGAGAAACTTGTTCCCGACGCCCTCCCCTTTGTTTGAACCGCGGGTAAGTCCGGGTATATCAACGATATCGACAGTTGTATGAACTATCTTTTCAGTAATCTGATGCTTTTCCAGTTCATACAGCCTCGGGTCGGGCACCTGGATGACTCCCATGTTCGACTTTGTGGCGCTGAAGGCAAATGCATTGGTCTCGCCTTTGGTGTTTGAGATACAGTTAAAGATCGTTGTCTTGCCGGTATTTGTGATCCCTATTATGCCGCATTGAAGAGCCATCGGAAAATATTTTATGTAACAATTACAAATTTAAGGATATTATTAAGCTGTCCGCAGAAACTCCATCACTTCATCCACGCTCATCTTCTTCTGTTCTCCCGTTGACATTGTCTTCAGGGTTACCTGGTTGTTTTTAATTTCTTCCTCACCAGCCAGTATTATGAAAGGTATCTTTCTCGAATCAGCATACGACATCTGCTTTTTCAGTTTGGCCGTATCGGGATAGACTTCAGCGCTTATCCCGTTCTCAATCAGAATGCTTCTTAGCTTCAGGGCATATCCGGTTTCGTACTCGCCGAAATTGACTATCATCACTTTTGTCTGCACCACATCCCTGGTACTGAACAGGTTCAGCTGGGTCATAACATCATATATCCTGTCGGCTCCGAAGGATACGCCAACTCCCGAGACTCCCTCCATACCGAACACTCCCGTAAGGTTATCATAGCGCCCTCCTCCGCATATGCTGCCGATGCTTACATCCCGGGACTTGACTTCAATGATGGCCCCCGTGTAATAATTCAGTCCCCTTGCAAGTGTCAGGTCCAATTCAGTCTCTGAAGTCAGGGATGTACTTCCAATGTACGAAAACAGCTTTCTCATCTCCTCAATACCCTTAAGTCCTGCCTCTGAAGAAGAGAGGATCGTTTCGAGCTCCGACAGCTTTTCCTCAGTGGTTCCCTTTAGCTTCAGAATGGGCTGCAGCCTGCCAATGGCAGCCGGTGATACACCCTTGCCCTTTAGCTCTTCATTTACTGCGTCTATCCCGATCTTTTCAAGTTTATCGATTGCTACAGTTATATCGGTGATCCTTCCCGATTCGCCGATTATCTCCGCAATACCTGACAGTATCTTCCTGTTGTTAATTTTTATCACGATGGCTATTCCCAGATCCCTGAAAATATCATCTATGATCCTTATAAGTTCATACTCATTCAGCAGTGAATCACTTCCGATAACATCAGCGTCGCACTGGGTGAATTCACGGTATCTTCCCTTCTGGGGCCTGTCTGCTCTCCATACAGGTTGGATCTGGTACCTCTTGAACGGAAAGACTATATCATCACGATGCTGAACCACATAACGTGCGAATGGCACTGTAAGGTCGTACCTGAGTCCCCGTTCGCATATACTTGAAGATAGTTTATTTATCTCCCGGCCAAGAAGTTCCTCATCACTGATCCCTGAAAGGAAGTCGCCTGAATTAAGAATCCTGAACAGGAGCTTGTCTCCCTCTTCCCCGTATTTTCCAAGAAGGGTCGACAGGTTTTCCATTGCAGGAGTCTCTATAGGCTGGTAGCCGTAGTACCTGAAAACCTTTTTGATCGTATCAAAAATGCTTTCCCGTTTCATCATCTCTTCAGGTGAAAAGTCGCGGGTTCCTTTCGGGATGGAGGGCTTCATGTTTATAAGATAAAAGTCAAAAGTAAAAAGACAAAAGTAGGAATAAAAAGGGAAAAGTCGTGCAGTCGTGCAGTCGTGCAAGTCGGGCAGGTCGTGCAGTCGTGCAGTCGTGCAGTCGTGCAGGTCGTGCAGGTCTTTACAATTTGAGGACCTTCAAGACCGCAAGACCGCAAGACCGCATGACAATTCCTAATACTTCTCCGGAACAAAATTCTGCTCGGTGATGGGAGGTCTGACGTAAGCTACATCATGGTTCAGGGGGGGCAGCTTGATTGATTTCTGAGTAAGATCCTTATAGGGAATCATCGAAAGCAGGTGATCGATGCAATTCAGCCTGGCTCTTCTCTTGTCGTCGGCCGGCACAACATACCATGAAGACTGCCGTGTATCGGTATAAGAGAACATCTTGTCCTTGGCCATCGAATACTCAACCCATTTATCGCGCGATTCCACATCCATCTGGCTTATCTTCCAGCGTTTTGTAGGATCCTTGATCCGGTCCTGAAAACGGTTCTCCTGCTCCTCATCACTTATTGAGAACCAGTATTTTATCATGATTATGCCCGACCTTATCAGCATTCTTTCAAATTCGGGGCACGACCTGAGGAATTCCTCATATTCCTCATCGGTGCAAAAGCCCATCACCTTCTCAACACCTGCCCTGTTGTACCAGCTTCTGTCGAACAGCACTATCTCCCCTCCCGAGGGAAGCTCGGAAACATACCTCTGAAAATACCATTGCGACTTCTCCTTCTCAGTGGGTACGCCCAAAGCAACAATCCTGCATATTCTTGAATTCAGGCAGCCGGCAATTGTCTTTATCACTCCTCCCTTGCCCGCAGCATCGCGTCCTTCAAAAATGACAACCACCTTAAGCTTATTGGCTTTTACCCACTCCTGCAGCTTGACGAGCTCGATCTCCAGGGTCCCGAGTTTCTTCAGGTACTTTTTGCTCCGCAACTTATCACGCTTCTCAGCCTTGATGTCGTGATAGAGATCTTTTTTCCGGCTTACCTCAGTCCGGGAATTCTTATCTTTTTTGTCTTTTGTCATGTCGGTACAGGTTAATCAGATTAGAAATATACAAATTTCTGATCTGACAGACCTCTTCCGACAAAAAAATATTACTGAATAAAAGGGATGCTTAACGGGTACCTGAATTCTTCACCCTTTGAAGCTTTAACGCTTGCTATCACAGCACATATCACCTCCAGGAAACCGAGAAAGACGAGTATCGGAATCCCCACAATAATAAAGACCAGGGGAATGGCAAGCACCATATATAATAAAATGGAAAGCTGGAAATTCAGGGCCTGCTTTCCGTTAAAGTCGACCCACTGGGATTCATCCTTCCTCGAGAGCCAGCAGATCAGGGGGCCCAGGATACCGCCAAAGGGGAAAAAATATCCTGCAAACGTGGAAAGATGGCAGAGCATGGCCCAATTCCTTTCGCTTTCCGACAATTCTCTTATCTCTTTCATGACAATTCTTTTACAAAAAGACGCTGTTATTACGGTATTGCTGCATTTCAGGGCCTGACAAAACGCTTAAGGTCGGAAGGCAAAAGTCCGTTGGGATTATTCCTGTCAATCTTGTGCTGATCGTAATAATACATCCCTGAATCGTCGGTTCCAAAAAGCATCTTGTAGCAGAATCCTGAAACGGCATCCTCCCCTGGGCCCACTTTGTGAAGGATCAGGGTATTGGGCGTTTTTTCGCGTATGGCTTTAACAATCTCATCTTCCGGAACAATCTCAAAATCGTAGGGATAGACTGCTTTAATTTTATCGATTGAGCCCAGGCTGGCGGAAAGATCTGCTTCCGTTGCAAGTATCTTCCTGCTCCTGACATCGGGGGTGAACCTGTTGTAATAACTAAGGAATCTTCTGCCTATCATTGTCGGATTTTCAGCTATCAGCCGGGCATGGTTCTGCATAAAAAGGAGTATTGCACCTAGTTTGTAACCGTATTCAATGTCATCCTCCCCGGAGGCCGAAATGGGGATCGCGGATATCTCAGGCATCTTTCCAAGTTCCGGGACATCCTTTCCCTGGAGAAGATTGATAAAATTATATGACGATCCTGACTTATCGTTGGAAGGCTGCGTTTCAGTAAGAATCAGGAAGGAAAAGGAAGGGTCGGTCCGTTTTGAGTCAAAATCGCTCAGACTGATAAACTCGTAAGGAGTAACGGTCCAGTATTCTTTAACCGCCTGCCGGATGTAAGCATTATAAATTGTATTGCCACCCTCGAGTACAACGCATGTCGTAGATGACATACACTGTCTGATTTCGCTGCCTGAAGGAAAAGGGGCCTGCCCGGACAGCAATCCGCAGAATGCTGTCAGCAGAACGGGAAAAAAAAGTTTCTTCATTTAGAGTTCCTGGTTTGATGGAATATACAGAGGATTCCTTTCATTAAACTTGCGTATGTAAACAAACATAAGGTCTTTTCTCTTCTTTCTCGGCAGATTCATGTACTCCTCGTACAATCCTGTATCCTTCATAAGGAGAAGCTCTGTATTCTCAACATCATATTCAAGGACATTGCCTGTCTCGAAATCAATAAGATACTGTCTCAACTCATTCCTTCCCAAATTATTCCTGCCATAGGGTGAATAATAAGAACCGTATGGAGAATAATAATTCCCGTAGGAATAAGGGCTGTACATGTTGTACGGATATCTGCTGTAGGGATAATACCCGTAAGGATCATAATATCCGTATGGGGAATTATAGTACCTGTTGTCGTATGAGGTAACATCGGCAACAAAATGGCAGATGTTTCCAATAAAGGTAATCCTGTTAAAATTTCCCTGCACCTGAACATACAGTATGCCGTTTCTGGCAAATGCCCATATTTCCGACTTATCTATTTCCTGCCTTATACCCATACCGTCATAGAAATAGATCTTTTCAGACTCCAGCAGATTCTTGAAAAAATCCTTGTCGTTGTAGTCAGTGGAAGTCAGAATCTTTGCCTTGGGTATGGGACTGTTCGTCTTGACCTGGTCGAAATTCAGATAAACGCCATCATTGAAGCGGAAGTCGGGGGTATATTCCACCATCCCTTCATTTTCCTGCCCGGCAGCCTGGTAAAAAGCGCTGCCGGCGGCAATCACCGCAAGCATCAGCAAAACCCGGATTATCATCTTCATATTGGCAGATTATATTATATCCCGAGGATCAAAAATTATACCATAAAAACAAAAATAAGATTTTCCACTAAAGGAACGTTATATCAAGGTATGTATATTTATCATCAATAATTTTTATATTTGGCCTTCTGCAATGCATCTATCACTTTGTTATGGAAATAAACAGTAACGGCACAGCTGATTCCGGGCCTCATTGTTCTGAGGAAGAGTATGCAAAACGAAAAAATCTGATCGAGACTTATTCAATAATCTCGCTTATCTGTCTCATTCTCGCAGTAATTCTCATTTCCTTCGGTGTTCGTCTGCTTGCCGGAATACTGATAATCGCAGGCGCCACAATGGTGATTCTGATAACCCGCAAATCAGGAACCCTCCTGAGAACTGCGAGGGAATCGATTGAAGAGGCCTCCTCCTCAAGTGAGAAAAAGGAAGATGTCATAGCAGGATTTTCACACAGGATAAGAGAACCTCTCAATAACCTTGTCGTTATTTCCGACCTGCTTTTAAACACCGATCTGCAGAAAAAACAACAGGAACTGGTCGAAACCTTCGTTGCCTCGACCAACAACATGGTAACCATTGTTAATGAATTAACAGTGGAATCGGCAGGGAATATAAGCTTCGGCTCACGAAAACCAATAAGGTACAA
The DNA here is from genome assembly GCA_963840965.1 of uncultured Bacteroidales bacterium. Taxonomy (GTDB): domain Bacteria; phylum Bacteroidota; class Bacteroidia; order Bacteroidales; family VadinHA17; genus LD21. The sequence goes on along the minus strand of CAWJAW010000003.1, from coordinate 182,425 downwards.
CATGCTCTCGACCATACAGAACACAATCGACCTTTTCAGGCAGAAGGAAAAGGCAAACCTCGACTTTATTTTCAGCAGAAAAGATTACAGTGAATATGAATGCAACGGTGATCCCATAATAATCAAACAGATCCTTCTCGATATTTTCAATACAATAGAAGCCCAGGGGTCAGAAATGCCCACCAAAGTCACCATTAACCTGCGGAAAGAGAGGCAGTCTGAACATGTAAATAATATTGACATCAGGATACAGACCGACAGAAATATAAGCTTCATTGACCATGAAGGCACTTATGGTCAGCTTGCCTCCCGGCTGATTGCCCGGAAAAAAGGAAGATACAGTCAGGAACAGGGCGAAAATTTCTCGGTGCTCACGGTAAGCATGCCGTTTGCCAGTTCTGCTGCCGGACAAACTCTGCCAGGGAAAACGGAACCCGGCAACGGTCAGACAAAGGAAAGGGTTCGAAAAGACATGAAAGATGCAAGGATCCTCCTCGTTGAAGATAATCTTATTAACCAGAAGATCACTCTTTTGACGCTAAAGCCGCTTGTCGGCTTCATCGACACGGCGTCGAACGGTCAGGAGGCTATTGAGAAACTCGGTGAGTCGAATTACGATCTGATCCTTATGGATATAGTAATGCCTGTTATGGACGGGATTATGGCGGCTGAAAAAATCCGTGAAATGGAAAATGGTTCAGGAATTCATATTCCGATTATTGCGATAACGGCAAATGCCATGATAGGCGACAGGGAAAAATGCCTCTCGGCAGGAATCGACGATTATATCTCAAAACCTTTTCAGCCTTCGGCCCTTGTGGAAAAGATAAGTCAGCTGCTTTGACTTTTTAAAAGTTTGCCTGCAAAATGCCATGCTGAAACAGAATTGATCAGTGCATATTTGATTACTGCTATCAGGCAGAAGCAGTATCCTTTCCAATCCTTACAAGCCGTTCAAATTTCCGGGAGAAAGAAGGCACAAACGGATCGAAACCAAGAGCATCCCACTTCCTGTCGACACTTTCGATAGTTTCTTTATCGGAACATACAACATTTGGCCAGGGTCTGGGAAATCCGCCCGGACGATAAAGTTTAATGGTTCCGTCGATCAGAACTGAATCAGGAGCTATGAAACAATGATCCCTACGCGGATCGGAATTTCCAAGTAACTGCCAGACAATAATATACAGATCATCGAGATCAACGGTATGATCTACCACCAGTACCAGCCTGTACCTCAGCAAGCCGTAATTGTCCTTCAGGAGACTGCAAATCCTTGCAACACTCCCGGGGTCTTCCGACGGGTCAGTGCCAATGATAAGTATTCCATTCATTCCGTTTACCGGGTATTCCCTGAATCCCTTTACAAAGGATGCATTCAGAATAGCTGACGGGTCACCTTGGCCTGAAGACTGCAGTATCCTATTGCTTGTAATTCTCCCGGTCTCTTCGGGTAGTTTCACTGTTGCATCCACGCCGGCCTTGCCTCCGAAAGAAAAACTGTCGGACGAATGATCCAGAACATCCATCGGTCCGGAAGAAAACATAAAATCTCTTTCGGGTACTGTGTTCTCAAAAACATGGGCAGCAAGCTCCCTGTAATTCCTTATATCAACATCACCGCTGACAACTACCATATATTTCGAAAACATCATTTGTCCTGCTCCTGAAAGGGAGCTGATAACCTTCATTCCCTGGCCCGGAAAGCTCTTTTTTATTTTTACAATCACAAGGTTATGGGCAACACCCGGTTCGGGCATGTGGAAATCGGTTATTTCGGGCTGAATGGCAAGCTTCATAGGCGACAGGAAGATCTTTTCGGTAGCCATCGCCATGTAAGCATCCTCATGCGGAGGAATACCGACTATTGTGGCCGGATATACTGCATCCCCGGCATGGGTGATGCAGGTTACATGAAAAACAGGATAAAGATCCGCAAGACTGTAAAAACCGGTGTGATCCCCAAAAGGTCCCTCCGTAACCAGGGGCTGAGCGGGGTCAACAAATCCTTCAATAACAATATCGGCATCAGCCGGGACAAAAATATCGTTTGTCAGGCATTTCACAAGCTTTACGCGCTTTTTCCTCAGAAATCCTGCAAGTATGTACTCATCAATATTTTCAGGCAGAGGTGCTGTTGCGCACCATGCATACACCGGATCGCCTCCAAGCGATACCGAAACTGGCATTTTTTCCCCTGTCTTCTTCCACTCCTCATAATGATTGGCACCTGTCTTATGCCTGTGCCAGTGCATTCCTGCAGTGTCGGGTCCGAACACCTGCATCCTGTACATCCCTGCATTTGTCTTTTTGGTAACCGGGTGATAAGTATTGACAACCGGGAGTGTAATGAATTTTCCGCCATCGTGCGGCCAGCATTTCAGGACAGGCAAAATTGAGAGATCGGGCTTACTGTGAACCACCTGCTGGCATCTGCCCCTCTTTCCTGTTTTCACCGGAAGAAAGCCGGCAATCCTCAGCAGCCTTTTCAGGGACTTAATCCTTGCGGTAATACTGTCTCCCGTGCCAGTCAGCATATTAAACATGTTCTCCAGCTCTTCGCCGGTACCTGAAATGTCATCCGTTCCAAGGGTCATCGACATCCTTCGTTCCGATCCATAGGCATTTATCAGGACGGGGAAACGGGTTCCGTTATTTTCGAAAAGGAGGGCCGGGCCTCCGGTTTTCACTATCCTGTCGGTGATCTCTGCTATCTCCAGGACAGGATCAGCAAAGGTATTTGTCCGGTGAAGTTCACCGGCTTCCTCAAGGCGGGCAATAAAATCAGTTAGTCCTGAATATGGCATCTTGTCAGAATAAGTGAGTCAAAGTTATCGAAAAGACGCAAAAAAATCAGGTATCAGTGGCAAAAAGAGGTTATGAGGGATAAGGCTGGTGTTCTATGGAGTATAAAACAGTAATGGGAACTATTCCGAGGAGTAGTTCCCATTCACCGTTTGCAACCGAAGCCGCATACGGCGTCAGGTTACTGTTATTTGACCGGCTGAATTTCCTGATACAAGACCAGAATTTTCAACCCATGGCTTTCAGGTTATGCCTGTTACAGCATTACCTTCCGGCTGTCCTTTTGTCCGGTCTTGCGATCGGACTTCCGGGACGAAGTGTCCTTCAGGCTGCTGATGTCGTTTCCCGAAGGATTCGGATCAGCTCAGAAATTGCGTGCCGAAGCTCGTTTTTTCCTGATGCCCTGTGACTGAATCTTTGAAAGAACGTTTCCGGTTTCATCGATCTGCCTGGTATCCTGAACCGGAGTTCATTTGCCAGGGCTTCGGCTCTCCTGATGCGCAGTCCCGAAGGTCTGACCGAACCTGATCGTGCTTCAGCTAAGAAGCCTTTTCCTGTTCCACATCACTTGAGCAGTCTTTTATCGCTCACCTGATATATCAAATATAGAATAAGAAAATGATATGGCAATGAAGTGCCTGCACGTTGTTGTTCACGGGATATAAACATAAGTTATTAACAATTGTTAATAACGTTGTATGTGATTTACAAACAGCATTTTTTGTATAATAAACCAAGCTCTGGTCCAATAAATAAAAAGGACAAAACCGGAAATTCGTCCTAAAAAAAATCCCCCTCTGTTAAGACAAAGGGGGATCAGAAAATTACTGTTTTCTTTACTTCTTATATCCGTAAACCGCCAGTTCACCAAGTGCTTCCTCTATCCTCAGTAGCTGGTTGTATTTACATATCCTATCGGTTCTGCTGCTTGATCCTGTCTTTATCTGGCCTGAGTTGACAGCAACCGCAAAATCAGCAATGGTCGAATCCTCGGTCTCACCCGAACGATGCGATATAACTGTGGTATAACCGGCCCTGTGAGCCATCTCTATAGCATTGAGAGTTTCGGTCACCGATCCTATCTGGTTGAGCTTTATAAGGATCGAGTTGGCGCAACCCATTTCAATACCTTTCTTCAGATATTCGACATTGGTAACAAACAAATCGTCGCCAACGATCTGGATCTTTTTTCCAAGCCTTTCGGTAAGCATTTTCCAACCGTCCCAGTCGTTCTCCGACATTCCGTCCTCGATCGAGTCAATGGGGTATTTGGCAACCAGCTGCTCCAGGTAGTCCACTTGTTCCTTTGAAGTTCTCCTTGCTCCTTTCGGACCTTCGAATTTGGCATAGTTGTACATACCATCTTTATAGAATTCCGAAGCGGCACAGTCGAGGGCGATCATAACATCACTTCCGGGCTTGTAACCGGCAGCTTCGATAGCCTTGAGAATTGTTTCAAGAGCATCTTCCGTTCCGCCGAAACTGGGTGCGAATCCACCCTCATCACCTACTGCTGTGCTTAACCCGCGGTCTTTAAGAACTTTCTTCAGTGAGTGGAACACTTCTGCACCCATACGGAGTCCTTCTGTGAAACTAGGGGCGCCGACCGGTCTGATCATAAATTCCTGAAATGCAATAGGGGCATCAGAGTGTGAACCGCCGTTTACTATATTCATCATGGGAACCGGGATAGTGACTGCATTTGATCCGCCAATATATCTGAAAAGGGGCAGTCCATGATATGATGCTGCTGCTTTTGCCACTGCAAGTGAAACTCCCAGAATGGCATTTGCACCGAGGGTGCTTTTTGTCTTTGTGCCGTCAAGGTCGATCATCTTCTTGTCGATTCCTGTCTGGTCGGTAACATCCATCCCGATAATTTCCTCTGCAATAACACTATTGACATTATGAACAGCTTTGAGAACTCCTTTCCCGAGGTAACGCGATTTGTCGCCGTCCCTCAGCTCAAGGGCTTCATTCTCTCCCGTTGATGCTCCCGAAGGAACAGCAGCTCTTCCCTGATAACCGCTTGCTGTCTGAACATCTACTTCAATCGTCGGATTTCCCCGGGAATCCAGAATCTCACGTGCATGAACACTAACTATTTGTCCCATTGAAATTTATTTTTATATTAAACAATACTGCAAGATATATAAAAAAAGGGATATGTCTGTTATGACTATATCCCCTTCGCTGAAAATTATTCCGCTATTCTTTATCGTCGGTTTTGGATCCGGATTTTTTCGTCTCCTTCGGTTCCTTGGTGGTCTTTTTTGCTTTTGCCGCAGCTGTCTTGGCAGCCTTTGCGTCGTCACCGGCAGTTTTCTTTACCGGTCTTCTCCTCCTTGAGGCTTTTGGCTTGGCTGTGTCGGTTCCCTGCATTGCTTCATTGAAATCAACAAGCTCCAGAATGCACATGTCGGCGTTGTCACCAAGCCTGTTGCCTGTCTTAAGTAATCTTGTATATCCTCCCGGCCTGTCGGCAATTTTGGGTGATATCTCCCTGAAAAGTTCAGCTACAGCCGCTTTATCTTTCAGGTATCCGAATACTATCCTCCTTGAGTGTGTAGAGTCTTCCTTCGATTTCGTAATTAGGGGTTCCACGAATGTCTTGAGGACTTTAGCCTTTGCAGTCGTGGTTGTTATCCTCTTGTGAAGTATGAGCGAAACAGCCATGTTGGAAATCATCGATTTCCTGTGTGAGCTTGTCCTTCCAAGGTGATTTATAACTCTCTGATGTCGCATTTCTCTATCTTCTTAACCTTGTTTCAAATTAATCTCTATCTAACTTGTATTTACTGACATCCATGCCGAATGAAAGACTCATGGTATCAAGCAGCTCGTCGAGCTCGGTGAGTGATTTCTTCCCGAAATTTCTGAATTTGAGAAGATCATTTTTGTTAAACTTAACAAGATCACCAAGTGATTCCACCTCAGCGGCCTTAAGGCAGTTGAGTGCCCTGACCGACAGGTCGAGGTCGACCAGTTTGGTCTTGAGCAGCTGGCGCATGTGAAGCACTTCCTCATCAAATTCCTCATTAGCCATTTTATCATCCGAATCGAGGGTGATCTTCTCATCTGAAAACAGCATGAAGTGGTAAATGAGGATCTTGGCTGCCTCCTTCAATGCTTCTTTGGGCTGTATCGATCCATCAGTATCAATTTCAAGGAGGAGTTTCTCATAGTCAGTCTTTTGTTCAACACGGAAATTCTCAACGGTGTATTTCACATTCCTGACAGGGGTGAATATTGAGTCAATTGCAATCAGACCGAATTCGCTGTCGACAGGTTGATTTTCATCAGCCGGAACATATCCCCTGCCCTTATTGATTGTAAGTTCTATCTGCAGTTTTACGTCAGGTTCCATCCTGAATATGACCTGGTCGGGATTAAGCACCTCGAAACTGCTCAGTACGCTGTTCAGAGCGCCGGCCTTGAATACATCCTGGCCTGTGATCTTGACCACTGCTTTTTCATGATCAACATCTTCGACTGTACGTCTGAAGCGAACCTGCTTGAGGTTCAGGATGATCTCCGTAACATCCTCGATGACACCTGTTATGGTGGAAAACTCGTGGTCGATACCCTCTATCTTAACCGTGGTGATGGCAAAACCTTCAAGGGAAGACAGAAGTATCCTCCTGAGGGCATTACCCACAGTAATGCCATAGCCGGGTTCAAGAGGGCGGAATTCAAACTTGCCGTACCTCTCGGTGGCTTCCAGCATTATAACTTTGTCGGGCTTCTGGAATGATAAAATGGCCATAGAACTTGTCTTAAATATTATTTCGAATACAATTCAACTATTAACTGTTCCTTGATGTCTTCAGGAATATCAGAACGCTCAGGTACACTCATGAACTTACCTGCCATTTGTGCATCGTCCCACTCAAGCCATGAAAGCTTTGAATATTTTCTGGTTGTAAGCGAATCAACTATCGTTTCAAGCGATTTTGATTTTTCACGTACACCGACAATGTCACCGGGTTTAAGCTGATAGGAAGGGATATTTACAACCAGTCCGTTAACCGTTATATGTCTGTGTGAAACAAGCTGGCGTGCAGCTGCCCTTGAAGGAGCAACACCCAGACGGTAAACAACGTTGTCGAGACGTGCCTCGAGAAGCTGAAGAAGCACTGCTCCTGTAACACCCTTTGCTCTCTGAGCCTTGTCGAATGTTTTGTGGAATTGCCTTTCAAGAACCCCGTAGGTATATTTGGCCTTTTGCTTCTCCCTGAGCTGAAGTCCGTATTCCGAGGTCTTTTTCCTTTTCTTGTTCATCCCATGCTGGCCGGGAGGGAAATTTTTCCTGTCGAGATGCTTATCGGGTCCATAGATCGGTTCTCCGAATTTTCGTGCAATTCTTGATTTTGGGCCGGTATATCTTGCCATTGTGCTATTATTTTAAAACTAAAAAAACTTTCCTTTCCGTCACAAATTAAACTCTTCTTCTCCCCGGAGCGCGGCATCCGTTATGAGGCATCGGTGTGACATCGACGATCTCGGTGACCTCAATACCGGAATTGCTAATCGACCTGATGGCTGATTCGCGGCCTGATCCTGGTCCCTTTACGTAAACCTTTACCTTCCTGAGACCCAGGTCATAAGCAACCTTGCTGCATTCCTCAGAAGCCATCTGTGCTGCATAAGGAGTGTTCTTTTTCGATCCCTTGAAACCCATCTTACCGGCTGACGCCCATGAAATAACCTGACCGGAATTGTTTGTCAGACTTATGATGATGTTGTTAAATGATGAATGCACATGAGCCTGACCCGTTGATTCAACCTTTACGATCCGCTTCTTCTGTGCTCCGGTTTTCTTTGCCATATTCTATTTATTTAGTAGCTTTTTTCTTGTTAGCAACAGTCTTCTTTCTTCCTTTACGCGTCCTGGCATTGTTCTTCGTGCTCTGTCCCCTGACCGGTAAACCAAGTCTGTGACGGACTCCACGATAACAGCCTATATCCATCAGTCTCTTGATATTTAACTGGGTATCTGAACGAAGTTCTCCTTCAAGCTTATAATTTTCATTAAGGATCCGGCGGATAGAATTTATCTGATCATCAGTCCAGTCCGAAACCTTTGCATTCCTGTCAACGCCTGCTTCGTCAAGCACTTTCTGAGCAATGCTTCTCCCCACTCCATAGATATAAGTAAGGCCTACTTCGCCTCTTTTGTTTCTTGGTAAATCAACACCAACAATACGTGCCATATATTACTTTTCTTAAATGAGTTGCAAAATTAAATAAATTATCCCTGTCTCTGTTTATACTTGGGATTTTTCTTGCTAATTACATACAGGCGCCCCTTACGCCTTACTATTTTGCAGTCGGCGCTGCGCTTTTTTACGGATGCTCTTACTTTCATTATCTTAAAATATTTCTTATTTGTACCTGAATGTTATTCTTCCTTTTGTCAGGTCGTAGGGTGACATTTCAACCTTGACCCTGTCGCCCGGTAAAATCTTGATATAATGCATTCTCATCTTTCCGGATATATGTGCTGTTATAACATGTCCGTTTTCGAGCTCTACCCTGAACATTGCATTTGAAAGAGCCTCGATGATAGTACCGTCCTGTTCGATTGATGCTTGCTTCGACATACGATTACAATTTATTTAAAACTTCATCTACAAATTTAAACGTTGTTAACACATCTGCTCTTCCCTTATCGACCGCCACTGCATATTCATAATGTGCCGAGGGTTTGCCGTCGATAGTCTTTATCGTCCATCCATCCCTCATCTGGATTGTTTCCTTCCTTCCGAGGTTGATCATTGGTTCAATGCAAATAACAAGCCCTTTTTCCATCTTTGGACCACTGCCCTTTCTGCCGTAGTTCGGAACTTCAGGCGGTTCGTGAAGCCTTAAGCCGATTCCATGGCCGACCAGTTCCCTCACGACCGAATATCCTCCTTTCTCGGCTTTGTTCTGAATTGCCCAGGAAACATCACCGATTCTGTTACCGGCTATTGCTTCCTTTACACCTTCCTCAAGCGACTCCCTTGTGAATTCCATGAGACGCCTGACTGATTCGTCGATCTCACCGACTGCAAAGGTGTAGGCGCTGTCGCCGTACCAACCGCTGAGAATGACTCCGCAATCAACAGAAACAATATCGCCCTCCCTGAGGATGTAGGATGAAGGGATTCCGTGAACCACCTCCTCGTTGACTGATGTGCAGAGTGTGGCCGGAAAACCTCCGTATCCCTTAAAACCGGGAATACCTCCGTTGTCACGGATATACTCTTCTGCTATTTTGTCAAGATAAAGAGTGGTGACGCCCGGTTTGATGATTGAGGCAACTTCTGCCAGTGTCCTCGACACAAGTAAATTGCTCTCTCTCAACAATCCGATCTCTTCATCATTTTTTAAATACAACATCAAAGAACGCTAAACTTTGTTAAATCGACGTCGCACCACCGGATCTGCCTTTGATGCGACCCGATTTCATAAGACCGTCGTAATGACGCATAAGCAGGTGACTTTCAATCTGCTGAAGCGTATCAAGCACTACCCCGACAAGAATGAGGAGAGAAGTGCCTCCGTAAAACTGAGCAAACTGCGGGGTCACCGAGAACTTCACGGCGATGGCCGGCAGGATTGCTATGAGAGCAAGGAAGATAGAACCCGGCAATGTGATTCTCGACATAATCGTATCGAAAAACTCAACCGTTTTCCTGCCCGGTTTGATGCCAGGTATGAATCCTCCGTTCTTCTTCATATCCTCAGCCATCTGAACCGGATTGATTGTGATAGCTGTATAAAAGTAAGTGAAAAGAATTATGAGAATAGCTGTCACCAGGTTATACCAGAATCCGTACATATTTGAGAAAGCCACCACAAATCCCGAACTGGAATTTGAATAGCCTGCTATAATAATAGGAAGCATCATAATTGCCTGGGCAAATATGATTGGCATCACACCTGCAGCATTCACCTTAAGTGGAATATACTGACGCACACCGCCGTACTGCTTGTTTCCGACAATTCGTCTGGCATACTGCACGGGCACCCTTCTGGTCCCCTGAACCAGCAGGATTGTGCCAAGAATTATAACGAACAATATCACTATCTCAACTATGAGTCCGATAGGGCCGCCGGCGCCGTTCATCCTTGTTCCGGCTTCGAACACGAAGTTCTGCGGAAGCCTTGCAATGATACCGATCATAATGATCAGTGAAATCCCGTTTCCGATACCCTTGTCGGTTATTCTCTCGCCGAGCCACATAACAAACATTGTGCCAGCAGTGAGGATTATGGTTGACGACAATTTGAAAAAGAAACCGTTCGCAAGTACAAATGCGGTCGCCGGAAGCTGTGCAGTAAGGTTAACCAGGTAAGTTGGTGCCTGAAGAACCAGGATAGCAACTGTAAGATACCTTGTGTACTGGTTCATTTTTCTCCTTCCGCTTTCTCCCTCCTTCTGAAGTTTCTGGAAATAAGGGAAGACTATACCCAGAAGCTGCACCACAATTGAAGCTGAAATATAGGGCATAATACCCAGTGCAAAAACTGAGGCCTGTGAAAAAGCACCTCCCGAGAACATGTCAAGAAGCCCCATCAGCCCCTGTGAAGTCTGCGCCTTGAGGGCTCCGAGCTGAGACGGGTCAATACCCGGGAGAGTCACATACTTGCCAAACCTGTATAAAGCAATTATGGCTAATGTATAGATCAACCTTGCCCGAAGATCTTCAATCTTGAAAATATTTCTAATGGTCTGAACGAATCTCATGAACTTAAAGTTTTACAACGGTTCCCTTCTGAGCTTCTATTGCTTCTTCTGCCGATTTGCTGAATGCGTGGGCATGGATCTCGAGTTTTCTTTCGAGAGTTCCTTTGCCGAGAATTTTTACAAGGTCGTTTTTTGCAACAAGACCTGCCGACCTTAGAACATCAAAATCGATCTTTTCAAGGCTGTTCTTATCGGCGAGTGCCTGCAGGGTACTGAGGTTGATAGCCTTATATTCCACCCTGGAGATATTCTTGAATCCGCCTTTCGGAAGACGTCTCTGAAGGGGCATCTGGCCTCCTTCAAAGCCAACTTTCTTCGAATAGCCTGAACGTGACTTGGCTCCCTTATGTCCCCTGGTGGAAGTGCCGCCTTTTCCCGAACCCTGTCCGCGACCGAGGCGTTTGCTTTTCTTTACCGAACCCTTCGCAGGTTTTAAGTTACTTAGATCCATTACTATTGTTATAATATCGTTAATATCCTAAATATTCTCAGTTTTCACCAGGTGCCTTACTTTTTCAACCATTCCCAAAATCTGGGGAGTTGCTTCATGTTCAACACTATGGTTAAGCTTGTGGATTCCAAGGGCCTCAAGAGTTCTCTTCTGCCTTTCCGGTTTTCCGTTTTTGCTTTTTACCTGGGTTATGCGAATTTTTGCCATTTCGGTTTACATTACTATCCGTTAAACACTTTATCCAGTTTCACACCCCTGCGTTCAGCAACTGCGACTGCATCGCGCATCTCAAGAAGTGCGGCAAACGTTGCCTTAACAAGGTTGTGGGGGTTGGAAGATCCCTTCGACTTGGCGAGCACATTCTTAACTCCAACGCTTTCGAGCACGGCGCGCATGGCACCTCCGGCTTTTACTCCGGTTCCTTCAGTGGCGGGCTTGATAAACACTTTGGCACCTCCGAACTTGGCAACCTGCTCATGCGGAATGGTTCCATGCAAGACAGGTACCTTGATGAGGTTCTTTTTTGCATCCTCAATGCCTTTTGCAATCGCAGTGGTGACTTCACTGGCTTTTCCGAGCCCGTGTCCGACGATTCCGTCCTCATTCCCCACAATAACGATAGCCGAAAAACTGAAGGTGCGCCCTCCCTTTGTAACCTTTGTAACTCTCTGTATGCTAACAAGTCTGTCCTTGAGCTCGAGATCGCTGGTTTTTACTTTTCTTATTCCGTTTCCCATAATATCAGAATTTTAATCCGCCTTCGCGGGCTGCATCAGCCAATGATTTTACTCTACCATGATATTTATAACCGCTTCTGTCGAAAACCACATTCTCGATACCTTTTTCCCTGCATTTTTCAGCAAGAGATTTCCCAACAAGCTTAGCCTGCTCAGTCTTTTTTATACCTGTCTGGGCTGCCATTTCCTTTTCCCTTGAACTCACGGAAAGGAGAGTCACGCCATTATTATCATCAATGACCTGGGCATAGATCTGCTTGTTGCTGCGGAATACTGCGATACGCGGTTTTTCGGCAGTTCCGCTTATTTTTTTCCGGATCCTCAGCCGGATCCTGCTTCTTTTTTCCAGTTTGGTTAAAGCCATGTCAATAATTATTTAACCGTTTTATACACTAGCTGATTTACCAGCTTTCCTTCTAAGCTGTTCTCCGACAAACTTGATCCCTTTTCCCTTATAGGGCTCAGGCGGACGCAGCGACCTGATCTTGGCGGCAACATGGCCTATCAACTGCTTATCCGTACATGTCAGGGTAATGATGGGATTACTCCTCCTTTCGGTTCTGGTCTCGACCTTTACCTCCTGAGGGACCTCAAGAATTATGTCGTGAGAATAGCCAAGGCTCATCTCAAGCATCTGGCCCTTTGCTTCTGCGCGATAACCAACGCCCACCAGCTCAAGTTCCTTTTTAAACCCCTGCGAAACACCGGTCACCATATTTGCGATCAGTGCCCTCGATAGGCCATGAAGCGATTTGTGGCTCTTCGATTCCGAAGGCCTTGAAAGGATGATATCATTGTTCACAACCTCAACCTTAATATCCTTGTCAATGCCCTGCTTCAACTCTCCAAGAGGTCCTTTCACACTGATCACATTGGAGTCGTCAACATCAATGCTGACTCCGTTGGGCAGGCTTACAGGTAATTTTCCTATTCGTGACATTAAACTATCCTCCTATTTAGTAAACATAACATAATACTTCACCACCTACTTTCTCATTCCTCGCCTCCTTATCGGTCATAAGACCCCTGGAGGTTGAGATAATAGCAATCCCCAGACCGTTAAGAACCCTTGGTAAATCGTCAGCTCCGGTGTATTTTCTCAGGCCGGGACGACTGGCCCTTTCAATCTTCTTAATGGCGGGCTGCTTGTTTCTCGGATTGTACTTAAGAGCTATCTTAAGAATACCCTGCGGATTATCTCCCTCTACCACCTTATAGCTAAGGATATAGCCTTTCTCGAAAAGAATCCTGGCAATCTCCTTTTTAAGATTTGATGCCGGAGCTTCTACAACCTTATGACCAGCCATAATGGCATTCCTGATTCTGGTCAGTAAATCTGCAATGGGATCAGTCATCTTTTATTCTTTCTTATAGTTAATATTCATCCTCTGTTCTACCAGCTGGCTTTCTTTACTCCCGGAATAAGACCGAAGGATGCCATCTCCCTGAATGTTATCCTGCTTATCCCGAACTGCCTCATATACCCTCTTGTACGGCCTGTAATCTTGCATCTGTTGTGCTGCCTGTTGGGATTTGAATTCCTGGGCAGACGGCTCAGTCCTATATAATCACCTTCAGCTTTCAGTTTTATTCTTTTGGCAGAGTATTTTTCAGCCAGTTTTGCGCGTTTTACTTCGCGGGCTACCATTGATTCTTTAGCCATATAATCAGTTTTTAGTGTTTTTGAAAGGTAATCCGAAATGCTTCAGAAGCGAAAGAGCTTCCTCATCGCTGTTTGCCGTTGTAACAAAAGTCATCTGCAAACCCATGATCTTGGTAACCTTGTCAAGGTCAATCTCAGGGAAAATAATCTGCTCGGTGATTCCCAGGGTGTAATTGCCTCTTCCGTCAAGTTTGGCGCTGATCCCCTTAAAGTCGCGGATCCTGGGCAATGCAACAGAAATAAGTCTCTCAAGAAATTCATACATCCTATCCTTGCGAAGGGTTACCATCACACCAATAGGCATGTTCTTTCTGAGCTTGAAGTTCGAGATGTCCTTCGACGAAAATGTCTGAACGGCTTTCTGTCCGGCGATGTCGGTTAACTCCTTAACACTGGCCTCAAGCAATTTCTTGTCTGCAATAGCCTGTCCAACCCCCTGATTAAGAACAATCTTTTCCAGCCTCGGGACCTGCATAACGGTTGAGTAGCTGAATTCCTTCATTAAGGCGGGGACTATCTCTTCCTTATATTTGGTTTTCAATACAGGTGTATACATTACTTGATCTCCTCTCCTGATTTTTTAGAATAACGCACTAGTTTATTTTTATCATTAAGCCTTCTTCCTATCCGGGTAGGTTTTCCCGAAGCCGGATCAACAAGCATGAGGTTCGAAATGTTTATCGGGGCCTCCTTCTTGAGGATGCCGCCCTGGGGCGACTTGGCATTCGGCTTTGTGTGCTTCGAAACAGTGTTCACACCTTCGACTATGGCCCGGTTCTTATCCCTGTCAACATCGAGGACACGGCCTTTCTGTCCTTTCGATTCACCGGTTATCACCACAACCGAATCGCCCTTTTTGATATGTAGCTTCTTCTGCATTGCTCTTTGTTTAATAATTAAAGTACTTCAGGTGCAAGAGATACGATTTTCATATACTTGTCGCGCAGTTCCCTTGCAACCGGGCCGAAGATACGGGTACCCCTCACTTCGTTCATGTTGTTCAGAAGAACCACTGCATTGTCATCAAACCGGATGTATGATCCGTCGGCACGGCGTATTTCTTTTTTTGTTCTGACAACGACAGCTTTGCTTACCGTTCCCTTTTTAGCTTCGCCTGAAGGAATTGCGCTCTTCACGCTGACAACTATAGTATCGCCAACGGTGGCATATCTCTTTTTGCTGCCGCCGAGTACCCGGATACACAAAACTTCTTTTGCTCCGGAGTTATCGGCTACTGTTAACCTGCTTTCCTGCTGTATCATGACTACTTAGCTCTTTCAATTACTTCAACCAATCTCCATGTCTTATTCTTGCTCAAAGGCCTGGTCTCGGAGATACGTACCGTGTCACCAATTTTGCACGTATTCTCTTCATCGTGAGCCATCAGCTTTTTTGTCCTGTTCACAAACTTGCCATATATCGGATGTTTTACCTTCCTTTTGATGGCAACCACGATCGACTTGTCCATCTTGTTGCTGACAACAACACCGATACGTTCCTTTCTGTTATTCCTTTCCATTGCCTGACTAGATTTTCGATTTTTCTTTTATTTCCCTTGAACGGAGCTCAGTAAGAAGACGCGAAATGGTAAGTTTTACCTCCTTCATCTTCTGGGGGTTGTCCAGAGGGGTGATTGCATGATTAAGCTTCATGCGGACAAGCATGGTTTTCTCGGTATCTATTCTTTCAATAAGATCCGGCGTGCTTAATTCCCTTATTTCTGAAGTTTTCATCTATCTTTTTCCTTGTTTTATTCCTGAATGTAATCGGCCCTGACAATGAATTTTGTCGTTATCGGAAGCTTCTGTGCAGCAAGTCGGAGCGCTTCCCTGGCTACATCAAAGGGTACACCCTCGGCTTCGATAAGAATTCTGCCGGGTGTAACAGGCACCACAAATCCCTCGGGTGATCCTTTTCCCTTACCCATACGAACCTCAGCAGGCTTCTTAGTGATGGGTTTGTCGGGAAATACCCTGATCCAGATCTGTCCTTCACGTTTCATATGACGTGTGACAGCCTGGCGGGCAGCTTCAATCTGGCGTCCCGTAATCCAGCACTGTTCAAGCGCCTTAATGCCGAAAGATCCGAAAGCAAGCTGATTGCCCCTCTGGGCGTTTCCCTTCATTTTTCCTTTCTGCGCTCTTCTGTATTTGGTCCTCTTCGGTTGTAACATGGCTCAAATATCTTTTAAAAAATTTTCTACTCTCTAAAGCTTACTTCTTTGCTTTCCTCTTAAGCGTCTTATTCTTGGCATTCCTGGCTCCGATGTTGGGGCTGAGGTCTCTCTTTCCATACACCTCACCATTGCATATCCAGACCTTGATGCCAATCAGTCCTACCTTTGTATGAGCTTCGCCGAGGGCATAGTCGATGTCGGCGCGAAGTGTATGAAGAGGTATACGTCCCTCCTTGTAGGTCTCTGTCCTTGCCATTTCGGCACCACCCAGACGGCCCGATATAACCACCTTGATCCCTTCGGATCCCATCCTCATTGTGGATGCGATTGACATCTTTATGGCCCTGCGGTATGATATCTTGCCTTCAAGCTGACGGGCTATATTGTTTGCAACTATATTGGCATCGAGCTCAGGGCGTTTGACCTCGAAGATATTGATCTGTACTTCTTTCTTGGTTATCTTCTTAAGTTCTTCCTTAAGTTTGTCAACCTCCTGGCCGCCCTTGCCGATAATTATCCCCGGCCTAGCGGTATTTACAGTTACGGTTATAAGCTTGAGGGTTCTCTCAATGATTATCTTCGAAAGGCTTGCCTTTGCAAGTCGTGCATTCAGATATTCTCTGATTTTGGTGTCTTCAACGAGTTTTCCGGAAAAATCCTTTCCTCCATACCAGTTCGAATCCCATCCCTTGATGATGCCTAATCTGTTACCTATCGGATTTGTTTTTTGTCCCATCTGGATTATTTTGATGTGTTTTCACCTTCCTTTTTCAAACTATCGAGCACCATTGTCACATGATTGGATCTCTTTCTGATCCTGTAAGCTCTTCCCTGGGGAGCCGTCTGGAGCCTTTTCATAGCACGGCCGCTATCGACAAAGACATTCTTGACATAGAGATTACTTTCCTCTATCCTTACACCCTCGTTCTTTGCCTGCCAGTTAGCAATAGCAGAAAGCAAAAGTTTTTCAAGTCTGCGCGATGCCTCCTGAGAACTGAATTTCAGAATGTCGAGAGCCTTGTTGACTTCAATTCCGCTGATAAGCCCTGTAACAAGCCTCATTTTACGGGGTGAGGTCGGACAATTCCTGAGAACCGCCTGGTACCTCTCTTTTGCAGCTTCTTTTCTCTTCTCTGCGCTGTTTCTTTTTCTTGCACCCATGTCTCAATGTTTTTCAGTTTACATTACTTGTTACCAGAGTGACCCCTGAAAGTACGGGTGGGAGCAAACTCTCCAAGTTTGTGACCCACCATGTTTTCCGTAATGTAAACAGGGATGAATTTATTTCCGTTGTGAACTGCTATGGTATGTCCGACAAAATCGGGCGAGATCACCGATCTTCTCGACCATGTCTTGAGGACCGACTTCTTCTGTGTCTTGTTCATTTCAAGGACCCTTTTTTCCATCTTGAACTCAATGAAAGGACCCTTCTTGATTGATCTGCTCATAGTATATCAGTTATTTTTTCCTTCTTTCAATAATATGCTTTGCAGAATATTTCTTCCTGTCGCGGGTTTTGAAGCCCTTTGCCGGAATGCCTCTGCGCGATCTGGGGTGACCTCCGGAAGCCCTTCCTTCACCACCTCCCATGGGGTGGTCCACAGGGTTCATCACAACACCCCTTACTCTCGGACGTCTTCCCTGCCAGCGTGAACGCCCGGCTTTGCCAGATTTCTCAAGATTATGATCGGAGTTCGAAACAGTTCCTATCGTAGCACGGCAGGTCGTCAGAACCATCCTTGTTTCACCCGAAGGAAGCTTAATTATCGCGTACTTTCCTTCCCTGGCTGAAAGCTGTGCAAATGTACCTGCACTGCGGGCTATTGCGCCACCCTTGCCAGGCTTCATCTCAATGTTGTGCACTACCGTTCCGAGCGGTATATCGTTCAGAAACATGGTATTTCCAATCTCTGGAGCTGCGTCCTTGCCCGACATAATATTCTGTCCGACCATAAGCCCGTTGGGAGCAACTATATACCTCTTTTCGCCATCTTCATAAACAACAAGGGCAATACGGGATGACCTGTTGGGGTCATACTCAATTGCCTTCACTGTCGCCTGCATGCCATCTTTATCCCTGAGGAAATCGATGATCCTGTACATCTGTTTGTGACCGCCTCCGATGTACCTCATGGTCCTTTTGCCGTTAACGTTCCTTCCTCCTGATTTTCTGAGCGGTCGAAGCAAGGATTTCTCCGGCGTGTCCTTTGTAATTGTATCAAAGGCGCTGATGATCTTGTTTCTCTGACCTGGTGTAACAGGTTTTAATTTTCTGACTGCCATACTGGTTGCTAAATATTGCTATAGAAATCAATTTTGTTTCCTTCAGCCAGGGTGACCACAGCCTTCTTATAAGCTGCCGTTTTTCCAACGAGAAGACCCGATTTGGTATTCCTGGACTTGACCTTGCCACCGTATCTGATAGTATTGACCGATTCAACAGTTACTCCGTAAAGCTCCTCAACTGCCTTCCTGATCTGGATCTTATTGGCCGACCTCTCAACAACGAAACCGTAGCGATTGAATTTATCGCCGTCTTTCGTCATTTTTTCCGTCACTATTGGTTTAAGCAGAATCTTCATTACTTAAATATTACATGTTTTCAAAAGTTGACTGCAAAACGTCAATTGCGCTCTCCACAAGTACGAGTGTTGAAGCTTTCATTATACTGTAAGTGCTTAATTCATTTGCCGTTACAACTTCAACCCCTTGTACATTTCGGGATGACAAATATATGTTTTTATTTTGTTCCCGTAAAACATATAGCGATTTTTTATTGACGATATTCAGGTTATTGTTCATCCTGACAATTTCCTTTGTCTTTGGTGCCTCAAAGGAGAAGTCTTCCAGGACAATGATATTGTTTGCAGATGCCTTATAAGAAAGTGCTGATTTTCTGGCAAGCTGTTTGATCTTTTTATTCAGCTTGAAGCCGTAAAATCTGGGCTGAGGTCCGAAAACTCTTCCTCCTCCACGGAACAAAGGGTTTTTCAGGCTTCCTGCACGGGCCGTACCGGTTCCTTTCTGCCGCTTGATCTTTCTGGTACTGCCGGCAATTTCACCACGCTGTTTGGATTTATGAGTTCCCTGCCTCTGATTGGCAAGAAACTGTTTTGTATCCAGATAAATAGCATGATCATTAGGTCTAATGCCGAAAATCGAGTCGTTAAGTACAACTTTTCTCCCGGTCTCCTTGCCTTCGCTATTAAGAATCGCTAATTCCATCATTTTGTAATTATTACGTAACCACCTTTTGGACCCGGAACTGATCCTTTCACTATTAATAAATTGCTATCAGGCATAATTCTGATCACTCTCTTACTTTCAGAATATACTTTTACTCCGCCCATCCTTCCGGCCATTCTCATACCGGGAAGCACCCTTGACGGGAAAGATGAAGCGCCCAGTGAACCTGGTGCCCTGCCCCTGTTATGCTGTCCGTGTGTCTGACCTCCGACTCCACCGAAGCCGTGACGTTTGACCACTCCCTGGAAACCTTTTCCTTTTGACCATCCGCGAACGTCAACCCAGTTGTCGGAGATGAAAAGTTCAGTGGTGAGCACCTCTCCTTCCTTAACCTGACCTTCCGCGAAGCCGTCGAATTCGATAAGCTTCCTTTTCGGAGTTGTGCCGGCTTTTCTGAAATGACCCATTTCAGCCTTAGTGGTATGTTTTTCCTTTTTCTCGTCGAAACCCAGCTGAACAGCGGAATACCCGTCCTTTTCAATAGTTTTTACCTGAGTAACCACGCACGGGCCTGCCTGGAGCACGGTACAAGGAATATTCTTTCCGGCTTCATCGAAGACGGAAGTCATTCCTATCTTTTTTCCTATTAATCCCTGCATCTCTTTATTTCTTTACTGGTTTCACACTTTTATTTCTACTTCAACCCCGCTGGGAAGCTCAAGCTTCATAAGAGCATCAATCGTCTTTGGCGTTGAGCTGTATATGTCGAGCAGTCTCTTGTAGCTCGAAAGCTCGAACTGCTCCCTGGCCTTTTTATTCACAAACGGAGAACGAAGGACAGTATAGATCTTTTTATGTGTCGGAAGCGGAATCGGACCGCTCACAACTGCACCTGTTGATTTCACTGTCTTTACGATCTTCTCGGCAGACTTGTCCACCAGGTTGTGATCATAGGATTTCAGTTTGATACGAATTTTCTGACTCATTTTTTTAAAGAATTTTTCCTTTGGTGATTTCTACAATTCTCTTAGCTATTTCTGCAGGTACCTCCTCATAATGAGAGAACTCCATCGTGGATGTGGCTCTTCCGGAAGTAAGGGTCCGCAGCACAGTGACATAACCAAATTTTTCTGCCAGAGGTACTTTTGCTTTAACTACCCTTGCGCCTGCTTTCGATTCCATACCTTCAACCTTGCCTCTTCTCCTGTTGAAATCGCTTATCACATCACCTACATATTCTTCGGGTGTGATAACTTCTGTAGCCATAATCGGTTCCAGTAGCACCGGACTGCATTTTCCGGCATATTTCCTGAATGCCTGCTTGGCTGCTATCTCAAAAGCGAGGGCGTCAGAATCGACCGGATGGTACGAACCGTCCCTTAGTATTACTTTAAGATTTTCAAGAGGAAACCCTGCAAGGGGGCCGTTCGACATTGCCTCGCGGAATCCCTTTTCTACCGACGGAATAAATTCCTTCGGAATGTTTCCTCCTTTTATTTCGTTAACAAATTCAAGTCCCTTAAATCCATTCTCAGCAGGCATCAGTGCCGCATAAATATCTGCGAACTTACCCCTGCCGCCTGTCTGTTTTCTGAATATTTCCCTGAATTCGGCCGAGGTTGTAATAGCCTCTTTATATGCAACCTGGGGCACGCCCTGGTTACACTCGACCTTGAATTCACGCTTGAGCCGGTCAATGAGTATCTCCAGATGGAGTTCACCCATACCGTTTATTATTGTCTGTCCGCTGTCGGGATCAATCCTAACCTGGAATGTCGGATCCTCCTCTGCCAGTTTACCGAGAGCCACCGAAAGCCTGTCAATATCGGCCTGTGTTTTGGGCTCTATCGCAACACCGATTACAGGCTCGGGAAATTCCATCGACTCAAGCACTACCGGCTTATTTATTGCACATAGGGTATCCCCTGTCTTGAGGTCCTTGAAACCCACTCCTGCACAAATATCTCCTGCGCTTACCTTCTCTTTGGGATTCTGCTTGTTTGCATGCATCTCAAACAGGCGGTTTATCCTTTCCCTCTTGCCGGATCTGGTGTTAAGAACCGTATCTCCGGCATTTAAAACTCCTGAATAAATCCTCAGGAACACAAGCCTTCCGACAAAAGGATCGGTTGCAATTTTGAATGCAAGTGCCGAAAAAGGAGCCTCATCATCAGGTTCTCTTATGACTTCGCTGTCATTCCTGGGATCAATCCCCTTAACGGAACCTATTTCAACTGGTGATGGAAGGAACGCAACAACCGCATTGAGAATACTCTGAATGCCCTTGTTCTTGAATGCTGAACCGCACAGAACCGGAACAGCGAATCCGCGCACCGTCGATTCTCTCAGAGCCGCTATTATCTCGTCCTCGGTTATTGAATCATGGTCATCAATATACCTGGCAAGTAATGTATCGTCGACGCTTGCGACCGCCTCAATCAACTTTGCTCTCCATTCCCCTGCTTCTTCAAGCATGTCAGCGGGAATGTCTTCCACCTCATATTTGGTACCGGTTGCATCATCGTTATACCAGACCAGTGCCTTCATTTTAATGAGGTCGATCAGTCCCCTGAAGTTTTCTTCAGCTCCAATGGGTATATGAACCGGGATAGGGTTGGCACCAAGCTTGTCATCTATCTCGCTGACGACGCTGAAGAAATCGGCGCCTGTCCTGTCCATCTTGTTTACAAAGGCAATCCTGGGAACATTGTATTTATTTGCCTGTCGCCAGACAGTCTCCGACTGTGGTTCCACGCCGCCTACAGCACAGAATACAGCAACTGCGCCGTCAAGAATCCTGAGCGAGCGTTCAACCTCAACAGTGAAATCAACATGCCCCGGGGTATCAATAATATTTATCTTGTATTCCACGTCCCTGTATTTCCAGAAAGCCGTGGTAGCTGCCGAGGTTATTGTGATACCTCTTTCCTGCTCCTGAATCATCCAGTCCATCTGGGCATTACCGTCATGCACCTCTCCCATCCTGTGTGTCCGGCCGGTATAAAACAGAATACGCTCCGTTGTTGTCGTTTTACCGGCATCAATATGGGCCATTATTCCGATGTTTCTGGTGTATTTCAGGTTGGGGTTCATTTGACTGGGGTATTCCCTTGTTTTATAAGTTAAAACCTGAAATGAGCGAATGCCTTGTTGGCTTCAGCCATACGGTGAGTATCCTCTTTCTTTTTGTAAGCACCGCCCTCAAGCTTGTAAGCTGCAATCAGTTCTGCAGCCAGTCGTTCAGCCATTGAATGGCCGGTTCTCTTGCGGGCAAATGAAATCATGTTTTTCATGCTTATGCTTACCTTCCTGTCAGCACGTATCTCCATAGGAACCTGGAACGTGGCACCACCAACCCTGCGGGCTTTCACCTCGACCTGAGGAGTGACATTCTCAAGCGCCTGCCTGAAGATCTCGAGCGGAGTCTTTCCTTCACTCTGTAATTTATCGGCTATTATGTCGAGAGAATCGTAGAAAATTTTAAAAGCAAGATTCTTTTTACCACTATACATAAGATTGTTCACAAACCTTGTAACGTTTGGATCGTTGTATTTGGGATCAGGTAACATGATCCTCTTCTTTGGTTTAGATTTTCTCATGATCTTATTAATTAAGTGTTATTTCTTAGGCCTTTTTGCACCATACTTTGACCTTCGCTGCGTACGGCCAGTCACGCCTGATGTATCGAGTGCACCACGTACAAGATGATAACGCACCCCGGGAAGATCCTTCACCCTGCCGCCTCTGATAAGCACAATGGAGTGTTCCTGAAGGTTATGCCCTTCTCCCGGAATATAAGCATTGACCTCCTTCTGGTTCGTAAGCTTTACCCTGGCTACCTTCCTCATTGCTGAATTAGGTTTCTTAGGCGTGGTGGTATAAACACGCACACAAACACCCCTCCTCTGAGGACAGGAATCCAAGGCAGGAGCCTTGCTTTTATAGATCAGTTGCTTCCTGCCCTTTCTTACTAACTGCTGAATTGTCGGCATAATCTAGTATTGTTTTACATTAAAATTCCTTCAAAAAAACGGTTTGCAAAGGTATGGTTTTTATTTATTAATTTACAAACGCATTACATCTTTTTTCCACCTGATACAAAATACGCATCGGCCACTGCTGATTATCCCCGATAACCGGCATCTTAAACGTCTTCCAAAATGAAATATCTTACTTAATTTTGTAAGTTATAAACAGGTTTCTTCCCGACCTTTCCGCAATGAATATTCGTTTTGTAAACTTACCTCGAAGGAAAAACCGGTACTCCTGCATTTCAAAAAACTGGTGCAAAGAAAATAAATATTTCTTAATTATGTACCCTTGACTGAACAGTTTTTAAAAATTTATTATTTTTGCCCTCTCTAAATCAGGATTATATAATATATAATATAAACATCCACCCAGACATGAAAACCTATCAGACAGACCAGATCAAGGGCATTGCACTTATCGGCAACTCAGGATCGGGCAAGACCCTGCTTGCCGAAGCCATGCTCTTCAATGGAGGAGTAATCGAAAGAAGAGGCGCTATTGAAAGTAAAAACACAGTTTCGGATTACCGTCCGATTGAACATGAGAACGGCAACTCCGTTTTTTCGACCGTAATGTACACGGAATTTCAGAACAGGAAGATAAATATTCTCGATACTCCGGGTCTCGACGATTTCAGCGGAGGTGTTATCTCATCCCTCTATGCGTCCGATTGTGCGGTGCTGACCATAAATGTTCAGAACGGGGTGGAAGTAGGATCGGAAATTCATTTCCGGCATGCCGAGAATGTCAATAAACCGCTGATAATAGCCGTTAACGGCCTCGATCACGAAAAAGCCAATTTTGACAAGTCGATAGAAATGATGAAGGACCGCTTCGGTAACAACGTGGCTGTCATCCAGTATCCTTTTAATGAAGGCGTCGGATTCAACTCAGTCATCGACGTTCTCAGGATGAAGATGCTTCAGTATCCCAAAGAAGGCGGAACTGCAAAAGTTCTCGATATCCCTGCCGATCAGACAGAAAAGGCTGAAGAGCTCCATTCAGCCCTTGTTGAGAAAGCTGCTGAAAGCGACGAATCACTGATGGAACTCTTTTTCTCCAACGACTCCCTGTCAGAAGAAGAAATAAAGAAAGGTATAGCAAAAGGACTTCTCACAAGGGGGCTTTTTCCAGTTTTTTGCATATCGGCAAAAAATAATATGGGCGTCGACAGGCTGATGGAATTCATAATAAGCGAAGCTCCTTCAATTGCCGACATGCCGGCCCCTGTAAACAGCAAGGGTGCAGAGGTCAAAGCCAACCCGGCCGGCCCTGCTTCTGTTTATGTTTTTAAGTCTTCAATCGAAGAGCATATAGGTGAAATCAACTACTTCAGGGTTTACTCCGGAAAGATAACCGAGAACCTCGATGTGGTTAATACATCCAACGGCGTCAAGGAGAGACTGTCGCAACTTTATGTCTGCGCAGGCAAGAACAGGACCAGGGTTCCGGAACTCCATACAGGAGACATTGGGGCTTTCGTGAAGCTCAAGAATACAAAAACCGGCCACACCCTCAACGCCCCGGGTAACGACTGGAAATACGAGGGAGTAAGATTCCCCGAACCTAAATATCGCATTGCCATAAAGGCTCAGAGTGAGAGTGATGATGAAAAACTTGGAGAATCTCTCAACAAAATACACCTCGAGGACCCCACGATCATTATTGAATATTCCAAGGAACTGAAACAGATAATAGTCCACGGCCAGGGAGAATATCACCTTAATATAATGAAATGGCATCTCGACAACATCTATAAGATACCTACAAGTTATAATCCGCCGAGAATACCCTACCGCGAAACCATCACCAAATCAGCTCAGGCTGATTACCGGCACAAGAAACAATCAGGAGGGGCAGGTCAGTTCGGTGAGGTGCACCTTATTATTGAGCCCTATGTGGAAGGAAGCCCTGAACTGACAATGATGAAATTCGGCAATAAGGAAATCAAGCTTTCTATAAGAGCCAAAGATGAGGTCGAGCTCGACTGGGGCGGCAAGCTGATCTTTGTAAACTGCATCGTCGGCGGATCGATCGATGCAAGGTTCCTGCCGGCAATCCTCAAGGGTATCATGGAGAAAATGGAAATAGGCCCTCTGACAGGTTCTTACGCCCGCGACATCCGCGTCTATGTATACGACGGTAAAATGCACCCTGTCGACTCAAACGAAATATCCTTCAGGCTTGCAGGCAGAAATGCCTTCAGCACAGCCTTCAAGAATGCCGGACCAAAGATCCTTGAGCCAATATACGACGTTGAGATCATGGTTCCTTCCGACAGAATGGGAGATGTAATCAGCGACCTGCAGGGCAGGCGCGGTATGGTACTCGGAATGTCGAATCACAAGCGGCTCGAGGTTATCAAGGCAAGAGTGCCACTGGCAGAAATGAACAAGTATTCCACAGCTTTAAGTTCAATAACAGGGGGCCGTGCAATGTACACCATGAAATTCGCTGAATACGCCCAGGTCCCGGGCGAAGTTCAGGATGCTGTGATCAAAGCCTATACCGAGGAGGAGGAAGAAGAATAACGGAATTATCTCACCTTCTTTATAATAAATATAAAGATCCCCGGCATAACCGGGGATCTTTTTTTAAACCAACTAACCCAACATGACATAAAATCAATTCCTGGTGTCCCTAATTATTATAAGCTGTTTCTCCATGTTCGTAAACATCAAGTCCTTCCTCTTCAATCCTTTTCTCAACCCTGAGTCCATTCAGGTATTTAAGAAGTCTGAAAAGTAAATATGCTGTGGTAATCGCCCAAAGGGCTATTGAACCAACTCCGATAAGCTGACTTTTCAGAAGTGCACCGCCGTTCCCGTACAGCAAGCCCTGACTTGTTGAGAAAAATCCCACCATAATTGTACCGAAGGCTCCGCAAATTCCATGAACTGAAATCGCACCTACCGGATCATCAATTTTAATTACTTTATCAAAGAGTTCAACAGAGAGGACAACAAGAATTCCTGCCATCAGACCGATAATTAATGCCCCTCCGGGCGATACTGCATCACAACCGGCCGTTACTGCAACAAGACCGGCCAGGACACCGTTCAGGGTCATACTGAGAGTAGGCTTGCCGTACTTAAGCCATACAAAAAGCATCGTTGCCAACGCACCTCCAGCAGCCGCGATATTTGTTGTGACAAAGATCAGGGAGATTGCAGTAGCATTGACTTTGCCGGCTGCAGCCAGCTGCGAACCCGGGTTGAATCCGAACCAACCTATCCAAAGTACAAATACTCCAAGTGTTGCCAATGATATGTTGTGTCCTGGAATAGCTTTTGCTTTTCCATTCTTATCATATTTACCAATACGCGGACCAAGGACAAGTGCTCCCATCATGGCAGCCATTCCTCCAACCATATGAACAACCGAGGAACCTGCAAAATCGTGGAACGGTACTTCCATCTGGCTCAACCACCCGCCACCCCAGGCCCAGTGGCCGGATATCGGATATATTATCAGCGTAAGGACTCCACTGTATATAAGATAAGCATTGACCTTCGTTCTTTCAGCCATTGCACCGGATACAATGGTTGCTGCTGTTGCAGCAAAAACCGTCTGGAAGATAAGGAAAGCCATATCAGGCATATCACTCCTGTAAGTATTCCTGGTAAAAAGATCAATCCCTCCCCAGAAACCGTTCCTGGTGCCAAACATAATGCCAAATCCGATTGCCCAGAAAACAATGGTTCCCAAAACGAAATCCATTAGGTTTTTAAAAAGAATATTTGTAGTGTTTTTAGAACGTGTAAATCCGGCTTCTACAAGGCCGAACCCGGCCTGCATAAAGAATACAAGTGCCGCTGTGATAAGCACCCAGATTGTGTTTATTGAAAACGCGTACTCTTCAAGTTCCATCCCCAGCGAACTCCAGATATCTGCCAGTAATATTGTATTTGTCATTTTAATAAAGTTTAATGTTTTTATTCTTCTCCATCAAGGTACATTGCTTTATCCCCTCGTTCACCGGTTCTGATCCTGTAGGCATCTATAATGTCGGATATGAATATTTTTCCGTCACCGACCTCACCGGTTTTGGCAGATTTGAGAATTGCCTGAATAGACGGATCGAGATATTTTTCGCGGCAAAAAAAAGTGATCAGTGTTCTTTCAATTGTACTTGTATCATAAGCAATACCGCGGTAAACACGCTCCTCAGTCGCCTTGCCCGTACCGCGGACATCCCAGAAAGTGATGAACTCAACTCCGATCTCATGTAATGCCTCTTTGACCTCATCAAATTTGGATTTTCTTATAACGACTTCAACTTTCTTCATTTTCATTGTCTTATAGTTTAAAAAATTGAATTTTAGATCAGAATGAGATTCCTGCAACCACATAAAGCTTTTCCCGGTCGGGATTGAAGATGACCTGGCCGGTTACAGGTATTGAAAACTTCTCTGTGATCTGAAGTACTTTTGATGTACTTATTCCGACATTACAGAGGTTGAACTCCCCGTCAGAAGTATGCCATCCGTCGCCGGCTCCGGCAAACAGGCCAAGGTTGCTGAAAGCATAACCAACCTGAAAATATTTATCGCCTCCTGCAGAAGCAATACCACCTGCTTCATTGAAAATATAGTTGGCGCTCAGTGAGAATCCTCCTTTTGAAAATCCTCCATTAAATTCCAGTGCGTGACTACCAATTGCTTCCGACGTTTCAAACAACTGCAGATCAGGCAGGTAATAATCGGTCAAACCGAGACTCAGTCCAAACGGAAAGGAATAAGAAATATATGGATCAGCTTCAGAATAACCATTTGCATCAAAAGAACCCCAAACACCGACTGTTAATCCTCCATCAGCGAATTTTACCGAAGGTTGGAATGCAGGGCCTGTTCCAAGTTTTGATCCCCTCCAGATGTAATTACTGAACAGATCGGCATTAACGCTGAATTTTGAATTCTGCTCTTCCTGTGCCGAGACCTGTAGCGGTAAAAAAACAATTAATAAAACCAACACCCATCCTGCAATTGAACACTTCAGATTTTTCATGATTAATTTTTTTAGGTTCATAATAAAAATTCACCGCAAAAATATACTTATTTTTATAATACCCCCATTTTTTGCACCCTTTTTTCATTTTCTATGTATTTTTTATACACATACCCCCCTCTTTTAATAGGGGTCTTTTTATATTTTATACGTATATTTTGCCATAACCCCCCTTTTTTTAAATAAGGCCCGACAAATAAAAAAGGGCTGACATTTCTGTCAGCCCTCTGCATAATCTGATTTATTGACTATACTGTTTTCAGAACATCCCATACAAAGGCTCTTATCCCTACTTCCTCACTTAATGAATCAATCTTCTTCACCGCGGCCAGAACAGGATCCACTTTTTCATCGTCGACTATCATAAGAAGGCTTTTGTTGATCTCGGGCCAGGCATGGGTAGCAAGGTGCGGAACTCCTGAGATGGTTCCTCTTCCCTGAACGTTTTCCCACAATGAATAACCTCTTATCCCCAGTTTTTCTATCAGGTACTCCACTCTTTCGGTGTGAGCCTGGTTAAATATTATCATTATAGCTTTCATTCTATTTATATTTATGTTGTAAATCGAGTGGTCCGAGTTATCTTCCATCGCCATTCCTGTCGTCAAGGAAATCCATTTCGGAATAAAGTGCCAGATGTCTGTTCCTTTCGCCCTTTCTGGCAAAAAGAACATAGATCACGGGTACCACAACGAGGGTAACAAGCGTTGAAAACACAAGTCCGCCGATAACCGCGATACCCATGGGTTTCCACAGTTCCGAACCCGAGCCTGTGCTTAAAGCGAGGGGCATCATTCCCAGAATGGTAGTTGCAGAGGTCATGAGAACCGGTCTGAGCCTCGATCTGCCCGAGAATTCAACAGCCTCATACAGCTCATGTCCCCTTTCCCTCATAAGGTTGATAAAGTCAACCAGCACTATCGAATTCTTCACAACGATACCGATAAGCATTACAGCCCCGATTGCTGAAATAACGCTCAGTGTGGTGCTGGTCAGGTAGAGGGCTATTGCCACACCCGAAAATGCAAACGGGATGGCGATCATAATTATAAGAGGCATCTTGAGGGATTCGAACTGTGATGCCATCACCAGATAAACCAGGATCAGACTCACCAGTATCAGGAATGCAATATCCATAAAAGCTTCCATCTGCTCTTCTATGGCTCCAGAAATCTGAACCATAACACCGTAGGGGATACTGGTCTCATCAATAATCTTTTGAATCTCGGTCTGAAGTACTGTGAGCGATTCCTTGTAGGGTGTGAATGAAACCATAACTATCCTTTCCCTCCTTTGCCTTTGAATACTTGGCGGAGCCCAGTATTCCTTGATCTGGGCAATCTCGGCAAGTCTTATTACCTGTCCGGCCGGGTTGGTGATACCTATATTCTCGATATCAGTAAGGGTCTGCCTGGCTTTCTCCTCGAACCTGACCACCACATCGTATTCGTCGCCCGCCTGCCTGAGTCTTGTGGCAGTCATACCGCCTACCCTGTTCCTGATTGCCATCGAAACTGTCGCGGTGTTCAGACCGTTCGTAATCATCTTGTTCTGATCAAGAATTATCTGAAGTTCAGGTTTTGATTTATCCCTGCTTATAGTTACATCCTTTGCTCCCGGGAGTTTCCTTATCCTGGCCGCAATTTCCTCGGCAACAATATTGGTTTCCGAGATATTGTAACCATATATTTCAACATCGACGGTGTTGCCCCCGAAGGAGCCCATATCCTCAGTAGTGCTGACGGTAAAGTCAGTTATCTCAGGTATTCCGGCCAGGTCGAGCCTCATCTCATCCGCAATATCGGTAACGCTTCTCTCCCTCTCATCCGGATCCACAAGGCTTAGCGTATAGGTAATCACATGAGTGCCTCCTGCTCCGAACATTGATGCAAAGCCTCCTTCATCATCGACTCCGGTCGATGATGACAGCAATTCAATTTCAGGGTACTTGGCCTGAAGGATCTTGTCGATCTTGTCGGTTGTCTTCAACGTCTCATCTACCCTTGTGCCTGTCTGCAATTCCACTGTCATTGTAACCTGCGACTGGTCGGCCTGCGGAAAGAACTCAGTATCAATGAACATGAACAGAAGCATCGATCCGGCGAAAACGAGGATTGCAGCGATTACGGTAAATCTCTTGTGATGAAGAACCCAGTTGATGGTTTTTCCATAGAAACCATCGAAGGAGTCAAGCCATTTGCGGATGCTCCCGTCATAGGTCCAGAAAGGTGCGTTCTGCCGTATCGGATACCATTTGAGCAACAGGGCGCTCATTGTAGGTGTCAGTGTGATTGCCGCGACCACTGATGTCAGGATGGTGATGGTAACGAGCATACCAAGCTGTTTGAAAAGCACACCTGTTAATCCGGTTACAAATGTAAGCGGGAAGAAAACGGCCACCACTGTAAGTGTTGATACTATAACAGCCAGCCACACCTCATTTGTGGCATAGATGGCGGCCTCTCTCGGCCTGCTTCCCCTCTCCACATGTTTTGTGATATTCTCCAGCACGACTATCGCATCGTCGACCACCATCCCTATGGCTATAGAGAGCGATGTCAGCGAGATTATATTTACCGACTCTCCCGTGACAAACAGGTATATGAATGCGACCACAAGTGAAATCGGGATAGTGACTATAATAATCAGTGTTGCTCTCCATCTACCAAGGAAGAAAAGCACCACCAGGATAACGAATATACCCGCATACATAAGGGTCTCGGTAAGGTTATTCACGGAGTCCTTGATAAAGGTTGCACTGTCGAACATCTTTTCTATCCTGACATCGGCCGGCAGATCCTTCTGGAGGGTTACAAGAGCTTCCTCGATCTCTTTGGTTACCTCAACGGTATTGCCTCCTGACTGTTTCTGAACAAACATTGTCATACCCTGACGGCCGTTGACCCTGGTATCGAGCTTGGACTCGCGGATTGTATCGCGCACCACTGCCACATCCCTCAGGTAAACATTATTGCCGTTATAGCTGCTTACAACAATATCCTTTATGATATCGCTCTCCGGGAATTCCCCCTGTATCCTGAGAGGATAATCGGTCTGGCCCATTTCAATATAGCCTGCGGGCAAGTTCATGTTCTCGGCTGCCAGTATCCCCCCTATCTGTTCTATGGTGAGGTGGTAGGCTTCCATTTTCCGCGGATCGACGTCAATATATACCTTTCTACCGGGCACCCCTGCAAGGCTTACTGATCCGACTCCTTCGATCCTGTTAAGGGGATTTACTATTTTCTCATCAAGGATCTTCTCGAGTCCCCTGTAACTCTCTTCCGCAGTGATAGCGTAGAAAATTATGGGCATCATGCTCGAGTTGAATTTCATTACAGTCGGCTTTTCTGAATCGTCGGGAAGATACCTCTCAATGAAGCTAAGGTTACTCCTTATATCATTTGTCGCTTCATCGAGGTTAGTCCCGTACTCAAAATTCATGAATATCACCGACAGTCCGTCGCTTGAAGTTGATATCATCTCCTTCAGATTGGCGACCGAGTTGAGGGCATCCTCGACCGGTCGTGTAATATTGGTTTCAATATCCGACGCGCTTGTCCCAGGGTAAGTGGTGACAACACCCACGAAAGGAAGTTCGATCTCCGGGTACAGGTCAACCGGCAGCTGCGTCAGTGAATATAGGCCCATGACTATCAGCCCGACGAAAATCAGGATGGTTGTTACAGGTCTGTTGACAGAATTGCTGTATATGCTCATCTTGCTTCTTTTGTATTACTTATTGTATAATCTCAAGCTTATCCCCGTTCAGAAGTTTCGACTGGCCTTCCGTCACAAGTCTGCTCCCTTCTCTCAGATTATCTGAAATAATCTCAAGCTGATCGTCAAATCGTTTCCCTATGTTAACTTCAATCCGTTTTGCAATACCCTGATCCTCGGTAAAGACGTACCGGATGTTGGTACCCTCCTGCATCAGAACCGAAGCCGCAGGAACGACGAAAGTCTCAACTTCTCCGAGGTCCATTGACACTCTTACGAACATTCCGGGTTTCAGCAGATCATTCCTGTTGGGAAGTTCTATCTCGGCAATAAAGGTCCTGGTTGCCGAACTGACTGTCGGAGCTTTCCTGAATACGGTTCCGGTGAAAACCTGATCATTGTAAACGTCGGCTGTAATGGTTGCCTTCATTCCCCTTTTTACAAGGGGATAATACTGTTCCGATACTGCCACTTCAAGCTTCAGCGGATTAACCTGCATCAGTGTCACTACAGCCGACCTTCCGGTCGCAGTTGTGGGTGTTCCGGAGTATATCTCTCCGTCTTCGAAGTATTTTCCCGTGATGATCCCGCTGAACGGAGCCGTCAGGAGGGTGTTTTCCTCCATGAAATCGACATTTGTCTTTGTAACATCATATTGCGTCTTCATCTGGTCATACTGCTGCTGTTTTACGCTTCCGGTTGCCAGAAGGGTATCGAGCCTCGAGAGGTCCTTTTCAAGGCTGGCCAGTTGTAGTTTAAGCTGATACAGCTGCGAACGGTCCATCAGGAACAGCTGATCGCCCTTACTCACCCTGTCGCCGTTTTCAACATATATTTTTTCAATCCTTCCCGGAGTTGCCGGTGCCATATTGACCTCTTCAAAAGGAAGAACGGTGGCAGTGTAATCAATAGTCCTGGAAATCCTGGTCTTTGCAAGAGTCTCGACCCTCACAGGTACAGCTGTTTTTTCTGAAGCCTGAGCTACCCCGGAGGCGGCCGGATCATTTCCTTTATTGGGTGAACAGGCTGTAAGTATCAGCCCACCTGCCAGAATTGCCTGAATTGTCCTTAAGTATTTCATTGTTCCTGTTGTTATTTCGTGTTTAGATATTGTTTAAAAGCTTGTCGAGTGCGACCTTGGTCTGAAGCAGGTCCATCAGGGCTGAGAGATAATTGCTTTCTGCCTGCAGATACTGGTTACTCGCCTGGGTTAGATCGATGCTGGAGGCCATTCCCTGCCTGAACTTGTTCTCGGTGCTCTCATAAACCCTCTTTGAAACTTCAAGATTATCTTTCTGGCTCATGTACTGAAGGTTGGCATTTACCAGGTTGTACCTGAGCTGACTTTCCTGGAGCTGAAGTTGTTCGGCAACCATCTCCTTTGTAGTCCTTGCCTTTTCAAGATTGATCTGCGCCTGTTTTATCCTTGAATATCTCTGGCCGCCTGCAAAAATAGGAAGCGAAAGGTTGAGACCGATCATTGAGTTGTCAAACCATTGCTGCTCGTTTATCTTGTCGCCCATTCCATTCTTTCCGTAGTTGTAAAAACCTGCAAGAGTAGGAAGAGCAGAAGCTTTCTGGGATTTGAGGGTGAGCTCGGAGATCATCTCCTGTCCCTCAACAAGCATAAAGTCGATATTCTGCCTGTGATCAAAATCCTGCGACAACAAGACCTCCACGTTTATTGATTCGGTCAGGCTCTCAAGCGTTTCAGTCAGGGTAATGACTGTCCCCGCCGGAACACCAAGCTGAAATCTCAACAGATTATAATTCAGTTCTATAGTCCTCTCAAGGGCAGTCCTGCTGTTCTCCACCTGCGTTACATTTAAAACCATCTGGTCGACATCGGTCGATTCGGCCATACCTGCTGCGAACATCGACCTGGTCGATTTCATTAACTCATTCATGTTTAACATGTTTTCCTCAAGCAGCTGCAGCGACTTTTCAGTAATAAGTATCAGAAAATATGCAGTACTAACCGATTCCTTCGTGTCAAGCTCCGATTTCTGAAGACTCTGCTGTGACAGTTTCTGAGCAAGTCTGGTGGTTTCTATTCCGATGTACAAGGGTGCATTGAAAAGAAGAAGACTCGCATCCACCGATGTGCTTGTGTTGAACTGACTCCCGAAGGTGACCGGGATCTTTGTTCCGGGCTGTCCGAAGAATTCACCGGGAAGAAGTGTGGTCATAAGTTTCAGGTTGTCGGCAAAGGTAGCCGACATGCTTACCTGTGGAAGAGCCGCTGAAATGGTTTCCCACAGCGCAGCCTTAGAAACCTCGACATCGGCCCTGGCATTTATAACCGCCTTGTTGTGCGACAGGGCGTAATCCTGAGCCTCCGTCAGGGAAAGCCTCAAAGCCTCCATACCCTGCTGCGCAAGTACTCCCGTCCACGACAAAAAGGTCAGAAGTACTGTTCCAGTTAAAACTTTTCTTATCATCTGCTTTGTATTATTCAATTAATTACTCCTTTGTCCTTTCAATTCAGATCTTTTGCTTTCTTGTCATACAGGTTTATCAGATCAAGACCCTTTGGGGTGGATATACCCCTCAGGAAATTGATGTAAAATCCTCTCACCGAATCAGCAAAATCCACATCCTCATGCGGAAAAATTTCCTGATCGTGCGACATCTTCAACATTTCAAGCATCAGCCTGCTGGTCATCTCAACATCAATATCCTCCCTGAAAACACCTTCGCTTATCCCCCTGTTGAGGATCTCGGCATTGTTAGAGAAATAAGGAATCTCCTTCATCATTTCGGGATATTCGACCAGTTCCCTTTTAATTCGTTTCATATCAAGGCGAAAAGCAGGTGACATATTCCTGAAATGTTCAAACATCATATCCATCATTTTGAATATTGCTTCAATTACATTTTCGGATTCCCCGAAGTATTTCTGCAAAATTGCACTTTGTTTTTCCGACATGCACTTCAGGACACCCCTGAGCAACTCCTCTTTGTCCCTGAATACTTCATAAATGGTTCTTTTCGAAATACTCATTCTGGAAGCAAGCATATCCATTGTTACGGCTCGTATCCCATAAATTCTGAACATCTCCGCTGCCTCATCAAGTATTTTCTGCCTGTAATCCATTCTTAATAATTGTGCGACAAAAATGAGAAAACTATTTTAGTTTACAAAGTTTTCATTGTTAAAGTTTCAAATAAACCGGGTAAAAACACGAAATTTACCGGTGAACTGCGAACTGCACGGAGGGATTTACCCCCAAACCCCCCAGGGGGGGCTTTAATCAGCAGCCGGTCAGACCTTATCAAAAACTATGTATAAAGAAAATCCTTTAATGCTGAAAAATAAACAGGATGCCATGCAAGACAATAAATTAATATTCCAGGTCGACGCTTTTACAACCGAACCTTTCAAAGGAAATCCGGCAGGCGTATGTTTTCCGGGAAAAGAAATGCCCCGCGAATGGATGCAAGAATTCGCTGCCGAAATGAACCTGTCGGAGACTGCCTTTATCTGGAAGGAAAGCGGTAACTGGAATATCCGCTATTTCTCTCCCGCTTCTGAAATACCACTGTGCGGACACGCAACTCTCTCTTCGGCTCACATCATGTTCAGCACAGGAATTGCCGGAAAAAATGAAACCATCCTTTTTTCATCCCTGGCCGGCATGCTTAAAGTCCGTCTGGTGAATGAGTGGATAATAATGAATTTTCCCTTATACGAACTTGTTCAGGATGACATACCAGAGGAACTGGCCAGTTACCTTGGTGTGGCACCGAAGGAATTTCACAAGACTGAGCATGGCTGGGCTTTTGTACTTCTCCGGAGTGAAGAAGAAGTAAGGAGCCTTAAGCCCGACTTTGCCTCCCTTAAACATTCCCCCTGGGGCGATCTGATTGTTACGGCTCCTTCGTCCGATCCCCGGTTCGACTTCTGCGTTAGATGCTTTGCGCCTGCCCTCGGAATTAACGAAGATCCGGTAACTGGTTCCGCCCATTGCGCCCTGGCACCTTTCTGGAACCGTAAGACAGGAAAGAAGGAATTCATGTCGCACCAGGTATCGGCCCGGGGAGGAATATTAAAGGTAGCCCTACAGGGCGACAGAGTTGAGATAGCGGGCCAGGCAGTTACGATATTTAAGGGCGAACTGGCAGTGTAAAAAATAACACATTCATAAATAAAACCACATAAAATAATTACAATGGAAAAGGATCCCGAAACAACGATCATTGAACTGGGGCTCGAACTGCCTCCTGCTCCCAAACCGATGGGTGTGTATAAACCAGTGCTTATAGCAGGCAATTACCTTTATATCTCAGGCACCGGCCCCTTCAGATCAGATGGCTCATTAATAAAGGGAAGGGTTGGAGCTGATATGACCCTTGATGATGGAAAACTTGCCGCACGACAGGTCGGACTTGCGATGCTTTCAATAATAAAGGCTAATATCGGTGATCTGAACAGGATCCGCAGGATAGTGAAGACGCTGGGTATGGTGAACTGCACTCCTGAATTCGAGCAGCACCCTGCCGTGATAAACGGATTCAGCGAACTCATGGCTGAATTGTTCGGTCGCGATAACGGAATCGGTGTGAGAAGCGCAGTGGGTATGTTTCTTCCATCAGGAATAGCTGTGGAGATAGAAGCAATGTTCGAACTTAAAAGCTGACACGATGATTCCGGATTCAGATCAGTGGTTCAGAATAGCAAATCCAGACGAGGTAAATTCTCCCGCACTACTGGTTTATCCTGAAAGGATTGGGGAAAACATTGAAAGAATGATTGCTTCGGTTCAGGACAAATCTCTGCTGTGGCCTCATGTCAAAACTCACAAGATGCCTGAAATTGTCCGTATGATGATGAAGCACGGCATCACCAGGTTTAAATGCGCCACCATTGCTGAAGCCGAGGTAGCTGCAGGATTCGGGCCTGATGAGATTCTGCTGGCCTATCAGACGGTGGGGCCCAATATCAGAAGGTACTTTGAGCTTCAGAAGAAATACTCCGGAGTGTCCTTTTCATGTCTCGTCGATAATGAGGAAGTTGCAGCAGAGCTTTCTGAAAAGTCAGCCGCTTTTGGCATTCCGGCCAAAGTATGGATTGATATAAATAACGGCATGAACAGGACCGGGATAGCACCCGGGCAAAAAGCCGTTAATTTGTTCAGAATTCTGAAAAACCTGCCGGGACTTGATCCTCAGGGTCTCCATGTTTATGACGGCCATTTGCATGAGAGTGATTTCACAATCAGGAAGCAAATGTGCGATGAAGCCTACGGAACTGTAGAACCCATGATAGCAGAACTGAGGTCAGACGGTAATAAATTAAGGATTATTGCAGGCGGAACACCAACTTTCACCATTCACGCAGCCCGCGAAGGAGTGGAAGTAAGTCCGGGCACTGCTACCCTTTGGGATTACGGATACAGCAGCTCCTTTGCCGACCTTCAGTTTCTTCATGCGGCAGTTCTGCTTGCAAGGGTTGTAAGCAAGCCTGCTGAAGGATTGATATGCATCGATCTGGGAACAAAGGCTGTAGCTTCCGAGATGCCTCATCCCAGAATAAAGATTCTGGGAATGGGAAATTACGAATTTGTAACCCATAACGAGGAACATATGGTCATAAGACCCGGAAAAGAAGAAAAACTGAACATAGGAGACATCATCTACTGCATCCCCTTCCACATATGTCCGACAGTCGACCGCTATAATAATGTTTATGTTGCAGAAAAAGGGATGGTGACCGGAGAATGGGAAGTTGAGGGGAGGAAAAGGAAGATAAGCATATGAAGGCATGAAGGCATGAAGGCGTGAAGGCTTTACTGAATGCTGTATGCTGCAGTCCTGACTTGTGACGTCTCGTTAAAATATGTGCGGTTTTATTTTATAACATACTGAATATGTGTGGTAAAGGAATCTTAAAATTGAGTTTTTCCACACTAGCGCATATTTTTGTTCTGAGCGTTGAAACAGGCCTGTCGACTTTAGAGCAGGTTCAGAGGATTTTGGTGCCAATCAGGTATTTTGTGTATCTTTAACAGGCTGATATATAATCTCGTAAGTTTCCCCTCCTTTCGAAGGAGGGGTGGCCCGGGCAGTAGTTCTGTACGGGCCGGAACTCGGTCCCGGGCCGGGGTGGTTGAGGTGAACCTCAAGGTGATTCAATCTGGATTGAAAAAGACAAAACAAGGGACAAGTTTCTTGAGGGTCTCGGCCTTACTGTACTTCGATTTGAAAACAGGTTGGTATTTCAGGAGCCTGAATACATACTTAAAGAAATAAGAAATGCATTTAAAGGAGAGGATACATGTTCTTAATTCTTGTTAAACTACTCTCCATGGCAATAACCACCCTGGCCCGGAAGTAAATCTCGTCCTGTACAAAAAGCAGCAGCCGGGCCTCCCCTCCTTGCGAAGGAGGGGAAAGTTATGGTATTAAATATCTGCATATTAAACACCATATTGCGATTAAAATGATTTAAAACATGATGATATGTTTATGAATCGGCGATATTGGCTTACAAGAAGACGACCAGTTCCGCCATTCCTGCCGTCATCACTGACTCGATCAGGTTGGTATAAAATGAGCCTGAATACATACCTGACGCACTAATTGTCACAAGTCAGGAAGGAAGGAAAAGGAAGATAAGCGTGTGAAGGCGTGAAGGGGGGCGTGAAGGCATGAAGGCATTACTGAATGCAGTTGAAAGTTGATCGCTGATAGCTGAAAGCTCTGTGCCCTATGCCCTGAGCCCTGTGCCCTGTGCCGCTTTTAGCAAGCATCACCTGTACAGGTACACAAACCCCCTGTATTCCTTGCTATCGTATTTCACGTCATCCCAGCCGAGGGCTTTAATAATATAGTAATATACTCCGGGGCTCGCCTTTGCTGAGGTGTTTCCAACGTTGCCGTCCCATCCGTCCCATTCCTTTAAAATCGGTCCCTCTCCCTTGAAATCGTAGACTTTGGTGCCGTTCCGGCTGAAGACAACAACACTCACGTACCTCAGCGATCGCTTGTCGATCATGAATTTATCGTTTAGACCGTCTTCATTCGGCGTGAACACATTTGGTATTGCCAGCGCTGAGGGTTCCACAACAATGTCGTCGACCCTCAGCGAATCAACACAGTGAAGCTGGCTCTCAACAGTAAGCTTTACCGAATACTCCCCAGGTATGTAATAGGTATGGGGGCCGGGATCTTTTTCAGTCGACACTGAATCATCACCGAATTCCCAGAAATAAGTTGCAGCCCTTACAGATTTGTCGGTGAAGGTCACTTCGAGCGGGGCCTCACCGTCGGCAGGACTGACTGTAAAATCAGCCTTTACATGGATCGACTCGTAGAAAAATGACGCATCGCTGGTGCATCCAAGGCTGTTCACTGTCAGCCTGTAAGTAACATCATCAAGAGGCGGGGTGAAAGTAATGGGATTCAGTTCAATTGAGGGATAGGGTATCACAGATTCAGGGTCGGATGACCAGGTGAATGTAAGCTCGTTTTTCAGTCCCTGGATATTCCCGTTTGCAGGGTCCCTGTAATTAAATCTTCTTATCACCGACGATGTGTCGCCCCTGAGTGCCACATAGTCACAGGTATTGTTTGCAAGTTCTGCGGAAGCTCCCGGTGTACTGTCGTAAAATATCCAGGCAGTAAGGGATGTGCTGTAGCCCAGGCTGTTGCTTATGTTGACGCGATATCCGCCCTCCACCAGTCCGGTTACATTTGAACTCATTACTCCTGTCTCTGAACTGACCGGTACTGTAAAGCCTCTGGTGGCATCGCTCCACCTGAACCACGAGAAGGTGAACGGACCCGTTCCCCCGGGACTGACTGCGTTCAGGGATGCAGAGGTAATTCCCTGTGAATTGCAGTAAAAGTAGATGGGATCCCTGACGGCAGGAGCCGAAGGATAGTTAGTGTACCTCACCGAATTCATCCCCGGCGCCGTAAGCTGGCCCATGGCAACCGGAGATAACATTATTGCTGCAATCAATAACCGGATTCGCACTCGCTGTTTTTACTTTTGGAACTTTAACGGGAAGCCTTTGATAAAATCCTGATAAAGTTCATGATTCAACCTAATAACGTTATACCGGAATCTTTGTTATAACGCGTTACAAGTATAAAGATAATGTTGATAAGTTTGGAAACCAAGTTATCAACATCAACCACATCAGAAGTTCTATTTATTAAATTTGCGCAACCCGTTAAGCTGTAATCAAACCGGTTAATGACAGATAAGTACCTCGAGGAACTAAATGAAGCTCAGAGGCTTGCAGTAATCAATACTGAAGGTCCGGCCCTTGTAATCGCCGGAGCAGGCTCAGGTAAAACCAGGGTTCTCACCTACCGGATAGTCCATCTCCTCCGCCAGCAGGTACCGGCATGGAGGATACTTGCACTTACATTTACAAACAAGGCCGCGGGCGAGATGAGAGAAAGGATCTCGTCACTTGTCGATCCTGAAGTGGCAAGGTTCATATGGATGGGAACCTTCCATTCCATTTTCGCCAGGATACTCAGGGCCGAAGGCACTCGCCTGGGATACAAATCGAATTTCACGATTTACGATTCTTCCGACTCTAAAAGTCTGATCAGGTCGATAATAAAGGAAATGGGCCTCGACGACAGCGTATATAAACCCGGGGCGATAGCATCCAGGATATCTGCATCAAAAAACAACCTTATCACTGCAAGCATTTATGCTTCCGATGCCGGTCTTCAGGAATATGACAAAGCCGTCAGGATGCCTCTTATGTATGAGATATACAAGTCCTACGCCGCCAGATGCTTCAGGGCAAATGCAATGGATTTTGACGACCTTCTGCTGAATACTAACATCCTTTTCAGGGATTTCCCCGATGTTCTCGCCTCTTTTCAGGAAAAATTCCATTATATTCTCGTCGACGAATACCAGGATACAAATTATTCGCAGTATCTGATTGTTAAGAAACTGGCTGCTGCCCGCAGGAACATATGTGTGGTTGGCGACGATGCCCAGAGCATCTACTCCTTCAGGGGGGCAAGGATAGAGAACATACTTGAATTCAGGAACGACTACCCCGAATACAAGCTGTTCAAACTCGAACAAAACTACAGGTCTACCCAGACCATCGTAAATGCAGCCAACACCGTAATTGCAAATAACGAAGGTCAGATCAGGAAAAAAGTCTACTCCAGAAACGAAGCGGGCGATAACATCCAGGTAATGCAGGCCCTGACCGATACCGAAGAAGGGTTCAACATCGCTTCGGACATTTTTGATAAGAAATACTCGCGCCAGCTTAACTGGTCCGATTTTGCCATCCTCTACCGCACCAATGCACAGTCGAGGATATTTGAAGAGACTCTCAGGAAGAAGAACATACCTTATAAAATATACGGAGGCCTTTCTTTTTATGAGAGAAAAGAGATCAAGGACATACTTGCCTACTTCAGGATGGTGATAAATCCCGAAGATGAGGAAGCTCTGAAAAGGACCATCAACTACCCGAAAAGAGGGATCGGCGACACCACTGTAACCAGGATATTCGAACTGGCTGCTGAAACCGGCACATCAGCCTGGCAGGTTATTTCGGAAAACACCGGAGGTTTGTCCCCTTTCAACCATGGCACTGCCTCAAAAATCCTTTCTTACACCGGCCTCATAAATTCATTCCGCAAGGATTCCGCTGAAACAGAAGCTTTCATAAAGGCAAGGGAAATTGCAATGGGATCGGGGATAATAAAAGAGTTAAGGGAAGGAAAATCGCCCGAGGAAGTAAGCCGGTATGAAAACCTTGAGGAACTGCTTAACGGAATCAAGATATTTACAGAGTCAGCCGAAACAAATGGAGAACCGTCATCCCTTGAGGCCTATATGGCTACGGTGTCGCTACTTACCGATCAGG
Source organism: uncultured Bacteroidales bacterium (assembly GCA_963840965.1). GTDB lineage: Bacteria > Bacteroidota > Bacteroidia > Bacteroidales > VadinHA17 > LD21. The sequence continues at coordinate 141,050 of CAWJAW010000003.1, read as the reverse complement.
ACAATGAAAAATCGGAGGACCGCGACAAGGTAACCCTGATGACGATGCATTCGGCCAAGGGACTGGAGTTCAAGCATGTTTACATTGTCGGAATGGAAGACACCCTTTTCCCCTCTCCCCTGTCGGCAGGAAATCCCCGGGAGCTTGAGGAAGAAAGGCGGCTCTTCTATGTTGCACTGACACGTGCCGGGAAGATGGCGACCCTGAGCTACGCCCTCAACAGGTACAAGTGGGGCAATCTGGAAAGAAGCGGTCCCAGCAGGTTTATTCTTGAGATGGACAAAAAATTCCTCGATTATCCTCAGACCGGAGGCAAACCATTTTCTCACAGTCAGACCCGTACCGAACCTGAGCCCCGCTCCATGGGGAAGGAACAGGTCAGATACACCACCCCTTCAAAATTAAGGAAGATCACGGCTCCGAAGGCTTCATATTCCTCCCCGGCAGGGATTGTCTCCAATTCCGGAGAGTTCAGTGCGGGAGACAGTGTCAGCCACGAAAGATTCGGGAACGGAACAATCGTTTCAATTGAAGGAGAACCCCCTAATACGACCGCAACCGTCGACTTTAATATACACGGAAAGAAGAAACTTCTGCTCCGCTTTGCCAAACTGACGAAAAACTAGAACCGGGTTACCTTTTGCCGGCCTGTCCGAAATTCACCTTGATAAATGAATAGCCTTCAGCGGATATGGAATGCTTGAAATTATCAGATATCTCCTTAGTCTCCATCTTCATAACAAGCTCTTTATCCTTGTCATATGCTTCCAGTGCAAGCATCACCGAGTTTTCAAATCCGGGATAACCGTAATAGTTCGGCATGCCGGTTTTGCCCCAGTTCTTCTTATCGGCCTTGATCATTACATCATTGGTCATCCACACAAGTGAATAACCCTCCTCGCCTTCTTCCACAACCTTGTATTCATCGCACCTGTAACCGGCGATCACCTTTGTGTTGCCCGTTTTTGTAATCACGGGAGCTTTTTCCTGCTTTTCCTTCTGTCCCGTCGACTGGGCTTCCAGCTCAGATTCATCAGGAATGGCAGAAATAATACCTGTCTTTGAACCCTCGCCCTGCATAAGAATCATGAAAGCACGGTTTTCATTGTCAAAAATGAATACGGTGGGAATTGTCTGCTGCCCTCTGTCAGGATCCTGCATCCTAAGCTCAAATCCGGCATTGGCGGTATTGGCATTGAAGAAAGTAAAATAGTCGGATTTGACAACATCCTTCTTGTCGTAGTTCTCCATCACCATGTGGATCCTGCCTGTAAAATCGTAAACATCCTTGTGGGGAACATCTGTTTTACCTCCAAGCAGACCGCCAAGGCCCGGCCTGCCCTCAGGCGTCTGCTCATCCTGTTTCTCCTGGACAGCGGAGTCGATCTTGTTTTCGACAGTCTTGTTGATTGCCTTGTTGAGCCTGTTCTTGAGAGCTCCCCCTATCTGAGCGTCAAGTGAATACGGCAAGACAACAAGCAGGGAAAGAACGATGACAAAAGATCTCTTTTTCATGAAATCGGAAATTTATAGATGAACTATAAATATAGGAAATTTATGGAAATGGCACATATGTTTTTTGACGAACATCAAAAGATATCATATTGATACTAATATAATATCTTTATTATATCTTTTTAATATCATATTTCAAAATCTTCGTTCTGTCAGAACAAAAAACCCGGCATAATGCCGGGTTTAAAAGAGTTGGCTGAATGTCAAATCTGATACTTATGCAGCAGCTTCCTGCACTTCAGCCGGTTTTTCCTTTTCAATAAGAACCGACTGATACAGTGTTGCAAAGGAACTTGATATCCACATGATGGCGGGGAGAACTCCGATAATCAGCATCAGCAACCCGAAGATGAAGATAAAGAATGAAGTAATTCCCATCGCGAAGATCCTCCATCCGTGTCCCCTGGTCAGCTTCCAGCTGAGTTCAACCGCCTCAATAGGATCAAGTTTCTTGTCCATCACTATATAGGATACGAACACGAGCCTGCAGCCTATAATAATCCCTGGTATTATCAGCATAAAGATTCCCATCACGACCAGCGCTACCACCAGGAGATTTGCCAGTATAATATAAAGGTAGTTTGTCCAGAATCCTTTTATTAATAGTTCAAAATCGGGTTTTTTACCCCTTACTGCCTCCACGAAAATAAAGTCGCCACCATAAGTGATCACGGGAGCCGCAAGAAAGGTATAGGCGAGAGCGATCAGGCCGAAGAACACCCCCAGCATTCCCAGGGCGCCGAGGGCAAAGAGCTGATGGAAGCCGTCACCGAAAAGATGACCCCATTCAAAAGGACTGCCAGGCAGATCGTCCAGGTTATACTTAAATCCGCTCCCGCCGAACGGAGCAGTGAGGATTACCAGTACAAGTGTGACCAGCAGCAGTCGCAGGAAATTATCAGTCATAACCCTGAATCCTGTTCCGAAACTGTTCCCGAAGGTGGGGATCAGCGTGTAATTTTTTGAGGCTTCCATTTTTAATCTTATTTAAGTGTTTAAATATTCTGAGATCAAATTTATGCCCTCCTTATCAGACTGGAGCCAAACTATAGTAGTGAATGTTTCAGATTCCTACTTTGGTATGGGACCACTACTTTGGTAGTGACTGTGATTATTGGCAGTCTGCACCTTCCGGAATGAAAATCCGGAATACCGTCATTCATTTCCGGAATATTCTGAATATCTTTATAACATGATCCGGATAATCTTCCTGCTCCTTTTCATTGTTACTACGGCTCTGACTACCGCCGGTATCATTCTCGCCTCGAGACTGAGGAGCCGTTATAACGCTGACATCTTCCCTCCCCTTCTGTATTTCCAGGTTTTCATTTACACTTTCGGATTTTACGGGATATGGGGTCAGGTTGCCATTAATGCATTCCTGCAGACAGCAGTCTCACATGCCATGCTCGAAGGGCTGCTTGATGTGGCCATGCTGCTGGGCCTTCCCTTCCTTATAGGGGCCTGGTTCATGCTGCTCAGGTTCACTGGCGGGCTTACCGGGAAAGCCGTAAAAAGCAGATGGTTCATAGCTCTGTTCCTGCTGGCCAATTTACTGGTTCTCATAAGTCTGGTATGGCTGGTTACCGGAAGAAACAGTACCGGAGCCGGTCCGGTGATGCGTTATTATTACATAATAATGAACCTTATTCATTATTTCGTGGCGGCCTATCTGATTCATTTCCCTTGGAAAGGACAGCAGGTGATTCACGATCAGGACAGGAAGATAATCGCTCCCATGCTATTCATTATAATGATTGTGCAATGTGTGCCCCTGCTTTTCATGGAATCACGGATGTGGCTCCAGATTTTATTCATATTCGTATTTTTCACTGGCAACATATTCCTTCCGGTATATTTCAGCTATTTCACCCTTGCCCATTCATTCGCATCACCCCGAAAAAAGGAGATTAAAGACTCCTTCGAAGAGTTCTGTACGAAATATGAAGTCTCTCCCCGCGAATCGGAGGTAATAACAGAAATTTGCAACGGACTCAGCAATAAGGAAATATCCGAAAAACTATTTATAAGCCTCCAGACGGTGAAGGACCACACCCACCATATTTACATCAAGACCAATGTAAGAAGCAGGGTGCAGCTGATAAATCTGGTGAAGGAGGAGATCTGAGGCAGGGGGCAGGGAGCAGGGGGCTCTGAGTTTCCAGGTTCTTGCCCTTCGCCCTGAGCCCTTCGCTCTGCGCTCTGTGCCCTGTACCGCACGCCGCGTACCGCGTACCGCATACCGTTCCTACTCCCCGAACTTCTGATAAACAATCACCGGCCCTTCTTTAAACCGAATCTCAATCGAATCGCAGAGGGCTTCATTCAATGTTCCCCGCCACCAGTTTCCGAGTCGCAGTCCAGAAAGCTCATATTTCAATCCGGCAGTCGTAATTTCCGTGTGCGGATCAACCGAGAAAACAGAAATCTGCTGGCCAGAGAACGAGTTTATAACGCTGGTTTGAAGCAAGGGGGTGAATGTACCCGTGTCGGTAACCATAATTACGGTAACTTCCCTTGCGTATTCCGCCAGCAGCGAAATGTTTCCCACAGTGTGGTCCTCCCGTTTACCCGTAGCTCCAACTATTACGATATTGTCATACCTATTATTAATACACCACCTCACGGCTTTGGTCAGGTCGTTGGTTTCCTGTTCTGATATCCTGAAGAGCCTGTCGGAATACTTTTCTGCGATCAGAGGATCGATGGAATCGAGGTCTCCAACGATGGCTTCCGGTTCCATTCCGGCTTCAATAAGGCTTTGGGCGCTGCCGTCGCAGCAGATAATATGATCAGCCTTTCTCAGGTACATCAGAGGCACCGGATGCTCCGGGAAGCTTCCGTCAGCAAGGATTACAGTTTGTGGTGACATAATGAAATTAAAGCTGAAATTTAAATATTCTGGCCGGTAAAACAAGCGTCTTCTGAACGAATGCCCGCAGATTCACTGCAAAACGGTCTGATTATCATACTATAAAAAAAACCCCCAGAAAATTGGTATAATTCCGAGTTTCGAGTATATTTGGTGACCCCTATAAACCTAACCCATGAAGCCTATGGAACAATCTTTTTATTTCTATTAAAATTTTAAGGGAGTATCAGACTCCGTTTTGTTTGGTCACTAGGTAGATTTTACTTAGGACAGTATTTTTTTATTATCTAATCTAACTAACTTCTCAAAAGTATGACGAAAAAAATCATGCGAATCGTTTCATTACGTACAAGTTCAAGGCTTGTCATGAAACTTTTGACAGTGTTGGTATTGCTCGGTACTTTGCCTGCATTTAGTGCAAGCGCTGATACGGGTGATATGCAGCAGAAAAGGATCACCGGCCGTGTTACAGACAACGCGGGGGCACCGCTGCCCGGTGTGAACATTCTGGAAAAAGGCACCATCAACGGTGCAATTACCGATGGCGAGGGACGTTATGCCCTTACCGTAGCCGGTCCGAGTTCGGTACTTACCTTCTCATTCATCGGGTATACAGCCCAGGATGTGGCCGTTGGGTCGCTGAATACGGTGGATGTGGTTCTTGCCGAAATGCTATCGGCTCTCGATGAGATTGTGGTTGTTGGTTATTCAACCCAGGCCAGGAAATCCCTTACAGGATCCGTGTCGCAGGTTGGTGCCGCCGAACTTTCAGAGAGTGCCGCCAGTAACCCGATCACCCGTCTCCAGGGTAAGATCGCAGGTGTGACCATCCTCAACCAGCACACTCCCGGTGAGGGCTCCACGATCAGGATCCGTGGGATGACGACAATCAACGATGCAAACCCGCTTTACGTTGTTGACGGTGTTCCAGGAGGTTCCTATGCGCCGAACGACGTTGAAACCATAACCATTCTGAAGGATGCCGCTGCACAATCAATTTACGGTGCCAGGGCAGCCAACGGGGTTGTTCTTATTACCACCAAGGGCGGTAAGAAAAACCAGAAAGTCCAGATGAATGTTAATGTAAGGCAGGGATTCACCACACCCGGTAAATTCTATGACCTTCTTAACACTCAGGAATGGGCTGATATGCTCTGGCTTCAGGCCAAGAACGACAAGGTTACAGGCTTCAGCCATGTACAATTTGGCAACGGCGCTTCACCGGTGATCCCGGATTATATCTACCCGACAGCCGCAATGAATGGCGATCCGCGTACCAACATGGATTTGTATGACAACAAAATTGCAGCTGAAGACGGCGACGACACCTATCTTATTACCAGGACCAGCCCCGGAACCGATTTCTACGGTGAGACAACACGGAATGCTGCCTTCAAGGAATACACCCTCGATATCGCAGGTGGTTCACAGAACACCACCTATGCCTTTATGCTTGGCTACACCGATGAGGAAGGTATTTTCAAACACACCAGTTTCGACAGGTACAACTTCCGCGCCAATGTAAGCACATCACCTGCAAACTGGATCGACGTTGGAGCAAACATTGGTATACAATACACAAATGACCGCGGCGCACAGGGCGACAACTCCGAATCTTCGCTGGTATCGTGGAGTTACAGGATACCTACTGCCGTACCTATGTATGATGAGTCAGGTACTACATTTGCCGGATCAAGACCCGCAGGCATGGGTAACTCCCAGAACCCCGGATTCCTTGCATGGGCAAACCAGTGGGATGTCAGGAGTCAGATGAATGTAAGCGGAAACACCTTTATTAAGCTCAATATCCTCAAAGGACTCTCCGCAAAATCACTTATCGGTATCAACCATTACGGTTACAGCCAAGATGACTTCGGTTTTGTGGAAGTGGCCCATGCGGAAAGGGGTACCTACGACGCCTTCAACAAATCAAGCGGAACCGGTCTGAACTGGACCTGGACAAATACCCTTGAATACGGCCTCTCAACCGGCGATCATGATATCAAGCTAATTGTCGGTAGCGAAGCATATGACAATTCCTCCACTTACTTATCAGCAGGAAGGTCTCAGTATCCGTTCAAAGACACTGACTACATGACCCTTGATACTGGTCTCCGCGGTATTAGCAATGACGATGATAACAGCGCATACAGCCTCTTCTCTTTATTCGGACGTGCAAACTACACCTATGCCGACAAGTACATGGTTGAAGCAGTGTTGAGACGTGACGGATCATCCCGTTTCGGAACTGAGAAATACGGTATCTTCCCTGCTGTTTCGGCAGGATGGAGGATGACTGAGGAAGCTTTCCTGGCATCAACAAAACAGTGGCTCAACGAACTGAAGCTACGTGCAGGATGGGGTGCTGTCGGTAACGACCGTATGGGTAACTACAACAGCTACACCCAGTTTGCATACAGCGAAGGCAGCGCCAGCTACGGCATGTCAGGAGGTAATAACGCATTCAGCAACACCGGTTTCTACCAGTCAACGTTCGGTAACACCGCCGTAAAATGGGAATCGACCACAACAACCAACCTGGGTATCGATGCATCCCTTTTCAACCACTGGAACCTTGTATTCGACGTATGGCAGCGTAAAACAAGCGATATGCTATATCAGAAACAGCTTCCTATGGTCCTTGGTACAGCCACCAGGCCTTCAATCAATATCGGTGAAATGAAGAACACCGGTTTCGATATCGAACTCGGTTACTCCAACACAGCACTGAATGGTGATTTCTACTACAGTGCCGACTTTGTTTTCTCACACTACAAGAATGAGTTGACAAAGCTTACCGATGTTGAGGCCGACTTCTACCAGGGCTCAGGTTATCGTGAGAAATACTATACCAGGACCCAGACAGGCCATGCATTCCCCGAATTCTTCGGTTATATCGTCGAAGGTATCTTCCAGAGTGACGAGGAAGCAGCTGCATGGGAACCTGCCTTTGGTGCAAACGGGACCTACAACAAAGCAGGCCACTTCAAGTATAAAGATGTTGACAACAGCGGATACATTGATGCAGCCGACCGTACCTATATCGGTTCACCTCATCCTGATTTCACTGCAGGTCTGAGCCTTAACGTCGGTTACAAGGGTTTAACCCTTATGACCACTCTTTATGCATCAGTGGGTAACGAACTGGTTAACTATGTGAGCCGTTTCATCGATTACACCCAGTTCTCATCAGGAAAGAGCCACAGAAGGCTTTACGAATCATGGGGAAGCCCATACCTGGCCAACAATGCCGACGCCACAATGCCTATCATTTATGCCAATGACACTCCTCACCAGGAACCCTCAACGGCATTCCTCGAGGATGGTTCATTCCTGCGTATGAAGACATTAAGGGTAGGGTATGACCTTAACAGGATCCTGAATAACAAGTTCAGCTCACTTCAGATCTACTTCCAGGGTTCCAACCTGTTTACCCTCACCAATTATTCGGGACTCGATCCTGAAATCTCCGGTGCAGGTATCAACATGGGTATCGACTCAGGCGCATGGCCGACAAGAAGGCAGTTCCTCTTCGGAATATCTTTCGGCCTGTAACAGTAATTTTTATGACTAATAAACATAAATTAATATGAAAAGAATAACCAAATTATTATCAATCGCGATACTTTTCGGAAGCTTGCTGATGATATACTCCTGCAATGAGGAGTTCCTTACCAAGGAACCTCCGGGAGTTGCGGCAGGCTCTGTTATTCAGACTCCGGAAGGCGTTGAAGCGCTTCTTGCAGGTGTTTATGAGAGGATGCAGAACGGAAGTTCCATGTTCGGAGCTGCACTAACCAGCGACTGGACGTATTCCGGAGGCTGTTCCGATGATGCTTATAAAGGAACATCTGCTGGTGACCAGGCCAATTTTAACCTTCTTGAAAGGTATGAGGCACTTCCAAATAACCCATATCTCTCAGAAAGATGGCAGCGCGTCTATGACGGTGTTGCACGTGCCAATGTTTGCCTTGAATTCCTGTGGGCCACCCAGGCCGGATCCACCCCTATTCCTGCAGCAAGGGCAACACAGATTGAAGCTGAAGCCAAACTTCTCAGGGCATGGTACCATATGCAGGTAAACAAGATCTTCGAGAAAATCCCCTACATCAAGACGGCGACAGAAAGTGGTGACGTAGCACCTGAGAATACTCCTAACTCCGATCCGGGATGGGATGGCATTGAAGCAGATCTTCAGTATGCTATTGACAACCTGTCGACCACCAAGTATAATAACGAAGCAGGCCGTGCCAACAAATATGCTGCAATGACGATTAAAGCTCAGGCACACATGTACCAGAAAGAGTACCCTGCTGCCAAGCTTCTCCTCGATGCCATCATAACCAGCGGTGCATTTCAGCTTGCAGAAGAGTATAACTGGAACTTCGACATGACACATGAGAATAACGTGGAGTCCATTTTCGAACTTCAGTGTACAACAAGTGCAACAGCCACTAATTCAGTTAACGGTTCAGGTTGCAACTTCCACCAGAAGGGACCGGCAAGCTGCGGTGGCTGGGGATTCTATCAGCCGTCACAGAACCTGTTCGAAGCTTTCCAGACAACGGCTGCAGGGCTTCCTGTTCTTGATCCTACCCTTCGTGATCCTCTTGAGAGTGACATGAATGTCGGGAGCGGTGATGATTTCACCCAGACCAGCCATCCTCTCGATCCCCGTGTTGACCACATCATAGCACGCCGCGGCATCGATTTCCTTGAATGGGGAATCCATCCCGGAAATGACTGGATCCGTGAACAACCCAATGGCGGACCGTACATGTCAAAGATCTTCATGCACAAGAAGTCTGAACAGGGACTCAATGCCAATGGTTCGGGTTTCAATAACGGAAAGAACTACAGAACTTACCGTTATGCCAGCGTTCTCCTCTGGAGAGCTGAGTGCGCAATTGTAGATGGCGACCTCGATATGGCAAGGGATCTCGTGAATATGATCCGTAACCGCGCAAAGAACAGCACTCCGGTAATGGGTCTCTGCACCAGCACCAAGAACCTCGAGGCAAGTCCGGTCGTCGACTATACCCAGCCGGCAGCCAACTATGTTATTGAACCGTATCCTGAAACCGGACCTCCTTTCGATACTCCGGCAAATGCTTTACTGGCTGTCCAGCATGAAACAAGGCTTGAATTTGCACTTCAGAACCACCGCTTCTTCGACCTGAGGCGCTGGGGCATACTGGAACCGACACTTAATGCATACATTGCTGATGATGTCCAGTTTCAGAACATTCATGCAGGGAGCAGTTTTCATTGCCGACGAAGATGACTACTGGCCACTTCCTCAGGCAGTGCTTGACCTTCAGCCTGATGTCCTGACACAGGATCCGGCTTATTGATCAATGCTTCTGACGCGAACAACCGCGTAGCATAAATTACCTAAGGGCGATGCAGTGCATCGCCCTTACTTTTTACCATCGTTAAATAAAGTTAATTACAGAAATAGTCAGGAATATTTCATTAGGTTGCGTGGTCTATATCTATTGTCAAATGTTGATTTGATGTTCCTGATGAAATATAGGATCTCCTTTATTTTTCTTTTATTTATTGCCTCACTTTCTGTCCGGGCCCAGCTGCAGATTAAACCTCCTCCTGCTACGGGTTTCGAAAGACGAATAAGACAATATATAGATACAATGAGCATCATCGACACCCACGAACACCTTGTAGGTCCGGAGATGCTCGCCGACGGATTTTTTCTTGATTTTTCCCTCTTGCTTCTGCAGAACGGATACGACGATCTCATCTCAGCCGGGATGCCGGATACCCTCTACGACAAACTGTTTAACGAGGAACTGCAGCCATCGGAGAAATGGAAAATCGTTGAACCCTGGTGGCAGAATTCGTTTAATACCTCCTTTAACAGGATAATCCTTTACAGCATCAGACATCTTTACGGCATTGACGACCTGAATGCATCAACGGTTGGGCCTCTGTCAGAAAAGATCCAAAAAGCATACCAGACAAACTGGTTTGAAAGGATCCTGCTCGATTCGTGCCGGATAAGATATCTCATCAAGGATGGCAACTATATGCCCGGAAGGGATGTATACGTTAAATATGTAAAACGCTTCGACGACTGGCTTCTGCTCAGGTCCAAGTATGGCATTGACTCGCTGGCTATTCAGCAGCTCGATCCAATATATTCGCTGGATGATCTTGAAAAATCGCTGACTATTGCCTTTGAAAAGGAACTGAAAAAAGGAATGATTGCCGTAAAAGTCTTTACTTCCTATTACAGGACCCTCAGCTTCGAAAATACCGACAAGGAGGCTGCAAAAAAGGTGTTTCGCAGCCTTGTTAACGGAGATATGGATTTCAGGATTACGATGAAAGATGCCAAACCCCTCCAGGATTATCTATTTCATCATCTGATGAGGCTTGCACTTAAATACGACATGCCGGTCGCCATCCATACCGGGCTTCAGGCAGGAAAAGGAAAGATAATTGACAACTCTAATCCCGAACACCTGGCAAACCTCTTTGCCCTGTATCCGGGCATTGATTTTGTACTTTACCATGGTAGCTTCCCGTATGGAGGAGAGCTTTCAGCACTGGCAAAGAACTACCGGAATGTTTATATCGACATGAATTGGGCATGGGCGGTATCACCCACCTACAGCCGCTACCACCTTAACCAATGGCTTGAAATGGTTCCTGTCAGCAGGCTGATTGCTTTCGGAGGCGATGCCATGGCTGTGGAAAATGTTTACAGTGAACTGATCCTCGCCAGGAACATCATATCGGACGTGCTTTCCGAAAAGGTAAGGGAAGGCTATTACAGTGAGGATGAAGCAAAGACCATTGCTAAAATGATCTTTCACGATAACGCGGCTCGATTGTACAAGCTGGAATAAGACTCTACCTGACCTTAACGGGCTTCTGAAAATTTCGTTTCATCTCATATGGAAGCATCCATACTTTAGTGCCGCTTTCGTTCATGAAATACAAGCTCGATCTGGAAAACTCAGCGGTATTACCGTCCTGATTTGTGACAATTAGTGCGTCAGGTATTCAGGCTCATTTTATACCAACCTGACCGAGTCCCGATAGCTATCGGGATGACGGCAGGAATGGCGGAACTGATTGTATTCCTGTAAGCCAATATCGCCGATTCATAAACATTTCATCTGTTTTAAATCATTTTAATCTTAATATGGTGTTTAATATGCAGATATTCAATGGCATAACTTTCCCCTCCTTCGCAAGGAGGGGTGGCCCGGCTACTGCTTTTTATACCGGACGAGATTTACTTCCGGGCCAGGGTGGTTATTGCCATAGAGAGTAGTTTAACAAGAATTAAGAACATTTATCCTCTCCTTTAAATGCATTTCTTATTTCTTTAAGTATGTATTCAGGATCCTGAAATACCAACCTGTTTTCAAATCGAAGTACAGTAAGACCGAGACCCTCAAGAAACTTGTCCCTTATTTTGTCTTTTTCAATCTGGATATAATCACCATGAGGTTATCCTCAACCACCCCGGCCCGGGATCGAATTCCGGCCCGTACAAAACAACTGCCCGGGCCACCCCTCCTTCGAAAGGAGGGGAAACTTACGAGATTAGATATCAGCCTGTTAAAGATACACTAAATACCTGATTGGCACCAAAATCATCGGAACCTATTCGCAAGTCGACAGTCCTCTTTCAACGCTCAGAACAAAAATATACGTTAGTGAGGTAAAACCCAATCTTTAGATTTCTTTACTACTCATATTCAGTGTGTTACAAAATCAAACCGCACTAATTTCACGAGGCGTCACAAGTCAGGAGAAAAAGTAGGAGAAGGCTTTTACAGTGAGGATGAAGCAAAGACCATTGCTAAAATGATCTTTCACGATAACGCGGCTCGATTGTACAAGCTGGAATAGGACTCTACCTGACCTTAACGGGCTTCTGAAAATTTCGTTTCATCTCATATGGAAGCATCCATACCTTAGTGCCGCTTTCGTTCATGAAATACAGGCTCGATTTCGAAAACTCAGCTGCGTTACCGTCGGCCCATAAGGCGTAAAATTTCTTATCGGGATTCATTGGCTTTCTTACAAACGAATGATTGAACCTGCTTTGAGATGTAATATCCATTTTCTTCTCCCAACTACGTCCTTCATCGGTGCTTACCCACATGGCCACCTCTCCTCCTGTCGCATATTTCTGAGGGCCGGGTTCTGTCGGGCCGATTACCCTCCACTCGCCGGGAGTGATATACAGGGATCCCCTGTCGAAATTATGAGTCGACTCACACACCTTATTGAAATTCCAATTGTCATCTTTCCTGCTAATCACCATCCACTCCCTTGGTCCTCCCTGTGGTCCCGGTTCAACATCCCTGGAGAGTACTACCAGCAGAACCGGATTACCGTCAGCATCAAAGTCAATATCAGACAGATGGACCAGCAATCCTTCCTCTTCAAAATTCCTGATCAGGGCATCGTTGGCCGTATCGGTAAGAGGGATTTGGACTACCTTATCATCAATTGTTTTCCAGGTTCTCCCGCGATCGTCTGTATGCAGAAGGTAAAGATTTGTCTGGCGGTCAATATTCCCGCCGGGGAAGTAATTGAACGCAGTATAAACCTTCCCCTGGCTGGTTCCCGATAATTGAAGATGGCCACCCATGGCTGCAAGTGTTCGTGTATCGGTCCAGTTTTCCCCGGTGAAGCCTGATGAGAAGCATATCTCCAGACCTTTGGATACCCTAGACCAGAGGAGCAGGAACCCTGAACCGGGATTCCACCAGGGCTGCGGGGACAGCATTTCCATCTCCTTTATCTTGTCAAACCGTTCAATTGAATAAGGCATGGAGCTTCTGAATATAAGGCCAGGACGGGTCCGGCTGTTACCGCTTACGAACACCCACAGAAATCCCATGCCGTCGATCGACAGGGAAGCGTTGTCGTAGGGTTCCCTTACTCCCTCTTTATCGTGAACAATAACAGGTTTCGGAACAATATTTCTGACATGGTCATAATAAGAGATCATTATGAGAAGATGGCGTTCCTGCTCACCTGAGGTGCCTCCGTAAACAAAGAATGTTTTTCCGGCCTCCTTTGAATAAATTGCAATCGGCCGGTAACGCGAACCGAAGGTGGCCACTCCCCCTGACAGTTTGTAACCATATTCCGTCGGATTACCGGTGCTGAACCATATACCTTTGTATCCGTCAGCCACCGGGTTCTGGGAGCTTACAGAACCAGGATCTGCTGCCAGAAAAAAGATCAGGGCAAGTAGTTTAAATCTGCCGGACATGGTTCAGGTAACAGGTATTACCGTAAATATAGGATTTTTATTTTACCCTCCGGTCATCCCGGGAAATTTTACCGGGATTGTATCGGGTTGATAATCATCTGAAGTGAAAATAATACCAGAAGGTATTGCCGAACTGCTCCTTCATTTTCCCCTCCAGTGTGGCCGGATTCTGCCGCTCGGTCATGAAAGCTGAAAAATACTGATCAAACCTCAGCCTGGTTTCGCTGCTCAGTTCTAGTCCGCCCATATCCGGCAAGCTGCCCTGGCTGTTGTAATAGATCAGTATAGCCTCCTCAATGTGACGCGGTATGGCTGTATACCCCATATCCTTCATCAACGAAATATTGCCGACCAGCATCTCTACATCCTTGTTGAGAAGAAGCCATGCCATAAGGTACTCGAAGGCCTCCCTGTTACCGGGATTCTGGTTCACCAGCCTGGGCAGGTTGCCTTCGGGTGATTCAAGAAACACGAAGAAATCCTTTCCGGGAAGGATGCTCATCTTCCTGCCGAGGGAGGAGTCCGATTTAACCGCAACGGAATCACCCATAAGCTTTTCATGGGAAATTGCCCATTGTCTGTAACTTAGTGATTTCTTAAGGATGCCGGCATACTTTCGGGTCAAAATATAATCGCCGTTTATCAGGCTCGATTTTACAAGCAGCTTCATATTCTGTGGCCGCTGCCCGTAAACAACCATCTCCTCATAAGCCCATCGCTGGGCTTCATTTATAAGCCCGATTGCATAAAAGGAATGGGCTCCCCAGTTTATATGCTCGCTGCTCCAAGGAAGGAACAATGAACTGGTACCGAAATCCTGCCGGCCGTAAAACAGCCTGTCGCAAAGCTGTCCGGTCGATGACAGTGCAATATTATAGAAATACTGACCTATCAGATTTTCCGAGGGTTTCTTTTCGTGGTATTCGACTGCTTCGTCATATTTCTCTGTAAATATCATTTTCTCAAGGTTTATCACCCTGGCAGTCTGTGAATTGTAACTGGTAACAAGCACAATGACAGCAGTACAGAGGACAAGAACGGGAATTACAATTCCGGCAGCAATGCGACTTCCTGGTCTGACGACCCTGACGGTTCCGGCCATACGAACAAGGGCAGGATACATCACCAGGAAAGCTATCATTGCATAGAACATAACCTTATGCAGCTGGTCGTTGATAAACGGAAGAGGATAAAGAAAAAGTTGTTTGATGCTTTGCAGAAGCAACAGGTTTTCGAATAACAGTACAGAGATCCCCGTCAGACCGGCAAGCATCAGGAGAAGAAGAATTCTTTGACGACCCTTCAGATAAACCAGGCAGTAAACAATGAACATCCCTATGAAGATCAGTACAAAAGCGCCTGCGATATAAAATAACAGCGGTAAAAACGCCAGTGCAATGTACTTGTTCCTTATTTTCTCCTGTTTGATTAAAATAAGGAAAAATGCAATTACCAGTACAAATCCCGCATTATAGAGCATCAGATGATAATAATGTGTCTGCATAAGGAGCAAAAGGCATGAGGGGATTACAGCCAGCAGGCCCGACAGTCCTGAACCGGTTACCAGGCGTTTATTTACAGGATACAATATCACAGCCGGAAGCGAAAGGACCACAGCAAGTATCAGTGAGCCGGCAATACTGCTCACATAGAACTGGGTAAGGAACTTTGCAATAAGATCGGCCGGAGAACCCGGTTTCTCAAAGAATTCAAGGAAATAGTCACCGGTATACAGGAACAAGGATTGCTGTTCCTGGAAAAAGAGAACATAGTTGCCGGGAACCAGAAAATAAACAAAGGCAATAACGAAGAACCCGGCAAAGATATGCCAGCTGTAGTCAGCTGCCGGAACTGTTGATCCCTTTTTTTGTTTTGCTTTCTTTACCTGAGCCATTTGATATAGTGGTATCGGTCAAATTTGTGCGTTCATAAAATTAGCGGCATGCGGTACGCGGTACGCGGCTACCCATCGCCTATTGCCTATAATACATAATACATTTTTTCTGCCAACTGCAACCTGCCAACTACCAACTTCCCTTCCTCACGCCTTCTTGCCTTAACGCCTTAACGCCTTCAAGCCGCCACGCCTTCTACTCATGTATCGACCTTTCTCCCGGATTCCTCCTCGTCCCTGCCTTTTCCATATCCTCTCTTGAGAGGGATTTTCCGGGATCGCCCGGTTGTGCAGTCACCAGTTCATTTGCGGTTGCCCTGGCAAAATCTCGTGGTCCGAGGTTTATTCTGCCACTCACAAATTCGGGTATGTTATACGATTCCATGAGCTTATCATAATATGCCGGATCTTTCTGAGGGAGTATGAAGGGTTTTCCTGTATTGTCCCAAGACCCGAAGTAAGCCAGGAAGGGCCGTGTGGTTCTTCCGTCGGTTCTCTTGCTGCTGAATACCAGCCACTTTCCGCTTGACGACCAGGTATGGTAGCTGTCGGTCTCGCTGCTGTTCAGATCCATTTTTTTGCTTTCACCGGTGTTCAGGTCAATTATATGCAGGTCAGCCTCCTTGTGCCAGATGGGGAAGGTTCCGAAATCATGCAATGTCATCACCATGTACCTGCCGTCGGGGGATATTCTCGGGAACGAGGCGCTTTTCCCGTTTGCAGAAGCGTTAAAAACCATCTCTGTTTTTCCGAAACCGGCTGTTTCCGGATCAAAAGGCATCCTAACTATATCGTATCTGATTTCCTCAATATCTTCGAGCGACATGGTCGATCCGGTGCTGGTCTGGGGGGCTCTGCAAAAAAATAGGTAACGACCATCGGGTGACCATGACGGGAATGTTTCCATATAGCTGGTGGTATCGCCGTCGTCGGCGTGATAAGTCAGATTCTTTTCAACGTTGTAGACCACGATATCCGAAACAAGGTCAAAGACCTCGATCAGCTTTTCGGGCCGGGCATAAAAGCCCTGTCGCACCTGGTTCGATGAATATGCAATATACTTTCCGCCAGGATGCCACGAGGGATAGGTTGCCCCTCCGGGCATTGATTCAACCTTTGGGTTCACTCTTCTGAAGCGGCCGTTATCGGCAATATAGGTCCCGTTGTTTGAACCCCTTATGTGAACCATGAATTTTTCAGGATTGTATTGATTGAACGAATGACAGTTAATGCAGTTCATATCGAGTATTTTATTGTCGATCAGTGTCTCCTCGCTGAAGCTTTCGATCGACCTCTGCATTATTCTGATATTTGACCAGTTATAGTATCCGGGATAGATAAGCCTGTAGGCAAGGTATGGATCAACAGGTTCTTCCGCTACGTTCATGTGGAAAGGATCGTACTTTTCAAGGGTCTTTGAGCCATTCACGGAGGCAAAGACCTCAAAAGTGATCCGGCTGCCTGTGGAACCTCCGGTAAGCTTTTTCCATGACCGTTCAGGGAATTGAATCACCCCGTCTGACGATTTTACATCAATACTGAAACTGCCTGTTCCGTCGGTGGCCTTGACCCTGAAGTAGTTGCCCGGTTCACCAATCATGAAGTTCATTGGTGCAATATTGGGAGGAATTGTAACGTCGGTGTAATCGGGTTCGATCACAGGTTTTCGTCCCGTACTGACAAGCTCCAGACCCGACTCAGTGCCGCAACCCGAAAACAACAGGAGACCTGACAAAAACAGCAACACCGGATATATATTCCCTCCCCTTCTCATTCTGGTCAGATGAAATTGAAATGAGTGCTAAAGGTAAAATTTAATTTTAAATCACAGGTGGTTTTTGACGACCCCAAGGTTCTATAGTGGCATTTCACAAAATGAACAAGCAATTTGTTATTGTTTCAGGTAAAAAAGTTATTGAATAACATATGGATTTTTATTGTTTAACGAGAAAAATCAGGTGGTATCCTTCGGGGGCTTCAGCCCCCTTTTTGCATAGTGGATTGGGACTAAAGTCCCGGGAACAGGGGGGCTCTCATTACCGTCAGCTGAAGCTGACGGCAAAGGAAAACATCCAGCAAATACTATTTTGTTTCCGGTGGTTGAAGCTGACGGCAAGAAAGAAAATCCAGCATAGACTTCTTTATTACCGTTGGCTTCAGCCAACGGCAAGGCGGACACCTCCCACCTTCCGGGGGCTTCAGCCCCCTTGTTTGCTTATTAGATTGGGACTAAAGTCCCGGGAACAGGGGGGCTCTCATTACCGTCAGCTGAAGCTGACGGCAAAGGAAAAGATCCAGCAAATAATATTTTGTTACCGTTGGCTTCAGACAATGAAGCTGACACATACACTAACTTTACCGTTGGCTTCAGCTGACTGCAAGGAAGAACAACTGGCAGAATACATCTTGGGTCTTCCGTCTTCGGTCTTTCTTCACATCGCCTACAATACATAATACATTCATGATTTTTCCTAATTTTGAATCACCTCAATACTTTGCATGCCATGAAACCATTAACCATTTTACTGATAGCATCGGGGATCATTGCATCCTGCTCGGGAGACAGTCCGGCTGGCAAAAATAATGATGCAGCCGGCGATGTTACAGCCTCAGCCCTGGAATATTCCCAGGCCTGGTTCAGCAACAGGCTTGGGAATGCAAGGGCGTTTAAGGACGAAGAAGACGGACTTGTTACTATCACCAATGATGTGGCCGGGTACAAGATAAATCAGGATAAGATAATCACCGGGTTGATAGATGATGATTCAAAGGAGGATGCCATAGTTCCGTTTTATGCTATGAGGGGCAAGTCTATTATGGGATATTATCATATGATACTCCTGGCTTCAGCAGATACTTTCATGGTTGCAAAGACCGTCAGCGATATTTTTTCAGTTCACGATATCAGGAACAGAAAGATAATTGCCGAGGTGTCGACGGTATCTCCCGATTCGCCGGGCTTTGGCTGTGACGAGTGCCGGGAGGTGGTCAGGTACCGGTGGAACAACGGCAATCTGGAAAAGGAAGAATAAAAAAAAGGGGCCGGTCAGCCCCTTTTTCTTTAAAATAAGCAGAAAAACTCTACTGGTAATCAGGATTCTGAACAAGCACATCTTTCTGAAGGTCAAGCTGACCCTGTGGCACAGGCATGAACTTGTCCTTGTTCTCGAAGCTTGCACCCTGCATGAATGGTCTGATCCTCAGGTCACCCTGTTGGAATGCATTCAGGGTGGCGGCCATATCTACTCTCATACCGGCAGGAAGTTCATCCCAGCGCCTGAGGTCGAAGAAACGTCTGCCTTCTGTTGCAAACTCGAGTCTCTGCTCCCACTGAACTGCTCTCATAGCTTCTTCCTTGTCAGCGAACGGAGGATACTGTCCGATTTTGTAGTTGGCTGCAGGTTGTGTCCAGTCAACATCTCCGCCCACACCAAAGTCGGCATCGGTGGATCCTTCGCCCCATGGATAGACTGATGGAGGCAGGGTTGTAATAGAAACCCTACCCATGACAACCTGATTATCAGCCCTGTCGCGTATCTGGTTCACATAGTCCCTGGCTGTTACAAGGTCGTTTTCAAAAGCTGCAACTTCAGCCCTCCAGAGCAGGATATGGGCGTACCGGATGTAGCGGAAGTTATTTGCATTGATACCCGTCTGCCATCCTGTCGTTGTGGACAGTGAGTAACGCTCCGACTTGTTGAAGAATACTTTTGGTGTCGGGAGGTAAGGGCCTCCTTCTGATTGCTTACGGATCCAGTTGCTTCCGCGGTTGATTCCCCAGTCCTTGTAGGGAATTCCCCTACGGCTGACTGTCCAGTCGAGTCGTGGGTCAACCTCGTCAGTAAACGGCACAAAAGGCTGATCGGAGGATATGCCCTGGTCGTTTGCAAGATCCACGTCGTTGAAGGTGTCGAACATTGGCAATCCGTTGTTATCAACCTTGTAGGCATTAACAAGGTTCTGTGAAGGCTGGTGGAAACCGCAGCACATACCAATGTCACCACCATGGGGCCAGTTAAGACCGATACCCATCTCAGCATTCAGCGATTCGTTGATATCGTTGACGTTTGCCTGGATCTCGAAGATCGACTCTTCGTTATTTTCGGTTTCGATATTGTAGTTATCAATGAAGTTGGGCATTAACGAGAACTGCCCGCTGGTGATAATATCATTCAGAAGCGGTTTTGCCTCGGCATACTTCAGCTCCTGCAGGTAAGCCCTTGCTGCAATGGCCTTGGCAGCCCACTTTGTCGGTCGGCCGGGCTGGGCCTGTGTAGGAGGAAGTATCCCTGCTGCATATGCCATATCGGCAATGATAAAATTCAGTACAGCCCCCTCGGCATTTTGATTTGAAACCGATGCAGGATCCTCCACTGTCTCATCAATTATCGGAATATAATCTCCGAATACCAGCCAGGCTTCAAAATAGAAGAGACCTCTGAGGAATCGTACCTCAGACCTGAACCTGTCAGCAACTGCTTGAGTAATAATACCGTCATCCTGGGTTTTCTGGATTACCCTGAGGGTCTTATTGGCACGGTCAACCCCCATGCCAAGGTTGAGCCTCCACTTATCGGCAGGATAGCCGTTGGTGGTAACTACTTCCCATCGTTCAATCTCATTGACAGGAACCTGGTCGGTTATCTCCGAACCCTTGTAGGCATCGTCTGAGGCAGCTGATCCGTAGGTCCAGTTTGTTATGGATGCACCCCAGGAAACAGTCCAGAGGGCGCTTCCTTTAACCATCCCGTATGTTCCGGTTAACAGCGCATCAATACCTTTCTCGGAATAAAAGACATTCTCTGATGTTGCAGCCTGAGGAGTTTTTGTCAGAAATTCTTCCGAGCAGGAATAGAACATGGCTACCAAAAGAAATGCAGCCAGTATAATTGATAGTTTTTTCATATTGTTCCAGTGTTTATGTTATAATTACTAATCATTATAAACCAAGGCTGATTCCGAACATAAGCTGTTTGGATGTCGGCCATGAGCCGTTATCCAGACCCATCCCGGTGCCGGACCTGTAGATTTCAGGATCAAGTCCGCTGTACTTGGTAAGTGTTAAAAGATTCGTCATCTGCACATAAAGGCTTAAACTCTTTATCTGAGCCTTGCCGAGAAAATCTTTCGGAAGTGAATATCCCAGTCTCAGTGTCTTTAATCTCAGGAAAGAGCCATCCTCAACAAAAGCCGAGTTGGAGTTCTGTGAGTTTGAGTTCTGGTCGAGCATTGGGAGTGTAGCATCTGCATTATTATCAAGATATGGACTGCCCCATGTCTTGTAGAGGGCATTCTTGCTTAATCCCCCGTTGAACTGACCATAATCAATCCACCTGGTAACATAGTTGATGATATCATTGCCATAGCTGCCGTAGAAGAACACATTCAGGTCGAAATTACCATATCCGAGGTCGATGTTCAGACCGCCTGTAAGATCAGGGTGAGGGTTCCCGATGAATGTCCTGTCGCTGGGATCGATTATAGCATCAGCCTCATCCATTACTCCATCACCGTCGGAATCGATTGTAAGCTGGTTCTTGTATTTGAAATGTCCGGGAGCATTGTAGGTCGTGTTACCAAAAGCCGGATGAGCCGCAGCTTCGGTGGCATTCTGGAAGATACCTTCCACCTCATATCCATAGAATTCCGGATATGCTGAACCTATATAAGCACGGGAATATTCAACCTGACGTTCGGAAGTCCCTCCTATATAGTTAACTCCGGGGGCAAGTTTTGTGATCTCATTCTTATAATGTGAGAGTGTTAATTTCAGATTATACCTGAATTTGCCATCAAGACCTGTATTCCTGTAGCCAAGTTCCAGGTCAAAACCCGAGTTCTTCATCTCAGCAATATTTACGTAGGGAGGCGATGCAAGACCCACGACGTTAGGGATAGGCTGCTGGAAGAGCATGTCGCTTGTGTTCCTCTGCCACAAATCAAAGGCAAAGGTCATATTGTTGTTTATCAGCATTGCATCAATACCCACGTTCATTGTAGTCGTGGTTTCCCATGTAACATCCGGGTTACCGAGGGCTGATGGCTGAAATCCTGTTGAGGCTCCTGTGTTTGAACCATCCAGGGCATATGCAGCAGTATAATTGTTCGATGCATAAGTGGTATAGGAGTTATAGTTACCAATCCTGTCATTCCCTGACATACCCCATCCTGCTCTCATTTTCAGAAAGTTAAGCCAGCCTACGCCCTGCATGAAATCTTCTTCGGTGATTGTCCATCCGACTGAAGCAGCGGGGAATAAACCATAGCGGGTGTTGGCACCAAACCTGGAGGAACCGTCACGGCGAACAGTTCCTTCTACAAGATATTTCCCCTTGTAGTCATAGTTCACACGTCCGAATAACGAAAACAATGACCAGGATGACCCGGATCCGGAATTATCCTTATTGATCTCACCCGAGTTGAGCCACATGTAACTGGGATCCTCTGAAAAATACTGGCTCCTGCTTGCACTTAAATTTTCGTCCTTGCTTTCAATCGCTTCGGTACCAAGAACTACATTAAGCTTGTGATCGTTGGCAATTGTTGTAATGTAGTTGATTGTATTGGTCCAGTTCCACTGCAAACCAAAACTTGAATTGGCATTATGTCCGTTAACTTTGTTTGGCTCTGAATGTTCAAAGTTTGGAATTGTATAAGATTTACCGTTCCACTGTCCGAAGTTGTAACCGAACAAACTCTTGGCAGTAAGTCCTTTTAAGATCGTGAACTCCCCGTAAAAATTACCGAGTGCCCTAGACCACTGGCCTTCATTATTCCTGGCCCGGTAAAGATCAGCCACAGGGTTGCCGAAATTACCCATTTCGGGAGCTCTCGATCCTGCAAAATTGCCCTCGATATCGTATACGGGGCTAATAGGCTGTGCACGGTAGGCATTTGATATTGGAGCACCCTCTCCATTTTGCGAAAGGTTGCCATGTTCATTTATATAAATAGCCTGCAATGACTGACCGGCTTTGAACCAGTTATTTACCTGAACATCTGAATTGACCCTGAAAGTATACCTCTTGAAATTCGTATGGATCAGCAAACCATTCTCATTCAGATAATTACCCGAGAAAGCATAGGATGACCTGTTTCCGCCCCCTCTTACCGAAAGGTCATACTCCTGTGTAATACCTTTCTGATAGATCTCATCGTACCAGTTTGTCCCTTCCTTATTTGCTTTATATATCTGGTAGTCGGGATAACTGTAAAGTGCCGGATTAACAGCAGGATCACCCTCCATCTTCCCGGCCGGCAGGGTATAATCAGGTATTACCGGGGATGCTCCAGTTCCGTATTGTGCATGGTTTGGTGCAACACCCCTGTTCTGGTAGGAGAGCCATACTGCCTCAGCATATTCCTGAGTATTTAGGAGGTCGTACTGGTTTGCGCTCATGTGCATTCCTGACCTGAAATTGAAGTCAATGTTGGCTTCCTGGCCTGCACGGCCGCGCTTGGTCGTGATAATAATAACACCGTTTGCACCCCTGGCACCGTATATGGCAGCTGATGCAGCATCCTTGAGGATCGATATAGATTCAATATCGTTTGAACTGATATTATTACCGGTGCCGGTTGGCACTCCGTCAATTACGTACAAGGGCTCTGAGTTATTTATAGTACCGACACCGCGGATCCTGATAATAGCATCGCCACCCGGCCGGTTGGCAGAACTTACAGTCACTCCCGATGCCTGTCCCTGAAGACGTGACATCACTGAAGGAGCGGGTACTGCAACCTGCAATGCATCGTTCTGTACAGTTGAGATAGAACCCGAAAGGTTTTTCCTCACCTGGGTGGTATACCCTACAACTACAATCTCATCAAGCGTAGACACGGTTTCGACCAGTACAACATTTATTGTAGTCTGGTTGGCTACTGTAACTTCCTGGGTGGTATAACCCACGAATGAAAAAGAAAGAACCGAGGCGGAAGACGCTACTGTTAGAGTGAACCCCCCGTCGACAGTCGTAATTGCCCCGTTTGTCGTTCCTTTTTCTATAACATTAACACCGGGAAGAGCAGCCCCGGTATTGTCGGTGACACGGCCCGTGACAGTAATCCGCTGTGGGTCGTCAGAAGGAATACTCCCCGCATTGGCGGACAAAATCAGGAGCATCCACATCATGAATAGAATTGTTATCTGCTTCAGGCCTGATCCTGTTGCTTTCAGGATACGGCACAAGAAGTCAAATACCTTGTGATTTTTTGTCATAAGATTAATAAATTAGATATTAAGTAAAAGATAATGTTTATCATAACCATCCTTTGGGGATTATGATTTAAAAATCAATCAGTTAGTGGAATTGATGCAACTTTAATGCATTATCCGGAGAGGATTCAGGAGGAATTGATTGTTTTCATGGCCGAGGTTTTAGGTTAGTTGTAAAGGACAGAATTGAAGATCAAAAATTACGAATAATTTCATAAATATAATAAAAAAAATGAGAAATAGTAATATATTGAATAAACTCCATATCGTAAAGTGTCTTTTCTAAAGTTCCCGGTGCATCAGGAATCAGCGCCAACAGGTTTAGAAAGCTATAATTTTACTAATTCCGGAATTAATAGTAATTTTGCATTCCCCGATTTTATGAATAATTTGATGGCTACTGACTTTTACAATG
This sequence comes from uncultured Bacteroidales bacterium, assembly GCA_963840965.1. GTDB lineage: Bacteria > Bacteroidota > Bacteroidia > Bacteroidales > VadinHA17 > LD21. The sequence goes on along the minus strand of CAWJAW010000003.1, from coordinate 116,874 downwards.
ATTCCCTAAGCCCGGGATGTTCCATCCCGCCCCTTGTGAACAGGAAGTCAAAATCCTATCCCACAAAGGTCACTGCCGGCGGAATAACCTTCGGAGGCAGTGAAGTGGTGATTATTGCCGGACCCTGTGCAGTTGAGAACCACGAACAGCTTTCCGAGACCGCAAGAATTGTCAAAGAGGGAGGAGCTTCCATGCTCAGGGGCGGAGCTTTCAAGCCCAGGTCGTCACCCTATAATTTTCAGGGACTGGGTCAGGAAGGGATTGTTATGCTCAAGGAAATAAGCCGCGAGACGGGACTTCCTTTCGTTACGGAGGTGATGGATACCCGTCAGGTTGAATTTGTTGCAGGGAATGCCGATATGCTCCAGGTTGGTTCACGCAACATGCAGAACTATCCCCTGCTGAAAGAGGTAGGGCTGTCGCATAAACCCATTCTTCTTAAAAGGGGCATGATGGCTACTATCGAGGAATTCCTGCTTGCAGCGGAATATATACTCAGTCAGGGCAACGATCAGATAATTCTTTGCGAGCGGGGAATCCGCACTTTTGAACCTACAACAAGGAACACCCTCGACCTCAGCGCCGTTCCGATGCTCAAGCACATGTCGCACCTTCCGGTTATTGTCGACCCGAGTCACGGGACAGGTCACAGCTGGCTGGTTCCGACAATGGCAAGAGCGGCTGTTGCCGCCGGAGCCGACGGACTTATCATGGAGGTGCATTACAAGCCTGATGAAGCCCTGTGCGATGGTTATCAGTCGCTCAATCCCGATGACTTCAGACTGCTGATGACAAGTCTGAGGAAAGTGGCCGCGGCAATAGGAAGGGAAGTTATGTAAGCAGTTTTATCTTACGTTTTTCAGCTGAGCTGCTGGTTGCTCGTTGTGGGGTACGCGGTACGCGGTATGCGGTACGCGGTTATTAACGAAATGGATTTCTTCCAGACTTTCAGTCCACAAACGACATTGCAAGATATACTCCGTAAAGTATGACCGTAGGATATAGCCCCCTTGCTAAAAAGATGACAACCGAAGCGGCATTCACCAGTATCCAGAGGTACCAGTGTTCATAGATCTTTCTGGCCAGCATCCAGGTGGCAACAACCGACAAGCGATGTGATGAATGAATCCCACTCCGGCACCGGGGAATCGGTAAACCTCGACAGAATGAACCACACACCGGAATACAACAAAATGAACACTGCAGTGAGTAGTAAACCTGTTACCGTTTTTAACCTTGTCACCTGAAGTCCCTCAGTCTCTTCGTCCCTCTGTCCCCCGGTCTTAGGTTCTGCTCCCTGCTGCCCGCTCCCTGCTCTCCGCTTCTTGTGCCCTCCGCCCTGCGCCCCATGCCCTGTGCCTCTTACCCACCAGTACCATCCTATACAGCTCATAACAAGATAATACCCCTGAAGACTCATGTCGGCGTAGAACCTGGTTGTAAAGAATACCATTATATAAACAGCGCTGGTCACCAGTCCCACAGGCCATAGCCAGATGTTCTGACGTATTTCAAGAAAGACGTATATTATGCCTGTAATGGCTCCGAATACTTCAAGCCAGTTATTTGCCAGCCATTCCGTTATAATCATATCGTCAGAATTTCAGTCCGAGCCTCAGCATAAAACCTGTGCCTGACTGAGGGAAGTAATAAGCCCAGGTCTTTTCCTGCCCGTCTTCAAACCAGTTGCCGCCATATGCGTTGCTCTCATACTGTGCATTGAAAATGTTGGTAACCAACAGCTGGAGGCCCGCTCCCCGGAGGCTTTTCAATTCAGGCTCATAGTCGATCATTACATTGCTGACAAAATAAGGATCAAGCATCCTTTCTCTGTTCATGGTGTTGTCGAAATACTGCCTGCCGACATATTTACTAATCAGGTGCACCTTAAGCGGAGGCAAAATATTTGCATGCAGATCGCTGCTGCCTGTTATGGAAGGCGAATAGGCGATGTCGACGGTACCCAGGTAATTGCTTTTGTATTCCTCTGACCAGTCAGATGTATTGTAGTCGATGTAGTGTTCAAAGAAGTTTACAATCTTATTGCTGCTGAGGGTAAGGCTCATATCCAGTCCGATGAAGCCGGATGGTTTGAAGCCGGCTGTTATTTCGGCTCCGATACGATAGCTCTTTTCAACGTTGGTCATTATTGAATAACCCACATTGCTGAGTTCGCCGGTAGGCACAAGCTGGTCGCGGTAGTACATCCCGTAAAGGTTCAGTCCGACAGAGCTCCTGGTCGATCTGAATATATATCCTGCCTCGAGATCATACAGTCTCTCAGGCGTTGGTATTGCCTCGCTGTCGCCCACAGCCTCCTTGAAATCGGTGCGTGTGGGTTCCCTGTTCGCTACTGAAAGCGACAGGAATGCCTCCTGATCGGATGAAAGCCTTAGAAAAAGACCTGCCTTGGGATTGAAGAAACTGAAGTTATGAGACTGACCGATGTCCTTCATGTCATCATCTTCACCCCTGAGCGCATAGTTGACAAATCTGTATTGAAGATCCCCAAAAACCGACAGCCGGTCCGATAATGAATAATCGGCTTTCCCGTACAGGCTTGCCTCCCTTTTTTCACCGTTGTTGAAATACCACTGGTGGTTGCTCTCCGTTGAACCCGGATACCTCATCCAGATTAACCTGCCGTAATGATCGCCTGAATATAGGTTCATCCCGCCACCGATCTTTGCATCCAGTTTATCCTTTCTATAATTCAGTGAATAAACAAGTCCGTAAAAATCATTCGCCATCCATTTCCTCCTCACAATGTCGGTCTCGTTGAGGGTGATTTCTCCGATTGACACCGGCGGCAGACCGTATTTTATGTAACCTGCATCTTCCCTGAATTCCTCATAATAACCCTTTCCGAAGGTGTAATGCAGAGCTGAATGGAGAGAGAGATAATCATTCATCCTGCGGCTGAAGATCAGCTGATAATGATTCTGGGTATAGTTGTCGGTTTCGTTGTCGTAGTAGCGCACATTGCCATATTCATCGGTGTACTCTCCGGCAGGATTGTATCGTCTGTCCACTTCAAGAATCTCTTTGGGGACACCCCACCAGCCAATCCCTGTTTTCTCCTTTCCAAGGATGATGTTAGCCTTAAGCAGCGATTTGCCCGTACGGTAAAGAGCGCTGAAGAATGCTGAATTATGCTCCGACCCTGTTCTTTCGACATAACCGTCGCTTCGGAGGTCGGAATAACGCATCTGGAAAGCAAACCTGTCCTTGAGCAGTCCGGTTCCGGCAGTTATGCTGTTTCTGAAAGTCCCGAACGATCCGGCCGCAGAACTGATCTCTGCAAATGGTTCGTTCTCAATCCCTTTTGTCTGGATATTAATTGAAGCTCCGAAAGCCCCCGCGCCGTTCGATGAGGTTCCCACACCCCTCTGAACCTGGATGTTGTCGACCGAAGAAGCCAGGTCGGGGAGATCGACCCAGAAAACCTGCTGCGATTCAGGGTCGTTAAGTGGTATGCCATCGATGGTAACGTTGATCCTGGAGGCATCGGTGCCTCTGATCCTCAGACTGGTATAGCCTATGCCGTTGCCCGACTCGGAAGTCTCGACAAATGAAGGGGTAAGACTTAAAAGATAAGGTATACCCTGCCCGGAGTTTTGCTTTTCAAGAATCTCGCCTGTCACATTTGAATAAGCCAGGGGAGTCCGGTCTCCTGCCCTTGTGGCGCTGATTATCACATCGTCGGTTATTATGGCCGTAGGTTTGAGCCTTACATCCTCCCTGACATCCCCCGTAACATTGATCTCCCTCATCTGAGTCTCATAGCCCATAAAGGAGTATCTTATGCTGTGCCCGCCCGCTTTCAGTCCTTCAAGCAGATAGTTGCCACCTGAATCAGTGTAAACACCCTGAAAAGTCCCTTCGACTATCACGCTTGCACCTGCAAGCGGTTCACCATCAAGGTCAGTCACTTTTCCGCCAATGCTCTGGCCGGTCATGTTCACGGAAAGAAACCCCGGTAATGCAACCAACAACAGAAAAAACAAATTCTTCATCATTTCTGTATCAATTAAAATTATATACCGGGTGCTTTACTTTTTCCCTCCGCCGGCATTACCCGGATCAGGTGTAAGGGTATGATCTCAGCCTGTAATATTAAGGCACCCCGTAAATGATGAGGCAAAGTTACAACTTTTAAGGGAAACTTAACTGTCAATTGCATTTTTTGTTAAATTGCCGTGTCAAACGGTGATTTTATGAAAACTCTTCTCGGGAAACTGAATTACAAAGGACAGAAAAGAATAGTTGTCATGAATGCCGAAAAGGACCTCACTCTGGCATCGGGTGATGAGCTTAAGGATGTTCAGGTTGACACTGATATTGACCTGAGGTATCCCTATGAATTCATGATGATATTTGTAAGGAAGATTTCCGAGGTCAGGAATATTGCCCCTGTTGCCTTGCATAACCTTGCCGATAACGGGGTGCTGTGGTTCTGCTATCAGAAGAAGAGTTCAAAAAGAAGCAGCTCCGATCTGGACAGGGATCATGGATGGAAACCATTGAACGACATGGATTTCTATGGGATGAGGATGGTCTCCGTCAATGAGGAGTGGTCAGCACTCAGATTCAGGAACATCAAGCATATAAAAGCCACATCTGCAATGTTCCCAAAGAAGAACCAGGGTGCAGAAAACGGTTAATAATGATCAGGACCACAAATATAGAGACCCCTTTGGGCGAGATGGCGGCTGCCGCTACTAAGGAGGGTATTTGCCTTCTTGAATTCACAAGCAGGCCTGCCCTCGAATCGGAATTCAACAAGCTTGCCCTCACCTTCAATAAAACAGTGAAGCCAGGTACAAACAGACATCTCAGAGCACTGAAGAAACAACTCAGGGAATATTTCAGGGGAAAACGCAAGGAATTCACTATCAAACTGATAACATCCGGCACCGACTTCCAGATTGAAGTATGGGAAAACCTTAAAAAGATCCCATACGGAGAGACAATTTCCTACCTTGAACTTGCCAGAATGATTAACAACCCCGGAGCATTCAGGGCGGTTGCGGGAGCAAACAGTTCAAACAGGATTGCTATTGTGATCCCATGCCACAGGGTCATAGGATCCGAAGGTGACCTCGTTGGCTACGCAGGAGGTCTGGAAAAGAAAAAATGGCTTATTGACCATGAAAGGAAATATTCGGGCAAGCCGGTCGACGGGACCCTGTTCTGATCCCTGCAGGTGAACCTTAGATTTCCTTTACGGTATCTAAACAAACATATAATAATTTACAAATGCTTAAACTCAAAATATTTAATACAGTAGTCCTGATAATTTTCGCGACCTCCTTTTTTCTTATTTCAGGATGTTCCGCATCAAGAAATAACTCCGAGGGTGATTTGTCTTCAGCCCCGAACTGGAAAAACCTGTACTTGTTCCATTCCGGAGACAGCACCTGGATTGTCAGGCCGGTTACCGAAGCGGGAAATCATTTCGCGGGGATGATATATAAGTCCGAAGTTGTAAAGAAAAGCCGGCAGGTAAGGATATATGCCGAGCCTCTGTCGGCAGTAAAAATTGAAAACGGCCGTCTGACCGTGCCTATGGAAAATATTGTAAAGGTCGAGAACCACAGGATAGGTCCGGGAGTCATCATAGGCTCAATCGGCCTCCTGGGATTGTTGTTTCTGATACCCACAATACTCTGACCAGAGTCATTCCGAGTGAGCGCCAGCGAAACGAAGGGATCTTATTCCAGCTAAACTGCCTTCCTCCTCTTCATCACCCCTTTCACCACAAGGTAAACTACAAAGATAATTCCCAGTACTATCAGGATATTGTCGATATACGGGAATATCTTATCCTTAAAGTCGTAGATATAATAACCGATAACAGCGAGTATGATGTTCCAGATTCCGGCTCCGGCAGTTGTGTAGATTAAAAAGTCCCTCATGTTCATGTTTGCCAGGCCTGCCGGAATGGATATGAGCTGCCTGACTGCCGGTACAAGCCTTCCTATGAATGTTGAGGACTTGCCGTTTCTTATAAAATACTCCTCAGCATGAACCACCTTGTCCTTGGAAAGGAGCAACACTTTTCCGAGGGTTGAATCGGCGAACTTGTAAACAAGGGGCCGGCCCAGATACTTCGCAAGGTAATAATTGATAATGGCCCCGAAAAGAGCGCCGGCCGTCCCGGCCAGAACAACAAGAAACACATTCAGGTCACCTTCCGCAGCCTTGTAGGCTGCAAAGGGTATAATAACCTCCGAGGGAAAAGGGATGAACGAACTCTCTATCGTCATCAGAAACGTAATTGTAAAATAGTTCAGATTGGCCATGTACCAATCTACCACGGTTTGAATCAACTCCATCATCTTACTTTAAAATCAATAATTATTACGTTCACTGAGAGCGGTTCCGAAACAGTATCAATTCTCCTTCCGGTTAAGGTAAACGGTGTTGTGACTGGTTTAATAAGTTCCTGACCTGTTACAGAATTGAAGTCTTCCCTGGCATCAGATTTCAAAGTCTGCCGTACTGCGGTTTTTGTATATTGCAGTTTTCCAAGGGCCAGCCTTACGGGAACCTGTTTTTCGGAGGAATTGACCAGTTTGATATACAGCTTGCCGTTCTTCATGTCGACTGAACTACTTGCATAGATCCCGTTCTGTCCGGTCAGCGCTTTTCCTCCCGAGAGGGCAGCCACAACATTAGTGCCGCTGTAATTGGAGAATATTTTCTGGACGTAGTAGTTAGGGCTTCCGATCGTACGGAGGTTGTCGAACCAGATCAGGTCGGGGCGCCATTGCCAGGCTTCGGTATGGGCGAGAAGCGGGGCATATGATGCCATGTGAACCACATCGGCATTGCGTTCGAGCCCGGTCATAAAAGCCGCCTCACAGAGCGCACTCCACCATGTATTTCTCGATTCTGCCTCGGTACCCTCTTTTCCATGTGCTGCATACTCACCGGCAAAAACCTTGATTCCGTTCCTGTCGTAGTTGTCATACCTGGTTGCATTTTCAAGAAACCATTCGGGAGGCATATAATAATGCTCATCTATAAGGTCGGGTGAAAGCTTTCTCAGTTCACTCCAGCCGTACTCGAACATCCTTCCGGCCGAAGAAGGGCCGGAACCTGAAACAATTTTTATCTCAGGATGCTTTTCTTTAAGAACCTTTTCAAACACCCTGTATCTTTCAATATACTGTTCATCCCATTGCTCATTACCTATTCCCAGATATTTCAGGTTGAATTTTGCGGGATGACCCATGTCAGACCTTAGACCTCCCCATTTAGTTGAAGGATCGCCGTTGGCAAATTCAATCAGATCCAGTGCATCCCGGATGTAAGTGTCAAGGTCCTCAAGTGGCACCACTTCGCCTGCATTGAACTGGCACGACATACCGCAGTTCAGGATCGGCAGCGGTTCAGCTCCCATATCCTCGGCCAGCAGGAAATACTCATAGAAACCAAGTCCGAACGACTGGAAATAATCGGGAGCCTGACGGTTCCTTATCTCAACGTTCCAGCGGTTCATGATTAATTTCCTGTCCTCAACGGGACCGACGGTGGTTTTCCACTGGTAACGGTTCTCAAGGGTCCTGCCTTCAACAATACAACCGCCGGGAAATCTCACGAAGCCCGGCTTCAGGTCAGCGATCATCTGAACTATATCCTTCCTGAGTCCGTTCTCACGTCCTTTCCATGTGTCGGCCGGAAATAATGAAACCATATCTAGGTCGATGCTCCCGGTTCCCGTAAGAGTGATCCTAAGCTGAGCCTTCGGCTCGGTTGCGGATACTGAGAGTGATCCTTTGTGCTTCATCCATGTTCCTGTAAAATCTGATACCCCTGTACTGCCAAGGACCTGTCCAGTAGGATTAATAAGCTCAACAGTCATCTTTATATCGGATCCTTCATGAAGGCGTGCCCTGACTGAAAAGTTATAATGTTCGTCCTTTCTGATGCCCATTCCCCGGAAACCCTCGTTTGTCAGTCCAAACGATCCGGCTGCAGCGTCAATATATATACTCACAAAATGTGGATTACCCGGATTGGAGGGATAATAGAAGCCGGGTACAATCCTGCCCGTTCCGTTTTGTTTTGTTATCTGCCGCCACCCGCTCATGGGAAATTCAAACTCAAACGACCGGTTCTTCACCAGTTCGGCATAGATACCGCCATCTGCAGCAAAATTGATATCCTCGAAAAACACACCCCACATTGTGGGCTGAATTTCAGCTCCCGGCTTGTCTGCCTCAATGGAGATTTCAAGTGGCTCCTGGGCTAAAGCCGTTCCGGATGTCAGTATGAATAACATCAACAGGAAGGAAAGAAAGTGTTTCATTTAAAAGGATTTTATTTATTATCCATAAACGAGGCTAAAATAGCATATTTAAGCTTTGATCAGGACTTTTGAAGCATGAAATTGCCCGGATGCCTCCTATGAATGAGGTCCCCGTGCCGGAATAAATCAAAATTATCATGTTCCGTCGAAAAACGGGATATTTTTTCTTCCTTTACGGGAAAATCATAATTTTCCTTATTGATATAAAAGATACAAAATGGAAGTTACAAGGATTTTTGATATTCTCTCCCGATATGAAGAGAAATTCCACAAGGACGATGCTCTGTGCTTCAAGCATAACGGGCAGTGGATAAAATACAGTTCGCAGCAATACATTGATTATTCGCTCAACTTCTTTTATGGCCTTTATGAACTCGGGTTCAGAAAAGGCGATAAAATAGTATCCATTTCCAACAGCCGGCCGGAATGGAACTTCATCGATGTCGGGATGACAATGCTGGGGGTGGTGCATGTTCCGGTATTTACATCACTTAAACCCTCAGAATATGAATTCATTCAGCAGAATTGCGGTGCAAAGATGGTGATAGTCTCCGATAAAAAACTATTTAAGTGCGTAAGTCCCGCCCTTGAAGATTACATAAAAGAGGGCAGGCTTTTCACCTTCGATGAAGTAGAAGGTGCGCGATTTTGGCTTGAGATTGTCAGGAAGGGTGAATCATGCCCTGAGAACAGGAGAAGGGAGGCTGAAGCGATAAGGGATCAGATCACTCCTGACGATATTGCAACTCTTATCTACACCTCAGGCACAACAGGCTCGCCAAAGGGTGTAATGCTTTCTCACAGGAACCTTGTTTCCAATTTTATATCAGCCTCAAAGGTGTTCAACCTTAAGCCTACTGACAAATACCTGAGCATATTGCCTTTGTGCCACGTCGGCGGGCGGCTTGGAAACTATCAGACCCAGTACTGCGGAACAGGCATCTACTACGCGGAAAACATGGGAACGATTGCAGCTAACATGGCAGAAGTGAAGCCTGACGGTTTTGATGCTGTGCCCCGCATAATTGAAAAGTTCTACGATGTAATCATTTCAAAGGGTAAAAAACTTACAGGTTTCAAAAAGGCAGTTTTCTTCTGGGCGGTGAAACTCGGGACAAAATATAATCCCTTTGGTGAAAACGGTCTGATATATGAAGCCAAACTTGCAATTGCCGACCGCCTGGTATTCAGCAAATGGCGTCAGGCGCTTGGCGGGAATGTCAGAATCGTCGGATGCGGCGGCGCCAGCCTCCAGTCGAGGCTTGAAAGGATTTTCTGGGCAGCAGGCATCAGAATATTCAACATGTACGGCCTTACGGAAACTTCCCCGATCATAACCATCAACCGCAATGAAAAGGGTAAAGTCAGACTGGGTTCGGTGGGAATGACTATAGAAGGCGTGGAGGTGAAGATAGCCGATGACGGAGAGATACTCTGCAAAGGCCCGAACGTAATGACAGGTTATTACAATGATCCTGAGATGACGAGCTCAGCTTTTGATGAGGACGGCTGGTTCCGCACCGGTGATGTGGGACGAATTGAAGACGGGAAATTCCTGATGGTAACCGACAGGAAGAAGGAAATATTCAAGCTCTCGAACGGCAAGTTCGTGGCGCCTCAGCTGATTGAAAACCTGTTCAAGGAATCTCTGATGATCGACCAGGTAATGGTTGTCGGGGAACATGAAAAATTCGCAAGTGCTATCATTTCTCCCAATTTCAAATATTTTGAAGAGTGGAGAAAAGAGAAAAGGTTATTATGGTCCGATCCTTCGGACCTTATCCGGCATCCTGAAATAACAAATGCATTCAACAGTGAAATCGAACTGGTAAACAAGAGGCTCAATCCGCCCGAACGGATCAGCCGTTTCAGGCTGGTACCGGACGAGTGGAGCCCCGCCACGGGGGAATTATCACCCACCCTCAAACTCAAACGTCGGTTTATTTCGGACAAGTACCGGGAGATCCTGGATCAGATCTATATGAAGTAACCCCGACGCGACATCACTCAGAAAGATAAATGAAGATCACCAGGGTAACAGACCGGAAGACCAGAAAGGATTTCCTGAAGGTTCCGAAAAGGCTATACAAGGATGATGAAGTTTGGGTTTGCCCGCTCGACAATGATATTGAGGCCGTATTTGATCCGGCAAAGAATCCTTATTTCGGACACGGTGAGGCTGAAAGATGGATCCTGTATGATGACAACAACAATCTGGCGGGCAGGATAGCAGCCTTTTACGACACAAACCTGTGCAACACCTGGGACCAGCCTACCGGTGGAATGGGTTTCTTCGAATGCATAAACAACAGGGATCCAGCTTTCCTGCTGTTTGACACGGCCAGGGAGTGGTTGAAAACAAAGGGCATGGAGGCGATGGACGGCCCGATTAATTTCGGAGAGAATGATAAATACTGGGGATTGCTGGTGAATGGCTTTACCCATCCCTCCTTCGACATTGCATATAATCCCCGATATTACCAGGATCTTTTCGAATCGTACGGGTTTCTGACCTACTATAATATGGAAGGATTTCATCTCGACATAACCAAACCTCTCCCGGAAAGATTCATGAAGATAGCCGGATGGGTAGCAGCAAAACCCGGGTATGAGTTCAGGCACTTTACATGGAAGGAACAGGACAAATTCTCAATAGATTTTGCAAAAGTATTCAATGAGACCTGGCCTACATTCAGGACAAATTTCGAACCTCTCGAGGATGTGTATATTAAAGGAGTCTTGAAAAAGGCAAAACCGATTATTGACGAGGAATTTATCTGGCTGGCTTATTTCAACGGTGAACCCATCGGCATATACCTGATGTTCCCCGATTTCAACCAGATACTCAAACACCTGAACGGCAGGCTCAACCTGCCCGGTATCATCAAGTTTCTTTACCTCAGGCAGCGAAAGACTATAACCAGGGCCAGAGGGGTGCTGATGGGTGTCGTACCAAGATTCCAGGGCCTCGGGATTGAATCGGCTTTCATTCTGAACCTCAGAAAGGCATTTGACAGGAAACCCCATTACACTGAAATTGAATTCTCATGGGTTGGAGATTTCAATCCGAAAATGAGGAAAATATTCATTACCGTCGGGAGTGTGTCTGTAAAAAACTATAAGACATACAGGTACCTTTTCGACCGGACGAAGGAATTTAAAAGACACCCTTTACCAGATTCTAAAAACTGATACGAATGGAATATGATGTTATAGTAATTGGAGCCGGACTTGGAGGCCTTACTGCCGGTGCGAAGCTGGCCAGGGAAGGGAAAAAAGTCCTGGTAATTGAACAGCACAGCGTACCCGGAGGCTGCGCGACAAACTTTACCCGCGGAAGTTATACCCTCGAAGTGGGTTTGCATGAGATGAACGGGCCCTCCCCTGCCGATATGAAAACAAGGGTCTTCAATGATCTGGAGGTCACCGGAAACGTAGAATTCCTGAAAGTTCCCGAGTTTTACCATTTCACCAACGGGCGGCATTCACTTACCATTCCCCACGACCCTGAAAAAGCCATGGAAGTTCTGGCAAATGAATTTCCTGGAGAAACTGCCGGCATACAAGCCTATTTTGACCAGATACTCAATCCAAAAAGAAAATCTTCTGTTCCGGGTCAGGAAAAAGAAAGAAGCATAGGTGAATTCCTCGACTCAATTATAGGTGATGAAGATCTCAAACTGGTGCTTCTGGGCAATCTGGGGTATTTTCATGATGATCCTTATTCCCTGTCGTTAACCTATTATTCGGTTGCACAGGGAAGCTATTACAAGGGAGGAGGAAGCTTTATCAGGGGAGGATCGCAGAAGCTATCCGATTATCTTGCCGGTTATATAAGGAGTCATGGCGGAGAGGTACTGTTAAACCATCTGGTCACAGGTCTGATACCTGAGGGTAAACGGCTTGCCGGAGTTAATTTCAGGAAGAAGACAGGCTCCTCATCAACGACGATTACTGCATATTCTGACGAGATAATAGCCAATATGTCAATGCCCGGGCTGAGGGAATTGCTGCCCGGAGAGGATGCCCTGAGAATTTCGGATGCTATCAGGGGACAGAGGCCGGGGGCATCGCTGCTGACAATTTATTTTGGTTTCAAAAAATCCCTTAAGGAATCAGGGAGCCGGTATTACTCAACATTTGTTTACGACAGTTCTGTCAGGACCCAGTCAGATATCCTTAAAAACAACAGGAGTGATTTCGAACACAGAAGTTTCGCTTTCGTGGATTATGGTCAAGTAGATTCACAACTTGCCCCGGAAGGCAAAAGCGTCGGAGCCGTCTGTTGCATTGATTATACAGCCGACTGGGAAAACCTCTCCAAGGAAGAATACAAAAGGAAGAAAGAGGAAGCAGCCCAAATATTCATCCGTAGGCTTGAGAACCTAATACCGGGCTTTTCAAGCTGTTTAGAGTATTACGAAGTCGGTACACCTTTGACTGTGAAGAGGTACACTCTTAATCCGGAAGGTGCTGTCTACGGATTTGCCCAGGTGCCTTCCAGGCCCGCAGTGGACTATGCGGGAATATTTGACAATCTGCACTTTGCATCAGCCTGGGGAAGCCTGGGTGGAGGATACTCCGGAACTATCTTAAGCGGATACCTTTGCGCTGTAAGTCTTCTCAGAAAGAAATAGGTCCCGGGATCGTCTATTTCTGTGATCCAATCCTATTGATCCTTCTTCCCACAGTCTGATCAATCGTGATGGGGACCTTCTCTTCAATAGTATTTGCAGAATCGAGCTGGAGGGCTCTGACATCCGAAATGCATATAAGCCGTGAAAAGCTGTGAAGAGTAAGGGTCAGAGTGTCGATGTTTGACAGCTTATAGTCGCTGGGCATAACCCTGTCAATCAGAATAAACTTAAAGTCAGCCGGAATCATGTGTTTCCTGAGTGAGTCATAACTGCTTTCCAGCTTTATTTCTCCCGATCCTGTAAGATCTTCAAGTACTTCCCTGAAATACAGATTGATACTGGATTCCACCTTGAACCCGATGTGGAAGTCAACCCTGATTAAAATCCCTGGTATTATCTGGGTAAGCTGGTAGTCCATTCTGTCGGGTTCATCAACCTTGTCAACATGCAGGAACCAGTATGTTTCTGCCCTTTTGGGCTGTTTAAGGAATATGGAGTGGATCACTTTCGATTCAACCTGGTCGATCCTGTTGGCTTTAATAATATAGACCAGGTTTGTTGCTGCTTTCGGAACTGAGTCATCCTTTACCAGATCCCTGAACATATCCGTGTATTTATTAAGGTTGGTAAAGGTTACATAACGGTTCTTGAGCTTTCTTCCGAAATACCATCCATACATGATAATGAAGAACAGCAATGCGGCCAGTATGGTAAACCACCCGCCGCTGGTAAATTTATTAAGGTTGGCGATAAGGAAGCTTCCCTCTATTGTAAGGTAAACCATCAAAAGAAGTAATATCAGCCTGTGATTCACTCCTTTCTGGAAAAGATAATACGAAAGCAACAATGTCGTCATTATCTCGGTGATAGTGATTGCCAGACCATAAGCCGCACTCATATTGTCTGACTTCTTAAATGCCAGCACAACCAATGAGCATGAAATCCACAAAAACCAGTTCACGACCGGCAAATAGACCTTTCCTGTTATTTTGGCAGGGTTCAGGACATTAAGCTTTGGCCAGAAGTTCAGAGAGATGGCCTCGCTGACCAGTGTGAAGGATCCGCTTATTATAACCTGGCTGGCGATTATGGCAGCGACTGTGGCCAGCATAATCCCGGGCAGGAGCAGCCACTCCGGCATTAATGCAAAAAACGGGTTGACATCTGATCCATGGCTGAAATTCACTAACAGCCAGGCGCCCTGTCCGAAGTAATTCAGCAGGAGACATAATTTAACAAAAATCCACGACACCCTGATGTTTGCCATTCCGCAATTGCCCATATAAGCGTACAATGCCTCCACCCCTGTAGTACTAAGGAATACGGCTCCCAACAATATGAATCCTCCGGGAAATTCAGAAAGAAACCTGAGAGCATATACAGGATTTACCGCTTTAAGAACGCCAGGATTCAGGATCAGCTGGGATAGCCCGAGGGCTCCGAGCATCAGAAACCATATCAGCATTATGGGGCCAAATGATGACCCTGCGAAACTTGTCCCGAACTGCTGAATGAAAAAAAGCGCCGCAAGTATGATTATCACTATCGGGACCACCGGGATTTCCGTATTGACCATCCGCAATCCTTCGATGGCTGATGTGACTGTTATTGAAGGAGTGATAACTCCGTCGGCAATCAGGGCAGCTCCGCCAGTCATAGTCAAAATGGCCGCCCAGGAGGCTTTTTTCCTTAAAAGGGCAAAAAGAGCAAAGATGCCCCCCTCCCCGTTATTGTCAGCCTTCAGCACAATAAGGATATGCTTTATAGTGGTTGAAAGGGTGAGAGTCCAGAAGATGCAGGAAAGTGAACCGAAAACAAGCAATTCGGAAAAGTTTTCCCTGCCCCCTATCAGGATAGCCCTCATAGTATAAAGGGGACTTGTGCCCAGGTTCGCGAACACAATCCCCATCGTGACTATAACCCCTGTCAGAGAGAGCTTTTTGATATCCGGGCGATAACCCGCACTGTTCATAATTTTAAGGAATCAGTTTTTGGAACGTGTCAATCAGGCCGGCAAATTTAATAATTCTTAAATTTAGGCATTCTTTATACAGGATAATTTTATGTTAAGAAAAATCTTACTAACTATCTGCCTTTTACCGGCCGCCCTCCCGCTTTCAGGACAGGAAGAGTGCCAGACCGGCAGTAAACTATCCCTCCTTTTCATCGGCGACATCATGGGACATGACGAACAGATTGCCTCAGCCTGGAACAGCGAAACCGGGAATTATGAATTTGATGATGTTTTCCGCTATGTCAGAAATGAGATTTCTGAAGCCGACATAGCCGTGGCAAACCTGGAGGTCACACTTGGCGGTAGTCCCTACAAAGGATATCCCGCCTTCAGTTCTCCCGCTTCCCTTGCTTCAGCCTGCATAAACGCCGGGATCGATGTGCTGGCCACCGCCAATAATCACTCGGTCGACAGGGGAAAGAAAGGAATCCTGAATACCATCCGGAGGCTCGACAGCCTGGGGATCAGACACACCGGAACATTTGCTGATTCAATTTCAAGGGACACGCTCAGCCCGTTGATAATTGAGAAGAACGGTATCTCTGTCGCACTTCTGAACTATACATACGGGACCAACGGACTCAAGGTACCTTCCCCGGCTATTGTAAACATGCTTGATACAAACGTGATAGCTTCCGATATTGCAAAGGCAAAAGCTCTGAATCCCGATGTTATAATTTCCTTTGTTCACTGGGGAATAGAATACGACACAATTCCTTCGGTGGAACAGACAAGGCTGGCCGGGTTCTTTTTCACCAAAGGCGCCGATCTGGTAATCGGATCACATCCTCATGTGCTTCAGCTAATGGAATGGACCCTGGCTGACTCATGCCGGAACGACCGGATTGTGGTCTATTCACTTGGCAACTATGTATCGAACCAGCGAACGATAAGAAGGGACGGAGGGGCGATGGTAAGGATTGAACTCGAAAAGACCGGCAGTCTCACTTCAGTTTCACGTGCGGGATATTATCTGACCTGGGTCCATACTCCGGTCGAGGATGGCAAAAAAAGGTTCTATGTCCTTCCATGTTCGGTATTTGAGAATAAACCAGAACACTTCACCAGACCTTCGGATTACCAGAAGATGAGGCTTTTCATCCGGAACTCCCGAAACCTTCTGAACTCCGGGAATTCCGGGATACAGGAGATAATACACTCAGGAGAGGGTTGGATATATTGAATTAATTCATATCATTGCAGATATTGGCAGGGCACTCTCCGGTAAATTATAATAAACCAATTTATGGAAAACTCCATTGCGCTACTATCGGCAACAGCAGTATCACTAGGCTTTATCCATACCATACTGGGGCCCGATCATTACCTGCCCTTCATAGTGCTGAGCGAGGCAAGAAAATGGAATCTCCGGAAAACAATGCTGATTACTTTTCTTTGCGGCCTTGGGCATGTCCTCAGTTCTGTTCTGCTCGGCCTTGCAGGAATTGCAATTGGTTTATCGGTCAACCGGCTTGTATCGGTTGAATCATTCAGGGGCAATATTGCTGCCTGGCTGTTCATTGCATTCGGACTTGTATACATGATAATCAGCATAAGAAATCTTTACAGAAAGAGGAAGCACACTCATCCTCATTTTCACCGCGACAGCGGGAGTCATGTTCACGAACACAGCCATTTCTCGGAGCATACCCATGTCCATGAGACAGATAAAACCCGGACCACCCCATGGATACTGTTCCTGATATTCGTATTCGGACCCTGCGAGCCGCTTATCCCGGTACTCATGTACCCGGCGGCAGAGAACAATATACACGGGACGATAGTTGTTGCACTTCTTTTCTCAATAGTAACTATTGCCACCATGATGGGTGTCGTCTTTGCCTTTAAACTCGGCTTCAGCAAGATTAACCTGAAGCCGGTGGAAAAGTACAGCAATGTAATCGCCGGGGCAATGATCTTTCTCTCAGGTGTCGCCATAAGGTTTCTGGGGCTTTAGTTAAAAGCGCAGGGCACAGGGCTCAGGGCGCAGGGTCTTGCAAGTCGTGCAGGTCTTGCAAGTCATGCAAGTCCATGTTGTTTACCATGGTTGATCGCTGAAAGCTGATTGCTGAAAGCTTTGGGATAGAAACGCCAGGTGCGGAAATCTGGTTTAATTCACATTTAATTATTAGCTTTGCAAAAACTGATATCCCTGATGAGTTACGATTACAATACACAACGGAAAAGAATGGCACTGCCTGAATACGGCAGGAATGTCCAGAAGATGGTGGATCACATTAAAACCCTCCAGGACAGGGATGAACGGAACCGTGCAGCAAGGACCATAATACAGATAATGGGGAATCTGAATCCCCAGATCCGTGATATAGGCGATTTCAAGCATAAATTATGGGATCACCTTGCCATAATTGCCGATTTCACTCTCGACATCGATTCGCCTTTCCCTCCGCCCGAGCGCGAGAAATTAGTGGCAAAACCCAATGAGGTTCCTTATCGTCAGGGTGACATAAGGTTCCTTCACTACGGCAGGATAATAGAGCTGATGATTAGTGCGGCTGTCCATCTCGATGAAGGCAAAGAGAAGGAGTATTTCACCAATCTTATAGTGAACCAGATGAAGAAATCCTACATCACCTGGAACAGAAGCCAGGTAAGTGATGAAGTAATCTTCAATGATCTGAAACTACTATCTCGCGGAAGGCTCAAGATAACTGAAGGCATAAAGATACTTGAGGTCAAGGATCTGATACCTCCCGTCAAGAAGAAGCCTCAGCAGGGCAGGCCTCAGGGGAGACAACAGAACAAGCCTTACAACAAGAAAAAAGTATATAACCGCCATTAATGGGTAGTTTTATTGTTGAGGGAGGCAGACCGCTCCGGGGTAAGATTGTACCGCAAGGAGCAAAAAATGAAGCCCTGCAGGTAATATGCGCCACCCTCATCACTCCCGAAAAAGTTACAATTTCAAACATCCCCGATATAAGTGACGTAAACAGACTGATCGAGCTGATCGGCTGTCTGGGCGTAAAAATTTTAAGAGAGTCAGGTTCAGCTATGAGCTTTGAAGCTGTTGACATCGACCTTGATTATCTTCAGACTCAGCAATTCAGGACCCAGAGTTCAAGCATAAGAGGTTCAATCATGATAGTGGGCCCTTTGCTGGCACGTTTCGGGCGTGCCTTTATCCCCAAACCCGGGGGCGACAAGATAGGGCGCAGAAGGGTTGACACCCATTTTACAGGATTCACGAAGCTTGGGGCAAAATTTGAATTCGATACCACAGATCCCTTTTACCGTGTTGAAGCCAATTCGCTGACAGGATCTTACATCCATCTTGATGAAGCGTCGGTGACGGGCACGGCTAATATTATAATGGCCGCTGTACTTGCCAGGGGAAGAACGACCATCTACAATGCCGCCTGTGAACCCTATGTTCAGCAGTTGTGCAGGATGCTTGTCTCAATGGGCGCAAGGATAGAGGGCATCGGGTCAAACCTTCTTCATATCGACGGCACATCACGGCTTGGAGGCTGCCGTCATACCATACTGCCCGACATGATCGAGATAGGGTCGTTCATAGGGCTTGCAGCCATGACCGGATCGGAAATCACCATAAAGGATGTCTCTTACGAGAATCTCGGGATTATACCCGACTCGTTCCGGAGGCTTGGAATAAATATTGAACGAACCGGCGACGATATATTCATCCCAAGGCATGATCACTATGAGATTGAGACCTTTATCGATGGTTCGATAATGACGATATCTGATGCAATATGGCCAGGACTGACTCCCGACCTCCTCAGCGTTTTTCTGGTTACTGCCACCCAGGCAAAGGGAGCTGTGCTTATACACCAGAAGATGTTTGAAAGCCGCCTGTTCTTTGTCGACAAACTCATTGACATGGGCGCGCAGATAATTCTGTGCGATCCACACAGGGCAACCGTGATCGGAATGGACAAGATGATAAAACTGAGGGGAACAACAATGTCATCACCTGACATCAGGGCAGGCGTGGCCCTGCTTATAGCAGCACTTTCGGCCGAAGGAAAAAGTGTTATACACAATATTGAACAAATCGACAGAGGCTATCAGCAGATAGACACTCGTCTGAATGCCCTCGGGGCATCAATCACCAGAACTTAATAATTACCGGATTTTCAGTCTGCCAGCCGACAAGGATTTTTCAACTAAATCAACATAAACCGGTCCCGGGTTCCGTTTCTGTCAAATTGTCAAATAACGGATGTTGGCAGATATTTTGCTTACCTTAGGTATAATTCAGAAAAACTAGTTAGTAATGGTCAAAAAGAAATTTTTTTCAACGGGCGGGGACAAGGAAAAAAATAACACCGAAACAACTGAAAACAAAGATAATGCAACGGCTCAGGATACTGAAGAGACCGATCATGAAGAGATGACTTCCGGCGGCGAAGCTGTAGCTGGTCAGTCTGAACAGGCTGCTGAGGCTAAAGACGAAGCTGACAAAAATAAGGATGAACAGAGGATTATACTGGAAAAACTGGCAGAGATGCAGGACAAATACCTTAGGTTGTCAGCTGAATTTGACAACTACAGAAAACGTACCCTGAAGGAAAAGATGGATATCTCAAAATACGGAGGGGAAGAGGTTCTGAAAGACATTCTGCCGGTGATTGACGATTTCGAGAGGGCTTTGAAACATATGGAATTGTCGGAGAACTGCGAGGGAGTAAAGGAAGGTGTAATGTTGATATACAATAAATTAATTGAGTATCTGAAACGTAACGGAGTCAGCGAAATGCCAGCCCTTAACGAGACCTTCAACGTGGATATTCACGATGCCACAGCCAGGATTCAGGTGCAGGAAGAAGAAAAGAAGGGTAAGGTGGTGGAAGTCCTGCTGAAAGGCTATTACCTTAAGGATAAGATTTTAAGACATTCAAAGGTTGTAATAGGAGACTAAATAAAAGAAACAAACGCGCGGGATGGAAAAGAGAGATTATTATGAGGTGCTTGGCGTGTCGAAGGAAGCAACTAAGGAGGAGATAAAGAAAGCATACCGGAAACAGGCATTGAAGTATCATCCCGACAAGAATCCAGGAGACAAGGTTGCCGAGGAGAAATTCAAGGAAGCAGCTTCTGCCTATGAGGTTCTCAGCAACGATGATAAACGTGCCAGGTATGACCGTTTCGGCCATGCGGGAGTGAGCGGTGGAGCCGGAAACGGCTTTGGAGGCGCCGGAATGACAATGGAGGATATCTTTTCATCATTCGGAGACATTTTCGGTGATGCCTTCGGTGGTTTTGCCGGATTCGGAAGCTCTCGCAGAGGAGGTGGAAGAAGAGTAAATAAGGGAAGCAACCTAAGAGTGAAGGTAAAACTTGACCTTCAGGAGATATCCGGCGGAGTTGAGAAAAAGATCAGGGTAAACAAGTATGTAAGCTGCAGTGCGTGCAATGGAACAGGAGCCGCTGACGCGAACAGCATGACCACATGTTCAACCTGCCACGGATCGGGACATGTAACCCGTATAGCCAATACCCTATTGGGGCAGATGCAAACAACTTCAGTCTGTCCGACGTGCAACGGCGAGGGAAAAACCATTACCAAAAAGTGCCCTGCCTGCTACGGCGAGGGGATAGTACAGAAAGAAGAAATTATAAAAATCAATATTCCGGCCGGTGTTGCCAAAGGGATGCAGATGAATGTCGAAGGCAAGGGCAATGCAGCACGGCGCGGAGGAATAAACGGCGACCTGCTTGTTGTGATCGACGAGGAAGATCATCCCGATCTTATCAGGGAGGGCAACGACCTTATCTACAACCTTTTCATCAGCATCCCCGATTCAATTCTGGGAACTAATGTAGAAGTGCCAACGGTCGAAAACAAGGTGAAGATCAGAATAGAGCCAGGCACCCAGCCCGGGAAGATACTCAGACTCAGGGGAAAGGGACTGCCCGAGGTAAACGGTTACGGCAGGGGCGATCTTCTTGTGAACGTAAATGTGTGGATCCCGAAAAGCATTTCAAGGGAAGAATCAAAGATTATTGAAAAGTTTAAGGACAGTGACTCTTTCATCCCAAAGCCAGACAAGGACGACAAAGGCTTTTTTGAAAGAATGAGAGGTTACTTTCAGTAGCCTTTACCTGAGTCCATTCCCCAGGCAAAATCTATTCACCTCCGCTCCGTTTAACTGCGGGTGATTCATTTTTTTTTGCGGAATCAATATATGCATTCGTCTGAAATTGCTTCAGTTCTTCAGAGTTTTCTATATTTACATCTCTTTTTTATCCATACACCATATTGAGATGGCACTCTTTGAAGCAAGAAACATTACAAAACAGTTCGGATCATTGTATGCACTTAACAAAGTGAGCATATCCGTACCCGAACAATCAATCTTCGGACTGCTTGGACCGAACGGAGCCGGAAAAACAACACTGATAAGGATTATCAATCAGATTACGGGCCCTGATTCGGGAGAGCTCTTCCTGAACGGACAAAAGCTTAAGCCGGAGGATGTAACCTCCATAGGCTATCTTCCGGAAGAAAGAGGACTATACAAAAAAATGAAAGTTGGGGAACAAGCCCTCTATTTCGCCCGCTTGAAGGGACTCTCGAAGGCGGAAGCCATGAGAAGGCTAAAATACTGGTTCCAAAAACTCGACATGATCGACTGGTGGGGAAAGAAAGTGGAGGAGCTTTCTAAGGGAATGCAGCAGAAGGTACAGTTCGTAACCACAGTACTGCATGAACCCCGTCTGCTTATCTTTGATGAACCGTTTTCGGGATTCGACCCGGTAAACACCAACGTAATCAAGAATGAAATCCTTTTCCTGAGGGAAAGAGGTGCCACCGTCATCCTTTCTACGCACAACATGGGATCGGTTGAAGAACTCTGCGACAACATAGCGCTGATCAACAAGGCAAAAACCATTCTTGAAGGAAAGGTCGATGATATCAGAATGCAGTGGGCAGGCGACGAATACGAGATAGTTTTTGAAGGGGATGTAACATTGCCGGGAAACGGTGAGCTTAAGATTCTCGAAAAAAATATTGAAGACAACAAGAGCATCATAAGATTCAAAACAGGCAGCAACAGAAACACTAACCAGATACTGGCTGAGGCTGTCAGCTTCGGCAGAGTTATCTCATTCAATCCTGCCCTCCCCTCTATGAACGACATTTTCATCAGGGTAGTTGAAACCCGGAATTAACCCTCTCCAGTCAAAAAATGATTTAATCCGTTAAAAATGAATAAAATTTCCACCATAATAAGCAGGGAATATATGACCAGGGTCAGTAAAAAGTCATTTATAATTATGACAATCCTGGCCCCCATCCTGATGGCCGCACTGATAATTGTCCCGACAGTCCTGATGGCAACCCAGGAAATGGATTATAAGAAGATAGCTGTTATCGAGGATAATTCCGACCTCTTCAGGGGAGCACTTAAAAACTCCGGTACGCTTGAGTTTGTATATATGGAAAACGTAAATGTCAATGATCTGAAAAAGACATTTGAACAGGCGGGTTATTACGGGATACTATATATTTCGTCCGAGCTGGTAACCACACCGAATGCCGTTCAGCTTATTTCGAAAAAACAGCCTCCGATTGCTGATCTACAGTATATTGAAAACCTGCTCGAAAAGGAGATTGAGAAGCAGAAACTTATGGCATACAACATCGAGAACCTTGATGAGATAATGAGGAATGTCGAAAGCAATGTCTCAATCCAGACCCAGAAGATCGACGATGCCGGACAGGTAAAGGAGACCAGCACCGGTATTGCCATGGCACTTGCATACATAGGCGGCTTCCTGATGTATATGCTTGTCTTCATGTTCGGATCGCAGGTGATGAGAGGAGTTATCGAGGAGAAGACCAGCCGCGTTGTAGAGGTCATTGTTTCATCAGTCAAGCCTGTCCAGCTGATGATGGGAAAAATCATTGGCATTGCCCTGGTTGGACTTACCCAGTTCATGATCTGGGTGTTGCTTACATTTGCAATTGTGGGAGTTGTAAGAGCCACCGTGCTGAAAGATAAAAATATCACGGAGGTTGCCCAGACTGGTCCACAGAGCCTCATGGATGAGGAGCGGCAGGCTGAGGTACAGGCACAGATTCAACAGGCAAATCCCGAACTTGCCGAGTTCAACAAGTTGTTTGAGAGTGCAATGAACCAACCGTGGGGACTGATCATTTTCTCCTTCATTTTTTATTTCATAACCGGCTATCTGTTATACGCCTCCATCTTTGCAGCCATAGGATCGGCTGTTGACAATGAGACAGAAACACAGCAGTTCATGCTTCCGGTCACAATTCCCATAATACTGGCTCTGATGGTTGCGATGGGGACCATGCAGAACCCAGAAAGTTCACTTTCGCTGTGGTGCTCAATAATCCCGCTTACTTCACCGATAGTGATGATAGCAAGAATCCCGTTCGGAGTGCCAGCCTGGCAGCTGATCCTTTCTATGGCGCTGATGGTTGTAACATTCATCCTTTTCGTCTGGATGGCAGCCAAGATTTACCGGACAGGCATCCTGATGTACGGAAAGAAAACATCGTGGAAGGAGATGTGGAAATGGCTGAGGTACTCCGGGTAAGCAGTTAAGGTTGCTGAATAGTCCGGACTAATTATTCTTAACAATCTGCCAGATCGGCATGATCGGCATTACAAACATTAATTTATATGTCACGAATCCTGGTTATAGATGATGAACGGGCTATCAGAAACACTCTGAAAGAAGTACTGGAATATGAGAAGCATGAGGTTGACCTTGCGGAGGACGGGCCGTCGGGTCTCGAGATATTCGGCAGTAATTCCTACGACATAGTCCTGTGCGACATAAAGATGGCAAAGATGGACGGCATCGAGGTGCTTCAGAAGATTTCTGAAACCTCTTCCGATGTACCGGTAATCATGATTTCGGGCCACGGTAATATTGATACTGCCGTCGATGCGATAAAAAAGGGTGCCTACGATTTCCTTGAAAAGCCGCTCGACCTTAACAGGCTCCTCATAACCATCCGTAATGCCACCGACAAGTCGACCCTGATCACCCAGACTCAGGTGCTTAAGAACAAGGTAAGCAAGATGTATGAGATAGTAGGGGAATCTGAGCCGATTGTAAGGGTTAAGGAGATGATCGATCGTGTTGCGCCGACCGAAGCAAGGGTACTGATTACCGGTGCCAATGGAACGGGAAAGGAGCTTGTTGCCCATCAGATTCACGAAAAGAGCAGCCGGGCAAAAGCGCCCTTTGTCGAAGTTAACTGCGCGGCAATTCCGTCAGAACTTATCGAAAGTGAACTTTTCGGCCACGAAAAAGGCTCATTCACCTCAGCCATAAAACAAAGGATAGGCAAATTCGAGCAGGCAAACGGCGGCACTCTGTTCCTCGATGAGATAGGGGACATGAGTTTGTCGGCCCAGGCTAAGGTACTGAGGGCACTTCAGGAAAACAAAATAACCAGGGTCGGATCAGACAAGGACATTCACGTTAATGTCAGGGTAATAGCAGCCACAAACAAGAATATCAGGAAGGAGATTGAGAACAATACCTTCAGGGAGGATTTGTATCACAGGTTGAGCGTGATAATTATCCATGTCCCAACCCTCAACGAACGCTCTGTCGATATCCCGTTGCTTGCAGAACATTTCAACACCCTGATATGCGGTGAATACGGGATGAGTAAAAAAACTATCCGGAAAGATGCCATTCAGGAACTGCAGAAGATAGAATGGACAGGAAATATCAGAGAATTCAGGAATGTGCTGGAAAGGCTGATCATCTTGTGCAGGGATGAGATAGCCAGTGCCGACGTGATGGCTTATGCACGTCCGGTTTCAGGATCAAATATCCTTTAATCAGTATAAGACCTAAAATCTGAAGTATATAAAAGGCATTGTTGCGAAACTGCCCATCCTGAAAAGAAGGAATCCGGCAATGAGCACAAGGATCATCTGAAGGGCCAGTGGCGTATTGATGAATAATCCTCTGTACCATTCCTTGAATTTCTCAGGTAGAAAATGTATGATGTAACCTGCAGCCATAAGTGCAAATGCACCGCTGTAGACATGAAATATTGTTCCGAATGAGGCAGGAACAAAGTCATTGAATATCTGCCTGAACATCAGCACCACTGTGTGCATGTTCTGTGCCCGGAAAAATATCCAGCAGAAACTTACGAAATTGAATGTCAGAAATACCGACAAAGCCGTAGCCAGCCGTCCCTTATGAACCGGAACCCCGAAAAGGTAGCCCTTTATTTTATTAATTGCCAACCCTATCCCATGCATTCCTCCCCAGATCAGGAACCTGAGATTTGCCCCGTGCCAGAGTCCTCCGATAAGCATGGTTAACATCAGGTTTGCCAGGGTGCGCAGTCTTCCTTTCCGGTTTCCTCCCAACGGTATGTAAAGATAATCCTTGAGCCATCGCGACAGTGAGATGTGCCACCTTTTCCAGAAATCGGTAAGATCCAGGGCTTTGTAAGGTGAGTTGAAATTAACAGGCAGGCGGAAACCCAGGATCAGCGCAATGCCGATGGCGATATCAGTATATCCTGAAAAGTCACAATATATCTGAAGCCCGTATCCATATATAGCCATCAGGTTTTCGAATCCCGAATAAGCCGTTGGCAGTTCAAAAACCCTGTCGATGAAATTGACCGCGATGAAATCAGAGATTATAATTTTCTTCGTCAGTCCCTTCACTATCAAAAACACGGCATGGCTGAACTCCCTCCTTGTAACGCTGTATTCCCTGTAAAGCTGAGGAATGAACTCCGAAGCCCTGACAATAGGACCGGCAACCAGTTGGGGAAAGAATGATACGTAGAAGCCGAAGTCACTAACATTCCTTACGGGCTTCAGTCTTGTCCTGTACATGTCGATCGTATAACTAAGCGACTGAAAGGTGAAGAATGAGATCCCCACCGGAAGGACGATAGAGCTTATGTCGAAATTCGTACCCAACATGCTGTTCGACAGGGCACCGAGTACATCCGTGACCACTATGGAAGTTCCAAACAAATCGTTTATTGTCTGCACAAAAAACCCTGCATACTTGAAATAGGCCAGGAGTCCGATATTCGACACGATGCTGAGCACCAGGAAAAATTTCTTTCCCGCTTTTGAACCTGATCTGTAAATTAAAATCCCGCAGGTATAATCAATCAGTGTAACGAAGACCAGAAGTAAAAGGAATAGGCCACCTGCTTTGTAGTAAAAGAAAAGGCTCACCAGCAGCAGGTAAAAATTCCTTACAAACATTTTTTTGTAAAACAGGATAAATCCTGCAATGACTAACAGGAAGAAAATCCAGAAGGCCGGTGATGTAAAAATGAATGTTTTGGCCGGATCGTAGGTGAAGATATCTGTGAGGAGCGTCTTCAGAAAAGCCTTCCCGGGTTTGGCATCAACAACGTGACCAGCTTTGTCGTACTTTGCAAGGGCAGAAGTATCGATCTGGACGACAGGCGGGATTTTAACTATAGGATCAGGTGCCATCTGAGTAAAAAGGTCCTTTACCATTAGTTGTGCAAGTCTGTCGGCTCCCTGATCGGTCAGGTGAACATAATCGGGTTTAGCCAGGGGAGGATTCATATTAAACCATCTCACAATGGACGACTGTCCTCCCATTGCTGTGTGTGCATCCCAGAAAGCGGCTCCTGTTAATTCAGCTGCATTCCTCTGGGCGTTAATAATCTTGGGAATATTAGGATATGATTTCACCTTCGTTCCATCCTGAAAGGCCATGTCAGTGAGTCCGATTACCAGCAAGCCGGTTTTGGGAGATATTTCCCTGAGAAGGTCGATCTGACGGGTTAGCCCTTTCTCATAATATGAATAATCATTCCTGATAGTTGTGGCAAGATTCAGTCCGTAGTGTATCACAACCAGGTCGGGCTTCAGAAGGTCATATGCCTGCTTCAGGTTATCACTACCAACCATGGTGAACTCAAGTCCGGCACTTCCCCTCTGCGGGATATTGTCGACCACAATCCCGGTACTGCTCTCGACGCTTATACCGTAAAGGTCGGGGCTTGTATTGCCTGAAAAATCGATAAGTATGTTCCGCGAGTTGTACAGCTTGCATACATACTCCGTCATTCCTTCCGATGATTTAAGGGTGTCGGTAATAACGGGATTGTCGCCTGATTTTATCTCGATTTTCACATCACCCTGGTTGTTCCTGTAGAAGATCCTGAGATAATCAAAATGTGCTTCATCCCTGTCGGCAAGGACTGAGGGAACGATCCTTATCCACGATTTCACCTTTGAAACAGAAACTGCTCCCTCCGGCATATATCTGCAGAAGGCCATGAAAGGACCAAGGTCGTTATGCTTAATATGTCCGTTGCGGTAAGAAAGGTAATTGTATCTCTTCCAGTTTGATGAGGCTCTTACATAAAACGAACGGGTGTAGGTGACCGGCATCACGGGCAGTAAGAGACCAGGTCCGGTGCCACCATGTTCCTTTCTCAGATATCGCCTTATATAAGAAGTAATCCTGTCACCCTCTATCTGGGAATCGCCGTAATACAAAACTCTTACCTGCTTTGCCTGTGAATAGCTGAGCCCGTCGAGGAAAACCGACATGGGATCGCGAGGCGGGGCTATGGTATCGGCAGTTGCGGAATCGGCTGCTACGGCAATGGGTTGATCAGGTGCGGGAGGTAAAACAGTTTCAACGGAATCAACGTTCCTGCTCGTTTCAGGATGACCAAAGGAAGGGGTTTGAAGGAGATTGGCAGGAAACAGGTTTTTGATCGTGGGAAGACCAAGGTCCCACGGCAAAATATATGAAAGACCTGCAAAACAGACCAGATAGATCAGCAAAAGCAAAAATGTCCTTATCGGGCGCATCTGGGTCAGAAAGATCAGCTCTTCTTCTTAATTCTCAATACCTGTCCGACTTTTATCCTGGAAGCGTCGCTGATGCTGTTCAGTTGAAGAACATCAGAGGTGCTGACGTTATCGAACTTTTTTACTATATCCCATATTGTATCACCCGACCGTACTGTATAGGTAATGAAATCCCCTTCCGGCCCAGTTTGCGCTAAGCTAATAGTCGGACCCGACGGCGCTGTTTTTCCAATCATTGCCTGCTTCTGCGCGAAGGTCATGTTTGTCACCTGCGAGTAGTAATCGGCCTTTGAAGGATCGACATATACAGCCAGTTTCTGGCCTATCCTTATTGTATTCCTGTATATATTATTCCAGTACCTCAGGTCGGACAGTCCGACACGATACCACTCAGAAATAAAGCCCAGGTTATCACCGTCCCTTACTGTGTAAATCAGTTTTGTTTTTCCCTTAACATCCGGGGGCGCGTATGTTGAACGCGTCGGATCGGTAGTCTGGTTAATCCTGCTAAGATAAATATCGGGTTTATAGTTCCTTATTGTATCGTTAAGATCGATAAAATCGCCAAGGTGGTTCATCGGAAGAGTCAGGGAGAATGGTTTTGACGAACCCGGTACCAGTCCTGTCCTGTACTGCGGATTAAGGGCCTTCAGTTCTCCCATGGGAATATGCATCACTTCGGATATCTGGTTCAGGTGGATATCGGTGGTTACCATAATGGTATCGGTAGCAACAGGGATATTGAGGGGAAGAGGCTTGATTCTGTGTTCGGCATAATAATTCATTGCATATGCGGCAGCCACATACTGGGGAATATAACCCCTCGTCTCGCGAGGAAGCCTGTAGTAGATAGCCCAGTAGTCCTTTTTGTTATCCGAGCGCCTGATAGCCTTGTTTACATTACCCGGTCCGCAGTTATAAGCAGCTATCACCAGAATCCAGTCGTTGTAGATCTTGTAGAGGTCCTTCAGGTATTTAGCGGCAGCATGTGTGGCTTTTATCGGGTCCCTTCTCTCGTCAACGAGCGAATTGATAGTGAGGCCATAGCTTCTTCCGGTACTGTACATGAACTGCCAGAGGCCCGTGGCGCCTGCACGTGATACTGCATTCGGATTAAGGGCCGATTCAATCACGGCCATGTATTTCAGCTCGGCGGGCAGACCGTATGAATCAAATATATCTTCTATCCTGGGAAAGTAGTAGTCAGACAAGCCGAGAACTGCACTGAACTGTTTTCTTTGCTTTACTGTGTAGACATGGATATGGTTCCGAATGATGCTGTTATATGGAAGCTTTATCAGTGAATATATTTTGCTTATCCTTCCCTTGTAGATTGTATCGGTATATTCTATTCCGGCTGAATCACCCATGAAATCATCAGGATGGCCTTCCATTGCCATTCTTACATACCAGCTGTTAACAAGGCTGTCGAGGTCGGCTGATATTTTTTCGGCATATATCTCTGAATTGAGGATGATGGTATCATTTACTGACCAGGCGTTGGTGAACAGGAGAGCCAGAAGGAGGCCAAGGAGTGATTTCTTTATATTTATCATTCTTCCGTTCATTAAGTTTAAAAGTTATAAGTAAGACTGACGTTAAAACCGGCCCCGACAACACCGGGCACAGGCATCCGGAGGGGAGTAACCTGAAGGTCGAGTTGATCGGTGACATCAAAATTAGCAAGACTGGCATCCACGTTTGCGTCGAGCACCGTAATCAGATACCATGCCGCTATGCCTATGTAACTGAGATCGCGGTACTGCTTGTAGTAATCGATGGCTCTGAGCAGGTTATCCTCGACCCACGATTTGGTTGAAGGATTATAGGTTTCAGGATGAAGGACAGGATCGTAATCAGCCGGATCGGAACCCTCGATAAGATCTATATAGCTATCGGTTTCCGGGATTTTATCTGTGAAATCCTGATAAGCCTTCATCATCTCATTGTATTTGCCTGAATTAAAGCCAACACTATAGGCAATGCCTCCAAAACCCGCGTAAACGAATGGTATCTTCCAGTATTTCCTGTTGTAAACCTGGCCGAAGCCGGGGAATGCCACTGCAAGCATGGTGGCTTTCATGGGCTCTGGTCTGAATATCCTTCTTGCCGGCCTGGCAACAACAATTGAGTCCTGTGCCGGTAAAACAGCCGGAACACAAAAAAATAACGTAATGAGAATAATTTTTATTTCTTTAATTGCTCTCAAAACCAGCAGAATCCGGATTTTTCCCCGTAAAAGGCGGGACCGGAGCGACAAATATAATTATTTTCAATAGTTAAGCCGGTCAAAGAGCCCTAAAATGCGCTCCATCTCTTCCGGATTCTCGAAAGGGATCACTATCTTTCCCTTACCCTGTTCATTTATTCTGAAATTGATCTTTGTTGAGAAAATCCGGTTCAGATGTTCGGAAAGCTGTTTAAAATCCTCATTGAGTTTCTTTTTCCTTTCCGTTTTAACCGGATCTTTGGTGGTAAGAGACTGAAGTGATCTGACGAGTTCCTCGACCTGTCTGACAGAAAGTTCACCGTCGATAATGTGGTAATAGACATCCATCTGGGTCTTGGGATTCTCGATATTGACGAGGGTACGGGCATGGCCCATTGCGATGCTCTTGTTACGGATTCCGAGCTGTATCTCAGCAGGAAGGCGCAGAAGACGCAGATAGTTAGATATTGTTGAACGTTGCTTCCCCACCCTGTCGCTAAGTTGTTCCTGTGTCACCCTGCACTCCTCGATAAGCCTCTGAAAACTAATGGCCACTTCCATTGCATCGAGGTCCTCACGCTGGATGTTTTCCACCAGGGCAAGCTCAAGCATTGCCTGGTCATCAGCTGTCCTGATATATGCAGGTACACGTGTCAGCCCTGCCAGTCGTGCGGCCCTGAGGCGCCTCTCACCGGCTATGAGCTGGTAACGTCCGTCCGCTGTTTCCCTTACGGTGAGGGGCTGAACAATACCGAGCTTTTTAATTGATGCTGCAAGCTCCTCAAGCGACTGCTCATCAAAATGACTCCTTGGCTGAAAAGGATTACCGTCTATCGAATCGATTGCTATATCCATGTTGGGTTCTACTTTTCTCTCAAGTACCTCTTTCTCAACACCATCAATCAACGCTCCAAGTCCTCTTCCTAATGCATTCTTTTTTGTCATGGTCAGTTCGGTTAACGTTTTATTTCCCGTCGGGGTCATGTTTTTCGATGAGCTCCCTGGCCAGATTCAGGTAGTTGACGGTTCCTCTCGAATCGGCATCATACAGTATAGCCGGCTGTCCGAAACTGGGAGCCTCCGAAAGCTTTACATTCCTTTGTATAATAGTCTTGAAGACCATCTGCTGGAAATGTTTATTCACCTCTTCGGCAACCTGGTTCGAAAGCCTGAGCCTCGAATCATACATAGTCAGCAGAAAGCCCTCTATCTCGAGGTCGGGATTAAGGTTGCCCTGAATTATTTTTATCGTGTTAAGCAGCTTGCCAAGACCCTCAAGCGCAAAATACTCGCACTGCACGGGGATAATCACCGAGTTCGCTGCAGTGAGGGCATTAACGGTGAGCAGGCCCAGCGACGGGGAACAGTCGATGATCACATAATCATAATTCGCGGATATCTTCGAGAGAATACCCCTGAGTATCTTTTCCCTTTCGGGCCTGTCGAGCATTTCTATCTCGGCTCCGACAAGATCGATGTTGGACGGCATCACCGACAGATTCTCAATGTTTGTCACCATTACGGTATCATAGGGCTCCTTTCCGTCAACCAGACAGTCGTAGACAGTTGACCTAAGCTGACGGGTGTCAATGCCTATCCCGGAAGTGGCATTTGCCTGAGGATCAGCATCAATGATTATGACTTTCTTTTCAAGGGCGGCCAGACTGGCCGCCAGGTTTATTGCTGTCGTCGTCTTGCCTACCCCACCCTTCTGATTCGCAATAGCTATGATCCGTCCCATTTGATTCCAGATTGAAATTCCTTATTAAATTAGAGCTTCAAATTTACTACTTATGAATTTTTAGCTTTGGAGAGCCAATAATGTAATTGTAAACATTTTATTTGTCCTTATCAACATTTTATTAACAGTGGCCTTTTTTAAAAAGACTTAATGTGCTCACCTGTTGCGATTCACTGCAATTTTGTAATTTTACACTCTCTGAAAAGCTATTATTCTTCATTTATTCACATATTTGCCAGAAAGAATCCCGATGGAAAAACCCGGATCAATTCCAGAATGGTGCGCTATCTTTAATCCGAACGCAGGCAACTGCAAAGGCTCGAAGGATCGTGACAGGATTTCAGACGTACTCAGCAGGAACGGCATAAGATTTACCTCACTTACCACAACAGGGAGGGGCCAGGCAACGGAATTCACCAGGGAAATTCTTGCCGAAGGATACAGGAAGATAATTTCAATCGGCGGCGACGGTACGCTGCACGAGGTAATCAACGGTGTTTTCACTCAGGATCATTGCCTCCCGAAAGAGGTGACAATCGGGCTGATACCTGTCGGAACAGGAAACGACTGGGGACGAATGTTCGGCATACCGCTGGTATATGAAGGAGCAGCCGGGGTTATAAAAGAAGGAAAATCTCTTCTTCACGACATAGGCGTTATCGACTATTTCAGCGGGAGTGAAAAGCTCAGGACCTTCTTTATCAATATAGCCGGTCTGGGCTTTGAAGCGGCTGTGATAAAAAGGACGAACAAGCAGAAGGAAAAAGGCAGGAGCAGTAAGGCTATCTACCTCTACAACCTGCTGAGAAGTCTTGTCTCCTACAATAACACGCCTGTTGAAATCAGCATCGACGGGAAAACCAGTCAGGCAAAAGTATTCTCAATCAACATCGGGAACGGCAGATATTGCGGAGGCGGGATGAGGCAGACACCCGATGCCCTTCCTGACGATGGCTTGCTCGACATCACTATAATAAAGGAGATGGGTAAGCTTGAAATAATAAGAAGCCTTAGCATGCTTTACGACGGAACCGTTCTGAGTCATCCGAAAATCGACGGATTCAGGACCACCGGACTGAAAGTGGTTTCTGATACTATGCTGCTTATAGAAGCTGACGGGGAATTACTTGGTCACACACCGGCAGAATTCAGCATCATTCCGTCGGCAATAAATATAATCTACGGGAAAAAGCTCATTCAATGACCTCTATCTCATAGAGGGCAGGCCATCTCTTGCCGGTAACAAATATCCTTCCGCTAAGCTGGTCCCATGCAATTCCGTTCAGGACATCAGCATTAACCTCGCGTCTTTTTGCTTCGGGGTAAAGGCGTGTGAGATCGACATAAGAATTCACCTTGCCGGTAAGGGGATCTATCCTTGCAATGAGATCTGTCATCCAGATATTGGCCCATATCTCACCGTTAATGTATTCAAGCTCGTTTAGCTGGTCAACCTTCTTTTCATTGTCATAGACCTCGAGCCTCGAAACGGCATCGAACATTTCCGGTTCATGGAAATACAGGATATTGGAGCCGTCGCTTCTTACAATTTTGTCGCCGATTGTGGTAAGACCCCATCCCTCGCCCTGATAATATATCTTATTTATCTGCTTGAAATCGGATCTGTTGTATACGAAACCTACCTTGTTCTGCCATGTTACCTGGAAGATCCTGTCGTTGACCAGGGTTATCCCCTCTCCAAAAAGAGAAGGATCGAGGGTATGCTGTCTTATTACCCTTCCGGTTTCCAGCTCCGCTGTCCTGAGTGTCGATCCCGTCTCCTGTCCTGTACCTTCATAAAGAACGCCGTCGTGAAAGAACAGTCCCTGGGTAAAAGCGCCGGGATCATGGGGATATGTATTAATAAGCCTGAAGCCAAGCCGTTTGGGAGCTGTGTCAGAGTATATTAGAACAAACCGGGTAACCGATTGAGTCTTACCGGCTGTATAAGCCACGGCTTTCACAGGTTTTCTGCCTGTCATTCCGGTAAAATCTCCAGTAACGGTGCATTCCCATGGAGATGATTTCAGCAAAGCAACCTGTTTCCCGTCGAAGCTTACCCTCACCGAGTCAAGGGTTCCTGCATCTGCCGCAGGTTCAAGCGTTATCTTAACCCGGGCATTAAGCCTGTACTCCTCATTCTCTGCAGGAGACTCCATCCTTATCAGGCTTGCCGGGAGATCGAGGCTGGCTTTACCCTTTGATTCAGTTGAGGTTTTTACGGCATTTCCTGCCCTGCTTGAGCATGAGCCGGCCATGAGAGCTGTCACAATAAAAATGACGGCAATGATTGATTTTAAATTATCAGCCTTCATTCTGTCTGTCTCTTCTTCCAAACAAACGCCGCAGACTGTTCTTCCTTGCATTGGCGATCTGCCGCTCCATTTCCTGCTGGTGCAGATCGAAAGGGACAAGCATCTGCCATATCTCGCTCCAGCCGGGAAACCCGCCGACGTTCTTGTCATCAATAAATACATCAGCGTCTATCTTCCTGCTGATGGATTCGTCATATACTTCCTCGGGATAGTTCCTGTTTATGGCATAGAACTCGATCCCGTTCTTCCTGCAGAACTCTACTGCCTGCTCAAGTTCAGGCCCTGCCCTGAAAGTCCACAGGATTAACCTTGCACCGAGCTTCTCAAACTCCTTGAGTGTCTGAAATGCAAACAGCTTTTCCTTGCCGATACCCGGATATTCATGCTCCACAATGGTACCATCAAAATCCACTGCAATCCTAATATTTTTTAAACTGATCATCAAGACAGTAATAAATCATGCAAATCTAATAATTTCTCTCAATCATGTAAAATTTATCCTAATTTTGCTGGCCACCATCCTGATGGTGTGATTCTACAGACATGAAGCACATTCCGAATTTCATCACCTGTCTCAACCTGGCGGCTGGATTCACCGCTGTTATTTTTGCTTCAAGGGGCTTTTTTACAACTGCATCATGGCTGATCGTTGCTTCCATGGTTTTTGATTTCCTCGACGGATTTTCCGCACGCCTGCTCAATGCCTGGTCCGAAACCGGAAAGGAGCTTGATAGTCTTGCCGATGTCGTCAGCTTCGGCGTAGCTCCGGCCCTGATAATGCATAAAATGATAGAGGCCGGTGTCAGTGAAGCTCAGGGGGTTTCCCCTTTTATGACAGATATTCTGCCTTTTGTCCCCATTCTTATGCCCGTGCTTGCCGGACTAAGGCTTGCTATATTCAATGTCGATACGACACAGGCAACGGTTTTCAAAGGATTGCCGACGCCCGCAAATGCCATAGCGGTAATATCACTCGTTCTGGCTGCTGCATACTCTCAGTCACCCCTTATCAGATCGTTCACCGGGTCTCCGGCCGCACTTGCGACGTACACAATAATATTATCGGTACTTATGGTAACCCGGATTCCTCTTCTGTCGAACAAATTCAAGGGATTCCGTTTCCGCGGCAATGAATGGAGGTTCATCATGTCAGGAGTGACCGTTGCAATGCTCCTGATCTTTGGTATTGCCTCCGCTCCCCTTATAATACCGGTCTATATCCTCATCTCCGTTGCAGCTCAGTTCGCCTCTTTCTCCGGAGGATGATTTTTCTCATAATATTTCAGGCCGGCCTTTACGGCATACCAGCTCACTATGATGAAAGCGGGCCAGATAAGGTAGTTCAGTATTCCGTATAAATACATAATATCATTGTTATATAATTTGTTTTGGACGGTTCAGGGTTTATCGTAGCTTGTTGCTGGTTACTACTAATAAACATGCCCTCCTGCCTTCATTTCCTCGCCTGTTATTCTTTTTCTGTTGATTGCTTTCCATGCGTACCAGATATATGTGAACACGAAAGGAACAATAAATGACACATACATCATGGTTTTAAGGGTGAAGAAGCTTGATGAGGCCTTGTCGATTGTAAGCGAGCTTCCGGGATCTGTAACTGACGGGTAGAATGCCGTGCCGTTGAAGCCGGCGATGAAGAAGAGCGCCATGACGGCCAGTATTGTTCCGCCACCTGTATACCAGATTGCCGACCGGTTGGATCTGAAAAGAGCTGTTCCTATCCCGTATAAGACACTTATTACGCCTGCAAGAAATAATATCAGGACAAGCGGCATCTGAAGCAGGTTATGGAGGTATTTGAACCGTTCCATAGTCACTGCACCGGTAGTCCGGTCGTAGGCAAATCCCTCGGAAACAAGCAGAACAATCACAAAGAACAGAAAGAACACCAGGAATGCGATGGAGTTCTCTGCAAGTTTTCTTTCCGACCTTTCAGAGAGGTCACTGTCGTCGACTGTATTCATAATATAAAGCAACCCGTTTGTCCGGGCCAGAAACAGAACTGCCAGTCCGAGCGCCAGGTTCCTTGGATTCAGAAGGGCTTCAAGTCCGTGCCACGGGGTTCCCCATCTTACCTGGTTAACCTCGTTAAGGCTGAACTGTGAACCAGTGAAGAAGGTTGCCACAGCGACTCCGATAAGGAAGGGGCCGAGTGAACCGTTAAGGAAAAGAAAAGTGTCGAATGTAAGCTTCCCCAGAACATTAGAGGGTTTTGAACGGTACTCGTAGGCAATTGCCTGGATTATAAAGCTGAACAGGATTGCAATCCACACCCAGTATGCACCGCCGAAGCTTGCTGAATAAAAGAGGGGGAATGATGCAAAGAATGCGCCACCGAATGTGACCAGAGTGGTGAAGGTGAACTCCCATTTCCTTCCCATGGCATTTACCAGCATTGCTTTCTGAAGCTCATTCTTCGGAAGCGAAAAGATCATAGATTGTCCGCCCTGTACAAACATGAGGAATACCAGAAGGCTTGCAAGCAGTGAGATTATAATCCACCAGTAAGACTGCAGGAACATATGTGATATCATTATTGTCATGTCTTTGTCCTCCTAATGTTTTGGTCCGATTTTTATCTGCCTGATCATTATAGATACTTCGGCTATCAGCAGGACAGTAAACAGTACCGCGAAAAGGATGAAGGTTGTGATTACCGATCCGGTGCTGACCTGAGTAACAGCAGTTGTAACAGGCATAAGATCCTGTATGATCCATGGCTGACGGCCCATTTCGGCAAGCACCCAGCCAAGTTCGCCTGCAACATATGGCAGAAGAATTGAAAAGAGTGCCCCCCACAAAAACCACTTGTTCTTTTGAAGGGTTCCCCGGAACAGGAATACAAGGGTGAGAAAGAATATCAGGATGAACAGAAATCCGAGCATCACCATCACGTGGAAAGTGTAGAAGGCCAGCTTCACTCCCGGGATAACATCTTCAGGCTTATTCAGGGCTGCATAGCCGAAATACCTGAAATATTCTTCATTGAATTCCCTGTCGCTGAAAAGAGCGGAAATTGTTTCGGCTTTCTGGGTGTCGTTGTTCTTTCTGGCCTCCTTGTATTCAATCAAAAGGTTCCTTGCCCTTTTTCCCCGCTCCATCTTTTCCGAAACAGGAAGCAGTCCCATGTCGGCATTACCGTTTACAAGATCAATAATTCCGGGGACGAATGTGTCGCTGCTTCCTCCGGTCATCACCGAAAGAAACCCCGGAATTTCTATCCTGAACACAAAATCGTTGACCGCCTTCTCTCCGATCTTCCTGTCTGATTCTTTAAGGATGCCCAGTGCCACCAGTCCGGCCTTTTCCGAACCCTCATAAAGGGCCTCAAAGGCAGCAAATTTTACAGGCTGTGCTTTGGCCAGAGCCCTGGCCGAAGTATCCCCTGTATAAACCACAAAAAGAGAGGAGAGCAGACCAAAGATACCGGCAACCAGCATACTTCTTTTTGCAAGCAGGGCTTCGCGGTTATTGAGCAGGTAATATGCGCTTATCCCCACTACGAACATAGAGCCAAGCAGGAATCCGGATGAGATTGTATGAAGGAATTTGGTAACAGCCACCTCGTTGAAAAGCACCTCCCAGAAACTGACCATTTCATTTCTTGCAGTCTCGGGATTAAAGATCATGCCGACGGGATTTTGCATCCAGGCATTGGCAACCAGTATCCATAAGGCCGACAGGTTGGCTCCGACAGCCACCAGCCAGGTGGAAACCAGGTGGGCTTTTTTGCTGACTTTTTCCCATCCGAAAAACATAACTGCCACAAAAGTCGATTCGAGAAAGAAAGCCAGTATTCCTTCTATCGCCAGCGGGGCGCCAAAAATGTCTCCCACGAACCAGGAATAGTTAGACCAGTTGGTGCCGAACTCAAACTCCAGTATCAATCCGGTTGCCACACCGATTGCAAAATTGATTCCGAAGAGAGTCATCCAGAATTTCGTCATTCGCTTCCATTCCTCATTACCGGTCTTAACATAGATCGTTTCCATTATTGCAATAATGAACGACAGACCGAGTGTCAGGGGAACAAAAAGCCAGTGGTATATGGCCGTCAGGGCAAACTGAGCCCTCGACCAGTCAACAAGGGATGCGTCTAAACTCTCAAACATAGGCTAATTTGGTTTTATTAATTGTTCCAGTACATGCTCGCTGCGCTGCTCATCCGTCCGGTAATTCCTCTTCAGGAAATCTGGAAAGAAGAATAACTTCAGGATGATAAAAATTACAAACAACTTGATCAGCAGGATCAGCCAGATCCGCTTACCCCACCACGACATGCTGGTGAAGCCTTCATAGTAGAACCTGAATATTCTGTTAAGCAATGATACAAATGAATTCATTGTTCATGTTGCTGGTTATCCTGAGCAGGCCGGGGTTTTCTTTTTCTCTTAATAACAATACCCTGCGCTCCCGGCACCATGGATTCCTGTCCGTACTGATCCTCGTCCGACAGGCTTGAAGTTATTTTCTGAATAGCCTTGAATCCGTAGAAGAACTCCCGGGCGAACACCCTCAATACGGTATAAGTGGGGATTCCGAGCAGCATTCCCGGGATTCCTGCAGCAAACCCAGCTGCCAGAACCACTATAAATATTTCCAGAGGGTGTGCTCTCACACTGTTTGAAAAGATGACAGGCTGGAAAACAATATTGTCAATCAGCTGCGTAACCGCAACCACCAATGCCATATACATAACCAGCGGCACAACCACTGTCGAAAAATCGAGGTTGATGTGGGCGGCGATACCCATGATCATCACGATGAAAAAACCGAGCCACGGTCCGACATAAGGTATAATGTTCAGAGTGCCGATAATCAGTCCCATCACCAGCGCCTGCTGAAACTCGATCCCGACTATTGTCATGCCAATGGTAATCAGTATCATGATGCAGGTGCTCTGGATCACAATTCCGATAAGATACCTGGTCAGAAGATGCTTTATTGAATTGAGGGCCCTGGTCACGTTTTCGACATAGTTGTCAGGTATCCACATCAGGATTGACTCATAGAAAAGGTGCTGGTCCTTAAGAAAAAAGAAGGTGATAAAGGATATAGAAAAAGCAGCTACGGCAACATTTCCGAGGATGCCTACCATGGAACCCATGAAATTCTGTATTACCTCTATATTAAGAACACCTTCTATCTTTGAGGCGATGTAGTCGGTAACCGAGAGCTTACCTGAAATATTTGGATTAAGTGTAGTGACCAGCTCTTCCAATCTCCTTACCGGGCCCTCAATCAGCTCTACTATCTTTGAGCCGTCAATAGTTGAGAGGTAGTTTATCTGCCTGGTTAAAAGCGGGATGAAGATATAAAGGAAAAGTGCTATCAGACCCCAGATTACAAAAAGTGTCAACAGCGCGCTCAATACCCGCGGAAAACTCCACTTCCGGAACCTGATCCGGCTTATCAGGTCAACAAGGGGCCTGCCCATCACTGAAAGAACCCCGGAAACAAGGACGTAAACAACGATACTCCTGAAATACCATAACAGGAACAAAAAGAGAATAACGCCCAGAATAATCAGGATAGTCCTGATAGAGGTTTTCATCAAATGGTCTTTTCTATATATATACAAACCTAATCAGAAAAATCGGAATTGCATAAATTTTTACCGGTCAAACTGTAGGGTGTTTTCATTGCTGCCCTGTGAGCAAATCCCCCTGATCAGAGGCTCAATCATGACAGCCCTTCAATTGAGAATAAATCATATCTCATTGATAA
Source organism: uncultured Bacteroidales bacterium (assembly GCA_963840965.1). GTDB lineage: Bacteria > Bacteroidota > Bacteroidia > Bacteroidales > VadinHA17 > LD21. The sequence goes on along the minus strand of CAWJAW010000003.1, from coordinate 77,072 downwards.
TGAAAAATAACGATAAATTTTTTACCCAAAACGATAACCAGGTTATTGTTTTTCGATAAATTTTTTACCCAAAACGATATGGGATCTGGCCGAAGCCAATAAGGACGGGTTGCGCCCATCCCTAAATCATTATTCGGCCTACGGCCTTAATCTTCCCGGATCACAGCCCGGCCCCTGGGGGATGTTCTAGCAGGCGGCAAATCGTATCGCATAAATCATCACGTTCCACCAGTCCCGTTGGGGCGCAATGATTTAGGGCGGGGCAACGCCTCGTCTGGCAATGTCCACACACACGTGAAGCCCCGTATGGGGCGAAATAATCCGGTGCAATGCACCACTCCAAAATCCGGGATAAATGCCATATCGTCAGGCTAAAATGACCAAACATGTCATTATGTCTGCTTTTTTGGTTTGGAACAAAACTTGAAATTATGTCAGCAAATGATAAAATGTTTAACTAAAAAAATAGGAGGACAGTACCATGTTACCATCACTTACAAGAAAAGAGTTCAGGCCGTTTTACCTCGGCAGCATTTTTGACGATGATTTCTTTCCTGTAACATCAAGGGGATCAAGCCCTGCAGTGAACATCCGTGAAGATGACAAAAGATTCATCCTCGACCTTGCAGTTCCCGGAATGGACAGGAAGGACATGAAGATCGACATCAACGAGAATCTGCTCACCATTTCGGCTGAAACGAAGAACGAGTCGGAAGAAACCAATGACGGCTACAAGAGGAAGGAGTTCAATTATTCATCATTCTGCAGGAGCTTCCAGATACCCGAAAACGTGAATACCGACAAGATCGAAGCCAACTACAAGGATGGCATATTAAGCGTTATGCTTCCCAAGGTTACTGAAGAAAAGAACAAGATTACAAGGCAGATTAAAATATCATAATCTGGCATCACGACTTCGATAAAGCGGCTATCTGGCCGGGTTAAGGCTGCCACAGAAAAGAATCACTGAAAACCGCACTAATGAAAACGGGGATCGCATAATGCGATCCCCGTTTTTTTGTGCTGTTTAATAATGTAGTGAATTATCCTTTAACCCATAATCTGCCGGAGCAGTTGCAGGAATATCTTATTTCTCATTCCCGGAGGATTCCCCGGCCACTTTAATGGCAAATTTCCTTCCGAATCCGACAAGACTTTCCTTTTTATCGCCATCCGGAGCAAACTTGAAACCGGCAGTCTCATCAAAGGTTCTGAGCTTAAGGTTTCTTAAGTTATCCAGAATAATTTTAGGTGCTTCACCGCTCCAGCCGTATGAACCGAATGCACCGGCAACCTTACCCCTGTCGCGCAAAGGATTTATAAGGGCAAAAAGGTTGTACACCGGCAGAAGGGTGTTCTGGTTTATTGTAGGTGATCCGACGAGGATGGCATCGGCCGCCGAGAGTTTCTGATCGAGTTCATCCGGAGCAATGGCTTCTATATCAGTGACATCGGTTATGTAACCGCTTTCCGACCGGATCCCTTCTGCTATATACTCAGCAGCCCTGCCGGTAAATCCGTAGGCCGATACATAGGCAATAAGCACTCTTTTCACTTCACCTCCTGCAGTAAGCTGAAGATACTCATCCGACAGTTTTTCGGTCAGAGCAATGATTTCGCCTATGTTATCGCGGTGAACAGGGCCGTGTCCCGGGCATATTACATTTATCTCAAGAGGTTTTATTCGTTCTATTGCCCTGACCATAAACCTGCTGAAAGGTTTCAGTATAACATCAAAATAGTATCTGAATGCACTCAGGTAATCGGGGGTCAGTTCGCTGAAAATGTTCCCGGTGCAATAATGGGCTCCGAACGAATCGCAGGTAAAAAGCACCTTATCCTCAACAAGATAGGTATATATCGAATCGGGCCAGTGAAGGTTTGGCGCCGATATGAACCGGAGGGTAAGATTTCCCAGATCGAGGGTATCTCCGTCCTTCACCACCATCGACCGGAAAGGTTTATTCACAATATCCCCCAGGTATCTGATGGCGTTTCCGCTTCCCACCACGATAGCTTCGGGTGCCAGCTCCAGAAGGCGGCCAAGACTGCCTGAATGGTCGGGTTCGGTATGATCCAGAATTATATATTCTATTTCCGAAGGATCGCATACAGTCTGAAGCTTCTCAATATAGACATTCCAGAATTTTTCTTTCGCAACTTCCACCAATGCTTTTTTTGTAGCATTGATGTAGAAGGAATTATATGTTGTTCCGTATTCGGTTGTCATTACGATATCAAAGGTAAGGATATCATAATCAAGAATTCCAATCCATTTCACATCAGGGGTAATATCAATAACCCTGTCGTCAGTTCGGTCCATGGCTGCTCTTTTCAGATTTTTGCAATAATGCTCTTGTTTGCCTTTACCTGCTGGAGGATAGGCACTTCAATCTCGGTACCAACAGGGAGGAAAACATCCACCCTTGATCCGAACTTAATGAATCCAAGTTCACCTCCCTGGGTTACCTTTTGCCCGGGTTTGGCATATGTCACAATACGCCTTGCCACGGCTCCGGCTATCTGGCGTACAAGTATCTCCGTTCCATTCTCTGTTTCGATAACAACACTGCTTCGTTCATTCAATTCCGAGGATTTAGGGTGCCAGGCAACCATGTATCTCCCGGGATGATAGTTGACTAACTTAACAGATCCCGACACGGGATACCTGTTGCTGTGCATGTTGAATGGTGACATGAATATGGAGATCTGCAGGCGCTGGTCCTTGAAATATTCATTTTCCATGGTCTCCTCGATTACTACCACCTTGCCGTCGGCCGGGGCAAAGATAAGTCCCGGATCGGGTTGAAGATGTCGTGCAGGAAGACGGAAGAAAAAAAGTATGAACACATAAAGCGACAGAGAGATTAGTAGTACCATCCATTTAAGTAGGGTGTCATCGGGCCAGGCTATGCCTGCGATTATATTTACCGCCAGCAGAATTATAAATCCGATAGCGAGAATCCTGTATCCTTCCCTGTGAATAGCCATTCCTTAAAAAATTTCCGCAAAACTAATCAAGACTTGTCAATCAACCAAAAAGAGTTATAAAAAGATAAACCAGAGGAAACGAAAAGAGGGCGCTGTCAAAACGGTCGAGCAGACCTCCGTGACCAGGCAGGAGAGAACCCGAATCCTTTACTCCTATGCTTCTCTTGAGCATCGACTCTGTAAGGTCGCCGAAGGTTCCGGCAACCGCAATTATCAGGGAAATTATTATCCATCCGGAGGTACCTGTTATTCCGAACCATCCTGAAAGGAGCCATGCTACCGCAGCTGAGACCAGCATCCCTCCGAAAAAGCCTTCCCATGATTTTTTGGGAGATATTCTTTCCATCAGCCTGTGTTTCCCGAATGCAATTCCTGTAATATAGGCTCCTGTGTCGTAGGCCCACAACAGAAGCAGAAATCCAATAACCAGTCCCGGGGAAAAAACTATATCGGGATGGGGAAGTATCGACCTGAATCCGGTTCTTGAGAACGCGGCGAAAGGAAACAATGAGAAAGGTATTCCCACATACATAATTCCAAAGAATGTATGTGCGAGAGAATCGAAAGGCCTTTCCTGTTTCCTGTATAGTTCCATAATAAGGATTGCCAGTGCAGGCAGGACAAGCAGGATTAACCATTCAAAGCCGGCTATTCCTGCTGCTGCCAGAGTGGAAATAACGTAAATGGCAACTGCAGTAATTATCCCGGCAATGGTCTGGGGATTAACCCCTGTGCTTTTAGCCATCTGGTAATACTCGTACAAAGCACCGGCAAGCAGTACGAGACCTGTAAGGAAAAATGAGACCGGATGGAGCCAGAAGCCTCCAAGTATGAAAACCACTATCCAAACGGCAGTCAGTGTCCTCGTTAAAAAGTTACCCAATTCTGCTGTATTTTAACTTATTGCTTATATAACTTACCCTTACCGGCAGGCTATTGTGAAGGAGTGTTCTCTTCCTCCGGCTGATCAGGCGTGTCAGGATCATGTGTGGCAACATCAGGTGTGGCGGGTTCGGGAGATAGTGACTCGCTTGTATTCTCCACGGCAGCCCGGACTTTGTTGCCTGCCGCTTTATCCCTCAGTTCCCTTGCCATATCTGCCTTGCTCCGGCCGAAGATCCTTTCAAGGTCCTCGCTGAATATTACCTCTTTTTCAAGAAGCAGTTCAGCCAGTTCCGTTAATCCTTTTATATTGTTTTTCAGTACTTCTGTAGCCCGTTCAAACGATTCGGTTATTATCTGTTTAACCTCATTATCGATAAGTTCTGCCGTTTTTTCACTGTATGGTTTTGTAAAGCCGTAATCGGATTGCCCCGATGAATCATAGAAACTAATATTTCCGATCTTCTCGCTCATCCCGAAGTAGGAGACCATGGCATAAGCCTGTTTGGTTACCTTTTCGAGGTCGTTCACAGCACCTGTCGATATTTTTCCGAACATCAGCTGTTCGGAGGCTCTGCCTCCAAGGGCGTAGGCCATCTCATCGAGCAGTTGTTCACTGGTTGTAATCTGTCTTTCTTCAGGCAGATACCATGCTGCTCCAAGAGCCCTTCCGCGGGGTATTATTGTGACCTTTACCAGCGGGCTTGCATGTTCGAGAAGCCAGCTGACTGTTGCATGGCCTGCCTCGTGATAGGCGATGGTCTTCTTTTCACCCATTGAGATGATCTTGCTTTTGCGCTCCATACCGCCCACTATCCTGTCGATGGCATCGAGGAAATCCTGTCTCTCAACCTTGTTCTTATTTTTTCTGGCTGCGATAAGGGCAGCCTCATTGCATACATTCGCTATATCAGCACCCGAAAAACCAGGAGTCTGTTTTGCAAGGAACGAAACATCAAATCCCTTTTCGAGTTTTATGGGACGGAGATGAACCTTGAAGATAGCCTCCCTTTCAGTGAGTTCGGGCAATTCCACATGGATCTGCCTGTCGAACCTTCCGGCCCTGAGCAGCGCCCTGTCGAGAATGTCAGCCCTGTTTGTAGCGGCCAGGATGATAACCCCCATATTTGTACCGAAGCCATCCATCTCTGTAAGAAGCTGATTGAGGGTGTTTTCCCTTTCATCGTTCGATCCGAAGTTAACATTCTTACCTCTCGCTCTTCCGACAGCGTCTATTTCATCGATAAATACGATACAGGGAGCTTTTTCCTTGGCCTGTTTGAACAGGTCCCTCACCCTGGAGGCTCCTACACCTACGAACATCTCGACAAAATCGGAACCCGAGATGGAGAAGAAAGGAACATTGGCTTCACCAGCTACAGCCTTTGCGAGCAGAGTCTTTCCTGTGCCGGGAGGTCCGATCAGCAGTGCTCCCTTGGGTATTTTACCTCCAAGAGCGGTGTATTTCTTCGGATTCTTAAGAAAATCGACAATTTCCATGACCTCCGTTTTCGCCTCCTCAAGCCCAGCCACATCGTTGAAATTGATCTTAACGTTTGACTCCTTGTCAAAGATCTGGGCCTTTGATTTCCCGACGCTGAATATGCCTCCGGCACCTCCGCCGGCTCCTCCTGCCATCCTCCTCATCATAAACAGCCAGAGGAAAATAAGAAGTATAAACGGAAGTGTCCACCCGAGAATCTCGCCAAGGTAATTATGACGTGTATCGGTCTCAGGATAAATCATTTCCTTGTCGCCGTACCCGGCACTCGTCTGTTCATCCTTAAGGAATGCCTCGAAAGTGGCAAGATCTCCTATGTTATGTGTGTAATGAGGTTTCGGCACTCCGAATCCCATTCTCCCGTTGCCGGGTTTCTGAATATCAGGATATTTTTCCGACTCGACCACCTCTTTCTTAAGGTAGATCTCGGCGTACTCCTTGTTTACTATTACGATTCTTTCAATCTCCTTGCTGGCGATCATCTCCTTCAGTTCCCTTGTCTGAAGTTTTGGAGTGGTCTTACCTCCGTAGAACAGGTTTATGGCAAGGAATGAGACGATAAGTACTGCAAAAATCCAATTCGAATTGAATTTAGGCTTCAGATTTGGTTCCGGTGGTTTGACCGGACCTTTGTCTTTATTTTCGTTTTCGGCCATAAATAATTGTCTTAACTTAAGTTATCCCTGACAGCTTCCATGGAAGCATCGGCCCACAATGATTCGAGGTTGTAGAAATGCCTGTACTCTTCCTGGAATATATGAACAACAACATTCCCATAATCAAGCAGGACCCAGAAGCAATTGTCGAGCCCCTCAACATGCGAAGGTTTTTCCTTTGCATCCCGTATTACGGTGTCTTCAACGGAATCGCATATTGCATCGACCTGACTGACCGACGAACCATGGCATATTATAAAATAATCGGAAATCCGGTTATCGAGTTTTCTAAGGTCAATTTTAAGTACATCCTGTCCTTTTTTCTCAAAAATGCCTTTCATTATGGACTCAAGGAGCAAATCCGTCCCATCCTGTCTTTTCTTCATCAAAGAGGTCTGTTAAACATCAAGTTGCAAAAGTACAAACTTTTATCTGTATTTTTGCCGCTTTCATTCCATAATGTGCAATAACAGTGCCATCGTCGGTTTGCCCGCCACATACGGCAAATATGGCAGGGGGTACGGAAAAACGGACCGGAAATGATCATTGGATCCGAAATAATCTTCCTGAAGAGGGCGGTATCAACAAATATCACTGCTTCGGAATACATAAAATCCGGCAAGGCCCATGAGGGTCTGGTAATCCATGCCGCTTACCAGTCGGCAGGAAAAGGACAGCAGGGAAACCGTTGGGAAAGTGAAGAGGGGAGAAACCTGTTATTCAGTGTTATACTATTCCCGACCATGGTAATCCCGGAAGATCAGTTTATAATCTCCGGCTTCATTTCGCTGGGCATCATCGATTTTCTGAAAACAATCATTCCCGGCTGCAAAATAAAATGGCCAAATGATATTTATGCAGGAAATGACAAAATAGCAGGCATCCTGATTGAGAACTCGATCACGGGAAGTACCCTGACCAGCTCGGTAGCCGGTATTGGACTCAACATCAACCAGGAGGTTTTCCCTGACTGGATCCCCAATCCGGTTTCGCTGAAAATCATAACAGGCATGGATCATGATACATCGGGATGCCTCAAAGGGCTACTGAAGTGCCTCGACCAACGATATAAAAACGTAATTACAGGTGAGCGTGATCAGATCAGGAATGACTATACTGAATCACTATACCGGCTTAATGAGTGGCACGAATTCAGATCGCGTGAGGGAATCTTCAGCGGGATGATATTATCAGTTGGCGACTCAGGATTGCTGATGGTGGAAGACAAGAGAGGAAGGATAAGGGAATTCGCCTTCAAGGAAATCGAATTCATACTTTAGCAATCCCGGAACAGGGGGTCTTTCTTAACAGTTATTGCTTCTGTTTCCAGTCTTTGAACCTTTCCATCTCACCAACAAGCTTCTCCAGAAAATCAGAAATCGGTCCTGATGCCATCATCCTGAGTATGGGATTGAGGTTTGCCTCCATTTTCACCAGCACCTCAGCCTTCCCGTTGCTGTTCCAGTTTATGTCGAGAACAAGAGAGAAATCATTCGACTGCAGTGCTGTACCGCTGTAAACAACCCGATTCACCGGTTCTTTCCCTGTAAGGCTGATGCTCACGGTTCCCATAGCCGGGACACGAAAGCTGCAGGTATCTGCATCGATAACGAGGTCTTCGACTACATTATCCGGGACAAACTGCCGGAGATTCCGGATATCGGTGACAAAGTCGAATACCTCGGAAGGTGTGCCTGAAAGGATGCCTTTACGGCTTTCAAAGTTAGATAGTGCCATAGCTATTAAATACCCCATCCAGCCGGATCGAGCCTCCATCTTTTCAGTGTTTCTACATCATCATCTGTGATATTGCCTGTATCAACCGCAGTTGAGATGAGAGCCGAATAGTTGCTCAGGGTATGAAGTTCGCATCCGGCAGTCTTAAATCCATCGGCAGACTTTGAGAACTCGTATGTGAAGATTGCGGCCATTCCGAGTACATCGCAACCGGCTTCGCGGAGAGCCCTGACGGCTCCCAGACTACTTCCCCCTGTTGAGATGAGATCCTCGATCACAACCACCTTCTGTCCCTTCTCATAATTACCTTCTATCTGGTTTCCAAGGCCGTGTTCCTTTGCCTCCGACCTCACATATATAAATGGCAATCCAAGCTTTTCAGCCACCAGCACTCCGTGGGCTATTGCTCCTGTGGCCACTCCTGCAACAAGCTCTGCTTCCGGATAATATTTCAAAACAACCCCGGCAAAAGAATCTCTTATAAAGGATCTGACTTCGGGGAAAGAAAGAGTTTTCCTGTTATCGCAATAAATTGGCGATTTCCATCCCGAAGCCCATGTAAAAGGATTTGACGGTTGCAATTTTATTGCTTTAATTTGTAACAGATATTCGGCGATCTTTTTAGCACTGTTATCCATAAGGTGATGTATAAAGTTCATTTTGAGAACCGGTTCATAATGATCAGTCCCGAGCCAGACCGGCTACAAAAATACTCGTTATTCCATAAGTTTTATGCAACGAAGGAACTTTATAAACTGATTGCCGGATTCCAGGCCGACACCTCACTGGAGTCGGTAAATGTTTATGGCACCAATATAACCCATATCTGGAAGATTTTCAGGATCTACTTCACCGAGGTCGGAGCGGCAGGCGGACTTGTAAGGCACACATCAGGAAAGTATCTTTTCATTGAGAAGAAAGGAAAACTCGATCTGCCCAAAGGTCATCTTGAACCCGGTGAAAAGCCAGAAACCTGTGCATTGAGGGAGGTAAGTGAAGAATGCGGTATTTCCGGACACAGGATTGTTAAGCCTCTCGAGTCAAGCTACCATACCTACAGTTGGGAGGGTATTTCATATCTTAAGAAGACAAGCTGGTTCCTGATGGACTATGACGGTATCATGGTAACGGAGCCCCAGGTTGAAGAAGGCATTACAAAAGTGGAATGGCTCTCGCCTGAAGAGCTGAGTATTATCAAGTCTACCGCCTGGCTTTCGCTGATGGATCTTATAAATACCTCAGTATTTAAATCCTGAATACGCTCTTCCTGATGTTTTCAGGATTCTGCAGACAGCAGTTCCGAAGAAACTCACAGGTCATCTCCTTTGTAATCATGAATATTTAAACCTGCCGGTACGAAGATTGAGGCATCTCCCCCGCTTCTGATTATATCGCGCACTATTGTTGAGTTAACTGAAGCATGTTCCGGGACAGTAAGAAGGAAGACCGTTTCAACGTCGGGCATAATGGTCCTGTTTACCTGGGCTATTGCCCTCTCAAACTCAAAGTCGGCGGCAGTTCTCAATCCCCTGAGCAGATACTGAGCTCCCCGTTTCCTGCAGTAATCGACGGTAAGACCTTCGTAATGGTCTACCGTAATCCCGGGGTCATTCCGGAATACCTTTGATATCATTTCCTTCCTCGTCTCAAGTGAATAATAGCTTTTTTTCAGGGCATTTGCTCCCACTGCAATTATTATCTCATCGAAGAGGACGAGTGCTCTTCTCACTATTCCCTCGTGCCCGATGGTAAAAGGGTCGAAAGAGCCCGGAAAAACGGCGATTCTTTTCATGTGAAGATAATATTGATTTTAAAGGTCACATGGAATCCACAGGTGTCATTTATTTTCATTATTATTTGTGATTATAATCATGTGGGTTTCATTCAAACGTAATTTTCTTTGGGTTTTTTACTTTCTGACGGAGAAGAGAAAGGTCCAGTGCTTCCATGATGGTCTCGACATAATGGAATTTAAGTCCTTCAATATAAATGGGTTTAATATCCTCAACGTCCTTCCTGTTCTCTTCCGATAATATTATATCCTTTAAGCTAGATCGCTTTGCGGCGAGTATTTTCTCTTTTATTCCTCCCACCGGCAGCACCTTGCCCCTCAGAGTTATTTCGCCCGTCATTGCCAGGTATTTCTTCACCTTTCGCTGGGTGAAAGCGGAAGCAATTGAAGCTGCCATTGTTATGCCGGCCGAAGGTCCGTCCTTTGGAATTGCTCCTTCGGGCACATGGATATGGATGTTCCATTTCTCCGAAAAGTTATCGGGCAGATCAAGCAGTCCGGCGTTCGATTTAAGGTATTCGAGGGCTATTACGGCTGATTCCTTCATCACCTCACCAAGGTTACCAGTCAGAGTCAGTTTTCCTGTTCCCCTGCTGAGGCTTGTCTCGACAAACAGTATCTCGCCTCCTGATGCAGTCCATGCCAGGCCGGTCACAACGCCGGCCTGATCATTTCCGGCATAAAGATCGCGGATGAATCGTGGTGGTCCGAGTATTTTGATAACCATTTCCTCCGGCAACTCAGGGTTGTAACTGGTTTCGGATGCTATGTTTTTAGCTGTCACCCTTACTATCTTGGCCAGTTTTTTATCAAGTTCCCTGACTCCCGATTCACGGGTATATTTATCGATAATAGTCTCCATCACCTTATTTCCGATAAATAGTTGATCGGGCTTAACCCCATGGTTCTCGAGCTGTTTTGGAAGAAGATGCTGACGGGCAATCTCAAGTTTCTCCTCCACAAGGTAACCGGTTATCTCAATAAGTTCCATCCTGTCCCTTAGTGCAGGACTGACTGTGGAAAGGGTATTGGCGGTTGCTATGAAGAGCACTTTTGAAAGGTCGTATTCCAGTTCGATGAAATTATCGAAGAAGGTACTGTTCTGTTCAGGATCGAGCACTTCGAGCAGTGCGGATGAAGGGTCTCCCCTGAAGTCCTGTCCCACCTTGTCAATCTCGTCGAGTATGAAAACGGGGTTGGATGATCCGGCTCTTTTAAGGTTTTGGATTATCCTTCCCGGCATTGCCCCGATGTATGTTTTCCTGTGACCGCGTATTTCAGCCTCATCATGAAGTCCTCCAAGTGACATTCTGACATATTTTCTGTCGAGAGCCTTTGCCACTGACTTGCCTAGTGAGGTTTTTCCCACTCCGGGAGGACCGTACAGGCATAGTATGGGAGACTTAAGGTCGCCCTTAAGCTTAAGGACTGCAAGATGTTCAAGAATTCTTTCCTTTACCTCGTCGAGTCCGAAATGATCATTGTCGAGCACTCTTCTTGCATTGTTAAGATCGAGATTGTCCACGGTATATGATTCCCAGGGCAGATCGAGCAAGGTCTGAACGTAGTTAACCTGAACAGAATACTCGGCTGCTGCGGGATTGAGGCGGCTGAGTTTTCCCAGTTCCTTTTCGAATGTCTTCCCGACCTCTTCCGGCCAAACCTTAAGTAGTGCTCTTTTCCTGAACTCCTCTATTTCCTTCTCAATAGGATTGCCTCCGAGTTCATTCTGGATGGTCTTCATCTGCTGATGAAGAAGAAATTCTCTCTGCTGATGATCGAGATCGCTTTTCACTTTCGACTGCAGCTCGTTCTTGAGTTCGAGTACCTGAATCTCCTGTACCAGAAACTCCAGAAGGGTGAATCCCCTGTCTCTCAGGCTGTTTATTTCAAGAAGCCTCTGCTTGTCCTGGACCTTAACATCAGTATTGGAACAGATGAAATTGATAAGATAGGTGTTGTTCTCGATGTTCTTGATGGCAAATGAAGCTTCGGGGCTTATGTTGGGATTTATCTTGATTATTTTCAGCGAAAGGTCCCTGAGAGAACCGACAATTGCATCAAAATCCTTGCTGGGGATTTCCGGCTTGACTTCCGGGATTGTTCTTACCCTGGCAATAAAGTACGGCGTGTCTGTTATCAGCTCATTGAGCACCATTCTCTTACGGCCCTGAATAATCGCAGTGGTTGAGCCGTCGGGCATTTCAAGAAGCTTTACAATTTGTCCTATGGTACCGACATTATGAAGTTCTTCGAATGTAGGATTTTCTGTATCAGGATCTTTCTGGGCGACTGTACCCAATATCTTGTCGGTGCGGTAGGCTTCTTTTATGAGTTGTACCGACCTGGGTCTTCCGATGGAGATGGGGAGCACCACGCCAGGGAAAAGAACCGTATTCCGAAGCGACAGGATGGGAATCGAATCAGGAACATCGATATCCTCCAGGTCTCCATCCTCTCCGTCAGCTATAATCGGTACAATATCACCCTCGCCGTCAAGAATATCGGGAAGCAGCAGTTCGCGGACAGGTTTTCTGAATTTATTTTCCATCAGTCAAATGAGTGCTGTCAAATTTACATATAATTTTTTACTGTGATTCCTACCCGGTATTGCAATCATTATGCCATGAAAAATTGTCAGAGCTTCCCCGGGGAGAAAAAAAAATCCCGGTCGTTGCAGCCCGGGATCAATCTGATATAATGTAATTATTTCTTTTTCCCCACATGATCCTTGTAACGGTTCATGAATTTGTCGACCCTTCCTGCGGTGTCAACAAGCTTCATCTTACCGGTATAGAACGGATGTGAAGTATTGGAGATTTCAAGCTTGATAAGCGGATATTCATTCCCGTCTTCCCATTTTACTGTTTCCTTTGACGGGGCAGTTGACCTGGTAATGAATGAGTGTCCGTTTGACATGTCCTGAAAAACCACAAGTCTGTAATTCTTCGGATGTATATCCTGTTTCATTGCTCTGATGTTTTATTCCTTTTTGTAAAAAATATCCCATAATTAGGGTTCGCAAAATTAATGAAGTTTATCAGAAAAACAAAGCAGAACAAAAAATTATTATTCATTGTTTGCTGAAGCCGTTTCATGACGGCCGTACAGTACCATTTCGTCCTTGTATCTAACGAATTCTGCATTTCTGTCGATCAGATACCGGAAAGTGATGTGGGTTTTTTCTCTCCGGCCACCGAGTGCTTCATAGATGGCAATCATTTTGGGATTAAAATCGCCAACCCACGACAGTTCCAGCTCCTTGTACCAGGGTTTGAACTTGAGCTTTTCATAAAGGTGAAGGAAGATAGCTGATTCAACGCCGTTGTTCTGGTATGAAGGATGAACACCTCCGACCAGTCCCCTGATTCTTGTCATCCTGTGATTTGCTTTTGCCCAGAGGAATCTAAGCTTGTTCCGGAAGTTTAGTTTGCCTTTAAAGGGTTTTATAATCTGATTAAGGTCGGGAAAGAGTATGAAGAAGGCAATGGGTTTTTCGTTGTAATAGGCAAACCAGATCAGTTCCTGGTCGATAATGGGTTTGGCCTTGCGGAAGGTAGCTTCAAGGACCTCGGTTCCGACGGGGGTGAAATCCTCCTTGAAAACAGCCCAGGCAGAATTGTATATTTCAACGAAATCCTTATAAAATTTTTGTCTGTTTGCCATTTCGAAATGCCTGAAAGAATATCCGGGCCTTTTTGACAGCCAGTCGGCAATCTTCAAAATCCTTGGAGGAAACTCCACAATTTTACCGTCAGCTCCGTGAACATCTCTGTGATAGGCATACTGCTCATAATAATTTTTGAATCCGTAAGCCTCGAAGAAGTCGCGGTAATATTTCTTATTGTAGGGCATTCCGTAACTCTGCTGTACGAAACCGTCGACAAGCAGACCCCAGTTACTGTCGTTTTCTCCGAAGTTAACGGGGCCGTCAATCGCCTCCATTCCTTTTGAGGTCAGCCAATTCCTTGAAACGTCAAAAAGCAAAAAGGCAGCTGCTTTGTCTTCGATGACTTCAAAGAACCCGATCCCGCCGGTCTTCTGTCTGTAAACTGTAGAACGCAGGGTGTCGTAAAAAGCGGCTATTCTGCCTATAGTATTTCCATTGTCATCCTTCAGAATCCACCGTATGGCCTCTCCCCCCCTGCTGAAAACCCTGTTAACGGAAGGATCAAATGTAGCCTCCAGCTCTGAATCAAGCATGCATACCCAGTTTGGATCATCCTTGTAAAGGACCCTTGGCAGGTCGAGGAATGCCTTCCTGTCCCCGGTGGTTTTTACTTCTGTAATCTGCATTACGGTCAGGCTTAGAGAGACAAATATAATCAGTTTTTCTTATTTCAGAAACCCACGTGGAATCAGAACTTTCTAAAATGCCGGGTTGATGGTTCAGTTTCCGCTCGTGATGTTGCAGATACCAATTAATTCTATTTTATATCAATTATCCTGTGGTCGATAAGGATAAACAACAATCCAAGCATGAAGCTGTAAAGCGCATATAATTTAAGAGGTATGTATTCCGAAGGCCGGATCTTCATCTTGGCCCAGAGATAGATGACAAGATAAAGTTTACTGATAAGGTAAACTACAAAAGTTGCCAGTGCAACACCAACTATGTTATAACCCCATTTTATCATCAGAAGGCTGAGAGGGATGTTAAGTGCAATCTCCAGAACTGCTGCTATAAGTGTGATATTTGTCTTTTTCCTTCCCACGATTATCGTCTGAGGAAAGATAAGCCTCGGAATAACCAGCAGGGAATACAGAAGGAATATGTCGGCGCTTTTCTGGAATTCAGGGGTGAACATTCTCGGGTAGATCCAGCGTGCGAACAGCATTATCACCATGGTTGAAGGGAAGCAGATGTGCATCAGCCTCTTTGATTTCTCCCTGATTTTTGCCAGGGAGTCCTTCATCTGAGTTCTTGTTGAGAATTCAGGCAGCATGGCATTGCTGAGTCCGTTAGCCAGCATGAGTGCCAGCGGGAACTCCTTGGCTCCGTATCTGAACCAGGCAAACCATTCCGGATCGCGATAGACTGCAGATACGATAATTCCGTCAATATACTGGGCCGATCCGCTTATAAGGGTTGTGATAACGAGAGGAAGGCCGAGATAGAAATGCTCCTTCATGAATTTTGCCGAGATTCTCATTTCGGTATATCTCCGAAGGAGTATTATAAGCCATACCCATCTTAGACCGGTAACTACAAGCAGGCCGTAAACCGCCCAGATGATATCCTTGCCCATGAGAACAGGGGCGATTACCAGAATGAGCTGAAGGATAAAAGTATAAAGCCCGTACTGGAAGATCCTGTGCGATCTGTTATTAAGCAGGTATATGTATTCAATCAGGCAGACCGGGCTGCTAAGCAGGACGTAAAGAAGCAGAAGGTTAAGATACGGGACGTTCCCGCTGAAATTAAAGACCGAGAAGTTGCTCTTAAGGGCATGTCCGATTCCAAAAATCATCAGGCTGAAGAAGCTGAGGAGCAGGAATGCATTAAATATCTCGGGCGATTTCCCGGTGCCGTTATCACCGGTTTTCCTGTAAGTCCGGTTCCGGTGATATAGTGGAAGAAGCGACTGAATAATCCCCGTTACCCAGAAGAAGCTGACCAGTCCGGAGATGAACAGGAACATTTCCCATGCCCCGATCTCGGAACGGGTAAGGTGGCTTTTTGTAAAAACAATGCTGATAATAAGGAAAACGGTGAACTTTATCAGCTGGAAAAGCTGGAGCCCCGAAATATTATCTATCAGTTTTATCTTTCTCAATAGTGAAAGAAATGGTAAGGATTCATCTGATAACAAACGTCTGCAACAAATATTGCAAAGTGACTTCCCGATTTTTGAACGTCAAAGTTAACAATTGAAACCAAGCAGCAGAAAATAATTTGAAAATTTTGTTAATAGGAATATTTCGGCTTATTTTGCACCCCTGAAACGGTGGATGTAGTTCAGTCGGTTAGAACGTCGGATTGTGGTTCCGAAGGTCGTGGGTTCGAATCCCATCTTCCACCCCAGACATAAAAAGCCTTTCCCGCCCTCCAGGCGGGAAGGGCTTTGTTTTTTCAGTGCGTTGAAAGCTCGCTTTCAAAAGCATCTGAAAAAACAAAGCCCGGAATGAGCGAAGCGAATGAAAGGCTTTTTATGTCTGGAAGTCTCTCCCCAGGGATCGCCGTTTGAGTGAAGCGAAAACGGCAATCCGGAATGAGCAAAAAGCGAATGAAAGGCTATACTTTTTTCTCCCACTTCCTGTACCTGGAATAGGCCAAAAATGCCAGTGAAACAAGGCTGACGACCGCCACATATACAAAGACCGGTACCGGCACCGGATCGCCTCCGGCGTAGGAATGAAGTCCGGTAAGGTAATAGTTAACCCCGAAATAGGTCATCAGCACCGACGAGAATGCAAACAACGATAGCAGGTTAAAAGTATATAAATCCTTCAGGCCGGGTATCATCCTTGCATGAATGACGAAACTGTAAACGATGATGGTTATCAGCGACCATGTCTCCTTGGGATCCCAGCCCCAGTACCTTCCCCACGATTCGTTTGCCCACACGGCGCCAAGGAAAGTGCCGGTCGTAAGCAGATATAACCCAATGGTAAGTGATTTGTAGTTGATGATAGTCAGGTCGTCAATTGTTGCTGAAATCCTTTCCAGGCTCGATTTCCCGGAAAGCGACAGCAATATCATTGTTATGATTGCAAGTATTGCACCAAGTCCCAGGAAACCGTAGCTGGCGGTTATAACCGACACATGAAGCGTAAGCCAGTACGACTGAAGCACCGGTACGAGGTTGGTGATTTCAGGGTCCATGAAGCTGAGGTGCGCTACCAGCAGAGTCAGTCCCGAGAGGACCGCCGTGGCCGGAAGTGCGAAAAGCGACCTTCGGCTGAAAATAAATCCGGCAAGCAGGGTAACCCATGAAATAAAGATCATCGATTCATAGCCGTTGCTCATGGGAGAATGACCTGAAATATACCATCTCAGGCCAAGTCCGAGAGTATGGGCCAGGAGTCCGGCAAAAAGAATCCAGCTAAGAATCCTCGTGAACAGAAGCGGGGATTTTTTTCCCTTTATTACCATTACTATCAGACCGGCCAACATGAGAATACCTATGGCAAGATAGAAAGAGAAGAGCCGTTCAAAGATCATCATCCTGTAATACTGGGATTCCGCATTGATCCTGGTCTGTGACGGGAGTTCGTAAGCAGTGAACCTTGACTGGTATTCCCTTACCGATCCTGCAATCTGTTTTCCAGTGGAGGTGTTTCCGCTCCTCAGGGCATCCGATAATACAGGTATCACATTTGCGATAAAAACTGAGTCATCCCTGTTAAGTGCAGTCTTCAGTGCTTCTTCGGGCGAACCCCAGGTCAGGCTTCCGTCATGAAGAGGAAATATTTTAGTGAAACCACCGGTATAGATCGTGTAAAGAATATTTACTCTCTCATCCACCTTCATTAACTCCTTATCTGCTTTGGTCCTTGATCCGGGTGATTTGGAATAGGCTTCTCCTACCTGTTCCGTAAGCTTGTACTTTCCAGTCTGAAGGTCGACAAGGTCTGAAAAGGAAGCATAGGCGCCTGTGATCCCGATGGTTTTCTGGATATCCCTGTTTGACACTTTAATCAGTTGTACATCCTTCCAGTGATCGAAGTCGAGATACACGCCGAGGAAAACCTGCATGGAGGTCAGTCCCTGAAATTTGTTTTCCCTTGTCACTTTTCTCAGGATGTCGCTGCTCAGAGTGAAAAGAGGTTCCGTGCGTCCCTTCTGATCCTGAACAAGCACTTTCGCAAACTCATCTGCCATCTCCCTGTCAGGAACAAGTCTCTGTGACCAGGCATTAAGCGAGCCGGCAACAAGAAACATCAACAATGCAGCTGATGACTTCTTTCTTATGGCCGAGTCCCAGAATCCTGAATGAACAATATTGAACAGCGATTTCCTGTTCAGCAGCGACAGGATCATGAACAGGATCAGCAGAACGTAGCCGGCATATGTAACGAGCATACCTGCCGGATCGTGATTGACCGAAAGTATGGTTCCCATTTCGTCCTGGTCGTATGATGACTGATAAAATCTGTAACCTTTATACTTCAGGATGTTGTTCATGAAAATGGTGAAAGGCATCTCAATTCCGGAATCCCTGTCAACCAGAACGATCTCGCTCTTGTATCCCGAAGGACTGTTTGATCCCGGGTATCTGTCGAGGATGAAGTCATTCAGGCGGAGAGAGAAGGGAAGGGTGATTTCTTCTGAGCCGAAGCTGATTTCAATCGTTTTGCCGTCAACCACAGCCGATCCTGACGTAAAGGACTGATCCTCATTATCCCAGAGGATTATCTCCTGTGCAGGTCTGCCGTCGGACCTTACACTGAAGATGAAAGCATTTTCGCCTGTTTCCCTCATCTCCATGTCGGCCGAAATAATCCTGGTATCTCCGTATACTTCCATCTGCTGAGGAACAATGCTGATGTCATTTATCCTGAAAATTTTCATCGGAAGAAAAGCAGCTGTATCACCCTGGCTGAAGGAAAGAGACTCATTGGCCATCATATCGTCACGGACGAAAGGCAGGTCAGAGCTAAGATAAAAGGATGATGAATCGTAAGTAATTGACACATCGTTCTGTTCGCCGGAACTAAACCCGATTGAAATATCCCTGATTTGCACCGATTCACCTTCCTTCAGGATAAACGTCTGCCGTGTCAGGCTGTCGGCTGCCACAAATGATATTATTGCTCCGTTTCCGGCTCCGCCCTTTTCGACTACTTCAGCAGCGTTTACCACTATTCTTGAAAGCAAAATTTCGTAACCGGTTCCTCCGCCATGGATCTTTTTTCTGAAGTTTCCGGCAGATTTCATGCTCATATAGTATTTTTCTGAGCTCTGATCCACGATCGTACCCGTTTCATCCATCAGCTTGTGGCCAATAAACTGTCCGGAGGAATAACATTTATCCTGTTCCTCTCCCTCGCGGATGTGGATTGATCCCTCCCAGCCTGCATAACGGGTGATGGCTGATCCCGCCAGGATCAGGATAAATGAAAGATGGAAAAGGAATATTGTCAGCTTCTGTTTCCTGTAAAGCTTTAAGGTAATTACCTGACCGATAAGATTAACTGCCAGAAGGAGCAGAATCAGTTCGAACCACCTGGTGTCATAAACAAAGTTATAGGCAGCTGAAGAGCCGTAGTCATTTTCGATGAACGTGGCAGCAGCCATCGAAGCGGCGAAAACAACAAAAAGCATCCCCATGAATAACGGGGAAATCAGGAATTTCAGGATTTTCACTCAAAAATATTTATTTACTGATTTAAGACTTCTTGTCCTAAATTGCCGGTCTTCCAAATTATGAAATGTTTCAGAATTTATAAGAATTATCTTCTATAAGTTTATCGGCTATCCTCCTTCTGGCATCCTTTGAATTGACGAATCTTACTCTTGTTAGTTCTTCGGCAGCCCTGACCAGGGAAGGCAGCGATTCTCCGGAGGCAAATGAGCAGATGGCATCGGTGGCTTCCTTCCTGACCAGGCTTGCAGTCTCCCGGATATTGACATCGAGAATGTCGCGGTAAACTGATATCTCACCCCTTATGGTTTCAAGTTTCTCTATCCTGAGTGCCATCGACTCCGAGAGATATATTTCCATCATCATATTGGCGATGTTGTTCATCACCTCCTGTTCGCTTATGAGTCCCTTTGCAAAATGTTTCACGGAGCCATGGATGCATATGAGGATCAGCTTCTTGAAATTGCCAATATACCTTTTCTTCTCCTGGTGATAAGATTCGCCGGCAGTCATGCCGTCATTCAGATTGTCAATGTCAGCAAACAGTTTCTCAGCTTCCCCGAAAAGGTCAAAGTCGCCTTTCATTGCCCTTTTCATTGCAGTATCGCCAACCAGTAGCCTGTTTATCTCGTTTGTCCCTTCGAATATCCTGTTGATACGGGAATCCCTGTAAGCTCTTTCAACATCCATTTCTGCCGAATATCCCATGCCCCCGTGGATCTGAACAGCCTCATCAACAACCAGGTCGAGCATTTCCGAGCCGGCCACCTTCAGGATTGCTGCCTCAACAGCATAATGGCTTATTGCATCAATAGAAGCCCTTTCCTTGTCGCCGCATTCCGATTTATATTTGTTCATAAGCTCATTTATATCCCTGCTAACGCGGTAAACGGCCGATTCAGATGCGTAAAGCCTGATAACCTGTTCTGCCAGTTTATGCTTTATGGCCCCGAAGGAAGATATCAGGACGCCAAACTGTTTGCGTTCATTTGCATATCTGACCGAATCGTTGATTGCAATTTTCGCTGCACCGAGAACATTGGCTCCCAGCTTGATCCTGCCCATGTGAAGGATACTGAGAGCAATTCTGAATCCTTCTCCCCTCTTTCCGAGAAGGTTTCCTACTGGTACTTTAACGTCGTTGAAATATATCTGAGCGGTCGATGAGCCCTTGATTCCCATTTTATGTTCATCGGGACCAATCACCACGCCGGGATAACCGGACTCTATGATGAAGGCGCTGAGCACCCTGTCATTGTCGATCTTTGCAAAAACGACCAGTGTATCGGCAAAGCCGGCATTTGTAATCCACATTTTCTGGCCATTGATTATATAGTTTTCCCCGTCGTCCGAGAGTTTTGCGCTTGTTTTTCCTGCATTTGCGTCACTTCCTGCTCCCGGCTCAGTAAGGCAGTAGGCTCCTAACAGTTCACCGGTTGCCAGTCTGGTGACATATCGCTGCCGCTGGTCCTCATTCCCATAATACAACACCGGAAGGGTGCCAATTCCGCAGTGGGCCATGAAAGCAACTGAAAAGGATGCACCGGCTCCGGTGGTTTCAGCGACGAGCATCTGGGTTATGAAATCCTGTCCGAATCCGCCGTACTCTTCCGGAATCGATATACCCAGCATACCCAGCTCACCCGACTTTCTGAGGATCGTCTTCATCAGTTCCCTGTCGCAAAGCTCAAGATCGTTCATTTTAGGCATCACCTCGGTCTCGAGAAAGTCACTGCAGGTCTGGGCTATCATCTTCTGTTCCTCACTGAATTCCTCAGGAATGAAGACGTCAGCCGCCTCAGTTGAACTTACAAGGAATTCACCGCTTTTCAAGAGTTTTCTGCTTTCCATATACTATGCTTTAAATAATTTCTTAGATATCCTTATCTGTCAGGCCGGGAGAGCCCGTCATCTTACTGCATTTCCATTGCTTCCGCAACAAGTTCGGCAATATCGAGGTTCCTTACATTCTCTTCCCTGTTCGCGTATTTCAGTCCGTCAGTCATCATGGTCATGCAGAACGGGCATGCTGTTGCAATTATATCTGCACCTGTTTCCAGGGCCTCCCCGGTTCGTTCGATGAATATCTCCCTGCTTCCCTTTTCGGCCTCCTTGAACATCTGTGCACCGCCTGCTCCGCAGCATAGAGCAAAGCTCCTGTTCCTCTTCATTTCAGTGAAGCCCGGAGAGAGTGCCTTTGCAATGTCCCTTGGTTCGGAATAGATGTTGTTTGCCCTCCCCAGATAGCAGGGATCGTGGAAAGTGATTGTTGCACCTTTCATTTTGTCTCTGTTCACCTTTAGCCTGCCTTCAGTAATAGATCTTTCTATGAATTGAAGGTAATTGATCACCTCAAAATTTCCTCCCAGGTCGGGATATTCATTTTTGAAAGTATTGAAACAGTGGGGACAGGTGGTGATTATTTTTTTGATATCATAGTTTTTAAGGATCTCAATAACCTGCATAGCCTGCATCTGGAAAAGCATCTCATTGCCTGCCCGGCGTGCGGGGTCGCCCGTGCATGTCTCCTCCTTCCCGAGAACAGCCCAACTGACATTCAGACTGTTAAGAATCACAGCAAATGCTCTTACCACCTTTTTATATCTGTCGTCGTAAGCCCCGGCGCATCCGACCCAGAAGAGGTATTCGGGCTTTTCGCCTGCCGGGAGTTCTGAAAACACCGGAATTTCAAATTCCAGATTCTTTGTCCAGTTCAGCCTGTCCTCAGGCGGATATTGCCAGGGAGCACCGTTGTTTTCAATATTACTGAACACGCTTTTCAGCTCACCCGGAGCTGCACCCTCCTCGAGGACCAGGTAACGGCGCATGTCGAGGATAAGGGATGGCTGGTTTATGTTCACCGGGCACTCCTGAACGCATGCATTGCAGGTTGTGCACGCCCATAGTTCTTCCTCCGATATATAATCACGCAGGAGCGACCTGTTGTCGGTGTAATCTTTGCCGTTCTTAACCATCAGTGGGCCTATCTCCTTCATCCTGGCCCTGAGATTCATCATCACCTTCCTGGGCGACAGCTTTTTACCAGTCAGGTTAGCCGGACACACCGATGTGCATCGTCCGCATTCGGTACATGAGAGGGAATCGAAATAGTTTTTCCACGTTACATCCGCAACATCCTTCACCCCGAACCTTTCAGGTACGGCATCAGAAGGCGCCTGTGCAAAAGCAGTTTCAGGGTTAAGCATCAACCTTACCTCCCTTGTTATGCTGTCCATGTTGTCGAGTTTTCCTGGAGGATCGAGTCTTGAAAGGAAAACGTTGGGCACCGACATGAATACATGGAAGTGTTTTGAATAAGGAAGGTAATTCGCAAAGAAGAAGATAGTGAGAATATGGACCCACCAGCTTACCTCATAAAGGGAATGGAACTGAACTGCAGAAAATCCGGAAAACAGATCAGCAACAATCCCGCTAACCGGGTATCTACCATATATTTCTCCTTCCGACAGGTGTTGAAGTCCGATATAACCTGTATTCATCAGGATGAGCGATACCATAAGAAGTAAAATGAGGGTAAGCGATACGATTGCATCGATATGTGATTTTGGCTTCATTTCCTCACCGCTGAACCGTCTGATGTGCAGAAGGCTTCTCCGGATGGTGAAAATGACTATCGGGATGCCAACGAGGAGGGCAAAAACATCTCCTGACGCCATAAGCACATCATAAACAGGTCCCAGGAACCTGAGTGATTTTTCAGCTCCTGACAGGCCGTCAATCACCATTTCAATGCTTCCGAAAATGATTACGCAAAATCCCCAGAAAACCAATGCATGAAGGAAGCCGATAACAGGTCTCCGGAAGATCTTTGTCTGACCGAATGCCACTCGCATTACCAATCCAAAACGTTTCCCGAAATCCCCCACCTTAAATGCAGGCCTGGTAAAACTGAAGAATTTAATCAGCCGGTTTACAGTATAACCGAAAACAGAAATCGTAATGACAAGGACAACTGTGAAGATCAAGTGTTTTAGCATATTAGAAAGAAAAAAGGTGACCTGTTGTTTTATGCCGTAAAGGCGCAAAGGCACAAAGAAGAAGCGTCTTAGCGTCTTTGTGGCAAAATCTATTTCTTTAAATTCTTAACTGCATCCACCAGTTTCGGCAGGACCTTCATGGCATCGCCAACTATCCCGTACTGGGCCGATTCGAATATTGGGGCATCCTTGTCGCTGTTTATTGCAACAATATACTTTGATGAACTCACACCTGCCAGGTGCTGTGTTGCTCCTGAAATGCCGACTGCCAGATAGAGGTCCGGAGCTATTATTTTTCCGGTTTGACCTGTATGCTCTTCATGAGGTCTCCATCCTTCGTCGGAAACCGGCCGTGAACAGGCTGTTGCCCCGTTCAGGAGAGATGCCAGTTCAACTAGTGGTCCCCAGTTGTCGGGCGACTTCATTCCCCTGCCGCCCGATACCACTATGGCGGCATCACTAAGCAACATTTTGCCTGTCTGTTTCTGTGTTTCTGTAACAGATGTTGCCACAAGCGACTGATCTACCTCAGCTTCTGCTGTTTCGGGGATGGCGCCGGTTGGCCGCTCAGTAATTTCGTAGGAATTCTGTGCCAGGGTGAGTATTTTGATATCCGACCTGATCACGACATCGGCAAAAGCGTTTCCTGAATATGCTCTTTTATAAACAGTGAAAGGCTCTATGCTCAAGGGCAGTTTGCTGACACCCGAACCGATCCCGGCTTTAAGCCTTACCGAAACCCTTGGCGCAAGAGCTTTGCCAGTCATATTGTTTGAGAAAATTATGACTTTGGAACCCTCTTTCACCGCAAGGTCGGCAATGGCCTTAGCGTAGACGCGGTTATCCATAACCTCCAGGTTACTGCTGACAAGACTCAAAATCCTGTCGGCGCCGTACCTGCCAAGCTCCTTCAAATCTTCATCGCCGGCCTTACCAATGGTTAAGGCTATGACTTTCATATTCATCATACGGGCAACGGATGAAGCATAGGAAACCAGCTCATAGGAAAGCTTCTTGAATTTGCCATCCCAATTTTCAGTATATACAAGAACTGACATATTTTTGAATTAACGTTATTTGACTCAGATGACTTTTGCCTCGTTTTGAAGCAATTCGATTAGCATGGCCGGATCGTCCGCATCAATGAATTTGCACGCGGCTCTCGGCGTAGGTTTCTCAAACCCGGAGATCTCTGTAAGAGAATCACAATCAACAGGCTCATGGACTTTTATGGGCTTGGTTCTTGCTGTCATTATGCCCCGCATCGATGCAATCCTGGGTTCTTTGGCGATCCCCTTCTGGACAATTGCCACGAATGGCACAGGCACTTTTACGCTTTCCCTTCCACCGTCGATTTCACGTGTAAGTACAGGCACACCATTATCGATACTCAGTCCTGAAACTGATGAAACCGAAGGAATACCGAAGAATTCTGAAATCATTCCGCCAACTGCCGAACCATTGAAGTCGCTCGATTCAATTCCGCAAATAATCACATCGAATCCCTCCTTACCGATTGCAGCTGCAAGCTGTCCCGCCGTATAATAGGCATCCGACGGATTGCAGTTGACCCTTATTGCATCATCGGCTCCTATTGCAAGAGCTTTACGGATGGTGGGTTCGGAAGCTGCCGGACCGGCATGTGCCACCGTTACTTTTTTCACCCCGCTGGCGGGATCATCTCTCAGCTCAAGAGCCCTGGTAAGGGATAATTCATCCCATGGATTGATTACCCACTGAATACCCGATGTGTCAATAGAGGCATTCCCCTCAGAGAATTTTATCCTTGTCGTGGTATCGGGAACATTGCTGATACAGACCACTATGTTCATCAGTAAAGAATTTTATGAATGGATTTTTTATCTTAAAGGCGTCAAATATAATAATTATAGATTCATGTCCAAATCGGAGCAAACTCATTTTTTGTGATGTTCGAAAGATTCTGACGCCGTATTTGTTTGTTTCACTGTTTTTTACAGACTCTCAAAGAGACAATTCAACTTCAAGGTCGAAAGAATCAGATTATTCACTCTTTATTTCAAATTTAACCTAATCTTTATACCCATCTTTTTTTAAGTTGGAACACTTTATGGCCATTTTGCGTTCTAAGCCCCAAGCCCCAAGCTCCCACCCCCAAACCCCCCAGGGGGGGCTTGAAATCCACAATCATTGTATGTTTTTTCTCCATAAATATTATAAAACATTCAATGTCTACTTCTTATAGCCCCCCTTGTGGGGTTGGGGGTGGAGGCTCTGCGGGGCAAATAATTTAAGGAGTTGGAAAAATAAAGAATTTCAATAATCAAGCTGTGTATTTAGACTGGCAAATTTAACCAGGAGTTGACAACCTATGATTTTTAAGATTAAATTCGCACGCTTAAGAATTAAGGGAGCGAACCAAATTGAAAGACAGAATAAGGATATATGGCGGTATTTTCCTGGCAATGATTTTCTGGGCTTTTTCCTTCATATGGTTCAAGGTGGCCAACGAGACCTTTCTTCCTGTCACCATTGTATTTTTCCGTCTTATCGCTGCGATTCTGATTCTAACTGCCTATCTGGTTATCAAGAAGAAATTTGTAAGGATTAGAAAGGAGGACAGGAAGCTTTTCATCATGCTTGCTGTATTCGAGCCTTTTCTTTATTTTCTTGGTGAGAGTTTCGGGCTCACCTATGTATCTGCCACCGTAGGATCGGTACTGATATCAACCATACCTGTTGTTGCGACCATTGGGGCATGGATCTTTCTGAAGGAACGCCTCAAACTCATAAACTATGCAGGAATTGTGCTGTCTTTCATGGGTATTCTGATCTTTGTGATCGACAAGAGCGGAACACTGTCATACAATGTCAAGGGGCTTGCCCTCATGATGCTGGCGGTTTTCTCGGCTTCAGGCTACAATTTGACTCTCAGCCGGCTGGTGGGGAAGTACGAACCTGTTTTTATTGTCAATATTCAGAATACGCTGGGAGCCATCCTCTTCCTGCCGGTATTCCTGATATTTGAAGCCGGGCATCTGGCTGAAACTACACTGACTCTGAAAGCCTTTATCCCTATAATTGAGCTTGCCGTTTTCGCTTCCTGCGGAGCATTTATTCTTTTTGCCTACTCGGTAAGAAATCTTGGCATAACCAGGGCGAACGTCTTTACCAATTTCATTCCGATATTCACAGCCTTCTTCTCTTTCATGATACTTGGCGACAGGCTGACTCTTCAGAACATTGCAGGCATGATGGTAGTGATAGCAGGGCTTATCATGTCGCAAATGAACGGGCGGCATAAAAAGAGCGACGACGCTCTTATCCTTACCGGAAAGACAGCCTGAGTTTCGAAGCAATATTCTATATTTACATCAATGAGCCTCAAATGGCAAAACGGATTTCAGTCATATCGCTGCTTCTGCTGCTGACTGCACGGGGGTTCACCCAGACAGGGGGTGACAATGTATATGAGTTCCTCAACCTGACTCAATCGGGACTGGCATCTTCCCTTGGCGGAACAAATGTCTCACTTACCGGGAGCGGTCTGAGCCTGGCATGGACCAATCCGGCTCTTCTCTCCCGGAGCATGTCAGGCAATGTTGCCCTGAACTTCACAAATTATCTTGCGGGTGTCAATTACGGTATGGCACTCTATTCACATTCATCGGGAAGATCGGCTGTTATAGCCGGAGGAGTTTCGTACCTGAATTACGGATCATTCACTGAAGCGGACGAAACCGGAGCCATTACCGGTTCTTTCAGTGCTTCGGAATCATCACTTGCACTGATATACGCTTTCCGGCTCGACTCTCAGTTTTCGGTCGGAGTCAACTTCAAACCTGTCATCTCTCAGCTTGAGAGATACAACTCTTTCGGATTTGCCTTTGACCTTGGAGCCTCATGGCATAACCCCGGCGACTTTCTTTCTGCAGGACTTGCCGTGAGAAACCTTGGTCTTCAGCTAACATCCTATGCAGGTGAGCCAAATGCCGGTCTGCCGCTTGAAGTAATAGCAGGATTCTCCGCAAGACTCAGGCATGCCCCGTTCAGGTTCTCCTTAACACTGAGGCATCTGGAGCTCTTTGATCTGACACACAATTATTACGGATCAGGCGGGGAAAACAATTCAGGCATTAAGGATATCACAGAAAACATCCTTCGCCATATCGTCACTGGCGTGGAGATAATTCCTCACAGGAACCTGTGGCTGAGCCTCGGATACAACCATCAGCGGAGAAGCGAGCTTCAATCAGATATTAAAGCATCAGGCACAGGTTTCTCGTGGGGATTCGGGATCAACGCTTCTGTGATCAGGATTGAATTCGGCCGCGCATCATATCACCTGGCAGGTGCATCAAACAATATATCCGTGATTTTTATGCCCGACAGAATGTTCAAAAAGCAGCAGCTTTGAATCAGCCGGGCCGGAAAATCATAAAATTGGTAACTTTGAAGCCATAACGACATAAAGCCCGGAACCAAATGAATGAGTTAAACTGCGATAAGAATGAAGAAATGGAAAAGAAACTCATTATAGCTATCGACGGTCATTCATCATGCGGCAAAAGCACCTTTGCCAGGGCCATTGCCTCCGAGCTGAATTACATTTATATCGACAGCGGTGCAATGTACCGGGCGGTTACTCTTTATTCAATAAGAAAAGGATATACAGGCAACGGAGAGCAAAAAACCGGAAGTATTATCGAAGATCTCCCCACAATACATATCTCTTTCATTTATAACCCCGACATTAGTGCGTACGAAACCTACCTGAACTCCGAGAATGTTGAGGATGAGATCAGAAGTATTGAAGTGTCCTCCCACGTGAGCCGGATAAGCCAGATCCATGAGGTCCGTGCCCGGATGGTGGAACTCCAGAGGCAGATCGGTGTTTACAAGGGAATTGTGATGGATGGAAGGGACATAGGAACAGTTGTTTTTCCTGATGCTGACCTGAAGATATTCATGACAGCATCTGTTGATATCCGCGCAAAAAGAAGGTATGACGAACTCCGGGGCAAAAACATAGATGTGGACCTCGAAGAAGTCAGAATGAATATAATCTCCAGGGACATTGCCGATGAGAACAGGGACATCAGTCCCCTGAGAAGGGCCGATGATGCATTAGTGCTGGATAACAGCAGGATGACTGTCGATCAGCAGATGGAATGGGTGATGAAAATTATCAGGCAAAAGATAAATGAAGATAGAAATTGACCAGAAATCAGGATTCTGCTTCGGCGTTCACAATGCAGTAGAGATTGCGGAAGAAGCCCTGCTTGACGGGGAGAAGGTCTATTCGCTTGGTCCCCTTATGCATAACGACATGGAAATGAAACGTCTGTCTTCACTGGGATTGATTACTATCGATCATGAACAGTTCAGGATCCTGAAAAACTGCAAGGTACTTATAAGGGCACACGGAGAACCTCCTGAAACATACAGGCTGGCCCTGGAAAATAATATTACAATTATTGAGGCGACCTGTCCCATTGTCAGAAAACTACAGTCGAAGATCAGGAAGACCTGGAATGACATCAGAAACAGTGAGGGACAGATAGTGATATTCGGGAAGCCGGGGCATGCAGAGGTTATAGGACTGCTGGGCCAGACAGATAACGAAGGACTGATAGTGTCAAAAGCAGCCGATATCGATAAGATAGATTTTTCCCGTCCCGTGGCTCTTTTTTCCCAGACGACAATGGAGATAACTGAGTTCACGAATATCAGGCAGCTGATATTCGACAGAATGAAAGCAAGAGGAATTGCCGACCCGGAAAAGGATCTTATGGTCTTCAACACTGTCTGCGGCCAGGTTTCTGACAGGGAGCCTCATCTCAGGGCTTTTGCTGCAGACCATGATACGATTATTTTTGTCAGCGGCAAAGACAGTTCAAACGGCAGGATGCTCTACTCAGTGTGCAAAAGCATCAATCCCGACACTCATTTCATTTCTTCTGTTGAAGAGATAGAAAAATCGTGGTTTGAAGGCAAGGAATCGGCAGGAGTATGCGGAGCTACCTCAACTCCGCGTTGGCTGATCAGGAAAGTAAAGGAGCACATCCGGAACATATGAGAAATAAATAACCGGAATTATGAAGGCTGAATCAAACAAAAAGACAAGGATTGCGAGGCTTTCTGTCGCTTCAAACTCTCTGCTTATTGCGATGAAATTTACCATAGGCATCATAAGCGGATCCGTAAGTATTATTTCTGAGGCCATTCATTCATCTATGGACCTTGTGGCTGCCCTGATTGCTTTTTTTGCAGTACGAGTTTCAGACACGCCCCCTGATTCCAGGCATCCGTACGGACATGGTAAGATAGAAAACATATCAGGAGTCATTGAAGGGCTGCTAATCCTTGTCGCAGCTTTTATAATTATTTTTGAAGCCGTAAAGAAACTGATTGGCAGTCACTCTCTTCCGGAATCTGTATGGATAGGTGCCGTCGTTATGCTGATTTCAGGTATAGTCAATATCTATGTTTCGCGCAGACTCTACAAAGTCGCCCGCGAAACCGGGTCGCTTGCGCTCGAAGCTGACGCATTGCACCTGAAGACCGACGTTTACACATCGCTGGGTGTCGCTGCCGGGCTTGGGCTCATATACTTCACCGGTATTGTATGGCTCGATCCTGTAATAGCGATACTTGTGGCTCTTTTCATCCTCAAGGAATCCTATAACCTTATATCCAGGGCTTTCTCTCCCCTTCTCGATACTTCCTGGCCGGAAGGTGAAATCAGGGACCTTGAGAAACGCCTCAGTGAAATGAACGTAAACTTCCACGATCTCAGGACCCGTGTGGCAGGCAATTACAAATTCGTGGACGTTCATATTGAGCTGCCTGAGAATGAATCCGTTGGCAACGCTCATACTTACTGCGACAATATTGAGGAAAAACTGAAAGATATATATTCTGATCTTACTGTCACCATTCACGTGGAGCCTTGCTGACCGGGGATTCCCCATACTTCTGGATCATTTCATATATTTTAGTCTCAGGCTGTTGCTCACCACGCTCACGCTGCTCAATGCCATGGCTGCCCCGGCTATCATCGGATTGAGGAGGAACCCGGTAAAAGGATAGAGAACACCTGCAGCTATCGGGATACCGACAACATTATAGATGAAAGCCCAGAAGAGGTTCTGCCGTATCGTTCTGACGGTGTTTCTGCTCAGACGTATAGCTGAGGGTATTACAGAAAGATCGTTTCCGATTATTGTCATTCCCGCGGCATCGATAGCTATATCCGATCCTCTGCCCATGGCGATGCTGACATCGGCCTGAGCCAGCGCCTGGCTGTCGTTGATACCGTCTCCGGCCATTCCGACAATTCTGCCGGACGACTGCAGTGTTTTAATGAATTCTGCCTTACCTGAGGGCATCATTTCCGCTTCGAAGTTTTTTATCCCTGTCTGCTTAGCCACAGCTTCTGCAGTCTTCCTGTTGTCGCCTGTAACCAGGTAAACAGCGATGCCCATCTCTCCCAGTCTAAGCACTGCTTCGGCCGATGTGGCACGTATAGTGTCGGAAACCGATAGAACCGCAATAACCCTTTTGCTGTCTGTAAACCAGATAACAGTGGATGCATTCCCCTCCTCCTCTTCAGCAAATTTCATCAGTGCTTCATCCGGTAATATGCCTTTACCGGTGATCAGGCTCAGCGACCCCGCATAATAAACCTCGCCTCCCACTGTGCCAGTGATGCCCTTTCCTGTTATGCTTTCAACTTTTTCAACAGGCAGGTCTGAAGCGCTCTTTTCAAGGAATCTGACCACTGCCGAGGCAAGAGGATGCTCCGAGAGTTTTTCGAGACTGTATAGAATATCCGTCCCCCTTGCCTCATAGGCTTCCAGCAGCCATCTGATCTTGTCTACCGAAGGCTTTCCCACAGTTAAAGTGCCTGTCTTGTCGAGCACTATCGCATCCATTCTGTGAGTCAGTTCAAGAGCTGCCGCATCCTTTATCAGGATGCCCTTCTCGGCTCCCTTTCCGATCCCGACCATTATTGCAGTCGGCGTTGCCAGTCCCAGGGCACACGGGCATGCGATGACCAGCACGGTGATCATTGCCATCAAACCCGGAGCAAAGCCGTCCTCCCCTGCTGCAATCATCCAGATGGCAAATGAAAGGACTGCAACACCCACCACTGCCGGAACGAATATGGATGCAACCCGGTCAACCAGTTTCTGAACGGGGGCCTTGCTTCCCTGTGCTTCCTGTACAAGTTTGATGATGCTGCTAAGCAATGTATCCGATCCCACCTTTTCCGCAACAAACTGAAAGCTTCCTTTCTGGTTTATTGTTCCGGCAAAGACCTCCGACCCCGGCTCCTTAAGCACTGCCACAGGTTCACCGCTTATCATGCTTTCATCAACATAACTGCTGCCCGAGCTTACCCTTCCATCGACCGGGATATTCACGCCGGGTCTTACAAGGATGGTATCACCCGGTACTACCTTTGAGATAAGGAATTCCCGGATCTCCCCGCCTGGCAGAACTTTAAACAGGGTTTGCGGCTGAAGTCCCATGAGCTTTTTTATCGCCGATGAGGTGTTCGCCTTGGCATTGTCTTCCAGAAGTCTTCCCAGAAGTACGAGAGCTATGACAACCCCTGCAGCTTCAAAGTAAACATGGGCATGAAGACCCCTGCTGTGCCAGAACTCAGGGAAAAGAACATTGAACATACTGAAAAGATATGCTATCCCCGTACTTAGGGCAACAAGTGTATCCATCGTTGCGTGCCGGTGTCTGATCTGCTTCCATGCATTGATGAAAAAGGAAGATCCCGACCAGAATACAATGGGTGTTGCAAGTGCCCACATTATATATTCCGACAATGGAAGGTCCATGAAAACCATGCTTACCAGGAACAGGGGAATTGCAAGGGCTATGGCGGTCACAGACTTTCTTTTCAGGAGTCTGTGGTTAAGCATCTGAAGTGAAGCAAGCTCCTCCCTTGCAACTTCCGAATCGCTTGTTATCAGGTCATATCCTGCCGACACCACGGCTTCCCTCAGATCATCAGGAGTAATCTCCGCCGGAAGATAATCAAGTGTAACAATCTGGGATGCCAGGTTTACCGAAGCCGATACGACACCCGGCTGCTTTTTTATTGTTGATTCGATGTTCGCTGCGCACGAGGCGCACGACATTCCGGTTACCGGAAACTGCTTCCTTACACTGTTCCCGGCTCTGGGATCATTGTTATTATGTTTTTCATTGCTCACTTTGCTATGACTTGGTTGTTCCTTAATAATAACAAACAAGGCAGCACAAAGTTAATCTATTGAGGTCACAGTCGATGGATTTTATCTTGACCGCACCTCCCTTTTCATAAACGAAATGTAGGAAAGCACGAAGCAGATTACAGTTGCTGCCACCAGACCAGTAAGCTGTGGCCAGACTATCAGAAGACTCTGTCCAAGGGGAAGTGATCCTGGAATAGTCCCGTAAATTTTCTCAACAGTCAGAGGACCCAGAGTTCTGACTGTCGGCACAAGCACAGTTGTGGTTGCGTCGCTGAAAAGCTGACCAGGAAGCACCCGGAAGAGGTTCATCACAAATTCCTGGTAAGCCATGACCTGTCCCGCGGAGGCATTGGCTGATGGCTCAGCTGCTTTGGCTATAAGGCTTACCAGAATGCTGTAGAAAACCGTCAGGAAAAGCCAAACGGCTATGCCTGCCAGGGCAGATGTTGCAGGCTGGCGGAATTTAACTGAAAAGAAAATCGACAGGTTGAGCCAGAAAGAGATATAGAGTATACTTATTAAAATGAAGAACACTATTCTCAGGAACTCATCAGCCGTGGGGGGAATACCAATGGCAATCAGGCCTGTTCCGGTTACCAGGAATCCAAGACTGAACATCATAACGCTAAGCACGATAATGGCAGCGGTAAACTTGCTGTTTAATACATAATCCCTGTGAACCGGCTGTGACAGAATGCGGCTCAGGGTTCCTTTGTTCTCCTCTGCATTTATCGCATCAAAGCCCATTATCAATCCAAGAAGGGGACCCAGGAAGCTTATGAATACAAAGAATGAGGGGAGGGTTCCATCCGATGCGGTGAACAACCTCAGGAAGATAAATGAGTCACCCGTTGCATTGGCTTTTACCGCCTCATCAATATTTGCAATGGCCACTGATACCGAGCCAAGGCAGGTAAGAAAAACTAGAAGAAGCAGGATCATAAACCGCCAGCTCCTGATGTAATCAGAGATCTCCTTGTTTACCATAGCCATGAAGGGATGGATGGCCCTGTTGCTGTCCTTCCCCGCTGAAATTTTATCGCTGTTTTTCATATCCCTCGAAATAACGGTTATAAATATCATCCAGACCGTATTCCTTTCCCGAAAGGGAAGTCAGCACGGAGCCCGAATCGAGGATAACCCTTGCAATATCGCCTGAAACATCGCCGGAACAAGCTGATCTGAAAATATTGCCGCTAACCTCAACCGATACAATTCCGTCAATGTCACCCAGGTTCTGCTTTATCCGCGCAATTGTTTCTGCAGCCTTTATGGGATCTTCAGGCAGTCTGACTCCTGCCTCTATTGCCAAAGGCTCATGTGAGAAAAGTTTGCGAGAGAGTGTGTCAATATCACCAACTGCAATCAGCTGACCTCCGACGAAAATACCTACCCTGTCACAGACAGTCTGTATCTGGTGCAGGTGGTGGGAAGACAGCAGGACAGTATTCTTCTCTTCCCTGCTCAGCCGTCCGATCAGGGAAAGAAACTCATTGACACCGCGGGGATCGATTCCCAGGGTGGGTTCGTCAAGTATTATGACCTCAGGTTCCTTAACAAGAACATCGGCAAGGCCCAGGCGCTGCCGCATACCTCTTGAATATTTCCCGGCCTTTTTTGATTCTTCGCCCGACAGTCCGACTCTTTCAAGCAGGTGCATCACCCTTTCCCTTGCTTCCCGCTCAGGTATGGAGTTGAGCCTTGCAGTGTACATAAGGTTCTCGAATCCTGTATATTCATCGTAAAAACCGACATCCTCGGGCAGGTATCCGACTTTTCTTTTTACTTCAACCGGATTTGTTGTCGGATTAATTCCACACACCCTGAGAGTGCCGGAAGTCGGTTCCGTGAGACCGAGCATCATCAGTATGGTTGTCGATTTGCCCGCGCCATTCGGACCGAGCAAACCGAATATTTCACCCTTGTCCACACTCAGGCTGAGGTTGCCGACAGCGGTGAATGACCCGTATTTCTTTGTCAGGTCAGTTATTTCAATAACCGGGCCGTCCATTAATTACCTCCTTCCGTACTTGCGGAACAGATAAAAAATGCCGCCAAAGGCTCCAAGAATGATAAAAACACCTACCCATCCCCAGAGCAGTGGCGTCTTTACAGTAACTCTGAACGATATCCTGCTTGTCGATTCAGGTATCGTTGCATCCATCGTGGTTACATAATCGCCGGCAATTGCCTTTTTATAGGCTTTCAGTGTTGCCCCGACCTGGACCGCCTCGCCGGGAGCTATCCTGTCGATGTTTGCAGGATCAAAAGTGACCTCCCAGTTCAATGGGGCACCTGATTCGAGTTTTATATTTAAAAGCTCCAGGGAACCTGTATTCCGGACAACCAGCGGAATGCGTTTTGTCTCACCTGCCGTAATGCTGGTGCTGAGCAGTCCTGTCGGGGTGGTAAGATTGAGTCCGTATGTTCCTGTTATCACCACTTCGAAATCGAGTGCAGCAGTGGAAGCGCTGGTTGCAACCATTGCCCTGATTTTATAGGTCCCTGCCTTCGAATTATCGGGAGGATTGACATCCACTCCCATATCTACTTTTCCGTTGGCAAGCACATCAACCGAAGTAGCCTGCTGGTAGTTCGGCTTGAAAGTCACAATCCAGCCCGGAGGATAATCGGCCGTCAGTGCATAATGCTGATTATCGGCCGTAAGGTTGTTAATTGTGGTCTGAAAGTTGAATGTTGAGGTGGATGTACCCTGCATGTTTGCCTGTTTGGTAGTGAACTCGGTTTTGTATGTTCCCTGTGAAGCGACAATAAGTGTCAGAGGCAGTTCATCATAGTCTCCTGCCTTTACCTGAAAACGATAACTTCCCCGGTTGACCTTAAGGGGAACTTCAACCCTCAGTGTGAAGTTTTTCTTATCCCCAGGTAGTACAGAGATCTCCCTTACATTGAAGCCTCCCGATTTGACCGTGTTGTTCCAGCTTGCGGGAATTCCTGAGACGGTAATCCCGGCGTCTATGATCTCAGCGGAGTTATTTATAAGGTCGATCGAATAATCGACCGCCTCTCCCGGCGCTACGGAGATCTTGAGCCAGGGTGTGTAAAGCTTCACGCTGTCCGATGGAGCGGAAGCATCTGTATAAAGCGATAAACAGACGAGAATCGCTGCGGAAATTGCTTTCAACGAACAAGTACTGATTGACATAAACGTTCCTCCATTATTTAAAATGACAAAAAATACTGCCGCAAATGTAAAAAGCATGTATTTTTTTTAAAAGCCCGATTTTTTAAATTACTGTTTGGATTTTCTTAAATTTTTGTTAAAAATCTCTTTCCGTTTAATACAATTGATGTTCAATATCCGGATATTTGCACCGGGCATGGCTTTATGTCTTTACAAACACCTCATAAAGCATCCTATGTTGTTCTTTGCCGGGTGGCAGGCCTTACAAGAGCTTCAACCTACTACAATTTGCAAAATAAACCAATAATGAAATGACACTAACAGAAAAAATTGCAGCTGATCTGATCACTGCCATGAAATCAAAAGATACTGTATCGCTCGAAGCCCTCAGGGCAGCGAAGACAGCATTCCTGCTTGCTCATTCGGAGAAGGGTTCCGGCAGCATTCTGACACCGGAAGAGGAGATCAGAATAATCCAGAAACTTGTGAAACAGCGACGCGAATCCGCACAGATCTACAGGGAAAACAACAGGACAGACCTCAGCGATAAGGAGACATCCGAAGCGGACGTGCTTGAGAAGTATCTTCCGGCAAAGATGAGCGAGGAAGAACTCGAGGGAGTCATCAGGGCTATTATCGGACGTGTTGGTGCAAATTCAGCATCCGACCTTGGAAAGGTGATGGGCCCCGCTATGAAAGAACTTGCAGGCAAAGCAGACGGGAAAGAAATATCAGCTGTGGTTAAGAGGCTGCTGGGATAAGAAGAAAGTCGTGCGGTCATGCGGTCATGCGGTCGTGCAGTCGTGCAGGTCATGCAGGTCATGCGGTCATGCAGTCCTGCAGTCATGCAGTCATGAGGTCCTGCGGTCATGCAGGTCGTTAACTTATAAGATAGCTTATAGCTAATTGCTGATAGCTGATAGCTTTATATCAATACTTGTCGTAAACAACAAGTGTAGTGGGCTGCCGAAGTTCCTGAGGCAACCGTTAATATCAGGATAATCAGACTTATTCCCTTTAGTCTCAAGATTCCCTACTGCTTCTTTTCGTAGACCATCTTCTCGATAAGGTCACCATATGAAGAATTAGCAGTCGATTCGATAACAAGGGTCTCTCCGTCGAGTTTGTAAACCTCGTTTATTGTTATTTCACCACCATCGCCCATCGACATCTTCGAAACCACCTTCAATGATGCCTTGTCATCCGACCATGCGCAGGTTGATTTCTTCTGCATTTCCTGAAACATAGTATTCGTGCATTCCATTCCGTCGAGAGTGTATTTGTCGGTACTTACCATTGACTGTCCCTGGAATTCAGAATGCTTTTCAACCGACATGTCATTTCCGGTCTGTGCAATGATCACTTCTTTGGGAGCCAGTGAGAACTCAGCACCCAGGGTGCTTTTGGTGTCATTCAGCTTCCATGCTCCGCTGAAATCGGGTCCCTGTGCAAAAATCGCTGAAGAAAATATCACAGCGACAAAAATGAGTAAAAGCTTTTTCATAATAAGAATTGACTTAGGTTGATAATAAAAAATAATGATACAAAATGTGTTTTTTGATTGAAATTATACCAAAGTTCCTCGTTTATGGTTCCTTGTTTTTCGTTGCTGGTTGGGTTTAAACACGGAGTAAATCGGAGTTTAAACGGAGTAACACGGAGTTAAAGAAGTTATGTATCGAACGTCTCTAAGTCATTTCGTCTCTCAGTCTCTTCGTCTCTTCAGTCTCTTCGTCTTCCTCACGCCTCATGCCTCACGCCTTTCCTCCTGTTTTCTTATCTTACCGGCCTATTTTTTATACGGTTCTATAACTTTCTTCAGAAGGGCTATTGTTGCCTTGATGCCTTCATCCTCGCTTAACTTGTTACCCTCGTACTCGACATCGATATAACCCCTGTAGCCTGAATCGTAAACGATCTTCATCATTCTCTCATAGTCGATCTGTGTCTCGTTTCCGTTCTCATCGAAATCATGAGTTTTGCCGCTCACACCCTTGGCGTAAGGCATCAGATCCTTAACACCCGTGTAACGATCGTATTCATAGAAATTGCCAAGGTCGGGAAGTGTTCCGCAGTTGGGTTTGTTGATGCATTTCATAATTTCAGCGAGCCATTTTCCGTAGGAGGAATTTCCTCCATGGTTTTCGACTATCACGTTTATCCCGCTTTCTTCAGCATAGGCGGCAAGTCTGCCAAGACCGTCGATTGCTGCTTCCTGCATCTGGCCCATAGTTCCACGGCCGGCTGCATTAACCCTTATCGAATGACAACCCAGGAATTTGGCAGCCTTCACCCATTTGTGGTGGTTTTCAATCGCCTTGTTCCTTGCTGCCAGGGAGGTGTCAGCAAGATTCCCTTCCCCGTCGACCATGATAAGAAGACTCTTCACACCGTATTTTTCACACTCGCTTTTAAGCTGGGCTAAGTATTCCATGTCCTCTGCCTTTCCCTTGAAAAAGGTCGAAACATATTCCACAGCATCCAGGCCATAGGTTTCCTTTGTAATCCTCGGGAAATCCATGTTGGTGATTGTACCCTTCCTCAGGGTGCGGTTAAGCGACCACTCGGCAAGAGATATTTTGAAAGCCGGCTCCTGACCGGACAGGCTGATGCCGGTAAAAATGGAAATAAGAATTACCGTTAAGATGGATTTGATTTTCATAATAATGGATTTAGGGTTTAGTATATAGGCCAAATTTAAATAAAAGCATCAAACATCCTTCATAGTGCTTAAAATAAAAATGTGGGAATTCCCGAATGCAGGCCCTCAACAGCTTCACATTTGACAGTAATGCTTTTTATTCTGCCTTTTTGCCGTTAACAATCACATTATTTAATGTAAAGTCCTTAACAATATTCTTTTTGAAGGTATCATTTTGAGCCTCTATCGACAGGTTTTCGAAGGTGAAGGCGGCAAGCCTGTCGTTCTCAGTAATCGCCACATCGAAGAATATCCTGCATTTCAGGTCGATATTCCTCATGGTTATATTTTTCCTGACTTGTGACAATTATTGCGTCAGGTATGTATTCAGAATCATTTTATACCAACCCGATCGAGTCAGTGATGACGGCAAGGAAAGGAGGAACTGATTGTATTCCTGTAAGCCAATATCGCCGACTCTTAAACATTTCATGATGTTTTAAATAATTTTAATCTCAATTTGGCGTTTAATATACAGATATTCAATACCATAACTTTCCCCTCCTTGCCAAGGAGGGGTGGCCCGGCTGCTGCTTTTTGTACCGGACTGGGATTTACTTCCGGGCAAGGGTGGTTATTTCCATGGAGAGTAGTTTAACAAGAATTAAGAACATTTATCCTCTCCTTTAAATGCATTTCTTATTTCTTTAAGTATGTATTCAGGATCCTGAAATACCAGCCTGTTTTCAAATCGAAGTACAGTAAGGCCGCAACCCTCAGGAAAATTATCCCTTATTTTGTCTTTTTCAATCCAGATTGAATCACCTTGAGGTTCACCTCAACCACCCCGGCCCGGGACCGAGTTCCGGCCCGTACAGAACTACTGCCCGGGCCACCCCTCCTTTGAAAGGAGGGGAAACTTACGAGATTATATATCAGCCTGTTAAAGATACACAAAATACCTGATTGGCACCAAAATCCTCTGAACCTGCTCTAAAGTCGACAGGCCTGTTTCAACGCTCAGAACAAAAATATGCGCTAGTGTGGTAAAACTCAATTTTAAGATTCCTTTACCACTCATATTCAGTATGTTATAAAATAAAACCGCACATATTTTAACGAGACGTCACAAGTCAGGACAGGAACGCCTTCTATTCAATTCTCTTGCCGTTGACGATCACATTATTAATTGTGAAGCCCTGAACGACATCCTTTTTGAAGGTATCATTTTCAGCTTCGATCCTCAGGTTCTCGAAGGTAAATGAAGAGAGCCTGTCATTTTCCGTTATCGCCACATCGAAGAATATCCTGCATTTCAGGTCGATATTTCTCATGGTTATGTAAGCGGAATAAGAGACCGGTACATCCTTTCTGCCCTTAAGGTCGAAGAACTGTGTCCATGGTTTGACATAAATCAGGCTGTGTGCATCGCCGGTGATGTTCTCAACTGTAATATACTCATATTTCTGAGGAGTGTCAGGACGCATTTTGAGCCAGAGCACCCTCATTGCCTGATCAATATGACAATCGCGCATCACTATGTTCCTATTGTGTATTGATTCGCTGCCGCAGGTCAGGGCAGAATGGCAGAAACCGAAGTTGCAGTTCTCGATGATGATGTTTATGTTTTCACCGTTGCATTCATCGGTGTCGGCCCAGGGCCCCTTGCCTCCCTTAAGTGCAATGGCGTCGTCATTTACCGACATGTAGCAGCCTCTTACGTGAACATTGGAGCAGGCATCAATATCGATGGCATCGGAGCTCGGAGCCTTCACCTTGTCGTGGGGTGAAAAGATGTGAAGACCGGTGATCCTGACGTTGTTGCATTTATAATAATGGCTGGTCCAGAAACCGGTGTTATGCAGGCTGACATCCTGAACCCTGACGTCGTTGCAGTCCCTGATAAAAACCAGCCTGGGCCTTGAGACCTCAAGGTTGGTGCACATCGGATTTTCAATTCGTCGCTGCCAGAAAGCCTGCCAGAATTTAAAGCCGTTTCCGTCGATGGTTCCTTTACCGGCAATTGTGAAACTATCAACTCCGTAGGCATTGACAAGCGCAGGGTAATAATCGAGGCATTGTCCTTCCATCCTCGAAGGCATAAGCGGGTAATCGGCAATATCGTCGGAACCCTTTAGTTTGCCGCCTCCGACAATCCACAGACTGGTACCTTTTTTGAAAAAGAGAGCCCCCGACATGAAGGTCCCCCCGGGTATCACAATAACTCCACCACCCTGCTCTGAAGCACTGTCAATTACTTTCTGGATTGCGGAAGTCTGGATGATTGTACTGTCGGCAACAACTCCGAAGTCGGTTATCCGGAATTGCCTTCCCATATCTTCAAGGGTAACTTTTGAGGTATCCCTGAACCATTCCGGCACCGGAGTGCCGTCGGGAAACAGATCCTGTGCTTTCCCGCCCGAGCATCCCGATACAGAAAAAAACGTAATTATAATAAGTGCCTGGAACAATGCTGGAAGTGAGTGGATTTTGTTATGCATAACTGATTCAATTTTATTCAACTATAAAAATATCAAATAAATCAGGAATAATTCCGGTTAAATTGATGGAATCACCTGAGGATATCTTAAAACCATTATGCGGATTATCTGTTATTATGCTGGCAGCCGGAGCACCGGGCATTACCGGCAACGATTTTTCAATAACTTTACAGGCTAGTGTAATCCTTATATGAAGAGACCTTCACCATACTGCCAGGTAATACTTTTTATTCTTGTTTCCCTGCCGTACAACCTGTCGGGAAACACCGATACTTTACTGACTCAGAACACTTCGGACCGGGATGTCCTCCTCAATGGCAGGATATGGTGGAACCGGCATGCAAAGGTCACGGGTGATCCTTTTTTCATTTCAGACTCATATCTGAAGGGTACGGTGACTTTCAACGGTCAGAGCTTCGGCAATCTCGACCTTAAATATGACATCTACAGCGACGAGCTGGTTTACATGCCCGAATCACACCCGGTTATCCTTCTTAACAAGGAAATGGTCGACAGTTTTAAAATAACCTCCGGATTCCGCGATTACATCTTTTTCAATGCAGGTACAACTCCCGGGAGCGGGCCGGCAGGATATTTAAATCTGCTGTACGACGGACCGACCTCAATTCTGGTGAAGTATGCAAAGAAAATCCAGCCCCTAGCCGACCAGGGTATTTTTGACCTGTTTCATCAGGAGCTTAAAATCTTTCTCCGTAAGGATACAACCATTATCCCAGTTACCAGCAGGAAAAGCCTGTTGAGCCTTCTGGGAGACAAAAAGAAAGAGGTAAGGGAATACAGGAAAAAGCATCGTCACCGGATAAGTATGAAAGAACCCGATTCGCTGGTGCCGGTTCTTGAATTCTATAACTCATTATCCAGATAGCCGTTTAAGCCAATGAGGATAAAAATATTAACCGCAGTCTTTCTGATATCATTATCTCCCGCAGTGTTTCCACAGGAGGGCTACACTGTCGACTGGGACTATTCAGGCCAGCCGCTGGAGGTTTTTATCAGGGAGACTGAATCACGGCATCCGGTTAACTTCTTTTACCTGGAGGAATGGATTGGAGCTTTTGTCCTGGGTAATTATCCGGGCAGAACCACCCTTTCCGGTATCCTCGACACTCTATTCAGCGGGAAGGACCTATACTATTATGAACGTCCGGGAGGAAATATAATCTTTACCAGGGATTATGCTGTCAG
Source organism: uncultured Bacteroidales bacterium (assembly GCA_963840965.1). Classification (GTDB taxonomy): domain Bacteria; phylum Bacteroidota; class Bacteroidia; order Bacteroidales; family VadinHA17; genus LD21. Next base: position 35,478 of record CAWJAW010000003.1, on the reverse strand, counting down.
GCTTCCCGGCGGAAAGGGTTCAGGTGACGAAATATTCGTTCCCGGGACAGTTGATCAGCAGAATGAAGGAGTAAGCATCTCCACCGGAAATCTTGTAGTCAATATTGGCAATCCGTCTGCAGCAAAGCTTCCGGGGAACGTCACCCTGTCGGGTTGGATAACCAACCGCGACACAAAGGAAAATGTTGCCGGAGTAACCGTTCAGGTTCCAGCTCTCACGGCAGGGACCATCTCAAACGCCTACGGTTTTTACTCGATCTCCATTCCCAGGGGGAGACACTCCGTGAAATTCACTTTTATAGGAATGAGAGAAAGAGTTGTCGATCTCAATCTTTATGACAGCGGAGAACTGAACATCGACATGACCAGTGTTCTCATACCTCTGAAAGAAGCGGTTATCACGGCAGAAAAGGACATCACCCTTCAGCGGACCGGCAGCGGAGTGGAAAAGATAAGCGTCGCCTCATTCAGGCTAATGCCCTCTGCCATGGGCGAATCGGACATCACGAAAAGTCTGTTGCTTCTGCCCGGGGTCCATACTGTCGGGGAGGGATCGGCCGGATTTAATGTAAGAGGCGGATCGGCCGACCAGAACCTGGTCCTTCTTTACGGAGCGCCTCTTTACAACACGTCTCATTTCTTTGGTTTCTTCTCCGCCGTCAATCCCGACATCATCAGGGACGTAACCCTTTACAAGGGAAGTATTCCGGCAAGGTATGGCGGCAGGCTTGCATCCGTGCTGGAGATAACGCCCAGGGATGGTGATCGCAACGAATTTTCGGGCAGTACCGGAATAAGTCCCGTGACTGCTCATTTTACTGCAGAAGGACCTATAATTGACGACACCATGTTCTTTATGATCACAGGCAGGAGGACCTATTCAAACTGGATACTGAAGCTTCTTGAGGATCCGGAGCTCAGGAACAGCAGGGCCATGTTCTATGACCTCAACGGAAGGCTCACCTGGGACCTAGGGAGGAAAAACAAGATCGATGTGTCGGGGTATTTCAGCAATGACGCCTTCAGACTGAACTCCGACACCACATATAACTATATTAACAGCATAGCCTCATTGCGCTGGCGTCACTATTTCAACAGCCGCTTCTTCTCGTCCATGACGCTCAGCAACAGTAATTACAGCTATGACATCTCGAGCCTCAGGGTCCCGGAGGAATCATTTTCTCTTCATCACAGGATAAACACCACCGGGATTAAAGCCGAATTCAACTGGTTCAGGGGCAGGAACGAGATAAACTTTGGAGCTGATCTAAGCAGGCACAGTGTCATTCCCGGCGACTATCTGCCGGCCGATGACGCATCGCTGGTTATCCCCAACTCGATTCAAAGGCAGAAGGCACTTGAAACTGCTGTCTGGCTCGAAGACAATTTTACCGTAAGCAGTTTTATTTCAGTAAGCGGCGGCATCCGTCTCGGAACCTTCCATGCATTTGGCCCTCAGACAGTCATCACCTACAGCCCGGGCTTCCCGAGGAATATTGCAACAGTCTCTGATACTCTGTCTTTTACAGGGAAAAGGATCTACAGGAACTATGCAAAGCCCGAGTTCCGGCTCTCGGCCAACTTCAGGACCGGAAGCAGCAGTTCCTTTAAGCTAAGCTATAATCACACCAACCAGTATCTACATCTGCTCACAAACACAACCGCGATATCTCCCACCGACACCTGGAAGCTGAGTGATTATCACCTGGAGCCTCAATCGGCCGATCAGTTCGCTGCCGGGTTTTATAAGATGCTAAGCAGAAACAGGGTAGAGGCTTCTGCTGAAATCTATTACAAGAAGATCAACAACATGATCGATTTCAAGGGAGGCACCAATCTTGTAATGAACGAGTATCTCGAAAGGGACCTTGTGAATGTAAGAGGCAAGGCTTACGGGATGGAATTGCTGGTCAGAAAACCTGAGGGCAGGGCAAGGTGGAGTGTAGGGTACACATGGTCGACAATCCTGTTAAGGAATCTTACAAGTTTCGATGAGGAACTGATCAACTCGGGCAACTGGTTTCCGGCCAGCTTCGACCGCCCTCACGACCTGATATTAACGCTGAACTACATCTACTCCAGGCGTGTCAGCCTTTCTGCAAACTACAATTACAGCTCCGGAAGGCCTGTTACATATCCTGTTTCGACCTATTCAATCGGTGATGTGGTACTGATGCAATATTCGGAAAGGAACAGATACCGGTTGCCTTATTATTCAAGGCTTGACCTTTCTATAAGGATAAGCGGCGACCTGAGGCTTAAGAAACTGGCTAATCCCTACTGGGTTTTTTCGATCTATAATGTAACGGGACGAAAGAATGTGTATTCCGTATTTTTCAAAAACGAAGGAGGCATGGTGAAAGGCTATTACCTGTCGGTTTTCGGCAGGCCGATACCCTCGCTTTCGTTGAATTTTGACTTTTAATGTGACATGAACAGGCTTACCCATATATTGTTTGCAATTCTGCTTTCGGCCATAACCGGATGCACCATGGAATTCGTCCCCGATTCGGAGGAGACCGGTGAGACTCTTGTTGTGGAGGGCATGATCACCGACCAGGACAGGGTGAACAGGATAAGGCTTGCCAGATCCCAGCCCATCGGTGAAATGCTCAATAAAAAGGTGCCGGTTACCGGTGCTGTTGTGACAGTAACCGATGATGATGGGACCGTTACCACACTGACTGAATCTGCCCCCGGAACATATTGCACCGATTCGGTTCTGTTCAGGGGACGTGTGGGAGCTTCCTATTCGCTCAGGGTAATCCTCGGTGGCAGGGAATATGAGACCGATTTCATGGAAATGAAACCCGTTCCGCCAATCGATTCGCTCTATTACGAGAAAGTTCTCATAAAAGACGCTAAGGACACCATCAACATCGATGAGGGGGCCCGTATCTATACCGATGCCCTGGATCCGACGGGAGAATGCCGCTTCTACAGATGGGATTATTCTGAGACCTGGGAATACCGTATCCCCTATGCAGTTACAAAAAGAGTTTGCTATATAACCGAGAGGTCCGACAGGATCCTGATAAAGAATACAACACCCTACAGCCAGGCGAAGGTCACCAGATATCCGGTTACCTACATTACCCACGAGACAGACAGGTTGAAGGAAAGGTACAGCATACTGCTCAGACAATACTCCCTCAACGAACAGGAATACAACTTCTGGGAAAGGGTCAGTGACGTTTCACAGGACGTGGGAAACCTTTATGATGTTACTCCGTCGATAATTCGCGGGAATATAAGATCGTGCACCGATCCGGATGAAACAGTTCTTGGATACTTCAGCGTTTCAGCGGTTTCGGAAAAGAGGCTTTTCATAAAAGACCATTTTTACGGATTGCCTCATTTCTTCACCTATTGTGCCACGGACACCCTGGGCGGGGCACTTCCATCAACGGGCTTCGAAACGGACTACTGGGTAATAGAGGACTACAGCGACGAGATCCCTCCGTTCTGGATTATAACAACCTACAAGGAGTGCGCCGATTGCACTACCAGGGGTACAAGTGAAATGCCGTCGTTCTGGCGCGACTATCTCAAGGACAAATGAGAAAAATTATCATTGCACCGGTCCTAATGATGCTTTCCCCGGCATTTCTGACAGCTCCCGCTCAGGCTTCAGAAGCTGTCGCCGGAGAGGTGCTGGCTCTTCATACCGATCGCCGGATGTATATATCAGGCGAAACCATCTGGTTCAGCATTTTTCTCACCGGAAGAGAGCAGGGGCACCCGCCTGCAGAAAGCCTTGTAGCCTATGTGGAGCTAATTAATCCATGGAACACGCCGGTTGTCCAGTCACGTTTCGGCCTCTCCGGGGGAAAAGGCAACGGCGATCTGCTTATCCCCGACACACTCAGCTCAGGTACTTATATGCTGAGAGCATATACCGGTTACATGAAGAACTACCTGCCGGATAATTGTTTTATCAGCGAAATTGAGATTTTCAATCCTCTCACGACAGACGTATATTTCCGTTCAAAGCTGCCCGAAAATCTTACCCGCGGCATTCGGGAAATAAAGCAAACCGGTGCCGCTGTAACAATTGACAGCGTAACCGGAAGAAGAAAACTGGTTACTGCTAAAATAAAGACACACGGTTCAGTATCCGGAAAGCCTGCCAGCCTTAGTATTTCGGTAGTCCCGGCAAGTACTTCCGCCCTCTCTCCGGCAGATGGTATTCAAATTGACCGCGGAAATTTATCAGATTATTACAGGTTCGAAAGCACCGGCCATTATCTTTCCGGGTCGGTCAGATACCGCGATCCAGGCGTAATAGATTCGTCACGCTTTCTTTATGCGTCGGTACGGGGAAAAACTGCTGAATTCTATCATGCGCGTATCAGGCCCAATGGCAGGTTCGACCTCCTTCTTCCTGCCGACAGCCGTGAAAGGATCCTTATAATTCAGCCCGGAAATGCTGGCAGCAATGTGGTTATGGAATTAGATGCCCCTTTCCCGCCTATGCTTCCACAGTTGAATTGCGTACGTGACACGCTGAATGAATTTCAGAAGACCGCTTTTTCGGAACTGAGTTTTAATTTCCAGGCGGGAAAAATTTACAAAATCCCGGGATACACTCACACTCCTGAAAATAAAGATAGCAGAATAAAAACCCCGAGGTTTTACGGCATTCCCGAAATGGAGGTATACCTCGACGATTACATTAGCCTTCCTGTGATGCAGGAGGTGTTTTTCGAATTGCTTCCGGGCATCATCCTTAGAAACAAAGACTCGGGCTATGAATTTAATATCACCAATCCGCTTACCGGAAAATACTACGAAGAACCACCCCTGGTGATGATCGACGGAGTAATGATAAACGATCTGAACATCCTTGCCGGATTTGATCCGGAAAAAGTAGAAAAGATAGAGGTTGTTATGACACCGTATCTCACAGGCGAACTTATACTTCACGGCATTGTCAATGTAATCACCCGTGAAGGGGATTTCGGCGACGTTATCATGCAGGACTATGCTGCCATACTTCCCTATCGTCCGGTAGAGGCACCGAAAGTGTTCGTGCATCCCGTCAGTCCGGAATCGCCAGGCAATCGCGACAGGACTCCCGACCTAAGGAACACCCTGTTCTGGGAGCCGGCGTTGAAAACTGACGGCAAAGGGGAGGCTGAGGTAGTTTTCCGGACATCGGACCAGCCCGGTCAGTATGAGATTTCAGTCTGCGGGGTCAGTGAAGGAGGAGAGTGGGTTTGGGCGAAGGAAGGGTTCAGGGTGGAGTGAGGGTTCAGGGCGCAGGCTTCGTAAGCCGTAGCTTCAGCGAAGGCTTAGCACAGGGCTCAGGGCTCAGGGCACAGGGTTTAAGGTATGAGGCGTGAGGCATGAGGAGTGAGGTCTTTTCTTATACTGGAACATTTTCCTGTATAATTCGGTATATTTGTTGATTCTGAATCTGAAACCGAGAAACAAAACTAATCAAACCTGAAATGGAATTCTTACTGGATGGAATAACCAGTATTACCTGGCAGCAAATTGTAATGTGGATCACCGGCGGTCTCCTCATCTACCTGGCAATAGACAGAAAGCTCGAACCGCCGTTATTGCTACCCATGGGATTCGGGGCCATACTGGTTAATCTTCCCCTGTCGGGAGTCCTCAACCAGACCCTTCCGGGCATCGGGGAAGTACGGGGAATAATCGACTGGCTATTCAGTGTGGGAATCGAGGCCTCGGAAGCAATGCCCATTCTTCTCTTCATCGGAATAGGCGCAATGATCGATTTCGGTCCGCTCCTCTCCAATCCCAGGCTGCTGCTATTCGGGGCAGCCGCTCAGTTCGGGATCTTTGCAACAGTAATCATTGCAACACTGCTCGGTTTCGACCTAAGGGATGCCGCTTCGATCGGGATCATAGGTGCTGCTGACGGACCCACATCAATACTTGTTTCACAAGTCCTGAAAAGCCAGTACATAGGCCCGATAGCAATCGCAGCCTATTCCTACATGGCGCTGGTACCCATCATTCAGCCCTTTGCGATCAGGCTTTGCACCACAGAAAAGGAAAGGAAGATAAGAATGAAATACAATCCTAAAAGCGTTACACCGCTTACCAGGATCCTCTTCCCTATTGTCGTCACGATCATTGCCGGACTTGTCGCTCCTGCATCGATAGCTCTTGTTGGCTTCCTGATGTTCGGCAACCTTGTAAGGGAATGCGGAGTGCTCAGGTCGCTTTCGGAATCGGCACAGAAGGAACTGGTTAATCTTATCACCCTTCTCCTGGGCATCACCATTGCTGCAAGCATGAAAGCAGAGTCGTTCGTTTCATTGCAGACAATACTTATAATGCTGCTTGGACTGGTGGCATTCATTTTTGACACAATCGCCGGAGCCACTTTTGCCAGGTTCCTCAACCTCTTCCTGAAGGAAAAAATAAATCCGATGGTTGGAGCCGCCGGTATCTCGGCATTCCCGATGTCGTCGAGAGTCATTCAGAAGATGGGTCTTGAAGCGGATCCTCAGAACCATCTGCTTATGCATGCCGCGGGAGCCAATGTATCGGGGCAGATAGCGTCGGTGATAGCCGGCGGCGTGGTTATCAGCCTTGTACCCGGATTAATGTAGGAGGAATATTATGAATACTGATTTAATAAATTCACTGAAGCTCGCCGGCATGGGAATGGCGGCAATTTTCCTGGTCATCCTGGTTATCTACCTGTTTGTTCACGTGATACTGAAACTGACAGGAAAGAACAACAAGGCATGAAAATGCCTGAACATTGTTATATTTGCACATTAACAAAATAAAACAAAAACAAACTCATGGAAGATATTGAAATTTGCCACTGCAACGGGATAATGAAAAGCGAGATAGTAAAAGCCATTAAGGAAAAGGGGCTGAAGACCCTGGAAGAGGTACAGGATGCCACTGAGGCGGGAACCGTTTGCGGTGGCTGCGTCGATGACATTGAAGAAATTCTGAAGGAAGTAAACGGCTGACCTCCATCCGGATGTCCCGGTAAATAATCCGTTAAATTATCATTTTAGTTTGACAGGCTTGATCATATTCTCCGGTGCGAGGATCTGATCAAGTTTTTCTTTCGAAAGCAATCCCCTATCCAGGACCAGGGAATAAACCGACAGGTCTTTCTCCAGGGCGTCCCTGGCGATAGAATTAAGGTCCTGGTAAGCTATGTACGGCACAAGCGCTGTAATTATCCCTATGCTGTTCTGAACCAGTTCACGGCAGCGTTCCTCGTTGGCGGTAATCCCTTCGATACAGCGGTGGCGCAGGGTATTCATGCCGTTTATAAGCATCTCGACCGATTCGAAGATACTGTGCACTATGACCGGCTCGAACACGTTCAGCTCGAGCTGACCGCCTTCGGAAGCGATTGTAACTGTAAGGTCATTGCCAATCACCTTGAAAGCTATCTGGTTTACAACCTCGGGGATAACCGGATTTACCTTTCCTGGCATTATTGATGAACCCGGCTGCATCGGAGGCAGGTTGATCTCATTGATCCCTGCCCTGGGTCCCGATGAAAGGAGTCTCAGGTCGTTGCATATCTTTGAAAGCTTGATTGCCAGCCGCTTCACTGCCGAAGAATACATAACGAATGATCCCGTATCCTGAGTTTCCTCAACCAGATTCGATGAAAGCGACAGATTAAGTCCGGATATCTTTCTCAGGTATTTCACGACCATTTCAGCATATCCCGGTTCGGTGTTGATTCCAGTCCCGATAGCAGTTGCCCCCATATTGATCTCGAGGAAGAGCTTTGCATTCAGGTTTAGCCTTTCAATCTCTTCCTCCAGAGTGACGGCATAGGCTTCAAATTCCTGGCCAAGAGTCATCGGCACCGCGTCCTGAAGCTGTGTTCTTCCCATCTTTATGATGTGAGAAAATTCCTTTCCCTTCTTCCTGAACGATGCCACCAGCTTTGTTAGCACCATCACAAGGTTCTTGTTTGAGTTGTACAGAGCTATCTTGACAGCCGTCGGATAGGCATCATTTGTCGACTGGGACAGATTCACATGGTTGTTGGGATGGCAGTATTTGTACTCACCCCGCTTGTGTCCAAGAATCTTAAGAGCACGGTTTGCAATCACCTCGTTTGCATTCATATTTGTCGACGTGCCGGCCCCTCCCTGTATCATATCGACAACAAAATGATTGTGGTATTTCCCGAATCTGATCTCACGGCAGGCAAGCACAATGGCATCCCTGATTGCAGGGTCAAGAAGTCCGAGCCGGAAGTTGGCTTCGGCCGCCGATTCCTTAACCATGGCCAGTGCCTCGATAAGGGAAGGGAAGAAACTGAGAGTGATCCCGGTGATGTTGAAGTTCTCAACCGCCCTCAGAGTCTGCACACCGTAATACGATTCATAGGGCACTTCCCGCTCACCGAGAAGATCACTTTCCACCCTCGTCTTTCCCGAAACATACTGGGCGGCTGGATTCATCATCCTGGTGTTGGCATTCCGCATCCTCCTTGATACAATACCGGTTATGTTCGAAAGGATCTTAAGTGTGGTACCGGCATTGTAGCCAAAAAATTCCCTGCTTACATCAAGAAGAATTGTTTTTCTTATCGCTCTCGATGATGTGGAATGGACCGAACCCGGATCGAGTATGCCTTCGCCCAGGAAGTCACCCCTTCCGAAAATGGCCAGCCTCACCTCAACGCCGTATGAATCTCTTTTGAAAAGCTCCACCTCCCCGTCATAAATCAGGAAGATGTCCTCTCTCGGACTGTTCTCCCTGAAGAGTATCTCCCCCGCGTCACAGTGTTTTTCGGTGACACTCCGGGAAAGTTCCCTGAGTTCAACTTCATCGAGATTCCGGAAAAGTTCAATGTTTTTAAGGAAATCGAGGATGGTGTTTTTCTTGATCATGACGCTGACCTTTATAAGTTATACTATACCGACCGGTAAGCAAAGATATCCCGATTTTTGAACCGCTGCAACATTAAATAACTCAGTCTGAAGTTAAATCCGGGGCAGGTTACTAATGTTAATTTTTTGAGTATCTTTGCAGTGAATTCCTGCTTAACCCTTAAGCAGGGACATTTAGGATTCTTAAACAAATAAAATCACTTATGGGAAGATCTCAGGAAACATTAGGCAAAAAAGAAGTAAGGAAGAAAAAAGAAAAAAAGAGAAAGGATAAGGAAAAGAAGCGTGCCCTTAAGAAAACAGATAGCGGCAAGAGCAGTTTCGACGATATGATTGCCTATGTTGATGAGTTTGGAGTAATATCCTCAACTCCTCCCGATCCCACCAGAAAAAAGCAGGAAGTTATCGCTGAAGACATTGAAATACAGGTTGTAAGGACCAACCCTGAAGATGCTCCCGACTATCACCGTAAAGGTGTTGTCACATTCTACAACGATTCAAAAGGTTTTGGGTTCATACGCGATCTGGAATCGAACATGAGATTGTTCTTCCATGCAAGCGACGTTCAGGAACCCGTAAAGGAGGACAACATCGTTGCTTTTGAAAAGGGAAAGGGTCCCAAAGGAATAGCTGCAATCAATGTAAGGCTCTTCAAGGAATAATAGAATATTTGATTATCTTTGCGCCCTTGTTAACAAAGTGATTTCCAAGAAGCGTTTTTACGCATATAGCCCTGTCTGCATTTGAGTTCACTTCAGCCGGGAATATAAAGATACCGCTCCCGGAGCCACGATTAAAAATATTTAATGATACAATTTGAAGAAATGGGATTTACTCCCGGTGTCCTGAGGTCAATTGAGGAACTCGGATTTACCACTCCAATGCCTGTTCAGGAAAAGGTTATTCCCCTGATGCTGGGAAACGACACTGACATTATTGCCCTTGCACAAACCGGCACAGGGAAAACGGCTGCATTCGGTCTGCCGCTAGTTCAGGCAACCGATACCGAAAAAGCAGCCACACAGGCTCTTATATTATGTCCTACCAGGGAATTATGCATGCAGATCACAAACGATCTGAACAATTATTCAAAACATACCGGCGGTCTCAGGATCCTTGCGGTATATGGCGGTGCCCCGATCGACAGCCAGATAAGGGAGCTGAAACGTGGTGTTCATATCATCGTTGCAACACCGGGACGTCTTATCGACCTAATCGGTAGAAGGGCCGCAAAACTTTCGGAAGTCCGGACAGTTATCCTGGATGAAGCCGACGAGATGCTCAACATGGGTTTTCTAGACAGCATAAATGAAATCCTTGAAGAGGTTCCGGCTTACAGAAGGACCCTGCTTTTTTCAGCTACAATGTCGAAAGAGATTTCTTCCATTGCCAGGAAATACATGAACGATCCTGTCGAGATACTCATCGGCCGGAAAAACGCTTCCGCTGAAAATGTAAGCCACAACTACTACGTGGTTCACGCGAAGGACAAGTACAAGGTGCTGAAGCGTCTTGCCGACTCAGAACCCGATATATATGCGATAGTCTTCTGCCGTACCCGTAAGGAAACACAGGATGTGGCAGTCAGGCTTATAAACGACGGCTACAATGCGGATGCCCTTCATGGCGACCTTTCACAGTCGCAGCGCGACGCTGTTATGAACAAGTTCAGGTCGCGAAACCTCCGCCTGCTGGTTGCCACCGATGTTGCAGCCCGCGGACTGGATGTCGATGACCTTACTCATGTTATCAACTTCAGCCTGCCCGACGACACTGAAGTATATACCCACAGGTGCGGCCGTACAGGCCGTGCTGGGAAAAAGGGAATATCTGTCTCTCTGGTCCATCTGAGGGAAAAGAACAGTCTTCACCGCATAGAAAAACTTGTAAATAAGTCGTTCAATTCGCTGCCTGTTCCTACAGGAAGCGAGATTTGCGGCAAACAGCTTTCGAGGTGGGTTGATAAACTCGAGACCGTACCAACAGGTCATAAGGAAATCGAAAAACTACTGCCGGAAATACAGGCCCGACTCGAAAACCTCGACAAGGATGAACTGATCAGGCGTGTTGTTTCACTGGAGTTCGACAGGTTCCTCGACGATTACCGCAACGAAGAGGATATAATTGAACCTGTTCACACGAAGGAAGAGAAATGGAGCAGATCAGGAAAGAAAGGCTCATACAGCCAGATGAATGACAATTATACCAGGCTCTTTATAAATTTCGGAAAAGCCGACGAATTTTTCCCCGATCAGCTTATAAGCCTTATCAATTCCAACACAAGGGGCATGAAAGTCCCGATAGGAAAGATAGACCTCTACAGGGACTTCTCATTTTTCGAAGTCGAAGCCGGTTATTCCGATGAGCTTATAAAAGCCATGAAAAATGCCAAATACATGGGCAAAAGGGTTGCAGTGCAGATCGCCCAGGAAAAGAGCGAAGAACGGGGCGAAAAGGCATATCCCGGCAAGAAACCTGCATGGAAAACAGGCAGGACTAACGGCAAAACAAACGGCAGGACTAACGGCAGGAAAAGCTACGGGAAGACACACAGGACTGTCGCTTATTAGACATTTACAACGGGCTCCGGAAGTGCTCCCTGTAAAAAGCACCCGGCCGGAACAGATCCGGAAAATGATCGAACATTTTCCGGATTTTTTCTTATTTTGAATTGTCAATTAATTCCTGACTTGTGATAATTAGTGCGTCAGGTATGTATTCAGGATCATTTTATACCAACCCGATCGAGTCAGTGATGACGGCAAGGAATGGCGGAACTGATTGTATTATTATAAGCCAATATCGCCGATCCATAACCATTTCATCATGTTTTACATCATTTTAATCTCAATATGGTGTTTAATATGCAGATATTTAATACCATAACTTTCCCCTCCTTCGCAAGAGGGGTGGCCCGGCTACTGCTTTTTGTACCGGATGAGATTTACTTCCGGGCCAGGGTGGTTATTGCCATGGAGAGTAGTTTAACAAGAATTAAGAACATTTATCCTCTCCTTTAAATGCATTTCTTATTTCTTTAAGTATGTATTCAGGCTCCTGAAATACCAACCTGTTTTCAAATCTAAGTACAGTAAGGCCGAGACCCTCAAGAAACTTGTCCCTTGTTTTGTCTTTTTCAATCTGGATAGAATCACCATGAGGTTCTCCTCAACCACCCCGGCCCGGGACCGAATTCCGGCCCGTAAAAAACTACTGCCCGGGCCACCCCTCCTTCGAAAGGAGGGGAAAGTTACGAGATTATAGATCAGTTTGTTAAAGATACATTAAATACCTGATTGGTACCAAAATCCTCTGAACTTATTCTAAAGTCGACAGGCCTCTTTCAACGCTCAGAACAAAAATACGCGTAAGTGCGGTAAAAGCCAATTTTAAGATATATTTACTAGTCATATTCAGTGTGTTATAAAATAAAACCGCATTAATTTAACGAGACGTCACAAGCCAGGACATTTATTATGGGCTCCGGAAGTGCTCCCTGTAAAAAGCACCCGACCGGAACGGATCCGGAAAATGTTCGAACATTTTCCGGATTTTTTCTTATTTTGCATTGTCACTTTAATTGAAATGCAAACCCTGAAAAAACCCCGAATCATGAGACTGATCTGGCCTGTCATATTACCTCTCATACTGTTATCCTGCACCCGTGAAACAGGAAGTGCAAATCTTCAGAACCTGAGGTGCGAGTACCTGGTCAACCCGGCAGGCATTGATACCGGGAAACCCCGGTTCACCTGGCAGATGACATCTGAGAAACCCGGCGTGGAGCAGACAGCTTACATGATCTTTGTAGGGACCGATTCCGTTTCGGTTGCCGGAGGAGAAGGAGATGTATGGGAATCTGGACAAACGGCAGGGTCTACAGTGCCGGTGGTTTATACGGGCCCCTCCCTCCTGCCCTTCACAAAATATTACTGGAGCCTCAAAGCGAAACTGAATGATGGAAGCTGGACGGTACTTCCGGAGCCGGCTTCATTCGAAACCGGATTTATGAACAAGGCTGCCTGGACAGGGCACTGGATAACCGACACTTACGATTTCAACCTCAAACCTGCACCGTATTTCAGGAAGCAATTCAGCATAGACAGGAAGATAAAAACTGCCAGGGCATATATAGCCGTGGCCGGGTTATATGAGCTGAGCATCAACGGGGAAAAGTCCGGCGATCACCGGCTCGATCCGATGTACACCCGCTTCGATCGCCGGACTCTCTATGTCACTTACGATGTAACCCGGAAGCTGATGCAGGGAGAGAACGTCATCGGGGTTATTCTCGGAAACGGATGGTATAATCATCAGTCGACTGCAGTGTGGTATTTCGACAAGGCTCCCTGGCGGGCCCGGCCGAAATTCTGCATGGACCTGAGGATCACGTACGAAGACGGCAGCGAAGAGGTGATAGGAACCGGCCAGGACTGGAAGACATCGCTCTCACCTGTCATTTTCAACAGCATCTACACGGCAGAACACTATGATGCCCGTCTTGAACAGCCGGGATGGGACACTCCCGGTTTTGACGATTCCTTATGGAAAAGACCTCTTAACACGGGTGCGCCCTCAACAAACATAACAGCACAGGTACTCCATCCGGTGCGCAATGTTGAAAAGATACCCGCAGTCGAAAATGACTAAATTCAGCAACAGGAACTACCTGTTCGATTTCGGCCGTAACATATCAGGTGTAACTGAAATCAGGATCAAGGGAGAGGCTGGCACCAGGGTAAGGCTCATCCATGCGGAAAGAATCGGATCCGACGGACATGCCGACCAGTCGAACATAGATGTCCATTTCCGTCCGGCCGACGACAGCGATCCATTCCAGACCGACATTGTCATCCTGAGCGGAAAAGAGGAGGACGAATTCATGCCCCGGTTCAACTACAAGGGCTTCCAGTTTGTTGAAGTAGTATCGGACAAACCTGTTGAACTTGGTCAGGAAAGCCTTACCGCCTGGTTTATGCACAGTGACGTCCCTCCTGCCGGAAAGATAAACTCCTCTAACAATACCCTCAACCTTACATGGATGGCATCAAATGCATCGTATCTCTCGAACCTCTTCGGTTACCCGACCGATTGTCCGCAGAGGGAAAAGAACGGCTGGACAGGCGATGCCCATATCAACATAGAGACCGGCCTCTATAATTTCGAAGGCATTACGGTTTATGAGAAATGGCTGGCCGATCACCGCGACGAACAGCTCTCAAACGGAGTTCTTCCGGCAATTATACCGACAAGCGGGTGGGGATACCATTGGGCCAACGGACCTGACTGGACCAGCACAATTGCCATTATACCATGGAATATTTATCTCTTCTATGGCGACTCACGGCTTCTGAAGGATTGTTATGACAATATAAAACGCTATGTCGACCAGATTGATTCAAGGAGTCCGGAAGGGATCACCGACTGGGGTCTCGGCGACTGGGTGCCGGTTAAATCGGTTACACCAAAGGAACTTACCTCCACGGCGTGGTATTATGCGGATGCAGTGATCCTGGCAAAGGCAGCCGGATTACTTGGAAAGGATGACGATGCTGAAAAGTACACCCTTCTGGCTAAAAAGATAAAGGATGCCTTTAACAGTAAGTTCCTCGACTCATCAACAGGAATTTACGGCAAAGGTCTTCAGACTGAACTCAGCGTTCCGCTGTACTGGGGACTGGTACCGGAAGAATTAATACCTGCGACTGCGGAACACCTTGCAAAGAGAGTCATTGCCGACAACAAGCACATCGACGTGGGGCTGCTCGGGACCAAGACACTGCTGAATGCCCTCAGCGCTAACGGCTATGCTGATCTTGCCTACAAGGTTGCCTCACAGGAGGATTTCCCGTCGTGGGGATGGTGGATAGTGAACGGAGCAACAACCTTCTATGAAAACTGGCCGCTTGATGCAAAAAGCGACATCTCGATGAACCACATCATGTTCGGGGAGATTAATGCATGGTACTACAAGGCTCTTGGCGGCATCTTCCCCGATGAGGCTGCTCCCGGTTTCAAGAACGTGATCCTCAGACCCGGATTTGTTGAGGGGCTCGGCAGTTTCAGTGCAGAACATGACGGGCCTTACGGAAAAATAGTCTCCGAATGGCAGAGATCAGAAGACCGGATCAAATATCATGTTTCCATCCCGGCAAACAGCACCGCCACTCTGTACTTTAAGTCAGATAATGTTCTCACAGACGGAAAGGATGTCGCTGAAGCATCGTCGGTGGCAGGTGTGGAAAAAGAAGAAGGAGGTCTGAAGATAAGGCTGAAATCAGGAAATTACGATTTTGAGGTACTCTGAAATTAAACCCGGCCGGAATTCCGGTAAATAAAACCACTCAACAATGAAGAAATTAGTTTTTATCATGCTGGTTCCCATAGTGATCCTGACCTCCTGTTCATCAGCAGGCAGAACATCAGGGAAGAAGATCAATGTCAGCAAGGTCGGAATTGAATCGGGCCTTATTGCAGGAAAAACAAACCCTGAAGGAAATGTCAGTATCTTTCTCGGGATACCTTATGCAGCACCTCCGGTAGGAGAACTACGGTGGAAAGCGCCTATGCCTCCGCTTAAATGGGAAGGAGTGCGGCAGTGCCTAACTCCCCCTCCCAGCGCCATGCAGAGTAAACCGGTGCCTTTCATGATGTGGTCAAAGGAGTTCATGGCTCCTGAGGAACCGTTAAGCGAGGATTGCCTCTTTCTGAACATCTGGACTCCGGCAAGGAGTAGCGCTGAAAAGCTTCCGGTGATGGTCTGGATACACGGAGGTGCCTTTACAGGAGGTTCCGGCACTGTGCCCCTGTATGATGGGGAGGAGATGGCAAAAAAAGGAGTGGTTTTCATTACAATTAACTACCGGCTGGGGGTGTTCGGTTTTCTTGCGCACCCTGAGCTCACCGCCGAATCGCCTCTAAAGACCTCGGGAAATTATGGGATACTCGACCAGATAGAAGCCCTTAAATGGATAAGCAGGAATATTGAAGCATTTGGAGGAGATCCGGGTAATGTCACTATTGCCGGACAATCAGCCGGATCGTTCAGTGTTAATGCATTGATGATATCTCCTTTGGCCAAAGGACTGTTTCACAGGGCTATCGGACAGAGCGGAGGAATGTTTTCGGGTGGTCCGGGACTTGTATACGATTTAAAATCGGCTGAATCGGCCGGCCTCAGCTATGCACGACAGTTCAGCGACTCAACAATAGCCGGATTAAGATCCCTGCCGGCTGAAGAGCTGATGAAAGTCCGCGGCCGGTCGGGAGTCACCACCGACAATATTGTTGTTCCGTCCGGCGACGGAAACTTTCAGAGAAGGACGGCAGAATGATGTCCCGCTTCTGGCAGGCTGGAATGCCGATGACGGTGTTTCAGGCGTTGCCAGTCTGAGTATTCAGGAATACAAATCAAATGCTGAAAAGAGATATGGTGACATGGCTCCGGATTACCTCAGGATTTTCCCTGCAGACAGTGAAGAGGAAGTTCAGAAATGGATGAAACAGACAACTGTCCTGTCGTTTGGATGGCAGAATTACACCTGGGTTAAAACTCAAACCGAAACAGGTAATAATAAGGCATATCTATACTATTTCACTCGTGTACCTCCCGGTGAACCGGACTATGGGGCTTTCCACTCAGCAGAATTCGGTTATGCCCTCAACACTCTTAAGCTTTGGGACAGGCCGTTCACTGACACCGACCGGGAACTTGCGGATCTTATGTCATCATACTGGGTGAACTTTGCCCGTACCGGCGATCCAAACGGTGAAGGATTACCGAACTGGCCGGCTTTTGATCCTGCCTCCCCGCAGGTAATTGAATTCGGCGACGAGGTAAAGTCCGCTCCTCTTCCTTTCAGGGAACAGCTGGAGTTTTTTGACAGGCTTAATAACCGGTGAGGGCGTAAAGGCGTAAAGGCGTAAAGGCATAAAGGCGTAAAGGCATAAAGGCGTAAAGGCGTAAAGGCGTAAAGGCGTAAAGGCGTAAAGGCGTAAAGGCATAAAGGCGTAAAGGCATGAAGGCGTGAAGGACTAAAGGAGACGAAGTGACTAAGGGACGAAGTGACTTAGAGACGCCATAAACGGATAACCTGCAAGACCGCAAGACCGCAAGACCGCAAGACCGCAAGACTGCAAGACTGCAAGACTGCATGACTGCAAGACTGCATGACTTTTACCATTAGTCTTGTCAAAATAAAACACCCATTTGTCCTCCATTAAAAACGGTTCATCATAAACCGTGTCTTTCGGAACAACATGGCATGTAAATTGTTTTACATTTCGGGAAACAAGGTACATCAGAGTCATGGAAATTTCGAGGTTGACAAATATTATAACAGGTCCGGTTACAGCGGTGATGATACTTCTTTTTACAAGCTCCGCTCCGGAAAGGCTCAGGTTAGCCTCTGAAGGTGAACCTTCCTCTTCTGCCGGTTCGAAGGATGAAGCTGTTGCCGCTCCTGCTGCTCCTGCGATGTTCAACGAGGAAATCTATTCTGCCTTTAATAAAAAAGCCAGGGGACTGCTTTCGCCAAGGTGGTATAATAACGATAAGATACTGCAGGTGGCAGGCGCAATTTATAATTCAACTGCCGACGGTCTTGATCCTGAGGATTACAATATTTCCGGCATTGAAAAACTGGCTGAAAAGATTGCATCATCCGACAAACCCTCGCACGACGAAATAGTAAGGATGGAGCATCTTCTCGATGAAGCATTTATCGGCCTGTCAACTGATCTTGGTACTGGGAAGGTTTCTCCCGAAGATGCCGATCCCCAGTGGAAAGCCCTGAGAAGGAACACTGGTGAAGACTGGCTTACCTACATCGAATATGCACTTAATGCTGATGATCCTGCCAGGTCTCTCCAAAGACTGACCCCGAGGCACAGGGAATACCTTAACCTGAAGAAAGCGCTGGCTGAATATCGTCGGTTGGAATCAGCCGGAGGATGGGGGACTTTCACCACCAGCCTGCCTAAGATAGAAAAGGGCATGAGGCATCCCGATGTGGCATCCCTGAGGCTTAGGCTCGCCGTGACCCAGGGACCTATCGGATTTGATCCGGAAGATGAGGAAATGTTCGACCAGGTCCTCCACGACCAGGTAGTTGTCTTCCAGCAGAGAAACGGTCTGGAAGCTGACGGAGTGGTCGGGAAGTCGACTGTTGAAGCATTGAATATTCCTGTATCTGAAAGGATCAGTGTAATCACGGCCAACCTGGAACGCTGGAGATGGGTGAGCGACGACCTGGGCGACCGTTACGTAATGGTTAACGCCGCTGATTACAACCTGAGGTTTATCGAGAACGGGGAACAGACCTTCACCGCCAAAGCAATTGTGGGTACCAGCAAGAGGCAGACTCCCGTTTTCAGCTCGGTGATGAAATATCTTGTCGTTAATCCCGACTGGACTGTTCCCCCGCAGATACTGAAGCAGGATGTGATTCCTGACCTTATGAAGGATTCAAGCTATCTGCAAAGGAAAAAAATGAAGATAGTGGCTTATGACGGATCCGTGGTGGATCCTGCATCGATCGACTGGCAGCAGGTTTCCGCAAACAGGTTCCCCTATATGATAAAGCAGGAGCCCGGCCAGGGCAATCCCCTTGGCGAGATAAAATTCATGTTCCCGAATCAGCATGATGTTTATATTCACGACACCCCGTCGCACTGGCAGTTCAGCAAGAGCATAAGGCCTTTCAGCTCAGGATGCATCAGGATAAACAACGTCCGCAACTTTGCCCGCTTTCTTCTGAAGGATGATCCCGACTGGAACACGGGGAAGCTTGATGAGGAGATCGACAACGGCCGGACCCGGACTATCGTTCTTAAAGAACCGGTTCCTGTTCACATTCTGTATTTCACAGCCTGGGCCGACAACGACGGAACGGTATATTTCGGTAAGGATATTTACAACCGCGACAGGCAGCTGATCAGCGCATTGAAAAAAGACTCCCGGTAAGCGACTCATAAAGAAACCTCGACATCCCTGCTACAGCAGTCTCGTCGACCAGCAGTGAGGAACTCTTAAGGTATCCGGCATCGGGGAAGTGAATATAGAGGCATGATTGTCCCGACAGCATATTGATGATATTCTCATGATCCTCCATAGGTATCGAAGGGCACCCGAAGCTTCGTCCGAGCCTGCCGTTGCGGCTGATGAAGTCCCTGCTCACATAATCGGCTCCATGCATCACGATAGCTCTTTCCCTTGCCTTGTCGTTTACTCCGGGTTCAGCCCCGTCGAGGAGGAGCGACAGGCCGTGCTTTCCGGTATAGGTATCGCCTGTTACATAAAAACCCAGGCTGCTCTTGTATGAAGAAGGAGTGTTTGAGAAACTGCAGGCATACTCCTCACCGCTGTTACGGCCATGTGCGCAAAGGCTTGAATGAACCATTTCCTGTTTGTTCAGGTCGATGATCCACATGCGGTCGAGGTTTGAAGAAAGTGAGAAGTCGATTATCGTTAGGATGTTTTTTCTGATCCTGTTATCCGATTCAAGGTTGAAGAAACCGGTGATGGCTTTCCTTAGAACCTCATAGTCAGGTTTTGACTCATCACCCCGGATATTATTGTACAACTCCAGGCAGAACCTCTCTAAACCGACGCTTGCCGATGCGGTCGAAACAGTCTCCTTACCGGCATCCGGAACATGAGCTCCGGGGAGCAGGAGAAGGCACATCATCAGTAAGATAAGACTTGCAAATTTCACAGGCATCAGGTGATTCTGTTTTTTTCGGGGATAAATTTAATTTTATTTTAATATTCTAACTCAAAAACATCCCCGGGTATTATGTAAAAAGAAGTTAAATTTAGTGAAAAGGAGGGATTTTTGACGAAAAAGAGATTCATCAAACGTCGTAATCATAAAATAAGGGATGCGGGATCTCCTTCAACTACCAGTGCATCTTCAAAGAATCCTTTTTGCATCTGGAGAATTCAGGGACAGGGTCCCTCATCCCTCTCAATCTGTATACACCTCTTAATTATTGAAATTCTTTATTTCTACACTCCTGCCATTTTACCAGGCTCCACCCCCATACCCCCCGGGGGGGCTTGAAATCCACAATCATTGTTTGTTTTTCACCATAAATATTATAAAACATTCAATGTCTACTTCTTATAGCCCCCCTTGGGGGGTTGGGGGTGGACCCAACCGGCAAAAAAGTTGCTGTACGGTTCCCTATTTTGTTCCACCCCCCAACCCCAGAAAGGTGGCATGTTATCCCTGCTTGTTCCACCCCCCACCCCCCTAAAGGGGGGCCTAAGATCTTTGATTTACTACTATTTAAGGTTTTGAATGAAATTACCAGGCTGGATAACAATTCGTCCCGAAAATTGAAAACTATAACGTATTGATAATCTCTGGAATATATATTACTCATTGTCTGATTCTTAGCCCCCCTTTAGGGGGGTTGGGGGGTAAACAAAAGAGGAACCAGACAATGATTCTACCTCGCAAAAAGATGTGTACAAAGAAAGCCTTTCGGGACTGGGGGGTAAACCAGGAAAAGGGGGCTTTGGGGCTATCCATACAACATTCATATTAAAAGATATTTTGATCTTCTATTATTTATTTTTTTACTATCTTTACAGTTGAAAATAAAATTAAAGGAACCATTTCCCTGTAACGAAATAATTCATAAATTCAGCTAATATTCAAACCATTATGAATTCAAGGAAAGTAAAATCAGTCGAAGTGAAAGACACTCCCCACAAGGTTGATGTGAGGCAGATTTACAATGACCCGTCGGCTCAGATCAATCACATCGAGCTTAAGCCCGGAGAGTCGCTGAAACCTCACAAAACTCCGGTCGATGTCACATTTTATGTTCTTGAAGGGAATCCGACGATTCATATCGGAGGAGAATCAGTTGCATTTGACAGGGACACGCTGATAGAGAGCCCTGCCAACATAGTTCACCATATAAGCAATGAAGGAAAACAGAATGCACGGGTACTTGTAATCAAGGCACCACGACCGGAAACGGCAACGAGGGTGCTTTAAAAAAAGGCGTAAAGGCGTGAAGGCGTAAAGGCGTAAAGGCGTGAAGGCACAAAGTTGGCAGTTGCCCTGAGCCCTGTGCCCTGAGCCGCACGCCAGCAACTTGATCTAATTATAAAAAATTAACCCATTGGATAATAAAATTCACAAACGAAAAGTAGTAATAGCCGGAGCCGGTTCGGTTGGGGCAACCTATGCCTATGCCCTGGCCCAGAGCGGCGTTGCCGAGGAGATAGTGCTTATCGACAGGAACGAGGAATTACTCAGGGGACAGGTTCTTGACCTGGTTCACGGGCAGCCGTTTTTTCCGACGGTAACGATAAAGGAAGGAACTGATGATGACTATGCCGATGCAAGTCTTGTTGTCATCACCGCTGGAGCAGCCCAGAAACCGGGTGAAACACGCCTGCAGCTCCTGCAGAAGAACGCCGGTATTGTGGGAGGCATTGCCGGAAAGGTTGCGTCCGGCGGATGCAGCGGGGTGATGCTTATCGTCACAAATCCTGTCGATGTGATGACCTATGTTGCTTACAGGTCTTCCGGTTGGCCCTCACACAGGGTGATTGGCTCAGGCACCGTACTCGACAGCGCCAGGTTGAAGCACTTTATAAGCCGGCACTGCGGAGTGGATCCGCACAGTGTTCATGCATATGTTCTTGGCGAGCACGGCGACAGCGAATTCGTTGCATGGTCGATGACGCATGTGGGAGGCATTTCAATATCGGATTACTGCCCCTACTGCAACAAGTGTGAAGGGTGGAAAGAACAAAAGAGCCGGATAGAACAACAGGTGCGCGATTCAGCATATCATATAATTGACGCAAAGGGTTCCACATATTTTGCAGTCGGCCTGGCCCTTGTAAGGATAACAACATCCATCCTGCGAAACCAGAACAGCATGCTTTCCGTTTCCGTCGTTCCCGATGGCGAGTACGGACTAAAGGATCTCTCACTCAGTATACCATCAATCGTTTCAGGCCGGGGAGTTGAAAGGATAGTCCCGGCTCATCTGCCGCAGGAAGAGCTCGAAAAGCTGAAACATTCGGCCGGGGTCATCAGGAAGGCGATTACGGAGATGGGACTGTGAAAGGCTCAGGGCGAAGAGCTCAGGGCACAGGGCGAAGGGCAAGGGGCGAAGGGCGAAGGGCAAAAAATAATATCGTTTTGGGTAATTTTTTTGTTGAATAACGATAATTGAGATATCGTTTTACGATAAAAATTCGTGTGGATTGGAAGCGGTACGCGGTACGCGGCATGCGGTGCGCGGTCTTTAAAAATGCTTACTTTGTATACTCTGCGTAAATCTGCGGTTTTATCTGCGTAAATCTACGAGAACTTCCTGATTCTTTTCTTTGTATCTTATCGCGGTTAAAATAAACTTGACTCAGACAGCATCATTTTGTACCTAACCCGTAAAATCATGTATATAAAATTCAGAAAATCAATCTTCACGCTTCTGGCAGTAACTGTAATGGCAGGCTTTTCGTCCATCTCCGGGGCGGGGGTTGAAAAGCTTACGGCGGAATATTCGGCAACTCCCATGGGGATTGATGTTCAGGCTCCGAGGTTCGGCTGGCAGATGAGTTCAGAGCCGGGAGAGAGGAACCTCATGCAGACCGCTTACCGGATAGTGGTGAAAGATCCGGCCGGTAACATAAGCTGGGATTCAGGGAAAACTCCCGGTGGCAATTCGGCAGGAATAGTCTATGCAGGTTCACCGCTGAAACCATCAACCCGTTACACATGGGATGTAACGACATGGGACCAGAAATCAAGGACCTCAACTGCATCATCGTGGTTTGAGACGGGGCTGATGGACGGCAGCCTCGGGGCCTGGGAAGGTGCTGAATGGATCGGAGGCGGGGATGAGGACCTGGTTCTTTATTCACCCTACCTTGTTATATTCAATGCGGAGTTCACTGTTGCCATCGAGCCCGGAAGCACGAGGGCAGCCTTTATATTCGGAGCCAACGATTCAAGGCTAATGGATAAAAACAAGAACATCTTTCAGCTGGAAAATAAAATAAATGAAAGCTACCTTAAGATCGAGCTTGATATCTCAGGTGTAAGCGAATCGGACAGCGGAATGGCAAAAATAAATGTTTACAGGGCAGGCTACAGTCCATCCGACACCCCCGGAAAGCCTTTCAGTTCATTTAAAGTAAAAAAGGAATTCATCAATCCTGAAAACAGGAACCTCGGGCACACAATAGGATTCTCAGGCGTATTCGGGCAGGTGTCGCTAACACTTGACGGCTCTGATTCATTCATTCATGTATCCCCTGCAGAAGCCGCCCGTGCACTGGACACCGGATCAAGGCCGGGCTTCATGCGCCGCCAGGGAGGAGCGTCGGTCAATCTCAATCCTGCAGGAAGCGGCGGCAATTATATCCCCTTCGGAATGCTGTGCGACATAGGATTTTCAGCCGGCCCCGGCCAGAAGGCATCCTTCTACGGAGTTAAAGTAAGGAACAACAGGCTGCCCAATGCATTGCTCTTCTCAGAGGATCTTTCGGAAAGAGAATACAGCGGAATCTATGCCGGTATTGCATCCGGTCAGGCTTCGGGATTGAAAATATCCGGCGGCAAATATATTATTGACGGTGGAGAACAGGGAGTTATAATCACTGCTGATCCCAGCCGCAACTCTGCGCCCATGCTCAGGACCGGATTCAGCACCGGCGACAGGACCGTGAAAGACGCCCGGCTGTATATAACTGCAAGGGGAATCTATGAAGCATATATTAACGGGAAAAGAGTAGGTGACGATTACTATAATCCCGGGCTGACTCAATACAACATAACCCATCTGTATCAGACCTACGATGTTACCTCACTTTTAGGCAAGGGACCGAACACTATCGGTGTGATGCTCGGAGAAGGCTGGTGGAGCGGACTTCTGAGTTTCGGAAGCATCTGGAATCATTTCGGCGACAGACAGTCGCTTCTTGCAAAGCTCATAATAACCTACAGCGACGGCACCCGTTCGGTTGTGACCACCAACGACAGCGACTGGAAATACTTCAACGGCGGACCGCTGATATACGGAAGCCTCGACATGGGTGAAGCATACGACGCCACCCGGGAAGCTGAGACAGCAGGCTGGACAGAGGCAGGTTACAACGACAGCAGCTGGAAAAAAGCAGTGGCAGTTCCTCTTAAGGGAACTTCGTTCGAAGGAACTTCAACTGAAAGAGACGGAACAGTTACAAGCTTCGATTATGATAAACTTACGCTTACCGGACAGATTGGCAACAATGCCGGGATTTACAGGGTTATAAGTGCAGAGAGTGTAAAGGAAGTGCGTAAGGGCGTTTTTGTGTACAACATGGGCCAGAATATTGTAGGCGTGCCGCGGATAACCATGGCCGGAGGCAAGGCAGGAAATAAAGTGACGCTGAGATTTTCGGAGATGCTCTATCCCGATCTTGAGGAATCGGGAAATAATGTTGGAATGATTATGACCGAGAACTACAGGGCGGCACTTAGCCAGGACATCTATATAATGAAGGACGGTCCCCAGGTTTACCAGCCGAGGTTCACCTCGCACGGTTTCCAGTATATTGAGATAAGCGGAATCGACCGGCCACTGCCCCTGGAGGCAGTCCAGAGTGTTGCAATAAGCTCTGTAAGGGAACTGACTGCCTCTTATGAAACATCAAATCCGAAGGTAAACCGGTTATGGTCAAACCTGGTATGGTCGAATATCGACAACTTTCTCACCATACCAACCGATTGTCCGCAGCGTAATGAACGGATGGGTTGGTCGGGCGATATTAATGTCTTTGCACGAACAGCCACCTACATTTCCGGTGCGGGGCAGTTCCTGCGGAGGCATCTGATTGCCATGAGGGATGTTCAGTCGGCCGCCGGAAGGTTCACCGATGTTGCCCCTGTTGGTGGCGGGTTCGGAGGAGTACTCTGGGGAAGTGCAGGGATTGTTGTACCCTGGGAAGCTTATCAGCAGTACGGTGATGAAGATCTGCTCCGGGAGCATTATCCGGCGATGGTAAAATACATGGATTATCTCGAAACAACCATCGACCCTGAAACAGGACTGACCCGCGACGGTCAGCTGGGCGACTGGCTGGGTCCGCAGAATAATCAGCTCGGTTCAGCTTATCTTGCAGCTGCGTATCATGCATACGATCTGCATATCATGTCTGAAGTGGCCGCTTTGCTCGGCAGACTGGATGAATCAGAGAAATTCATGGTCCGTTATGAACAGAGGAAGGAATTCTTCAATAAGACCTTTGTAAATACCGACAAGAAAACGGTCGGGCTTATTGGCGGAGGAAGAGGATTCGGCGCTCAGCCCGCCCCTGCCCCTGAGTTCAGGCTTGCTGATGTCCAGACCGCCTATGCAGTTGGTCTGGGCATGAACCTGTTCACTGAAGAGAACATGCCTTTTATGATAAGGAATCTAAAAGAAGCAGTAGAGCGTGAGAATCCGGATGATGAAGGCGTGATGCGTCCCGGATATTCTCTCATGACCGGATTCATAGGGACGGCCTGGATAAGCAAAGCGCTGTCGGATAACGGACTTGACGAACTGGCTTACCGGCTTCTGCAGAACGACAAATATCCATCGTGGCTATACTCGATCGAGCAGGGGGCAACCACGATATGGGAGCGGCTGAACGGGTACACTGTTGAGAACGGTTTCGGCGGGAATAACAGTATGAACTCGTTCAACCACTACTCCTTTGGTGCAGTGGGCCAGTGGATGATGGCCTACTCGCTGGGTATTCAAAGGGATGAGCCCGCATTCAGGAGGTTCATACTTCAGCCCCGTCCCGATCCCACAGGCGGGATGACATGGGCGGGTGGATACTACGATTCGATGTACGGGAGGATCAGCAGTTCCTGGAAAAAGGAAAACGGGAAGCTTATTTATGAAGCAACAGTTCCGGCCAACACAACTGCAACCCTTTACCTTCCCGCGTCATCCCTGAAAGATATAAGGGAAGGTGGTAAACCGGTAAAAAAAGTAAAAGGTTTGAAATTTATCAGGTTTGAGAATGGCAAGGCGGTTTTCGAATTAGGTTCTGGGAGACTGGGCATTTACGACGGGGGAATAAGCGGGAATTACAAAAGAGGTCGTGCATGTCGTGCAGGTCGTGCAGTCATGCAGTCATGCAGTCATGCAGTCATGCAGTCTTACAGGTCTTTGACTGGCAGAACACTTCTTCGCTAAAGCTACGAAGTGCAAAGCCGGCAGAACGAATGAAGATGCAGTTAGTGTCCTATAAATCCAGCTGACCGCTGTTCGCTGACCGCTGATCAGCTTTTCACTCCAGATATTCAGAAAACCGTTGATCGATATGCTGGTTGAACCATCTGTCGATGACTGTTTTCCTGAACCGCCATTCTTTTCCGAGTTTGGCGGCGGGGATCTTTCCGTTCTGGACCCAGGTATATATTGTTTGTGGTTTCAGTTTCAGGTATTTTGCCACTTCTTCAAGTGTCATAATTTCATCCATTCCTTATTTTTTGATGAGATTCAACAGGGCAGTGTCAGTAACCTGTTCCTGCGTTTCAGGTCTGACTTCAAAACTGCTTTCCCGTTCAGCCGGTTTAACAAGCTGTTGAACGGAATAAATTACAGCAGTATAAAAATTGCCTTCATATTTCCTGAAAAGTTTGAATTCCTCAGTCTTGTTGCACAGAAAGGGACGAAGGTTCCAGGCTATCTGGATCCCGACGAATGCCAGAATTATCATCCATATCCTGAAAACACTGACTCCGGTACGCGGATAGATGTCTTTCTTCTCACACGCGAATTTCAGGGCATCGATCATCAGTTTCATTCCGAATATCCCCGAGAAGACAAATATCGCAACGTGCAGGAGCTGAAGAAAATGATAATTTCCGCCTGTAAGCTGGAAAAGAATAACAATCGGGGCAAACGAAACAGCAATGGCGGATGTAAGAACAAATCCGCTTAAAATGATGAGCACCATCTGCCTTAACGTCAGTCTTGATCCCAGAACCTGTTGTATGACATAAAAAGAAGGGAAACATATCAGGATCGCACTGTAGAACAGGAAAGTCACTTTCAGTCCGGCTGCCACCGACTGAAGGAAGCTGTGATAACTTCCCATGACAACACCGTAAAGAAAAGTAAAGATGCAAATTATCAGCAGCTGATTCACGATTAATCGTCCCGACTTCTCACGGTTACTGTCTTCAAAATACGATTCAGTGTTCTGAAACATTCTGAAGACCTCCAATAATCCACCTGTTTTTGCCATTGTGTAAAATATTGGTCAGACTATAAAGTTACGAAACATTCTAATATGTATTAGTGTTTATTACTGTTTTTTACTGTTTTTGTTATAATATCTGCACAGACCTTTATCTGAATCACAAGGACTCCCATACATTTTTTGAGTCAGGGAGCATTTTATCGATCTGAAATACGGTTTTGCAAGGACTTTCATTAGTCTGAGAAAATCAGTTATTAAAAAATTAGGCATTTCTTGTTTAAGATTACTGTATAATGTTTAATTTTAGTTGTGTTTATTTATTTCAAGGGAGAGTCAGGCAATAAATACAACGTACGGTTGGGACTGAGGGATGAGGCTGTTGCCATTGTGACTGACGGAGCATTGCTTTCTCCGGGTTGAAGGATAATTCAAGGATTAATAACCGGCCGGTTATGAAAAAAGTAGTTGCTGAAAGAGTAATTCACAAGGGGGAAAGGCGGATTTCCCTCAGCTTCGGGTACGATGATACTCTGATCATGATTGTAAAAAAGATTGAAGGGGCCAGGTGGAGTTCACAGATGAAATCGTGGCATATACCTGACAGCAGCAACATAAAAGGCAATTTGCTGGATGCCTTCAGGGGGCAAGCTTTTGTTGATTACAGTGCCCTGGATAAAAGGGAGTCAGCCAAACCTGATTCAAAGCAGAATGATGTATCTTCAGGAAAAGAAGCGAAGCAGAGGGTTGACAAGGAAGCAAAGCAATCAGCTTTAAGTGAAAAGGCCGCCATGGACATTGAAAAGTTCAGAAAGTGGATGGAAGCGAACCGGTATCCTGAATCGACGGTGAGGACATATACGGGAATGATCGCGACTTTTCTGAAGTTTGTCAGTCCGAAGGAAGCAGAAGATTGCACATCGGAAGATCTGGTAAGGATTGTAGATGAGTATATTTTGCCGAAAGGGTTGAGCCATTCTTTTCAGAACCAGATGATAAGTGCGGTTAAGAAATTTTATGGGAAGATTTACAAGTCGGTAATTGATCCGGGTGAGATATCAAGGCCCAGGCCGCAGCACAGGTTACCCAATGTTTTAAGTAAAGAAGAAGTAAAAAAGATACTTGATTCAGTAATAAACGAAAAGCATAGGGCCATGCTGAGTCTGGTTTACGGATGCGGTTTAAGGAGGAGTGAGGTTCTTGAGTTATTGCCCACGGATATTGATCATGACAGGAAGCTGGTGCATATCAGGCAATCTAAAGGATTTAAGGACAGGATCGCACCCTTGTCAGACAAGTTGTTGCAGATGTTGGATCTTTATCTCTCACATTACAAGCCTGTAAAGTATCTGTTTGAAGGGCAATATAGTGGCAAACGATATAGTCCTGAAAGTCTCGAGAAAATTTTCAGGACCGCATATGATAAGGCCGGGATAAAGAAGAAAGATATAACCTTACATGGATTGAGACACAGTTATGCAACTCATTTGCTGGAGGCTGGAACTGATTTAAGGTATATTCAGGCATTATTGGGGCATAAGAGCAGCAGAACGACTGAGATATATACACATGTAACGACGCATAGCATACAGAATATCCGCAGTCCGTTTGATGATTTATGATAAGATTAATATTTTATATATTTACCTTTAGCTACCTGATAACTCCAAAAATGGCAACTTATGGGTAGCTTTAGTACACAGATAACACGTTAGGGTCGCATTGTCCGCCCTTTTTAATTTTCCAGGTTACTAAACTTTAGTCTGTGGCATTATCGAACTGTTTTAAAAGCTGACATAGATGAATGAAAAGGGCTTACGCTCGGCCCCCGCTCCCGGCACTTGCATATGGCATTCAGCGGTTTTGTATTTAAAAAATTTACAAAACCGGTTCATGAGAGCAATCTGCAAGTGCCTCCCACGGCTGCCCGAGCTAACAACGACGCCCTAACAAGCCGGTAAATGCCATGCTGGCATTTCAGTAAAAAGATAAATTGTTAACTTCGGGAAACAACCGTATATTGAACGCTTATCGCCGTTAAGTCGCACGGCACTTACCGGCTGACCGTTAGGGTCGCATTGTCCGCCCTTTTAATTTTCCAGGTTACTAAACTTTAGTCTGTGGCATTATCGAACTGTTTTTAAAGCTGACATAGGTGAATGAAAAGGGCTTACGCTCGGCCCCCGCTCCCGGCACTTGCATATGGCATTCAGCGGTTTTGTATTTTGAAATTTACAAAACCGGTTCATGAGAGCAATCTGCAAGTGCCTCCCACGGCTGCCCGAGCTAACAACGACGCCCTAACAAGCCGGTAAATGCCATGCTGGCATTTCAGTAAAAAGATAAATTGTTAACTTCGGGAAAACAACCGTATATTGAACGCTTATCGCCGTTAAGCCGCACGGCACTTACCGGCCAGCCGTTAGGTCGCATTGTCCGCCCTTATTTTTAGATAACTAATACTTTAGACTGATGTAAATTTTCTGTGTTTTCAGAGTTGACTAAAAAAGAAGAAAAGGGCTCCCGCGGCCTTCGCTCCCGGCACTTGCATATGGCCTTCAGCGGTTTTGTATTTTGAAATTTACAAAACCGGTTCATGATGGCAATCTGCAAGTGCCTCCCATGCTGCCCGAGCTATCAACGCCGCCCTAACACGCCGGTAAATGCCATGCTGGCATTTCAATAAATAGATAAATTGCTAACTTCAGGCAAACAAATAGTAATTGAATGCTTATCGCCGTTAAACCGCACGGCACTTACCGGCCGAGCCGTTAGGTCGCATTGTCCGCCCTTATTTTTAATGATAATTATTAATTTGGCCTATGTATTTTCGGTGTTTTCAGAGTGAAATAAAGAAAGAAAAGGGCTCCCGCGGCCCTCGCTCCCGGCACTTGCATATAGCCTTCAGCGGTTTTGTATTTAAAAAATTTACAAAACCGGTTCATGAGAGCAATCTGCAAGTGCCTCCCAGCGCTGCCCGAGCTACCAACGCCGCCCTAACAAGCCGGTAAATGCCATGCTTGCATTTGATCAAAAGATAAATTTTCTAACTTTAGAAACAATTAGATAATTGAACGTTTATCTCCCTTAAGCCGCACGGCACTTACCGGCCAACCGTTAGGGTCGCATTGTCCGCCCTTATTTTTATTGTAGTTACTAAATTTGGTCTATGTATTATCCGTGTTTTCAGAGCTGACATAAAATAAAGAAAAGGGCTCCCGCGGCCTTCGCTCACGGCACTTGCATATAGCATTCAGCGGTTTTGTATTTGAAATTTACAAAACCGGTTCATGAGAGCGATCTGCAAGTGCCTCCCACGCTGCCCGCGCTATCAACGCCGCCCTAACAAGCCGGTAAATGCCATGCTGGCATTTTAATAAAAAGATAAATTGTTAACTTCAGGCAAACAATCGTATATTGAACGCTTATCGCCGTTAAGCCGCACGGCACTTACCGGCTGACCGTTAGCGTTCATGCTGAAGACATTGCGATATAGATTGAACCATGAAAAGTCGACGCACAAATAGCACATTTGTAAGCACGAATCCACAGGCCGAAGTTTCAGCTTTAAAAAGCTATCTTACCAACCCACCAAAATAAACATAATAACAAATAATATGAGAATAGTGATTCCTGGTACATTTGATTGGTACTCCTTGCATTTCAAAAAGAAAGTAGAAAAAGGATTGTCCAAAGGTTTCGTTTATCATAATGAGGTCCTGTTAAAAGCAATTGAAAAATTAGAAAAAAAGATAGCAAACGTTCTATTAATCTATTGATTTGGTTGTTAGGGAAAGGGCAAAACAATAGTGGTATAGAGAAAAAAATACAGTATTTATTAAACCAATTGGACGCAACTAATGAAGATATTATTAATGGACATATCAGTGGCTTAAGCGATGGTCGTAACTGTCATTTTCATGAAGATATGCTGGTAAAATACGGAGTTAGAGAAGAAGAAATAAAGGAAGGGTATATTCAAGTCTTGAAAAATCCACACTATTATTCTCGTTCAAAGGCGGTTGAGCGGTTAGGTCGTTTTGAAGGGTATTCTAGTTTTGAATTATTAAGAAAGATGTATAGAGATAAACATTATCAAGTTCGCGTCTCTGTAATTAAGGCAATTGGAAATATAGAGGATGAAAGAATTATAGATTTTTTAAAAGTTGTAATAAAAGATAAAAAAGAGCAAGATATTGTTAGGTGGCAAGCTGGGAAATCATTAGTTAAATTTAGGGCAGTAAATATAGCTGATTTGTTAAATGAAATTCTCACAGGAAGAGAAGATCGTTCATTTTTAGAATGGGGAATTGAGGAGCTAAGTAAATCAAGAGATAAAAGATCAATAGAGTCTTTAATTAATTTACTTTCAACCAATAATTTTAATATTCGTTCATTGATTGTAAAGAATTTAGGTAATCTTGCGGATACAAGAGCAGTTATTCCATTAATTGAGATTTTAGACAATTATCACGACCATTCCTCTGGAATAATGGATAAAGTCAAAATTGTTGGAAGTCGAATTAAAAATAGAATTTCAAATATTAATATTTCATACCAAACTATTGGCATTAGTGTCAGCATATTGTTATTAGGTGCAATTATTTCTACATTCTTTATCTTCCCATATCAAGCTAGATTAGTGACTTCATATATTGTAGGACTTGTGGGAATAATATTATTTATTTGGGGATTAATAAACTACGCATCTTATCTGTTCCGCAAAGAAAAGGTCTTTGGCGTTATAGTGGTGATAGTGATGGATTTTGGCTTGGAACACTGGCTTTGATTTTCTTGACGGCCATTGCACAAGGCATCAATCCGAAAGAGCAGTTTATTTATTTTCAAATGAAAGAGGATGTAGCTCTTATTCTCATAGCACCATTATTACTTATTGCAACAGGTGTAATTATTTATTTAACCGGTTATGCAATAATGTATCTTAATGACCTTTTGTACTTTAAAAAGAAGATAAAAGAGAGTTGGATGGGTGACGAGAAGGAATTTCATGGAAATATTATTGTTGCGTTAGGAAAATTGAGAGACAAAAGAGCTGTTGAGGTTCTTATTAATATGCTTTCAAAAAAAGAGTTGTCAATCCGTAAAGTTGCTGTAACCGCATTAGGGAATATTGGGGCTACAAGTGCCGTTGAGCCCCTTCTTAAAATGCTCTTGGACGAGGATATGTTTGTACGAGAGTCTTCTGCAAGTGTATTAAAAAAGATAGGGGAAAAAAGAGCTTTTGAATTCCTTTTGAATTTGCTTTCAAGTGAAGAGCAAATTATTCGTGGTTATGCTGCTGTGGGTTTAGGAAATATAGGAGATAAAAGAGCTTTTGAACCTCTCCTTGAAATGCTATCTGATGAACGCATTGAAGTTCAAGCTTATGCAATAGAGGGATTAGGAAAATTGGGGGATAATAGAGCAGTCGTTCCTCTAATTGAGATGCTATCAAGCGAACAAAGGTGGATATTGTGTAATGCTATAAAAGCGTTGGGAAATATTTGAAAGATACAAGAGCAGTAGAGCCTCTAATAAAAATGCTTTTTAATGAGGACAGGTGGGTAGGCAAAACCGCTGCAGAGGAATTGGGGAATTTAGGGGATAAGAGAGCAATTGCTCCCCTAATTAAGGTAATTTCCTTAGAAAAAGATACTTCTTCTATCTTTTATTTTGAAGGAGCTCTAGAGAAATTGGGATATAATGAAAACACGGAATATCCTAGATAACATACTTTACTCGATAAAATATGAAAGATATAATATAATTTCTTAAGAAAAATATTTAAGAAATAATGAGTATTAAAAATTGATTGGCCCATAAATGAATAGATATAGACTCAAACATGATATATTCAGATTGCTCGCCCTTCGCATTCAAGCACAGTGGCTGGTCACACAAGCTGACACACAACTAGAACCAGTCAAAGAGCTTGCCTTGCCAACGCACGAGGAGAATGGAATAAAGCACGAAACGCTAACACGGACAATATGGGTAAGTTGTTTGTCACACTTTTTGCTTTTGCTCCTGCACCCAAGACAAATTTGTAATGGTTGTTGCACCGGACACCCCTGTGACGCAGCGCGCATCTGCCCGCAATTAAAATCCTGCACCGTGATAAATTTCTGGCTTCGAGATAGTTTGTACCGCGACACTGCGCCAGTGCCCGCCACCAACTTTGTAACCGGGGATAAATTCGCGGCTCCGATCAAACTTGTACCGCGACACGCGTAATGCTCAATAAACTTTGTACCCGGACGGCAAAAAGTGCGCCATACCCTCCTTGCACCGTGACAGCTTTCCGGCTAAAGTACCAGAGACCCTGCCCGGTGCTCGCGTCGGGTAACACAACCTCCCCATATTGCCGGGCCGTTAGGGTCGCATTGTCCTCCCTTCTTAATTTTCCAGGTTACTAAATTAGCTCTAGCAGTAACGATCCGTTTTAGGCTGACAGAAGTGAATAAATAAATGCTCCACCCGCGGCCCCCGCTCCCGGCACTTGCATATGGCTTTCAGCGGTTTTGTATTAAAAAAATTTACAAAACCGGTTCATGAGAGCAATCCGCAAGTGCCTCCCACGGCTGCCCGAGCGAGCAACTACGCCCTAACAAGCCGGTAAATGCCATGCTTAAATTTCATAAAAAGCTAAATTGTCTAACTTCGAGCAAACAACCGTATAATTGAACATTTATCGCCGTTAGCCGCACGGCACTTACCGGCTGATCGTTAGGCTTAATTTGTATCAAATAGTAATTACTGCATGATAAAATTCAAACTAATCTCCTTAGTACTTGGAATACTAGTCATAGATTCTTGTTCACAAACTCCTATGATAAAGTCAGAGACCAATACCAGCAAGTATTTTGTCGATACAGTTGAATATAATCAGATTGATTTAATTCATGCCAATTCATCGGACGAGTATCATGTTTTATGGTTGGATTCAAATAATTATGATTACATAAATACAGAACAAAGAGTAAAACAATTTTTCTATACTACAAAGGGTGACTTTAGTTTGAGTCAATTGTTCAATGAAACACTTTCAGACGAACTACCGATCGAATTATATTTATCGTTTTACAAGATTATCCCTCCTAACGATCAATTTTCAATTTCGATTCTGATAAGAAAAAATAATGATCACCTTGACAAGATTATAAAGAACCTAAAAAGACAAGTTGTAATCATAAATGTTAATGATTCAAAAAGGATACCACCTATCAAAGATTTGGAGAGATATTCTTACAAGCCTAGATTCCTTATTCTATCAGAAGGTATGATAAAAAATAACAAAAACTAAGCCTAACACGGACGGTATAATTCATAAACTCGTCACGGTTTTTGCGGCTCACTGCTTTCTCACAGGATACTGCCCACCGCGGTACCCGGATACGCTCTCTGCAAGTCATACAGTTCTGCAACCGGGATAAATTTCTGCTTTCTATTGAGTTTTGTGATCCCGGCGCTGCTCCACTGCTCTCGACCAGATTTACAACAGGGGATAAATTTGTAATTCCTTTTTAACTTGTACCGCGAAACGCACAATGCTCACAAAATCTTATGCCGGGAAGGCAAAAACCGCGCCGTGCATTCGCTCCCTACGGCCTTTATAGAGCTCTGCGAGGAAAGCGAAAGATCTGGAACGGCCTCCGGTCGCTCAGCAACGTTTACGAATCAATATACCGCCGAGCCGTTAGGGTCGCATTGTCCGCCCTTCTTAATTTTCCAGGTTACTAAACTTTAGTCTGTGGCAATTATCCAACCCGTTTTAAAAGCTGACATAAAGGTGGATGAAAGGGCTTACGCTCGGCCCCGCTCCCGGCACTTGCATATGGCATTCAGCGGTTTTGTATTATAAAAATTTACAAAACCGGTTCATGAGAAGACGGGAAGTGCCTCCCAACGGCTGCCCGAGCTAACAACGACGCCCTAACAAGCCGGTAAAGGCCATGCTGAAATTTCAATAAAAAAGCTAATTTGTTAACTTCGAGCAAACAACCGTATATTCGAACACTTGATCGCCGTTAAGCCGCACGGCACTTACCGGCCGAACGTTAGGGTCGCATTGTCCGCCCTTTTAGTTTTTCAAGGTATTTTCTTTGGTCTGTGGTATTATCCGGTTATTATAAAAGCTGAAAAATAGATGAATTAAAAAGGGCTCACGCTCGGCCCTCGCTCACGGCACTTGCATATAGCTTTCGGCGGTTTTGTATTTAAAAAATTTACAAAACCGGTTCATGAGAGCAATCCGCAAGTGCCTCCCAGCGCTGCCCGAGCTACCAACGGCGCCCTAACAAGCCGGTAAATGCCATGCTTGAATTTGATCAAAAGATAAATTTTCTAACTTTATAAAAATTGGAGATAATTGAACGTTTTTCGCCGCACGGCACTTACCGG
>CAWJAW010000002.1:0-778137 GCA_963840965.1 uncultured Bacteroidales bacterium | reverse complement strand
ATGGAACAAGCTGCAGGTTAAATTCATTTCGGGACATCAGTATTTCACCAAAACGGCAAGGAGTCTTAGGGAGGTAAACAAAAACCTTCAGATAGAAAGGATAAAAAGCCTGATTACGGATTGATCATTTGGATATGACCATAATCCTGGTGATACACGATTCAGAACCGTCACCTGCAGCGCAAAAGACAAGATAAACACCCGATCTTACCCTTCGCCCGTTGTAAGTTGACAAGTCCCAGCTTGCCTGTCCTCCTTCGGATGTGGTCTCATTTACAAGGTTACCACTTATATCGGTGATCTTGACTTCTGTATCCCTCACCAATCCTGTGATGGTTACATTTCCTGTAAAGTCTTCACGCACGGGATTTGGGAAGGAATAGACGTTGTTGAAGGTTTCATTCCCGAAAATAGCATTTTCCCTGATTGAAAGGGTTCCTGCGGAAGTTCCGAACCAGACTTCGCCGGTCAGCTGGTTAATGGCGACGGCCGCAATTGAATCGGAAAACATAGGGCTGTTGGAAGTGTTATAGTTTTTCAGAAGGGTTGTGCCGTCGGCCGACAGAAGATAGGCCCCGGAAGTCTGTGATCCCAGCCATTTTCTGTTTGCCCCGTCAACGGATATTGCGGTAATGGTCTCTGTGCCG
This sequence comes from uncultured Bacteroidales bacterium, assembly GCA_963840965.1. GTDB lineage: Bacteria > Bacteroidota > Bacteroidia > Bacteroidales > VadinHA17 > LD21. The sequence goes on along the minus strand of CAWJAW010000002.1, from coordinate 777,490 downwards.
AGCATGTAGTCAGCCAGGCCCGATCCGTCATTCCTCGGGACCTTTATCCTGGAACCTCTGACGTCGCCTTCAAATACACCTTCCGGATTATGATAGATTACAGGTCCCTGGCCGGTACCCACCCAGATGCTTCCATCAAGGTCCTCAGCAAGTGAGAAGGCTGAATTAATGGTCTTGTTATCGCTGTCGGTGATAGTCAGTTTTCTTGTTTTATCATCGGTGAAAATACCGGGCGTGCCATTTTCATCAATTATGAATAATCCATATCCGCCGGGGAGAATGATCCAGAGCTGACCTGAGGATGTTGCTATAAGATCCGCTGCAAGCGGGGCGTTTAAGTTTACAGGATAGGATTCCCAGGTTCCGCCGGATTTGAGCACTCTTGATTTTAGCCGTTGCGTCAGGCTGTGTGATCCAGAGGTTCCCGGTCTTGTCCCGGGCAAGTCCCAGGACTCTTGTTTCTCCTGATGATCCGGACTCCTGAAGGGGTGAATTTGATGAGTCGAATTGTCTTGCCAGGGTATTGTTCTCATACATTAACAAGCCGCCTCCCCATGATGAAACGAAGTACCGTGAAGGATTCGAGGGATCGATAGCGGCCCTCATGGCATCGTAATGAGATCCGGAAGAAATGTTTTCAAAATTCCTGCCGTCATGTATCGAGACCATGAAAGGCAGCTTTAAACCGTTCCATGAGTCGTTGGTTCCTCCGGCGCAGATTATTGTTCTGCCTCCTTCCGAAGTAATGCCTGCTACCTTATTGGAGGCAGGTCCGGAAACCGGGAGACCTGTGAAACCAGTCATGTTTTTTCCCTGAATTGTTCCATGGGTTCTGTCAGCTATCCAGATGTCGTTTCCGAAAATTACTGCCTGGAAGATATCAGGTTGTCCCCATCCATAGGATGAGATTTCCTTTTTGAGTATTCCCTGAGCACTGTAGTATCTTACCGATCCGGAAGAGGAAATTGTAAACCCTTCAGGGGCCGGATCAAAGGATCTGTTTAATGTTCCGGGGGATTGTGAAAAGACAGATACGCCTTCGCTTATGGCATATACAATATCATCTCCGGATTCTCCTGGCACGTTGCAGTACAATGTTTCACCGGCAAATATCACATGGTTACACATTGCTTCCGGCATTCCCTGTACCCTTTTCCAGTTGCCCGGATAAGAAAGTCCCTGATTCTGCAGATCGGCCTGCCACAGACCGTTTGCAGTAGCGGCGTAAACCATTCCGTTTCCGAAAGCAAGATCGAAGACCTCATTATCGCCGGATTCCTGGCCAGGTTTCCAGGTATCCCGAATCTCCTTTCTGACAATATCGGCAATTATGATTCCATAGCCTGAGGCGAGATAAGCATAATTATCCCTTGTTCTTATCCTGTTGATTTTCTTTTGTCCAAACGGGAACCTGTTTCGGATATCGGGGATATAAGCAATGCTGCTTCCCCGGACCAGATCAATATTCAGGCTTGTGTACGCTATTATCAGAGTGCTGTTTGTCTCCGACCAGCCTGTTGAGGAAATTCCTGTTTCAGAAAGACCGTTCACGGGAGACAGCTTCCGGATTTCATTCGTTCCGGTTTCATAAACCAGTATAGAAGCTCCAGTTGAGGAGTAAATAATATCTGCATTTCCTGAAATGCCGGCAGCAGTATTGTAGTTGAGATGGTCGGTCCAGGAGCCGACTGGTGCCTGGCCCACAAGGGTGAACAGAATGAAAGCAAATACTGTTATGGATAACAGTTTTTTCATCTTTCAGGTGGTCGGTATTGACTTATCTGTTTCATTTTCCCGGTTGTAGGCGGAAAGGAATGATTTCAGCTTTGCAAACGCTCTGGCGCGATGGGAGATAAGGTTCTTTTCATCAAGGTCCATCTCGGCAAAGGTTAATTGGCTTCCATCCGGCACAAATACCGGATCATATCCGAATCCCATTCTGCCTCTTCTTTCACTGATGATATTTCCGTTTACGATTCCTTCGAATAGATACTCCTTTCCTTCGAGGATAAGGGCGATGACTGTTCTGAACCTGGCTTTGCGGTTAGTCTTGTTCCCGATAAGTGAAAGCAGTTTGTCGATATTGGCTTCCGAATCCTTGCTGACGCCGGCAAATCTTGCGGAGTGTACTCCCGGTTCTCCATTCAGGGCTTCTGTTTCAAGGCCGGTATCATCGGCAAAGACATTCATTCCGGTTGCATTGTAAATGAAGCGTGCCTTATGCAGTGCATTCCCTTCAAGGGTCGGTTCGTCCTCAGGGATATCCTCCTCCATTTTTATGTTGCTGAGACTTAAAAGTTTAAAGCTGTCCCCCAGGACATTATTGATTTCCCTTATCTTGTGCAGGTTATTCGACGCAAATACGATCTCCATCCGGCTTGTGATTTTCAGGGCGAATTTAATAAATAAAAGTGCCGAAAGTTTTGGAATGTCACAATGGCGCATAAAGTTTGGCGTTAATAAAGTTTAATGATAAATTTGAAAACTTTTAGGTAGAATTACAAGTAGATGCTGTTAATGAAGAAGTTGAGCCTTTCAATGTATCTTATGAGTGTAACAGCACTACTTTCCGTCCCATCGCATGCCGGTTCGTTTAATCCGGCGGGGGTTACACTCAGTCTTCCTGTCACGCTAGCCGTAGTAGTTATACTGCTGATAGCCCAGTATCTTTTTTACCGGCTCCTGGAACGTAAGTTCAGAAGGAGGCAGGAGGAGCTTGAGAAGATAATCACTAAAAAGAATGAAGACCTGATCAAAATAAATGAAAAGACCGAAGCACTTCTTGCGAATGTACTTCCGAAAGACACGGCTGATGAGATTATGGCCAAGGGTAAGGCCACAAAAACCAAGTATAATTTTGTAACTGTCTTATTCTCAGATATTCAGGGCTTTACGCAGATAGCTGAAGAGATGAATCCGGAGATTCTGATCGATGAGCTTGATAAGTTCTTTTTCCATTTTGATTCGGTAGTTGAAAAATACAGGATCGAAAAGATAAAAACCATCGGGGATGCGTATATGTGTGCAGGAGGTATACCCGAAAAGAACAGGACCAATCCTGTTGAAGTCACCCTGGCTGCTCTTGAGATGCAGGATTACATGCATAAGCTTAAGGAAGAATCGCTGGTCAGAGGGATAAAATACTGGGATATCAGGATTGGGATTCATACCGGCAATGTTATTGCCGGAGTGGTAGGTCACAAGAAGTTGTCGTATGATATCTGGGGTGACACGGTGAACATCGCAAGCCGGATGGAGTCATCGGGCGACGGGGGCAGGATAAACATCTCGGGCGCAACCTATGAGTTTGTCAAGGATTTCTTTGAATGTGAGTACAGGGGCAGGATGCCAGTAAAGTACAAGGGTGAGCTGGACATGTATTTCGTAAAGGGCATACTGCCGGATCTCAGGGATGAGAAGGGATTGCCCAACGAAAGATTCCGGTTCATGGTTCAGATGATGAAGCTGCAGGATGTCGAGGAAAAGGTCAGCAGGTTGTTCCTTGAAGAAGCTCATCCGAACCTTTATTTCAACAATGCGCAATATGCTGTTGGTGTAGCGGCCCAGGCCGAGCTACTTGCCATTGCCGAAGGAATAAAGCCCGAGCAATATGTTCCCTTAAAGCTTGCTTCTGTTTTTTTGTTTACAGGTTTTCTGAGGGAATATGAAAATCCGGCCGGAGCATCCTGCAGTATGATGGAGGAGTTGCTTCAGGGCTTCGGATTTGATGAAATTTTTATTAGTCAGGCCAGAGTACTCATTATCAACTCATTCGAAGAAAGGCATGAATCAGTTTCAGACAGGATCATGCATGATGCAAGATATGATTATCTCGGGAGGGTCGATTTCATAAAAATGACCGGTAAACTCTTAAGGGAGAGGAACGAACATGGATTAAACACCGGAGTCGTACAGTGGAGGGAAATGCAGGAAAAGTTCCTCACTGACCACGATTTTCTTACAAATACGGGGAAACTCTTAAGGAGTGTTTCAATCGAAGAGCAGATTGCCAGGCTCAGGGAAAAGGCATATTAGAGAGATAAATCATGTGCAGATTGGTTATAAAAATGTACTTTTACCGGGAATTCTAATGATGAGTATTATGGAGAATCTCGACTGGAAAAATATGCCTTTCGGTTACATTAAAACCGATTATAACATCCGTTGTTTTTACAAGGACGGTAAATGGGGAGACCTTGAAGTATCCAAGTCGGATCATATTGATGTTCATATAGCTGCCACAGGACTTCATTACGGGCAGGAGGCTTTTGAAGGGCTAAAGGCCTATATGGGCAAGGATGGAAAGGTCAGGTTGTTCCGCTGGGAGGAAAATGCCTTAAGGTTTGCCTTTTCTGCCGACGGTATAATGATGGCCCCTTTGCCGGTTGAAAAGTTCAGGGAAGCAGTTTTCAAAGTTGTTCAGCTTAACAAAAAATTTATTCCTCCCTATGGCTCAGGCGCTTCGCTTTATATCAGGCCTTTTTTATTTGGAAGTGGAGCGGAAGTTGGTGTCAAGCCGTCTTCAGAATATACATTTATAGTTTTCGTAACCCCGGTTGGCCCCTATTTCAAGGGAGGGATTAAGCCGGTAAGCATGCTGATATGCAGGGATTATGACAGAGCGGCACCCAAGGGAACGGGCATTTTCAAGGTAGGAGGCAATTATGCTGCCAGTCTCAGGGCAGGAATGGCTGCAAAGCACGGAGGTTATGCCAGTACCATCTTTCTTGATGCAAAAAGGAAGAAGTACATTGACGAATGCGGCCCGGCTAATTTCTTCGGAATAAAGGACAATACATATATAACACCGAAATCGGAATCAATACTGAGATCAATAACCAACATGAGTTTGATTGAAGTGGCCGCTTCGCTGGGGATATTAACACGGAGGAGAAGGGTAGCGGTTGAGGAACTCGCGGAGTTTTCCGAAGCCGGTGCATGCGGAACCGCAGCCGTTATAAGTCCCATCGCAAAGATTGTGGATCCGGACAGGAATAAGGTCTATGAATATTGCAGGGACGGGAAACCCGGACCGGTTACCATGAAACTCTACAACAAACTGGTGGGTATCCAGTACGGTGATGTTGAGGATGAATTCGGCTGGATTACCTTTGTTGAATAAACAGGCGGTCCATCTAATATGAAAAGCAAGGAAACAGGATTTTCAAAGGCCCGGCTGGGAGGATCATATCTGACGCTGGTGATCAGCGTTTCGCTGGTACTTTTTCTGTTGGGAATACTGGGTCTGGTACTTATCAATGCAAAGGAACTGTCGGATTATTTCAGGGAAAGCCTTTCATTCTCCGTAATACTTGATGAGGATGCCAGGGAAGCGGATATCAGGATGCTTCAGAAAGACCTGGATGCGAAATCGTATGTGAAATCGACAGAATATGTTTCGCGCGACGATGCGGCTGTTAAGATGAAGGAAGAAATGGGAGAGGATTTCATCAGCTTCCTGGGAGACAATCCCCTTCCGCCCTCAATCGACGTTTACCTGTATGCAGGCTATACAAACCGCGACAGTGTCGGGAAGTTTGAGAAATACATACTTGAGTATCCTTTTGTAAAAGAAGTCTGGTACGAAGATTCACTCCTGTACCTGATAAACGAGAACGTCAGGAAGATCAGCATTTTCCTTCTTATCATCAGCTCATTTCTCTTTCTTATTGCAGTCACTATTATCAACAACACAATAAGGCTTGCAATTTATTCCAAGCGTTTTCTGATCCGCACCATGCAGCTTGTAGGAGCAACGAGGTCGTTTATCAGAAAGCCTTTCCTTATCCGGAGCGTTTATCATGGTGTTCTTGCTTCACTTATCGCAATGCTCCTGCTGATAGGGTTGCTTTATCTGATTGAAAAGGAATTTCTGATGCTCTTCTCATTTGAAAGCACCAAGCTGCTTCTGCTTCTGGGAGCTGCTCTGGTGTTGGCAGGTATCCTGATAAATCTCGTTTCAACCTTTCTGTCAGTTAACCGTTACCTCGATATTTCTGAAGATAAATTATACAATTAAGTAATGGCAGTAAAAAATGAAAACAAGGATAAGCTGAATTTTGCCCTGGGTCCTGAGAACTACAAGCTTCTTGCCATAGGTTTTGCTATTATTGTGGTGGGATTCCTTCTTATGCTTGGGGGAAAATCGGACGATCCAAATAAATTCAGCGACAAAATATTCAGTTTCAGAAGGATTACCCTTGCGCCAATTGTCGTGCTGATAGGATTCATATTTGAGATATGGGCTATTATGAAAAAACCAGTGGATTCAAACAAAAAACCGGAATAATCCCGAATGAATATTTTTGAAGCAATTATCCTTGGCCTGCTGCAGGGACTGACAGAATTCCTGCCCGTAAGCAGTTCCGGGCACCTGGAGATAGGTAAAGCATTGTTTGAACTTGACAAGGGGAAAAACTTCTATTTCACGGTTGCTGTTCACGGGGCCACTGTTCTGAGCACACTTGTGGTTTTCCGCAAGGAGCTGCTTCAGTTGGTCAGAGGTGTTTTTAAGTTCAGGATGAATGAAGAGACCATCTACATTTTGAAGATTCTGGTATCGATGATACCCATCGCTGTCGCAGGCTTTTTTTTCAGGGAACAGGTTGAAGGACTGTACAACGGAAACATGCTGTTCATTGGGCTGATGCTTTTAGTGACATCATTACTCCTTGCTGCCGGGCATTTTTCAGCCAGAAGGGAACGAAGCATCGGGTACCTCGACGCATTTATTATCGGAGTAGCACAGGCAATTGCAGTTATTCCCGGCATTTCAAGATCGGGAGCTACAATTTCAACAGGAATGATGCTTGGCAACCGCAAGAACGAACTGGCAAGATTTTCATTTCTGATGGTTCTCATACCTATTCTGGGAGCCAATTTCCTGGAGATCTTTTTAGAAACTGAGAAAGCAATAGTCAGCATCAGTCCTGTTGTTCTTATTGCAGGATCTCTTGCAGCTTTCATTTCAGGCTACGCAGCCTGCAGATGGATGATCAGCATTGTAAGAAAGAGCAAGATGATCTGGTTTGCGGCTTATTGTTTTCTGGTTGGTTTGATAACCATTTTTTTCCTTTAGATGTTGTCTCAGGATAGTATAGATTTTGAAGCGGGGCAGGTCCTGTTGTTTGACAAACCCCTGTACTGGACCTCGTTTGACCTTGTGAACAAGGTCAGAATAATGATCAGGAGTGCATTGGGAATCAAGAAAATCAAGACGGGTCATGCCGGGACTCTCGATCCTCTTGCGAGTGGACTGCTTATTATTTGTACCGGAAGGGCAACCAAGAGAATAGAGGAGTTCAGGGATCTCGACAAGGAGTATGTTGCAACCATCCGTTTCGGGGAAACTACCCCATCGCACGATCGCGAAACGGAGGTCGACGGGCGGTATCCCGTTGAACATATAAATGAAGAACTTGTTATACAGGTAATGAACGGTTTCCTTGGAGAGCAGAAGCAGGTGCCTCCTGTACATTCTGCAAAAATGCTTGAAGGGAAGCGTGCATATGAATATGCAAGGAAAGGAATTGAAAAAGAAATGACACCGGTAAACGTCCATTTCAGGGAATTGGAGTTTATAACAGCCGACATGCCCGAAATTACGGTTAGAATTGTCTGCAGCAAGGGGACTTATATAAGATCCTTTGCCAGGGATCTCGGCCTCGCTCTGGGAACCGGAGCCTGTCTGACAGCCCTGGTACGGACTGCAATCGGTCATTATAAGTTAAAAGATGCATTTTCTCTTGAGAAATTTGAAAATTTAATTAAAGAAATGAAACATAATGAAAAATCATCCGTATAAAGGATTTCATAAAAAACAAATATCAATAATCGGTATATGAAACTATCGCAATTCAGGTATAATTTGCCGCAGGAACTGATTGCTCTTTATCCGGCTGATAACAGGGATGAATCGAGGCTATTTGTTGTGAACAGGAAAACAGGGACGTTTGAGCATAAGGTATTCAAGGAGATCACGGAATATTTTACTGAACATGATGTTCTGGTATTCAATAACACAAAGGTTTTTCCGGCCAGGTTATATGGTAACAAGGAAAAGACAGGAGCAGAAATAGAAGTTTTTCTTTTGAGAGAGCTCAACAGGGAGCAAAGGTTATGGGATGTTCTGGTTGATCCGGCAAGGAAGATCAGGATCGGGAACAAGCTTTATTTCGGCGAAGATGATCTGCTTGTCGCAGAGGTAATTGACAATACAACGTCGAGGGGCCGGACCCTGAGGTTTTTATTCGACGGAACATATGAAGAATTCAAGCAGACGTTGTATAGTCTGGGTGAAACACCCCTTCCCAAGTTTATAAACAGGCCGGTTGAACCGGAGGACAGTGAGCGTTACCAGACCATATTTGCAAAGCATGAGGGAGCCGTTGCAGCTCCGACGGCCGGACTTCATTTCAGCAGGGAACTGCTTAAGAAACTCGAGATTATCGGAGTTGAGTTTGCTGAGATCACACTACATGTGGGACTTGGTAATTTCCGCAGTGTCGATGTTGAGGATCTTACCAAGCACAAGGTTGATTCGGAAAGGATCAGGATCACCGAGGAGGCTGCTGAGATGGTGAACAAGGCAAAGGACAACAGGTATAAGGTTTGCGCTGTGGGAACTACTGTGGTCAGGACTCTTGAAAGTTCAGTCTCCACCACCGGATATCTGAAGCCGTTTGACGGATGGACTAATAAATTCATCTTCCCGCCATACGAATTCAAGGTTCCTGACATGATGATTAGCAATTTCCATCTTCCATACTCGACACTTCTCATGATGGTGGCCGCATTTACCGGTTATGATCTGCTTTTTGACGCCTACAAGACGGCAGTAAAGGAGAAATACAGGTTCGGAACCTATGGTGATGCAATGCTGATAATTTAAGATCGACAAAAGTCTTATGTTCACTTTGTGCCGGTTGAATTATTTCTACCGGCTTTTTTATTGTTAATAAATTGTTAGTAACAAACAAGAAAAGCAACAGGTTAAACGTTATTAGCAGGGCTTGAATCAATAATGAAAGACTGTCCGGTAAGCGAATGGAATGGCGAACCGGATTTTTTAGCCGTGTTGAAAAATTTAACCTGGTAGTTTGATAGGTAACAGGAACATAGGAATTGTAAGCGAATCAGCGGTTGGAGATCTGATAATCAGGAACCTAAACAATAAGTTGAAGGTTATCCTGTTTATTATTATCCTGGCTGCAGGAAGCTATATAAGGTCGTTCGGACAATTATGTCCGGCTGCCCCACTCGGGTATCAGTACCAGAAGACATTCGAAATCAATGGCTCAAAGGTTGGAGGTGTGCTTATCAACTTCCCTGTTCTGGTTACCTTATCCTCACCCAACAACAATGGTTTGTCCTATGTCGGAAACGGCGGCCATGTTTGTAATATCAACGGTTATGACATTATTTTTACGGATGCAAATTACAACAGGCTTGAGCACCAGATTGAAAGGTACGTAAGCTTAACCGGCGAGCTTGTGGCCTGGGTGAGATTCCCGCTGTTAAATAATTCCGGAAATACCACCTTCAGAGTGCTCTATGGTAATGCCCAGATTACAACCAGCCAGTCTTCAGAAAGTGTATGGAGTCCGGATTACCGAGGAGTGTGGCATTTAAACGAATCCGATTATACCGATGCCAGTCCGACTGGCAATGACGGGACTCCGAACAGTGTTACTTCCATAACAGGGAAGATTGCCACAGGAGCCAGGTTCAGATCCATCAATTCGTCATATGTAAGGATGCCATCCCTCTCAGGTGTTGTTGCAGCCAATCTGCCCCATACAATCAGCATCTGGGCACTTTATTCCTCAATACCATCCGGTACGCAGAACTTCATTTCATTTCAGAACTCGGGAGCATCAAGCTCTGTTCAGGTTGGGTATCGGGGCAACAATCCTACTGCCTGGAAATGGGGAGGGCAGGAGCTTGCCTCATCTTCCTCCGATCCTTCTTCTTCAACATGGCATTATTATGTCTATACATTTGACGGCACAAAGCATCGTCTTTATATCGACGGAGTTTATCAGGAAGGTACTGCTGCTGCCCAGACCGGCATCCCAAATGAGGCTAACCTTGGAAGGTACAATGATGGTTCCGGGGGTGATGAATTTTTCAATGGCTACCTCGATGAGGCAAGATATTCCGTTACAGCCAGGTCAGCCGAATGGATCACCACCGAGTTCAACAATCAGAACGATCAGGCTATAGGTCCAGGTAAGTTTATCCAGAGCGTCAGCACCGAAACCGAATATAATTCCCCTTCAAACTACATTTTCGACCTGTGTGAGGGAACAACCGTTAGCTACAGCATTCCCTCGCAAGCCGGACATATCTATACCTGGACAATAACTGGAGGAAATCCGGCATCTTACGTGGGCAATCCGGTTACAGTAACATGGGGTGCTCCGGGAACAGGTACAATAATGCTGAATGACCACAATGGCTTATGTGACAGGAATTCGCCGGTATACAGTGTGATTATCCGTCCCAGACCTACGGCTCCTACTCTGAATACAAAGACACCAAACCTTGCGGAAGTCTGTACAGGACAATCAGTTTCTGCAACTTTTTATCCCGGTACCGGAGGGGTGGGATGCACAGATGCCTACCAATACCGTTTTGACGGAACAGGTGCCTGGCAACCGTATTCTCCAGCCACCGTATTGAGTACCACGGGCCACACACTGGTTGAAATTCAGGGCCGCAGGGCCGGCTGTACGGGAGGACCTGGCTGTACGGAAAGTGATTGGGTAAGCCTGGCATCATGGATTGTCAATCCTCAGCCGGTTGCTCCGACACTGGCCCTGAAGACACCAAACCTTATGGAAGTTTGCGCCGGTCAGACCGTGTCAGCAACTTTCAATCCGGGATCTGGAGGAACAGGATGCATAGATGCCTTTCAGTATCGCTTCGATGGCGGTGCATGGCAGAACTACGTTTCGGGCCAGTCGCTAAGCACAACCGGTCATATCTCAGTGGCAATCAGAGGTCAGAGAGGTGGATGTCTAACCGGATCGGGATGCAGCGGAACCTCGTGGGCAACACTGGCATCCTGGAATGTAAATCCGCAGCCTGTTGGACCGACGCTTAATGCAAAATCGCCCGATCTTGCATCAGTATGTGATGGTCAGACGGTATCAGCAACATTTATTGCAGGTTCGGGAGGTGTTGGATGCAGTGATTCCTTCCAGTACAGTTATGACGGCAGCGGAATCTGGAACTCTTATACTCCGGGAAATACAATCATCACCACAGGTCACACCCTTGTTGAGATACAGGGAAGAAGGTCGGGTTGCACAGCCGGATCGGGATGCAGCGGAACCTCGTGGGCAACACTGGCGTCCTGGAATGTAAATCCGCAGCCTGTTGGACCGACGCTTAATGCAAAATCGCCCGATCTTGCATCAGTATGTGATGGTCAGACGGTATCAGCAACATTTATTGCAGGTTCGGGAGGTGTTGGATGCAGTGATTCCTTCCAGTACAGTTATGACGGCAGCGGAATCTGGAACTCTTATACTCCGGGAAATACAATCATCACCACAGGTCACACCCTTGTTGAGATACAGGGAAGAAGGTCGGGTTGCACAGCCGGATCGGGATGCAGCGGAACCTCGTGGGCAACACTGGCGTCCTGGAATGTAAATCCGCAGCCTGTTGGACCGACGCTTAATGCAAAATCGCCCGATCTTGCATCAGTATGTGATGGTCAGACGGTATCAGCAACATTTATTGCAGGTTCGGGAGGTGTTGGATGCAGTGATTCCTTCCAGTACAGTTATGACGGCAGCGGAATCTGGAACTCTTATACTCCGGGAAATACAATCATCACCACAGGTCACACCCTTGTTGAGATACAGGGAAGAAGGTCGGGTTGCACAGCCGGATCGGGATGCAGCGGAACCTCGTGGGCAACACTGGCGTCCTGGAATGTAAATCCGCAGCCTGTTGGACCGACGCTTAATGCAAAATCGCCCGATCTTGCATCAGTATGTGATGGTCAGACGGTATCAGCAACATTTATTGCAGGTTCGGGAGGTGTTGGATGCAGTGATTCCTTCCAGTACAGTTATGACGGCAGCGGAATCTGGAACTCTTATACTCCGGGAAATACAATCATCACCACAGGTCACACCCTTGTTGAGATACAGGGAAGAAGGTCGGGTTGCACAGCCGGATCGGGATGCAGCGGAACCTCGTGGGCAACACTGGCGTCCTGGAATGTAAATCCGCAGCCTGTTGGACCGACGCTTAATGCAAAATCGCCCGATCTTGCATCAGTATGTGATGGTCAGACGGTATCAGCAACATTTATTGCAGGTTCGGGAGGTGTTGGATGCAGTGATTCCTTCCAGTACAGTTATGACGGCAGCGGAATCTGGAACTCTTATACTCCGGGAAATACAATCATCACCACAGGTCACACCCTTGTTGAGATACAGGGAAGAAGGTCGGGTTGCACAGCCGGATCGGGATGCAGCGGAACCTCGTGGGCAACACTGGCGTCCTGGAATGTAAATCCGCAGCCTGTTGGACCGACGCTTAATGCAAAATCGCCCGATCTTGCATCAGTATGTGATGGTCAGACGGTATCAGCAACATTTATTGCAGGTTCGGGAGGTGTTGGATGCAGTGATTCCTTCCAGTACAGTTATGACGGCAGCGGAATCTGGAACTCTTATACTCCGGGAAATACAATCATCACCACAGGTCACACCCTTGTTGAGATACAGGGAAGAAGGTCGGGTTGCACAGCCGGATCGGGATGCAGCGGAACCTCGTGGGCAACACTGGCGTCCTGGAATGTAAATCCGCAGCCTGTTGGACCGACGCTTAATGCAAAATCGCCCGATCTTGCATCAGTATGTGATGGTCAGACGGTATCAGCAACATTTATTGCAGGTTCGGGAGGTGTTGGATGCAGTGATTCCTTCCAGTACAGTTATGACGGCAGCGGAATCTGGAACTCTTATACTCCGGGAAATACAATCATCACCACAGGTCACACCCTTGTTGAGATACAGGGAAGAAGGTCGGGTTGCACAGCCGGATCGGGATGCAGCGGAACCTCGTGGGCAACACTGGCGTCCTGGAATGTAAATCCGCAGCCTGTTGGACCGACGCTTAATGCAAAATCGCCCGATCTTGCATCAGTATGTGATGGTCAGACGGTATCAGCAACATTTATTGCAGGTTCGGGAGGTGTTGGATGCAGTGATTCCTTCCAGTACAGTTATGACGGCAGCGGAATCTGGAACTCTTATACTCCGGGAAATACAATCATCACCACAGGTCACACCCTTGTTGAGATACAGGGAAGAAGGTCGGGTTGCACAGCCGGATCGGGATGCAGCGGAACCTCGTGGGCAACACTGGCGTCCTGGAATGTAAATCCGCAGCCTGTTGGACCGACGCTTAATGCAAAATCGCCCGATCTTGCATCAGTATGTGATGGTCAGACGGTATCAGCAACATTTATTGCAGGTTCGGGAGGTGTTGGATGCAGTGATTCCTTCCAGTACAGTTATGACGGCAGCGGAATCTGGAACTCTTATACTCCGGGAAATACAATCATCACCACAGGTCACACCCTTGTTGAGATACAGGGAAGAAGGTCGGGTTGCACAGCCGGATCGGGATGCAGCGGAACCTCGTGGGCAACACTGGCGTCCTGGAATGTAAATCCGCAGCCTGTTGGACCGACGCTTAATGCAAAATCGCCCGATCTTGCATCAGTATGTGATGGTCAGACGGTATCAGCAACATTTATTGCAGGTTCGGGAGGTGTTGGATGCAGTGATTCCTTCCAGTACAGTTATGACGGCAGCGGAATCTGGAACTCTTATACTCCGGGAAATACAATCATCACCACAGGTCACACCCTTGTTGAGATACAGGGAAGAAGGTCGGGTTGCACAGCCGGATCGGGATGCAGCGGAACCTCGTGGGCAACACTGGCATCCTGGAATGTAAATCCGCAGCCTGTTGGACCGACGCTTAATGCAAAATCGCCCGATCTTGCATCAGTATGTGATGGTCAGACGGTATCAGCAACATTTATTGCAGGTTCGGGAGGTGTTGGATGCAGTGATTCCTTCCAGTACAGTTATGACGGCAGCGGAATCTGGAACTCTTATACTCCGGGAAATACAATCATCACCACAGGTCACACCCTTGTTGAGATACAGGGAAGAAGGTCGGGTTGCACAGCCGGATCGGGATGCAGCGGAACCTCGTGGGCAACACTGGCGTCCTGGAATGTAAATCCGCAGCCTGTTGGACCGACGCTTAATGCAAAATCGCCCGATCTTGCATCAGTATGTGATGGTCAGACGGTATCAGCAACATTTATTGCAGGTTCGGGAGGTGTTGGATGCAGTGATTCCTTCCAGTACAGTTATGACGGCAGCGGAATCTGGAACTCTTATACTCCGGGAAATACAATCATCACCACAGGTCACACCCTTGTTGAGATACAGGGAAGAAGGTCGGGTTGCACAGCCGGATCGGGATGCAGCGGAACCTCGTGGGCAACACTGGCGTCCTGGAATGTAAATCCGCAGCCTGTTGGACCGACGCTTAATGCAAAATCGCCCGATCTTGCATCAGTATGTGATGGTCAGACGGTATCAGCAACATTTATTGCAGGTTCGGGAGGTGTTGGATGCAGTGATTCCTTCCAGTACAGTTATGACGGCAGCGGAATCTGGAACTCTTATACTCCGGGAAATACAATCATCACCACAGGTCACACCCTTGTTGAGATACAGGGAAGAAGGTCGGGTTGCACAGCCGGATCGGGATGCAGCGGAACCTCGCCTGGGCAACACTGGCATCCTGGAATGTAAATCCGCAGCCTGCTGGACCGACCCTTAATGCAAAATCGCCCGATCTTGCCATCAGTATGTGATGGTCAGACGGTATCGGCAACATTTATTGCAGGGATCAGGCGGTGTTGGATGCAGTGATTCCTTCCAGTACAGTTATGACGGCAGCGGAATCTGGAACTCTTATACTCCGGGAAATACAATCATCACCACAGGTCACACCCGGGTTGATATACGCGGTCAGAGAACAGGTTGCACGGCAGGAGCAGGATGTACGGGAACTGCCTGGGCAACACTTGCATCGTGGGATATAAATCCCCAACCTACTGGACCAACCCTTGATGCAAAGATACCTGATCTTGCCACCATCTGTGACGGACAGCCTGTATCGGCTACATTCACGGCAGGGACAGGCGGAGTAGGTTGCAGTGATGCCTTTGAATACAGTTATGACGGCAGCGGAATCTGGAACTCTTATACTCCGGGAAATACAATCATCACCACAGGTCACACCAGGGTTGATATACGCGGTCAGAGAACAGGTTGCACGGCAGGATGCAGGCTGTACGGGAACTGCCTGGGCAACACTTGCATCGTGGGATGTAAATCCCCAACCTACTGGACCAACCCTTGATGCAAAGATCACCTGATCTTGCCACCATCTGTGACGGACAGCCTGTATCGGCTACATTCACGGCAGGGACAGGCGGAGTAGGTTGCAGCGATGCCTTTGAATACAGTTATGACGGCAGCGGAATCTGGAACTCTTATACTCCGGGAAATACAATCATCACCACAGGTCACACCAGGGTTGATATACGCGGTCAGAGAACAGGTTGCACGGCAGGTGCAGGCTGTACGGGAACTGCCTGGGCAACACTTGCATCGTGGGATATAAATCCCCAACCGATAGGACCGGCACTTGATACAAAGACACCCGATCTAGCAGAAGTATGCGATGGAGAGACGGTATCAGCAACATTCACCCCGGGTACTGGTGGTTTAAGTTGCACAGATTCATTCCGGTACCGCTATGATGGCACTGGTCTCTGGATTGATTACACACCAGGAAGTGCAATCATCACCACGGGGCACTCTCTGGTTGAGATCCAGGGAAATAGGTCAGGCTGTACAGCAGGTTCGGGATGTATGGAAACTCCTTGGGAAACGCTTGTTTCATGGGTGGTGAATCCCTATCCGGTTCTGAACAGTACTCTGACACCGGATCCTATCTGCAGCGGATCGGCGTTCAGTTATACACCTGAAAGCTCAGTACCGTCGACCAGTTTTACATGGACAAGGGCAGCTGTCGCAGGTATTTTGCCCGATACAGATGGTTCTGGGAACGGAAATCCGAATGAAGTTCTTGAGAACACCACATCTGCTCCGGTTACGGTAAGGTATCAATATTTTCTTTCCGCCAACGGTTGTACAAATTCAACCATTTACAATGTTGATGTAGTGGTGAATCCCATGCCGGTGATGAGCAGTACACTTACACCTGATCCAATATGCAGCGAAACAGTCTTTAGTTACATTCCCCAAAGCCTGACAACGGGTACCATTTTTGACTGGACCAGAGCCGAAGTTGCAGGAATTTCTGGCACAGGATCAGGTTCAGGAACTGACAATCCGAATGAAATACTTACGAATAACACTAATAATCCGGTCACGGTCAGTTACGTTTACACTTTGACGGCAAACGGATGCACCAATCCTTCTGATTTCATTGTGAATGTTATCGTTAATCCGACAGCCGATGTTGCCCAGCCTGACGACCAGGTTGTTTGCAATGACGGTTCAACTACAGACATAGAATTTACCACGGGCAACACAGGCGGCTCTGTTACCTACACCTGGACCAATGACACCCCTTCGATAGGTCTTGCAGATGCAGGATCGGGCGACATACCATCCTTCACGGCAACGAACACCACTCTGGCGCCTGTAGTGGCAACAATAGTTGTCACACCTCATTTTGAGAATGGAGGGGTAACCTGCGACGGCCCGGTGAAGACCTTTACCATTACGGTCAATCCGACAGCCGATGTTGAGCAACCTGACGACCAGGTTGTTTGCAATGACGGTTCAACTACAGACATAGAATTTACCACGGGCAATACAGGCGGCTCTGTTACCTACACCTGGACCAATGACACCCCTTCGATAGGTCTTGCAGATGCAGGATCGGGCGACATACCATCCTTCACGGCAACGAACACCACTCTGGCGCCTGTAGTGGCAACAATAGTTGTCACACCTCATTTTGAGAATGGAGGAGTTACCTGCGACGGTCCGGTGAAGACCTTTACCATTACGGTCAATCCGACAGCCGATGTTGAGCAACCTGACGACCAGGTTGTTTGCAATGACGGTTCAACTACAGACATAGAATTTACCACGGGCAATACAGGCGGCTCTGTTACCTACACCTGGACCAATGACACCCCTTCGATAGGTCTTGCAGACGCAGGATCGGGCGACATACCATCCTTCACGGCAACGAACACCACTCTGGCGCCTGTAGTGGCAACAATAGTTGTCACACCTCATTTTGAGAACGGAGGAGTTACCTGCGACGGTCCGGTGAAGACCTTTACCATTACGGTCAATCCGACAGCCGATGTTGAGCAACCTGACGACCAGGTTGTTTGCAATGACGGTTCAACTACAGACATAGAATTTACCACGGGCAACACAGGCGGCTCTGTTACCTACACCTGGACCAATGACACCCCTTCGATAGGTCTTGCAGACGCAGGATCGGGCGACATACCATCCTTCACGGCAACGAACACCACACTGGTTCCTGTAGTGGCAACAATAGTTGTCACACCTCATTTTGAGAACGGAGGAGTTACCTGCGACGGTCCGGTGAAGACCTTTACCATTACGGTCAATCCGACAGCCGATGTTGAGCAGCCTGACGACCAGGTTGTTTGCAATGACGGTTCAACTACAGACATAGAATTTACCACGGGCAACACAGGCGGCTCTGTTACCTACACCTGGACCAATGACACCCCTTCGATAGGTCTTGCAGACGCAGGATCGGGCGACATACCATCCTTCACGGCAACGAACACCACTCTGGCGCCTGTAGTGGCAACAATAGTTGTCACACCTCATTTTGAGAACGGAGGAGTTACCTGCGACGGTCCGGTGAAGACCTTTACCATTACGGTCAATCCGACAGCCGATGTTGAGCAACCTGACGACCAGGTTGTTTGCAATGACGGTTCAACTACAGACATAGAATTTACCACGGGCAACACAGGCGGCTCTGTTACCTACACCTGGACCAATGACACCCCTTCGATAGGTCTTGCAGATGCAGGATCGGGCGACATACCATCCTTCACGGCAACGAACACCACACTGGTTCCTGTAGTGGCAACAATAGTTGTCACACCTCATTTTGAGAACGGAGGAGTTACCTGCGACGGTCCGGTGAAGACCTTTACCATTACGGTCAATCCGACAGCCGATGTTGAGCAACCTGACGACCAGGTTGTTTGCAATGACGGTTCAACTACAGACATAGAATTTACCACGGGCAACACAGGCGGCTCTGTTACCTACACCTGGACCAATGACACCCCTTCGATAGGTCTTGCAGACGCAGGATCGGGCGACATACCATCCTTCACGGCAACGAACACCACTCTGGCGCCTGTAGTGGCAACAATAGTTGTCACACCTCATTTTGAGAACGGAGGAGTTACCTGCGACGGTCCGGTGAAGACCTTTACCATTACGGTCAATCCGACAGCCGATGTTGAGCAGCCTGACGACCAGGTTGTTTGCAATGACGGTTCAACTACAGACATAGAATTTACCACGGGCAACACAGGCGGCTCTGTTACCTACACCTGGACCAATGACACCCCTTCGATAGGTCTTGCAGATGCAGGATCGGGCGACATACCATCCTTCACGGCAACGAACACCACTCTGGCGCCTGTAGTGGCAACAATAGTTGTCACACCTCATTTTGAGAACGGAGGAGTTACCTGCGACGGTCCGGTGAAGACCTTTACCATTACGGTCAATCCGACAGCCGATGTTGAGCAACCTGACGACCAGGTTGTTTGCAATGACGGTTCAACTACAGACATAGAATTTACCACGGGCAACACAGGCGGCTCTGTTACCTACACCTGGACTAATGACACCCCTTCGATAGGTCTTGCAGACGCAGGATCGGGCGACATACCATCCTTCACGGCAACGAACACCACACTGGCTCCTGTAGTGGCAACAATAGTTGTCACACCTCATTTTGAGAATGGAGGGGTAACCTGCGACGGCCCGGTGAAGACCTTTACCATTACGGTCAATCCGACAGCCGATGTTGTTCAGCCTGTCTCTCAGGTAGTCTGCAATGATGCCCCGACTCTGGGCATAGTCTTTACTACTGGCAACGCAGATGGTGTCACCACCTACACATGGACAAATGACACTCCTTCAATAGGACTTGCCGGCTCAGGAAATGGTGATATCCCTTCATTTACTGCATTTAATGACACTGATGATCCGGTTGTTGCGACCATTACAGTTACTCCTTATTTTACATATGGCGGAATAACCTGCGATGGTCCTTCAAAAACCTTTACCATCATTGTTGATCCGACACCTCAGATCATCCCGAGTACTCTTACCCAGACCATATGCAACAACGGGCAGACCAATATAGTAATAGGAAGTCCGAGCACTTACAGCAGCGGTGTAATTACTTTCGAGTACACTGTCACCGCAACCGGTGGAGTCACAGGTTTTAATACTCCTGTGACCGGTCTGCCAAAAGATCATGTGATCGAAGATATTCTTGTCAACCCGACAAATGAAATCCAGACAGTAACCTATACCATAACCCCCGTTACGGCAACAGGATGCGGATCTGGTCCGGCTACCGTTATTGTAACTGTGCTTCCAACTCCCGATGTCGATGAGCCGGATGATCAGGTTCTGTGCAATGGAGAGGATTCAGATGAAGTAATACCGGGTACCCTTACGGTTGGAGATGTGACATTCACCTGGACCAACACCGATTCGTCAATAGGTCTTCCGGCATCTGGAGTTGGCAATATCCCGTCGTTCACAGCCATTAATGCCGGCGACAATCCCGTTGTTGCCGAAATAAGACTTATACCGCATTTCACCTATGACGGTTATATGTGCGACGGACTGCCAAGGATATTCACCATAACCGTAAATCCCACCCCGCGTTTTTACCCGGTGCCTGTTGATGTCACACAGTGCGACAGCACGACAACCAATATTATTCTTCAGAGTCCGAGCACATTTACAAGCAATTTAATAACCTTCCGTTATACAGCAACTGCGACCGGAGGGGTGACCGGATTTACTCCGTCAGCGATCGGCCTTCCAAACAATCATGTGATAGCTGATAACCTTGTCAACCCGACCGATGAGCCCCAGACTGTTACCTATATCATTACTCCTGTCAGTCCGGTCGGTTGTGATGACGGCCCCTCTGTAACCGTTACCGTCACCATAAATCCCACACCGCGGATAGTTCCCGTTGCGCCTATTATTCAGTGCGACAGCACCACAACGAACATCACTCTTCAGAGTCCGAGCACATTTACGGACGGATTAATCACTTTCAGATATACTACAACGGCAACCGGAGGTGTAACAGGCTTTACCTCAGGTTTAAGCGGCCTTCCGAACAATCATGTTATTGCCGACAATCTTGTCAACCCGACCGATTTGCCCCAGACTGTTACCTACACTGTTACTCCGGTAAGTCCTGTTTCAGGATGCAATGACGGCCCTCCGGTTGATATTGTAGTCACTGTCAATCCCACTCCCAGGATTATTCCTGTAGTTCCTGTCATACAATGCGACAGCACAACCACAGGTATTGTGCTTCAGAGTCCGAGCACATTTACGGACGGTACCGTATCGTTCAGTTACACAGCAGCGGCAACGCCGGGAGTTTCAGGTTTCACCCCTGCTGCAAGTGGCCTTCCGAACAATCATATTATTTCAGACTTTCTTGTCAACCTGACCGATTCACCCCAGACGGTTACCTATACGGTTACCCCGGAAAGCCCTGTTGCAGGATGTTCTGACGGACCTTCCATTGATATTGTGGTAACTGTCAATCCTACGCCACGGATACTTCCATTTGTTCCTGATCCGCAATGCGACAGCACTACCACCAGCATTTCTCTCCAGAGTCCAAGCACTTTCACCAGTGGTGTCGTTACATTCAGGTATACGGCAACAGCCACCGGAGGAGTTACAGGATACACATCCGGTGCATCCGGTCTACCCAACAATCATGTTATAGAGGATATTCTTTTCAACCCGACTGATGCACCTCAATCAGTTACTTACACGGTAACACCTGTGAATCCGGTTGGTGGATGTTCTGACGGTCCTTATGTTGATTTTGTTGTCTGGATCAATCCGACGCCGAGGGTACTGCCTGTAGTTCCGGCGCCTCAGTGCGACAGTACCACTACGAATATTACGCTTCATAGTCCGAGCACCTTTACAAGCGGTGTCGTAAAATTCAGTTACACAGCTTCAGCTCCGGCCGGTGTAACGGGATATGCATCGTCTGTCAGCAATCTTCCAAACGATCATGTAATAGCTGATTTCCTTGTCAATCTGACCGATTCGCCCCAGACTGTAACCTATACAATTACTCCTGTAAGTCCCCTTGGGTGCAATGACGGGCCGTCGGTAAGTATTGAAGTTATCGTTAATCCGACACCCCGTATTTATCCCGAGCCGGATGATATTATTCAATGCGATAGTACTGACACAGATATACTAATTCAAAGTCCGAGCACCTTTACAAGCGGTGCTGTAACATTCAGGTTCTCTGCTTCAGCAACGGGAGGGGTGACAGGATATACGCCCACCGCCAGCGGACTTCCGAACAACCATATAATTACTGATAATCTTGTCAACCCGACCGATACGCCCCAGACGGTAACTTATACCATCACACCTGTAAGTCCGCTGGGATGCAATGACGGACCTTCAGTAAATGTAGTTGTATGGGTAAATCCGACACCCAGAATTATTCCTGTCGATCCTGTGATACAATGTGACAGCACGACAACAGGAATCACGCTTCAGAGTCCGAGTACCTTTACAACCGGTGTTATATCTTTCAAATACACAGCTTCTGCTCCGGCTGAAGTAACAGGTTATACAGCAAGTGCGACAGACCTTCCAAACAATCACGTGATAACTGACAATCTTGTCAACCTTTCTGATTCACCGCAGACAGTTACCTACCATGTTGTTCCTGTAAGTCCTTTGTTATGTGCCGACGGCTCCGGAATCGATATTACGGTTACTATAAACCCGACACCAAGGATCTTCCCCGTTCCTCAGGATGTAATAATCTGCGACAGCACAACCACCAGTATTACAGTTGAAAGTCCCAGCACTTTTACCAGCGGATTCGTAACTATAAATTATACAGCATCGGCCCCGGCAGGTTTGTCGGGTTACACCGAAGACGCCACCGGGATGTCAAACGGATTTATTATTAGCGATAATCTTGTCAACACCACGGATGCTCCGATAACCGTTACTTACAGGCTGGTTCCGGTGAGCGGAGTTGTCTGCAACGACGGTCCGGCAATTGAAGTGAAGGTCACGGTCAATCCGACACCAAGGGCTGTCCCTGTGAACGTAAGTCCGGCCATTTGTTATGGAGATCTGACAGCCATAAGACTCGAATCACCCACCATCATGACTTCCGGAGAGATCAGGTTTGATTATGACATAGCTGTTCCATCAGGAGTGGCAGGAAATCCTGATTCAGGAATCAACATGAGGCCGGGAGATATTCTGTCGTTCAGGTACAGTAATACAAATGATACGGTTCAGTCGGTATTCTTCAGCATCACTCCCAAGGTTGAAGGACTTAATTGTCCGGCAGGAAATGCAAGTGTTCAGGAGGTTCAGCTTCATCCCAGACCGGTCAGGGGCATCACCATAATTGAACCATTCACCTGCGAGACAAGCGTTGGTCTGGCATCCCTCAGAGCCGACATTTCAAGAGGTGCCGGCCCATACACAGTATTATGGGAAGGTCCTGTCGGGTACAGGATGCAGGATTATCTCCTGATCACAAATCTATATGCAGGATATTATGAGCTTGACGTAATCGACAACCTTGGTTGCAGGGGTGATTCATCGATCAACATAGCAAATCTTAGTGCGAGTCCAAGGATCATTCCGATACCTGTACTTCCCAATATCCATGTTTCATGTCCGGGCGGAAATGACGGTTCGGCAAGGATATTTGTCAGGGAAGGGATCACTAGACCCTATTCTTACTGGTTTGTACGAAACGATGTCGATACATTATATACCGGGATTTTCTCGGATATTTATTCTTCTCTTGACCCGACAACGTACCGTGTTTGCGAAAACCTGACTGCTGGGACATACACTCTTCTGATCAGGGATATAAACGGATGTGAAACAATAAGGCAGGCAGAGCTGAATGATCCTGACCCGATCATTGTTTCAATGGATCTGAGTGATTACAGGGGGTCGAATATCTCGTGTCGCGGATACAGTGACGGCTTTGTGCAGGCAACGGCTTCGGGCGGAACTGGTCCGTATAATTATTTCTGGTATCCTGAAACCGGAACTCTGACTGTCAGCAACAATACAAGCCTGCTCGACAGTATTCCTGCAGGCAAGTACTATCTCCTCGTTACTGATTTCATGGGATGCAGCATGACCGACAGCATTACCCTCATCGATCCTCCGGGAATGGATCTTGCCTCATCCGAAGTGTCGCACAGCAACGACAACATCTACAATATCTCATGCAACGGAGCAAGCGATGGGTATATCAGGATTGAAGTAACTGGAGGATCAGGAAATTATACTTATTCATGGACAGGACCTGAGGGTTATTCGGCTGTTACAAAGGATATATCAGGACTGAAGGCAGGCACTTACACATGTACGGTTACCGACATCAACGGATGCATACTCACTCCGATGCCGGAATTTCTCCTAGAGGAACCGGCACCCCTCGTCATTTCTTCTGTGTCCTCAGTTTCAGCCGACGGGGCCTTCAATATTTCCTGTGCCGGAGGTACAGGAAGCGTGGATGTTACTGTAGCAGGGGGAAGCGTCGGTTCATACACATATGTCTGGACCACGGCAAACGGATCTGGAATTGTCACAGGAGATCAGGATCAGAATTCTCTCGCGGCTGGCACATATCATCTCAGGGTGACCGATCTGAACGGATGCATTTCTGAAACAGACATAATTCTCACCGAACCTCCGGCCCTTGATACTGAAATTGTACCGACGCATATCAACTGCCAGGTATCAGGTTTCAACAACGGCTCAATAGATCTGGAAGTCTCGGGAGGAATCGGTCCTTACTCATACCTCTGGTCGAACGGCGCGATCACTCAGGATATATCAGGCCTTACACAGGGAATGTATCAGGTGGAGGTCACCGATGCCAACGGATGCCACAAATCCGACAGCATTATTATCGAAGATCCTCCCCCGCTTACATTCGAACCTGTGATATCGGATTATAACGGTTACAATATCACCTGTTACGGCAGATCCGACGGATCGATCCGGATCAATCCCACAAGCGGAACGCCTCCATATATATACTCATGGGAGGGGCCGGAAGGATTTACGGCAACCACCAGGGACATTTCAGGTCTGACAGCCGGCAACTATATTCTGAGTATTATCGACAGCAAGATGTGCACCGTTATTGATACTGTCGAAATTGTTGAGCCCGGCAGTTTGGGAATGATAATTACAACATCGGAAAGCGCAACAGGAGGGTTTAATATAGATTGTGCCGGAGGAAAGACAGGCTCAATTTCGGTTGAATCTGTCAACAATGCCGGCAGTGTCGATTATCTTTGGTCAGATGGTGAAATAGGAGGGACCCGCACTGGTCTGATGGCAGGTTATTACAAAGTTATAACTGTTGATTCGAACGGGTGCACGGCCGATTCGACCATTCTGCTAACAGAGCCCGATTCAATTGCAATATCTTTTGCCGTCACTCAGCCACAATGCACTGATATGCCTGACGGCCAGATAAATATCAACGTGACGGGAGGTACAAATTCAGGGTATACTTACCTGTGGTCAGATAATTCGACATCGCAGAACATAGCCACAGCGGTAAGCGGGGTCTACAGTGTGACCGTTACAGACGCCAATGGGTGCAGTGCAACCAGATCCGTTACAATAAATCCGCTTAAAGATCTGTGTCTTGACTTGCCAAATGCAATCTCGCCAAACGGTGACAACATCAATGATCTCTGGAATATTGGCCTCAGGGAGCTCTATCCCGAAATGGAGGTAACTATATTCAACAGATGGGGTGAAACGGTATGGAAGTCGGGCAGGGGATATCCTGTTCCATGGGACGGAAGGAGCAATGGAAATATGCTTCCGATGGATTCATATCATTACATTATTGATCTGCAGAATGGAAGGAAGCCAATTATCGGGACCATAACCGTTGTGAAATAATTAACAGTAACTGACTTGAAGAAACTGGCTTTAATATCGGCAATTATACTCTGCTCTGCGGTCGCATCGGGGCAGCAGCTGCCTTTATACAGCCAGTACTTGTACAACAAGTTCCTTATCAATCCGGCCGTTGCCGGCAGTGACGGTTATTCAAGCTTCAACCTGACTGCAAGAGAGCAGTGGATAGGTTACTCAGGTGCCCCAAGGACATTCTCGGTCAGCGGTCAGGGAAGGATACTGAAGCAGGGTTATCAGCTTAGAAACACTTCACGCGGAAATGTCTACAGGCCGAAGACAGACGGAAAGGTTGGTGTGGGAGGCTATATTTTCAGCGATAAGAACGGTATTGTCCAGAGGACAGGATTCCAGGCATCATACTCCTACCACATGTGGGTAAAAAGCAACACGCAATTATCGATGGGGATTGCGGTGACCGGATATCATTTCAAGATAAACGAACGGGAAATTGCCTTCGAGGACCCAAACGATCCATGGATGAACAATGAGCTTCGAAGGGGTGTCTTTGTTCCTGATGCCGATTTCGGAATATACGTTCTTAATCCCAGGTATAATCTAGGATTCTCAACACAGCAGTTATTTGGTGCGGCTGCAAAAATAGGTAACGAGGCTTACCGGAATTACAGAATGGACCGGCATTATTTCCTAAGCGGTTCAGGTTACTTTAATATTGCATATAAAACTGAGCTTTCACCTTCAGCCCTTATAATGATGTCGGAACAGATGAAGCCTCTGGCTGACATCGGATTGACCTATATCTATGACCAGAGGGTCTGGGCCGGCCTTTCCTACAGGACGACAAAGGCAATCATTGTAAATTTCGGGGTGACATACACCAATCTTCACATCGGTTATTCGTTCGACTATACTCTTCAGGAGATACAACGTGTCACCTACGGCACTCATGAGATAACCCTGGCAGTCAGGTTTGGTGACAGCGCCCGCAAGTACCGTTGGCTCGACCGTTATTAAGGTCGCGCTCATTAAATCAACCTAATTCTTATTTTCTTTTAAGGAAATATATCAGCGAACTACTCCTGTATTTTCCGGATATAGTCATGAATGCGAATGCTGACCCCCTTATCATACCTTTAATGAACGGCATGACCGATTGCCGGTTCTTTTCACTCAGGACCGAGATATAGAAAACATCCAGGGGAAGTGGTTTTATTTCCGTAATGGCGAAGTCTTCCCTTTCGGCAAAGATACTGAAAGTGTCAGGAGTGAAATGCCAGAGATGCCTTGGCACATCCCAGGCTGCCCATTCTTCACCATAATATTGCGCATCATGTGAGCTGCAGTTAGGAAGTGCAGCAATGCATATACCGCCGGGTTTCAGCAGTCTTCTTATCAGTGTCGCGTAATCTGACGGTTTATGAAAATGCTCCAGTACATGCCACATTGTAATGCAGTCGAAGCTTGCATCAGGCAATCCGGAAATCTCCGAAGGATCCAGAATATCTATCCCGAAATGGCCGGATGCAAAATCCCGGGCTTTCAGGTTAGGCTCAATCCCTTTTACTTCCCAGCCGGCTTTCTTCATTGCTCCGGCGAAATAGCCGGTTCCGCATCCTATGTCGAGAATTTTTCCCTTTGTTATGCCTGTGCTCTTTTTTACAAGGCGGCTTTTCCTTTTGAGCATAAGGTTCCTTGCCTGAAGGTAAATAAGGTTGAGGACGCCTTTGGCCTTGTCGTCGTGGGATATATATTCCCCGGAATCGTAATAACGGCCAATTTCCTTTTCATCCGGATAGTTGAAAGTGAAAACAAAACCGCAATCGGGACATCTGTAAAGGTCGAACTTCTCCCTGCTCACAAGATAGTCGGTGCAGGTAAGATTGCGGGATGGCCGGGGAGAAGAACAGAGCGGGCAGATAGAACTGTTTCCCATCCCTCACGAATTTTTCTTTCTGATGAATCCGGCAACGAAATATCCGGCTGCCAGGAGGATCAGGATAATAGAGCTGGCCACGGATACCCTGTTGCCGTTTATGTAGGTTGAGGGCTCGAAGACAAATCTTACCTGGTGACTACCTCCCGGCAGAACCATGGCTCTCAGGACATAGTTTGCCCTGAAATGATCACTTTCGTTTCCGTCGATAAAGCAAAGCCATCCTTCGGGATAGTAAATATCCGAAAAGACAGCCAGTCTTTCTCCCTCTGCAGTATACCTGTACTCCAGTTCGTTGGGCTGATAACTAATCAGTTCTATTCTGTCACCTTCCGTAACCGGATATTGTGTTGATTTTATACTTTCGGTGAATCTGGTGTCAATAACCACTTCCCTTGCCGGATTGATTAATTTTAATGCTGCCAGTTCCTCATTTGCATTACTGGCAATCACCGGCTTCTCAACGAACCATGCATTTCCCAAAGCATTTGGATTCACCACCGGCGGCGACTGAGGGTCGATAATTACATATTTAGTGTTGAGCATGTTGAGCACAGTAGTATTGTTGAACACCGGCATCAGGTGGCCGGTCAGTTCCTCCACGGTCCGGACTTGTCCGGCATTCTGAAAAGCAGTCTGGAACATTCCAAGTTCACGGCTTATGGTTGAATCGATCAGCTCCTGGTATCTTTTGAGCTTGGCTCCGTGGTATCCTCCGATCGACTTGTGAAACCATGAAGTGGGGGAGTTGTCGTTGAAAACCGAGGTGGTAAGGTTAAGCACGCGTTTATATGAGGGGTCGTTCAGTATTTCGGTATCTGCTACACCCGGAGTGAAAGTTTTCTGTATCACTGAAGGCCTTTCAAAACGGTCGGCGTTTAGGTATCTTTTTCCTGCTCCCCAAAGGTCGAAGAGGATCAAAGCCCCTAAAAGAAGGGTGGCATATTCCTTTTTCAGTTTTCCCATGACTAAGGCAAGAAGAGTGCCGGCGCCAAGCATAATAAATAAAAGGGATCTGAAGCTGTCGGTTCTGAGCAATACCTTCCTGTCGGATACCAGAGCGGTTTTGAGCCAGTCGGGGAATTCGGCTTCCATCGGGTTCAGGAACGAACCTGCAATCCCGGGGAAAACCATCACCAGCAGCAGGATCCCGCCTGTTATTCCGGTCGCCGTTTTAAGCCCGTTCATCAATGTTTTTTTAGGGAGGATGCCTGTGATGTAGTTTCGAAGGGCAAGAATACCAAGAAGTGGAATACAGAACTGCGCAATTACCAGAGTCATGGTTACTGCCCTGAATTTATTGTAGCCAGGGAAGAAATCGATGAACAGGTTTGTAAACGGCATGAAATTCTTTCCCCACGACAGCATTACCGACAGTACTGTGGCGGCAAGGAGCCACCATTTTTCCCTTCCCTTCACAACAATCAATCCGAGAACGAAAAGGAAAATTACGATTGCTCCCATGTAATGAGGACCATCGGTACCGGGTTGTGTGCCCCAGTATTTCATCATCTGGTTTGTATAGTCGGCAGCATTGTTCTGCCTGAGCACCTTTACTGTTTCAGAGTCCCTGTCGAACGGTTTTGATGAGCCCCCCTTGTAATCAGGTATAAGCAGGTTCATGGTTTCATCAACGCCGTAACTCCAGAATACTATATAATCCCTGTCGAGTCCTGCTGACACATTCCTGTGTTCCGACTGAAGTTCCGATTTTCCCCTGATGGAGTATTTACCATACTCCCTTACGGTGTTAAGGCTGGCAAAATTGATACCGATGGCCAGCACAACCGGGATAAGCATGATAAGGGATGTCCGGAGAAAACGGGGAAAGGTTTTTTCTCTGACTGAACAAATGAATTCGGTTATAAGGAAAACGAGGATGATAATTGCAGCGTAATAGGTAATCTGCAGGTGGTTTGCAGTTATTTCGAGTGTCAGAAAGAATGCAGTAATCAAAGCCCCTTTAATGGCATCGCGCCGGTAGGCATACCAGATCCCCCCGATTACCGGAGCCATATATGCCAGTGCAATAGCCTGGGTATTGTGTCCTGCCGCCAGAATCTGAAAGAAGAATGAAGAGAATCCGTATGCAATTGCCCCGGCTATTGCAAGCCACTGATTAAGTCCGAGCAGCAGCAGAAGGAGATAGAACCCGGCCATGGACAGGAAGAGTACCGAAACCGGCATTTTGAATGCCCTCAGTGCTAAATCTGCATTCTTGAACAGGTTGCCCGGATATCTGGTAGATATAAGGTAAGCTGGCATTCCGCTGAATATCGAATTTGTCCAGAGCGGTTCTTTGTTGAATTGCTCACGATAATCCCTGATTTCTTTTGAATTGATATTCGAAACCGTAGTGTCGTTTGCTTTAAGCACCTTGCCTTCAAGCACAGGGTAGAAATACACGAATGACATAAGTGTGAAAAGCACAAGAGCAATGACATGCGGCAGGGCGGGTTTTATCCTATCTTTGATTTCCATTATCGATGGTATATCTGACAAAATTACCTAAATAACCTGTATTTTTAAGGTTGCACAGGAACAGCCTTCTAAATTTCTTCGTCGGTGTCTTTGAGCGACCTGAGGTTTTCACCAAGGTTGCGTATATCGGACCATTTCCTTAAAAGTCCTTTTAGTGCCTGCAGTTCGGCGGTTTCATAGAAGTTCAGTAAATATAGGATGACAGGGAAGCCGGCGATGCACAGGACCTTCAGCAGAAGGCGCGGCATGATGCTAACTTCGTTCAGCACCAGCCCTGCGAATGAAAGGATCGCTCCTGTAAGTAAAAGTATAACCACTTTTTTCTGTTCATATGGGATAAAGTACTCCTTCTGTGAGCTTTGGTAGTTCAGACGCCAGTATACAATTTGTGTCACCAGGGTTGCAATGGCGGTCCCGGTTATGTTCCATATGGGTATCAGGAGGATATTCAGTGCAATGTTAAGCACTGTTGAAATCACAACATTGATCCCGATTGTTCTGGATTTTCTGTTGATCAGCAAGCCGTAGCTGGTCGTCTCCCTCAAATTAACAAAGAAAACCGAAAGTGAAAGGACAGGCACAACCATCCAGGCGCTCAGGAAATCATCAGATTTGGTTATGACTTTAAGTATTTCGTATGAAAATAGTGAAATTGCAATTATCCCGAGCATCAGAACTAAGGAGGAATACAGCATTGTTTTCTTGTAGAACCTCTTGTTGTCGGTGGTGTTCATTTTCTTCAGGACCATTGGAGTGAGGGCCATCTTGATTGAATCGACTATCACAAGCTTAAGTACCGAAGCTATTTTGTAGGCCATGGTATAAATGGCCACAAATTTTAGCAAAGCCATTGTATTCAGGGCATATCTGTCTATTGCAGTCAGCACTGCAGAGGCGAAGTTGGCCAGAAGGAGAGGGTATCCGAAACGGCCCATCGACCTGAACAGGACAAGATCGAAAAACGGTTTGCTGTTTTTTACTGAATATCCTGAAAGGAAAACGACGAAAAGGAGATTACCTATGACCTGAGCCAGGTATATTCCGGTTATTCCCATTCCCCTTGCTGTAATCAGGTAAATTGTAAGTCCAAGGACGGTGATCAGTTTCAGGAGGTTGGCGGTTGAAAAGAGAACAGATCGTGCCTGTACCCTCATCAGGGTGTTGATCAGGTTGTTTATTGCCTGAAGGGCAGCCGACAAAACCAGCAGTTTAATGGCATCCGACATGGCATCGGTGTCGAACATGGCCCTTGAAAGAGGTCCGCTCATCGGGATGAGGAAAGTACAGAAAAGTAGGCTTATGAGTATCTGGAAGGAGAGTGACATGAAGAAAATCCCCTTCCGGCTGGAGGAATAGTCCTTGTCCCAGTACCATCTCATCATACTCTGCGGAAGACCCGAGGCCATCAGGGAAATCAGGATAAGACCCGATATGTCTAGCACGGCAATGATCCCGAAATCATCCACAGAAAAGTACCTGGGATCTGTATAGAGTGGGATAAGGAGAAAGCCGACAATTTTAACGGCTATATTTCCCAGACCGTAAATGACGGAATCTTTTATGCTTTGCCTTATCGAATTCAACATAGCCGGCATTAAGAGGAATCAGATCTTAAAAGTAAGTGAAACAAATGAATTAATGATCCCGGCATGGCAAAAGGAATTAGTTGGAAGCTTCCCTTCATGCTTCTCTGTCAGGCAGTAAGATCTGTTTTTCAGCATAAACTATATAATACCTTGGATAAAATCTCCTGAGCAAAGGTCTTATGCCCCAGGGCTTATCGTACGATTTCCAGATCTGGTAGTCTTTTACTTTCCATCCTGTTCTATCAAGCAGATGGTTGAACTGTCTTACTGAAAATTCGTGATAATGGCAGTCATGCTTGTCATTATTATTCCAGTATTCAGCTGCAAACCATAATCTTAAAGGTACCGAAGCTATCAACCGTCCACTTGATGAATTTAACAGATTGAAAGGTGCAAACATATGTTCGAAAATCTCAAAAGCTGTAATGCTGGAATATTTATTTACTATGGCAAAATCCACATCGAGGTCCTCACCGGTTGTATTGACTATAGTAAATCCCCCCTCTTGCCTGATGAAATCCGACAGTTCGTTTCTTTCTCCAAGATCCAGTATAATTTCGTCAGTTTTAAAATGCTTCCTGACAAAACAGAGCGTTTTTTCAAATCTTTTTTGTTTTGCCTTATCCATAGGGCTGGTTTTTGGTCACGTTTTAGTTATGGCGGCCTGAAGTTCATTATACAGTCCGGTAAGATCCCCTTTAATCAGATTCATGTTGAAATGACTGAGTACAGCATTATATCCATTTTCACCCAGCTCATTCCTCAGCTCAGGGTCGGCAGAAAGCTTTATAATGGCCGATTTCATCTCATCCTTGCCAGAATAGACTAGTCCGCAATTGTATTTTTCCACCAGGGTTTTCTGGGGTTTGCAGTCGGAAACGATCAGGGGTTTTTTTCCGAGCATATAGTCATAAATTTTGTTGGCCACCCCCGATTCGTGCTGGGGGTTTTTGTGAAACGGTGCGATGCAGATATCCGAAATATCCAGGTAAATCATCAGTTCCGAAACGTCGATCCATGGAATGTAATAAACGATATTGTCGAGATTATCGGTATCTATTGCCTCAAAGAACCGATGCCGGTCAGCTTTGTCGACCGGACCAATGACAAGGAACTTCGATGGATGATTTTCCCTTGCAAGTTCCTCAAACACCTCAAGAACATCGAAAATCCCCCTTCGTTCAGCCACTACACCGAAATAAAATACTACGGTAAGGGTACTGTCGCGGCTTATTTCCCTGGCATCTTCCGGTTTTGAGTATGATTGCGAAAGGTCGGGCACATTCGGGAAGACGGTGAAGTCATCTTTTTTCAGCAAAGTGTACCTGGAAAGGAGGCTATCCCTGAAATCTTCGCTCAGAACTATAATCCGTGTGGCATAGCCGAGATATTCTTTTTCCTTTCGCTGCCATGCACGGGGCCGGGCAATCAGGTTTCTGAAAAATCCTTTGGTCCAGTTGTATGTGGTAACCGCGAAGGGATAGTTTTCGTGAAGATCGAGAACAAGCGGGACATTAAAACCCGATTTCTTTATTCCCCTTGCAGCCGGCCGCGACATATAAAGATCATGTACGTGAAGGATGTCTATCTTGTTGCCGGTGATGAAACTGCTTATCTTTCTGCTCCACATCCACTCGTAGGCAGGAAGTGTGTTTAGCATGAAGAAAAGGGCATTTTTAAGCTTTTTTCTGATCCTGATCCGGCTTACACTGAAATCCCCCGGGGATCCGTATGCCTTATTGTCGAAACCGAAGCAGACTATATGAACCTCATGTCCGGCTTCCCTCAGGATTTCGATCTCCTTAAGCACCCGCTTGTCATCATTCAGATCATTATCGACAACGACACCGATTTTCATTTTTCAAGAAGTTCAGCAACTCTTTTAACAATGTTTTTCCGTGAGTACGATTCAGGGGGAGGCAGGTCGGAAAGATTCCTGTTCAAAGCCAGTTCTTCAATATATATGGCTATCCCGGCTGCATCGTTGTAGTCAAATGTTCTTCCGTGTCCTGTCTCAAGCAGTATCATTGCCGCATCGCCGTCGGCAGGAGCAAGGCATATGACCGGTTTGCCTGCAGCAAGATACTCGAACATTTTCCCGGTAATAATACTTCGCGAACTTTCATGGTCAGGGATTATAAGTAGCAGCGCACTGGAGCTGAGCATGTTAGCCAGGGCGGTTTGATGACTGGAGAAGGGAGTGAAGCTGACGCCGGAGGAGCCGGTTCCCCTGATAAGCTTGTCTTTGATTTCGGCAGGTACCGAACCGGTAAAGCTCAACCTGTAATTTATTCCTTTGGCGGCAATGATACGCAGGGCATCAAGGAACCCGTCTAAAGGGTAGATACCTGAAAGAGAACCAATGTAGGATATAGTGAAAACATCGGGGTGTTCAGAGCTGATCCCGCTAAAATCTTCTTCGTCGAATCCGTTGGAGATCACATGTATCTTTCTTTCGATACCAGGAACTTTTGAGCCAAGAAGAGTTTTCAGGGATTTACCGACTGTAGTTATCAGATCAGCGGATTGAAGGACCCGTTTTTCATAAGCGCTGTCGATCATCCTTGAAACCGGGGTCGGGTAGAATTTTTTATAATAATAGATATCGGTCCATGGGTCGCGCAGGTCGGCTAGCCATCTTATTGCGGGGTATTTTTTCCTGAGCCTGAGTCCAATGAGCTGGGTGGAGTGCGGGGGGCTTGTGGTTATTATCCTTTCGATCTTCTGAGAATCTATTATTTCGCAAGCCTTTCTGAAAGCAAATCTGTTCCAGCCCCTACGGGGATCGGGGATGAAGAAATTTCCCCTGATGAAGCGCGAGATCCTGCCTTTTAATGAGTTATCGGTATTCATTGCAAATCCAGCCGAAGGTATTTTCGATTTGTCGCTGGAGAGCAGCCTGAACCAGTCTGTAGCTCTGGTTTTATGGATTTCGGCGGGAGGAACATCCCCGGAAAGGGAGGTATCGAGAGCCGGGTAGGTGGCATATTCCGGGTCGACTGTAAGGATAACCGGTTCCCAGCCGTATGAAGGAAGGTGTTTCGAGAACTTAAGCCATCTCCGGACACCTATTCCTCCCGATGGAGGCCAGTTATAGGTTATCACCAGGACCCTTTTCATGTCATATGTTTCTCAGAAGGCTAACGATGCTTACTTTTTCCTTAATAATATCCAGGAGTGCTTCAATTTTTACCCGCTCCTGCCTCATAGAGTCGCGGTATCTTATAGTGACCGATCTGTCGTCGATGGTCTGATGATCGATAGTGATGCAATAGGGTGTGCCGATCGCATCCTGACGGCGGTATCTCCTTCCTATGGAATCCTTGTCGTCGTACTGGCAGTTGAATTCGAATTTAAGATTATGGACTATTTTTTCGGCTATTTCCGGAAGGCCGTCTTTTCTGACGAGGGGCATCACGGCAAGTTTGACGGGAGCCAGGAAGGCAGGCAGCCTCAGAACAACGCGGGTATCGGAAGACCCGTCTTCCTTTTTTAGTTCCTCTTCCCAGTATGAAGCGGCCATAACCTGAAGGAACATCCTGTCGACGCCGATGGATGTTTCGATTACATACGGAACATATGATTCACCTTTTTCCGGATCGAAGTACTGCATCTTCTTTCCGCTGTATTTCTGATGTTGGCTCAGGTCATAATCAGTTCTTGAATGTATCCCTTCCACTTCCTTGAATCCGAAGGGGAACCTGTACTCTATATCAGTAGCTGCATTAGCATAATGCGCGAGCTTGACATGGTCATGAAAACGGTAATTTTCCGCACCGAATCCCAGGGCCTGGTGCCAAAGCATCCTGGCTTCTTTCCATATGGCAAACCATTCCAGTTCGGAGCCCGGCTGAACGAAATACTGCATTTCCATCTGCTCGAATTCCCTCATCCTGAAAATGAACTGTCTGGCAACTATCTCATTGCGGAATGCTTTTCCGATCTGGGCTATTCCGAAAGGTATCTTCATCCTTCCGGTTTTCTGGACGTTAAGGAAGTTGACAAATATCCCCTGTGCTGTTTCGGGCCTCAGATAGATCTTGTTCGATCCTTCGAGGGTGGAACCCATCTCGGTCGAAAACATCAGGTTGAACTGTCTGACTTCTGTCCAGTTGCGGCTTCCGGATATCGGGCATACTATTTCGTTATCAATAATTATCTGCCTCAGTTCGGCCAGATCGGTGTTGTTCAAGGCATTGGAGAACCTGGCATTCAATTCGTCAATTTTGGCCTGGTTTGCCAGTACCCGCTGGTTGGTCTCACAGAATTTTATCTCGTCGAAGGCTTCCCCGAATCTCTCCCTGGCCTTCTCAACCTCCTTCGCTATCTTCTCTTCAATCTTTGCCAGGTGTTCTTCTATAAGGACATCAGCCCTGTATCTTTTTTTGGAATCCTTGTTATCTATAAGTGGATCGTTGAAAGCGTCGACATGCCCGGATGCTTTCCAGATGGTGGGATGCATGAAAATTGCCGAATCGATGCCTACTATGTTGTCATGCAGAAGCACCATGCTGTCCCACCAGTATTTCTTTATGTTGTTCTTCAGTTCAACGCCGTACTGTCCGTAATCGTATACAGCGCTTAATCCGTCATAGATCTCACTTGAGGGAAATACATAACCGTATTCCTTGCTGTGGGCTACCAGTTTCTTAAAAATATCATCCTGAGCCATAAGTCGTTTAGGTTTTTGGTGAGCAAAAGTAAATTAAAAAGTCCGGTTTAGCAATCATGTTTTATACTGAAGTCGCCGATACAGTCCAAAGGCAGGCTGCCACGGAAGTGACCGGGATCAAGGAAAAGCATTAATTTGTATATTTAGCGGTCAATAATTTCAGAAGGTGCAATGAGAAAACGTACGGATTTTCTGGTAATAGGGTCAGGAATAG
Organism: uncultured Bacteroidales bacterium; assembly: GCA_963840965.1. Classification (GTDB taxonomy): domain Bacteria; phylum Bacteroidota; class Bacteroidia; order Bacteroidales; family VadinHA17; genus LD21. The sequence goes on along the minus strand of CAWJAW010000002.1, from coordinate 741,246 downwards.
CGGGACTTACCTTCGCTCTAAAGGCGGCCCGTTACGGGAAAGTTGCAGTTGTTACAAAATCGATTCTCGACGATTCCAATACAAAGTATGCACAGGGTGGTATTGCGGCTGTATTCAGGGAGCCCGACAATTTTGAGAAACACATAAAGGACACCCTGATCGCGGGCGACGGTATATGCAACGAGGAAGTGGTGAGGATGGTTGTACAGGAGGCGCCTGCAAGAATTCAGGATCTTATAGAAGTAGGAGTACCTTTCGACAAAAAGGAGGATGGCACCTATGATCTGGCAAAGGAGGGAGGACATACCGAGCACAGGATACTTCACGCGAAGGACAAGACAGGCGAGGTGATCGAAAATACCCTGATCAGCAGGGTGAAGAATGATCCCAATATCGAGATTTTCGAACATCATTTTGCAATTGAGATACTTACACAGCACCATCTGGGAATAGAAGTAAAGAAGAATTTTCCTGACATTAAGTGTTTTGGTGCTTATGTTGCCGACCTCAATGAGAAGAAGGTATACACCTTTCTGTCAAAAATCACCGTTATGGCAACCGGCGGGCTCGGGAATGCCTATCAGACTACCACCAATCCCGAGGTAGCCACGGGCGATGGTGTTGCAATGGTTTACAGGGCTAAAGGGACAATTGAGAATATGGAGTTCATTCAGTTCCATCCGACTTCACTGTATGATCCGGAAAAGCGGCCATCATTTCTGATTACGGAGGCTCTCAGGGGATACGGGGCCATTCTCCGGAATATGGCCGGGGAGCAGTTTATGAACAGGTACGACAGCCGGGGTTCACTTGCTCCCAGGGACATAGTTGCAAGGGCAATCGACAATGAGCTTAAAATATGGGGAGAGGATCATGTGTGGCTCGATTGCACCCATCTTGAACCGGCAGGGCTGAGGGATCATTTCCCGAATGTTTATGAACATTGCCTTAAAAAAGGGATAGATATAACAAAGGATAAAATACCGGTGGTGCCATGCGTTCATTATTCCTGTGGCGGGATTAAGGTGGATACCGACGGACAGAGCAACATCGACAGGCTCTATGCCCTTGGCGAGGTATCATCGACAGGTCTGCATGGAGCAAACCGGCTGGCCTCCAACTCCCTGGTAGAAGCTGTCGTTTATTCGCACAGGGCTGTGGTGCACTCCGGCTTACGTCTGAAAGGGCTTGGTTTCGAAGAGAAGCTGCCTGACTGGGACTATAAGGGAACCACCCACCTTGAGGAAATGGTGCTTATAACCCAGAGCCTTAAGGAGCTCCAGTCGATAATGAGCAACTACGTCGGAATCGTCAGGTCCGACCTTCGTCTGGAAAGGGCAATGGTGAGGCTTGAGATACTTTACAGGGAGACGGAAAGCCTCTATAAGCGGTCGCTGATTTCAAAACAGATATGTGAACTCAGGAATCTGATAAATGTGGGATATCTGATTATCAAGATGGCAATGAACAGGAAGGAGAGCATAGGTCTCCATTATTCAATCGATTATCCGAAAAGAACAAGTATCCCGAAGTAAAACACTGATATAATGAACCATCTTGAATCATCATTCACTGGCAGAAATGCCGTATGGAGGTATATAGTAATGTTTGCAGCCATACTTCTGGCAACAAATACAATAGGGGCATTACCGCTCCTGCTGGGCTATAGTTCAAAAATTGCCGACGATCCTGACCTTATAGGAAAGATTGCCGATGATCCGGGAAATCTCGGGGTTCTCGGGTTCGAACCGAACATTGGTCTTCTCATGAATCTTTTTCCCTTCATCATCGGGATACTGGCTTTTGTTCTGCTTATCAAGCCCCTGAATCAAAGAACCTTTGGTGCGACTATCAATGGTTCGCGCAGGTTCAGATGGGACAGGTTCCTGAAATCCGCCCTTGTATGGCTGATACTCTCGGCCCTTTATCTGTTTGTCTACATGAAAGTTGATCCCTCTAATTTCAGGTTGAACAACTCTTCAGGAACCCTTCTTCCACTGATATTTATCTGTCTGGCCCTGATTCCTTTCCAGGCAGCCTTCGAGGAGATACTTTTCAGGGGTTATCTGATGCAGGGATTTGCGGTGCTGTTCAGAAACAGGTGGGTTCCGGTTGTGCTTACATCAGTTCTTTTCGGTCTGATGCACTCCTTTAACCCGGAGGTCGATGAGTTCGGATTTATGATGATGATGCCTCAGTACATTACTTTCGGACTCGTCTTCGGGGTTGTCACCATCCTCGACGATGGTATCGAAGCTGCGATAGGGGCTCATGCGGCCAACAACATATTCCTTTGTATTATGGTCACCCATAAGTCGTCGGCTCTTCAGACCGATGCAATGTATGAGCAGATGAACATCTACCCCATGACTGAATTTGCAGGCCTGCTTATTACCGGGATCTTATTTGTAGTTGTGATGAAGAAGCTGCTGAAATGGGATTCGTGGACGTTGCTGACGGCAAGTGTCGAGCCGCCTCAGGAAGACGATCAGAGCCCGTATACCGATGTTCTGTCGTCAGTTCGGTAGCTGCCCCATTTTTCGCTGATTTCGTTTATTATTTCCCTTACCTGCTCAGGTTCGGGAGAGGTCAGAAGCTTCAGCCTTGTTTCTTTAAAATGAGGGAGACCCTTGAAATAGTTAGAGAGATGTCTTCTCATCTCAAAGATTGCCTTTTTCCCTTCCTTGAACTCGATCGATTTATCGAGATGAAGCAATGCGAGTTTCGCTTTTTCTGAAACCTCAGGTTCGGGAAGGAGTTCACCGGTATCAAGGTAATGCCTTATATCCCTGAAGATCCAGGGCCTGCCCACTGTTGCCCTTCCGATCATAATACCGTCGACTCCGTACCTGCTGAACATTTCGCTGGCTTTTTCAGGACTGTCTATATCCCCGTTACCGATTACCGGAATTTTCATCCTGGGATTGTTTTTGACTTCGCCGATAAGTGTCCAGTCGGCCGTTCCTTTGTAAAGCTGGGCCCTTGTCCTTCCGTGGATTGTCAAAGCGGCTATGCCTGTATCCTGGAGTCTTTCGGCAACCTCCACAATATTTTTGCTGTCCTCATCCCATCCGATACGGGTCTTGACCGTTACAGGGAGTTTGACAGCCTTTACAATTGCTTCGGTCATAGATATCATCAGAGGAATATTACGAAGCATTCCGGCTCCGGCTCCCCTGTTGGCTATTTTCTTAACCGGACATCCGAAATTTATGTCAATCAGTTCCGGCCGGGCATTTTCCGCGATAAGGGCTGCTTCAACCATGGCATCGGTCAGATGGCCGTAAAGCTGAATGCCTATAGGTCGCTCGAAATCATAAATATCAAGTTTCTTAACGCTCTTCTGGCCATCCCTTATCAGTCCGTCGGATGAGATGAATTCGGTGTACATGAAATCCGCACCGTTCAGCTTGCATAAAAAGCGGAATGACGGATCAGTGATATCCTCCATCGGAGCAAGGAAAAGAGGATATTTGCCGAGCTGTATATTTCCTATGGTCAAGAAGGTATTTGTTAAGGCCAGATTGTACTTTGTGCCTCTACAGGTGATCCTGTTTTATTCAGCTCACTCTTTCTGTAGAAATAGACGATCCCGTAATTCTCGCTGGCCGGCATCCTTTTATCTTCAGGCAGGGTGCTGTGGGTATTTTCGATCTCGTTCCATATCTGCTGGATCAGATCGTCGGCTTCCTTTCTCAGTTCGTAGTTCTTTTCCGAATAATCGAGGGTTCTTTTGGCAAGCGTTTTCTGGAAGTTCCAGGATTCAAGAAAATTCTGGTATCTAACTTTTACAACTGCAATGGTGGGATTGGTTATAGGGGATCCGCCTTTTCTTATCCGGAATTCTTCCCCCTCTATTATCCTTTTACCCCAGCTTATAAGTTCATTTTCGGTATTAAGCGAAGGAACCGTCGATTCGTTTGTTGCCAGTCCGTAAAAAGCCCTGGTCTCGGCCGGAAGATCGCCCCTGAAAATAGCCATGTTCATCACCCTTATGAAATGCGTCAGGTAAAGCCTTGCTTTCCTTATTATCTCGGCGGATTCCTTGCTTTTGTTGTTCTGCGAAGCATACGACTGGCGCTGGAGCATGATCATGTTCTCAAACTGAGGAAGAAATCTCTGGAGCTTAACAATCATTTTGGGAGAAAAGGCCATCTGGTTCGGCGGAACCTCTCGTCCTTTCTCGAGTGCGATTCTCATCGCCCTGATACGTGCAGCATCAGTATTGGGTAATCTTCTGTAAGGCATAAGATCAGGTTGGTGTTAACAAAGTGTTGATAACATTAATGCGAATATAATAACGTTTTGTTAATATCCAATAGTATTCGCAAGGCAAAATATTTGATATGAAAGTGTTCTGATTACAGAATATAAGGTCAACCTGTTAATAATTATTTTTGGCCTGATTTTAAGTTACTGAAAACTGGGATTGTATCGCTGAGGATATTAACTTAGCTGAATCGTTGAATCAGTAAAAAAAGTCTGATATGTTTAAAAAGGATGTTTATATCAGCCGCAGGGCCAGGCTGCATGAAATCATGAAATCGGGGCTTGCACTTTTCGTTGGGAATGTCGATTCCCCGATGAATTATCCGGCCAACCAGTATCATTTCAGGCAGGACAGTGATTTTCTTTATTATTTCGGACTTGATCTGCCGGGGTTTGCCGGACTGATGGATTTTGATACAGGAAAGGACTGGATATTCGGTAAGGATGTCGATATAGACGATATAATCTGGATGGGTCCGCAGCCGACAGTAAAGGAGCTGGCCTTGGGATGCGGCGTGGTCAGCACGGCTCCTTTTACAAAGCTGGAAAGCGTAATTGGCGATGCCCTTTCAAAGAAGCGTAAGATTCATTTTCTTCCCCCGTACAGGGGCGAGAATAAAATGACCTTAGGAGCTCTGCTGCGGGAGAATCCCTGTCAGATGAAAACACTTGCATCAGTCGATCTGATTAAGGCCGTTATTTCCATGCGTTCAATAAAGGAACAGGTTGAAATAGTTGAAATCGAAAAGGCTGTGGCTGTTGCTTATGAAATGCATACCACAGCAATGAAAATGTGCAGGCCCGGAGTGAAGGAGCAGGAGATATTTGGGGCCATAGAGGGGATTGCGCTTGCACATGGCGGAGGTACTTCGTTCCCGATAATTCTGAGCGTCAACGGACAGACACTTCACAATCATAATCACGACAATATTCTGAAAAAGGGCCGGATGATGGTGACTGATGCCGGGGCTGAATCGACCATGCACTACAGTTCAGATATTACCCGGACCACACCTGTCGGCGGAAAATTCAACCGTAAACAGAAGGAAATCTATGAGATAGTGCTGAAGGCAAACACTGAGTCGATAAAGACCGCGAAGCCGGGCATTTCAAACCGCGACCTTCACCTGAATGCCTGCAGGATAATTGCATCTTCCCTGAAGGAACTCGGTCTGATGAAGGGAGACACGGCAGAAGCAGTTGAAAAGGGAGCTCATGCCCTGTTTATGCCTCACGGACTGGGGCACATGATGGGACTGGACGTTCACGACATGGAGGCACTGGGCGAGAATTATGTTGGCTACAGCGATGAAGTGAAGAGAAGCGAACAGTTTGGCCTTGCGTTCCTTAGATTTGCGCTTCCATACAAGCCGGGTCATGTTTTCACTGTGGAACCAGGAATTTATTTTATTCCTGAATTGATCAGCAAATGGGAATCGGAGGGTAAATTCAGGGAATTCATCAATTACAAAAAGCTGGCTGACTGGATGGAAATCGGTGGTATCAGGATTGAGGATGACGTCCTTATCACTGAAAAAGGACACAAGCTTCTGGGCAAACCGATTCCAAAAACGGTTGCCGATATTGAGGCATTATGCTCATAGGAGCATTTATATTAATGACCGCGGAGAACGTTGAAAAAGGTCAGTATGCCTTGTAGTATTCCCTGTTGAGGCGTGCAATATTTGTAAGCTTGATCTGTTTCGGGCATTCTGCTTCACAGGCCCCGGTATTTGAGCAGTTGCCGAATCCGAGTTCATCCATTTTCTCAACCATGGCTCTCACCCTGTCCTTCGCCTCCACGCGGCCCTGGGGAAGCAGTGCATATTGTGAGATCTTTGCGGATACGAAAAGCATGGCGGAGGCATTTTTACAGGCGGCCACACAGGCTCCGCATCCTATGCATATGGCTGAATCGAAAGCGTCCTCGGCGTTCTTTTTCTGAACAAGTATCGAATTGGCTTCCGGGGCGGCACCTGTATTAACCGAAATAAACCCGCCGGCGATCTGAATCTTATCCATGGCACTCCTGTCGACGATCAGATCCTTTATGACAGGAAAGGGTAAGGCTCTCCAGGGTTCGATTGTTATAGTCTCGCCGTCGCTGAAGTACCTCATCGAAAGCAGGCAGGTGGTAACGGCAGGTACAGGACCGTGGGGATGACCGTTAATATACATTCCGCACGATCCGCAAATGCCCTCTCTGCAGTCGTGTTCAAAAGCGACAGGTTCATCACCGGTCTCCACAAGCTTCTTGTTAAGTGCATCGAGCATCTCCAGGAACGACATCTCAGGGGAAACGTTTTCCGTTTTGTAAGTCACAAATTTCCCTTTCGATTTTGCATTCTTCTGCCGCCATATCTTAAGTGTCAGGTTCATACTGTTTGATGATTTGTGTTTAATAATGTCATGCGGTCTTGCGGTCATGCGGTCTTGCGGTCTTGCGGTCACGCCTGCCTGCCTTAACGCCTTAACGCCTTTACGCCTTAACGCCTTTACGCCTTTACGCCTTTACGCCTTTACGCCTTTATTTATAGCTTCTTACCTTCATCTCGACTTCTTCAAATTTAAGCGGTTCCCTGTGGAGGATATGGGCTTTGCTTTCTCCTGAATATTCCCAGGCAGCCACGTAGGTATAATCAGCATCATTTCTGAGAGCCTCTCCGTCGGGAGTCTGGAACTCTTCCCTGAAATGAGCCCCGCACGATTCCTTTCTGTTCAGCGCGTCGGTGACAAGCAGATCAGCCAGCTCAAGGAAATCGGCAATCCTGGCGGCTTTCTCCAGTTCCTGGTTCAGATCGTTTACCGAACCCGGCACCCTGAGGTCTTTCCAGAACTCATCCCTGAGGTCTTTCACCAGCTCAAGCGCTTTGAGGAGGCCTTTTTCATTTCTGGTCATCCCGCAAAGGTCCCACATAATTTTACCAAGACGTCTGTGGAAAGTTGTAGCTGTTTGTGAGCCTCCGATTGAAATCAGTTTATTAAGCCGGTCGGATACTGATTTTTCTGCTTCTTCAAATTCCGGTCCTTCGGCAGGTATCCGGGGAACTCTTATCTGGTCGGCCAGGTAGTTGTTTATGGTTACAGGAAGAATAAAATATCCGTCGGCGGCTATCTGCATCAGTGAGCTTGCCCCCAGGCGGTTGGCGCCATGGTCGGAGAAGTTTGCCTCCCCAATAGCATAAAGCCCGGGAATTGTTGTCATAAGCTCATAGTCGACCCACAGTCCTCCCATTGTATAATGGCCGGCGGGGTAAATCCTCATTGGTTCCGAATAAGGGTCAGTGCCTGTAATGGTTCTGTACATCTCGAAGAGGTTGCCATATTTCCCTTCGATGGCTTTTTTTCCCTGTTTGTTTATTGAATCCCTGAAATCGAGGTAAACGGCAAGCCCTGTAGGTCCCACACCGTATCCGGCGTCGCATCTTTCCTTTGCCGCCCGTGAGGCGATATCCCTGGGCACCAGGTTTCCGAAGGCCGGATAGCGTCTTTCGAGGTAGTAGTCTCTTTCATCCTCCGGTATCTCATTGGCAGGCCGTTTATCTCCTAAGGTCTTTGGTACCCAGATTCGTCCGTCATTTCTTAGCGACTCCGACATAAGTGTAAGTTTTGCCTGGAATTCGTTCAACTGAGGGATAGAAGTGGGATGGATCTGGACGAAGCTCGGGTTAGCAAAGAAGGCACCCCTTTTATAGGCTTTCCATGCTGCTGTGGCATTGGAGTTTACTGCAAGGGTGGAGAGGTAGAAGATGGTGCCATAGCCTCCCGTTGCAAGCACAACAGCATGGGCTGAATGTCTTTCAATTTCTCCGGTGATCAGGTTCCGGGTGATTATTCCCCGGGCTCTTCCGTCAATCATCACCAGGTCGAGCATTTCCCTCCGGGGGTACATTGTTACGGTTCCCTTTTTTATCTGCCGGTTGAGTGATGCATAAGAGGCGAGAAGGCATTGCTGGCCTGTCTGTCCCTTTGCATAGAAGGTCCTGGAGACCTGTACTCCCCCGAACGAACGTGTATTGAGAGTGCCTCCGTAATCCCGGGCAAAGGGTACACCCAGTGCTGCGAAATGATCGATAACCTGGTTGCTTACTTCGGCAGCCCTGTATACATTGGCTTCGCGCGACCTGTAGTCGCCGCCCTTTATCATATCGATAAACAGCCGGTAAACACTGTCGCCGTCGTTCTGGTAGTTCTTGGCTGCATTTACACCTCCCTGCGAAGCTACTGCATGCGCCCTTCGCGGGGAATCGTGATAACTGAAGGTTTTCACGTTGTATCCCAGTTCGCCCAGGGTAGAAGATGCTGCTGCTCCTGCAACCCCGGTACCGACTACGATTATATCGATTTTCCTTTTGTTTGCGGGGTTGACCAGTTTAACGGAATTTTTGTAATTAGTCCACTTCAGGGTAAGCGGGCCATCGGGGATCTTAGCATTGAGTTTTTCCATATACTGAGTGTTTTCTATCTGAACTGCCATAATGTTATTGAAATAACAGCGAAGCCGGCAGGGATGGCAATGGCGTATATCCAGGCGAATACCTGAACGACAGGTGTCCAAAACCTGTGGTTAAGTCCGAGAGTCTGAAATGCCGATGAAATGGCATGGTACAGATGCAGTCCGAGAAGGATGAAACACAAAAGATAAATATAGTTGTAGGCAGGAATTCTGAATAGCTCATGCGCCACAGAATAAAAATCGTCAGGATTCCCCTTCACTAGTCCGAGCCGCATAAAGTAAAAATTGAAGAAGTGAATTACAAGGAAGGTAAATACCGCAGCACCTGTCCAGATCATGAATTTCGAAAAAAAGGATGTTTTTGTTTTTATGCCTATTGCATACACGACCGGCCTGGCCATCCAGTTCTTTATCTGAACATAAACACCGTAGAAGATATGGATCAGGATAGCTGAAACAAGCAAAATTTCGATTATCCTGATCAGAGGAAACGTTGCCATGAAATGGGCTGCCTTATTGAAAGGTCCGGGATCACTTTTCAGAAGCATGAAGTTTATAGCCAGATGGACAGGCAGAAACAAAATAAGGAAAAGGCCTGCCAGTGCCATCACAAACTTTTTTGAAACGGAGGAGAATAGTACTTTATCCATGGTCCGTGAGTTTTTGGAATTTTCCGAGCGGAACAATTTTTATAAAAATAAAACTAAATAACCACATTATCAATTCCTGCGATTAAGTATATTTAGCAAGGGTTGCTGGCTTTGCCCTCTGAAGCTTTAGGGAAAGAGGGTATGCGGTACGCGGTATGAGGTACGCGGCGTGAGGTGTACGGTAAAATCAAATGCCTTAACGCCTTTGCGCCTTTACGCCTTTACGCCTTTACGCCTTGAAATGTGTTACTGACAACTTGATTCTTTGTCAAAAAATATTACGTCATGAATTACTACATCCATTACAACGGCGGTAAAGTTTATTACTACGATAAAGGCGAAGGCGATTCAATAATTCTGCTTCACGGATATCTCGAGACCTCCGATATCTGGGCCGGTTTTACCGATAAGCTGGCGAGAAAATTCCGTGTGATATCTGTTGATCTTCCTGGGCATGGTCTTTCAAAGGTTTACAGCGAGAGTCATACCATGGAGTTCATGGCCGGTGCCGTAAAGAGTCTCATGGAGAACCTGCATCTGCCGAAAGCATTCATTACAGGTCATTCGCTCGGAGGGTATGTTGCCCTTGCCTTTGTTGAACTTTATCCTGCAATGCTTTCGGGATATTGCCTGTTTCATTCCCATCCTTTCGCCGACAGACCTGAAGCAGTGGTAAAAAGGGAGAGGGAAATAAAAGTGGTACGGGCCGCAAAGAAATACCTGTTGTATCCCGACAACATTTCCCAGATGTTTGCCACGCAGAATCTTGGAAAATTCAGTCACGATCTTCAGAGGTCGAAGGATATTGCAGCCACCATAAGGGATGAAGGCATAATAGCGGTGCTTAACGGAATGATGAACAGGCCTTCGAGGCAGAAGGTAATGGAGGAAGGCAAGGTTCCCTGTCTCTGGATCCTGGGCAGGCACGATAATTACATATCATGGACCGAGGTATTGTCAAAGGTCAATCTCCCGGCAAATGTCAGGGTGGAGTTCCTCGAAAACTCAGGTCACATGGGATTCATCGAAGAGCAGGATCTGTCGGTGAAGCTGATTTCGGATTTTGCTGGAAGGATTAAACAGGTTAATGCTTTTTAAGCCCCCCCTGGGGGGTTGGGGGTAAATGAGCGGGAGTTTATCGTTTGTGCGTCTTGCGTCTTGAGCCTTTTTCCCCCTTGCCTGATTCTACTCCAGGTAATCAATCGCAAACTTCAATGTTGTGTCGAGTTCTTTCCAGATGGGATAAAATCCTTTGTTGTCGAGGATATTGCGGGCGATATAGGCTTTCAACTGAATATAAATAACTTCACCAGAAAGCTTCAATCCTTCATTATCCCTCTTTATCCCGTTCTGTTCAGCAAATCTTATAAACTGGTCAAGAAGAGCCTGCTGGTCGAGGAATTTCTCCATTTCCCCTACCTCGGTGTTTTTCGTCAGTGTCTCCCTGTTTGTTTCGGTATATTTCAGGGCAAACCTGTAAATAAGCGGTCTTACTGCAAGGAAGTACGATGAGCGTCCAGTGGTGTCAACCGGGACGAAGATATCGGGCATGATGCCTCCGCCGCCGAAGACTGTTTTGCCGCCCGGTGTGGTGAACTTAAGCGAATCGGCGAAATGTATACTGTCGGATATGGTGAACTCACCCCTTTCGAACCTCGAGTTAAGATCGTCGAAGTATTCGTCGAAGCCGTTGTTGTATGGTTTCTGGATTGATCTTCCGGTAGGTGTGTAATACCTGGCTATTGTAAGCCTCATTCCCGATCCGTCGGTAAAAGGCACCGGTTCCTGAACAAGTCCCTTGCCGAATGAGCGTCTGCCTATTATTGTACCCCTGTCGTTATCCTGAATTGCGCCGGCAAGGATTTCGCTTGCCGATGCACTCCACTCATCGATGAGCAGGACAAGATCGCCTGTCTCAAATTCTCCGTGGTCGGTTGCCCTTGCTTCATTTTTTGGTTGTGACCTTCCAAGGGTGTAGACAATCATCTGTCCCTCCTTCAGGAATTCATCCGCTATCTTGATGGCCGCCTCCATAACTCCGCCCGAATTCTCCCTGAGGTCAAGGATAAGGCTTTGCATCCCACTCGACTTAAGTTCCCTGATGCTTTTAAGGAAATCATCATAAGTGGTCATCGCGAAATTGTTGATCTTTATATATCCCGTCTTATCATTTATCATGTAACTCACGTCAATGCTGGCAATCGGAATCTTATCGCGGGTTATGTCGAAGGGGATAAGCTCACTGATCCCGTTGCGCAACAGTTTTATTCTTACGACTGTGCCCCTTGGACCCTTGAGCATGCCCATGATAGTCTCATCGCTCATATTTCTTCCGGCCACAAGCGAATCATTTACATAAATGATCTTGTCGCCTGCCATCAGACCAACTTTTTCGGAAGGTCCTCCCGGTATGGTGCTTATCACAAGGATAGTATCGGTAAGCATGTTGAATGAGATGCCAATTCCGTCAAAGTTACCCTGGAGGGGTTCATTGGCACGCTGGAGATCTTTTGCAGGGATGTATACCGAATGAGGATCAAGTTTCTTAAGTATTGCCGGGATGGCTGCCTCGACAAGTTCGGCGCGGTTTACCGTATCGACATAGTCTGATTCTATTATATTCAGTATGCTGTTGATCTTGTCGTTTCTTGCCCTGAATCCTGCCTGCTGGGGAGAGCTGTCCTTTCCCGGAAGATAAATACCGATGAAAATTCCTGCAGCGAGTGCAAATGCAGCTACCACAGGAAGAATGACACTCCTCTTCGTATTATTGTATTTCATAAATGTCGTTTTCAGGATCTATATAGACAATCTCAATCCCGGCACGCTTCAGCAAGTCGAGGCCATCAGTTATCCGGTACTTATTGCAGAAAACCACCCGTCCTATTCCCGATTGAATTATCAACTTGGCACATTCCATGCATGGGGATGTCGTTACATATAACGTCGAATTTTCGCTGGAATTGTTTGACTTTGCAACTTTTGTTATGGCATTTGCTTCAGCATGAAGAACATACGGTAAGGTAATATTGTTCTCATCCTCACATACATTTTCAAATCCGGCCGGAGTGCCGTTATAGCCATCCGAGATTATCATTTTGTCCTTTACGATGAGAGCGCCAACCTGCCTGCGCTTGCAGTAGGAATTCTGAGCCCATATCTGAGCCATCTGGAGATATCTCTGGTCAAAGACCTTTTGCTTGTCCCCGTAGGGTTTGAGGCTGTCTGTCACTTGAATTCAATGTTATTCGCCGGTGGGCCAAAGTTATTAATTTTTGGGAATGTATTAAAACCGGCGGAACTGGCGAATAACTTAACAGCATAATCAGACCGGACCGGAAACTGTTATTGCTCACTTGTTGAACCTGTAGGCGTTGAGTATCTTTTTGGGAATATCGGTATTGTCATATATTCCTGTAAAGTTACCGGCACCGGGTCCGAACGCATATACTGGAAGCATTATGGCAGAGTGGCCCTTTGTCGAGAACTGAAGCCTTGTCACCCTTGATTTTATGTCTCCTCCCGTGATTGTGACACCGCCTGTTTCATGATCGGCCGTAACTAAGACCAGAGTATTTCCGTCAGCTTTTGCAAAGTCGAGAGCCACTCCTATTGCCCTGTCAAAATCGAGTGTCTCATCGATAAGGGTGTCAGCTGCATTGGCATGACCGGCCCAGTCGATTTGCGATCCTTCGATCATCAGGAAGAAGCCTTTCTTGTTTTTACTGAGGATATCAATTGCTTTCCGGGTGGCATCATAGAGCATTTCACCCCTTCCGCTGAGCCTGTAAGGTGGTTGTTCGGGATAAACCAAAGCGGCCAGTTTCGAAGGTGAATCTGAATCCCTTAGCATATCGGCTGAAGTTATTACTTCGTAACCTGAAGCCTTCAGGTTGTCGATCAGGTTCTTCCCATCGGCTCTTTTTGCGAAGTGATCATATCCTCCGCCGATGAAGACATCAATATCGGTCCTTAGAAAGTCCCCTGCAATGTCTTCATAGCTGCCTCTCGACTGCTGGTGTGCAATAAATGAAGCCGGGGTTGCATGGGTGATGGCGGATGTCGAAACAAGTCCTGTGGCCAGGCCGTTCTCTTCGGCAATCTCCAGTATGGTTTTAACCTTGTTTCCCTGTGGATCCACTCCGATCATGCCGTTATTTGTTTTGATCCCGGATGAAAGTGCCGTTCCTGAAGCAGCTGAATCAGTAATGTAATTATCGGCCGAATGAGAGGTCTGAAGGCCTGTGACTTCAGTCCGCTGGATGTTCAGGGGAACTCCTGCCGCTGTCATTGCGGCCTGGACATGAGGCAGCCCCATACCGTCGCCGATAAGGAATATAACGTTCCTGACTTTTTTGTCGCTTTTAAAAGCTTCAATTTTTGTGGGGTAGCACGATACCATTGTGGCTCCTGCGACAATAAGCATTAACAGTTTTAATCTGGTCTTCATTGTTATTTTATTTTGTTATTATACTTGCATTTACCACACTCGCAAGACATCCGGATTGCTGTTTGTGTCTTATGACGTATGCGGGATTAAAATCATCGAATAAGCAGCACTACTGATTATTCCGCCGAAAAATAGTAATTCAGAAATAAAAAAAAGCGGTTATAAAACATAAACAAAGATTTACCGCTTGTGTTCGCCTGAATGGATGATGTCCTTGTCTAGTAAATTATCTGTTTCCTGTCGTCGACCGAGAACTCCGGCTGGATGGTGACATGCCGGATGTTTGTCCCTGCAAGCAGCGTCTTTATCCTGCCGAGGATCTCCTCAAAATCACTTACCCTTATATCTTCTGCAAGGTCGAGATGTGCCTCAAACATCAGGTCATGTTCATTTATCTGCCATACATGTACATGGTGGATATTTCTTACTCCGCGAATTTTTTCGATTTCGGAGGCTATCTCCTTTATGTTGATATCCTCGGGGGTGAACTGCATTATTATCCTCAGCGAGGAAACGAAAATTGCCCTGCTCAGCCATAGAAGATACAAGGCAATTGCCACCGATATGATACTGTCGGCCCAATTCCAGCCCATATATCTGATTACCAAACCTCCGGCCAGCACTGCCAACGAGGTGAGCATATCGCCGAAAAGATGAAGGTAGGCCGATCTCATATTCATGTTTTTGCGGGAGTCCTTGCGGAGAAAGAGGGCACTGAGCCCGTTGACGATGATGCTGGCCACAGCCATCCATATCATTATACCGGCAGATACTTCTTCAGGACTTGATATCCGCTTAATGGCCTCGATGATTATGATTACCGATACTATTATAAGGGTTGCCGAGTTGATGAATGCTGCGAGTATTTCCGAACGGCGAAAACCGAAGGTTCTGGTCAGAGTTGCTTCTCTTCTTGACAACCTGTTGGCGACCCAGCTGATTATAAGCGATATCACATCGCTGAAATTATGGGCGGCATCACTCATAAGGGCTATGCTGCCTGAAACTATTCCCCCGGCAGCCTCAGCTACTGTCATGAACACATTGAGAAAGATGGCAAGCCCCAGGTTCTTTCCGTTTATTTCGTGCCGGTGATGGTCTGAACTTTGCATTTTGATGATCTTCGCCGGGTGCAATTTATTACTTTTAGTGACTATCTGCAATGATGCACAATACTTTCAGTTTTTGATATTTCTTACCCCCTTCCCCAGCCTTCCCCCAGGGGGGAAGGAGCGGGCAAGCTTTTCTTCCTTGGGATAAACGGAAACAATGGTATATTCAAAAGAAGGTGAGATTGATCAAGAAGCCTTTCCCCCTTGGGGGAAACGGGAAAGGGGGTCAGGTCAAATTAAAGGAAACAAATTGATTCCCGATACTATTTATTACTTTTTTATTTTAGCCTTCGGGTTTTTTGGCGTATATTATTGGTTACAAAAAACTGACACCATCATGTACCTAAAGTTATTGTTACTGGCTGTTTTTGGGATTGCAATGGCCCACCTTGAGGGGGTTGTCGTTGTTTATCTCCGGAAGTCACTGGGCATGCTCGACGCTGAATCCACCAGGGAGCCGGTTGAAAAACTGGAATCAAAATGGATCAGGATCGAAATGACGCGCGAAGCAGCGACGATAGTCATGCTTATCGTGATAGCCTGGTTTGCCGGGACTACCTGGGTCGAACGGGGTGTATTCTTTCTCTGGACCTTTGCATTCTGGGACCTCTTCTATTATGTCTCCCTTTATCTCCTGATAAAATGGCCTCCGTCGTTGCTTACCATTGATGTGCTGTTTCTCATTCCCGTGCCATGGATAGCACCGGTGTGGTTCCCGGTAACAGTTTCGTCGCTGACGATATTAGTCATTGCCGGGTTATATCTTTTTGGAGTATTTTGATGCCGGAGGGCTGAAAACCCGCAGACTTCCAGACTTCCAGACTGCGACCGTTATTGATCCATCTTAATTCCGCATCGGGGCTTGCGAAAAATATCGTAACGATTTATGCGAAAAATATCGTAAGCGTCAGTTATACATACAATGCAACAATCCGGCCTTTCAAACGTTTAATTTCTGATGTGGCTTATATTGAAAGTCAGAGCAGGAATTACATTATTAACCAAATCACTATTTATGAGATATTTAAAAGTATCCTTCATATTCGCTTTTGTTATCCTTATGGCTTCATGCAGCAAGGATGACCTTCCGGGAACAGGTTCAGGCGATGGTTTCATTATCGACCATACCAGTACCAAGCTGGCTCAGATCCCTTCGGAGTGGATTGATGCAGCAAAAGAAGATCTTCATATTGCCTACGGGCATACTTCGCATGGAAGTCAGCTCACTGGCGGGATGTCGGGACTTGTCTCTTTCAAGGGACCCTCATTCTCATGGAGCAACGGCGGGACTGACGGATCGCTTGATCTTCACGACTATGCGATGAGCGGCGACCTGGGAAATCCCGACAGGACCTCCTGGGCAGCCAGTACAAGAACTTATCTTGCCGCAAATCCTGATGTGAATGTGATAATCTGGTCGTGGTGCGGTCAGGTTTCAGACGCCACCGAAGGCAATATTGAAACCTACCTCAGCCTGATGAGCGAACTGGAACGGGATTTCCCCGGTGTAGCGTTCGTTTATATGACCGGACATCTTGACGGGACCGGTCTGACCGGCAATCTTCATGTCAGGAATGAGCAGATAAGGGCTTATTGCCGCGAGAACGGGAAGATCCTGTATGATTTTGAAGATATAGAATCATATAATCCCGACGGTGTTTATTTTGGCAACAAGAATCCCGATGACGGCTGCAACTACGACACTGACGGCAATGGTAGCCGCGATGGTAACTGGGCCCGGGAATGGCAGAATGCACATACCGGCGGAGTTGACTGGTTCGATTGTTCAGCCGCTCATACAGAGCCTCTTAACGCCAACCTTAAGGCTTATGCTGCCTGGTGGCTGTGGGCGCGTATTGCCGGCTGGGACGGCAAATGAGATCGTCACTCCGTTATCTCGTACACTACGCTTGTAAGTGGGGTACCTGATCCTGCATTGAGTCCGACATTCATCAGATAGTCGCCGGTGTAGCTTCTGCCGTTTTCAGTCATGCCGCGCATACCCATAAAGCTTCTTCCTTCATTGGATACATTGATCTCTTTTACGGTGTATGTTCTTGACCGATCAAGCCCCTGGAGCCTGACCCGGTTTATTGTCTCTCCGTACCGTGTATTTAGGGTGTAGCTGAAAAGGACAGCTTTCGTTTTTTCCTGATTCACATACATGAGGGCGGCCCTGTTTTCCTTGTAGGGTGATATGAGGCGGTACAGATCGCCCTTATAGATCACATCCTTTATTCTATTATAGTTTGCGATTGCATCCTGGCTGAATTTGAGTTCGTTCTCAGTCATCTCGCTCACTTCGATGTCATAACCCATCTTTCCCATCATGGCAACATCGGTCCTGAATTTGAGCGATTGCTTTCCCCATGAGGTAACATGGTTGCAAACTGAAATTGCAGGGAAGAAGTAGGAATAGCCCCACTGCATGTAAATCCTTTCGACAGGATCGGTATTGTCGCTTGCCCAGAATTCGGTGAAATATTTCAATGCGCCGTAGTCGACCCTTCCGCCTCCGCCTGAGCACAGCATTATGGGAAGGGTGGGATATTTCGTGCGCAGCCGGTCAAGCACTCCGTAAAGACTGTTTACATAATCGATGTAAATATGTGATTGCTTATCCTTCAGATAGGTCGAATACGTATTTGTCATCATCCTGTTGCAATCCCACTTGATGAATGCTATCCCGGGATTTGCGGTCAGCATACCGTCGACAACGTTGTATACAAATTCCTGCACTTTGGGGTTTGTAAGGTCGAGCACCAGCTGGTTCCTGAAATAATGCTCGGGGCGGTTCGGCAATTTGAGAATCCAGTCGGGATGTGTCTCATAAAGTTCGCTTTTCGGATTAACCATTTCCGGTTCTATCCATATTCCGAATTTCACTCCTCTGGCATCAGCCTCCTTTACAAGATAGCCCAGTCCGTTTGGAAGCTTTGCCTTGTTTTCCTGCCAGTCGCCAAGTCCTGCCCTGTCGTTGTTTCTTGGGTATTTATTTGCAAACCATCCGTCGTCGAGCAGGAAGACGTCGAGTCCCATTTTTTTTGTATCGTCGAGTACTGAAGTGAGCTTTTTCTCGTCAAAATTGAACCCGGTAGCTTCCCAGTTATTCAGAAGAGTGTAGCGTGTTCCGGTTCCGTCGAGAACCCCGTGATTGATCGCCCAGCGGTGAAGGTTACGGCTTGCCTGGCCTGTGCCCTTACCGGTGAAGGTGTATATCATTGATGGGGTCCTGAAAACCTGGCCCGGCAGGAGTGAGTATTCCGAAGCAAAGGGGTTGATGCCTGATATCACCCTGAGGGAGTTTTTTTCATCAATCTCGAAAAGGAACCTGAAATTACCCGACCATCCAAGGGTTCCGGCAAGCACCTGTCCGGTGTTTTCGTCTGCCTTCTCATTAAGCGAAAGCAGGAAGACGGGAGTCTGGTACATGTGGGCACGGGTTCCGAGTTTGCTGTCGAGGATCTTTATGCCTGCTGTCAGTTCACTCTCCCTGGCTTTCATTTCTTCGGCCCAGTCGCCGTGAAACTGAGTGAGCCAGTACCTTTCGGCATCGAAATGGAGCATGGAGGAAGCATAGTTGTAGATTGTGACAGGTTTCTTTTCATTATGCTTAATCTCGGTCCATTGCTCAAACACATCCGAGGCAGCGAAAGCCTTGTAGAAAAGAGTTACCTCGAAGGGGTACTAGCGGGTCCTTCATCATTATTTTCGTAAGAGTTGCATCCTTACCGATGGTTTCCGTCTCATGGCTGAGGTAGGTCAGTTCGAGCGACGGGTTCCCGTCGTTATGAAGGGCTCTTACAGCCGGTTCAAAGAGATTGTCGGTACCGAATGTGGCATAGGCAAGATGAGACTCATTCCTTTGCTGGCTGAAGCTTTCGGCGCTACCGAGCCGGGGCCCGAAATATGACTGGTACAACCTGCTGTCGCGGCTGCTCACCTTGAGAACGAGGCTTGTGTTTTCTGTTTCAATGTTAATGATCCGGTCGGGTTCCGGCTGTACCCTCTGGCCTGCCTGGGGGGGCCTGACCGGGTCCTGGGCGTTTGCTGACAGTGAAAGAAAAAAAATTGTGATTAGATAAACGAGCTTCTTCATAGAGTGTATAATTAATATTTATTTATTCTTTTCGCCGGGTTATTTCGCCGGAAGGTTCCGAAATTTACCAAATAATTTACAACCCCGGATTTGTTTAAGGATTATATGTGAAAGTTGATTGTTATGTTTCCATTCCTGCTTGTTTTACCCCTAAATCCCCCAAGGGGGACTTGAAATCCACAACCATTGAATATTTGTCATGTCTCCCATATTTTTACAAACTACTCAATGACTGATTCTTAAAGCCCTCCCTGGGGGGTTTGGGGGTATAGCGTCGCCTGGGAGGTTTGGGGGTGAATAAGCCCAGGTGGGTGTGGGGCGTGAAGGTTGGGAAGAGTGCATAAACAAAAGGAATTATTAATTTAATCATCATTACAGATGTTCATTTTTTTAATGTCGGTATTTCGTTATTTTTGACACTTCTTAAAAGAATAAAATGAACGTTAATTATTTCGAAAGGAGAGGCCTGCCGGCCTTTATAATCATCTTTTGTTTTTTCCTGTCCGGTTTTCAGAATATATCCCATGGGATGACTCAGCCGACTCAGGATACCATTCCGGCTCAGGGACAGAAAACCAAGCAGCCGGTTTACGTCACCACCAGACTGGTTACAGACAGGCCGGTTATTGACGGGAAGCTCGATGATGAATGCTGGAAGCAGGGAAACTGGGCAGGCGACTATACCCAGTTTGTTCCCCATGAAGGGGCTAAGCCGACCTACCCTACCGAGCACAACATCCAGTACGATGATAAGTTTCTTTATATAGCCTTCAGGGCCTATGATCCGGAGCCCGACAAGGTGAACAGGTATGCTGACTCACGCGACAATATTGTGGGTGACATGGTTGGTGTGAACTTTGACAGCTACCGCGATTACCGGACAGGTTTTGAGTTCACGGTGACAGCATGGGGACAGAAGGTGGACCTCGTTCTTTTTAATCCTGAGAACTGGGATTTCAACTGGAATGCAGTGTGGAGGTGCAAGGTCGGGATGGAAGATTCTGCCTGGATAGCCGAAATAGAAGTTCCGCTCAGCCAGCTTCGCTACAGCAACAAGGAGGAGCAGGTGTGGGGGATGCATACCTGGAGATGGATCGACAGGCTTCAGGAGGAGAGCAACTGGGAAAAACAGACAAGGACCGGTCCGGGGATGCTTTACAATTACGGGGAGTTCATCGGTCTGACGGGATTGAAGAAATCACGACGTCTTGAAATATCACCTTTTACACTTGGGAAACTCAACACTGTTGAGGAGATTCCGGGCAATCCTTACACAAAAAACGGCAGGATATGGGGGGCCAATGCAGGTCTCGATGCCAAGATCGGAGTATCGAGCAACTTCACCGTCGACCTTACGGTAAACCCCGATTTCGGGCAGGTTGAGTCCGACCCTTCAGTAATGAACCTTACAGCTTTCGAGACATTTTATGAAGAAAAAAGGCCCTTTTTCCTCGAAGGCCTTACAATTTTCGATTACAAGTTCGATCAGCAGAACCTGTTCTATTCCAGGCGCATAGGACATTCACCTTTCAGGACAGTCCAGGCTATTGGCGACCAGTATGTGAAGTCACCAGACGTGACCAAGATTCTTAGTGCAGCCAAATTCAGCGGAACGACATCCAAAGGGCTTTCAGTAGGGCTGATACAGAGTGTGACGGCAAATGAGTTTGCCAGGATCACCGATGCTGCTGGCAACGAATCAAAGGTTAAGGTTGAACCGCTCACCAACTACCTTATAGGCCGTATTCAGAAAGGCTACAATGCCGGGAATACAGTGATCGGAGGGATGTTCACATCAACAAACCGTTTTATAGAGGATCCGGAGCTCGAGTTTCTTGCAGACAATGCTTTCACCGGCGGACTTGATATTCTTCATCACTGGAACGACAAGAAATTTTTTGTGAATGCAAAGCTCGTCGGGAGCTATATAAAGGGCAGTAAAGAGGCACTGACCCTCCTTCAGGAGTCGTCGGCCAGATACTACCAGAGGCCCGGGGCCGATTATCTCGATTACGACCTTAACCGCACCAGCCTCAGCGGATCGGGAGGCAAGGTTCAGGTTGGAAAAGGAGCTGGAGGTAACTGGAAATATTCAACGGCCATTTCGTGGCTTACCCCCGGGCTCGAGCTCAACGACCTCGGATATATGAGGACGGCCGACGAGATCGAGAATCAGAACGAGGTGCTCTATCAGACCATAAAACCGGTATCGATCTTCAGATCGTTCAGTGTAGGTTTTGAACAGCGCAACTCCTGGACATTTGGCGGTGCATACCTTGGTTCAGACGGAGGGGTATCATTCCGGTCCTCGTTCAGGAACCAGTGGACATTCATGGTTGGGGCAGCTTATCACTCTCAGGATATTGACAATAAGATTCTGAGGGGGGGGTATGACATGCTAATGCCTGCGAGTTATGAATTCAGGGGAATGCTGAGTACGGACGGTTCAAAGAAATTCATTGCAACCCTTGGAGGAGGTTACGATAAGGCTGCAAGTAATTCCGCTTCGTCCTGGGGAATTCAGCCCGGTATCTCGCTTGCGGCCATTCAGGATACTGAAACTTGGCATAACCGCCGATTATGAGGAAAACCGTGACGAACTGCAATATGTTGCCACCAGGACAGACCCGTCAACATTATACAGGAGATACATTCTCGGGACGATTGACCAGCGGACACTCGGGCTGACATTCAGAGCCGATATTAACCTGACTCCCGAGTTTTCGGTTCAGTATTACGGAAGTCCCTTCATCTCCCGTGGAAAATATTCGGAGCTTAAAAGGGTCACCAGTCCTGAAGCAAAAAACTATAACGACAGGTTTGCTGTATATCAGTATCCCTTGATTGACGGCGATACTTACTTACTTGGCGACAATGATGATGGAATTCCTGTGCTTGTTGAGGTTGGCAATCCCGATTTTAACTTTCACCAGTTCAGGTCAAACCTTGTAGCAAAATGGGAATACCGTCTCGGATCCTTCATCTATCTGGTATGGTCGAGCGACAAAACGGGAAGCAACATGTTTTCAGATTCATCGCTTGAAGATTCATACGGATATCTTGGCGATATCTATCCAAACAACATTTTCATTGTTAAATTGAACTACTGGTTCTCATTGTAGTCAGTGTAGAGTCACATCGGGAGGAATGGTTCAGAGGGGAATAATCAGCTATGGTCCGGGCGGCCCAATCAGTTTTCCGGGATTAGGGGAACTGACTGAAAAACTTACGATAATGACGGGTTTAATTGACAATAATGGGGTGATAAATGAGTTTTATAAGCTGATCGAGCCTGATTTACGGAACAACCAGAATGGGAGGAGGTGCATCACGGGCTGTATTTTGGTCATACTGAATTATTACTTTGATCGTCGAAAATATGCAGGAGGTCAAATATTCTCCCAATTCTTTTGCGGGGCTGATAAAATTCCCCAAATTTGACCGTACTATCAGCATATAATCGAACGGAGCACTGTATTGTTAGTTATTCTTAATCCTGTTTTCTGATAATGAAAATATTGATTTGCGAAGATAATCCTATGGCAATGAAGACTCTCTCAGTTATTCTTGAGAGGGAAGGATTTGATGCTGATGTAGCTGAAGACGGAAATGAGGGGATTGAAATGCTGCAGAGGAATGAATATGATCTGCTGGTAATTGACATACATCTACCCTACAGGAGCGGTCTGGAACTTATAAAGTTCGTAAGGTCGGAACAAGGCAGGGATACTCCGGTTATAATTCTTACTGCATTCAGTGACAGCCAGATGCAGCGACAGGCAGGAGAGCTGGGCATCAGCGATTATATTGTGAAGCCCTTTAATCCTGCTGACCTGGTTTCCAGAATTAAAACATTACTCAACAAATAAATTATGAAAAGGCTTTTCATATTTCTTTTTGTTGGGGGTTTAATCATCATACTTTCAGGCCTGACACCGGTTCAGTCGCAGGAGGCCGGCAATCAGGAAATCGTCAATCCGGAAGCCGAATATCTGAGGATACGAACCATGGCGTTTGAAGGCAACCTTGAAGCTGCAGCGGCTGATGCGAGGAAACTTCTCAATGCCTATCCGTCATACGGTGACGTAAGGATACTTCTTGGCCGGATACTTGCATGGCAGAAGAATTTTGAAGAAGCTGAAGCAGTAATCGACACGCTTTTACTTACTGAACCGGATAACGCTGATGCACTGTCGGCCAAACGCGACATATCGCTCTGGTCAAAGGAGAATACAGCAGTTGTGACCGATTTCCGCACGGGTTATTCATTAGATCACTTTACTGAACCATATACCAGATTCTGGCAGGTCTTCAGTGTAGGGGCAGGTCACCGTTTCGGCTGGGGCCCGGCTGCCGCAGGGATCAATACAGGGAACCTAATCACCGATCAGGAGACCGATATTTATGCCACCGAGGTCCAGTTTGAGGCTGAAGCCTATCCGCGCATCTCCGATAAGAACTATGCCTATGTTGGTTATGCCTACAGCCCTGGTAATTATTTTCCGACACACAGGGGAGCTTTCGAGTTCTGGGAAATCCTTCCCAGGGGCTGGGCGGTTTCGGCAGGGCTTAATTACTATTATTTCGACAGGAACATATTCATAGGGCTTGCATCAGTCGAGAAATATCTCGGGAAGTACTGGTTTTCAGGCAAATGTTATGTGTACTTCAAGGATGACGGCCCGAGGGCTTCATTTTACCTGAATGCACGACGTTATTTCAACGATTTCAATTACCTTCAGCTTACTCTCGGAACTGGTACGGCACCTGATGAACCATACAACATAAGGGAAGATATAAACCGCCTGAATGCTCACAGTGTGAGACTTGCCTACAACTTTACGGTTAACGGCCGGTTTACGGTGAAGTTGGGAACCGGTTATTCGCGCGAGCAATACGATGGAGAGGGAGGTCCGGCCTGGAGAAACAGGTTCGAAGGGAATGTTAATCTGATTTATGCAATTAAAATGAAGTGATGAAACACCGGGTCATTGCGATATTATCACTTCTTGTTTTTACTGTTCTGAAGGCAGGCCATACAGCCGACTATTCATTGAACAGGATCCATCCTGAACCCGTTTACATACCTGATGGCGCATCCCTTATCACAACAGGGGTCAATGAAGCCAGGCTCAATGATGTCATTGATCTTTCAAAGGATTTTTATCCTATTCAGATAGGCGCCTTCAGGGTTAAGTCGAATGCTGAAAAGATGTACAATGAGGTATCGGAAGTTCTGGGAAGCGATGTTGCAATAATCGAGGAAGAAGGGTACTTCAAGGTCAGGGTTTCGAAGCTTAACCTCGACAAGGTGAAGAGTTACATTGAGCCGGCAGGTGAACCGGCTGAAAATGAGCCATTTCAGGAATCGTCAGCGCCGTTGGCCGACACAATCACAACCGCCGCGATTACTGCCGATACCGTACAGAAAGCCTTTGTGGCTGTTCCGCCTGTAATTGAGATGCCAGCCCCGGCTGTTGAACCCATAATCGAAAAGCCGCCGAAGTTCTTCCTTCTGAATTCCGAAAGCCCCTGGCTGGAACGTATCAACTACTTTGGCAAGTCATTCGCCCTGGTCAATGCGCTTATAATTACTATTTTCATTTCATTCGTAACGATGATAATCCTGCTGATGGTCATCCTGCTTAACAGGAGAAGGATGGAAAAGGAGGAGGATCTCAGGCAATATCTTGCCGAAACCTATCAGGGGATGATCATTGACTACCTGTTCACCGGAAGCAGTGCAGATAAGTTCCGGAGCATTGCTTCTGACAACTACAGAAGGCAGGCCCTTATTGATCAGATGATCGACGTGAGTGTTAATCTCAAGGGGGATGCCGAGGAGAAGCTTAGCGGCCTCTATCTTTACCTGGGCCTCGACAGGGACTCGATCAGGCGTGCCCACGACTACCGCTGGCATAAGAAGATAAAGGGTTTCCGCGAGCTTGCCTTTATGAACATAAAGGATGCCAATGACGAAATCTACAAGGCTCTCAATTCCAGCAATGAAATTCTCAGGATGGAGGCCCAGATAGCGCTTGTAAGGCTTACGAACGAGGATCCCTTCAGCTTCCTTTTTCAGCTTGAAAGACCTTTTTCGCTGTGGGAGCAGATCACTCTTCATGAGCTGATAATACACCATGACCTGCCGGTGCCTGAATTCAGCAAGTTCCTCAAGGCATCAAATCCGACCGTTGTCATGTTTGCTCTCAGAATGATCAGGGAGTTCAAACAGAAGCAGGCAGAGGATGATGTCAGGGAGGCACTTGAGCATCCTTCACAGGAAGTCCGAAAACTGGCAGTGGAGATTGCCGGTGATCTGGAATTCAGGTCCACCCTGGAAGTAATGAAGAGGATGTACAAGTCACAGGATAACCATACTTGTCTTGAGATCATCAAAACAATGGCCAAGATGCCCGATCCTTCACTTCTGGGGTTCCTTAAGCTTGTACTCGACAAGGAGGATGATGTCCAGCTCCAGATCGAAGCCACCAAAGCTATCGAAAACAACGGGGAGGAAGGCGTGAAGACCCTTGTAAAGCTTATGAAGTCGGAATATAAGAATTACAATATAATTGTCAGGCACGTGCTTGACCGAAGAATATTCTAGAAGCCATGGGAATCTTTTTTGCACATGTTATCTTCTACCTGACGCTGGTGCTCTTCGCAAGCTACCTGATGCTGGGTATATTTTCGGCAATTGCGCTGCGTAAATATCTCCGGAAGAACAGCTTCATCAATTACAACTCGCTTGTGCTGTCGCCTCTCAGCCCTAAGATCTCAATTATTGCTCCGGCTTTTAATGAAAGCAAGACCATCATTGATAATGTTCGCACCCTGCTTTCACTTTACTACAACAACTTCGAGGTTGTTATAGTAAATGACGGTTCGACCGACAATACGTTTGAGCTGATGAAGGATGCCTACGATCTTGTAAAGGTGAACTATTACTTCGACTACAGGATCCCGTGTGAAAGAATCAGGGGAGTGTACCGGTCGAAGAATCCTTCGTACAACAGGCTCACCATCATTGATAAGAACAATGGAGGCAAGGCTGATTCACTTAATGCCGGAATAAACATCTGCCACAGCGACCTGTTCGTATCGATTGATGCCGATTCAATTATCGAAGCTGACTCGATACTGAAGCTGGTTAAGCCGTTCCTTGAGCAGAAAGACAAAAAAGTGATCGGAACCGGTGGTGTGATCAGGATCGTTAATTCATGCGACGTTGAACGCGGTCATATCAGGGAGATCAGGGTTCCTTCAAAATTCCTTCCCCGGTTGCAGGTACTTGAATACACCAGGGCCTTCCTTCTGGGACGCATGGCATGGAGCCAGCTCGACGGACTTATGCTTATTTCCGGAGCGATGGGTCTGTTCGACCGGGAAACGGTAATTAAAGCAGGCGGATACAGTGTCAAGACCGTTGGAGAAGACATGGAACTGGTTCTCAGGATGCGCCGCTATATGGCCGAGAGTGAAACCAAATATGAAGTAACCTATATTCCTGATCCGCTTTGCTGGACAGAGGTGCCTTCGGACCTGAAATCGATGAGGAAACAAAGGACAAGGTGGACCCGCGGGCTTATTGAATCGCTCCGCACACACCGGAAGATGTTTCTTAACAGCCAGTATGGAAGGCTGGGTCTTCTGGGTTATCCCTACTGGTTCTTCTTTGAATGGATGGCGCCGCTTATTGCTTTCGGCGGATTTATCTACACCATTTTTCTTATAATACGCGATTCCCTGAACTGGCCGTTCTATCTGCTTCTTTTCCTTTTTGTCTACTCGTTTGCGGTTAGCATTTCCACATGGGCCATCCTGTTCGAGGAAATCACCTTCCATAAGTACAAGAGGAAAAGAGACGTTCTTAAGCTTGTCGGAGTAGCTTTTCTGGAGCCGTTCTTCTATCCCGTCCACACCTATTTTGCCGTCAGGGGTAATCTTGAAGCCCTGAGGGGCAAAAAAGGTTGGGGGAGTGCCGAGCGTTCCGGCTTCGATAAGAAGAAAAAAGCCCGCACAAGGGTTATTGACGACAGCAATGATTTCAGTCAGTAAATCCGGGTAATCCTGATAATCCGTTCCTTATTATTTCCAGGGATTTCTTTTCCCTCGATACTGTTGGTGGTACCGTCAGCCATTTTTCCCAGTTGTACCTGCTGACTGTTGAGGTGACATCCCTGTCGAGGTAGACCGACACAGCAATACCGTCGGATGCCGACGTTGAGATCACATAGTTATATCCTCCGTCATAGGATACGGCCCCATCGATCACTTTCATCTGTGTGGGATCAAAGAAGTACAGCAAGGTCCACGGAACACGGATCCTTATTTTATTGCCGCTCCATGCAACTGCTGTCATCTCCCCGAAAGTAAATCCTGAAGAGTTTTCCATGGGGAACCTGCCTATATCCTGTCCATTGAGTTTGTACCCGTCATTATACCAGTGCATCAGTATCCAGGGAGCACCGTCGGTGATTGTGCTGCGGAACCTCTGGACCGAATGGTTTGAAAGGTCAAACCGCGGGGTAAGTCCGTCCATGTTGTAGGCTTCGGTAACATGCCAGAGTGCAGTATCCTGCGACATAACCATTGTCATAAGGAATTCCGACCTGTTCTCAAGGGCTCTTCCGTTGGGCAACCTCGATTCACCCAGGCTTGAAAGATAAGTGTCGAAAGCCACCATTACAGTATCCCCGGCCGCCAGTTGTCTGCCAGTCTCTATATCGAGGAAGAAAAAGCTGTTATCGTGAGTAGCTTTGATGCTGCTGACCGGTCCCGACGGTTTGTCGGTCACGTATGATAAAAAAGGCTCTACGGTTTTCTGATCGAACGAAATTAGTCCGAAATTCTGTTCCGGAGAGGTGAGGTTATGCCAGAGCTGTCTTGTAGGGATGGTATTTCCTCCTGAGAGCGTGCCATATGCTTCGAGATAGCTGACAATCCATGTAGGCTTAAACCATTCGTCCATCCATGCAAACATGAAACCTCCCGCGCAACCCGAGGTGATAATATTGTGCATCAGCCTCATGTTCTTCTCACCCTGCTGTTTTTCGGAATAGCCTCCATGGTGCATGTTGCTGAACGACTGGTGAGCGCTTCCCCAGCTCGAGGGCACTCCGAATTCGGCAATAACCAGAGGCATATCGGAATAATGTTCCTTCAGATCGTTGAGATAACCAAGATAGCTGTTTGGCCCGTACTGGTCGCTGTAGGTCAGGTATGAAGGTTGCTCGCTTATGAAATTCGGATAATAGGGATAGGCATGATATGATGCAAAAATACCCGGTTCAGGATCACTGAGGTTTATTTTTGTCATATCATAATGAGCCTTGTCCTCGTCGGTATAGATCTCCGTGGGATGCGACAGGGGATCGAGAGTGGGCCAGCTCGAGAAGCTTACCGGCCTTCTGACTGTATAGTTATTTGATTCATACTGGATGGTCTGCTCAAGCATTCTTGTGCAGAATACCTCGCTGGCCTTAGCTCCGCTGATGCTGAGATACCTGCCGCTGAACGAAGTGACTGAAGGATTTCTGTTATCTGTTGTATCGACTTCCTGCGGGCTAATTTCCCTGCCTAAAATATAGCCGGCAGTCCATCTTGACACATCGGAGAGGTATCTGCCGTATGACTTTCCGTACCTGTAACCAATGTCGCCGTTACCGTTTATGCAGTCAATCACCTCCTTTATATCGTTTGTGAAGACATCGACCCTGTTGAGCAGGTCGTACGCCTGAGGATTGTGTGCATCTTCAACCTCGTCGAGCCAGATTCCCTGGAAGAGAAGAAGAGGATTGTCGGGGTGCCTCTGGTTGTAGTTTGCAAGTTTCTCATAGAATACCGGAGGATGGAGTGTATAAACCCTGAGGCTGTTGAATCCTGCTTCAGCCATTTCACTTATCCAGTTCTCATACACCTCGGGCGCAAGGGCATAGCCGATCTCTCCCGGGAAATATCCGGGAGGTGATGACCCCAGGTTGATCCCCTTCAGAAGAAGCGATCTGTAGCCGGTTCCGGTATGCATAGCAATGTGGTTTCCTGATGTTCTGAAAGGCAGTTCCTGACGGAGTGTAAGCTCAAAATCGATTATCGTGTCGCGGGCGATTGTGATATCTGTAAGTCTCACAGGATAGTAATTATCACTATGAACCGTTGTGGCCACCTGGAACCTGAACTCGCCGGAGGAGGGCGGAATAACCGGAGGCATCATATCAGGCTCAAGCGCCGTACCTGCAGAATAGCCTGAGAATCCCCTGGCCTTTATCAGCTTTCCCGACAGGGTTTTTCCCCTGAAGGTGATACTGTAGAAATAGAAGCCGTTCGGCTGAGGCGCTCCGTTCTGGTTGCATCCGTCCCATACTATATGGTAGCTTCCGGCATCAATGGAATCAAAATACTCCTCCATCACCTTTTTCCCGGAATAATTGTAGATCGACAGCCTTACATCCCCGTCACTATTAATAATAAAAGGTATGTTCACCGAATAGCTGAAAGGATTTGGATAAGGTGTCCCGACTTCGATCAGGTGCGATACGTCTTCGTATATGTTTGATATTCTGAGTGAATATGTTCCATCGGTTAGTGTCCTCGCCGAATATTCGGTAGTTCCGGCGATCATTGAAACCCTTGCATTCGGAATAGAAGCTCCGTACTGATCAGTCACCACACCCGTGACGTAATAGTCACGAGCCAACAGATCAGCGCTGTGGAATACCTGTGGCAGAATCATCAGCAGAAAAATAAGGAAGGCCCGGGATGAACTTATAAATGCAGCAGATGAGGCACCCGTGGTATTACTCTTGCAAAAAATATTGAGAAGTAGCATTAATGTGTATTTTTATGATCATCAAAACAGGGAGAGCTTCAATATATGGATATTAACGGAGTTTCATACAGGAATATTGAGGGGAAAGATAATAAAGAGATTGCAAACCTCATAAGGGTTGTCTTCAGGGAATTTGGCATTGACCGGCCGGGAACCGTTTATTTCGATCCGACCACTGACGAATTGTATGAGCTTTTCAGTATCGAAGGGTCGGTATACTGGATTGCCGAGGTTGATGGTAACATGGCCGGAGGGTGCGGTATCTACCCGACCGGCGGCCTTCCAGAAGGCTGTGCGGAGCTTGTCAAGTTCTATCTTCTTCCGGAATACAGGGGAAAGGGGATAGGAAGGGCACTTATGGAGCTATGCTTTGATTCGGCCAGGAAGATGGGCTATCGTCAGCTCTACCTTGAATCGCTGCCGGAGCTTTCAAAGGCAGTGTCGATGTATGTGAAGTCGGGATTTACTCATATAGACCATGCTCTGGGAAATTCGGGTCATTTCGGCTGCAATATCTGGATGTTAAAGGATTTGTAACACGTTATAACATTGTTATAACATCTCCTGGAGTAGTGTGACTGCCTTCAGAATTTCACATTTCTCATTCCCGAGGTACAGTTTCTGCAGATTGGAATTGATTTTCGGTCCGAAAGCACCTTAAGCCTGAATTCCCTGAACCTTTTTCCGTGCCAGATCTCCCTGAAAGTTTCCGACCTGAGGTCGCCCATTTCATATTCTGCATCCTTGTCAAAGCAGCAGGGCAGGACCTTTCCCTCCCAGGTGATCACCGGATTCAGCCATAGCCTGAGGCATCGCGATGGCATGGGGTTCTTTATGGCGAAACTGCCCCCGGAAGTCTCATACCGGGCATACTTACCATTGGAGGGCATCCATTCGCCTGCATCATGACCATGGATCACCTGCATCGATTTAAGCCTGAGCGATGCCTTTACCTCTCTGGCAAACGATTCAGCCTGAGCTATCTGGTGTTCGTTGAACCGGTTGACAAGGAATTGCAGTTCAAGTTTCATGCGGGAATTGAGCCTTTGCCGTTCGAGGCTTACGTTCCTTATCCCGGCCATAACCGTTTCAAGGTTTCCGTTTACCCTGTACCTGGAGTACGATTGCTGGTCCATCCCGTCGAGCGACACTATCAGCTTGTGAATGCCCGAAAGCACCGTTTTCCGGGCGTTTTCCCCTCCAAGATAGTGTCCGTTTGTGCTGATAATGAC
Source organism: uncultured Bacteroidales bacterium (assembly GCA_963840965.1). Taxonomy (GTDB): domain Bacteria; phylum Bacteroidota; class Bacteroidia; order Bacteroidales; family VadinHA17; genus LD21. The sequence continues at coordinate 710,147 of CAWJAW010000002.1, read as the reverse complement.
CTTTGTTTTTTCTTTAAGCTGCAGGAAAGAAAAAATATCGGGGTGAAGAAATGGTTCGCCCTGGAAGTATAGGCTTGCATACCAGATGAAGGGGTTGAGTTCGCGGATCACCTTTTTATAAAGTGCCGGGTCCATAAATCCCCTTTCCCTGAGCATCATGCCCGAACCGGAGGCACATTCGGGGCAGGACAGGTTGCAGTGGCTGGTAAGCTCAATGGATACTGTGGCAGGCATGCCGTAAGTAACCGGAAGTCCGGTAAGGGAGCTCACAATATATGAATATGCTGACCTTACTGCATTTGCCGGTTTAACAATTATTCCTGCCATGTGTTAATTTATAGGAAGAAGCGTACGATTATCCGCTTCAAGATAAAAAAAATACATGAACCGGATAGGGTAAAGATACTGTCAGTTGGTCATAAGGGTGAGAAGAAACTTAAAAACGATTATCAGAAGATTTAATTTTAATTACTTAATATTATAATGCCATGAAAACCATCAGGAACTTATCATTAATCGCACTGCTTCTGCTGCCGGCCTTTACCGCGGCAACAGTGTATGCAGGAACTTCTCCCGACAGGAAGAAGAACACGCAGGAAACAATCCTTACCTTCAAGGGAAAGGTAATAGATTCTGAATCGGGAAACCCATTGGTATTTGCATCGGTAGCTGTAAAGGAAACCAACGTTGCCACCATTACAAATATTGACGGGGAATTTCAGATTAAGATCTTTGAGACTCAGACATCCAGGAACCTGGAGGTGACCTTTCTCGGTTACAGGAATAAGACAGTCCCGCTTACAGAATTAAGAGAGAATGGTTACAATAATGTGATTTCTTTAACGCCTGCCCCGATCCCCATCAAGGAGATAATCGTCAAACCGATCGATCCTGAAGTCATTGTAAGGAATGCAATCGGGAGGATAGGCAAAAATTTCGCCGACGAGACCAACCTGATGACTGCCTTTTACAGGGAGACAATCCGCAAGAACAGGACATATGTTTCAATAGGTGAAGCTGTTGTCGAGATTTTCAAAGCTCCCTATGCCAACGATATCCGTTTTGACGGAGCCAGGATCTACAAGGGCAGGAAGGGATCGGATGTCGAAAGAATGGATACCGTTCTGTTCAAGCTTCAGGGAGGACCGATTACCGTGCTCCAGCTTGATATTGCAAAGAACACCGAGGCGATATTGACCATCGATGCCATGAAATACTATGACTATTCACTTTCTTCGGTCATCGAGATCGATGACAGGCCTCACTACGTGATCACCTTCAAGCAAAAGCCTCATGTGGATATGCCGCTTTTCATGGGTAACCTTTACATAGCCATCGACTCTTATGCGCTTACCGAAGCAGAATTCGGGTTCAACCTTGAGGACAAGGATGCCGTGTCGTCAATATTCATCAAGAAGAAGCCTCTCGGGATGCAAGTAACACCAGAGATAGCAACTTACAGGACTCAGTATCGTGAACAGGACGGCAAGTGGTACTTCGCATATTCAAGGGCTGAAGTGAAATTCAAGGTGAACTGGAAGAAGAAACTCTTCAACACCTTTTATACAACCATGTCGGAAATGGCAATAACCGACCGTACTAACGAAGAAGTGATTAAATTTGCAGGAAAGGAGAAACTCAGATACAATGATGTATTCTCCGAGCAGGTAAGTGCCTTTTCCGATCCTGATTTCTGGGGCGACTATAATGTGATTGAACCCGACCAGAGCATCGAATCGGCAATCAGGCGGCTGAGCAGGAAACTTAAATTCAGCGACAGGGATGATCTTGAGAAATAATTAAAGTATGCCGGGGGATTCTGAGATAGTAAGGAGGATCAGACAAGGTGATAAAGGACAGTTTGAGTCACTTTTCCGGTCCTCCTATGTTTCCCTGGTAAGATATGCCAGAACGATGACAAGAGATCATGACACTGCTGAGGAAATTGTTCAGGATCTTTTTTTCAGGCTCTGGAAGGACAAGGAAAAGCTTCAGATTGAAAGTTCTTTGAACGGTTACCTTTTCAGGTCTGTTCACAACCGCTGCCTGCATCACATCAACCACAACAAGGTAGTTGAGAAGTATGCCCATGAAGTAGTTATGTTAAGCTCCGGGACAGGAGAAGACACTGCCGACCTGGTAAACTACAACGACCTTCAGGCAAAGATTGCCCGGATACTGGAAAGACTTCCTGAAAAATGCGGAAGGATATTCTGCATGAACAGGTTTGAAGGTCTAAAGTATTCGGAGATCGCTGAAAAGCTCTCGGTGTCGGTAAAAACCGTTGAGGCAAACATGGGAAGGGCGTTAAAGGAATTCAGAAAAGCACTAGCAGAACAATGAAAGAAATAAACAACACCGGAAAATACACTGACAGGGACTGGGAAGAACTTGCAGCCCATCTGTCGGGAGAGAGAACCGGCAACACGGAACTCCTCAGCCGGTTTGCTGAAGAGGACAAACATAATACTGTAATTTACTGGAAGGAATTGAGAGAGATGGACAAAGAAAAGGAAATAAATGTGGATCGGGCCTGGGATAAGCTCTACTCGAGGCTTAAGGATAATGGATTGATCAGCGAAGAGCCTGCAGTCAGGAGAAGATTCTTCACCCCCGCCCTGTACAGGATCGCCGCTGCATTTCTTCTTTTGCTGGGCATTGGATCCGCATTGCTGTATATATATAACCAGGACCTCTTCAGCAGCCTTATCGTTGTTGCCACTACCGAAGACCAGAAGAACCTGGAGGTGACGCTTCCCGACGGGAGCACCATTTCCCTTAACCGGAACACTCAGGTCACATACCCCCGTAACTTCGGTGAAGGAGAAAGAAGTGTTACTCTTTCCGGGGAAGCTTATTTTGATGTAGCCCGTGATGAGTCAAGACCGTTCACCGTTGATGCGGGGGAAGCCATGATAAAAGTACTTGGAACATCTTTTAACGTCAGGACAAGCAATCAGGATTCACCGGTCGAAGTCTTCGTCAGGACCGGACAGGTGATGGTAACAGGTACCGATGAGAACAAAGTCCTGGTGCTTGATCCGGGCTATATAGGGACTGTTTATCCCGACCGGGCTGAGCGTTCCGTTAACACCGATCCTAATTACATGTCGTGGAATACCGGGCTTCTTGTATACGATGGCCAGACGCTCGACATTGTCTTCAGGGACCTCAAGAAAGTCTACAACATGGATATAGTAGCTGATGATCCGGAAATCCTTTCACATACCTGGACCTCACCAATCGATAATCAGCCGCAGGAGACAATAATCCGCTTAATTTGTGCTAGCTTTAACCTTGGTTATGCTAAAGATGGGGATGTTTACCATCTGAAAAGGAAATAATAAACACTCAGTATAATGTCGGTCAATGGCACAGTATCGAAGATTCTAAAGGCCATTGCATTGTTGATGTTACTGATACCGCCGCAGAAGCTGTTGTGCCAGGAGGGTATCCTGGATTCGGTGTTTACCTTCAGGGCAGGATCAATAAAGACAGGCAGTGCCCTCGACATTATTACAAGGGAAACAGGATACCATTTCACTTATGACAGCCGTCTTGTCAACCCTGAGAAAAAGGTTGAGATGAACTTCAGGCAGATCCGCCTGAGGGTGGCTCTCGACAGCATTCTCAAAGGCGATTCACTTGTTTATTCGGTTATTGACGAGTTTATAATTATCTCGAGGGAGATACCGCCCCCACCCAGGGTAGAGACCGATTCGCTCACCAGGCCGCTTCTAAAGGACATCACCGGTTTGATTGTTGACGGTGAATCGTCCGAACCTCTTTCTTTCGCAGCTATAGGACTAAAGAACACAGGCAGGGGTTCCGTTTCAAACAACAACGGGGAATTCGGATTAAGGATCCATCCCGAGGATTACGATGATACCCTTGTTGTTTCGTATCTTGGCTACTATGCCAGGGAAATTCCTGTGAGGCAATCGCTTGGGAATTTCTTCAGGATTGAAATGAGAAGGGAATTCATATCGATCCCCGAGATCATCATTAAGAACCAGATCCCCTGGGATATTGTAAACAAAGTGCGGTATAACCTTACACGTAACTATGGGAACACTCCTGCCCGCACTACCGCTTTTTACAGGGAGGGCGTTTTGAGAAAGAATGAGCTTCAGACCTATTCCGAAGCGGTCCTTCAGATATATAAGAGCGCCTATTCCGGCACTCTTTTGAACGATCAGGTTAAGGTGTTGAAAAGCAGGAAGATAGAAAACCTCGGTATAAACGATACAATAGCAGTAAGGCTGAAGGCAGGATTAAACACATGTCTCCAGCTCGACGGAATGAAGCACGGGTTTGATTTTATCTCGGGCGAGAGTATGCTGGATTACACCTACAGGCTTACCGATATCGTATCATTTGATGAAGAAGCTGCTTACGAGATAGAGTTTTCGCCGAGAGAGGATGCCGATGTGCCGATGTTTCGCGGATCATTATTTATTAATACTTCGGATTTTGCTCTGCTGAAGGCGGAATTCAGCATCACCCCCGATTATCTTAAAGAGATGAGATCGTCATTCATATCAAATCCGTCGCGGGACTTCACAACCTGGCCTGTTTCAGTGGATTATTCGGTTTCATACAGGAAAGTGGCCGGCAGGTATTACTTAAATCATGTCAGGGGGGACCTCCGTTTCGAGTCGAGGCAGAAAAGGAGAATTTTTAAGACCCTGTTTGATGTCTTTTTCGAGATGGCGGTTACCAGATCGAGCCTTGAGAATGTGGTGAGATTTGAAAGAGAAGAGCTGGCTCCGGTGCATTCGGTTTTTTCAAGGACGATAAACAGTTATGATCCCGTTTTCTGGGGCGATCAGGAGTTTCTCAAGCCGGAGGAGAATCTTCTCAATGCTTTGAAAAATATGAGGGTAAAATTGCAGGAATTCAGTGAATGAGATTGCTTTTTCCCCGGACGGTAACCGTCAGTACTGATTAATAAGATTGTACAGTTCAGTCAGGTCGGGGGTAAGGACGATCTCGGTTCTCCTGTTCTTCTGGCGTGCTTCAGAGGTATTGGCGGTTTCAACCGGGATGTATTCGCTTCTTCCCGATGCTGTAAGTCTGGCGGGATCTATTTTTGTTCCTTCGAGCAGTGTTCTGACCACCGTCGTTGCCCTTTTTACACTCAGGTCCCAGTTATCGATGAGGTTTCCGCTTCCGGGATTGTAAGGAACATTATCAGTGTGGCCTTCAATTGTTACCTGAATACCCGGGTTCTTCTCCAGGACTCCGGCAAGTTTTCTGAGAGCATTCCGTCCATTTGCATCAATATCCCAGCTTGCCGACTTGAAAAGCAGTTTTTCGTCAAGCGACACATACACTTTACCGTCGCGATTTGTTACTGTAAGGCCATTGTTCTCAAATCCCAGCAAAGCTTCCGAGACCTTTTGTTTGAGGTCCTGAACGATTTTTTTTTGTGAGTCGAGGATCTTTTCGAGTTCAGCCATGCGCTCATTTTTTTTATCAAGTTCCAGAGTCAGCTCATCGAGCGACACCTTCTTCAGATCCATTGAATACTCCAGCTGCCTCATGATATCCTCCTTCTGACGCAGGTTATCCTGAGCTGCCTTAAGATCGGCCAGAAGTTTCCTGGTCTCGGTGAGGTTTCCTTTTATCAAATCATCCTGGGCAATCTGCAGGGCATTGAACCTGTCGGAGAGGGTGTTCATTTCCTCCATGGCCTTATTACGTTCAATTTCGGCAAGGGCAATATCCTGTCTCGAACTTGTAATCTCAGCTTCGAGGGCAGCGATTTTTGTCGCGATTTCCCTGTTTTGCATTGAGAGGGTAAGATTCTCGGTCTTGAAGTCATCCCGGTCAATCATATTCTGTCTGCTTGCATTCTGGAGTTCGCGGTATTTGCTGGCCGGAACGCATGAGCAGGCTGCAATTGCAAACAGGACGGCAAAAACGACCTTAGGCTTGTTCATATTCAGGATCAGGTTAGTTTGTTATTAGCAGTGACAAAAATAAGAAAATCCGCTTTAAGGGCCGGCAAACATAAGGCAATAATAATTGTTATATTTGCAAAATCTTTTTTACCTGTTTAGGAATGTACCAGGATGAAAATCTTCTGTTTCAGATCTCATCACCTGATGACCTCAGAAAACTAAAGCCCGATGAACTAATAAGGCTTAGCGGAGAACTGAGGCAGTTTATAATTGATATGGTAAGCAAAAACCCGGGTCATCTTGGTGCCAGCCTTGGTGTTGTTGAGCTTACGGTCGCTCTGCATTATGTTTTTAATACACCATATGACAAGTTAATCTGGGATGTTGGTCATCAGGCCTATGGGCACAAGATACTGACAGGCCGGCGCGACAGGTTTCATACCAACCGGACCTACAAGGGAATCAGCGGTTTTCCCAAAATGGATGAGAGTGAATACGATGCTTTCGGAACGGGGCATTCCTCAACATCCATCTCGGCTGCACTTGGAATGGCCGTGGCATCCAAAAAGATGGGCGAGAATCGGCATGTGGTTGCCGTGATAGGGGATGGAGCCATGACGGCCGGCCAGGCTTTTGAAGGCCTTAACAATGCAGGGATGGCTCAATCAGACATCCTGGTCATTCTCAACGATAATAATATAGCTATCGACCAGAATGTTGGGGCTCTGAGGGAGTACCTCCTGGATATTACCACCAGTAAGGCTTATAACCGCTTCAGGAACAAGGTATGGAGTTTTCTCGGAAGGTTCGGTAAGTTCAGTCCCGGTGCGAGGACTGTAGCCAGTCAGATACAGTCGGGTCTCAAGAGCACACTTCTGGACAAGAGTAATCTTTTCGAAGGATTGAATTTCAGGTATTTCGGACCTATCGACGGTCACGACATACTTCATCTTGTAAGTGTCCTGCAAGACCTGAAGAGGATTCCCGGACCGAAGCTTCTTCATTGCATGACCATCAAGGGGAAGGGGTTGAAGCAGGCGGAGCAGAACCAGACCGCATACCATGCTCCCGGGATATTCGACAGGGAAACCGGATTGATAATAAAGACAACCGATGCAGGAGTACCTGCAACATATCAGGAAGTATTCGGTGAGACAATCCTTGAACTAGCCAGGACCAATGATAAAATTGCAGGCATTACCCCTGCAATGATTACCGGGTGTTCGCTCTGCACAATGAGAAAGGAGATACCTGAAAGGGTTTTTGATGTGGGTATAGCGGAACAGCATGCGGTTACATTTTCGGCCGGGCTGGCTACACAGGGTATGATACCTTACTGCAACATATATTCATCGTTCATCCAGAGGGCTTATGATCAGGTGATTCACGACGTGGCCCTTCAGAACCTGCATGTAATATTCTGCATCGACAGGGGAGGACTGGTCGGTACCGATGGTGCCACCCATCATGGCTTTTTCGACCTTTCATTCATGCGCTCCATACCCAACATGATTGTATCGGCTCCGATGGACAGCCTTGAACTGAGGAACCTGCTTTACACAGCCCAGCTAGACAGGAACAAGGGGCCATTCTCGATACGTTACCCAAAGGGATCAGGAATGGTAAGCGACTGGAATAAACCCTTAACTGAAATTGAAATCGGGAAAGCAAGACTTATCAGGGAGGGTAACGATTTGGCTGTAATTACAATAGGGCATCCCGGGAACTACGCCGTAAAAGCAGCAGGCATACTGGAGAATGAAGGCATAACCTTCACCCATTACGACATGAGGTTCCTTGCGCCTGTCGATGAAGAGGCACTTCATTCGGTATTCAGGAAGTTCAGTAAAATAGTTACTGTTGAGGACGGAGTGCTTAAGGGAGGTTTGGGAAGCGCTGTATTGGAATTCATGTGCGATAACGGATACAACGCCGAGGTGAAACGGCTGGGCATTCCCGATTACTTTGTGGAGCACGGTACACAGGAGGAACTCATCAGGGAATGCGGCTTTGACACCGACAGCCTGGTGAAAGAGATAAGGAAACTGGTACATGTCACAGTAAGGAATTGACGATGAAATAAATGCGGCAAATATTAATAAATACAAACAAATCATGAAGACAGCTATCATCTCAACTATGATGCTTCTCCTGATATCCTGCGGTCCCGGTACCGGAACCAGGTCGGTCAGGCAGGAGGTCAGCGAGGATTGGATTCAGCTTTTTAACGGTAAGGATCTTACCGGCTGGGACATCAAGATCAAAGGTTATGAGTTGAATAACAACTACAAAAGTATTTTCAGGGTCGAAGACGGGATTATGAAAGTGAGTTTTGACTCAATTGAGAAGTTCAACAACGAATTCGGCCATATTTTTTACAAAGAGCCGTTTTCGCAGTATAAGCTCAGAATCGAATACAGGTTCGTTGGTGAGCAGGTGCCTGGAGGACCTGCATGGGCTTTCAGGAACAGCGGCGTGATGCTTCATTCACAGCCGGCCTCCACCATGCTGCTTGACCAGGATTTTCCGGTATCGATCGAAGCCCAGTTCCTTGGCGGGAACGGAACCGACGACAGGACCACTCTCAATGTCTGTACCCCCGGGACGCATATTGAAATGGATGGGAAGCTTATAACCCAGCATTGCAACAACTCGACTTCACTTACATATCACGGGGATGTATGGGTGACGGCAGAATTTGTTGTGCTTGGAAGTGATGTGATCCATCATATTATTGATGGAGATACGGTTATCACATACAACAAGCCGCAGGTTGGAGGTGCTCACGAAGGTTATGAAGTTCCGGAGGGAACGCTGATAGACAGGGGGTATATCTGTCTTCAGGCCGAGAGTCATCCTGTTGAATTCAGGAAAGTCGAGCTTCTTAATCTCGAGGGCAAAAATTGAAGATCGGGAAGCTTAAAACCGATTAAAATATCTATTTTCGCAATTCGCAGATAAATAGCTGCGTGATCTTGTTAAGCCCGGATGGCGGAATTGGTAGACGCGCTGGTCTCAAACACCAGTGGCAGCAATGCTGTGCCGGTTCGATCCCGGCTCCGGGTACTGTGTCCCCCGAAGCTTTAGCGAAGGAGGGCTGAAAAAGAGTGAGAGTGAGAGTGAGAGCGAGAAGCTCAAACGACCACGCTCACTCTTTTTCCTCAATACTCGCTCTCACTCTCACACTTGTTTTATTCTGATCTGGCAAGCAGTTCGTGTCCAACCAGACGGAATTTGGCCGGTTCCTCGGGTGTTATCACATAGATCGGAGTTCCTTCATCAAGGCCTTCCCTGACAATAACATTCTTTTCATTCATTTCACCCAGAACGACAATCTGCTTTGTCTTGTTCTTCTTATAAACGTACGGAATACCGTCGGCGTCGGCATGAACGCATTCGGTGGGTATACTGATTACGTCGTCGAAGCTGTCGATGATGATTTTGTTGTAGGTTGTCATTGCCGGTCTGAGATCGGGGTTATTACCGTCGACTTTAATAAGGACCTCGAACATCTTGGATTCGGAGTTCCCAAGCTGTTCCCCGATGTTTGCAATATTAATGACTGACCCTGTCCAGGACTTGCCCGGAATGGCATCGATTGTTATAACTACTTTTTGTCCTGGCACGACTCTGTTAACCTCAATTTCACTTACATAGGTTTTTGAGATCATTGAAGTCAGGTCGGGGAGGGTTGCTATAACCCTGTCGAACGGATTTACCTGCGAGCCGACTTTCCTTTTTGTTCCGTTGAACTCTTCCTTATAAATGACCATCCCCGGAGAGGGAGCCTTTATTGTGAACTGTGCAAGGAAGTTCTGTAGGGTGTTCACCAGTTCCTGTCCTTCGTCGCGGAGTCTCTTTTTATCCCTTATGTTTGTCAGAGCTCTGGCTTTCTGAAGTTCATAGTTCTTTTTCCTCTGTTCAAGTGCCCTGATTTGCTTATTCAGAGTAATCTCAGCCTGGCGGATGGTTGCCGGAGGCTCGTATTTTGATTGCTGTAAGGTTATTTCAGCCTCTTCAACTACAATTTTCTGGTTTCTGATTGCATCCCTCAGGCTGGTAAGCATAACAGCTGTATCAAGGATGGCCATTTCAAGGTTCGACTGGAGAGTATTCAGGTTCTCCAGAGCGGTTTTCAGAGTATTGTCATAATCCGTTTTGTCGAGCTGAGCGATATAATCGCCCTCCCTGACTTCGGTTCCTTCTGCTACTATATCCTGTATTTTAAAGTTGGTAATGCGCATTCCCCCATGGCCGCCTCCTCCACGCTGTCCTCCCTGCTGTGATGCCTGCATAATATCGGGACCCTTGACATCGACCGATCTTTCAGCTTCAAGTTCTCCTGCATTTGAAACGGAAATTTCAAAAGGGCCCTTTACAGCTAATGCGTAATTGACAGCGGCTTCCTTGCCCTTTCCAAGCCTGCTGAAGATGATCATTGCAACAATGATCAGTGCTGCCACAATACCGGTAGTGATAATTGTTCTTCTCATTTGAAAAATAATTTGATGATAAAGGTTACATATAACCTGTGAATTCTGTTTTTTTTAGTTTCATTCACCTATTAGACAAACAAGACACAGGTTTTATTTCGCTGGTGGTAAAAAATTAGCTGGGCGGCTGATATTTACCAGTAATAGTCTTATCTGGAAACGCAAGTGGCAGGCCGACCGGCTTAGTGTTGTTATTACGTGATGCCTGGGTTAAACCGTCATTACTTCTTTTTCCTTGACGGCCATTACCTTATCGACTTTTGTGGTGAAGTCTCTTACCTTTTCCTGAACTTCTTCTGCAGCATTTTCTTCGGTATCTTCGGGGAGGCCTTCCTTAAGCATCCTTTTGAGTTCATCCAGGGCCCATTTTCTTGCCGTACGGATGCTGATCTTCGCAACTTCTCCCTCGTTCCTCACCTGTTTTACAAGCTGGTGTCTTCTTTCCTCTGTAAGCGGCGGGATGTTAATCCTGATCACCTCACCGTTGTTAACGGGAGTAAGTCCGATATTAGCGGCTAAAATTGCTTTTTCTATCACGCCTAGCATGTTCTTTTCCCATGCCTGGATAAGAATGGTTTTGGCGTCGGGAGTGTTGATGTTCGAAACCTGGGTAAGGGGGGAGTTTACACCGTAGTAATCAACCGTGATGCCATCGAGCAGAACAGGAGTTGCTCTTCCGGCACGCAGATGTGCAAGTTCATTCTCCAGATGGTCGAGAGCCTTTTGCATCCGTTCTGTGGTTTCTTCGAGAATCAGTTCAACTTCTTCGTTCATAGTTCAGCGTGTTGTTATTTTTCTGATTGTTATCCTTCTGTTCAAAATGCCTGCCGGTAATCGTAAAAAAAGCAAATAAAAATCAAAAATAATAAAAATTAGTTTTAATGGACTAACTCTTTCAGTTGCAAATAAGTGTTCCTGTAAGGGTTCCTGTGACAAGCCTTAGCAGGTTGCCCTTTCTGTTCATGTCGAACACAATTACAGGCATGTTGTTTTCGCGGCACATGGTGAATGCTGTTGAATCCATTATTTTAAGCCGGCGTTCGATTGCTTCTGCGAAAGTGAGGGTGTCGAATTTTGTTGCATCCGGATTTTTTTCCGGATCATCGGTATATACTCCGTCGACCCTGGTGCCTTTCAGGAGTATTTCTGCGCCTGTCTCGACAGCTCTCAGGGCGGCTGCGGTGTCGGTTGTGAAGAAAGGGTTTCCTGTTCCGCCCGAGAGTAAGCAGATGGTTCCTTTTGAAAGTTCATCCGTCACTCTGTCCCTTGAATATAGTTCTCCAACGGGTTCCATTCTTATAGCAGTAAAGACTTTTGCCCTTCCTCCCGCTTTCCGGATTGCGCTTTCAAGTGCAAGGCTGTTGATGACAGTAGCAAGCATTCCCATCTGGTCGCCTTTAACGCGGTCGACACCCGATTCGGTTCCGCTGAGTCCGCGGAAGATATTGCCTCCCCCGATAACGATTGCTACCTCGCAGCCCAGTCCGGCAATTTCCGTCACCTGTTCAGCGTATTCTTCGAGGACCTGGCTATTTATTCCCTGACCGTCTTCGCCCGCAAGCGATTCACCGCTTAGTTTAAGTAAGATTCTGTTGTATTGCATTACGATAATGATTGGTGAAAACAACCTGAGGCCGGCAAATTTGCATCCGACCGGAGACGAATATAGCAAAAAAAATGGCGCCAGTTGGCGCCACTCTGTTATTGAAATATGAACTTACAATTACTGATTTAGATTGTAGCGTTTGAAAGCAGTAACTTTCAGCTGCTTATCAACTGACTCGAGGTACTGCCTGATGCTCATTTTGTTGTCTTTGATGTATTCCTGGTTGAGCAGAGTGCTTTCCTTGTAGAATTTTGCAAGTTTTCCCTGTGCTATCCTGTCGAGCATCTCCTCTGGTTTTCCTTCGCGTTTAGCCTGTTCCCTGCCGATTTCCAGCTCCTGTTCGATGACTTTGGCAGGAACATCCTCCTTGTCGATGGCAACCGGGTTCATTGCAGCGATCTGCATTACAATATCCTTGTACACCTGTTCATCAATTCCGGCTTTTGTGAATCCGGCTAAGGATGCGAGCTTGTTGCCGGGATGTATGTAGGCCTGTACGAAAGGGGCCTCAACCTTTTCAAAACAGGCAAGTTCAAGTTTCTCGCCTATAATTCCCATGTATTCGGTGACCTTACTTCCGGCTGTCGAGTTTTCGAGAGGCAGTGATTTAAGGGCTTCGAGGTCAGCAGGCTTTTTTGCAATTGCCAGATCAAGTATTTTACCGGCCAGTGCAATGAAATCGTCGTTCTTTGCTACAAAGTCGGTTTCGCTGTTGAGAACTATAAGGGCTCCCATCGTTGAGTCGGCGCTGGCTTTTGCCAGTACAACCCCCTCGGTGGCATCCCTGTCGGCTCTTTTGCTTGCAACAGCCTGACCCTTTTTCCTTATTATTTCAACAGCCTTTTCAAAATCGCCATTTGATTCTTCAAGAGCTTTTTTGCAGTCCATCATGCCGGCCAGGGTCATTTTCCTCAGCCTTGCAACATCTGCAGAACTTATATTAGCCATTGTATTGTATCCTTTTAAATGTTAAAACTGAACCATTATTCTCCACTCTCCTCAGCTTCGGCGACGATGTCATCATCCTCTTCGGTCAATTCTTCATCATCAGCCTCGACTTCTTCCTCCTCTTCAGCAACGAGTGCTTCGATCACTGATTCGGGCAGGTCTTTGGTTGCAAGTTCTTTCCTTATGAATTTCTTGTCTTTCTGTGCCGGTTCCTTGTCTTTTTCAAGTTTCCTTTCGTTAAGACCTTCATCAATTGCATTGCAGAGAAGTCCGATGATAAGGGAAATTGATTTTGAAGCGTCGTCGTTTGCAGGAATCGGGAATTCGATATCTGAAGGGTCTGAATTTGTGTCAATAATTGCAAAAACAGGGATGCCAAGTCTTTTTGCCTCTCTTACGGCAATACGTTCCTTGCACACGTCAACCACGAAGAGTGCTGAAGGAAGACGGGTAAGATCAACGATGCTTCCGAGGTTCTTTTCCAGTTTGGCTCTCTGACGTGTCACCTGCAGTCTCTCCCGTTTTGACAGGTTGGTGAATGTTCCGTCCGTAGCCATCTTATCGATGTTTCCCATCTTCTTCACTGCCTTGCGGATAGTGGGGAAGTTGGTAAGCATACCGCCCGGCCAGCGTTCGGTAACGTAAGGCATGTTAACCATTTTCACTTTTTCGGAGACTATTTCCTTAGCCTGTTTCTTTGTAGCAACAAAGAGAATCTTTTTGCCCGATCTGGCAATCTGTTTCATTGCTGCAGCAGCCTCATCAATTTTTACAACTGTCTTCTCAAGGTCGATAATGTGAATACCGTTTCGCTCCATGAAAATATATGGAGCCATTGCGGGATTCCATTTTCTCTTGAGATGTCCGAAGTGACAACCTGCGTCGAGCAGTTCCTGGAAATTTGTTCTTGGCATTTTCTTGTTTTTTAAGTTTACATTCTGTTTGATCAATCACAGGGTAGCCCCGGTTCGCGGGAGTCTCTGCAATTTAGATACTAAACCTGCATCTATGTTGATTGATAAGATCAATTCCTAGCGCTTGCTGAACTGGAATCTCTTGCGTGCTTTCGGCTGGCCCGGTTTCTTTCTTTCTACCTCGCGGGGATCGCGGGTGACAAATCCGTTTGCCTTGAGTACCGATTTGCTTTCTGCATCAACCTTTATGAGAGCCCTGGTGATTCCCAGCCTGAGAGCTTCAGCCTGGCCCTTCACTCCGCCTCCGTCGAGATTGACGTTGATATCATATTTATCGATTGCGTTGAGTGCAACAAGCGGCTGTGTAACCACATACTGCAATGTCTCAGCGCCAAAGTATTCCTTGTAATCCCTGTCGTTAACCGTTATTTTTCCCTTGCCATCCCTTAATATTACTCTGGCAACGGCTGCTTTCCTTCTTCCAAGTGCATTAATTGGCTCCATATTCGTTCCTTAGTGTATTATAATTCTAATTTTCTGGGCTTCTGGGCTTCATGCGGATGTGACGGACCTGCATATACATGCATGTTCTTGTATAAAGCACTTCCAAGCCTGTTTTTCGGGAGCATCCCTTTAACTGCCTCTTCGACAAGGCTTATCGGTTTTTTCCTGAGCAAATCCTTTGCTTTAGTGATCCTCTGTCCCCCCGGATATCCTGTATGGCGGATATATTCCTTATTTTCCATTTTGGTCCCGGAAAGGGTTACTTTTTCAGCATTGATGACCACGACATTATCGCCGCAATCAACATGAGGGGTAAAATTTGTCTTGTGCTTCCCTCTGAGAGTCGAAGCAATCACGGTTGCCAGACGTCCCAGAGTAGCTCCTTCAGCGTCGACGATAACCCACTCCTTGTTAACGGTCTCTTTGTTCGCTGAAATAGTTTTGTAACTTAAGGTGTTCACTTCTAATCTGTTTTATAATTGAATCACTTGAATATAATGCAAAAACCCCTTTTTTGGGATTGCAAAAATACGACATATTTCCTAAAAAAAAAGAATAATGAACAGAATTTTTGCGTACTGCCCTGACAACGCTATTTTTGCGTATGTCTTTACCGAACAGGAAAAACGGGAACTTGTCCGGATCCGGGTTACTGAAACTTGGACGGGACTTTTACACAGCCGATGTGCTGGAGGTTGCTCCGGCGCTCCTGGGCAAGACTCTGGTAATTAAGCAACCTGATAGTGTTGTGAAAAGATTTACAATAACCGAAACCGAGGCATACAGCGGGTCAGGCGACAAGGCCTGCCATGCCTCAAAAGGCAGGACACCCAGGACAGAAGTCATGTTCTGGGAGGGGGGTAGGCTCTACGTGTATAAGGTTTACGGGATGCACTGGATGCTTAATATTGTAACCGGAAAGGAAAATGATCCTCAGGCTGTTCTTATCAGGGGATTGGAAAACTGTGCAGGGCCGGGGAGGGTTGCAAGGCTTCTGGGCATCGACAGGTCGTTTTACGGAGAGGATCTCGCGGCTTCTGAAAGGATATGGATTGAGGATCATGGGATGAAGCCGGCATATAATACAGGTCCGAGGGTCGGGATAGACTATGCCGGCGACTACTGGAAAAATATTCCGTGGAGATTTTTTACATCAGGTACCGGGACCAGGGTTTGATTTTAACTGCTGTTTCAGTGCCTTCTGACTGAAGCAAGTTTTATAAGCTCATCTATCCTCAGGTGAAGGGTAAGGGCATTGTCAAACCTCTTCAGGTCAGTGTCGTACCAACCGTCAAAACCGAGAAAGAACTCCAGCAGATTGTTGTATGGTATCCTGACATTCAGGGAGCCTGTTATGAGTTTCCTGGGTGAGACCACGACGTTGTCGAGGTGGTCTGACACCGAGCCGAAAATGAAATTGCCTTCGGGAGCGTAATAGTTATCCGATTTCCAGTAACCTGCCCTTAATTCCGCGTGATGGAAAGAACAGAACATAAGCGCCCAAAGAGCGTGGCCGTCTTTAATCCCCGAAGCAGCATTATCTCTCATGGAGCTTCCGTAGAAAGCAAGCCCTTCCAGTCCTGCAGTAACCTTCCCTCCGGAGCCGGCATCCGTCATCACTTTTACTCCGGCTGCCAGATTCATGAATGTCTCAACAGGTTCCGGATAATCGCTTATTTGTCCGCCGTAATGCCTGAAGAGTATCTGTACAGGCAGTTCGAACCTTATCCGGGATGATTCATCGGTCGGGGTGTATCTGAAGGATTCGCCTGCGGTGAATATCTCTCTTTCATTGTCACCTCTGAAGATATAATTCTCCCAGCTGACCCAGGTGTCGCTGAAAACTCTTTCTCCTTCCGTAAGGAACTGCAATCCGTCCTCAGAAAAGGCTTTGTAGGTTTTTTCAATGCTGAAATGAGGGTCGAACATCCTGTGGGTGTCGGCCCCTGGCAGCGATCCTAATGTGAACCTTGTTTTTTCGGTGAAGAACCAGGTTGTTGAGAACAGAGGCTTTGCCGAAGAAAACCCGTTTGTCCCCGGGTAGCGGAGAAGGTGAGCGCCGAGCCGCAGTTCAGTTTTCTGCGCGGGGCGGTAAACAAGTTCTGGTTGAATGAACCAGCCGATAATTGTATAGCCTTCGGTTACAGGATTGGAATACTCATTGTTGCGAACGAAGCTGATGTTTCTGAAATTGAGGAAAAGATCACCTTCAGTAACCGTTTGGCCATTATATTCCTGAGCCGGTGAGTCAATGGCGGCAAGCCCCAGAATGAATGCAATTATCCCTTTATAGTTCATAGGATGCGGATATGCAGGGCAAATGTAACAAAATAAGTTTCAAGTTAAAAAGTAGTTAAATAGACATGGGGTTATGCTCAAGTGATATTTTTTTGCGTTATTTGTTCCGGTAAAGAAAAAAAGCATCGTTATGGATTCCATATGGGGCAATTTCCGCCGGCTTGACAAAATTACCGGCTGGGTCCTTTTCGTCATTTCAACGGCCGTATACCTGCTAACACTGGAGCCCACGGTAAGCTTCTGGGATTGCGGCGAATTCATCCTTTCTTCGTTCAGGTTACAGGTCGGACACCCACCTGGAGCTCCCCTTTTCCTGATGATTGGCCGCATTGCCACCCTTTTTGCACTGGGCGATGTATCGAAGGTGGCTTTAATGATGAATGCCCTTTCAGCTGTCAGCAGCGGTTTTGCAATTATGTTTCTGTACTGGACTATCACTCATCTGGTAAGAAAAGTATATGGATGGACCAACGAAGCGGCTTCGGGACACATTGCAGCAATAATAGGCAGCGGAATAACAGGTGCTCTTGCCTATACCTTCTCCGACACCTTCTGGTTTTCAGCCGTTGAAGGTGAGCTTTATGCTCTTTCATCGCTGGTTACCGGACTGGTATTCTGGGGAATGCTGAAATGGGAAGAGGAGGCTGATGAACCATGGTCGGGAAGGTGGATCATACTGATCGCATACATAATGGGACTGGGTCTGGGAATTCACAGGCTGAATCTTCTGGTCATCCCGGTTTTGTTCTTTATCTACTATTTCCGTAAATACGAAGTAACCGGAGGCGGGATATTAAAAACCCTTCTGCTCGCTGTTGTGACACTTTACCTTATGGTATTCGTTATAATTCCGGGTTTACCCAGGGTTGCCGGCTGGTTCGAGTTGTTATTCGTAAATGTCATCGGACTTCCATACAACACCGGACTCCTGATTTTCCTTGTCATTCTTGGCGCCGCCCTGGTTGCCGGAATAAGATATTCCAGAAAAACAGGACGCGTGATTCTCAATTACGTCATGACCATACTGACCGTTGTGATTATAGGGTATTCTTCCTATGCCATGATTATGATAAGATCGTCCGCCAGGCCTCCCATGAATCAGAACAATCCGTCTGACATCTTTTCCCTTTCGTATTACATTAACATGGAGCAGTATGGAACGGCGCCCAAGGTTTACGGGAATTATTACAGTGCTCCGATTGTGGATGTGAAAAGGACAGTCGCCGGATACAACAAGGTTGATGGGAAATATCAGCCCTATTACCGGCCCGAATATGAATACAGGAAAGAATTCATGACAGTTTTCCCAAGGATGTACAGTTCCGAGCCCGATCACGAAACGGCCTACAAATACTGGGGCAGGATCACCGGACGCAGGTACACTGTTTCTTCCGGTTCCGACAAGGAAGTCATCATCTGTCCGACCTTCGGTGAGAATCTGAGATATTTCTTCAGATATCAGGTGGGCTACATGTATCTGAGATATTTCATGTGGAATTTTGCCGGGAGGCAGAATGACAGTCAGGGTAATGGCAATCCCCTGCACGGGAACTGGATTAGCGGGATTAAGTTCATCGATGAGGCAAGGCTCGGCGATCTTGATGATGTACCATCCGATCTGAAAAATAATGAAGGCAGGAACACATATTTCTTCCTTCCCCTGATCCTTGGAATAGCAGGTGCTGTATGGCAGTACAGGAAGGAAAGGAAAGGATTCTGGCTTGTACTGGCATTTTTCATAATGACCGGGCTCGCTATCATCTTATATCTGAACCAGTATCCCAATCAGCCCAGAGAGCGTGATTATGCCTATGCAGGATCATTTTACGCTTTCTCGATCTGGATCGGACTGGGATTTATGTTTGTGTTCGAATATCTGAGCAAGATAACGGGTAAGCGCCTTTCAGCGATTATTACATTCATTTTACTGTTCTGTTCGGTACCCCTTCTGATGGCTGTTCAGAACTGGGACGACCACAACCGTTCGGGCCGTTACACCGCCCGTGATATTGGTGCCAACTATCTGCTGTCGTGCGCACCCAACAGTATTCTCTTTACCTACGGTGATAACGACTCCTTCCCTGTATGGTATGTCCAGGATGTAGAGCAGGTGCGGCCGGATGTACGGGTTGCCAACCTCAGTTATTTCCAGGCTGGATGGTATATTGATATGATGCGGCAGAAATCGTTTGAGTCTGCGCCGATGCCGATGACACTTCCCCGCGAGAAATATCTTGACGGAGTAAGGGATCAGCTTGCTGTAAGCGACAGGATCGACAAGCCTGTTGATCTTGAACAGGTAGTGGCTTTTGCAGGACAGGAGGACAGGAAGTATAAGATAGACATCAGCGGCAGGGGCGACTATATGAATTATCTGCCGGCGAAAAAGTTTGCTATACCGGTTGATTCTGCAAAGGTTGTTTCAAACGGCACAGTCAAGGATTATTTTGCCGGCAGGATAGTGTCGCCCATGATATGGGAGTACACTGATGATTACGCTTTCAAGGGCGACCTTGCCATGATGGATCTTATTGCCACTTCAAAATGGGAGAGGCCCATCTATATCTCCACAACTGTTCCGTCGAGCCAGTACAAGGGTCTCGACAGTTATTTTGTTCAGGAGGGCATCACTTACCGGGTTGTTCCCATCGCCACCGATAAGTCAGAGGATGGCGAATTCGGCATGGTCGACCCGCTGGTCATGTACAACAACATGATGAACCTTTACAAGTGGGGCAATGCCGACGATCCTTCGGTTTATCTCGATGAGACCAACAAACGGATGTTCAGTAATTACAGGCGGATATTCGGCAACCTTGGAAAGGCTCTGCTGGCTGCCGGAGATACTACCAGGGCAATCGAAGCTGTCAGGAAAGGTCTGGAAATTGTTCCGGCTGAAAAACTGCCCAGCGACTATTTTACAATAGCCATAGCCGAAGTATTTTTCAGGGCTGGCCATACCGAAGAAGGGAACAGGATAATAGAAGATGTGTTGAGATATGCAAAGGAATATCTCGACTATGCTGTGGCGGCGTACCCTTCGAAACAATTCGGAATGGATTATCCGATAGGTATCAACATGCAGGCATTGCTCGATATAAACAACATGGCCATCGATCTGAAGATGGAGGAGCTTGAGAATTCGATGACATCAGATATTAACAGGTACTATAGTGTTTTATATTCGGGAAGATAACATCCGATGAGGCTTTTCAGACCTTTGTTTGTTCTCAGGCTGATATGGCCCGGAGCAATCTTCCGGATAAGGACGGATGAAAAGCTGTTATGCCTGACCTTTGACGATGGTCCCGATCCTGAAACCACTCCGGCAGTACTTGATATTCTTGCCGTGCATAAAGTTAAAGCCATCTTCTTCTGCTGCGGTAGTGCAGCTGAAATAAACCACGGGCTTGTTACCAGGATAAAATCAGACGGTCATTTGGTTGGGAACCACGGGTACCGCCACCTCGACGGCTGGAAGACCAATACGCAGGTTTATCTCAGGAATTTTGCCGCAGCAGCGCCTTTCACATCAGGTAAACTTCTTCGCCCGCCCTGGGGAAGGATCAGGCCGCGGCAGTACAGGGAGCTGTCCGGCAAATACAGGATAGTATTCTGGGATCTGATGCCGTATGATTTTGACAGCAGGCTTGATGGAGCCAGGGTGCTTGGGATACTGAAAAGAAAGATAAGGCCAGGATCGGTTATAGTCTTGCACGACACGGCATCATCCTCCGTTCTCTCCTTTCTCGATGAGTTCATAAGGTTTGCCAGGTCGGAAGGGTATAAATTCACTACCGGTCTCTTTTCAGACAATTTGATTTCTGTCTGATTTTATTTATTGAGACGAAATACTACTTTTGAACAGCCTTTAATTATTGTCAGATGAACATTCTAATTCTGGGATCAGGGGGCAGGGAACATGCCATTGCCTGGAAGCTTGCCCAAAGCAGGAAAGTCAGCAGGATTTTCATTGCGCCGGGAAATGCCGGCACCCATGCGATCGGGACAAATCTCAGGATTGATCCTGAGGAATTTGATGCTGTGAAAACAGCTGTCATAGCGCATGAGATAGGGATGGTGGTGGTTGGCCCGGAAGCTCCGCTTGTCGCAGGAATCCATGACTATTTCCTTCACGACGAATGCCTGTTTGATGTTCCTGTGATCGGTCCGGTGAAATCGGCTGCACGCCTTGAGGGAAGCAAGGACTTTGCGAAAGCCTTTCTTGTCAGGCACCTGATTCCCACAGCAGCTTATAAAACTTTCGACAGAACAAATGTCGGTGATGCAGGGGACTTCCTTAAGACTCTAAATCCGCCGTATGTAATAAAGGCTGACGGACTTGCCGCCGGGAAGGGAGTGATTATCTGCAGCAGTTTCGATGAAGCCATCGCGGAAGTGAATGCCGTGATAAACGGAAAATTCGGTGATGCTGGCGAAAAGGTGGTAATTGAACAATTTTTGAAGGGGATTGAATTATCTGCATTTATTGTAACTGATGGCAGGTCGTGGAAACTTCTTCCCGAAGCGAAGGATTACAAGAGAGTAGGAGAGGGAGATACGGGGCTGAACACCGGAGGCATGGGTGCAGTGTCGCCTGTTCCTTTTGCAGGCAAGGATTTCATGGAGAAGGTAAAAAACAGGATTATCATTCCGACTGTCAGGGGCCTGAGGGAAGAAGGAATTGATTACAAGGGATTTATTTTCTTCGGACTTATGAATGTTGGCGGCGAGCCCTACGTTATAGAATACAATGCAAGGCTGGGTGATCCGGAGACAGAAGTTGTGATCCCAAGGATCAAATCGGACCTCTATGAACTTTTTGAAGGTGTGGCAAAGGGTGATCTCGACAGGAGACCGCTGGAGATCGAAGACAATTATGTGACGACTGTAATGCTTGCATCGGGCGGTTACCCTGGGCCTTATGAAAAAGGGTTTGAGATAACCGGGCTTGAGGGCAGGGATGATTGCATGATCTTCCACTCGGGGACCAAAATGCTCGAGGACAGAGTATTTACTTCGGGAGGGAGGGTGGTTGCAGTCAGCTGCCGCGGCGGATCGATGAAGGAGGCCCTTGAAGCTTCTTACAGGAATGCCGGATCAATTTCGTTCGAAAACATGTACTACAGAAAGGATATCGGATTTGACCTCTGACATTATATGCTTCTAAGAAAATTCAGGCAGACAGGGCCCGATGTGTTGTTGCTTATCGTGGTCTTATTTTTCCTGACGTGGCTCGGGGCATTTTTACATCCAAGGCTTCCTTCAGCATTGGGATATGATGAAATGCCAATGCCTCTTTTCAGGATACTGTTGGCGGTGACTGATTTCAGCCCCTTTTTCAGTATCGTTTCCGCATTCCTTCTTACCCTGCTTGTCTCCTATCTGCTTGTAAATTTTAATACAAGCGCCTTCTTTATCAGTGAACGAACTTTTCTACCGGCAATTGTTTATGCACTGCTGACAGCTATTTTTCCTGAATTTCATCTGCTCAACCCTGTTCTTCCCGCTGCAGTTTTCCTTATACTTGGAATCAGGAGTATTGTTGAGTCGTACAAGGTGTATGGTACGGCATTCTCTTTTTTCGATGCAGGCGTACTTTTCGGCATAGGCAGTCTCTTCTATGCACCGCTGATATGGATGGGAATCCTCCTCCTGGCAGGTATCGTCATTCTCAGGACGGTCAATATCAAAGAGATCATCATATCGATTCTGGGAATTGCCACCCCGTTATTCATCGTATATGGTATTATGTATGTATCGGGAGAGGATATCGCGGAACAGCTTTCAGCCGTTTCCTGGAATCTCTTTGGTAAAGAGCTCAGTTTTCATGTAGCCGGGCTAAAACTGGCGATAATAAGTATAGCCGCTGTACTGATACTTATTGCTGTCGCTCAGCTGGTACCGGCACTTAACATGAAGAAGATCAAATCGAGAAAAACTTTAATTCTGCTTTTCTGGACTTTTATTATTGCTTTGGGTATCACAATATTTTCAGAGTCTGTGTCAGGTGAGATGCATTGGCTGCTGATTATTCCTCCGTGTTATTTTCTGACACACTATTTCGTTTTTTCAAGGGCTAAGAGGGTCTCCGGGATTATAATGACATTATTGTTCCTGCTTGCCGCTGCCGCCCAGGTTGTATATTATTTTCTATAGACTACTGGATCATCGACACAATAACCACTCCCGACCCTGAGTGTCCTTCGGTGAAGTCAAACCATATCTGGTAGACATCACTTTTATTGCATATAAGATCGATGTAGGCATAAACTGTACCCGAGTTGATGTCGACGGATGTTGCTATATTATTGTTGTCATTGTCTTTTACGGTTAGTATCAGCTGTCCTTTTGAGTTATCCGAAGTGCACATGGTGAACCTGTATTTTGTATCCTTCCACAAGAACATACTGGCTTTGTATCTGAAAGTTTCTCCGGCTGAATTTTCTCCCAGCTGGATCCTGAAATCCTTAAGATATTTTGCATTCGGTCCGGTATTTTGCAGGCATTTGCTCATAAGCGGATCATTTGGAGCCTGCGAGGAAAGAATGGCAAACGCTGGCAGCAGCAGCAGTAATCCAAGAAAGAGTCGTTTCATGGTAGTTATTTGATAATCAGTAGATTTCTAATTTTTTCAGTTACATCTATAATGGCTTCAAGTTGTTCATCGGTCATTTCGACTTTACTGGTTTCGGTCTGAGTTACCACCAGGCCTCCATCCTTTTCAGAGCTGACGGGTTCGCCCCGGGTATAACTTATCTTCACCTCGTCGTATTTTGAGGAGATTTCTTTCAGCTGGGAGCAAAGTTCGGTAAACTGCCGGTCAAGGCTGCAATATGGTTCTGCCATACTTATCAGGTCACTCAGGAAATGCTTCTGTTCTCCGATACGGTCTCTCAGCAGATGATCGGGATGATGCCTTATAACCTGTGTTGCAAGGTATTGAGCTTCAATCCAGGCTCCGATGATAATCAGGGCCGACAACTGACCACGGTTGTTTCTAGTAAGATACCTGTCGATCTGGTTGTACGAGTCGATCGACAGGAACAGAAGTGAATCGAGGTTTGATTTGCTCAGCGAAAGCCTTTTAATGGTTTCAAAGTCGAAATGCTGTCCTACGTTCAGCCCTTCGGCAAGCTTCCTGATCGTCGAAAGGACCTCAATAGAATTACCTGTCTTCTCATAGATGTTAAGGTAGCCAAGGTCGGCACCCAGTATGCCCATTGCAATTGCCTTGTCAAATGTTGAAGCCTGATCGGTCGCCTTCAGCGATGAAGCGAGGTATCCCTGAGCAAAAGGTATCCCCTGAATCTGCAGCAGATTAGCTATCTCGACGGGCGATGAGAAACTCATTGAGATGTCTGAAGTGAATTCATCCTCAGGCACGATGGCTTCATACATTGTTTCAGAACCAGCCAGCTTGAATTCATCAGATTTCTTCGTGCTGTTATGGCATGCAGACAATGCCAGGCCCGCCACGAGGACCAGAAAAAATGCTCTTCCTTTCATGAAGGATAATCTATTGGTTATTACAAAAATATAAAAAAACACATTTGCCAGTCATTTCAGTCCGTTTTTCGTGATCTGTATCTGGCAATCTTTTTAACTGTCACCGATAAAAGGTCAAAATATAATATCAGATACAGCAGGAATGAGCTTAAAAAAAGCACGCTTATATTGAAAGCGTAAGTGTCAACTCTTTTTCCTCCAATATTCTTTGAAGGTGCGAAGAAATGGGTCCTGAAGTTCAGGAGTCCGTCTCCGGCCGGATCGAGATAAACCGGATCGGTGTTCTGGATGAGAGAGTTTTTAAAGGTTATTATCTTGTCGGGATCATAATACCTGGTGACTATTTCCTCAAGCTTATAATTGTAATGATTCATCTCCAGCATCTTCAGCTTGTCCTTGTTGAGGTTGACGAACTCATCCTTTATCTTTTCGGCTTCGTTAACCTGGTTGTTGAAGAAGAGGGCAAGTTCTCCCAGGTAATCCGACAGAGAACCGGCGACAGCCTGGTTGAATGAGCCGGGATACAGTTTGTCAATCTGACTGAATGCACCGGCCTCTGTCGTGGCTGCAATCTTGCCGAGTTCATCCCGTATCAATGCCAGGTCATCCTCAGTGCTTTTCGTTTTTTCAGGCCTTTCGTATTCCTCCTCCAAACCCTCAAGTATTGCTGAAAGTTGAGGAAGACGGTGAACCGTGTTGAAATCTGCCTGGCTGATTTTCTTCTGAAGAGAGTAGTATGTATCACCCTCAGATGTATAGACGAGCGAACTATACCTGTTGTCCTTGAACTGGCTTACCATAAGGGCTTCGTAGGTCCAGCGGGTAGGCATGAATTCGGCAATCAGCGGCACCTTGTCGGGCCGGGCGATGGTGCGGTTTAGTTTGTCGAAAGAGAACATCGCGCCGCTGAGCACCATCATCGGTATCAGCAGCAGAGGGATCACGATATAGATAGTGATCACCGAGTTGAATGATGCCGAAATGATCAATCCAATTATATTGGCGATAAAAGCGGAGGCGAACAGGGCCAGCCAGTAGGTTGTTAACATGCCCTTTATTCCGAGAATGGGATTTGCGACAACCACAAAAAGAAGCGACTGAATGGCCGAGATGGTTATAAGAATTGAGACTTTTGAGAGCAGGTAACTATTCCTGCTCAGGTTCAGGAACCTCTCCCTCCTTAGTATATTCCGGTCGCAGAAGATCTCCTCTGCGCTAATGGTGAGCCCGAGGAATACTGCGACTATTATGCTCATAAATATATAGACAGGGATGTTCTCATTGCCGGAAAAATGATATACATCTGAATCCGGATCAGGTATATATCTTATAATAAAGGCAAGCATAAAAGCAAGCACCGGAGCCTCCAGCAGAGTCAGCATAACATACTGGGTATTCGATATTTTACTTTTGAAGTCCCGTGCCATGTAGAGGAAGTATTGTCTCAGCAGGCCCGGTTTGGTCAGGTTTTTTCCCGGGGCTTCCGAAACTTCCCTGACAGGCTCGGCGGTGTTAAGTATCTTGAATCTGGTGGCCCATTGCCTGGGTTTGACTTTTCGTTTATCGGTGTAATTTCCAAACTCATCCACTACCTGCGAATCAATTATCTTGAATATGGTCTCCGGATTCACACTACCGCATGAGGGACATTCGCCCTGAGTGGCATTTATCTGATAATTGAGTGTTTTAAAATGGATTACCGATTCAACCGGATTGCCGAAATAGGCAAGGTATCCTCCCTGATCGAGTATTGCCACCTTATCGAACATCTTGAAAATATCCGATGAGGGCTGATGGATAACGGTGAAAACAAGCTTTCCCTTAAGAGTCAGTTCCCTTAGAAGGTCCATAATATTCTCCGAATCCTTTGATGAAAGCCCCGATGTTGGTTCGTCGAGGAAGAGCACCGAAGGCTCACGGATAAGTTCAAGTGCGATGTTCAGCCGCTTCCGCTGTCCGCCTGAAATTACTTTTTTCAGCGGGTTACCTACTTTAAGGTCCTTTTTATCAGCTAGTCCGAGGGAACTGAGCATTTTTTCGACGGCTTTGACTATCCGCTTCCCAGGCATTCCGCCAAAGCACAGACAGGCAGCGTAATATAGGTTCTCAAATACTGTAAGCTCTTCTATTAGCAGGTCATCCTGAGGCACAAGACCCATCACCCCCTCCAGTTTCTTTTTATCCTTCACAACATCCTGGCAGTTCAGTGTGATGGTTCCCGACGATGGTTCAAGAATTCCGCTCATCAGGTTGAGAAGAGTTGTTTTTCCTGAACCGCTTGCCCCAAGTATGCCTACAAGGTTTCCCTGCTCGGCGGAGAAAGTTATATTCACGAGCGTTCGAAGCTTTTTGTCAGGTCTGTAGCTTACTTTGTTTATATGGAATGAAATCTTTTGGGTGATTATTTCCGAGAGGAATTTTGAACTGACGTCACTGTAATAAAATGCCTGCCTGTTAATCAGACGCAACGAGCTTCCCTTAGGAAAGGAATGGATCACCTGTGATCCGACGGGCACTCCGTTAAGAAGAAGTTGTTCATTAGCGAAATACCTGGTAAAATAGAGGTCGACACTGGGGATCCAGAGAAAAAGTATTGTGGTGTCGGAGTATCCTTCATGCATCTTGTGGCATAGTTCGCAAACCGTTGTGCCCGGTTGGAGGACAAGTATGTGGGAATCGTGTATTATTTCCGGTTCAGTGCTGATGACAAATTCCTCGATCGATTTTTTTTCATCAGGTAGGGTGTTAAACACTTCGGCAACGGCAGAGATTACTTTCTGCCTGCATGGAGTGAATCTCCTGCTCGAATTGACAAGCTCATACAGGCGGATCAGTACTATTGTCTTCTGCCCTCTGTTGAGTGTCCGGTTAATCTGTCTGCAGATGTTGAGGATCTTTGCCGAATCCTGAACTGACGGGATATCCATTCCCGGGATCTCTTCCCCGGTAATTGAAGGCCCAATGTATTCGTCGAACATGAGCAGATATTTGATCATGATGTTTGAGCTCAGCTGTTTTTCGAGAAAACCTGCGACATATTCCCGCTCCTTGTCCAGAAATCCGCCGTCCTGCCTTACGACAAGGGCAAATAATTCCATTAATGCCTTAAGGATTTCCTCGCTCATTGTTCAGCTATGTACACTTACCTCTTCTTTGCCTGGCTGACAAACATCTTCTGAATCCAGCCAGGAACGATTGAAGCACCAATTATCAGGTAAGGATAATAACTTACAATCCTCCAAATTATTGCGATGGCAAGAGCAAGGCTTCCGACAATTGCGGGGTCAGCCAGAATTGCATCGGAGATGAATCTTCCAAGTATCAGTTCGGCAAATCCGCTACCCCCTGGTGTCGGGCTGATTATCATCATGATCCATGTCACCAGCTGGCGGGCGAAAATTAGCAGATGATCCTTCACTGCAAAAAAGCCGAGAAGTATAGCATTGACTACCCAATACCTTGAGGTCCAGGAAAGAAAAGTGGCGGTAAATGCCTTAATCCAGAAAAAAAATGGTTTCTTTTTAAGCTCTTGTGAGCTTTCAACGATGTCGTCCCCGGCCTTTACCGCTGACTCGTGCCACTTATTTAACAGAGGAAGCTTAAAGAACCAGATAATGACGTTCTTTATTTTAACAGGATTGACGAACAGACCATATCCAACCAGAAGAACCCATGCAAGTATTACAACATAACCGATAATAGCTACGATTACAAGGTTGTTGAGCAGAGCAATACCTGTTCCCTGAAGAGATGTTGTGAAAAGGACATCGCTACCCACCAGTAGCAGGATCAGTGGGAACATGATCACAAAATATAACTCATCCAGGAAAGAAGTAGCAAGGACTATTGATGTACTTCTTCCTACAGATATCCCTTCCTTATGTATGAAGACGACAGCTAATGCCGTTCCTCCCACCGTTGACGGAGAAAGGGCCGATGTGAATTCCCACAGCATAATCACCCTGAATGCCTGCCTCCAGTTCAGATCCTTCTCGGATAATATTCTGATGCGGATCATATACCCGAGATCTCTTCCAACCATGCATAACCAGGCAACAAAAAGCCAGAATACCGACTTCCATGTAAATCTGATCTGACTCATTACATCAGAGTCTATCTCCTTTACTATCAGCCAAAAAACAACTCCCAGCCCGATCAATACAGGCAGAGCGATTTTTCCAGGCTTCAAGCCGCTTACAAGTTTGTAATGCCGGTCGTGGGACATCCGCTCTTTTTTTTAACTCGGCCAAAGTTCAGATAATTTTGCCTAAAACCAATACTTTTA
This sequence comes from uncultured Bacteroidales bacterium, assembly GCA_963840965.1. Lineage (GTDB taxonomy): Bacteria > Bacteroidota > Bacteroidia > Bacteroidales > VadinHA17 > LD21. The sequence continues at coordinate 681,684 of CAWJAW010000002.1, read as the reverse complement.
AACACCTGTTTCCGGTAAAAGGTACTCCTTCTGAAAGATTAAAATTCTAAATGCTAATCTGCGATGATGAATAAAATTGTCAATTATGCTAGTTATACTCCTTCCGGGACTTCCTTTGGTATGATTACCCCCTTCCCTAACCTTCCCCCAAGGGGGAAGGGGCCTGGTAAATTCTGCACAAGGTGCGAGGGAATCCGAATTTCGACATTTGATAAACGATAATGAGCAGAGGGCAGGGCTTTTCACCACTGCAGAATCCCGATAACAATCTTCTTATTTCCACTTTCTAGATATCCAACAAAAAGTGCAGGAGTTTTTAATGTAGGAATCATTTCCCCCGTGGGGGAAATAAGAAAGGGGGTAAGTGAAATGTTGCAACAAGAAAGGAGGTAAGTGCAATGTGTCAAGAAGAAAGGGGGAAGGAGACCTCAGGGACAGGAGGTCGGTTGAGATCGACAGCCGCTTATCTGACCTGTTTCCGGTTCAGGCATGGTTATTCCCCATTCCGCATCAGGATCAGCCTGCTCAGCACCTTATCTTTTTTTCGCGCGCGATTATGGTTTTCCTTTGAACCGGATTAATTATTAAACCATAAAAAAACAAAGCGATGAAAACGAGATTTTTTTCCTTTTTAGCCGGAACACTTATCGTCGGGGGGGCTCTGATGCCTTTCACAGGGTTCAGCCAGGATGACAAGGCTTTCATAGACAGGTACCTTAGTTCCCTTCCGAAGGTGAACACTGCTTCTATACAGCGGAAATACCGTATGACCACTGTTCATATCAACCGTGACCTTCATGGAGCTTTCCAGAGCAAATCGAGGGTGACGGGCGATTATACCAGGGGGTTTTCTGACGGTCACATGACCTGGAACAATGTTTACATTGCCCATTCGAATAGTCTGAATGATCCTTTTCCGGCCGGAACCAAGCAGGAATACATAGAAAATTTCAGCTACCTGCCTTCGGACAATATGCTCTCGGCCGAAGCTTTTAAAAACTTTCCCTCCAATCCCGACAATGTGCTTGCCAGAAACCTGATATGGGATATGATGACATTTGAAACCTACGCCTGGATGTTCTGGGATTCCCTTGAGCTCAACGTACCTCATGTTATAAGGCAGACTGACGGTGAATTCAGTATGGCAGAGATAGGAACCTATAACCATAACGTGATGACCATTTGCTGGAAGGGGATTACGGCGATTGACGGAGAGCTGTGCGCCGTTATCGATTTCACAGCCATTGATAATCTCATTGAACTTACAATGGAAGTGATAAAAGCGAAAGGCACCGAACAGTACTGGGGAACAGCCTGGGTATCGCTTAAAACCAGGAACATCGAGAAAGCGGTAATGTATGGAGGAGTTATGCTCGACAGCGAGATCAAGGGAATGCCTCAGAACTATCTTATGAAGACGGTCAGGGAGCTGTGGGTGGAACCCATAAATTAATCTGAACTCTCATACTATCTTGTGGATAAATCTTAAATTTGATAAAATGAAAAAGCTGACTCTGAATAGTTTCATCGACCAGAAAAGACCCGTATCTCACATTATGTACGCAGTGATATCGGCCTTGTCGGTCGCTTTTACACTTATGAGGAACAAGGATTCATTATCCTTTGCAGAAATCTTCTTAATATTCCTTACAGGTCTTTTACAACTTGAAGTCTTCATTTTTGCTGCAAGGATGATTTTTGCGGGGAAGGAATACCAACCTTCGACAACAGGCAAGGTTTTTATGAGGACCATGCTGGTCAGGTTCATGGTCTTCATCACTCTGTGCTTCGTCGCCGCGCTTGTTCTTATACTGCTCTGCTGGATTGGGCTTGGATATCTGAGGGGTCATGGCCCGGATGTGGCAGTCACGGAGTTTTTTGAATATGAGTTCAGCAGCTGGTTCCGGGCAACTTTGGGTGGATTGTCGTTCGGAGCAGTTATTTTCATTATAATTCAATGGCAGGATGCCCTGAAAAGGGAGCAGAAGCTGAGGGAGGAGAACCTTGTCTTTCAGAACGAGACGCTCAGGAGCCAGGTGAATCCGCATTTTCTGTTCAACAGCCTCAATACCGTGTCGTCGCTGATCCATACCGATCCGGCCATGGCCGATCAGTTCGTCGGGAACCTTGCTTCAGTGTACAGGTACATACTTGAAAACGGAAAGAAGGACAGGGTACCTATCCAGTCGGAACTCGAACTGACAAACAGGTATTTCGACCTTCACCGGGTGAGGGATGAGGATAAAATCATTCTTAAGATCGATTACACAGGAGCTGACAGTTTCCAGATCCTGCCTGTCTCCCTTCTTATACTTATCGAAAACGCCATAAAGCACAATGCCGCAACAAGGGAAAAACCTCTCAGCATATCTGTATTTTTTGAAGGGCAGAACCTGGTTGTAAGCAATAGCCTTCAGAGGAAAGCAAGTCAGCCAAAATCGACCGGAACAGGGTTGAAGAACCTTGCAGAAAGGATCAGTCTGATTTCCGGCAGGCAACTGGTTATTAATGAGACAAATGATTATTTCACGGTTAAAATGCCTTTGCTGAAATGAATGTTATGATTGTTGAAGATGAAATGCCGGCTGTCACCAGGCTTTCAAAGATTCTGAAGAAGATAGACCCTTCGATAAAGATTTCGGGAGTTGCGGAGACTGTCGAAGAGGCAATAGTCAGGCTTCAGGAGAAGCCGGATCCCGATCTTATCCTTATGGACATCCAGCTTGGTGACGGACTTTGTTTCGAGATATTCGAGACAATCAAAGTTGATGTGCCCGTTATTTTCACCACTGCCTACGACGAATACACCCTTAAGGCTTTCAAAGTAAACAGCGTTGACTACCTGCTCAAGCCTGTGGATGAACAGGCGCTCGCTTCTGCCCTGGGAAAATTCAGGAAGCTTTATTACGACAGGAAAGATCCCTTCAGAAGAGACTTCCACGAGCTTATAAACGAATTCAGGAACAGGTATAAATCAAGATTCCTTATAAAGATCGGGGAAAAATTCAAATCGGTAGTCGCTTCCGAGATAAGCCATTTCCATATCAGCGAAAGGAGTGTTTTCCTATCCGATACAGGAGGCAGGGATTACGGGATCGATTATTCCCTCGAACAGCTTGAAGAGATGTTGGATCCCAGGAAATTTTTCAGGATAAACCGTGAATGTATTGTGAACATCGACTCGGTCACAATTATGTACAGTTATTCCTCCAGCAGACTGCAGCTCACAATGAAAGGGCTCGAACAGAGCGATCTTTTCGTAGTAAGCCGCGACAGGGTGGCAGAATTCAAGAAATGGGCTGACAGGTAAAAAGCAGGAACTACTTGTCCTCCTCCCGTTTTTCCACAACAACCGTACAGTCAGTAACAAGGGCTGCTATTGCAGCAACAGCTGCAAAAACCGGTGCAAGGAGTATTCCCACTGCTCCTATGGTGAGAGGAAACTCAACGATGGTTTCTTCTTTTTCATTCTTGATGATAATCCTTCTGGCATTACCTTCTTTTATTATCTCCTTGATCTTCTCAAGCAGCTCTTCTCCCTTGACTTTAAAAAACTCCTGGTTTGTTTTTTTCTGTTCTGTCATTGTTTTACGTGGATAAAGTTAAAGGCCGTCTTTCGGCAGTTCAGATTGTCGTCTGATCAATCTGCCCGAAAGGTTTTGCCTCTTATCAAAGATACAAAATTCCGGATAATCAAAATATCAGGGTAAGAAGCTCAAGGGGGCTGAAGCCCCCGGAATGTGGTGTATGTTCCCTGCCGTTGGCTGAAGCCAACGGTAACTTAAATCCTTTGGAGAGTAAACCAGGAAGAGTTAGAAGTGTCCCTGTTAAATTCTTCCTGTTGCCGTCAGCTTCAGCTGACGGTAAGCAGAAGCGCCCTTCCCTGTTTCCGGGACTTTAGTCCCCGGGCAGAAGTTAAAGGGGGCTGAAGCCCCCGGAATGTGGTGTATGTTCCCTGCCGTTGGCTGAAGCCAACGGTAACTTAAATGCTTTGGAGAGTAAACCAGGAAGAGTTAGAAGTGTCCCTGTTAAATTCTTCCTGTTGCCGTCAGCTTCAGCTGACGGTAAGCAGAAGCGCCCTTCCCTGTTTAGTCCCCGGGCAGAAGTTAAAGGGGGCTGAAGCCCCCGGAATGTGGTGTATGTTCCCTGCCGTTGGCTGAAGCCAACGGTAACTTAAATGCTTTGGAGAGTAAACCAGGAAGAGTCAGAAGTGTCCCTGTTAAATTCTTCCTGTTGCCGTCAGCTTCAGCTGACGGTAAGCAGAAGCGCCCTTCCCTGTTTCCGGGACTTTAGTCCCCAGGCAGAAGTTAAAGGGGGCTAAAGCCCCCGGAATGTTTGAGTGTGTGCCCTGCTGTTGCTGATAATCAGCAGTATCATTTTGTCACAAAAAGGAATATTTCCATCACCGGATTTCTTGCGGATGTCAAAATCATGCTTCAGGATGTAATCTATATGACTTCAATTCAATAAATTAACGTCGTTAATCAGTCTTTGGCAATTCAAAAATCAGAAATAATGGAAACTAATTCGGGAATTTTCGCCGTTAAAAATCTGGTCTGCCTAATCTTTGTAATGCTCATGTCGGCAGGCATCTTACACTCTCAGAATCTGGCCTATACGGAAACCAGCGATTTCATCAGCGACAGCCGCGACGGGCAATCAATAGGAGTTGTTGAAATAGGGGGCACTGTCTGGATGTCTGAAAATCTCAATTTTGACGCGCCATCGGGATGCTGGTGTTATAACAATGATCCTTCAAACTGTGAGGTTTACGGGAAACTCTATGACTGGGAGACCGCAGTGAAGGCTTGTCCTGACGGATGGCATCTGCCCGGGGAATCCGAAGTGCTGGCACTTATGAATAAGCTTGGAGGGGGAGATGTGGCAGGAGGGAAGATGAAGGAAAAAGGAATAGTTCACTGGACCCGTCCTAACAGCAAGGCAACCAATTCGAGCGGTTTCACTGCTCTGCCTGCAGGGAGCTACCTGAACGGGAAATTTGATTTGCTTGGTTATATGGCTACCTGGTGGTTGGCCGATGAGAAGAGCAAAACTTCAGCCAAATGTTTCACCGTATGCTGTGAAGCTGGTGATCTCTTTATAATCACAAACAAAAAACAGGCAGCGGTTTCGGTACGTTGCGTAAAGGACTGATTACTGCCGCCAGATATAGGTTCCGGCTGCTCCGGGCGGCAGGGATATGGTGGCAAATCGTCCTTTGTACTGGATGGTGAACGAACCTGTTGAGAAGGTGTCGTTGACAACTATCATTACAATACTTCCGTCGGGAGTTTTAAATGCCACATTCGGCAGCACGCTGGTGTTTTCGATCAGCGCAGCACGGAACGCTCCGGGGCGCTGTTCATCCTCGTAAAGAGCCACAGTTTTATCGCCCCTGTTTGTCGAAGCTATCCTGACCGATCCCGGCCTGACGAACTTTGAAGCATGGGCAATAGTGTAATAAGCAATATTGCGGGTGACTGTGTTTCCGTCGATGGTTATGCCTCCCTGGCACATTGAGCATCCGCCATTATCTGTATGCGGATCATTCAGAGGATCGGCAGCCAGGTTCCACAGTATCACGTTTCTGCTCCAGTTTCTGCCGGCTCCGATGATGAGCCTTTTCACCTGGGCGGATATGTCGATTGAAGGGCTTCCCGGTCTTTCTACAACCATCTGCTCGGTGAAATAAATATTCTTGTCGGGCCTTGCCAGGTGTACAAGGCTCAATGCCCCGAAATCGCCGGCATAATGATGGAAGCCCGAGCCATCAACGTATGAGGCTAGCCCCGGATCGCTCAGAAGCGCCAGAGGATAATCGGGACGGTCGCAGTTATGATCGAAAAGAATGATCTTAACCGGCAGTTCAGCCTGTTCAAGCGCTGGTCCCAGATGGTTCTTTATGAAATCAGCCTGTTCATTCTCAAACCAGAACATGCTCGGTGTGTTACGTGAATTAAGCGGTTCATTCTGGATGGTTATGGCATCAATAGTAATACCCTGTTCCTGCATTGCCTGAATATATTTTACGAAATAGAGGGCATAAACTCCGTAACACTCTTTTTTAAGCTGTCCTCCCCTCACATTGTTGTTGGTCTTCATCCATGAAGGCGCCGACCAGGGTGACCCGAGCAGTTTTATACCGGGGGCAATGGCATGGATTTCCTTCATCACCGGGATCACATCTTTCAGATCCTGGGAAAGAGAGAATTTTTCAAGCCCGTAATCGGTTTCCCCTTCATTAAGGTCGTTGTATGAGAAAACGAAACTGTTCAGGTCCGATGCCCCTATTGTCAGTCGCAGGTAGCTAACGCCTATGTTGTTGCCGTCAGCGGCAAAGACTTCACGGAGGACTTTTGAGCGTTCTGCAGGATTCATTTTCATGAGCAGTTCGGCGGTTCCGCCGGTGATGGCAAATCCGAAGCCGTCGATGGTCTGCATCTGCTGGCCGTCGTCGACCACTATTGCAGGGCCGCCTCGTCCGGTGTTTCTATCGGAGAAGGCAATTGTTTCAGCCTGTTTCTCAAATAGTGCCGAGCGGTCAGGGAGGGTGACCCACGCTTCGATTTGTCCGGTTTGTGCGGGAAGGAGAGATATGTGGAAGACCGCAAGAGCGGAAATCACTGTTTTAATATGAAGTCTTGACATGGTAAAAAAGATCGGTTATGGAGTAAATGTACAAATAAAAGTTTCAGCAAACCAGACCGCGGCTTGCGACTTCCGGCAACCGGTGTGCAGTACGCTTCGGTCTTTGGTCAAACCCACTCCCAGTCCCGTCGTCACATATCTTCATCTTCCGGCAAGGATCCTCTTAGAGAAATTTTCAGTATCTTGCTTTATTAAAACGGACCAAACCGTGTAATTATGAAATTTCCCCGTCGAGGGAGTGCAGATATTTGGATGACTAAAATCCTGAGTTATCCGGGAATTGATGAGAAATCACTCACTCAAAAGAAAATCAACTGGATTGCAAGTATTGCCGTAACCCTTATGATCTTCTGTCTTACAATTGCATATCACATCATTTTTCCCGAATTGCGGATACTCATTTATTACGGGTTGTTTCTTTCGGTCGTTTTTTCCCAGGGCATAATTTATCCATTAATAATCCGGCATATAGGGACAGGACTTTTATTTGTTGATCAGATACTGGTTTCAATTGCCACATTTATTGCCATATTGAAACTTGGAGGGATACCATATTCAGGAGGTCTGATAATGGTCGGTCTTGCCCTGGTCTTCTTTTCTTTGAACTTTAGAAAAAGGAGCCATTCCATCTGGATTTATATTATTTATGTGGTAACAATGATCCTTGCAGGCATTTTTCATCCTTATCTTAAAGTACCTCCGGAGATGACAACAAAGGTCAATATATCTCTTTTTGTGATCAACATTCTCTGGATATCGGGATTTGCCATGGTCTTTGTTCTAAACTTTATATCACAGCGTGTTAAGCTTGAACAGATGGAGACAAGCCGCGTGAAAGACCTTGAGGAAGCAAAGACTAAGCTTTACACTAATATTACACATGAATTCCGTACCCCACTTACCATTATATCGGGTATGACGGACCTCATCCGGAATGAGCCGGAGCAATGGCTCAATAAGGGGACTGAGAAAATTGACCAGAGTGTAAATACACTAACAACCCTGGTTGATCAAATGCTTGACCTGGCGAAAATTGAGGCCGGTTCTATGCCAGTAAATATGATCAGAGCAGAAATTGATCCCTTTTTACGATACATTGTTGAATTGTTCCGGTCGCTGGCAGTAGAGAAGAAGATTGAACTAATCTACATACCCGTCAATAATGTACTTACTACCGACTTCGATCCTGACAAGCTCATGCAGATCGTCTCTAATCTGATTTCGAATTCTCTCAAGTTCACAGATCCCGGGGGTATTGTCGAAGTAAGTACTCTACTGGCAGGTGATCAGAAATTTCAGGTACGGGTGAAAGACAATGGTCACGGAATACCCCATGATCAACTCCCATTTATTTTTGATCGTTTTTACAGGGCTGAAGATACGGGATGGGGGTCAGTTCATGGATCAGGCCTTGGCCTGGCACTTGTCAGGGAAATGGTAAAGCTTCTTGGGGGAACCATTACCGTGGAAAGTAAATCAGGTCAGGGGACGGAATTCATTATCAACTTTCCTTTAACACAAAATGCCCCCAAGCAGGAAATGCCGAAGCTGAGAGAGATCAATAGCAGAATAAACACAACTATGATTTCTGACGTTTACAGAGATGTTATCTCTTCTCCCCGCACTGATCCCAGCCATGGGAAACCATTGATCCTGATTACAGAAGACAACAATGATGTAATGCAATACCTCACGTCTATCCTTGAGGCGGAATATGACATCATAGCAGCTGCAAATGGAGAAGAAGGAGTAAAACAAGCTCTTGAGTTTATACCTGACATTATTCTGAGTGATATTCTGATGCCGGAGCTGGATGGAATTGAGATGCTGACTATCGTCAAAAATGACATGCTGACAAGCCACATTCCGGTCGTGATGCTTACAGCAAAGGCTGATATTGCATCCAGGATCGAAGGTATTGAAAGAGGTGCTGACGCATATATTTCCAAACCATTTAACAAAGATGAACTATTGATACAGCTGAGGTCTCTGACTGAATCAAGAAAGAACCTTCGACAGAGGTATTCGGTAATTGATTTTATGGATCTTCCTGAAGAGAAGGATCTTATAAAGGAGGATAGATTTATGCACGAGGTAAAAGCGATAATGATGGCTAACCTTGACAATGAAATGTATGACATCAGGCGACTCTGTACAGCCATGTCAATGAGCCGCACACAGCTATATCGCAAATTCAGGTCGCTTACTGACAGGACGCCAAATGAATATTTTATTTCCCTGCGTCTTTATAAAGCCAGGGAGCTTCTGAATAAATCGGACATTACCATTACTGAGGCAGCATACAGAACAGGGTTTAAAAACGTATCCCACTTCAGCCAGGCTTTTTCACGCGAATTCGGTTCACCCCCGAGAGATGTACGTAAATAAAAATCACATCTCACTTCAACTCATTACTCATCTCTCACCACTTACCACTCATCCCTTCCCTCCTTTGGTACTCTGACTAAAGAATTCGGGACGCAGAATAAAACATTTCTGACTGATAGATAATAAATTGGGGTCATATTGATTAAATACAAAAACAATGGCAGCATTACACAAGATTTTCCTGATCACGGCAATTATTATCAGTTCAGCCGTAATCCTTAACTCCTGCAAAAAAGATCCTGTTCCCCCGACCGTTAATACAGCTGGTGTATCGGCAATAACTCTGACAACCGCATCATCCGGTGGGAATGTTACAGCAGACGGAGGAGCGGAAGTCACAGCCAGGGGTGTCTGCTGGAACACCTCGGAGGCCCCGACTGTGTCAAACACCAAAACGAATGACGGAACAGGTACGGGCACTTTTACCAGTAATCTTGCCCAATTAACGCCTGGCACAACCTATTATTTACGCGCATATGCCACAAACGAAGCAGGAACAGCCTACGGAAACCAGCAGACATTTACCACCGATGAGATTCTGCTTGCAACGCTGACAACATCCGATATTTCCACATATAGTGATATAACTGCTGTTTTAGGCGGGGATATAACGAATGACGGGGGTGGTAACATTACAGCAAGAGGGATATGTTGGAGCAGTACCACACAAACTCCGACAATTTCAGACAGTAAAACAGAGGAGGGATCGGGTACAGGCAGTTATACAAGTAATCTCACCGGACTGGAGCCCGGTACTCCTTACTATGTGAGAGCCTATGCTGTGAATAGTGCCGGCACTGCTTATGGCGATGTTATCAGCTTTACAACTTTACTGGCCGGGCAGATACGTGATGTTGATGGGAATATTTATAATACTGCCACAATCGGATTACAGGTATGGATGGCAGAGAATCTTAAAACCACAAAATATAACGACAGAACGGATATACCATTGGTAACTGCCGGGTGGTATGGTAGTATGCAAACCCCTGCTTATTGCTGGTACGATAATGATGAGGCTGCATATGCAGATATTTACGGCGCATTATACAACTGGTATTCAGTTGAAACAGGCAAATTATGCCCCTCAGGGTGGCATGTTCCAACCGATCCTGAGTGGACTGAATTAGAAAACTTTATTGGTGGTCGATCTGAAGGAGGCAAACTGAAAGAAGAAAATACGATTCATTGGATGAGTCCTAACACAGAAGCTACCGATGCTTATGGTTTTAGAGTTCTTCCCGGAGGCAGCCGTATGTTTGATGGTGGTTTTAGTGGTATAAGGCTTAACGCCAATTTCTGGACTTCTTCAAATTCTTCTGGTAGTAAGCCATATTACCGCTTACTGTATCACGACAACGGATGGGTAGGTTATGGATACTCAGTGAAGACTTACGGTTACTCTGTACGTTGCCTGAAGGATTGATCGCAGGCACTGAATGTATCACTGGTTTTTCCCTTTCACATTCTTTTTCTTATAATCCTTCAGGATTTTTCCAAGCATCTTTTCTTTCTTCTTTCTTTCAGATACAGATGTTTCAAAGAAGGATTTCTCTCTTTGCATTCTTAGGAAATTTTCGAGCAGGCCTGGTTCAAGTTCACCTTTCTTAATTGCTTCAAGAACTGCACATCCCGATTCATTTGAGTGAGTACAGTCTTTGAATCTGCAGTTCAACGACAGGCTGAAAATTATATCAAAGGTTGTTTCAAGTCCGCCGGAGGTATCTGCAATCCCGACTTCCCTCATACCCGGGTTGTCTATGAGAATCCCGCCATTATCCATCACTATCAGTTCCCGGTGACTTGTAACATGCCGGCCCTTATTGGTGCTATGGCTTAGTGAAGCTGTCCTCATTAAGTGTTTTCCGGAGAGGTTATTCAGCAAGGTGGATTTTCCAACTCCAGAGGAACCAAGCATGCAATATGTCTTACCTTTTTCGATGATCAGCCGTAATGCATCATAGCCATCCTGTGTTTCATTGCTTATGGCAAGAACCGGAATGTTCTTTATCCGCTGCAGGATCTGGGCTGTGATTTCAGCCTGCAACTCCTGAGTTATCAGATCTGTTTTCGTCAGGACAATCACCGGATTTACTCTGGATGAATGACAGATTGTGAGGTATCTTTCAAGCCGGTTGATGTTGAAATCCCTGTCAACGGCCTGGACCAGCAGGGCGTAATCGATATTCGCGGCGATCACCTGTATCTCACCCGGCGTGCCGACCGCCTGCCGGGATATGACGGATGACCGGGGCAAAATTTTATGAATGATTGAAAAATCCGAATCATAGGTGGTCAGGGCAACCCAGTCGCCCACAGCTGGAAAGTCCTCACGGCCTGATGCGGAGTACCTCAGATTACCAGTAATCTCAGCTTCCGATTCGCCTCTTTCGGTTATTACAGTATATCGTTCCTTGTGTTCAGCAATCACCCGGCCGATCTCAAAGTCTGTGATGCCGCTTTCGGCCTTTAAACTTTCAATTCTAATATTATATCCGAAATCCTTAAGAGTCATTTGAAGTGTTATTAAAAGCTTTCATCTGTGCCCTGCGCCCTGCGCCCTGTGCCTCTTACATCGCCTATCGTCTATATTACATAATACATATTAATCCCTTTTAAACTCAAACTGACCGCCGCCCTGTTTGAGGATCATTGTATGGTTTTCCGGGTTGAATTCCATTACCACACCAGCCTGGTCGAATTTGAACTTGTTCTTTTCAGTTGCTTCCAGCGGAAAGGAAGGTTGCCCGGAACCCTGTGCAACAAGAGTGTTGTTTTTCCTGGTTACCGTTATCTTGATCGGAATCTGGGTAGATGAATAAACACCCAAATATTTGTCCAGTTCTTCGGGACTCACTTCGTAGGTTGTGAAATCAGGAATTTCGAACGGTCTGTTGTTTATGGCACTCAGGACCGCTATTGAAATGTTATTGGTGTTAAAGTTCGATCCGTTGCAGGTCATGGCAAAGGAGATGTTTCCGTCTGAAAAGTTTGAGAACACCGAGCTGAACCCGTCAATGCCTCCGGTATGGCCGTAACCGGTTTTGTCGTAAAAGGGGATAATAAATATTCCCATTCCATACTGGCCTTTTACGGTTTTCATCTTTTCAAGGCTTTCACTGCTCAGTAGCTTTCCTCCGAATAATGCATCGCTGAATTTTACCAGGTCGCCCGGTGTTGACACTATTCCTCCGGCACCCATTGGAATGGAAATATCGGTTTCAGGCTCAACCACCCATATGTCCAGGTATTTATATGACTTGCAGTCTTTTTTTGAGGTGTTTATTTTTCCCCCAAGACTGGTATTTGACAATCCGACTGGTTTGACAATGTATTCCTGAAGTAATTCGGCATAAGGCTTTCTGAAGGTTTTTTCAAGGATGAAGGTAAGAAGGACAAAGTTCGAGTTGCTGTATTCCGATTTGGTGTCAGGTTCAAAATCGATGCCTGCCCTGGCAATAATTTCAATCATTTCTTTTTCAGTCTTGACTTGCGTATTCCAGGTCAGATAGGCTGAATCACTTGTGAAACTGTGTATTCCGCTTCGATGGTAAAGCAGGTTTTCTATGGTTATTTTACCGGAATTTTTGATGGAGGGGAAGTACTTGCCAATGGTCTGGTCCAGGGCTAATTTATTCTGTTCCAAGGCTTTCATAACAAGAACAGTGGTGAATGTTTTTGATATTGAACCTATCCTGTATCTGGAATTTTCATCTGCCTTTATTTTGTTCTCAAAGTCAGCATAACCTGTCGATCTTGAATAGATGATACTGTCATTTCGTGAAACGGCAACACTCCCCATAAACTTGTTGTTTGCCTCCAGGGCATCAAAATATTTGTCGAGTTTGGTCTTGTCAAAGTCCTGGGCTAGTCCGGACTGGCACAAGATCCCAATAAACAATGCTGTAATAAAAGCTCTTTTCATTTGGTATTTTTTTGAGGACGAAAGTTACACAAGAATATGAGTACTGGAAAGAATTTCTCGCAGAGATACGCTGAGGAAGACGCAGAGTTTCGCAGAGGTCACACAGATTTTCTGATTCTGTAAAGAGGTTATGCTTTCTACAGCACACATTGACTGCCAACTGCCCACTTGTTTCGGTATGCGGTATGCGGTTCGCGGTGCGCGGTAAATCGCCATAGTCTGTGATCCATAATACATTGACTGACTGCCAACTGCAGACTGCCAACTGCCAACTTGTTTCGGTACGCGGTACGCGGTCAATTAGTCTGACTGCCTTTGAATTTTAAAAGATAGAGTTGAATGAAAATTCCGTTTTCAACCTTATTGTCGAATACTGTATCTTTTTTAATAAGCTCCGATTCGGACAAAACAAGGTCAAGGTTTTCGAGATTCAATTCCAGATTGTGAAACCTGACTGCACAGAATTCTTCGCCGGGCTGTAAAAACTCGCCGGGCCGATTGTATTGATGTACCTCGGTGAAGGCGTCAACATTCGACATGTCTGCCTTCAGCCAGTAATGACTTAATCCCGAATTGCCGCTGTATTCTACCAAAGGCCCGGCCGTTACTTCGGTAATGTGCAGGATCTTTTTGATTTCGGGATAAGCGGAGGATAAGTATTCGATAGTCTGTTTATAAGGCCCGTATGAAAAGCCGAAATTGGAGATGGAAGTCCGCACACCCAGCAATAATATAACGGCTATCAAAACCATTTTCAGCCATTCTGTCTTCATCCTGATAAAAAGAATCACAGGAGCTACAGCAAGCATCGTAACTATTGTCATTACATACCTTGTGGATAGTATGGGTTGTGAATACAGCGAGATAACCGTGACAAGTAAAAGTGTTCCCACAAAAACAGAGAGTGACAGCCACAAAGCCAGACGCCAATCAGACATCGATTTTGAAAAGCTCATTAAAATGGTAATGACAATGAGGAAGTACATCAAAACCGTCAATGAAGTGGAATAACCGGATGTCCAGAATTGTTCGGTGAATGGTATTGTAAAGCAGGAATAAATATCCCTGAGACTAACCTCGGGCGCCCAGAAGGAATGCTGGACTTTTTTTATCTGAACGATGAACATAAAGATCCATGGGAGAAACGCCAGGGCTGCCAGAAGTAATGAAAACAAATGTGGCAGCCACTTCTTGTTTTTAGTCAGAATGAGGTAAAAAAAGACAAATATGTTTGCAATAAAAACAGCAGCCATGCTATAATAGTGGATATACATGGCTATTACCGTAAAAACGAAAAGAAAGACCAGATCGCGGATTTTTCCCGTTCTCATGAACAGATAAGAATAAATAAATACCCCGGTCACTGAGAATGCCGCCCAGGTGTACATCCGGGCCTGATGAGAGTAGGCGGCCAGCATCGGAACTGAGATCAGCATCAGGCAAAAATACAGTGCACCCTGTTTACCAAAAATACGCTGACCTGCAAAGTATCCCAGCAAAATTGTTGACAATACTCCCAGAACTGAAAACAGGCGTAATGATACAGGGCTTACGCCGGCCAAACCGGTAAATAATCTTAAGCCCAGGTAATATAATGGCGGGTGCAAATCGTTTTTAAATCCGGCAATAAAATCAGGCCATGAGCCATCCAGCATTGATTTGGTGTAAATCTCATCGCTCCACAGGTCACTGAATCCAAGTCTGAATGAATAGAAAGCGCCGGCAGCGATAAAAATCAGAAAGAATAATAGCAAATTATTCTTTGCGAGTTTCTTAATAAGGTCAATCATAATCATTTATTCTAAACCTGAACAAAGGAAAACTTCCTTGAGGTGACTATGGCGCGCGGTACGAGGCTCGCGGCATGCAGCTCGCGGCTGTTGGTTTTTCAATTATGTTGAAGAATGTCAATGGTCAGTATTTCCAGGAACCTTTCCGGCTCTTCAAACATCGGGCTGTGTGCTGAATTTTCAAAAGTGTAAAAATGTTTCACCGGGGAATCCAGTTTAAGAAGATATTCTTCTGAAAGGTCATGATTAACTGTCAGATCATACCTGCCGCTCATAAAATAGACAGGGACATCAAGACGGCTGATCATATTTGGTATATCCGATTTCAGGATTTGTTCCCGGAGCCCCGATTTGTTGACGAAAGAGAATTTCGAGCGCCAGATATTGAACTTTTCCTTTATAGTATAAGCCCTGCATGTCCAGACAGGGAAAAATACGCCTTTTATTATTGATCTTATATTACGCATCGTACCTATTCCCAGTTCGTGCATCGATTTATCCCTGAGAACCGAATTAAAGAAGGGAAGCAAAAAAGAATCGTTTTCAAGGATCGGATATTTCCTGAATTCCGACATCATCCCTGCATTCCCCGCTGATGAATATTTATCTGTCATATATTTGTATGCCAGCTTTTCGGACTCTGCCTGCCTGGTAATCTGCGAAATTCCAATGTATGCATGGAACAGTTCAGGATGTTTTTCAACCGCCCGGATTGCGAAAGCTGTTCCTCCGGAATGTGCCATTACAAAGATCTTCTCTTTCTTAAACCGATTGCGCAAATAGTAGGTCACCTCTGTTGCATCAGAGGCAAGTTGTTCCAATGTGAGGCTTTCCAGCGGCACCTGAGGAGAAAACGAGATTCCGCCTCCTCTTTCTTCCCAGTAACAAACGGTAAAGTAATTCTCCATCCCGGTGGGATATTTTTCAACGAGAAAGAATTCAGAGAATGAGGGGCCGCCGTGGATATACAGCATGACCGGATTACTGGTGTCTTTCGCCCTGATGAACATCCCCTGCCGGACACCGCCGATTTCCAGAAACACTTTTTCAGAAATGCTTCCTTCAACAGATTGTCCGTTCGCGTCGGTTACAGGCTTTGGTTTTCCCGGACTGACAATTAGTAAAAAGACAAAAAGTGAAATCAGAATCAGGATCAGGATGCCAGAAATAATAAGTATCATTTTGGAAATTATTTTTTTCATTATTATCAGTTCTGATATTCAATTCCATGCTGGTTCAGTCCAGGCGTTCATACGCGCTTGCATAATCAGCCGTTTTCCCCTGTTTCCTGAATGAGGCTGAGCTCCTTATCTGAAAAATTTTACTCGTTCGCATTTTATTTGAAATACCTGCAGTTGTATTCTATGGCTTTCAGGCTGAACTCACCATAACAGAAATCTTCATCCGGACGTTTATAGATTAGTTTTGCCTTTGAAGGAAGACGATATCCGTTCATGTTTGTATAAGCTGTCGCCGGGGTCATCCATGGACTGTTGACATAAGTCTTTCCGTCTGTAGTTTCAAATCTGTCGTTGCTCAGAAAGTTAATAAGCGCTCCTTCTTCATTGAAGTACAATGTTGCACCGACAGTAATATTGCCATTGGTGAATTTTGCCCCGACAGTCAGGTCGTCTATTTCTTTCCATTCGATGTTCTGGTCAATTAATGAAGCCGGAGCCATGAAACACATATCGTTCAATACTGTAACCGTTTCACCCTGATCCATTTCCTTACCCCTGGCATCAACCACTGTAAACAATCCGAGAATTTTTATAAGCATGATGGCCTTTCGGTCCTTGTAGATGTGGATACCTTTGGCAGGAATTCCTTTTTTCTTTGCGACAATGTAGAAAAGGCGGGTTGGCTGGTCCGTGAAATTATACTGGACAGATGTAAGAGGCATAAAATCTTCACTGGATGCTGATCTTATCCCGCCGGTAAACTCTACTCTGAAATTCAGAACTTTTTCTTTTCCGATAGAACCGGAGTAGTGAATATATTTCCGGACAATGGCCGGCAGATGTTGAATATCTTTTTCGGTAAGTATTTCATTTTTAATACCCTTTGTTCGTTCAATGGCCTCCAGGACCGCTTTTTTCCAGGTCTTTTTCATTGTAGTTTTCTGATGGGTTGAAGTTATAAATAAACATGGTACGCGGTACGCGGCGTGCGGTACGCGGCTCCAGTTTTTGCACTGTGCCCTCCACCTTCGCTGAAGCTCGGTGGACACAGTGTGCCCTTCGCCTCTTACAGTTTCAGCTTATTGTCTTTCCGGAGGCAGTTAATTATTCTTGAATCATTTCTCGGGTCAGGACCCTGGAACTGGGGCCAGTCGACCGGGTAGCCAAGGGTGACTCTGATTTTTGAATCAAAGGCTAATGGATCAATTGATATCCAGTCGAGTCCAAGCGAGGAATAGCCGGGCATAAAATAACCCGAGTAGATTATTTGTTTATTGATGGTTAATGAAAATGCGGTTCCCTGGGTAGTCCATTTCATCTGGCGCAATTCCTGAGCCTTTGCTTCCGATATCTGGAAATAATGTTCGGCTGAATCATACAGAATGATATCGTTGTATGAAATAATCGGATTCTCCGAAAGCTTTTCACTGCCGGAGATGATCTCAGCGCCTGGTGATTTTTTCTGATAATCTGTCAGCAGGTAGATTTCCAGTCCGGATTCAGATAGTCTTTCACAGCTCACAAGTAATGAAGTGATTGCGGTAATTATTATAAACAGGCTTTTCATGGGTGGATTTATCATATTAAAGATTACGAAATAAGGAAAAAGGTTGCGTTGTATGAAAGGTGTTTTAAAATCATATTCCATTACTGAAACTTTTTAGGATGATCACTTAGTCAAAGTCGGGAGTTTTTGAATAATCGCTCCCGGCTTGCAGCTTTTGCAACATCATTGGTCCTTTTCATCAATTACCAGGTCACTGTAACTCCCGACTCGATCAATTCATTAATTTGTTTGATATCTAACTTGTTTTCTGTCAGATCGGCATATTCGAGTTTCTTTAGTTCAAACAGAGGAGATATGTCATCAATTTGGTTGTTGGATAATATTACACTTTTCAGGTTTGATAAATTGCTTAATCCGTCGATATATCCAATCTGGTTATCTGAAAGATTCAGTTCTTCCAGATTTTTTAATTCGATCAGAGGGCTAAGATCTGTTATTCGATTATCAGACAGATCAATAATCCTGGCATTGATACAAAATTGTACTCCATCCAGATCGTTAATATCGGATGACGATAATTCAAATTCCTCTATTTCTTCGAGATAAAATGAGGGATATTCAATGTCCGTATGGCCATACTCTCTTATTTTTATGGCATCGTAAAAAGTATATCCGATCAGTTCTGTCTTTGATCTTGTTTTGAAGGTTTTATCAGGTTGGAAGTCATTTATGATACTGAAACCCTCCGTTTCTATATCCCAATCATAGACAGGGGCATAATCGATATCTTCGTAGCTATTCAATGAATTGGCTATTTCTTCAATACGTTCCAGTTTCAAAATATGTGAATACTCAAGCAACCCGTCAAAATTATTCTGCCCGGTGAGCCTGTTAATTTCTTTTATATGATGACTGGCTCTGTCAGGATGATACATCATCATTAATTTTGAAAAACCTTTGCCGTCATCTGTTATACTGACAGATACGTAGTCGCTAAGTATATCTGAAATTTTTTTCAGTACTGTAAACTGGCGGGCTTTATATAAATTAATCAGGACGAGAGATATTTTATTCAGGTTTTCAATTGTATATGCCTCCTGAAGAATACGTTGCAGTTCTTTTATTTCCATTAATGTTATAATTAGCGTTTAATTTTTCATTTTGATAATTGACAGGTAAATCCGCATGAAAGGCAGAGCGTCCGGTGAATGCAAAGTGTTGATCCGCATTGCGGACAGGTTCTCCTCTCAGTCTCGAATGTCAGGAACCGGTCCATCCCCATTTCCTTTATCATAGCAAGATTATCAAAGAAACTCGTGCCATACCTGGTTCTGTATCTTTTATCGAGGTTCTTTAATCTCCGGCACGGGTATTTCGTACATTCATAACAGAATTTCGACTCAGTCTCTTTGAGGAGGTCACAATTTATCACAATGCAATTCCCGCAATATGAGGATTTTGGGTCAGCATCGGTCCTGCAGCCGGGACAGTGATTCTCAGTCCTCATATATCCAAGACACGAGCCGCAGTTCATGCCGCAGGGAGCAATCATCTCCTTTACGAACACGACAGACGTGTTATACTTCTTCTTTTCTGATGACTTTCTCATTGATGTAGTGCTCTATGCCGGTCAGTAATTCACACTTTGCAGACCGGATTCGTCTGGTAATGTTGCAGAGGGAAGTAGCCATGCTGCCAATCAGTTCATGAATGTTGCAGAGGCGAAAGTTCTTCTGATCCCCTTTTTATATTCCACGGAAGGATATCCGAAAATGACAATCAAACCTTCCCTGCTGGCATATTTAATTCCGTGCTTCTCCCTGAACTTCTTCCCGGCTCCACCATATTGGATCATCGGGTGTACCGCACCGAGCATGCATGTGCCCAGGCCGAGTGATTCGCCGGCATACATTGCTGTTGTTGCAGCCACGATCGGGTCTGCCGGGTCAGTGTAGGGCGAACCATAAAAATACATTGCAAGCGGAGCATCATAAGTTACCATGTTCACACCTTTTCTCATATAGCCTGTGTAGATATCAAATACAGGTTTCACAAACCCCCTGAACATCTCGTCATTGGCTTTTCCCCAGAATAGGCGCATCAGGGCAAGGAACAAGGGTGAAACGAACCACCTCATCCTGTCAAGGAAGTCACAGAAGTCAGATGCAAATCTCCGTGTCTTTTCCATACTGTCAAGTACCAGTACATTTACATCAGACGGAGGCAATCCCATAGGAGAAGTCACGGCTGCATCCAATATTTTCTGAATAATATCGGGTTCAACAGCTCTGTCAGAAAATTCCCTGATACTCCTGCGTCTTTTTAACAGGCTGATCATCTGACCGTAATCAGCAGCAGTGGAGGCAACAGGCAGTTCGAACAGGTCTCCAGGCGAGATTGTCCTTCCGGTTATCTGAATTGCCCCTGTAGGGCAGATGGCCATGCAGTGCCCGCAGCCGATACATCCGAAGGCAGGATTTTCACTGACATCAGCCTTACCGTCCCTGATGACGAGACTGAAGTCCTTGCACACCCCGACACAATCGCCGCAGCCGATGCACATTTCTTTGTCAATTCTGATGATGCCTTTTTCTTTTACTCTTGATGTGGGAATTGCCATTTCTTATTTTTTAAAACCACCTTCAAATATAATCTTTCGTTAACAAAGGCAACCTGTCGCCGAGGCTGGAATTTAAGTTCAGCAATCCGACGGATAACAGTTTGGGTGTTATTCTGTGGAGCTTTAATTATCCGGGCGCCAGAATTATTATCAATAAACATGCGGAGGTAAACAGAATTTCGGGGCAGCGGACTTTTTGTTGTCGTATCAGGCCGGTATCTGAAGTTAGTCAGCACAAAAACATTACTTTCCCGGGGGAAACGGGTTTTTAATTAAAATTTATCTGTTTTATCCAGGAATCTCTCGTCTGACATCCCTGTCCTGTTAAAGAAAATTACACTCCCCCTTTTTATGTCGGGATAGATTCTTATTTCACAATAATAACCACCGCCACCGCCAGCATGGGAGAAATACCTGTTTCCATTCAGTTCTCCGGAAAACCAGGACAGGCACATTCCAGTATTTTCACCTTTATTGTTAAGGTTTTCCTGAAAAAGCATCTGCCTGTATTCGTCTGGAATCAGGCTGTTGTCTGTTTTCAGAAGTTCCTGAAGATAGGTCACAAATGCAGTTGGCGTTCCAATAAGTCCGCCATATGGTGCCCCGTTCACATAATATTTCTTAAACGAACGCCATTTCCCCGTTACTTCTCCCGTAAACTTTGACTTATCAATAAAAAAGCCTAATAAAAGATAAGAGAACGATAATTTTTTGTGATAGCCTATGGCGTGAGTTTCAGCATTGATATCATCAAAAGTCAGGTCGTCAGGATTGACAGGCAATTTTCGGATTATATTTTCAGTGACATATTCTTCATATGTCTTTCCGGACACCTTTTCAATCAGTTGTCCCAGAATGACATAGCCCAGATTGGAATAGGCAAATTTCTCATTGGGTCCGGATTTCGTTTTGCTGTTTATTTCGAAGATTGTATTGAAGAAAGTGTCTCTGTCAAAGAACTTATGTTCGAGTTCTGAATGTATCCAATCCAGCGGTACAGGATTGGGTATTCCTGCAGTATGGTTGAGAAGTTGCTTTACCGTGATTTCTGTTCCGTATGGAAATTCAGGTAAATACTGAATGACGGGTTTGTATATATCTATTAATCCTTTCCCTGACAACTGCAAAATTGCCAGTGCGGTAAATGTTTTGGTAACAGAAAAAGCATTGTATGTGACAGACAGATCAACTTCCTTCTTTTTTGTAATGTCAGCGAAGCCCATTTTAAAGGACTTGATAATACTGTCCTGGTTAAAATGAAAATATTGAACAGAAGGCGTCTTATTGCATTTTACCTGATCAGTTAAAATCTTGTCTGTTTCATCCATTTGATTTGTTGTTTGAGGGTGGCAGGAACTTAACACTGCTGTTATCATTATTAACGCAGTTGTTTTCATAGCTGGCAGCTAAGGGTAATATTAAAATCCTTGAGAAAACCTTTTCCTGATGGATTTCCGCAATCAGGCTTAATCTGAATTTTCGTTTTATACATAATGATGTTCTTTTCTTATAAGAACAATCGGATTTACCATCTGTTGAATGCAGACTTCCGGGTGTCTCTGAAAGGTGGTGTTTCCCGGGGTTTTCTACCCGTCTCGGTTCGTGGATTGCTGTGCTGGTTTCTTTTCCGGCCCTTTATACACATCTTTTTTAAAGGGATGCGGGATGATCCATTCCAGACTCAGGCCGTAGGCCTTTAATAATTTAGGGATGGGCGCAGCCCGTCCTTATTTCCGCCAATTGATGCAAAGCCCCGTATGGGGCGAAACAGGTAAAAAAATTGGAACGTTCTACTGGATCTGTTAGACAGAGTTTTGTCCGGCAAAAACATTTCGCCCCTAACGGGGCTTGACGACCGGGGGATTGCCATAAACGGGGCGTTACCCCGCTCTAAAGTATGCCGCCCCATACGGGGCTGGAAGAAGATGAGATTTGAGTGTCCGGCTGCGAGCTCATTGATAGCATCATCCATTGTGCCAGGCAGGGTTTATTATTTGGTTTTTTCGCTTTTACGTTCTGATTTAAAGACAGGGAAACGCTGATAAGGTTCTCCTGATACTACTCTTATGGTATTGAATATCGAAAATATGCAGTTCACCAGGAAAACCAGGATCATTGGTATGAGCTGACCAGAGTTATAGTAAATCCATGATGTTGCAAGAATGGCTACCCAGACTTTCAGCTGGAAGCTGATGACATCACGATAGTGTTCGGACATCCCTTTAATTTCATCTTTTTTATAATGCCATATTATTACGGCAGGGAAGATAAGAGGGATAATACCACTGAAGTGTAATAGTCCCAACCAGTTATTTAAATTTGCCTGCCTGATTTCCTGTTCTTCATCCGGTTCATTCTCCACCAAGAGATTATAATCAACTTCAAGAGCTTTGGCGATCATCTGAAGGGTATAAGCCCGGGGGTCTACTTCCCCGTTCTCAATCCGTTGTATTGTTCTGGCACTGACTTCGGTTTTCTCAGCTAACTCTTCCTGAGTCATACCCTTTTTAATTCTTAATTCTTTGATCAGTTTTCCTGTTTCCATTTTATTTTTTTATTCAAATGTCAGCTATATCAGGGTAACTTTCCAACTACAAAAACACGACATTTACACGACATTTGCAATATACTGCCAATTCTCCAAAGAAAGGGTTTAGAAAAAGCCTGTTGATAGTGGCAGATTTCAATATGTTCAGGCTTATTTTTCCGGGCTGAGTCTTCCGGGGGCTTCAGCCCCCTTTGGCTTTTCTCCCCGGGACTAAAGTCCCGTCAGCAGGTAGGGGGCTTTCTGAACCGTCAGCTGAAGCTGACGGTAACTGGAAGAAATTAACAGTGACACTTCTAACTCTTCCGGGTTACTCTCCAAAGGATTTAAGTTACCGTTGGCTTCAGCCAACGGTAATTGGCACCCCCTACACTTTCCGGGGGCTTCAGCCCCCTTTTGCTTTCTCCCCGGGACTAAAGTCCCGTCAGCAGGGAGGGGGCTTTCTGAACCGTCAGCTGAAGCTGACGGTAACTGGAAGAAATTAACAGTGACACTTCTAACTCTTCCGGGTTACTCTCCAAAGGATTTAAGTTACCGTTGGCTTCAGCCAACGGTAATTGGCACCCCCTACACTTTCCGGGGGCTTTAGCCCCCTTTTGCTTTTCTCCCCGGGACTAAAGTCCCGTTCAACAGGGAGGGGGCTTTCTGAACAGTCAGCTGAAGCTGACGGTAACTGGAAGAAATTAACAGTGACACTTCTAACTCTTCCGGGTTACTCTCCAAAGGATTTAAGTTACCGTTGGCTTCAGCCAACGGTAATTGGCACCCCCTACACTTTCCTGGGGCTTTAGCCCCTTTTGCTTTTTCCCACGGGACTAAAGTCCCTTTCATGTTGGTTATTATAAAATTAACTTATTTTGATGTGAGCTAATGACATAACTTTAAACCGATCGGCAATGCCCATCCCGATTCTCTTAGCTAAACGGTAATTCTTTTTATGCTCTTTGTACATGGACATATTGCTGATCACCTTTATAAAACTATCCCATTTTTCTATTTCATATATGTCGTCTGTTCCCCATTTAAGATAGGCTGATTCATTCATGCCGCCTCTTTTGATTACTTGTTTATTGGATAGTTTTATTCCAAACCGGGATGCATAATCAAGAATGATCTCTGCCCCAGGTATGAATGTATGAATTTCGCTGAACAGCCTCCTGACTTCTGAATCATCGAAGTAATAAATAACTCCGGCGATAAGCAGCAATACTTTCTCCCTGGTCTTTATTTCATCATACCATGTGGTGTCAAATACCGATTTTGCAACGTTTCGTCTTCTGCCGGATTCCTGAAAGTACTGTTTTCTAAGTTCGATGGCATCGGGAAGATCAAGATCTATCCAGTTGATTCTTCCGTTGTCAATACGGTCGAAAGTTGTATCAAGTCCGCAGCCAACATTTACAACTGTAGCGTCTGGATTGACAGAGATGAATTCAGATATTTTTTTATCAAAATAGATACTTCTGGCAATCCATGAAGCCCGGGACAGTTTGCTGATATTGGTTGCGATTGTTGAGAAATCATAATGAATACTGTTGATTATTTCAACAGCCTTTTTGTCGACCAGAAGAGGATTGGGCTTAAGTGTTTCAACAGCTCTTCCCCATAATGGCAGCAACATTGTCTCCTGAACACTGCCAAGGTTGATTTCCTTTGTATTTGTCATTGGTATGATAATTTAAATTGAACCCGATATGCTGCCTGACAGGGCGTCTTTCTGATGACTCATTCAGATTTCCTGTCCTGAACTTTTCCGTGCCAGGGATTTTATTGTTTGCATTATTTCGATCGTATTATTTCCTTGTTTTGCTTTTACCAGTCATAATTACAGGGTTCCGGGTCATTTCCACATTACGTAATACTTCTATTTTGTCTGAAATTTTTGAAGGATTATCCCTGAACCATTTACTGACTTTTAATGCATTTACAAATTCAACCAGATTGCCGTCGACATCCATAAATTGCGGATTGAAAGGAACAAAATCATCAATGTCATTTGGAATTCCATCTCCTTTTCTGGTTACAGTCAATTGTTGCTCCGGTTTGTTGTACAAAGCAAAATAATCAACAGATTCTTTCGCAGCGAGAACATATATCCATTTGCTGTTCTCCAGGATTTGATTAACAAAAATAAAATTTACGTTTTTCCTCTTTTCCGGGGGCCACCATTTGTATTCATAAGGTACCGATAATTCGCCCGTTTCGAATATGATATGGGGGATCAGCGACTCTGCATTCACCATAAATACTGTATCAATCGATTTTTCCTTGAAGTATGTATCACCGTTCACATGGTAGAATTCCGCATCCATCAGGTCAAGCATCGTCAGGGGACGCTTTGGAAAAACGTTTCTGTTTGGAAAAACTTTAATTTGCTCTCCTTTTTGATTGAAAGTAGCCAGCAATTTTGTTTCGGTTCCAAGTATATTCGGATAGTATCCAACCAGGACAGAATCTTTTAAATAACTGTAACTCCAGATGAATGATGGGTTTTCCATTCCTCTTACTGATGATGGCAATGGGAATTCACCGAGATAACTTCCGGTAAGGTCGAATATCAGTGAATTTTCATTCCATCCCAATGAATAGATTAATGAATCGGAATAGTTGTATGCTAATATTGAGTTCTGATATTCTTCCGGACCCCTTCCGTATTTGCTGATTTCGTAAAGGAATTTGCCTGTTCTCCTGTCAAAAGCATAACAATACCTGACATCGTATACCAGGATGTGATTTTTAAGGATCAAGGCTTTAAATCCATCCGGGATCAGGCATTTTTCATTTGTTTCAAGCGGGATGTATTCAAAATCATCAATGAATTGAGAGCACTTAATATCAACGGGCTTTGAGATGTAAGCAGCGATTGGAATGATAAAAATATCTGCCATTTTCCCTTTGTTGAGATTTACAACTGATTAAAAGGAAAATTGATAAAAATGCCAGTGGTATTAACCTGTTCATGTGTTAATGAATAATATCTTGTTTCATTTTCATTTCTTCTAAAATATCTTTAGACCGTTAAAGATAGAGTATTGTACACAGGAGTCTGGATGGAAAAGGATTTGGAGCAAATTCCTGCCAAGTCTGACAATAATCTTTTCTAACCGGATTTGACGGGTTTTGTCAGATTTGGCATCAGGATAAAATCGGTAAAGGTGCACTGTAACAACTGTGACAGTATTATTGATCAGTAGAAGGATTAGTCAACGACCAATGGCTGTGGATGATTTTCCACCCGTTATTTTCTTCGAACCTGTACACTTCGGTGCAATTCTCTTTCCAGAGTGTTTCACCTGAGTAAGAGTGCAGATTGTAGGTCAAAACTGCCATTTTATCAGTTTGTTGCACAACGGGATTTATTATTTCGAAGCTGTCCATTTTTACCGTTCCGCGCATGCTTTCATACAGCTCCTTTATCCTGTCCCAACCGTCAAGCCGTCTTTCATGTGCAGGGTCGAAATAAGTGAAGTCCTTCGAATAAAGTTCGAGATAGGGAGTGGGATTGCCATTGTGCCATGCTTCGAGAGCAGCTGTCTCCAAAGCAATAATTGTTTCCGTAACAGTAAGCTTATCCATGATATTTAATAGTTAATTGATTTTTATTCTGTGCTGGCAGGTGCAGATACCGATACAGTAGTTGTCAGTACTATGAGATAAAACAGATTCTTCATTTTATTAAGGATTTCGGGAATAAGCAAGTTGGGTTGTTATGCGGGGTGATTGAGTTAAGACGATTTCTGAATGGCCTGTTCCAGCTCCTGGATTCTTCTGCTGTTGATTATTTTCTGATAGTAGTCATCCGTGACCGGGATTTTCCTGTCGCGTATTAATCTGAGATTCCCGAGGTTACGCTTCCATCGTTTCAGCGCTGCATCCGTTACTTTATTGTTTCCGCCCGGGACAAACATACGCTCCGGTATCTGAGACTCGAACCCAAGGGTTTGTAACTGCCTCCTGATCTGGGGAATGTGATCACTCCCAAAAACAAAGACTATTCTTTGTGCATCCCTGGCAGCATTCATCCCATTCACTGCAATCCGCCGGTTACGCTCACGCCAGTTCCCGTGTGCTATCCCGGCTATTGAGTCTGCACCGATAATTTGTTCAAAGACAGAATCAATAACAGCGATGTTTGGCTCGCTGTGGATCGCATCATAGATCGATTGGCTGGCTGATTCATTCATCCTGGCGAAATAGGTGTTGCCGAAGAATGAAAGTTTTTCCTTCACCGGTTCCGGATAAGCACTGTCTGCCTTTGACTGTGTGACGTAATCAAGCCGCCAGTCGACCGGAACAAAACGGTAGTTCAGCACCGGAGCTATCTCTGCCAGTAATGCTGCCTCGGGAGGGAAGTAGCCTTCAGTTACCTGTTCAAATGCCTCAGGTGCAATCTCCCCGCAAACGATATCTGGTTTAAGAGCCCTGATCTGTTCCAGCAGGTCATTAATTGAATAGCGGTAGTCCGGGTTATAATGCATCGAATGAATTGAGCCGATTATGAAGATCTCCGGTTTATTGACAGGTTTTTCCTGCCTGAGATCTCCGCGGATGCCTGTACTGCCCAGGATGGCAATGAGTAAACAAAAAGCTTTTATCGACACTGCTTCAATAATTAATAATGGACTTCTGCAAAATTATTCATTTCACTCTGGTGGATTAAGGGACTCTTTATCACGGAAGAAGGTAATTAGCATGCCGATTGCCAACGTCAATATTACCCAGATCCAGTAACGTGGCTGTATCAGGCTATCCTGTATATTAAATGTTGGCATAACCGGGATGAAAGCATTGGCAAGTCCGTGGGCATATAATCCCGAAAATGACCTGTTGCCTGAGATCTTGCGAATCCAGGATAAAATGAAGGAATATCCTGTCATAAGGAGAACAAATCCTCCGAAATTCATATGACTTTGGGTTGTCCCCGTTATGAACCATGTCGGGATATGCCAAAAAGCCCAGATGACCCCCAGGATTATGTTTGCGGACCATATTCCGAATTTATTTTCAAGAACAGGAAGAGCATAACCCCTCCATCCTAATTCTTCCTGACCGCCACCAAGAAAGATCATAAACATTAAAACGGGAATAAAAACCCATATAGAAGGCAGTAACATTGGCAAACGTTTTTCACCGGACAACTCAGGGAAAAACCAGGCAACAAAAGTGCTGCCGCCGAAAATTATTACCGGAAGAAGGTAAGCTTTCCAGCCTAATCTGAAATCAAGAAAGCTTTGAAGGTACCTTTTTACTGAGCCTTTGCCTTCCCTTTTACCTAAATCGTACAGGGCACCGGCAAGCGGACCGAAAGCCCCCAGCATTATAACAGGAACCCTGAGGGTTGACAGAAGTCTGTCTGAAAGGGGAATTATATTGAAACTGGCCAGAACAAGAGGAGTCCATAGCACCCATGAAAAGATGAAAGTAATTATGAAAAAGCGTGCCGGGAAACTTGCATTTTTATTCATGATCAGGGAGATTATAGAGATTTTTCCAGAACATTTCATGAGACTTTCTCCTGAAGCCCGGCAATTATTTCTTCTGATTTGATCATTGGTTATTGATTTGATGAATAATAAAAGTAGTAAAAATGAAGTATCCGGAATGGTTTTTTACATCCGTGGTGCGATGCAGGATTATGCGGGGATCATTTAACAGGTTATTTCATCATAATTCCGTTTTCATAGACTAATGTGCCATTGATCATTATCGTCGGATTTAAAACAACCAGGTCAAAGTGCTTTTTGCTTTCTATCTGGCCTCCTGTTAGGGACAATTGACCCCCCGGACAGGGATTTTTTAACCGTTGTCTCAAATGTGTTATTTAATTAACAGTATCGGCACAGTCCGTGTTTTCCGGAATCAGCCCCCATTAATCGGTTGAATATTTTGTCAGCTGTACATATAAGGAATCACCATTACTGGGTCGTAATGCATTGTTATGAACTATCTGGCCATGGTTATCCATGATCATGTATTGAGGGATCATCGGAATGAAGATCTTTTTATCAGACAGATCCTTTTTCAATGAATCATTAAGCCTGAGATGATATCCCCTGAGATTATGAGAAACAATAAACTGGTAGAGAGTGCTATCCTGAATTTCCTTATCTGAATTCAGATATACCATTTCTATATTATTATCATTAAGGAATTTATGTAAGGAATCTCCATATTTGAACTCTTCCAGGCATGGAGAACACCAGGTAGCCCATCTGTCAATGTAAGCAGTTTTGCCTTTGAAGAAATCCGACAATTCCACCAGTGTATAAACCGGTTTATCCTTGTCGAGGACATGGATACCTGGTGCCGGGTCCCAGGTTTGGATTTCATCCTTTCCCCTCTTACTATTGCAGGAGCAGAAGAGAATAACAATGATTAAAGTTAGGGTTGTGTTTCTCATTACGTTTTGAAATTTCCTGGTTTTACATGGATGGCATTTTATTGATTCCGGAAGTAAGAACAGACAAAGCTACAAAAAGGATCCCGGCGATTCCGCTGACTTTCAAGAGAGAGTGTAAAACTTTCATTTTGATTTTCCTCCTGACTTGTGACGTCTCGTGAAATTAGTGCGGTTTTATTTTATAACACACTGAATATGAGTAGTAAAAAAATCTTCTTATTGGTTTTTACCGCACTAACGCATATTTTTGTTCTTAGCGTTGAAAGAGGCCTGTCGACTTGAGAATAAGTTCAGAGGATTTTGGCGCCAATCAGGTATTTAGTGTATCTTTAACAGGCTGATATCTAATCTCGTAACTTTCCCCTCCTTACGAAGGAGGGGTGGCCCGGGCAGTAGTTTTGTACGGGCCGGAATTCGATCCCGGGCCGGGGTGGTTGACGATAACCTCATGGTGATTATATCCAGATTGAAAAAGACAAAATAAGGGACAAGTTTCTTGAGGGTCTCGGCCTTACTGTACTTCGATTTGAAAACAGGTTGGTATTTCAGGAGCCTGAATACATAATTAAAGAAATAAGAAATGCATTTAAAGGAGAGGACAAATGTTTTTAATTCTTGTTAAACTACTCTCCATGGCAATAACCACCCTGGCCCGGAAGTAAATCTCGTCCGGTACAAAAAGCAGTAGCCGGGCCACCCCTCCTTGCGAAGGAGGGGAAAGTTATGGCATTGTAGTATCTGCAAATTAAACACCATATTGAGATTAAAATGATTTAAAACATGATAAAATGTTTATGAATCGGCGATATTGGCTTTCAAGAATACAATCAGTTCCGCCATTCCTGCCGTCATCACTGACTCGATCAGGTTGGTATAAAATGAGCCTGAATACATACCTGACGCACTATTTGTCACAAGTCAGAACTTCCATTTTGATACTCCTTTCATTTGATTTTTTGAGTTAAAGCCATTACTGTCAGGGTAAATCATAACGCTCCTGCGGCTTTTTACAATTCGCCCAAAAATCGGCCTGACTGACAGTAGTGTGATCTTTCCTGATTTTAGCAGTTTTCCAGGATCAGTTCGACTGCATCATAACTTATTGCGTCAAACATAGCCTCGACATTTTTTGTATAATCGGAGTTGTGACTCATTATAGAGTCTTTTACAATAAAGGCTTTGTAATCATGGTTTTGAGCGCCGGTTTTTGTTGCCAGTACGCATCCGACAGCGCTTAATCCGCAAAGGAATACAGTATTGCACCCTGAGTCCCTGAGGATCCTGTCCAGATCAGTCTTATTGAAGCTGTCTGAATATGTCTTGATTACCTGTGTGTCTTCAGGTTTAATTTTAACTGAGTCGGGGAACTCAAATTCCTCAGTACCGGGTCCGGGGCCGGTTTCATTATTGTGGTGATAAATCCGGATAACCGGGGAGTCATGTTTCCGAAAAAGATCTATTAAGAGATTAATGAAGAATATGGCAATTTCTTTATCTCTTTCCGGAATGATTGGCATATACCTGTTCTGCACATCAATTACCAGGAGAGCAGGAACAATACCTTTTTTACTATCAGATTTTTTTGTCATGGCCGGTCACTTATTAATAACAAAAATAAGGAAGAAACGTGATTTGGAAAATCTCATTTCGATTTTCAGCCAGGTGTCAGGCCTGCAGCCAGTTGCCTGTAAGGGGAGTAAGTCTGATCAGTCATTATTCTTCCGAAATTCTTCGGATACTTTTATACGAAAAATTTCAAATATACTCCGGGACCAGGCATATTTACCTCCTTTTTGAATTGATTTAAAGAAATTTTGTTGAATACTTTTTATCTGCCGTACATTTGTTTTGCAGATGGTACCATTATAACATTCAGTTCCGGATCCGGCATGTCAGGATCCAGTGGAAAGATAGGCCTTACAACACGTTTATAAGGAAGACTTTTAAAATCCTGATCAACACTTCCCCGTGTCTGAGCCATAACCCAATCGGCCTGCATATCATACCACCGACTCACAAGATAACCCTGCTTTACCATTATAATATCCATTTTCTCAGGATCAATTCCTGTACCTGCTAAGTTTGGTGTGGGTGAAGATGTTCCCACAACCACATATATGCTTCCCGTTTTAATAATTGCTATGTCAGGAAGCCTCCGGTTCGGGGGTGATTTACTTTCTGATTGCTGGTCCTTCTCAGGACCAGGACTGACATATACTACTGTACCTGATAAACGAACAGGAGCTTCATATGAATTATCTGTCATTGCCCCTACAAAAGCCTCTGCCTGACCACCAATACCGGCTTTTCGGGCGGCTTCCACCATTTCGCTTCCCGGAATAGAGCAATAAAGCAGGCTTTTTCCTTGTGGAGTCTTAAATTCCGGCCGCTTCAATACCCTTGCCAAAGTCCAGGTCACCTCGCCTGAACCGCCACCACCAGGATTGTCGCCCATATCGCTGATCAAGAAAGGTTTTTTATTACTGGCAACAGCCAGATCAATGCATTTTTCGAGGGGATACCCTGGCGCTTCTAAACTGAATTGCCGGCGTACATCCCAGAATCTCTGAGCAAGCTTTTTTGCACCGCTTTCCACCTGACCTTCATCATCACCTACTACCATAACCACACCCTGATTACGTCTCTCGTCTCCCCATACATAGCCTATCCAGATACCAGCATCCACCACACCGGGCAACGACTCCACTTCAGGAACCATTGCGTAGAGTGATTTGGCAGGTTCAACCCGGGTACTTGTCCACTCTCCGGAGAGAAGTACAGGGACTGCCACCCAGGCTTTATAAGCCGGACGTCCCTTTCCGGACGATAATCGCTCAAGCAGATTAACCACGCCACGACGATGTGATTCAACCGCATCATCATGAGGAGCTTTACGATATGTGGTAATAAGGTCAGAGTAGAGAGCCACACGCCAGGAGACGTTTCCGTGGAGGTCCATGGTTGTTGTAACAAGGGCGTCGTTACCTATTACAGCCCTTACTCTCTCCATAAATTCCCCCTCCGGATCATCAACACCATCAACACTACAAGCCCCATGATTGTAAAACCAGAATGCATCGTAAGGCATGTTACTCCGGATAATCTCAAGCGCACTATTAACAAAAGCTTCAAATGATTCTCTGGTTACCGGCCCTCGTCCGCTGCCTCCACCAATTAAAGAAGGAAGCCAGATTGCAGACTGACCCATAACGGAATCCTTACTAAGCCAGGCTGGTAAAGAAGGCGTCCTCCCTGTTAAAGCCTGCCGGTTGGGCATAAAAACGCTGTTTTCAATCTGTATTCCGGCAATTCCTATACGTGGTTTCTTTTGCTGCGCAGAGGCATCGGTAATAAACAACACTGCCAACAGACAGAAATTCAGGAGCAATAAATTGATCTTCATTTTTTTGATTTGTTTTATGTAATATCATTTATAGTAAAAACGAATATAAGGAAAATTACCTTCATCAAAAACCCGTCAATGGTAACTGCATGAATGCATTTTGGCAACATACTGGGTATCTGACTAAGTAGTCTCGATTCTTTTTCTGGAATAATTCAGTTTTGTCACCCAAAGCTCTATCATCCCGTCTTCATCAGGTTTAATTGCATAAACCGCTTTTTCAGTTTCTTTTCAAATGCTCTATTCTCAGGAACGTAGTTTTAGCTTTCAGGCAGACTGACGGTCCGACGGTATGTTTTAGCTGTTGTAACCTTGCTCAGCATACAGCAGATGTACTGTTAATTTAGCCGTGAGAACTATTCCGGAGCTTATTAATTTTAATGTCCGGCTTATCCTCAGACATTTATTATTCCCGGTATTTGAGTTGCATCCCCAGGAATAATTAATTCTTATCTAAAATAAGATACTTATTGAGATGCCTGTTCTAATTCCGCTCCAGTTAGTCTTGACTTCTTTGTTTGTGTCAGCATTTTTCAAAACTATCGATTTGTCGATGATTGATTTATTTTTTCCGCCGAAGTCTGCTAGATAACCGAATCTTGCACCTACATCGATGACCTTTAAAGAATAATGTAATGAGAATGCAGGCTCAACCTGGATACTTTCTGACTTATATCGAGATTCTGTAGAGTTGTTTAATAATTCCATATTAATTTTATGTTTTGATAAACCAACAGAAATACTCGTTTCCTCCGAGAACTGAAAGGAACCCTTTCCAAACAAAATAAATACTGCTTTAAAACCGGGGGAATAACATGACAAAATATCGTCAATCTTGAGTACGCCTGAGTAATCTTCATAACTTATTCTTGATCCTGATGAAAAATAGCTCCCGGTCAGACCCAATGATATATGTTGATTTATTTTATATATAAGATTGGCATTGTAATAAGGTGTTAGTGGAAAATTGTCTGTTACTTTAGCCTTAACAGACAATGATTCCAGTCTGTAAGAGTTTAATTTCTTCAAATCTGACATAGAATACGTTCCCACTCCAATTCCAAATTCGGCTTTGAACTTTTGTCCAGAGGAATTGATAATGATTTGAAATAATATTACAACACAAATAACTTTCTTCAAGATAATTTTCTCAAATATTATTAATATAATGAAAAATAGTCTTTCTTTCTTTAATATTACTGATAATCTAGTTGCAGTTTCAGATCATTTATAAACAGAGTTTTATTCAAAAGAAAAACCTGATTAAAGTGCCAGAACCCACCAATTCCCGTTGTCTTTACTTGTGCCTTTACAACTCCTGTTTCCAAATCGCATATTGACAGCAGATTTTGTTCAGAATTATGACTTACAAATTCCTGACGGTTCCAATCGATATCATAAATAAATTCATCACTAATATTTAGTTCCTTCACAATGATTAAGTCGGGCAGAGAAGTAGTATATAATTTCCCGTTACTGAAATAAATAAAATAGTTGTTTATGGGATCAAAATCAGTGAAACTAACAGGAGCAGTCCATATTTGTGCAGCTAGAGAGCCCTCAAGTTTAAATAATTCAGTAATGTAACCCGATAAGGTCCAATGTCTGGCACAAAAGAAGGACCCGTTAGAAGATATCCTCATTCTGTCTCCAGAAGATGTAGAATTTGTAGTGGTGAACTCTGCCAATTTGGCTTTAGTATGAAAATCAAAATAGAAGTATTTATTAGAACTATTGACAATTACACCGATATCTGAGTCCGAAATATAAAACTGCATTGGCATTGTCTCCTCAGGTAAAAAAGGTAAGGGTACAAAATCTATTAAAGCCATATTGGTAGTACTAATAATTTCAAGCCTACCGTTTCTACCTATTAAAAGCCTGGTACCATCTTTTGACAAAGACAAAAAAGGATTTGTAAATTGGATAGAATCGGTAATTGATTGGTTATTTGAATCAAACCTATAAGTATTCATAGAACTTATAAAGTAGCAAGTAGATCCTATTGATTTGTCGAGTACATTTTCATAGATATAGGGAATTTTATCCCCCATTCTAAAATACAAACTTGATCCATTATCTGAATTCAGATAGTATTGCTGCTCAGGTACTTTAGAGACTGCTTTTATATAAAATCTCATATTACCAGGGAACATATCCAAGTCGACAATAAAAGTCGTATCAACTGGGTCGGTAATAAATGCAATTTCAGTAATCTCTCCCGTCTCCTTAATAGCTCTGTATAACCTGTACCCTGCCAAATTCTTTTCGTACTTGGTTTTGTTCCAACTTAAAAATAAACTTTTGTCCGACAATTTACTTCCTGTTGTAGAAAAGTTAATATCATTAAAGGTGGTGGCCTGACCCATGTATTGATCAGAATTAGTTTCTACGACCACATAAAACAAGCCAAATCCAATAAAGGAGGGATCGAATATAGAGGTTTGTTCCACATCTGAGATCACAGCAATTTCATAATCGCCATTAAAAACATGGTAGCTTTTAAAACCTACACCACTGAACTTTTCCCAAATAATTTTAAGACTTCCATCTTCTGGAATTACCTTAATTATTTTGGGAGCAATGTGGGTCTCACCTTCAAAGATCAATATGAACTCCTTACTATAAAAGAATCCTTCTTGTAAATATTTATCAGCCAAACTCCCTGAGCCTGACCTTCTAAATATTGTAACCTTTAGAACATATGGCACTCCAACCTCATACTGATCAGGTTTGAAATCCAAGTAGAAAAAACCATTGCTGAAAGCTGTTTTACCTATTGAATTATTGTTAAGCTCAAATGAAGCATCCAATACATAAGGATCATTGGTAGAAAATTCAAGTATAACAACGTTGTCAGAAAATGGGACATATACAGTATCAAAGTCAATATTAAATTTAACCCTTATTTCTGGGGGATTAGTAATCTGTTTTATATCAACTTCATATTTACCCTTTGGTTCAAATTCGCATGATGGATTAATAAATGAAATAATTATTATAACAATTTTTAAATATTTAACAGCCCGATTTTTATTCATATGTTGAATATTTAAGTTGTAATCAAGTGCTGGGAACACATTATTAGATATTTACAATTTGGTCAAATTATAAACACAAATTTCTTCATCTTTATTGTATAAGGGAAAATTGACAATTTGTTGCAAAGCTCAAAACTAAATCTTTAGAATTAAAGTTTACGGTGGAATTATAATTAATCCACCTTTCATTCGTGAGAGGTAATTATTTTTGTTTTCTTTTTTAATAAGAAGGCCACCATTTTTGAATTGCATAATAAATGACGCCAATACGGGAGTATGTCTAATAACCCATTTTTCTTACTTATTTCTCTGGATACCTTTCTACGAAAAATTTCAAATATTCCATTCTCAAGGACTTCATTTTAGTTATTAAACAGTCTGTTAGGTGCTGGGATTATATTAATTTGAGATGAAATCTGACGAATTCAAATCATATTCAAAATACCCTAGTTCAGGATATCTGTCGAAGAAGTATAAAATAATCCTGCTATTTTCTTTATCAATACAGAAGGATGAGAATTTATAACCTATCTCAATTGTTTTTAAATATTGCCCATCCAGATTATAGATTACAAATTTTGACGGGCTATTTCCAACTAGGGTCCCATGGTGATCGATCACCCCAATGTCTCCAATGTAAGATGCAATTATGTATTTATCAACTATCTGCACGCCATTATAATATGAATAACTGAGCCCTTCATTTTCCATACCTCCAGGTCCATAGACATTATATCTCAGGTTACCGTCCATGTCACAGATTGTCAACAGGTCGCAGAGGGTATAACAGTTCACATAACGATTATGAGCTGCCGATAGAGCAAACATAGAATTAGATTTTCTGTCGATTGCTTCAGGATGTTCATAACCAAACTTTTCTATTTCATTCGTATTGAAGTTAAGCTTAGACATAGCCATGGTCCAATGTGCATTTTTAATTTGCACAGCTTTACCAATTGCAATACTGTCATTTAGCAATTCAAATCTTTCCAGGAAAGAATCATAGCTAAGATCTATCTTATAAGTAGGTTTGAAATCAGGATTTTTCAGAATACTGTCTATCGGAAATTTCCACATTACTTTATTGCCCATATCTTGAACCCATAGGATTTTGTCCTTATGATTTATTCCAATTCTTCCTGGGGATGCGATTTCAGAAGGACCTCTGCCAATAGTTCCAGTGCCAGACAAATAACTGAAAGTATTTTTATTAAAAATATGAATGGATTTGCCCGCTTTAGCATCCATATCATGAATTATCAGGATTGAATCAGCTATATCTAATAACGCATATCCAAATATTACCTGAGGGTCAATATCAATGATTTTGTCCTTAACTGAAACAGTATTATCCTGTTTTGCATAATAAATCTCAGTTGAATCTGGTCGACAACCTGACACCAAAAGGAAGATTACCAATGTGACTGGAATATTTTTCATTTGTCTGTTATGAGTAGATTATCAGAGTGTTGAATTCCTTGCAACTAACGGGAGTTTGTCTAATAACTTCCTTCACTTTATAGATACCAGCCAGTTTTTGCCGGTCTTTCGGTTGCGCACCGGAATTTCCAGGTTGCAATACTACCCCCGGCAAATCCAACCATAATTACCCCGGATGCACCAAAGTGCCTTAAAACAGCCTTTGCGAGTTCAAAAATGGCGGCAGACGAATTTTACTGACCATATCCCGCTGTTGCGGGACAGGGTCCGCAGTGTGATTTTTACAGGAATATCAACAAATATAAAGTGTATATTTCGTGGTTGTTTTGCACTGATTATGTGGATCCCTGTTGCATAAAGGGGAGTGAACTTAATTCGTTTGAGTGCCTTTCACCTCCTTGTCAACTTCGTTGTTAACAGATGTAAGAAAGTTGGCGAAAGCTAATTGCCGCTCGTTACTATCAGCTTCAGGCCATGCACTGTTGACTGCGATTACCAGTCGCCTTGAAGGGTCGATATGGATTCTCTGGCCATGGATCCCCAATGCATCAAAACTTCTGCTATTAAAAATCCACCATCCGT
This sequence comes from uncultured Bacteroidales bacterium, assembly GCA_963840965.1. Classification (GTDB taxonomy): domain Bacteria; phylum Bacteroidota; class Bacteroidia; order Bacteroidales; family VadinHA17; genus LD21. The sequence continues at coordinate 644,214 of CAWJAW010000002.1, read as the reverse complement.
ATCCATAGCCACCACCGGGCCATAGCGGCACTTGTATTTGAGTTGCTGTCTTGAACCAATTACCGGGAACAATGGATTCACCATTGATGCGGCCATCTTCCAGAACAAATTGTCCGAACCTTGCGAAATCACGGAGCGTCATCTGCAGACAACATCCTGCCAATTCCTGGCCTGTTCTATCCAGGGTCCAGGTTGCATTCTGCTCCATACCGTAAGGTTTCCAGATCTTCGAGGAAAGATAGTGGGACAAGGTTTGACGGGTTGCTGCGCTTACAAGTACACCCAGCAAGTGAGTTTCACCTGTACTATACAAAAATTTTTGGCCAGGTTTTGACTCGGCTGGCAAACGTCTCATGTAACTAACTGTTGCATTCATGCCTGGCTCAATCGAATCTGTAGAAAATCTGGCAATGTCACCATTCGGATCAGTATAATTTTCGCTCCATCGAATACCTGTGGTCATGGTGAGGAGATGGCGGATCTTCACACTATCGTAAGCACTCTCTTTTAAATCGGGGATATAATCTGTAACGTAGTCGTCAACACTTTTAATGAAACCATCCTTGATGGCAGCACCCACAAGCGTGCTTGTTACAGACTTTGCAACAGACAGTGAAGACCATCGGTTGGATTTGCTGTGTCCAGGAGCATAGCGTTCTAAACGGATCTTTCCATCCTGTAAAATCAGGAGACCGGCTACTTTTTGTTCAGTAATAAAATCTTTCAGTTCTTTTTCTTTTTCTCCGCCTTCGCTAAAGGCGGCAATGGGCATTCCCTGTGAAAGCTCGAGTACTTTGCTCCCTTTCAACACTTCATGTTCTTCCTTGTTCCATTTTGATACGTTTGTTGAAAGTGAATCCTGGCTAGTGATTTGCTGTGCTTGAGAGGATAAAGGTGAGATAACAATTGCAAAAAGGGGAACGATGGTGATCAGGACTGAGAAATTAACTGATATACGCATGATCTGACTTCTGTTTTTGAGTTGTTATATATAATTTTTAACAACTGTCAACGGTAATAGTTTAAAGGCACTCACAATTGGTTTATTGTAGGCAGTTGTTTTATTTTTTATCATCCGGGTTATTGTATATTACTGGCATTTGCCCTTTCCATTTATTCCATAAACTATCATCTAGTATAAGTCTTGACATAAAATGTCCTACGTTTACACGACTCGTTTTTCCCGGATTAAAAAGTGCACTTCTTATTGGTGATTTGTGTAAGGAATATTCCGTTACGTTTTCATCATTGATTAAATTACTTGGACGAACTGCCGCCCATTCAATACTTGAATTATTTTGTCCGATGGCAACTCTCAAATAGTCTGCGGCTTTTTCGTTGTCAGAATGCGGTGGCAACAATAGCCGAAGTAGTCCTATTACAATTTTTTGTGCAAATGAAATAGGCTCATTCAAATCTCTGTTGCGATTCCCGTCCGTATTCATCAATACAAATTTGACAGGTCTCTGAAAAGAATTACTAATAATCGCATCACAAAGTAGTTTAACTACGTTTGTAACAAGTTTTCCAGGCTTTCCATAAATGCCTTTCCAGGTCAGGTTATGTCCAAGACAAGAAGCAACCGATTGACAGTCTGAAATAATTCCAGTCAATTCTCCAACGGTCATTTCTGAGACATTACCTTTGATTATAGTTACTTGTTCATTATCATTCCAATTGTCCGGAATATTACTTGTTGGTCTAACGATTATTTTAACACTTTGTCCCGATGCTAATAACTGATCAACCAAAAGTTTTCCAGTAGTACCACTTGCTCCAACTACTAATGTTGTCATATTTCTTGTTATTTTGTTATATCCGTTTACAATTGCCTACAACGTTGAGTATATGCAAAGCAGGCGATTGCGGGCTTCAAACTTATCAAACCTTACAAAGTTGAAGCGGGCTGCAACCCTTGAAATTAGTACAATCACGCCTGTTTTGCATAAACATTTTTGAACTAAATCCCGCCTCCGCCCGGTAGCTTTAAAATACCAGATTCTTACCATAATTTGATTGCAAAAAGCGGGACGGTGGTGATCAGGACTGAGAAATTAACTGATATGCGCATGATCTGACTTCTCTTTTTGAGTTGTTATATATAGTTTTTAACAACTGGCAACGGTAATGGTTTAAAGTCATCGGACTGCTTTAGATCTCAAATAACCCTGGTAAGTGCATAGCTTAAGGTCAGGTGCATGGATTTAGAGCAAATGAGACTTCATGCCGGGCATTACATGCCACATGAAGTCCTCTTTATTATTGTTAGTGATTTTATTTTTTTGTCTTTGGCAGCAGTCCTGTTAATTTGTTAACAATCATGGTATTGTCCACATGCAAGCTCTTTTAAAAGCTTTGGTTGTGTATCAGCCTGTTATCTGCGAGCAGATGAGCGAATCCGGGTAAAACTAACATTACCGATCTGTCCTGGAAGTAGGAGCAAAAGCAAAAACTGTGACGAGCTTATTAATTAAAGCACCTTCCGTGTTAGGAATTTGCGGTTTTATACTTTATTCTTATTTATCAAGATTTCAACGTTCATTAGATCATTGATTTACATGAACGCTTTTGACAAATTAAGTATTTATTAAAAACAACTTTATGGTGTTTTGAAAAATATAAATCTGATCAAATAATTTCCGTTTGTGAATATTTCACAACAATTGCACTTAGCCATAGTCCAATTCCAAAAATGATATGTGTTATAATACTTTTTATTCTTGCCTGTGCAGGATTGGGTGTTTTTGATGAAGCCAAGCCCAGACCCAGGGAAGGTTGCAGAATGAAAAGAGGAAATATAACAGTACATATACCATAAAAGAGTGCTGGCAGCAGATTTGGCCGAATTAACCAATCAACTGAAACAATGATGATGAATAAAAGAGTAAGTAAAACACCAATTGTGTAATGAACCAGCCAGCCAATTAGACACTCAAATGATTTTGGTGATATTGCCTTGATATTCTGATGCCAGAACTTACCATTAGGCATATACATAATCCAGCGCCCCAAAAGGCAGAAGTTAAGTGATTGTATATTGAAATTGCGTCTAAGGAAAAGATTCCATAGGTCTGTTATGCACGTTGCTCCAATGCCTACTACAACAGCAACAATAATGTAAGGGTAATTCATAATTATATTGTGCTAGAGTTAATTGCATTATCTAATCCATAGCAGGGGATTATCCGGCCTTTGTATCATACAGTGGGGACGGTATAAACCTTTTGAAAACAGCATAGCATCAGGTTCAATCGATACTGAATTGTCTACAATTCCTTATTTCACAGTGATTACCACATTTCCCTTTTTATGTTGTTTTTCAACATAGGTGTGGGCATCGACAATCTGATCAAGATCATAACGTCTGTCTATTACAGATATAATATTGCCGGACTCTATAAGCTTTTTAAGAAAAGCCAGATCTCCAGCTTTACCTTTTGCCGTAACTTTTCTCACAGACAAATATTTACCCTTTGGTTTCAGTACTTTTCTACAGTCTGATAATGAAATCTTTCCAACTGCGTCAAAAATGAGGTCATATAATATATCTTCTTTGTAGAAATTATCTTTTGTATAATCGATTACTCTGTCAGCTTTAAGAGATTTTACCATTTCTACATTCGGGGTACTACATACAGCCGTGACGTCAGCCCCAAAATACTTTGCAAGTTGTATAGCATAACTACCCACACTGCCAGAAGCTCCATAAATAAGAACTTTAAATCCGCTCCGTATCTGGCCTTTATCTCTAAGAAAGAATAATGCAGTAAGACCTCCGACAGGAACAGTGGCAGCTTCTTCAAAAGTCATATTAACAGGTTTTAATTCTATACTTCCCCTTTCTGAAATGCATTTATACTCGGCATATGCTCCAAAGGTAAATCCAGTGGTGGCAAATACCTGATCTCCATTCTTAAAGAGTTTTACATTTCTACCTGTTTCCGCAACCTCCCCTGCCAGTTCAAGTCCTAGAATTGTTATTTTTTTTGGTCTGAATAGTCCATTGAAAAGCCTGGCAAGAAATGGATCAGCTTTTCTCAGTCTCCAGTCTGCTGCTGTGACAGTTGTGGCAATGATTTTTATTAAAACTTCATCCTCACCGGGTACTGGTTTGTCAACTTCAGTAAGCCTTAATACATTTGGTGGTCCATATTTATTATATACCACAGCTTTCATCTTTTGTCACTTAGTAGGATTTAGTAAAATAAGGCATTTTTCTGCTTGCCTGCCTCATAAGTTCATCGACAAGTTTTGCAGGGGTTCCCAGCGACGATGAAAGTTTATGATCAAAGTTCCAGATCATTTTATTTGTGCCATAATCATGAATTGAAAGCGACACAGTCGCTTCATTGGTTGGTCCCCAGACTCCAACAAGTAATGCAACGGCGACTGCCGCACCTTCAGACATTGGTTTGGCTAGTGAATAGTTTGAAGTCATGATACCGTCAACACCTAATATCTGACACATATCAATGGGAGTCAGGATTTTCCCTTCATTGATTCCAGCTTTACTCAACAATGCAATAGTTGTCTCCACATCCTGTATTTCAACTGCAACAGAGCCCTGCATCTTCCTTTTTAACATCCAGCTGTACATTTCTCTCTGGAAGTTAACTGATTCTGTTTTCTGTTGTTCAATTAATGCATTTCCGTCAATGTTTTTTCTTGCTGCAATTGAAACCCTGGGTGGGGCAATAGCGATTATCTTCTGATTTTGAGCCAACGCCCGGGAATCAGGGGTATAGAATATTTTAGCGCAGCTCTGAAGCAATATAGCTACTCCGATTAGAAGAATGAAGGATTTTTTCATTGTGTCATTTTTTAAAGTTTATTTGAATAACCAGATAAAACTCCTTTGTGACCTTATAATTCGAATACTGATCCTCCGCTTCGATCAAGCGGGTAGAGATCTATTCAGCTTTAGCGGTGTGATTTTGTCCGTAACCTTCAAGCAAAGGTGATGGTTTAAACCCCTTGACCAATGCATAGATCGTAATTGAAAGCTCCCACGCTATCTCAGTGATTGTAAGAGCAAACAATCCGGTGCTCATCGGCTTAAGGACATCAAACAGGACCAAAACTCCACCAATGAAGGCGAGCGGCCCGCCAATGAGGCCAAGGAGGGCCATGCGTCGCGGAACGAGGCCCGACCGGTACATCAGGTACCCAAGTAACATTCCGTTACCAAATCCGGAACAGAACTGTGGCCCAAGCAGGAAGGTCCAGTCATGGAACGCCAGAAGCCCCTTGCCTGCCATGGTGAGAGCAGAAGTGTCGCCGCCCGGTATGTAATTGACCCGCAAGGTCACGATAGCCATAAGGCTGATGACACCCGCGAGAATAAGCACCGACTCCACGATACGGGATGCGACGTAACCGAGGGAGATGGATTCATTAAAACGTTTGACAACAGGAAAGATAATGATCGCGGTAGCGATATTACAAATGGCCAATAGTATCTCGAACAGGGCACCCATTGAAATGCTTCTGTCGAACCCACCACCCAATATATAGTTGGTGTCATGGAGAACATGATCGTAAAAGAAGAGTGCCGGAATAGAAAATATGAAAGTACCTGCGAAGAAGAGGCCGAAGATCAGAGAAGTTTTTCTAAGTGGATTCATTATGATGATTTTATTATTATCATGACAATTCAAAATCCGGCAGTTTCGACTGGTTATCTGCTTCAGATTGATAACAATTCAATCTGAAATTGGTTCATTGGAATGTTGGGAATTTATATACCGGACCGTTTCAGAAAAATTTTCCCCTGGTATCGGGATTTATTAACTGACATCCGGCATTTTGACCCCAGTGGAGGAAAGGAACTTGACTGACATTCCTGCAAATTGACCCCCTGGTGATCGTTTAATTTTTCCTTTTCGTGAAATACATATTTATCAACACAGCTCCTCCGTTACAGGTAGCAACGGATTTAATTAAACTCAACAGGTTTAAAAAACTGTCTGCCTAATCCGAATGGAATTATCTCATCATGTTGCAGGCTTCCAATTATTATTGCAGGATGTGTATTAAATTTCTTAGCGTAAGATTTTATAATTGCTATAGTAAATGGAGCTGAATCAATAATTTTCTGTTCTTTTTCTTTAGTAAGGGTCCATTTAATGGCAAAATTTTCTGCTTCATCTTCCTTATTTTTATCATAATCCGAATAGTCAGATACTTTTCTTATATCAGCTAACTGCCACAATTATGCTGGCTATTAGTTGGACAAGGGCAACAGGTGCCCAGATTCGTTCTATCTTACTTGGTGTAATGGAATTCAAAACTGTTGCTATACTGAAATAAACTACAACGACCCAAATGCCTGTTCTTGAAATTTCAATGAGTTGTGGAAGTATAAATCCGGCTCGTGATAATACTATCGCTGCAATAACTACCAATATCAGGATGTTTAAGATTGCTACTATCCTCATTTTAGGCGGATATTTTCCCGGATATTTCCCGCCCATAGAAGCTTCTCCCCAGGGTACTCCTGCAGCCAGACATCCCTGAAAGATGATAAGAATTCCAGTAAATACTGTGAAGGTTATAGCTGATATTGTTTCTGGCATTTCCAGTTCCTCTATATATTAGTATAAACAAAGTTAACTGGTATTGTGTTCTCAATCATCTTCACTACTCTTAATAAGAGTCATCGCCTTGTTACAGTTGTGGCTGACGCTTGGCGGTATGGTCAGTGCCGCCGTCCGCTGTTTGGTTTTATATTGTTTTGTTTGTCGTCGTGTCGGTTTCTGTCTTATGTGCAGTGTTTGCGGCATTCACTATACCGCTTGTCAGCCGCTGGCATTTTTATTTAGAATCTAACAAGTCATTCAAATTAATTATTTTACTGCCATTTTTTTCGTAATAATTCAGCATTCCGTCAATTTTCCTTTTATCATAACTCGTAATACAATCTGATATGACTGTAACTTTGTAGTTTTCCTTGCACATATTAAATACGGTTGATTTCACGCAGGCAATGGCGTCTGCTCCTGTAATGTAAAATTCGCTTATTTCATTTTTCCTGATAAAGTCAGCAAAATCTTCGCTGGTCAATGCGTTGCCTTTGGATTTTTCAAAAATGTTTTTGGAAACCAGTTTCATGTCCGAAACTAATTCAGACCCACGAGTATCAGGTTTGAAGGTCCTTGTGCCGTCAGATAAGTTATAATGCCTTATGTAAACGACATGAATTTCATTTTCCACCGCCCAATCTATTGCCCGATTAACATTGTCAATGATTTCTTTGTAGTTTTTGGTAATGTCATTTTGAATGTCAATTACCACTAAAGACTTTTTCTGCATGGGATTTCCTTCTTTTATTTTTTTGTTTTAATTCAATTTTCTATTTCATTGTCCATCGCACTGTTGCTTGTTCGCTTGCGGCTAACGGGAGTTTGTCTAATAACTTCCTTCACTTTAAAGGTGCCAGCCAGTTTTTGACGGTCTTTCGGTTTCGCTCCGGAATTTACGGGTTGCAATACTACCCCCGGCAAATTCCGCCATAATAACCCCGGATGCGCCAAAGTGCCTTAAAACAGCTTCTGTGAGTTCAAAAATGGCGGCAGACGAATTTTACTGACCACCTCCTGCTGTTGCGGGAGAGTATCCGCCGTGTGATTTTATAGGATCTTTTAAGAAGATTATAGGGTAAGAATATTATTTACCTTTGTTAACCCGGGGTGATTGCTCCCGCAGAGCGGGACAAGTTTTTCATAGCACCGTTCGTGTTATGGTTTGGCGTTTTGTTACATTATGGTTAGAGAGATCAGATTGATTATTATAATAAGCTTTGGTCTTCTTTTAAAGTTGAACCTACAACATTCATATCATGATCGGAAAATGTTTTTTTGATTAGATCTTCACTGGGAGGAGTAATCCAGGAATCTGTTGTTTCAAAAAAACTTTCCATTTTGCCGGCTGGTGTGTATGAAACCAATACCCTTGCTTTTTCAGACAATTGAATGAAAGCATGTTGAATGTTCCTAGGCAAGAATATTGTATCTCCTGGACTTAGATGATATTTATCCTGATCTACTTGAAATTGGTATTCACCTTCTAAGACATAGAAATACTCATCTTGATATGGATGAATGTGTAGAGGGGGACCACCTTTAGGAGTAAACCCAATTTGCTCAAAGACTGACAAATTTCCATTTGTATCTTTTGATGATATCTTCAAATCAAGAACATTTAAAGTTACTCCTTTCATTTTTAAGTGTTTCCCTGTTCTTGATTCGCCTGACTTGATTCTAAAACCTTTTTGAATATTCTGAATGTTTGCTCCAAATGTTTTGGAAAGAAAAGGAAGAATTAAAGTTAAGATAGTTGTTAAAATAAATCTCCCACGTCTCATTTCCTTCTTTCATTAGATTATTCTCCATAAACAAATTTAAATACAATTTGTTTCGGCTCGTGGCAGTTACACCGCTTAACCATAACGGGAGTTTGTCTAATAACTCACTCATATTTCCGGATCCGGCTTATTTTAAGACCGTCTGAGCCACTGTGAGTTTTTATCCTGTAATTTGTATGCCGCCGGAAACAGCCTTCCAAAACTCATTGTAAAAAGCCTGCAGAGGTCAAAAATCCCGAAAATTGATGAAACATGTACCCTCAGATACTCCTTTAATACATTCCATGTTAAAATATTACCAATCCTCCGGAGATTGTAAGCAAAAAACATAAGACCCACATCGGAGATTGCTCTGTCAATTCCCTTCTTCGTGAGGATACGTACCCTTACTATAAAAAATGACAAGTGATTGCGGCATTTATTTGAAATTGACCGCCTCCCGCTGTTGCGGGACAGGGTCCGCAGTGTGATTTTATAGGATTTTTGAAGAAGTTTATAGGAAAAGAATATAATTTACCTTTGTTAACCCGGGGGGATTGCTTTTCATAGCACCATCCGTGTTAGGCGGTCGTAGCAATTTTTTCTCGCCATGAAATCTGTTTGTTATATTTATATTTTATCAAGGTTGCTAATATATTGATCAGAACAATATCTGCTGAAGTTGAGATGATATTAAAATCAATGTATTTTCATAATGTAAAGTCAAATTTATTTTTAATTTCTCTTGGGATAGCTTCTTTATTTATCATTACTGAAATTGTTTTCAGAAGTAAGTATTCCTTTGACATGTACATATATCCGCCACAATTTCGTTGATCACTTGAATTTTTAACAATGTAGAATCTCTTTCCTTTGTTATTCTCTGCAATGCCGATAATATGCATGTTATGTTGATCAATTGTATTATAATTATCAAAATCGGTTTGCCTCATTTCTTGTGTAATGGTATTAATAGAATCGTTCAATACTGCGAAACCATCATTAAAACCTTCACATCTATATGCATCACCATCCCAGCATACTGAATAATTGTGTAATAAAGCATAATCAATAACACTACTAAAATCTTTTATTGGCAGATTTAGGTAGTAGTTATTATTCCAGTTTGATTCAATCTCTAGAATAAACTTTGAATAAAAAGGATGATGGCTGAATGAGGTTATTTCAACATAATCATCTGGATTGACACCAACCATCTCTTTGGCAAACGATTTTTGGGTATATTGCTTTTGGTTATATATAAAAGTATCAGGGGCTTTACCCATTGTCTGCGTTAAGATTTCATCCATATCTTTTCTGTACCCCTCAGTTGTCATGTTTCCACGTCCGTTTTGGACATAATATTTGACCTTTTCTAGCAAGGCATTGTCCATTTCTCCATGATTATACTTTGAAGTGGAGTCTTTTTTACCTGAAAAGACTTTCTGAGGAATTGCCCCAAAATTTTTATAAGCTTTCAATAGACTGAATGTTAAATCGCCTGGGCCAAAATAGCTTTTACCATTCATCCTTATATATTTCTCAGCTTTTTCAACATATGTCGGAGTAACATAAAACATTGGTGAAAGTTCAACAAGCCTTTTCCCAAGCCTTATGGCTTCTGTTTCAATAAAAGATGTGGTTGCAAAGCTCCAGCATAAACCGGTCGCTTGTTGATCTTTAATTGGGGAGCTTTCAATTAATTTAATAATTTTATATCCCTCAATTTCAGGATTCAAATTTGTTTTAAGTGTAAAAATATAATTGGTACGACTTAGCCTTAAGCTTAGAGCCCCACCCCATATTCCATCAATAACCGAATCCCCAGGGAGTACTCTACCTTTAAAAATAATACCCGCGTTTAAAGATTTGGATGCATCGACAAATACACTATCTTGAATAGTCCATACTTTATCAAAGGGCAAATCCTTAAGTCCTTGGTCTGGGCTATCAAGAAATCCTTTGATATTGTCATTTGTTCCTTCAAATCTTAAAAGTGCACGTAATGAAAATTTATCAGTAGTTACCCTTCCCATCCATGAACCTTGCAGGATCTGTGTTTTATTGTTCTGTGAATATATTATAGAGGGTAAAAGAAAGAAAAGAGTTAGTATAAATATTTTTGGTTTCATGATTTTAAAAGTTTATTAATAAATGTGTTATACTTAATCATAGACGAGTATATTAATTAAAAGTTGCATTATTTTTATGGATAGCTACATTTTAAATTCTTTTTATTCATCAGAGCAAATTTCTTTCTTAAAGCGTTAGGCGCCGTAGCTTTCAAATCTCGGTAAACGGCAGAAAACCAGGCTTGTGAAGTGTTGGAAAATTTGCAAATTATGCTCATGATCCGGTTTTGTAAATTTAACAAAACAAAACCGTGAATTATAACTTGCAAGGAGCGTTGAAGCAAACCGGTCATGTCAAGCAGGAATTGGTAGATGGCGGAGTCCTGATAAATGAGCGAAATTTTTGTATTACGATAAATCCTCTAACGTAGACAGGCTCCATATTTGCGCTATGACGCCTAACGGGAGTCTGTCTAATAACTCACTCAGATTTCCGGATCCGGTTTATTTTAAGCCCGCTGAGCCACGTGATTTCTGAGCCACAGTGAGTTTTTATCCGGTAATTTGTATGCCGCCGGAAACAGCTTGCCAAAACTCATTATAAAGAGCCCACAGAGGTCAAAAATCCCCAAAATTGATAAAACGAGTATCCTCAGATACTCCTGCAGTACTTCCAGGGTCAAAATATTACCAATTCTCCTGAGATCATAAGCAATGAACATAAATCCCACATCGGAGTCCGCTCTGCTCATTCCCTTCTTCGTGAGCATACGTACCCTTACTATAAAAAATGACAAGTGATTGCGGCAGGCAAATAATACTGACCAAATTCCGCTGTTGCGGGACAGGGTCCGCAGTGTGATTTTATAGGATTTTTGAAGAAGTTTATAGGAGAAGAATATTATTTACCTTTGTTAACCCGGGGCGATTACTTTTCATAGCACCGTTCGTGTTAGGTTTTGTAACAATTTTTAAAGTCCCGGGTTAATGTCTCAGTTTGTTAGTTGTCGTTCCAATTTATCTGATTCTTTTATAAGCTTTGATCTTAATGGTCCCACAGGTTCATCAGCTATTAATTTCTGAAGGCTGATAAACTTATTTAGATTTGATTTGAAATCAGCAGTTTCAATAAATTGGCAAATCCATACTTTAAAATCGGAAGTAAGTAGTTTATTACAATCTTCAACTATTTGTTTTGCGTAATCAAGACGTTCAGCACCACTGAGTTCTGATTTATCAATTAATAAAGTCTCTTTATTACATATTAAGTCAATGAGATAAGTATTTGAGAATGCAGTTTTATATACTTTATTTATGGTTTCACTGATTTTCTTATTTTGATATAGTGTCAAGGCCCAGAAAAGATTAAAGGATGGGAAACCAATATCATCAGGGAATTCTTTTGAGAACCATCTAAAATAGGTTAAAGCTCCTTTATAGTCTTGAATTTGTAGATAAAACTCCGGAATTATGTAGCGGGTTCCTCCATTATCAAAATAACCGCCGAATTTTCTTTTTTCTGCGGATAAACGTCCACGATAAATTTTAATAGTTTTTCTAATTCTCTCAATTTGTTTATCTGTCATTGTATGAGGATCTAGCTTATTTGGAAAATTAAAGTCCAAAGTTATGGCTTGTTAGGTGGTCGTAGCAAAATTAAAATCCCGTTGATAGTTATTTGTTATTTTTGATACAGCGAACTGGTAGTCCATATTTTTTTGATGTATAAGCCCTCAAAACCTCGCTGCCATCAAATCCTACGCCAGCTTGATAAGCTTCAGATAATGAATTCTCAGTAGAAGTCCAGTAAAAGCTGGTATTCTTTACAAACCAATATGACCCATTTTCGTCACGATAACCAACTGGGAGAAATGCTTCAGATAACCATACTTTATCTGATGGGACATGCCATCCTATTGGGCATAGTTTACCTTTTTCAACAGCATACCAATTGTATAATGCACCGTTTTGATTTTGGTTGTTTTTTACATCGTTATTGTGCCAACAGTATGCAGGTTGTGTTAATTTTTCCCATTCTGAACTATTGCCAACCAGAGGAATTGGATTACCATCATTGAATTTTGTGGTTCTTAAGTTCTCCGCCATCCATAATTGCTTGTTGAACAGAATTGTTTTATAAGAGTTACCGTCAATGTCAACCAGGTTTTCAGTCTGTGCATTTAGTGAAAATGCTGTTAAAATCAATAATCCAAAAATGCAGTATTTCATATTCACATTATTTTGAGGATCAATTTAAAACAAGATACGAAATTTGCTTTTCAGTTAGGTGGCGTAGCAATTAAAAATCCCGGCAGATGAGCAGGATTAGAGGCTTGCCACTGGTCATGGTAGTCAGATTTTTGTGTCCGGGTGGCAAGCCGGTTTGTCATGTAATATTTGTCCAGATGGATAAGTCCCGGCAAGTGGCTGAAATTTGTCATGGTTTGCAGAAATTTGATAAGCAGTGAATCAAGGTACAATAGAACGCCGGAATATTATTGTCATGATAAATTCGCAAAATTAGACCTGTCTTGGCCGCAGGCGCTATGCCACATAACTGGAGTTTGTCTAATAACTTCCTTCACTTTATAGGTACCAGCCAGTTTTTGCCGGTCTTTCGGTTTCGCTCCGGAATTTACGGGTTGCAATACTACCCCCGGCAAATTCCGCCATAATAACCCCGGATGCGCCAAAGTGCCTTAAAACAGCCTCTGTGAGTTCAAAAATGGCGGCAGACGAATTTTACTGACCACCTCCTGCTGTTGCGGGAGAGTATCCGCAGTGTGATTTTATAGGATCTTTTAAGAAGATTATAGGGTAAGAATATTATTTACCTTTGTTAACCCGGGGTGATTGCTCCCGCAGAGCGGGACAAGTTTTTCATAGCACCGTTCGTGTTATGGTTTGGCGTTTTGTTACATTATGGTTAGAGAGATCAGATTGATTATTATAATAAGCTTTGGTCTTCTTTTAAAGTTGAACCTACAACATTCATATCATGATCGGAAAATGTTTTTTTGATTAGATCTTCACTGGGAGGAGTAATCCAGGAATCTGTTGTTTCAAAAAAACTTTCCATTTTGCCGGCTGGTGTGTATGAAACCAATACCCTTGCTTTTTCAGACAATTGAATGAAAGCATGTTGAATGTTCCTAGGCAAGAATATTGTATCTCCTGGACTTAGATGATATTTATCCTGATCTACTTGAAATTGGTATTCACCTTCTAAGACATAGAAATACTCATCTTGATATGGATGAATGTGTAGAGGGGGACCACCTTTAGGAGTAAACCCAATTTGCTCAAAGACTGACAAATTTCCATTTGTATCTTTTGATGATATCTTCAAATCAAGAACATTTAAAGTTACTCCTTTCATTTTTAAGTGTTTCCCTGTTCTTGATTCGCCTGACTTGATTCTAAAACCTTTTTGAATATTCTGAATGTTTGCGCCAAATGTTTTGGAAAGAAAAGGAAGAATTAAAGTTAAGATAGTTGTTAAAATAAATCTCCCACGTCTCATTTCCTTCTTTCATTAGATTATTCTCCATAAACAAATTTAAATACAATTTGTTTCGGCTCGTGGCAGTTACACCGCTTAACCATAACGGGAGTTTGTCTAATAACTCACTCATATTTCCGGATCCGACTTATTTTAAGACCGTCTGAGCCACTGTGAGTTTTTATCCGGTAATTTGTATGCCGCCGGAAACAGCCTTCCAAAACTCATTGTAAAGAGCCTGCAGAGGTCAAAAATCCCGAAAATTGATGAAACATGTACCCTCAGATACTCCTTTAATACATTCCATGTTAAAATATTACCAAGTCTGCGGAGATTGTAAGCAATAACCATAAGACCCACATCGGAGATTGCTCTGTCAATTCCCTTCCTCGTGAGGATACGTACCCTTACTATAAAAAATGACAAGTGATTGCGGCAGAAGAATTTTACTGACCACCTCCCGCTGTTGCGGGACAGGGTCCGCAGTGTGATTTTATAGGATCTTTTAAGAAGTTTATAGGATAAGAATATTATTTAACTTTGTTAACCTGGGGCGATTGCTTTTCATAGCACCGTCCGTTTTAGCGTTTCGTTTTATATTATTTTTCTATAAGTCAAAGTCAATTGTCAAGGGAGTATGGTCACTGAATGCAGCTCCAATTTTCATAAGTCCCGATTTCTACATTTTGAACTTTGTCAAGGAAGTCTGCTGATGCAAAACAATAGTCTATATGATATGGTTTATTAAGATTTCGTTGAAGAAAGAAAGTTGGATGTTTTTCTTTCCCTTGTTCAATCTCAAAGTGTCTGTGATATATACTGTGAATATTATTGTCAGCCAGTTTATTTACCACGTCTGAATGGTCTCCAACTCTGGCTTTATAATCCCAAATTTTGTTACTGTTGAAGTCACCGACTAAAATTGTGGAACCCTTAACAATTCTGCATAGTAATTTATTGCTAGCCAAACCTGACCAATATATCTCGCATCGTAGTTTTCTTTATTACTCATTGCCCAGATAGCAAATAGGGTAAATGTCTGCCCGTGTCCAGTCACGCGGAAAGGCAGAATATATCTGAATTTAGGATTGAAATTTGGCAATAATTCAAATTTGTAGTCATTAAAGGAATGGATACAAATGCCTTTATGTTTGCTGTCTCCATACCAGTATTGTGAGTCAGGCTTTTTGTTTGTCGGATTGTAAACATATTTGTCCGGATGTTCGCATTCTTGAACAACCAAAATGTCAGGATGAAGCGCAAGAATGAGATCGGCTTTTTTTCTAAAGGCCCCTTGACAGTTCCAGGATATGAGTCTCATCTTGAGAGTAAAAAAATACTATTAGGCTTCAAAAAAATCATCATCCAACATTTTAACGTCATAGGTAGATTTAATTTGAACCCCGACATTGTATTGATGCATTAGATCAACAAGTTTGTTTCCATCAATTAGAATGATTGTGTGGTGAGCATCATGAGCTTTTTGAATCGCTCCTTTATCAAAGTCAGAAGTTGTCACAAATACTCCCTTAGTTGTATCCCCACTCATTGCGCCAATGAAATTTCTAATATCTTTTTCGCGGACTTTGTTATCCTCATACCTTTTAGCCTGAATATATATTTTGTCCAAGCCAAGTTTATCTTCATTAATTATACCGTCAATTCCACCATCTCCAGATTTAGAAGTTTCAATGAAATCTCCATACCCCATTTTTTTTAATAGAATCAAAATCACCTTTTCAAAGTAGTATGGGTCAATCCCTTTTAACTTGTCCAATAACTCGTGTTTTACCTGAGCCTCTATTTCCGAAAAACCTCTATCAATAAGGTCTTGAGGAGATGAGTTTTTAATTTCAGAGGTGCTTGAAATACCTTTAGTTTTTTCATCGGCATAAAAATCCATAAAGTTTGATCCTGCATCAATGTCTTTTAGCTCTAATTTCTCTTTATTTGATTTCTTCCCTTTCTCTGTGATCTGAACCATGCCTCTTTCAGGATAAATTATATATCCTCCTTTTTTAAGATATGACTTTCCCCATGCAATTCTATTTAAAATAAGTGGTTCTCCACTTTTAGTCTTTTGATCCAACAAATCTTGTGGTAGGTCAGAATAATACTTTTCGACAACTTTCTTGAGTAATTCTCTATGATGGATTATTTGTCCGTTGCTTAAAATCTCAAGTATTGGATTAAAAGTCTCATGAAATTTTGGAAGATCTTTTTGAGTCATTGTAGTTTGAAGTATCTATTGAAGTAGTGTCGTGTTGTAAATTATTTTTTTATTTGTATAATATTCAAAATCAAAATAGTGTCGTTTGTTATGTTCCCAGATTTCACCAACTAATCCTTTTTCGCATTTGTCAACCGGGATTGCTTTGCTGCCATTTAATTCCTTAAGGGAACCAAAATATATTGAGAATGATTTATGGTCGAATTGTATTGCCATCCAATAAGCAGAAGCATTGTATTTTTTCTCTGCTGCAAGTGCTTTTTCATATGCGGTTGATCCGACATTGTATCTGGTGTTTAATTTACCATTTTTTTGATATTTGTTTCTTGCTTTTACGCTAATTACATATCTCAGTCCATCTTTTTCACATTCGATATCAGCAAATTTTTCGTTCATGTGATTGTCATTGAGATTTCTAATCCTGTCGAATTTTTTATCGACCAATGCTTTTATTGCGAATAGCTCTCCCAATTCTCCAAGAGACTTTTTTCTTGCTGCTTCTTTTTTATTTTCCATATCCACTATTTGTCAAGTTTTACGTTGACTTTTCCAAACTTATGCAATATTCCTATTCTTGTGAGTTAGCGTTCGTTTAATCCTGATAGAAAAGAAGAATTCCGTGTCAAGATAAATTGTCAAGAAAAGGCCAGTCCGGGTGTGCAATCTGTCACGCAACGGCTCGGAAATGAACGCTGACGGCCCTGTGGTATGTTTTAGTAGGCGTAACCCGACGACAGCACCGGGCAGAGTCCTAGTACCCCGTCCCGCCTCAGGCGGGAGGGCCACAAAACTGTCACGTCTTTGACCCTGACCGACCGGAGGGAGCCTAATGGGGTGCAAGGAGGGTTTGGCGCGCGTTTTTGCCATCCAGGTACAAAGTTTTATGAGCATTACGAGTGTCGCGGTACAATATTGATCGGAGCCACGAACTTGTACCAGGTTACAAATTTGGTTGCGGGCACATGAGCAGTGTCCCGGTACAAACGGAAATTGAAACCACTGAATGAGTCAGGGTACACAGGTTTAGTTGGGAGCAGCAGCGGGTATTCGGGTTTAACTCTCATTACGAATCTCAATTGCCAGCCGATTGTCATAGATATAAAAGATCAAAAGAAAAAGAGAGGGGTCCGGGTGTCTAAAACACTTGCAGTTTTTGCCCGGCTGGCGTGCACGTCACCAGGCAAAAAGTGTGACAAACAACTTATCCTAGGATTGTCCGTTTTAGCGGCCGTTTTTGTTAATAATCTCGTGGGTCATTTTCTACAATAGCATAATGATAATTGTCTTTCCATTCGCCTCTGATAGGAAGTATTTTCCTTCTTAATCCTTCTCTGGTCATACCGGCTTTTTCAAGTACTCTGATAGATTGAATATTTTCAGTTTGTACTCCTGCCTCTACTTTATGTAAATGCATCTTCTCAAATCCAAATTTTATTAGACTTTTTGCTATTTCAGTAGCATAACCTTTTCCCCAATAAGAGGGAAGGAGTTTATAATAAATTTCTCCAAGCTTAAATTTGTCTGCAGATAAATGCATACCTGCTGCACCTATAAATTCATTTGTATTTTTCAAGAAAATAGTCCAGGATAGTTGTTTTCGGACTTCATTATTTATATCCTCAATACTAGGTTGAATTATTTTTTTAGTTTCATCAATATCTTGTGGAATACCTAGCGTATTAAACTCGTCAACTTCAGGTAATGAATGAAGTCTATGAATATATTCAATATGTATCCAATCAGTCTCTTTTAATACTAGTCTCTCTGTTGTGATCTCCATGTTATTTTTTTATTAAATGAATATCAATGTGTTATATGGTGCAGGAAGTTTGTAAATGACCTTTATTGACCGTGTTAGCACAAGTAATTTATTAAATATTAATCACATCTAGCATTTTTTTAAGAATCATTTTTTTGTGTTCAATCTCATCTATCAGCTTAAAATCGCCACCCCTAACTTTTTCCCAACCATAAATTAACATATACTTTTTCACAATGTTATTTTGGAAAGGTATTGGATGGAATTTACCAAGATCTTTATCTTCAATAAGCTCAATTAGTCTAACAGGTCTATGTTCTTCCAACCATAAGCTTCCATTTCCATAAAATTGTTTCTTTAGCATGCTGCTTATGTTTTTTGTGTTGCTAATGTAAACGCAGCTATCTTTTAATTCGAGTACGTAAATGTAGGATCTGCCATCCTCAATTTTAGTATATAATGTTTTTTTTATTTCTGCGAAGCCTTTTTTCCCTTCGTTATCAACTTTAGGTATAATAATAGCATCTTTAATAATATTTCTTGCATTAACTAAATTGAAATGATGATTTGGATCTGAAAACACATAATCTCCACCGCGAACATTTTCAATACCAAATTTATTCATATAGTTGATAGCAAGTTCATTTTCAAATTGCATAGCACCTTCTTGTGTATACTCTCCAAGATCCCAAAACTCAACCATCTTTATTGGTTTGTAGAAATATGTCCATATTGCTCCCTCGCCTATTTGCTTTGAATGTTGACGAAATCGTCTTACAAGATCATCGGTTTGTCCAATGTAATAGTGATTGTCTTCAAGAAGTAAAGCATATAAATATTTTCTCTTTATTTTGGGCATTATCTTTTTTTGATTAATAATTTTTACTTTGAAATTCTCTATTAAATATATCCATAATACCCTTAAGTGCTGTTAGCACAAGTATTTTGTCGCGCGAGGGGCAAGTCCAGGTAGAATGCAGTATTGTTATTTTGTTAACAGAATTATATAAATGGCGGCGGGTAGGCCTATTGTAATTAGTGCGAGAGGCATGTCCTGTTAAGGAGCAGATATTTTCTTATCAAGATGAAACATGTTAAGTGCGGCGCGAGGGCTAACTGTCAAGGTATACTGAATTTTAATTGCGGGCAGATGCGCATGTCCGGGTACAAGAACCATTACAAATTTGTCATGGGTGCAGGAGCTAAGCAAAAACCGTTACAAGCCTATTAAACATAGCACCGTCCGTGTTAGGTTTAGGGCTTATTTATTATGTCCCAAATACAAATTTATCTTTAAAACGTTGATTACAAGTCCTTGTTGAATTGTCTAGAAGGCTCTTTTGTAGCTTTTGATTTAGGATAGGATTGTGCGAGCTGCAAATGTGCCTTCAATTCCTTGAGATTTTAACCGACTCTTGATTCAGAATATTGTCCTTTAATATTTCTATGAAAATATTTTCCAATGGAACTTGCACCAACCAGTTCATAATATACACTCTCAGGTACATCAAAGTATTGCCAAACAGGTCCATCATTAAATTCAATTTCCAGAGTTGAAGTTGTTGATTCATAGCCAATACTGGCAATCATTGATGATTGAACGCTTTGTCTTTCCATAGTTTATAATTTTTGTTCTCTTAAATGTGTTACTACTGCTTTATAATTGTCTGGATTTTCTGGGTGATCCTTTCTCCAGCATTCAATTAGCTTTGGGTCTTCGCTTGTTGGTCTTGGATTATTTAGTCTAATCCGGACTCTTGAGGGAATTTTGATTGCTTCGCCAATTATTATTGCCTCTCCAGTTCTAAGAGCTGGTAACAAATCTATAAGACTATTTAAATTGTCTGGAGCTGAAGATTTTACAATTGCTTGATCACCCGAATTTGTAAGTCGTAAAGCAATATAGGTTCCTACTTGAGCTAAAATTGTTTCTGAAATTTCAGAAGGTCGTTGAGAGATTACTAATGCACCAAGTCCAAATTTCCTACCTTCTTTAAATATCTGTTCAACAGCTTGTTTAGAATAGCTACTTGTGTCATTCTTATTTAAATAAGTATGAGCTTCTTCATATGCTAGTAGTAATGGTCTGTTTTTACCTGTGTAAGTTTCATTTCTTCCCCAAAACATACTATCATAAACAAACCGTGTAATTAAACCAATTGTAATATCGAGGACTTCAAATGGAACTCCACTTAAGTCTAGGATTGCTAATTTGCTTCCACTGCTAATCCAGTCATTAAGAAGATCATGTAAGTCTTTATTTCCTGTTGTTCCTGTATAAGTACCAGGGTTAAATAAAAAATCGAATCTACTATCTTTTAACCTTGATAATAGTTTCTTCTCATATGAAAAGAATTCAATATGTTTTGATTTAAATGGGGGCTGATTATTAGTTGGATATGGTGTAAATGTTGCACCTATTAAGTTCTCAAAGTCTCCTGCATTAGTCATGCGAGCATTTGCTTTAGTTTGGTCATCCTTATTAGAAGAACCAAATGTCGCATTGAGCCACCAATTCATTTCTCCCCATAACTTTCTAGCACTAAATGGAATTGGAGAATCAGCTGTAATATAGTTTCTGTCTACTGTACCAGCTATAAGATTATTATTTTCTTTTTTATATTCTGTAATTAATTCCCGCAATTTCCGATACTCTACTTTTTGATCATCTGTAGGTTTTGCTCCAACAAGGAAATAGGATAACTCATCAAAATTCATTAACCAAAAAGGAATAAATAATGGATTTGTGGCGTCACCGATTTTAAAAACTTTTGATGTGGGAAAAGCACTCGAATACTCTCCATGAGGGTCAACAAGAACAACTCTGGATCCAGGAAAATCAGTCAAGATTGCTTTAAAAATGCTGACGGTTGTGTTTGATTTTCCGCTTCCAGTTGATCCTAAAATTGCACTGTGTCGTAAAACTAATTTATGAATATCTGTGTACACTGAAAGATTTTCTGATGATGAGTGTTTCCCAATTTCTATAGAACCCTCATTACGTTTCCCATAAATATCAAAAAGGTCTTTCTCAATTACTAAATGGACCTCGTCATTTATTGTTGGGTAAGTTCCTATACCTTTTTCAAATTCTTCATCCCCAATTTTTTCTCCAACAAGTTGCACTGATAAAAATCGTGAGCCAATACTGTACTTCAATTGTGACTCATCTACTTTACTTGGAGTATTGCTTACAGATGAGACAATTCCATAAATTATAATATTACCAATTGGCATTTTTACAAATGTTCCAATTTGTCCAATTTTATAAAGTCTTCCATTAATAATTGGGGCTGCTGAAGGAATATCATTTGATACTTCAACCTCAACAGTTCCTGAAGTCAACTCTAATTACTTTGCCTAGAAATGTAATGTCTGTTGTCATTTTACTACTGATTCGATAGCTTCTCTTTATCCAGAATTTATTATTAGAAAATTCACCAGTGAATTGAAATCACCAAGAGTAAATTCATTCTTTGTTTCATCCCAATAATGGTCACATTTCTCCGAAATTGATTTAAACTCTGCCTTTGAAAAGTCCCAGTCTCCAAGGTTGCCATTTATTATTCCCTTTTTTGGGCCAAATACATTGAGATTAAGATATGAAGATGAGATTTTGTGCAGATTCTCAACCTCTTCGTCTCTATAAAAGAATACTAGCGCTGTTAATCGGTTGTTTTGCCGTAGACAATTAAATATTATTTCATTGATGTGTTGATCTGAGAATGAATAACCAGAAAAAATAAATAACAGTTCACCATTTAATAAATAGTTTTTTAATCTATCAAAATACGCAATAAATGGCTGCTTTCTTGAAGAATCATATTTTTCCTTAGATGGGTAGATAACAAGTTCATTGTTTTCTTTTAGTATGTCATCAATTCTTCCGATACGTACAATCTTTGGTGATTTATTTTTTATTTCTTCCTTCCAAAACCAACTAAGTGAACCATGAATTTTCCATAGTCTTATCCAGTTTTTGGTCAAGTCATCCTTCGATACAATTTTATCAATACTTTCTTGCCAGAAAAATGGCTCATAGGATCCAACAAATCCATCAAAGTATGGTATGTGGCTTGATTCTAATGACTTTTCAATAATTAAATCATAATTTGTTGTAAATACTTCCTTTGAATACTCTCTATTTAGAATATTGAGCCAAGCAAAAAACTTCTTTGTTGTATCTAGGTTCGCTACCTTTTCTTTCTCAAGGATAATATTATAGATTTTGGTGCAGATTTCTTTGTCAAGTTTTTTGGCGGATTCACCAGTTACACTTTGGTAATCTTTTTTGGACTCACCGGTTATTTCTCTAATTCTTCTAATATGATTTAAAATGTCCTCAATATTAACTTTTCTTGATGTTATATTGGTTTTAAGGTCTTTTATAATAATATCAAAGTCTTTCTTGAAGTCATCCTTAAGACTTTTTTCTATCTCATCTGTAAGTTGTTCAACATTTGGAATCTTGAGAGCACACGATGTACCTGCACCAAAAAAGAATCCTATGTTTTTAGAATAGGAAAGATGTGTTTTAAGTTCCCTTACTTCTCTAATTAGGTTTAATTTCTCCATAGTCATTGGTGTTTTATAAATATGATAATCAATCTTTTTTAGAATCTTTTTAAGCTTTTTTGGCAGATGTTTGTCTTTCCAAAATTTGTGTAGAACATTATTTTTCATTTGTGAACTGGGAAAGCAAGTGTTTGGCGTTAACCAATCTCGTGCTTAAGCGTTGGATATCTAGATTTAATGTTTGTGTCTTGACTCGCCTTAAACCTAACGGGAGTCTGTCTAATTACCAAAAATAATAATGTAAATCTGACTTCATTCAAAGCGGTTTAAGGCTTAGCCTGTTTCTGAATGACATTTGTATGCCATGGACTGATATTCCGTCACAGGTCACGGGAATGCCCCTAATGAGGTCTAAAATGGCCAAAAACAATAAAGCAAGCACCTTCAGGTACTCCTTCAGAACATCTATTGTGAAAATATTACCAGTTCTCCTGAGGTTATATGCAATAAACATAAACCCGACATCGGAACCAGCTCTTGTGATTCCTTTCTTTGTCAGAATATAGTTAAACCCTTCCCGAATACCCGGGACCGCTTTATCGTTCCATAAGGGTGTTCAACTATCGTCTGACGCTTTTTATTGAGCTGCTCTTTTTGTTTAACGTTGGCCCTGTTAGCTTGGTAATAATCAGCATATTCGCTTTTGTGTATCAGCCTCTCCTTATTCGATCTGGTATGATGTGAACGTACCGGACAATTTCTGCATGCTCTGGTTAAGACATTTATAAGGATCAACGAATTATAGCTTCAGCCACGCCGGTAAGTGCATAGAAAAAGGTCAGGTGCATGGATTTAGAGCAACGTGAGACTTCATGCCGGGCATTACCTGTCACATGAAGTCCTCTTTTTTATGCACTTTGCTTTTTACATTTTCTCGAGCTCACCTCTTGATGTAACTTTATAGGCAAATGGTCTGGTTTCTCTTATTGAGATTTTGGTAATTGAAGGCCAGTGTTTGACCATGAGTTTTAACATATCCCAATAAAGAAACCCATTTTTTGAAGGAGGTCTAAAGTAAAACATACCTAAGCAATACTTCTCGCAAAGTGCCTTCTGGTGAGCGATTCTGTATATATTATAGTCTTGAGTTAATACGCAAGAATTTCTTTCTCCGGCTATTGGAATCCATTCTTCATCTTTCGCACCAGTTCCAAACTCATCTTTGATAGACCTTACTTCAATTGGATCTGAAATCTTAATGTTTTCAGGAGTTTGAAGAATATTAAAACCCCTAGAAAGGTAGGGTGAAATATTTTCATCAACGTAGATTATCATGCTGCTTTACAGAATTCTATGGCATCACGAACATGAGCCAAATCAATCTCATAAGTAAAGGCAATAAATTCGATAGGCTCGCCTGCTTTGTAGAGATTAAATAGGGTTTCAGGATATATGTTAGTTGAACCGATAACAGGATGCCCAAATTGCCGCATAGGATCAACTACAATATTTCTATCTTTTCCAAGTGGCCAAAATCTTGACGCAATTAGTTCATTATCAAAATCAAGGTTTCTGAAGAATGCTCTAATAAAGTCTAGGTTGAATTGTTTGTTACCATCCAATGAAAGAATTCCATCTTTGGTTTCAACAAAAACTTTCTTACCAGTTGTTCTAATTCCGATTAGAATTGATTTTTGAGCAAAAGGGAATGCAGTATTATATAATTTGGAAAGTTCTAAATGAGCATGAAGGACACACTTAGTACTTACCCCAGATTCTGCAAGCAGAATTAAGACATAGAATTCAATCAAGGTATGGAAGCTAACTGCTTTTGAATTCTTAACTGTCCAGGAATATTTTGATTCAAATGAAGCTCCTAATTTGGTATCCCAATAGCTGTTAACCCACTTATTTACTTTGTAATAAGGCAATCTAAGAATCCTGCTTACCTCAGGTAGGGTATAGATTCCATTATTTATCTTCACTGCATTTTCGAAATCCATAGTTGTTGCTATTCGGTAAAATTAATCTATTTTTTCAAGCTGTCTAGGCGGGAAGGTTGATTTTCATTTAACGTCGTTTCAGCATTGTGCATAACGTGAGTCTGTGTAAAAACCCGTTTTCAAATTTTCAGGATGGCAGGTGGTTGATTTATACAAAAGCTAAGGCCCTTAATTTTTTGATTTTCCCGGATTTCAATTTCTGACAGAAAGATTAAAATCGCTTCAAAATGTCTTAAAATTAGCCGTTTTATTGCAAAAAACACAGGTAAACAGCACTTTTTCAGTGCATTAATGAATATCCCGGCGCCTGATATTGAGATACACCTCATCATATTGTACCCCGTGAACACCAGACCAACCTCACCAGGAACCTTTTCTTTCCCCCTGACCTTCTATTAAGTTCCACTCCTTTAAAAGCCATACAAATCTCCTGAATACATTCCGAAAGGCTTTCGAATGGTCTTTCCTGAAGTCGGCAATGGTTTTGTATTTTGGGCGGAGTCCTGTTAAAAGCCACATGCACTCCATATTGGTTTGTGCTTCCCGTTCGAGTTTTCTTGTGGTACGGATGCCGTAATGATAGCCATAGAGGTAAAGCTTTAACAGTATCGCAGGATGATAGGGAGGACGCCCTTCTTCCTTACACTCAACATGAGCAAATCCAAAGCTTTTGAGGTTTATTGCATTAACAAAGGCATCAACCACTCTTACAAAGGAATCTTTAGGTATGGCACTCTCCAGGGAGAACATCACAATCTGATTACGGTCAGATCCCTGTTTATGATCCATGATTTCCTTGGGTAATGGTTATACAGGGAAGTTAATAGAAATCAGGTATTTTACGCATTTTGCAGCAAGGCTATTGTTAACAATATTTGGGAGTTTTTGCACAGGCTGACGGTTGACAATATGAAACGGTTGGGTTTTCGGAGCGCGTCTGTATCCACCGAGGAAAAAGTTGAAGCGAGAACCAAACCCTAGCAAACCACTGAACCCCAATTGTTTTATATTGTGTGTTGGCAACTGGCCTTTGTGTCAAATATTTAAGTATTTATCCACTATGAATTTAAAATCATTGTATTTACTAATCTGTACAAAATTGACGCTATGATTAGTAACTGAATTATCTTTCTTTCTATCAACAAGATTCATACTGATAGTTTTAACACTTAACCATAAATAAATAAAGTTAATTGTATAGAATAAAACTGAATTGACATAACCATTTTTATCAAGTAACCCTTCAATTGGATATAAATCCAAAACATCAACGCCTTCCAATCGGAAATAAAAAAGACCCATATCGTTTTTGATATGAATTTTTAGGTCTTTATCATAAGTTACTGAATGTAAAAATTCAAGTGAAGAACTCCATTTATAAGACACTAAATACAAATCATCATCGCTTAATCCATAAGAAGCAGAAAAATAATCACTTATATGTTCATCATAAAAAGTAGCTTCAGTCTCTGTTATGATTGAAAAAATATTAAAAATGCCAAATCTGATTTTTTCAAAACTCTTGGTTAAACTTTCATGAAGTGAAATAGATATAAATTCATCAACTAGCTTTTTTTCCTGATTATCTAGAATTATTAAATAGTTAGCAATATTATTTGTCTCCTCATGAGCAATTGATATCCATTTATCAATTTCCTTTTTGTTGAATTTCCTAAATGGCTGATATATGTCAATTAGTGCATTTTGACAAAATATATCTTTGAAAGCATTTTGAAGATTAATCATTTGATTATAATAATCACGTTTTCAATTTTTTCCATCCATCAACATGGAATAAAAACGCTTCCCAGTCAATATCATCTTCATAACCAAATATTATCAGGAAGCTTTCGTTCTTAGAAATTATATCCGATTGTCTATTGCCCATAATTATTCTATGCAAATAGTCCATTTCTTTTTTTGTATCAGAATCCGACATATCACCGTTTGGATATGTAACTAGAACTTTTAAATCACAATTTACAATCAAAAGATGGGAGACTTCCTGATACAGACCTCCCTTGAAGTTATTTTCATGCTCAAAAGCAACTCGTAAATCTCTGAACCAATATGAATTTTCAGAAATTTCTGGAGTCTTATCCTCCATTTTGTATAGGATACTATCTATGGAGTAATAGTCTTGTTCATAACTCAACAAATTAAGTTTATCAGCAATTTCAGACATAACTGAATTTTCTGAGCCTTTAATATTTTCAGTGAATTTCGCTGCTTGTCTCCAAATTATACGTAACTCCTCTTTCCGGTTATTAACAGTATCAAGCCATGCTCGATAAAATTGGTGTGATGTTATTTTTGTCATTGTTAAAATCATTAAGGTATTATCAAATTAACTAAAATTTTGGAATATGCAAAAAGTCTTCATCAGGCTTGTTGCCAACCCGTTTATATCTGTACAATACCTACCTATAAACTACTATTTCCGGAGTTATCGTTCACCTTAATAATAAAAATAAAGTGAAATTTCCCTATCTTCTTCCCACAGCCCCGCCCCGTCAGTCCCAATAGCAAACCCCGGCAGCACCATCCAACCCCATCTTATGCCCTGTCTGACTTTCACAGAAAGAAAAAGCTGACCGAAGTTAAACAAACTGATTTTAAGATTCAAGAAATATTTATAAACATATTTTCTTCTTCAATATTGACTATCAGTAACATATATGCTATATTGCATATAGTTACATACTTGCATTTATAGTCAGTATAATTATCAATGATGGTAATCTTTTCTTAGATTTTTAAGGTAAACTTCGATTGGAAAGGCAAGTACGGACCAGAAGGTTCTTGCGGTACGGAAAGCAAATTGCATATACCGGCCGGTAGTTGCAGGGTTTTATGCCGATTCAAAGGCGTTTTGGTGTCGTCTTACCCGCAAGGTGGCCAAAAGAACATACATAAGCAACTCCCAGGCCTGGCAGTTGTGTATGACCGGCTAATCAGTTGCTATTAATACCGGGGCACTCCGTAATTGCCCTTCGCCAATAGTTTATTTACTTTATTAATATCAAATTCCTTATAGTCAAAATGTCCACCAAGCCAGGTAATATAGCTTTCGTATTCTTCATTATTGGGATTTCGCAAGACCTTTAACATTCCCAAATAACCTCCAATTCCTCCGACATCTTCCGGCGGGCATTTCATTTTACCCCCCAAACAGATTGGATATTTAATTGATTCATCGGGTTTAATGAATTTTTCTAACAGGATTTCGTGCGACCAGCTATCGCCAAAGTCATATTCATAGATAATGGTATTTTTAACGAATCGCAATAATTCGTTTAATTTAGTTCCCTTGTAATCCACATTATTCATCTCGTACCACAAATCATCATCTGGCATCCTTTCTGTATAAAAAGTTTCGTCCTTTATGAATTGATGTAAATGCGAGTTTGTCCATCCCATTGCCGACTGAATGATTTTATGAAGATCCGAAAGAAGTACATCTTCTTCAACAAGAATCCTGCGCCAAATAAGAGGCTTTGAATCTATCAAAGTTATCTTAAGCTTGTAAATCCATTTAGCCATTTTTACCTTAAAAGTAATAATTTTCTGCAGGAGAGCTTCTCACAATTGTTTACCGGTCCGGCAGCATGTTTCAGTAAGCGTTACCCGAAGCAATTACCGGGCACCTGTCCTGGTACCCCGAGCCAGCGGGACCAGATTATTTCTCCTGTTTTTATCGTTTCATTGCCAGTATCTGTAATAGACTCCCACCAGCTGATTTGAGAATTGTCCGTATTAGCGATTGATTTCTTTTACAAATCTAGTCCCAGACATATCGCCACTCTTTGTTTTGTTTCTTCCAGACTGTATGGAATATTCCTGTCTGGTCGATGCTGTTACCAGATGAGTCCTGAATGGAAAATACATATTTACCATAAGTATAGCCAAGTGTTCCACAATCTGAAACGCCAATAAAATCAGGAGTCCAGCTTAACTTTGCATTTGGATTGGCATTTATGTCATAATAGTGTCTGATGTTTTCTTTGCCGGTTATAAGTGAGTCCTTTCCTCTTATAATTACAGCATTTTCGTGAGCGAAATAGTAAAAAGCTTCTGCCAGACCTTTCTCAGAAACCAAAGTTTCAAACGCTTTTTCAGTTTGAAGGATTTCATTTTTGACAGTATCAATGTTGACGGTTTGTTTGCAGGAAGCCAACAGCAGAACTAAAATAAGAAGAAAATGAGCCTTTTTCATTTTTCAACTGGGGTTAGTGTAACTTATTTATATTTATGAAAGCATAAAAGGTTGAATCATATGCAAATAGCATCGAACTTACTGCTACCGGCCTGTAGTTGCAGTGTTTTTTGCCGATACATGGGCGCTTTGGTATTGTATTACCCGCAATGTGGCCAGATGAACTTACATTAGCGCCCCGTCGGCACGGCAATTGAGTATGACCGGGTGATGCAGGAAGTTTATAAGAATAATTCTCCAGGCTAAGAATTTGTCTGCTGAATACGAAACAAGATTATTGTGCCTGGTTGTTGTTATGTTTTGGTTTAAAATCCGGTATGTGATATTTATTTTTCCCTTTAGTCTCTCCACCCATTGATTGATAAATAGATTCGTTAGGACAGAAATTTACACACCGCATACATTGCTCACAGGTAGATGTCCAGACTGGTTTCCCTTCTTCAATCTGTTGTTACGTTTTGTACAATCGGGGCTGGCATGTGTTTTCCTGACTTGTGACAATTAGTGCGTCAGGTATGTATTCAGGCTCATTTTAATCTCACTATGGTGTTTAATATGCAGATACTTAATGCCATAACTTTCCCCTCCTTCGCAAGGAGGGGAAACTTACGAGATTAGATATCAGCCTGTTAAAGATACACTAAATACCTGATTGGCACCAAAATCCTCTGAACTTATTCTCAAGTCGACAGGCCTCTTTCAACCCTCAGAACAAAAATATTCGTTAGTGCGGTAAAAACCAATAAGAAGATTTTTTTACTACTCATATTCAGTGTGTTATAAAATAAAACCGCACTAATTTAACGAGACGTCACAAGTCAGGATGTGTTTTTGCACTGTGCCGGTAAGCGGGCAGGATTTCGTTTATCTGAGAACAAAATATTTGCTCAATCGTTAATTAAATAAAAGAGGATATTGTTATGGCAAAATATGTAGATGGATTTGTCCTGGTAGTCCCGGACAACAAGGTAGCTGAATACACGAAAATGGCGGAAGAAGGAAGAAATTCATGGATGAAGCATGGAGCGCTTTCGTATTTTGAATGCAAGGGTGATGATTTAACGACCCGGGATTCCGGTGGCGGAAAACCACGTGAATTCACGGAAATGGCAAATGCAAATCCTGGTGAAAATGTCTGGTTTTCCTTTATTGTATTTGAATCAAAAGAGCATCGCGACGAGGTAAACAAAAAGGTAATGGACGAGATGAACGAAATTTATAAAGATGCAAAGGATTTCTCAATGCCATTCGATATACAGCGATTAACATACGGCGGATTTGAAGTTGTTGCAGAAGGTTAACGGGCCCCTGAATACCTCATGCTTTTTAAGAACAATATGCTTTTTGAGTTAGAGGGTGAAAATTTCTAATGTGTCAAATCTTTGGAGTCAGCCTGACTACCGCAGTTAGGCAGGAAAATCAAAAACCGTGACAAACGACTTACCCATTTTGTTCGGGTTAACAACTGTGCTGTTAATTATTCTTTGATTATGAATATTTGGATTATCAGATTGACTCAGTTTACATGCTTGCAAATACCGGCCTGCTACCGCCTGGGCTTGGTTTTTATATTTCTCATCTTAGCCGGATCCTGACGAGTATCAAAAACATCAGTAATTAATAATCCATCAATTACTTTCTTATAAATGATTTTGTAATTGCCTTCAACAAGATAACGGTGATTTTCACCAAGTTGTTTAAGAATGGGTTCTGCTTGTCCTGATTCAGGATGCCGGTTAAGTTGTCTGGTAGCAGTAAATATCCTGGATTTAATTCTTTTGGCCACATTCTCCCCTGCTGCCTCTTTATAATATTTGTAAATTTCATAAAGAGAACCAATTGCGAAGTCAGACCAGATTACTCTCATTATCTTACCAGTTTTCGGATTCTTTTTCCAGGATCTCTTGTGTTTTAAATTTTCCGGTATGATAATCTTTATTTGATTTTTCAGCTCTGCTTAATAATTGCTTGTCAGTTAATTGCTTAAGTTTTCTCCCATGACGGGCTTTACTTTCAAGGATGGCCATTTCAATGTTGTTGAAAGCATTTTCATCCTTTAATCCTGCTATATACTCAATCGCCTTGAGTTTTCTTGTTGTCAAGTCCATATCCTGATGTTTTAGCAAAGATACAAAAGTTAAACTTTAACTGCACTTCAGGCTCAGCGTCGGGAGTAACAGCACGGCAGTATTTTTTAGCAGGTGCTACCTGAAGCAGCTTCGTGGCAGACGGTTAGATATCGGTACAAGCACCCTCCCCAGGCGGGGCAACAAAGCTTTAAATAAGGCAAATATTATTTTGATTTTAGAGGTTAACGGGCCCATGAATACCTCATGCTTTTTAAGAACAATATGCTTTTTGAGTTATCGGGTGTAAATTTTATTTTGTGTCAAATCTTCAGAGTCAGTCTGAAGTTGTCCGGATCGAAAAGTCTTTGTACAGGAAAGGAGTTATCGCATTGGCTATTTACCGGTTATCAGCATTGAGTGATCTTCCGGTTTTCATTATTCCATAAATAATAAATCCAATTCCCACGGCAATGAAAGGGAGACTCAAAAGCTGTCCCATATTTAAAGTCAAATTATCTTCAAATCCGACCTGGTTCTCCTTTACAAATTCAATTAAGAATCTGGCTGTGAAGAATAAAACTGTTGCAAGCCCGAATAAGAATCCGTTTTTCAGTCTGGCTCTCATTTTTTTGAAAAGGAGCATCATGATAGCAAAAATGATAAAATAGGAAATCGCCTCGTACAACTGAGCCGGGTGTCGCGGTATGTTATCCACTCTTTCAAAAACCACACCCCAGGGTAAGGTTGTCGGAGTGCCGATAATTTCAGAATTCATAAAGTTTCCAAGTCTGATAAATCCAAAGCTCAATCCTGCAACAACCGCAATCAGATCAAGGGTGTCAATCATTGGATGTTTGGTCTTCCGGGAATAGATATACAAAGCAATCAATAGTCCCAGTATACCACCATGACTTGCCAGTCCCTGATAGCCGCTGAACTTTATCCCGCCGTCAGGAGGAAAGGTAACCGGAAGGATCATTTCAAGAGGATGTGATAAATAGTAGGATGGCTCATAGAATAAACAATGTCCAAGTCTTGCCCCGGCCAGAATTCCAATCATACTGTAGATTGACAATTTTTCCAGGTGCTCGTATGGGATGTTTTCAATTTTATAAATCCGGCCCAGAAGATAGATGCAAAGGATTAATCCGCTTACGAACAGGAGACCATAGTATCTGACAGAAATCCCCAGAACATTAATGATCTCCGGATCAGCATTCCAGTTGATGTAGTTAAAAATCATAGTCTGATATTGTCATGTTAAAGTAATGTAATTTTCCCGTGGATTGTAAAACTTTACCTAAAGCGCCTTATCGCTAATCAAATATTGAAATTCGGAATTCTTTCCGCCTTTTTTCTTTCAGCATCTCACTTACCCCCTTTCTTATTTCCCCCACGGGGGAAATGATTCCTACATTGAACACTCCTGAATTCTTTGGGGGATATCTGGGAATTGGGAATAAAGAGATTGTTTTCGGGATCCTGCAGTGGCGATAAGCCCTGCTTTTTGCTCATTTTCGCTTTTCAAATGTTGACATTCGGATTCCTTCCCACCTTGTGCAGAATTTTACAGGCCCCTTCCCCCCTGGGGGAATCCCGAAATTTCGGGAGGGAAGGGGGTAAAGGCTGGAAGGGGTAAGGGGGTAAAAAATAAAAAAATAAGAGTTTTAGTCGTCATTGCCGATAGTCATTTTCTGTAGTTCCTTTTTCAGATAAATCATATCAACAAGTTGTATGTCACCTTCGAAAATCGGGTGGTCGTAATTGTCTGTAAAGAAATTCTTTACCCGGTATGACTTTTCAAATCCACAACTTTCATAAAACGACAGGATTGCCGGCGTTTCACCTGTCCCGACCAGCATTGTTTTGTAGTCGTTTTTGTAGAAATCAAAAATGAAATTTATCAATGCTCTGCCGTACCCTTTGCCCTGGTATTTCCCGTATGTCGCTATGTTTTTCAACTCGCAGGTTTCGCTGTTTACCGGCACTACAACGCAGACACTTTTCAGATCACCGTCATATAAAGCAAACAAGATCTCCGCCCGGCAAATACCTGTCAATCATATTCTCCTGCTCGTCTGCCAGAAGCAATAAGTCAAGGAACTGTTTCTTGTTCTCTATAATCTTTTCTATTTTCACTATATCTCTGTTGTTTCCTGATTAATCAAATCCGGTAATTACAGGGGAAAAAGCAAAAAGCTTTCCGAAAAGGAATAAATATCCAGCAATTCCGATAAGCAAAATTGAGATGCTGTAAGTTATTTTATTTATGGGCATGCTGTTGTAAGGTGTTAGTAATGAACACTAATGTCCGGGTAAGCGTTTCGGCGGAAATTTATACACGGGTATTGTCTTTCAGAGGCTGAATGATTTCAAGTCGCCAGTTAAACAGTGTCCCGGTTTCTCCTGATTTTGTAAAATTATTCTTTTGAAGAATTGAGAACGAATCAATATTGGTTTTTTCGGTTGATGCAATTATTGTTCTGATATTTGGTTGTTTTTTTGCCCATTCAATAATAGCACTCACGGCCTCTGTCATAAATCCCCTTTTCCTGAATTCCTCATAGGTCCCATAACCGATTTCGATTTCTCCATCTGCATTTGGTTCTCCAACAAAACATAAATCCCCAACCATAAGGTTATCTGCTTTTGAAATTATGGTCCAGATGGTAGAGAATAAGTAGTTTTTACCGGAGTCTGCAACGTTTGGCAATATAGTCTGTTCAAGAGCTTCTTTGAGGTCAGTTGAAATTGTCCTTGATGAAGTATTTAAGTTTAACTCTATTTCCAGGGAGTTATCAAGTCTCATATATTTTGTGAGTTGTTCGTATGTCAGGGGTTTAAGGATAAGTCTTTCAGTCTCTATCATAGTCCGTGTTTTGTGGTGTTGTAATGTTTCTTTTACTTCCTGACTTGTGACAATTAGTGCGTCAGGTATGTATTCAGGCTCATTTTATACCAACCTGATCGAGTCAGTGATGACGGCAGGAATGGCGGAACTGATTGTATTCCTGTAAGCCAATATCGCCGATTCATAAACATTTCATCATGTTTTAAATCATTTTAATCTCAATATGGTGTTTAATGTGCAGATATTCAATACCATAACTTTCCCCTCCTTCGCAAGGAGGGGTGGCCCGGCTGCTGCTTTTTATACCGGACTGGGATTTACTTCCGGGCCAGGGTGGTTATTGCCATGGAGAGTAGTTTAACAAGAATTAAGAACATTTATCCTCTCCTTTAAATGCATTTCTTATTTCTTTAAGTATGTATTCAGGCTCCTGAAATACCAACCTGTTTTCAAATCGAAGTACAGTAAGGCCGGGACCCTCAGGAAACTTGTCCCTTATTTTGTCTTTTTCAATCCGGATATAATCACCATGAGGTTCTCCTCAACCACCCCGGCCCGGGATGGAATTCCGGCCCGTACAAAACCACTGCCCGGGCCACCCCTCCAAATTTACGTTAGTGTGGTAAAAACCAATAATAAGATTTTTTTACTACTCATATTCAGTGTGTTATAAAATAAAACCGCACTTTTTAACGAGACGTCACAAGTCAGGAATAAGTAGTTATTTCTGGAGTTTGCAACATTTGGCAATATAGTCTGTTCAAGAGCTTCTTTGAGGTCAGCTGAAATTGTTCTTGATGAAGTATTCAGTTTTAGCTCTGTCTCCAGGGAGTTATCAAGTCTCATATATTTTGTGAGTTGTTTGTATGTCAGGGGTTTAAGGATAAGTCTTTCAGGCTCTATCATAGTCCGTGTTTTGTGGCGTTGGATTGTTTCTTTATCTTGAAACGAAGTTACTCGATATGCAGTTATATAGTTGTCCCCCCAGGTTTTCGTCTATTTGTTTGATACTCTTAAGTCCAAAGATGAATGCTATTGAAATTGGGTCTGTCCTGTATCCAGTATGACCTTCATAAAACCCATACCGCATAATATAATAGGGGAGCATTTCGCTGAAATCCAGGGTTGAAAGTTTTAATTTTAATTCTTTCATCTTTTCAGAACCCAGGTATGAATAATTTTCATTTAAGTAATCTTCCTCAGTTTCTGTTAGTTTCCTGTCTATATGAATATTATGCCTTCCCTGAATCTCATCCATAAAAATCGATATCTGCCAGCCTTTTGAGCCACTTGCCCGGAAATTTAAAATGTTATCATTGTAGTAAATGTGTTTTATGTTGTCGTAGAACCTGCCCCAATTGCCTGATTCATATTCAGCCAGAATAAGGTTCCAGACATGGAAAAGAGGTCTTGCTAATTGGGGATGGGTGAGTCCGAGTTTCTGAACGGTACGGTTATCGCTTTTCAATACTGATATTATATCTTCATCTTCAGCCATGAATCCTGCGCCTGAATATGCATCAGGGCGACCGGTACAATTAATAATTCTTACAGGTATTCCTGTAATAGCTTTGGTATTATCTAATCGCTCTTCTGAATGGAGCCCGGTTTTGGCTAATTCGGGAAAGTCACCCTTGTCAACCAGTAATTGTTGGTCTTTACCCATATAAGTACCTACTTTATAGCTATAAAGTAGTGGTTCCCCATTCTCAACCGTTACCGGAACTAAGGCGTACCTATTGTCTTTTGTTACAATCAGAATTGTTTCAACGGAATCATTAATGTATGCCGGCGATTTATTATCCAATATGGATTCATATGAAAAAGGGTAGAGCTTTGGTGTCTGTCCACAAGACATGATTGATACAAAAACCAAGACAAGTATCAAACCATTAATTCTCAGGTGGTTTCTTTGAACCTTAATGAAATTTTCCATGGTGGTTCCTCCTTTAATATATTTTTTAATGTTCGAAAAGTATCTGGTCTCTATTCTTTATGATGTTTGGATGTTATAAATTCCATAATATTTTTTCGCTCATCAGATCACCTGCTTGATTAATCCTGACTTCTGGCAATTTGTGCGGCAGTGATACCATTGTTTAAATAAAGGATTCATAAGGTTATTCAGGTCAGAGTCCGGAGGGATAAATTGCAGATTTCTTAGCATTTATTTTAAGAATAGTGATCTCCATGAATTGATTCACCACGGATTTCACGGATAAAATCACGGATTTTATTTTTTGAGACAATCCGTGTATTGCCCGTGTTCTCCGTGAACCCAGTGGTTAAACCTGAATTATTTATTTACCACGGATTTCACAGGATAAAAGCACGGATTTTATTATGTGCGAATCTGACCTGTAATATCAGTGGCGGGAATGCTATTTCTCCTTCTGCAGAATCTGGTCTTCGCCTTTTCAATAACTCTGTCCTGCAGATATCGTAAGACCTATTTTATAATTAGTGATAAACAAGCAAAGAAAAGGGCAGTATTAATTGATATTATCCATAAATAATAGAGGTAGCCTATTCTCCCGG
This sequence comes from uncultured Bacteroidales bacterium, assembly GCA_963840965.1. GTDB lineage: Bacteria > Bacteroidota > Bacteroidia > Bacteroidales > VadinHA17 > LD21. Next base: position 608,118 of record CAWJAW010000002.1, on the reverse strand, counting down.
TTTCTCTTATGGTTATTGTCTTGTATTTATTTATGTATCGGAAAATGAAAAAATTAATAAAAATGAAACTCTCCAATTTTTCACTCCTGTCTCTAAGAAATGAATATATCATTATTGTTGCCCATAGAAATACAATAATTGAGAGTATTGCGATTGCTAAAAATAATTCATTCATGTTTCTCCTGTTTCTTTCAGTAATTTAAATTTTAATATAAAATCAATTGGAATGCTGTCATTATCAGGTTACAATTGATTTCAATATAGAGATAAGGAAAAAGAAGGAAAGCAGTATAAGTACCTGGGTCAGAATAATAATAGTTGTATCCCTCTTTCTTTTCAATTCAATATTCTCAGATGCCATTGCAAGGGCATTATCATTGAGATCAGAAAGACAGATTTGTATATGCTTCGAGTGATATTTAGCCTGTCTCATATCCAGAACATAACTGTATATCATCCCGCTGAGACATATAAATGAATATACGAAGTAAGCAGTAGGCTGGAGTACATTAAGGTTCTCATTTGTCAGGAAAAAGAAAAGCAACATTCCAGGCACAAATCCGAATAAATAACTTGTTGCAGACACTAAAGCTGAAAGGGGGAATCTCCTCTTAATGAATGCAAATAAAGAAGTCAGGTTTTCTTTTGATGATTGCCCGGGGTCCGCGCTCCTTTTGAACATTTTAAAATATCTTATTTGTGTAAAAGTGAAAAATGCCAGCAGGAACAGCAGAATTAAGTTCATTATCAAAACAAGCTCATAATCCCGGTACACAAAGAGGTTCAAAACAATAAACAAGAAGGAAACAGACTTGAAAATAAAGTCTCTCACAAAGATACCATGCATCTTTCGGTATATTGATGCTGAACGCCCTCTTATGAATCTATCAACAGAAGTTATGCCATATCCCGGTATGCCTACTAGTTCATCAATGTTGTTCCATCCATTCCTAATATCATTCATTTTCAATTAGTTTTATATTCTCTTCAAGTTTTTTCCGTATCCTCACCAGTCTAACGCTTACAGCCGACCTTGATAATCCCATTATCTCAGATATATCTTCATACTTATGCTCTTCAAGCCACAGCAGAATGATTGCACGATCAATATTAGCCAACATTGAGATAGCCTTAAATAAATTCCTTGTTTCCTCATCTTTCTCATTGTCCTTGATATGATAATGTCTCTCGGGGTTAAGTTCAACCGTTTCAATAACTCTTTTTCTTTGCCTCACAAAGCTGATAGAAGTATTTAAAGCTACTCTGTAGAGCCATGTGCTGGGCTTTGCTTCGCCCCTGTATTTGCTATATGATCGCCATAGCTGAAGGCATATTTCCTGGTACAAATCTTCCTTATCGGCAATGTTAGAAGTATATGTCATAGCTATTTTATGTATTATGCCCTTATTGCTATCAATCAGGTCAATGAACTCCCTTTTATCTCTTCTTGTGCTGGCCATCTGATTGTTTTCAGCTTATTAGTCGGTAAATTGTGGAATAAACTACATTGAACAATCTGAAAAAGTTAGGAAATTAATTGGAGACGGCCATAAAGGGGAGTATTATCAGAACCCTAGACGCTGTATATACAATCAGATGCGATTTTTTGACGTAAATTGATCATTACAATAATAGTATCAATATTAATGAAAGGATCTGTTGACTAACAGCAAAAAAAGATGTGACACATGTTACAAATTTGTCAGTCAATTAAGAGTTTATTTTTTTGGCTGATTTCATGCTAATTATACTTAGCAATCATGGTGGAGTTTTCAATGCCACATACATTTACCGCGGAAACTCCGGAACAAACACATCTCCCGGAAATCCGGACAATGCTGCCCATCTGACTATTTTATTATCAACAAACGCGATCAACCTGCAGTCTTTACGATGTGATCTGTCCCATGAATTACAATCAGGTATCTGCTTTAAAAAGAAACAGGTCAAGTCACCTGATCAGACTCATTAACTTCATAATAAACTTAGGAGGTGGCTTCATCCCAAGTTGTTCCATTAGCCCAAGACGATCAGGAACTCCCCAATGTTCAATTAGTTTCCCATCATTAAAGCGCATAATATCTATAATAGTAATCTCAAATGTCTTACCAGTCGGTAGAATAGGTCCAAATTGGCCAGTCTGAGTACCACGTGCAGTCATTCGACCCCAGACTTTATCATCAATGATAACCATATCTTCGATAACCATCGAGAAATCAGTAAATGCTCTATGTAAACTCTTTATAGCATTTTTAACGCCTTCTACCCCCGGAGGAGAAAATCCATATTGATGTTCTACAAAATCTTGTGAAGTATGTTTATCAAATACAGTTACATCACCTTTACTGAATCCTTCTTCAATCAGTATTTTGAACAGCTGTTCATTTGAGGTTTCTGTTTTCATTTTTCCTGTTGATTTTACATACTAACATATGTATTGTCATATTGTTGATATGTAATCAAGTCATTCTGTTAATTGTCCTTTGTATTAGCGGTTCGTTGTTTATTCTATGTCTTTTACATATTCCAAAATATCACCTGGTTGACAGTCTAATGCATTACAAATTGCGTCTAAGGTACTAAAGCGAATTGCTTTCGCCTTCCCTGTCTTTAAGATAGAAACGTTAGATAATGTCAAATCAACTCTTTCAGAAAGTTCATTCAGAGAAATTTTTCTCTTTGCCATCATTACGTCTAAGTTCACAATAATTGGCATAGTTTAAATTGTTAAGTCATTTTCAGTTTTCATATCAACGGCATTCTGCAGGATTTTTTCAAGAACTGCCACAGCAGTTGCAACTGCGATAGATAAAAAAGTAAATACGATACACATTGCAAGAAAGCCGGCAGGGTCGTCTTCTTTATAATGAAATATCCTTATGTATAGTCCTGCCATTGCAATTAAGATGCTTAATATGATTGCGCAATATTTTATACTTCTTAAAGTTCTTACTGAGTTTAGTGAAAACAATTTATTTTGTGCGGTATATCCGAGTAATTTGAATGCTTTATACAACGCAACAAAAAAAGCGATTGAAGCTGCGTATCCATACAGGATGAACGGGTCAGAGTAAATGCTGAACAAGTCTAAGTTTGCTGCCCTTCCCTCGGTCAATGGAAACCGGATCAAAATGGCAAGTGCCACAATGCCGATAAGCACGACGACTGCCTGAAGAAACATTATAGAGATTCTTTTCATCAGTATATAATTTTGATTTTAATGGTCTGATGCCTGCCTGTCGGCAGACAGGGAACCCACATGTCTGAAAATTATTTACATACGTGTTTGTGTATGTAATACATGTAGGTTTCATAGTGAATTTGAATTTTAAATTATGACGCAAATATAACTAATATTTATTGATAAACAATAAATATTTGTTATTAAACGAAAAATATTCATTGATTTATAGTTATCATAGTTGATGACTTTGAAAGTTTACCATTTAACTTTTGTTTTGAAGTATTAATGCGAAGTGGGGTTCTGAATACATAGAAATTGTCCGTGTCATATGGTTTACGATGACCGCTAACGGTTGGCCGTTGGGTTTAGTAAGCGTTACCTGACGCAGCACCGGGCACAGTCCTGGTACCCCGCCTCAGCGGGGCCGTAAAGCTGTCATATCTTTGACCCTTACCGACCGGAGGGAGCGTCATGGGGTGCAAGGAGGATCTGGTGCTTGTCCTGGTGCGGCAATGGGTAATGTCCTGTTTTGAGTGTACGGTATGCAAAAACCGTGACAAGCTTATTGACCCTGCCGTCCATGTTATAAACCGTTTATTTTCGAAATGAATCGGATATGTACTTCAGAAATTCGGGCATTACACTTCGCCAATATATCCAGTCGTGTGCTCCGTTATGGATTCTGAATTCGTGTGGTATTCCTTTAGATTTCATTGCTATATGTAACAATGAATTGTTCGCTGATAGCCTATCATCATCTCCGCAGACTATATACCATCTTGTTTTACTTTCTGTATTTGCCGGAAGGTTTTCGAAGTAACTAATCGCATCATATTGTTTATACCATTCTATTAATGTTTTTTCATTGACATTTGGGAATCTGGTTTTAAAATATTCGGATTCGTACCTTCTCACTGCTGCGCTTAATGCACATGTTACAGAGAATAAATCAGGTTGATGTAATGCATATTCAATTGCAGCCTGTCCTCCCATAGATGCACCAGCAACAGCTCTACTGCCTTTTTCCGTACGACATCTATAGTTATCTTCAATGAATGGAATGAACTCTTTAAAAAAGAAGTCTTCAAAATTAAAATCACCTTCAGGATCGTTAAAATAACTTACTCTTTTAGTGACAAAATTTGCATCCGGAGTAACAACAATCATAGGGGTAATCTCTCCAATTGATATTGCATTATCGAGATAATGTTTCAATTCTCCATAATATAACCATGATTGATTGTTAGGTATAGTATTTGCGGGACCAGCAGGATGCAGCAGGTACACAATCGGATAGTTCCTGTCAGAAGATTCATATTCGGCAGGTAGATAGATCGAGTATTTACGATCCATTTTCAAAATATTACTATAAAGGGATTTTGATTCGTAAACAGTCCCATGATTTTGTGCATCTATCGAAATTGTCAGGAACAGAGATAAAAGTGTAAATGCAATAATTTTCATGACGTAAAGATTAAATCCAAAAAATTTAAAATACGGGAATAAAAATATTGAAATATTCAGAATACGTCCTCACATCGGGCCTTGAAAGTTTTAGATTAAGTCGGATTTTTGTTGAATGGTTTATATCGTTTATATGTCTACTATACTTACCTGTATACTACTCCTTCCGGAGTTATCGTTCACCTTTATGATAATAATGTGAAATTTCACTTTCTACTCCCCACAGCCCTGCCCCGTCAGTCCCAATAGCGTTACCCCGGCAGCACCATTCAACCCCATCTTATGCCCTGTCTGACTTTCACTGAAGGCTTAAGCAGACCGAAGTTAAATAAACCGAAGATCAGATTAAAGAAAAATTCTGAAAACATTCTGAATATGCCAGAAGTTGATCTTTTTGTTTATCACTCTTGTTGATTCATGCCTCCTGAAATCCACCCCCAACCCCCCAAGGGGGGCTACCAGGTTTTGAATATTTTGTTAAATCAAGGGAAAGAAAGGTATTGAATGATTGCAGGATCTTAGCCCCCCCTGGGGGGTTGGGGGTAAAAGGTCCAGAATTAACACACAGAATGATTGCAGGTTCCACACTTCCCTGTGGGGCCCCAAAGCCTTCAGGATGGGGAGTATCCCCCCGGAGGCAGTGTCATACCGAATCCCGTCCCTTCACGATGGACTGTCAAAACAGTGCGAGATTCGGCTTAACCAGCAACCGGCACCAAGAATCCGGTTGGCAGTTGGCAGTGCCCTTCGCCCTTTGCCCTGTGCCCTTTGCCCTGTGCCCTTTGCCCCTTTGCCCCGTGCCCTGCGCCCTGAGCCCTGAGCCCTTTCCGGCTTCTCAGATCATATTTTTCAGATACTTTCCCGTAACCGACCGGGCGCAGTTTACAATATCTTCAGGTAATCCCTGGAATATCAGCTCTCCTCCCTTTTTGCCGCCTTCAGGACCAAGATCGATTATCCAGTCGGCAAATTTTATAATATCGAGGTTGTGTTCGATAATTACAACCGTGTTTTCATTGGCCACCAGCGATTTCACTATCCTGTAGAAATTATCGATATCCGACAGATGAAGTCCGGTGGTGGGTTCATCCATTATGTAAATATTGCTTCCGGCTGTTAATTCGGTTGCGATCTTCAGCCGCTGCGATTCCCCACCCGAAAGAGTGCTGAGCGACTGGCCCAGTTTCAGGTAGCCAAGTCCGACTTCCTGAAGAAGATGCAGGTGCTTCTTTATCCTGGATGATTTGAAGAACTCGTACGACTGATTAACTGTCATATCGAGAATTTCCGCAATATTTCTTCCGAAAAATTTCAAATCCAGCACTTCTGCGTGATAGCGTTTCCCATCGCACTCATCGCAAACGGTTTTAACCGAATCGAGGAAATGAAGCTCAAATGTAAGTACACCCTGACCGTTGCATTTCGGGCAGGCACCCTTTGAGTTAAAACTGAACAGTGAAGGATCGGTTCCGGTTGCAGAGGCAAATTCTTTTCTTATCAGATCGAAAACTCCGATAAAGGTTGCTGCATTGGCCCTTGAGGATTTCCCGATTGGCGACTGATCAATCACAATGGCTTCGGGATGCTGCCGGGCAAAGCACTCGTGGATCAGGCTGCTCTTTCCGCTTCCGGCCACACCGGTGACACAAGTAAGCACTCCCCTGGGAATCTTCACCGAGATATTCCTGAGGTTGTTGGCTGTCGCGTTTTCGATTTCGTAAAACGATTTGAAACGGTTTACGGGAGAATGCCGGCTTGTCTTTTTTGTTCAGAAACTCTGCGGTGATGCTTCCGGATGAAGTAATTCCTTCAGGTTCGCCGTTATACACTATGGTTCCGCCGTATTTTCCTGCTCCGGGACCAATATCCACTATCCATTCCGCCGATCTTATAACGTCAGCGTCGTGTTCCACCACGAACACTGAATTGCCCTTGTCTTTCAGGCGGAACAGTATACTGATAAGGTTTTCAGTGTCGCGCGGATGCAGTCCGATTGTAGGTTCATCGAGCACATAAAGCATATCCACCAGGTTGCAGTCCATCTGCCTTGACATTTTTACCCGTTGCGATTCGCCTCCGGACAGCGTACCCACAGCCCTGTCGAGCGACAGATAGCCAACACCGATTTCGATTAGTTGCTGAAGCAGGAACTTTGCTTTTCGCAGAACAGGTCTGGATATTTCATCATTTATGTTCTGTAAAAAGGGAAGCACGTCGATCAGTTCCATCCTGCACACATCGGCGATTGTAAGGCCGTCGATCGTCACACCTAAGGCCCGTTCATTCAGACGGGTGCCGTTGCAGTGTCCGCAAAGCAGGTAACTGAAGAACTTCGAGTAGGCGTTTTTCTCTTCTTCGGCTGACTCATCATCAGCCCTGGAGGTGACTGCTTTTTCGAGTTTCCTTACTAATCCTTCAAAGGTTCGGTTATAAGTCAGTTTTTCGCCGGTGTTTTTTATCTGAAACGGTTCGGAATAGAGGAGCAGATTCAATTCGTCATCCGAAAAATATTTAAGGGGTTTGCCGGCATCCGTCACACCAAGGCTGATAAGTTCTTTCCAGAGAAATCCGCCGATTCTGTAGTGAGGGTGGTTGATGGCGCCTTCGCGGATCGATTTTTCCCTGTCGAGGAACATATCAATGTCTATCCTGATCTTCTTTCCCAGTCCCTTGCAATGCGGGCACATTCCTTCGGGATGGTTAAACGAGAAATAGAAAGACGGCCCGATGAACGGTTTACCGACGCGCGAAAAGAGCAGTCGCAGGTAGGTATTGATTTCGGTTGCCGTACCCACTGTGCTTCGGAGGTTATTGCCCATCCTTTTCTGGTCAATAACTATTGAAGTTGACAGGTTGAGGATATCGTCGACGTCGGGTCTCGACAATTTGGGCATCCGGGTACGGGCAAAAGTGGAGAAGGTTTCAATCAGCTGCCTCTGCGCTTCGGTATAGATTGTGTCGAAAAGAAGCGATGATTTTCCCGACCCTGATACCCCGGTGAAGACAACCAGCTTATGTTTTGGGATCTCAATATCTATGTTTTTGAGATTGTTGGTGTGAGCGTTTTTAACTATTATTTTATCCCTGTTCATAATCCCTGAATGGTCACGTTATTTTTATCATTTTCCTGCTTTTCCGGTGATCCGGGTAATATGAAGCCTCAGTATGTTCATTTTTGGAAATGACATTTCGGATTTAAGCAGTTTATCCTGTTTCACTTCAGGCTTTTTCTCCAGGTGATTCAGCAGAACCTGCATCCCGTATCTTTTCTCCTCCAGGTCACCAGCTATCGACATGACACCCCGGAAGACGACTGTCCTGTAATTGTGTTCGCACTGGCCGTCTTCATATCCGCCGTCTTCTATCACTGTGGCGCAGACGTCGGGGTTTGCCTTTATAAAGTCGATTTTCAGGCCTTTATCGGAACAATGGAAGTACAGGTCTTCATTTTCCTGGTCGTAGCCGTAGCTCAGAGTCACGATATAAGGCTCATTATCGCGGCACAGAGAAATAGAGCAGAACTTGCCGTTTTTCAGTATCCCTTTGATTTCGGTCTCATCGGTTATTTCCCTTTCGGGCATGTTGTTGAGGTGGTATTTCTCCATGGGTGCAGGATTAATTATATGGTATCAAACGTGAGGCAGGCAGGGTTGCAGGTCTGCCGCGACGCAGAGGTGTCAGTTAAAAGTGGAGCACAAATTACGAAACCGGGAAGAAGATTCAAAAAGAAAATTGATCAACGAACGTGTCGAAATTGTGGAGCCGAACAGCGGTGGTAGGAGGTGGGCCCCTTCATCCGCAAGAAATTAACCACGGTAACACAGAGTTAAGGACTTAACACGGAGTTAATCAAGGAGTTAACCATGGAGTCGCAAGGAGTTTTATTAATTCGATTCTGCCAGTCATTATCAGTGGAAACGACTTGGATGACCTGCATGACCTGCATGACTTGCACGACTTGCACGACCTTTACACCTTCGTCTCTCCGTCCCACCATCTTCTTCCCCCTTCACACCCTTTTCTCTTTTGCGAACCGGGAGAAAATCAAATTTGCCTTTTGCTGATAATTATGAATGGACTTGTAATTTTGTACAAACTACACGTCATGAGCCGTCAAATTCTGATAGAAAAGGTATTGAAGAAGATAAAATTGTTACCTGACTCAAAACTTCAGGAAGTCGATGACTTTGCAGATTTCCTTTTGAACAGGTTAGATGACCGTTTACTTACAGAAGGGATCCGGAATATGGTAGCAGACTCCAAAGCATTTGAATTCCTCAACGAGGAAGAAGATCTGTATTCAGTGAATGATCTGAAAGAGAGATAAAAACAGAACTCAAATCCTATTCTTTTGGGGATATTGAGATTGATTTCACAAGCTTTAAGGCCAGGCGCAAAGGGCAGGAGATGGAGTTCACTTCTCTTGAGATGGGAATCTTAAAGTATTTTATTAATCATCGCGGAGAGGTTATATCAAGAAATGATCTGCTCGACAAGATATGGGGTTATGAAAGTTACCCGACAACCCGTACTATTGACAATCATATTCTTAAACTCAGAAAAAAGATTGAAGATGATCCATCCCATCCAGGGTATATTCTTTCAGTTTACGGAGGAGGCTACAGGTTTACCGGATGATGACACTCTTTTACACTTGTTGACATTTCTTTGACAACATTGACAATTACATATGAAACCTTTGAAGTGAATATAATTTCACTTAATGAAAGGAGGAAATATCATGAAGAACAAAAGATTTTTATTTCTGGTCGCTTTTCTAACCATGTTATTTGTTGTAACAGGATTTCAGGATTCTCCGCAGTATAAGGTCCATAAGTTATGTAAAAATTGTGTCACGGCAAAATAATTAACGGCGCAACGGCGCAACGACTCAAAGGGACTTCTTATATGTATTATTTTATTATTTTTAACCACGGAGTGGTTTCACAAATAGATGTATGTTGAGAGGGCGTTTTTAGTTCAACGCTCCGCGGTTGTGATTGTTTTATGTGATCATTTTCTCAGTACATCGCCGCGAAAGGCAATTGTTCCAGTGAATCGGTTTCTGGTTCTATTCCTACCATTAACCTTATGGCTTCATAAGCCTGTGCTTCAACATCTGAAAAAAAACAGTCATTGTACAATAAGGCTCTGGATAAGATATACCTTCTGTTATCTTTATCAGTTATCAAAATCTTTGATTCACCCAATTGCAATACAATAAATGAAGAATGGAATTTCATCGAGGGCAGAGGAGAATTGGATTTTATTATCGCCGATTGATTTTCAGCAGGCATTTCCGGGGGAACATTGGTTTGTATGATGGCACCTCTTATAAACTTTGTTTCGGGGAATTCTGAACAGCTGGTCATAAAAAGCAATACAACAACCAGAGTGCCCATTTGAGTTATTACCTTAATACAATTCATGACTTTGGCTATTTAAATTTAACTGAACAGGTTTTGTATTCTATACCAAAGTTATTTATGAATGTTTTAATAAATGTCACGGGAATGTCAAGTTTTGTAAAAGTTTTGTCATAAAAAGATACACAACGGCGCAACGGCACAACGGCGCAAAGGGGTAAAGGCACAAAGGCGTAAAGGGATTTGTTATGACAGGTGCCGGCCGGATAAGAAGGTTGAGGCTCTTGTAACCGGCCAAACTCCTGATCGCGAAGGGCATCGGGATCAAGCAGCTGTTTTTTCTGCTCTTTAATTACAATACAACACCCTTGTTTCAGGCACTGCCTTGCCTCCGGTAACAGGTTCAGGATGTACAATTTTGAGGAGGACTTTCATTTCCTTTACGATGTCTGCGTATACGGGATCGGATACCAGGTTATTCAATTCCTTCGGATCACTCTTTTCGTTGTACAATTCTGCGCCCATCTCTCCGAATCCCCATTCGGTATATCGCCATTCCTCAGTGCGTACGCTGTGACCCGGTGTATTTCCCCTCTGGACTTGTGTATAAGCCGGACGATCCCATCTTTCTTCAGGATTATTAAGGAGAGGCCGGAGACTTGCCCCATCCAGACCGTCAGGCGGCTCAAGTCCTGCGAGGTCCGCAAGAGTCGGGTAAATGTCTACCAGTTCAACCATTCTCCGGGATAACTTACCGGCTTTTTTCATCCCTGGCGCCGAGATGATCAGGGGACATTTTGCCGACTCCTCAAAACAGCTCTGCTTGAACCATAAACCATGCTCCCCCAGATGATACCCGTGATCGCTCCAAAAAACTACAATGGTGTTGTCAGCGAGACCCAGCGAATCCAGGGCATCAAGCAGTCTGCCAATCTGGGCATCTACAAAAGAGATTGAAGCATAATATGCCTGTATGCACTCCCTTGCCTGATCGGGTGTTATACCGAAATAAGGCCATGGCCTTGTGAACGACAACGCAAGTTCGGGGTATTTTTGCGGCGTTTCATCTGATATTTCCGGTAGAGTGATCTGGCTCAGATTATAAAGATCAAAATATTCATCCGGAGTAACCCATGGGCAATGCGGCCTGTAGAAGCCGGCTGCGATGAAGAAAGGCTCATCCTTATGTTGTTCCAGAAGCTTAATTACTTCAGCAGCTACTTTTCCGTCGGTGTGATCTCTGTCTTCACCCAGGCTGTCGGCAAGAAAGCTCATCGAAGAGCCCAGGCCTCTTTTAGGAGTATAATTGATTATATCGGGCTCAAGAGTTGTTTTATCCATCCCTGCCGGATTGATGCGTTCCATCCATGATGCCCTGTCATCAAGCCCGTTGGTCCCGATATCGCCAGGATTACCATAATGGTACAACTTACCAACCCTAGCAACATAGTACCCGTTATTCATGAACATCTGGGGCAGGGTTACAATATCAGGCATATCCTGACGGAAATGATAAGTCAAGTCAAAAACCCTTGTCCTGTCGGGGCGCATTCCTGTGAGCAGTGAGCTGCGACTCGGACTGCTTAGCGGGAGCTGGCAATAGGCATTCGCAAAGGCAACTCCCTGAGAAGCCAGCCTGTTTATATTTGGTGATTTGACATATGGATGACCATAACACCCGAGGTCATTGTTCATATCATCAACCGCGATAAAGAGGACATTCATTTTACGTTCTTTTGAACAGGATGAAGTCATAGCAGTTGAAACGATCAGCGGGGCTGCAACCAGTTTCAGGAGATGGATCTTCATTTATAAGTTGTGAAGGTTATGGAATGGTGATTAAAGGAACAAATTATGTTTTCAATTTACAAGTATTTATTTAATAGTTGTTACTGTTGTCAATATAGCAGTTTTCTCACCATGAAGTAGCACAGAGTAACACGGAGTAAGAATTATTACAGTGCAAATCCGTGATAAACTCCGTGCAACTCGTGGTTAAGATTTTTCATTTACCAATTTTATCCAGCCTTTCCAGTTCCTCCACCAGGTTATCAATCACCCTGAGCTCTGATACCCTTTCACGCAATGAGAAAGCCACCTGATTGCCATCGGGATGAATATCAAAAAGCTCCACCCTGCTTTCTGAACTCCAGGTCTTTTCAGGTTTTCCTTCTGTTGCCGGAACACGCCACAGGTTTGTTCCTTCATGTAATTCGGTAAAATAAACATATTTGCCATCTGGGGACCAGAATGCTGAATAGATATTGTTGGCTTCCTGGGCTGAGCATAACTCTTTTTCTTTTCCTCCTTCTGCAGGCATTGTAAAGAGGCGGCTTTTCTCATCACCCGGATATTGTAATCCAAACAGAAGGCTTTTACCATTCGGGGAAAGATCCAGAACATGAGGTGTGAAATCATTATTTTTGAAAAGAATCTTATCCTCACCTGTTTCCAGATCATGTTTTACGAGACGGTCTTTAAAGAATAGATAATAGAAACTCTTTGAATCCGGAGACCACTCTATTCCTGAGAGAGGATACATGTCATCATCTGGAATATTGAATTCATAGTCGGTCAAAAGAAGAATTTTATCTATTTGACCTGTTTTAACATTAATTGTAAAAACACCTCCTTTATATCTTTCTGACCGGTCTTTGTCAGCTTCCCATCCAACTAGAAGGATCGAATTTCCATCCGGGGACCATTTAAGTGCCCATGGAATTAGCATATTTTTTGAAGGATCTTGTTCTTTTCCTGTTTCTAAATCACGGATAATTAAGCAAATATTATTTTTTCTTTCATTATCGAGGTTCATATAAGCCAGATACTTTTTATCTGGAGACCATGACAAAGCAAAATTTGAACCTTTCAGGGAACTTCCTGATCCCATCTCAATCACTCCTTTTTCAGAATTAAATGGTGTAATATTTGTGCTGAAATTACGTCTTACAAATCCGAAATAACATTTTCCGTTTTGAGTAAGTCCGACAGATGTTACATCACCAATATCAGCATAAATACGTTTTGGCAGTCCAATTGGGTTACCATCATCAAGTTTTATTGCCCAAAGATCCCATGTACCCCAACGGTCGCTTAAAAAGAGGAACTCACTTCTCCCGGGAACCCAGCCAAAAACCTTGTCGTTTGCAGGATTGGTAATAAAGGGGATATCGCTGCCTCCATTTACAGTCAACAAGTTTATATCTGTATTATCGTCAGCTTCATTTACAGCATCATAAGCAATATATTTTTCATCAGGGGAACAGACAATATTTATATAATTTAGCTTTTCTAATTTTTTCAGAATTTTAAATGTCTTGTCTCTGGTGTTGTATAAAACAATCTGATTTATTCCGGAATCCGGTATAGATCTTATGGCAATAAGCTCCATATTAGAAAGCCATTTAGCAGGATACACTTCTTCTCCATTCTTGCTGTAGATAACATCCATTGTCGGATTATCCACATTAACCAGAACTAAATCTGAAGTATTATGTGGTTTCCACCAAGAAGATGCTATTAGCTTGCCATTTTTGGATATTGCTGTACTTAAGGCAAAATATGTCGTATCGCCCAGCGAAGCTTTTTCTGTAAGTTTCTTTTTTTCTCCTGTTGTCAGATCCTGGATGGCAACATCACCGACACCCCAGTCCACGTAGGAGCGAAATCGACCGTCATAGGATACTGTTCCTAAGTCTTCCATTAAAGGACTTCTCCAAATTTGTCTGATCTTTAATCCTTCAGGTTCTTCTGCCTTTGCCTCCGGTTGTTCCAGTTGTGCCAGCCTTCCCCTTGCTTTAGCCACAATATCTTTTTGATCGGCATAATTACGGATAACTTCGCGGTAAGCATTCATTGCATCCTGTCTGCCAAGTTTTTCAAAACACATTCCCATGTGATAATAAGCTTCTGCAACGGCCTTCCTGTTCCCGGGATACTGCTTTATAACTCTTTGGTAGGTTTTTATAGCCTCATCCAGATCACCATTAACTTCCTCCTGGTAAACAGCTTCACTCAGCAGCTTCTGTGCCTGCTGTTCCTGTCCCGATGCCACTATCGCTGGCATAAGGCAACAAATCAAAATTAAAATAATACTTTTCATAACTTTTTTTCTTCAAAGGTACCAGCCTCTATCCTCACCAGCCTCAAGGATAAGTTGAGTTTTCTTAAGAGTTCGTCAAGAAGCTATCCTGATATGAATTTGTACCCGACGCCCCTGATGCTGATTATCAACTTAGGATTGGCAGGATCGTCCTCTAATTTTTTTCTGAGATTTGCAATGTGTGTATCAATGGTGTGGGGAGTAACAAATACATCCTTGCCCCACACTTCGTCAAGAAGTTCATCCCGGTTAATGACCTGTCCGCTTTTTATAATGAGATATTTTAAAAGGTTGAATTCATGAACGGTCAGACTGACCTCTTTCTCATTCTTCCTGCATATATACTGACGGAAGTCCACCTCCAGGCCACCTGATCTGAACACATTTTCCTTCTTATCATCCAGACCGGCCTCCATCCTTCGCAATACGGCTTTCACCCTTGCCTGAAGTTCCCTCGGGCTGAAAGGTTTTGTTACATAATCGTCGGCACCTATTTCAAGTCCCAGCACTCTGTCGATCTCCTGCCCTTTGGCTGTAAGCATGATTACAGGAGTTTTCACACCCTGACTTCTGAGTTTTTTACAGACCTCAAATCCACTCATTCCCGGGAGCATGATATCAAGGATGATAAGGTCAATATCCAGGTTTGGCAGTTTTTGCCAGTCCCTCAATACCGTCAGTAGCTACTTCAACGTCGTAGTTCTCGAGCCGGAAATCATCTTCAAGTGCCATGCGGATAGGTTCTTCGTCTTCGATTATTAGTATCTTTCTCATTTGTGATTGTGTTACTATTGAGATGATTTTAAGTTCATCCCAACGGGATTGAGATTGTAAACTTGCTTCCTTTGCCAACTTCGCTGTCAACAGCTATTGTGCCTTTATGAGCCTCAACGATCTGCTTCACAATAGTAAGCCCTATACCGCTTCCCTTGACGGTCTGTGTGAGTTCCTCACCAGCCCGGTAAAAGCGGCTGAAGATCCTGTCCAGGTCTTCTTTCCTGATCCCTATTCCATGATCCTCCACAGTTATAATTACATTTTTCCCTTTTGTCAGCAATTGAATCTCTATATCTTTTGAATCGCCAGAATATTTGCAGGCATTGTCAATCAGGTTATGCAAAACCTGTTCTACTGCTTCCCTGTCAATATCAACTTCAGGCACAGGTTCAGGCACTGAAAGGCTGATAATAAATCCCTTCAGGGCTGTCTGTTCTTTAAATGATTCTACAATATTTTCAACAACAGGTGTAATATCTGCTTTTTCAAAATGAAAGATCTTCTGTCCCTCTTCCATTTTCGAAAAATCAAGGATATTATCGATAAGATGGCTAAGCCGTTCACTCTGCTGCAAAATTGTATTGTGATATTTAAGTTGTCTTTCAGGCGAAGGAACTCTGCCGTGAACCAGCATCTCGGCCATCTGCCTTATTGATGTTAACGGGCTCTTGAATTCATGCGAGACAGTGGACATGAAGTATGATTTCATTTTTGACAGACGTATCTCATTATTTACAGTCTGAAGGGTGAAGAACAAGCCGAATGCAAGGATGACCACGATTACAATAAAAATATACAGGAAAATCCCGGCTCCCGGGCCGAATAAGGAATTAAACAATCCTGTATATTCAGGGAAGAATGTCAGGGACCATGAGGGCAGATCTGACGGGAAAACAACACCAACAGGAGAGGTCTCTTCCGGAAAGGATGCAGACGTTAAAAGCTGTTCCCCGTTTGCATCGGTCAGTTCCCAACTTACATCCGATGTACCTTTATTATCGATTACAGAATGATATACAGAATTATTAAGAATATCATCCTGATCCATAATTAACCCCCATTGTCCAGGGTCATTTGCCGGGAAAAGACAAAAGAAATAAGATTTCCCGTTGATACTGGCTTTATACCTATGGTTATTGGCTGCCTGATTGGTATTGTTAGCCAAAATATCCCCACTCTGCAGGAATGCCATGAGGTACTCAGTATGCTTTAAGGATGGTGACATACTATTCTGTAATGCATTTATCTTTTCAATAAGATTTTTTATTTCCTCATTGTCCGAATTTTCACAATGGGATACAATCACTTCAGCTTTTGTTAAAAAGTTGGAAAAATGAGAATATCCCATTTCCCAGGCGGGTTCCTGTAATTGAGTCAGCAACAAACAGACTGTTTCCAATGCAGAAATTGAATCCCTCTTTTCAAGGCACAGCAGGCTCCCTTCCAGCAATGCAACAGCACCCAGAGGGATACTATTCTGAATAAGGACCTCAGGATAGTCATTCCATATCAGTTTATAAGTTTCAGTCGCATCATCATACAGTTTCAGTTTTTTCTGAAGGCGGGCAATTATGTTCATAATTTCACCACGTGATTGTTCATCCCTGACTGCTCTCAGGGTGTTTTGATAATATTCCAGGGCTTTGGGATAGTTTTCCTCCCCGAATTCGATCTGCCAGCCCTTTGTCAGGATATTTTCCATTGATCGGGGCCTTGTAACCTCAATGAAAGTTGTAAAATCATCAGGTACATAAAGAAAGTTCTCGTTTAACAGATACGGAGTTCCGGTTTCAGGTAAATAGAAGATTCCGGTGACAGATTGTTGATGTTTAATGAAGCTTAGTAATAATGAATCCTGGAATATAATATTTTTCGGTTCAGCTAATGTGACTGAAATTTCGGCAAAACTATTTTCAACTTTTTGAAGATATTCATTTGTTTCACTGATAATTTTCTGGCCGGCCTCCAGGAGGCTGCTTCTCTGTTCACGTTCAACAAGAGCCTGGTCGTTCTTAATACCCCTTAAGGCAAGTATACCGAGTATCAGGCATGGCAGTACTATTGCCAGGGCGTAAGCGATGATGATTCTCTGTCTTTTTGTTTCTCCTTTTTTCTTCATCACAATGATAAATACAATTCATTATGATTCAACTCAATAATTGATGTTACAATTTAACAAAAATTCAGCAGTTATAATTAAAGAATTGAGCCAGATTTGTCAAGAACAGATCAAGAAAGATGATGTTTGAGGTACAGTTTGGGGTTAAATAAGGTATAATATTAAGTATGGTCAGGAGGGATTAAAAGGAATTTCTCAATTATTCTTTTAACCACAAGGTAACACAGAGTTAAAAACGAATTTACAGATTTTCTCTTCGTTCCTTCATCCCTTCGTCTCTTCACGCCGGCTCGCGGCATGCATTCTTGCACCCTGCGTCGTGAGTGTTAAGCAGTGTGTCTGAACTGCATTAAACTGATTGTATGATTTCTCCGGGGAACAGGATCTGTTAATCCCACAATTAAATAATGCTATTCTATCATTCCGGCACCGACTGTCTCATTTGTTCCTTCGTCGATCAGGACAAGACTTCCTGTAAAATTATTCTTTTTATACGGGTCGAAGATGACCGGCCTGCTTGTCCTGATACTGATACTGGCTATGTCATTCATTTTTATGTCAAGGTCCTCAAAATCCTTTTCAAGATTGTTGATATTCATTCTGTAGTTGACATTTTTAATAATGCAGGCAGCCTCGTTTGTATTCATCCGGATAAGATATTTTCCTCCGATCCGCATGGGTTTCTCATTAAACCAACTGATCATCAGAGTAATATCCTGACTTACTAAAGGAAGGTCATCAGGCGATGCCAGCATATCACCGCGACTGATATCAATATCATCTTCCAGCGTAATGGATACTGAATCTCCGGCCCTGGCTTGTGTGAGAGATTTTTGAAGGACATCAATACTTTTGATTTTCGATTTAAGCATCGACGGCAATATAATTACCTCATCGCCGGGCCTGAAGGTTCCACCTGCGACCCTTCCGGCATAACCGCGATAGTCGTGGTATTCGGAAGTATTTGGACGTATGATTGTCTGTACAGGAAACCTTGGATGTTCAGACTTTTTATGCTTGTGAATGTCTATAGTTTCAATAATTCCCAGGAAAGTCTGACCGTCGTACCAACTCATGTTTTCCGAGCGGTCAACCACATTATCACCACGTTTTGCGCTCATGGGGACATAGTGAGCGTCAATTATTCCGAGTTTTTCAGCGAGTTTGGCAAGTTCTGATTTTATATTGCTGTAAACCGTATTTTCCCAGTTCACAAGATCCATCTTGTTGATAGCGAAAATAATATGCTGAATGTCGAGCAATGATGCTATATAGGCATGTCTGATGGTTTGTTCAAGTACCCCTTTCCTGGCGTCAATAAGTATGACGGCAAGATCGGCAGTACTTGCTCCGGTCACCATATTCCGTGTGTACTGGATATGTCCGGGAGTATCGGCAATTATGAATTTTCTTGCGGGAGTTGCGAAGTACCTGTAAGCAACGTCAATTGTAATACCCTGTTCGCGTTCGGCCCTTAAACCATCGGTAAGAAGCGAAAGATCAATATCTTCTCTGCCCAGTCGTTTTCCTGACTGGACGATATGTTCCATCTGGTCCTCGAATATTGATTTGCTGTCGTAAAGCAGGCGTCCTATCAGAGTGCTCTTGCCATCGTCGACACTGCCTGCCGTTGTAAATCTGAGCAGGCCCCTTCCATTTCCGTTAATATCGTTTCCCATTAAAAATAGCCCTCCTTCTTACGGTCTTCCATTGCTGCTTCGGACCGTTTGTCATCATACCTTCCTCCTCTTTCAGTAACTCTTGTCGCCGCAATCTCAGAAATTATTTCTTCGAGCGACCGGGCATTTGAAAGAGTAACACCCGTACAGGTAATATCTCCTATTGTCCGGCAGCGGACATCAGTCTCGAATACCGACTCATCAGGCTTAAGCTGCATAAAAGGAGCCCAGGCAAGGTGTACCCCGTTGCGTTTAAATATTTTCCGTCTGTGAGTGTAATAAAGGCAGGGGAGTTCTATTTTTTCATTTAAAATATACTGCCATACATCGAGTTCTGTCCAGTTGCTGATGGGAAATACTCTGAAGTGTTCTCCCAAATTTTTATGTCCGTTGAAAATATTCCAGAGTTCAGGTCTCTGGTTTTTTGGATCCCAGTGACCAAATTCGTTTCTGTGAGAAAAGAAACGCTCCTTGGCTCTGGCTTTTTCTTCATCCCGCCGTCCGCCTCCGATGGCGACATCAATTTTCAGTTCATCGATAGCATCCAGCAATGTTACAGACTGTGCTTTATTCCGGCTTGCATTGACTCCCTGCTCTTCAGCGACTCTCCCTTTGTCGATGGAATCCTGAACATATTTTACAATTAATTCCACACCAAGTTCTCTGGCCAGGTCATCCCTGAATTTAAGAGTCTCTTCAAAATTATGACCGGTATCGATATGCATCAGGCTGAAGGGCATCTTAGCCGGCCAGAATGCTTTTTTTGCCAGATGCACGAGTAAGATAGAATCTTTCCCGCCTGAAAAGAGAATAACCTTTTTTTCAAACTGGGCTGCTACTTCCCGTATTACAAAAATAGCCTCATCTTCCAGTTCTTTAAGATGCAGATCGTTTATAATCAAATTGTTGTTCATGCTAAGGTAAAAATTACTCAGTTATTTGGTATGAAGGCCGCATTCTTTCAACCCTCCTGTTTCCCACCACCACCTGCCTGACCGGAAATCATCTCCCGGTTTAACGGCCCTGGTGCATGGTTCACAACCTATGCTTACAAAACCCTTGTCGTGAAGGGTATTATACGGTATATTATTATTTTTAATGAAGCTCCTTACATCCTCGTACGACCAGTTAAGAAGAGGATAAAACTTATACACCTTTTTCGCCTCATCATACTCGATAAAGTCCATCTGGCTTCTTTCATCCGATTGATCTGCCCTGATTCCGGAGATCCATACTTTCTTGTCTTTAAGAGCCCTGCCAAGAGGTTCAACCTTTCTTATCCTGCAACACTCCAGCCTGTTTTCTTTCGAATAATAAAAACTGTAAGGTCCCTTTTCAGTTACCATAGACTCAACTGCTTCATTATTCGGGAAATATATTTTTATTCTCTTTTGATATTTTTTTATTGTCTCATTAAAGACCTTATAGGTTTCCGGAAAAAGCCTTCCGGTGTCGATGGTTGCAATTTCGACAGGCAGATTATTCTCAAAAATAAAATGAGTTATCACCTGGTCTTCAGCTCCGAAGCTGGTGGTAAAAAGTATGCTGTCAGGAAAGTGTGACGTTAGTATCTCTAAGGATTCTTGTATTGATTTTCCCCGTAGTAATCTGGCTAAATCTGTGGTATCTGACTCTTTTTTCATCTGATTTCTTTTTAATTTGAAGCTTAATCCTGTGAATATTAGCCCATAACCTTTCATGGAAATAATACAGGATTGTCTTTGTTACAACCTCAATTCCACCAATTGAGACGGCAAGAGACACCTTCCCTGTTATCAGGTAGCTGATCAGCATTGTATCAAGTGTACCGACAATTCTCCAGGAAAAAGACTTGATAATGCTTTTAATTGGTTTGTCTGCACTCTCGCTGAATTTGGATGATCCTTTTTTCAGATTATCTTCTTCGGCCTTGTTTAGGATAACATCAAGCATACGACAGGTCTTTTATTGAACAAAAGTAAAACTACAGACCGACAGGATGGTTAGTAATTATGCGGTAAACGAGTCAGTATTTATGCATATCCCGGAATATGTAAAAAGCCTCATTTTTTGTATGGGCAGCTCACCCGAAGTCCCGGGCAGGCATATTGTACATATTTCTCAATGATTTACAAATATAAATGACCGGCACAACCGGCACAAAGGTTTATTGACCCCCTTATTCTGTTCAGTCAATCCTGACTTCTGCCAATTAGTGCGGCAGTGATACCATTGTTTATATAAACCAAAAAGAAGCGTTAGTGCGGTAAATATTAAAAATCAATTTCTATATCATATTTGCCAAGAAGTCCCGGAATTCCCTGCAGGGAGAATTTTGCCTTTCTGATCCGGTTAATTTCCGGATCGAGGGAATAGTTATATGAAGTCCGGAAGTCTGCTTTTTCAAGGTTTGTATTGTCGAAGGATGCTCCGGTGAGGTCGCAGTGGTTAAAAACGGCGAAGGTAAGGTCACATTCTGCAAAATCAACTTCATGGAGATGAGCTTTAACGAAGGAGGTGTTTTTGATTATGGTCCTGTAGAACGAAGAATGGTCGAGAGCACAGCTTTCAAAGCTGAATGAAAGACCGAATCCGCTGCAATCATCAAAATGCAATCCCAGCATCTTGCAGTGGTTGAACTTAACGTCCCGGAGAACTGTACCTGTAAGTAAGGCCAGACTCAGGTTACATTCCGAAAATTCACAGTCGGTGAATTTATAATCAGAAAGGTCGCTGTTTGAGAAATCGCAATTCAGAAAGCGGCAGTTTTCGTATTCCCCCAGGGTCAGAGGATTGTTTTTGAAATCGATTTTTTCAAATATTTTTCCTTCGGTGTAAACCTGTTCCATTTTATATTCAAATTAAGCATTATGCTGCAGGGCATCTTTTATCATACTTATGTTTGTTTCCCGTTTGAAGGAATAAGTTCTGTCTCTCAGGCTGCATATCCCGAATAGCTGCAGCGCTTTTTCAAGAAAAACGGTTGAATCGTATTTAAGTCCTGTTTCAGAAAGCGTCTCTGCCAGCAGTTCAATATTCTCAACGCTGAAACCCTGCAGTGTGTTAAGGTATGCATCTGTCTCTGCGGCGTCCAGAACGAGTAATTTTTCAAGATCGAGGTTTGCATCATTCAATAACATCTCCTTCAGGTCTTCTGTAACCTTTTCCAGGGTTATGGCCAGATTGTCATTTCCGCCGAATAATTTTGCTCGGATAGCCCTCATTATCCTTCCGATCTTTTCAATTTCTCTAAGCAGATAATCCTTTTGTTCCATCGGAATTTTGTGTTATCGCCCTTCGTCTCTCCGTGCTGTCCTGCTGTCC
Source organism: uncultured Bacteroidales bacterium (assembly GCA_963840965.1). GTDB lineage: Bacteria > Bacteroidota > Bacteroidia > Bacteroidales > VadinHA17 > LD21. The sequence continues at coordinate 586,124 of CAWJAW010000002.1, read as the reverse complement.
TGCAGTCTTGCGGTCTTGCTGTCCTGCAGTCTCTCCGTCTCTTCGTCCCTTCTTCCCTTCTTCTCTTCACCCCTGTTGCCGGTTTGGCCCCGTGCCAGACACAGTAACCTGTAACGGATAGGGGATATCCCCTCTGGGGCTACATCAAAGGTACAATCTGAATGGGAATTGGCAAGGCAATTATATTATTTGTGACGACTTTGCATCCGACCCTAAGTGTAATTTTGCGCCAATCCCAACCTTCAGCCATTTATTGCTTTACCCCCTTCCCTAACCTTCCCCCAGGGGGGAAGGGGCCTGTAAAATTCTGCACAAGGCGGGCAGGAATCCGAATTTCAACATTTAATAATCGAAAAGGAGATGAAGATAATGAATTTCCCATTTGGGGCAGGATATCGTTCCTTTTGGCTGAAATAAGAATGGGGAATATGATTATTGGTAAATAATTTCGTAAATTATGCGGAATCGTTGTAATAAAGTTCGAAATGATCTTTCAGAAAATTGTCACCGAAGGGAAACAAAATCATGGTGCCAGCCTGAATATTAAGGATAAGGCCCGCGGGTTAAGAAAGAACATGACCTTTGCTGAAAAAACACTTTGGAGCCGGCTAAGAAGGCGTAACCAAAACGGTGTGTATTTCAGAAGACAGCACCCATTTGGCATCTATATCCTCGATTTTTATTGTTTTGAAGCAAATCTGGCAATTGAGATAGATGGGGGAATCCATCTTGCTCAAAAAGCGTACGATAAAGAAAGAACAGAGTATCTGGTTTCGTCAGGGCTTAAAGTGCTTAGATTTAAAAATGAGGATGTAGAAAATAGGCTTGAATGGGTAATTGATTCTATAAATGAGTACCTTCCCTGACGAACATCAGGTAGATGAAACAATACTTATTATTCTCACTTCCCAGCTATCCCCTATTAGTGCAAGAGTTTTTAATGGAATCATTTCCCCTTGGGGGAAATAAGAAAGGGGGTAAGTGAGATGCTGAAAGAAAAAGGGGGTAAGTTCATCATTCAGGCCTGTTATGTTATTACTTACTTCCCAGACTTCCCCTGTAATGTTTACCTCCTTCCATAACCTTCCCCCAGGGGGGAAGGGGCAGGCAGCATTGTGCAAAGCTTTTCCACTTGGGATTCCGACAGCGATCGATAGTTTTCAGGATGACCAGGTAAGGAGAATCGTCCAAGGCTTTTCCCCCGTGGGGGAAACGGGAAAGGGGGTATTGACAAATAGGTGGGTGGGGGTGGTGAAATGGCAGAGGCACTCAAAGAGTACCAAAAAAGACTTAAAAATAAATTTGCACCGTATTAAACAATTGTCTACATTTGTAGACAGATGTCAAAAAACGTAGACCTAATGTACCTTACAAATGCAGAAGAACAGGTTATGAAGGTGTTGTGGGATCTCGATAAAGCCTTCATAAGGGATCTGATGAACGGGTTTCCTGATCCCAAACCGGCTCAGACCACCGTATTTACACTGCTGAAACGAATGATCGACAAGGGATTTGTCGGATTCAGGCAGTATGGAAATTCGAGGGAATACTATCCCCTTGTAAGCAAGCACGACTATTTTTCAAGGGAGATAAGCGGTATAATAAAGGATTTCTTCAACAATTCAACCGCCCAGTTTGCATCGTTCTTTGCCGATGAAACCGACATGACCAGGGAGGAGCTTGAAGAACTAAAGCAGATCGTTGAAAAGAAAATAGCTCATAAAAAAGCAAAAAAATGACAGCTTACCTTATCAGGTCGGGTGTTTGCATGGTCCTGCTTTTCGGGCTCTACCACCTGATCCTCAGGAAAGAGAAGCTCTTCAGCTTCAACAGGTTCTATCTGATCTTTGCGGTCGTATTTTCCCTTACCGTTCCTTTCGTTTCGATACCGGTTGAAATTGGTATAGGACCGGCAGCTGTTGAAATAGCGGAGATGTTCAATCATATTCAGCTTCCGGATTCCTATGAATATCCCGAAGTGCCCGTACAGCAAAATTCAATCGCTAAAGAGACGGTATTCAATGAAACAGCAGTTACCAATGCATTGCCTCAGCCTGTGCAGAAGCAGAAAGGTCATGACGGCATCGCGGTAATGCTTTTAATTATCTACCTGGCGGGACTGACACTGATGTCGGTCAGGTTTGTAAGAAATGTAATGGTTGTCAGGCAGATGCTTCTGAAGTCGGAAAGGATCGATCAGAGCTGGTACAGGATCGCCCTTATAGACGGCCTTGCCAGCCCCTTCAGTTTTCTGCGGACAGTTTTCCTCGACAGGAAGGCATACCGAAAAAAAAGGATCCCTGCCAATGTTCTGAAGCATGAGCTTGAGCACATAAGGCAGGCACATTCGCACGATGTTATTTTCTTTGAGCTTTTGAATATTGTCTTCTGGTTCAATCCAATGCTTTACCTTTTCGGAAAGGCGGCAAGGATCAACCACGAATATCTTGCCGACGAAGCGGTGGTAAGGGATTCCCGTGATCCTGAGACCTATGAGGAGGAGCTGATCAGCTTCATGCGTATCAGGGCAAGTGTCCCGTTCACATGCGGTCTTAATTCTTCGATGATAAAGGACCGGCTGCTGATGCTCAACACGGTCACATCTGTACCTGGCATGAAGATCAGGGCGGCAGTTGTGTCAGTCCTGTCAGTCCTTCTGCTCACCTTGCTAAGCCTCCGGCCGGCATATCCCGATACCCAGGATGACAGGAACAGAAAGAAATTATTAAGGGCACAGGATATTGTTATTGAAGACGTTTATTTCAGGGGTCCTGATTTCAATCCGGAGAAAGCCCTGATGGTCATTGACGGCAAGCCGCTTTCATTCAGCGACACTGTCGTATTTGAACCGGGGCAGGTGAAGACCATCTCCGTAAGGCAGGGACGCGACGCAATTCGCAGGCACGGGAGGGACGCGAAAGGCGGGGCAGTCGAGATAACAACCTATCAGAACGATCTTAAGTCTGATCCTGATTCAAACTACTTCAAGCCAACCTGGACGGTTAACAACCAGGTTCCGGAAGGACCGGTCAGTATCCCCGTTTCCAACCTTCGTTCCCTGAGTCTGTGGACCTATCCGGTGTTCCCCGAACAGGACCGGATAAGGCGCTGGAGGATAGTGGATATAATGACCAGGGACTATTACCAGATAAAGGGGAAGGTTATCAGGAAAAATGGTGATCCCTTTCCCGGGGTAAAGGTGAGTTCCACGGGAAATCCTATCCTCGCAAGGTCTGACAAGGATGGGCGCTTTATTCTGGAGGATGTGGGAGAGGATGCGGTGGTTTCGGTGACCGGGGAAGGATGCGAACCGTTGTATTTCAGGGCGTTCTTTAACCACGATCTCAGGATAACACTAGACAGGGATAGTGAACCGGATTTCAGTCTGGACAGTGAGGGTCATCTGGCCGTGGATTTTTCAGGCAGATGGAAATGCAAGGAAATGTTTGGAAATCCTGCCGTTGCATTTGAATACATTTATGATATCCGTCAGTATGGTTCGGATTCTATTCTGATCCGCCACTCGAGTAAAGGTAATGATGGCAGGGAATATAAATCTGCATCAGTATTTGCTTTCAACACAATCAAAAGGATAAATACTGAACCACTGGATAACGTTGAAGTATACTTCATTTGTTCAGTCTCCCCTGATGGCAGCTCCTTTACAGAAACCACCGACAGAAAAAGTAAGATCGGGCTTTTCGCCGAGAACAGGGTAAAGAACACCTGGTCATTGAGTGAAGACGGGAATCAGCTCATAATCCGCTCCGTCCGTTATGAGAATGTCAGTTCTGAGCAGGGGCAGGAATCACAGGATATGGTTTTTGAAAGGATGGGGGAGGAGGAATAGGAATCCTCCACTCCAGGGAACTCCACCCCCAACCCCCCAAGGGGGGCTAAGATCCTGCAATCGTTGAATATATCTTTCTTCCCATAGTTGCTACAAAGTTTTTAAAGTACTTAAAGCCCCCCTGGGGGGTTTGGGGGTGAAGAGCCCGGGTATAAGCACCTGAAATCCACTCCTATACAGAAAGCTTTCGGGATGGGGGGTAGAACCATCCCATCCTGAGGGTTCATTCTCAATGTCTCCACGGGATTTTTTGTTGATTCATGCTTCCTGAGATCCACCCCTAAATCCCCCAGGGGGGACTTTAAATCCTGCTCCTGACTTCAATTTGTATTACTTGTTTACTTCCAATGTCAAATGACATTAAACCTGGGCGGTTGGGGACGTTTTGCATTCTGAAGTAATGTACTCCCTGATCGAAAAATTCCGTCTGATGGGGGAAAATTTATTTTATTGTTTGTTATTGTTTGTTAATACATATTAATCTATATTTGTAAATAAAATTGCCATGCAAACCAACCTGCCTTCCATTTTCAAAGCCTTTCAGCGCAGTGATGATTATTTTGAGATTCTGAATGATTCTGAGAATTCCCGGAAATATTTCTTCACGCAACTGATGTATGTTATCTTATTCTCCTTTATTTACGGAGCTATCATGGGAAGTTACAACGGAGTATTGCAAAGTCTGGTAACCGGGATTAAAATGCCATGCCTGATAGTACTTTCACTGATAATATGCTTTCCGGCTCTGTATGTAGTTCAATCCATGATTGGGTCCACAATGACAATCTCACAGATGGCAAATATCATTTTAGCTGGCTTTTTTGTTTTCACGACAATAGCTTTGTCATTTTCCCCGATTATTGCATTCTTTATGATCACCAGCAACAGTTATTCATTTCTAAAATTATTGCATGTGGCAATTTTTACTTTTTCAGGTATTTTTGCTATTAAAACAATAATCAGCGGGCTGAAATTCTCATGTGAGAAAAAGAATGTATATCCGAAGCTTGGTATGTCAATATTCAAAATATGGGTTGTAATTCTTGCATTCGTGAGTTCTCAGCTGGCCTGGAACCTGCGGCCCTTCGTCGGAAGCCGTGATATGCCGTTTGAGTTGTTCAGGGCACGTGAAGGAAACTTTTATATAGCCGTAATTCAATCGGCAGCAAGTATATTTAATCCGGAAGAAAAGTCAAATCCTGACAAGCAGGGCAGATCAACAATTACCGAACCCGATAGTACCATAAAATAGAAGTATGCTGGAAGATGACAAAATAATGACTCTTGAAGAAGTGGCAGAATACCTCAGGGTAAAACCACAGACAATATACACCTGGGCACAGGAGAAGAAGATCCCGGCTGCAAAACTGGGAAAGGAATGGCGGTTTAAGAAATCGATGATTGATCAGTGGTTTAATGAGTTTATTGATGAGAGGTTCAAAAATTTAATTTGAAAAACAAAGATTAAGACATTTAATATCAGGATGTTGGAAATTAAAAAACTAATAATATGAAACGGGGTTTACTTATTATCGGGATGAGTCTTGCAGTCATATTTTTGTGTCTTTTTCTTGCATTGCGAATTTGGGTCGGACATGCCTAAAAGGAAGCCATAGTTTCCATTGAACATGGCTGGTTAGGCGCCAGGGAAAAGAACGTGTTCGGCTCATGGGCCCGGCTCAATAAGTAGCACTTATATTAATAAATAGCCATGAAAAAATTCAAGACAGGTAAAATGTTAATCATTGCATTAGCTTCTGTGGTTGTATTGATTGCAGTGTCAGTAATTGCAATGAGTGTCTGGATCAGGTCAGATGTAAAGGAAAATATCAGAATTGCCCAGGAAAAGTATCCGGGAACTGCAGAAGAAGCCCTGATATCTTTTCTTCAGGATGAAAAGAATTCATTCAATGACAGAACGCATATTGCAGTTTGGACTCTTGGAATGCTGAAGTCGGAGAAAGCTTTGCCCATACTGAAGAGCTACTACAAGGATGATCCGAAAGGAGTGACCTGCAAGGGTCATCATAACCAGATGCTGTGCCAGTACGGATTACACAAGGCCATAGTCCAGATCGAAGGCAGGTGGATGTATTCGACCGCTGGTCTTAACAGGTAGGGAACAGGCGAAGGGCGCAGGGCTCAAGGCACAGGGCACAGGGCACAGGGCACAGGGCTCAGGGCACAGGGCTCAGGGCACAGGGCTCAGGGCACAGGGCATAGGGCACAGGGCACAGGGCACAGGGCACAGGGCGCAGGGCACAGGGCACAGGGCACAGGGCACAGGGCACAGGGCCTCATACCTCAAAGTCAGGGAAAATTGTTAAATTTACCGGTGATGATAGTTTTCTTCACACGGCTCTTTTTAATTAACCCTGACATCACATTCAAAACTCTTCAGATATGGAAAAAAATTCACGGTATTTCAGGATTAAATGGATTGCGGCAGGATCATTCCTGGCCTGGATCCTTCTTTTAAGCTCATGCAGTCAGCCCGTTGCCAAACCGGCAGCATTTGACGACCAGGTTCTCAAGGTTGGGGACGATATTGCCATAGCGCAGACGGAATACGGCAAGGTGCAGGGTTTTATCCTCAATGACATCTTTCAGTTCAGGGGCATACCATACGGCGCCAGTACCGCGGGAAAGAACCGCTTTATGCCGCCTCAGAGACCTGAACCATGGGATAATGTCTATCCGGCTGTCTGGTGGGGAAACAGTGCGCCACAGATTATGGACAACCGTTATGCCAATGCATGGTCGTCGTTTGTGGATCACTGGAACTACGATGATGTCAGCGAGGATTGTCTGAAGCTCAATATCTGGACTCCGTCGATTACTGATGATGCGAAGAGGCCGGTTCTTGTCTGGCTCCACGGAGGCGGCTATACCAACGGCAACGGGATCGAGCAGGACGGGTACATGGGTGAGAATCTCAGCCGGAAGGGTGATATCGTATTTGTTTCAATAAATCACAGGCTAGGCCCGATCGGATTCACGGATCTTTCAGGGGTAGGAGGTGAGAAATATGCCAGCTCGGGCAATGTCGGAGCGCTCGACATGGTAGCCGCGCTTGAATGGGTAAACCGCAATATTACAAACTTTGGGGGAGATCCCGGGAATGTTACCATTATAGGTCAGTCAGGCGGCGGAGCCAAGGTGTGCGTTGTGATGAACATGCCTCAGGCTGACGGTCTGGTGCATAAGGGCGTGCCGCTCAGCGGCTCCACGATAGAAGCCCTCGACCAGGAATACTCAAGAGGTCTGGGAGCATATGTCCTGAAAGAAGCCGGATTCTTACCGTCTGAGGTTGACAAGCTTCAGGAGATACCCTGGAAGGACTACATTCTCATTGCCAACAGGGCTGCCCAGAAGTATAGCCAGGATAATCCCCGGCCGGGAATGATGCGCGGCGGTTTTGCGCCGGTGGCTGACGGGGTGAACCTTCCAAAGGGGAAGTTCTTTGCCGATCCTGAGGGATTGTCGTCCGGAGTGCCGATGATGATAAACACCACCTTCCATGAGTGGTCCGCGAGCCGGACAAATCCGGAGCTTGAGAACATTACTGCGGATTCCGCAAAGAAGATGCTTGCAAGCGGTTCAGGAATGAGGGGCGGATACGGAGACAAGGCAGCTGAGATATACGATGCATATGCAAAGGTATTTCCGGAGGCAAAACCCATTGAAATTGCGACCTTGATAGGAAGCAACCGCAAGAGTGTTGTTGCCACGGCCAATGCCAAGTCAGTGCAGAAGGCGCCGGTTTATGTAGCCTGGTTTGGCTGGGAGCCTCCGCTGTTCAATAACAGGATGCGGGCGTTTCACTGTCTGGATATCTGTTTCTGGTTTTACAACACCGACGTGATGCTCACTCATACCGGAGGAGGTTCGAGGCCCAGGGCTCTATCCGAGAAGATGTCCGGAGCCCTGCTTCAGTTCATGCGTACAGGCGATCCCAACGGAGGCGGTCTGCCGACATGGCCAGCTTACACTATCGGGAATGGCGAGACGATGATACTTGATGATGTATGCGAGGTTAAGAATGATCCTGACCGGGAAGCACGCGTGGTTATACCAGATTGATACTGATTCATTACCTGTAAAACAAAAAGAGTTGCTGAGAGGCAGCTCTTTTTTTATGTGGGACTTGCAGAGGTACCAGCGGCCAGAACAAATATCCTGGCCTGTATCGTGCTACAAAAACTTCTTGAACTTATCCCCGACTTTGAAATACGTGTATAATCCTGCATTTTCACCAGTTACACGAACTGATTCACCATCGGTCTCATAGGTACTATGTTCTCCTGCAACCTGTGAGAAATAGACAGCGAAGCCCTTACCCGTTTCATCTTTCATTAATATAAGTGCAAGGTTTTGATGAATGTCCGACTTGAGCGATGCATTACATAATGGACAGAAGAATTCCAGAACCTCACCCTGGTTAAATTCAAAAGAGGGATGTTTCACACTGGAATAATTTCCGATCTGAGGACTTAGAAGCAGAATAGCACTCTGCTTCAAATCATTTTTCACTTTAAATATTAAATGATCTCCAACCCGGAGATGTCCTTTGCATTTTGGGCATATAAAATCATTCATTTTCATATAATTTTAAGTTATCGATGTCGAATTTCTTATTAAAGGTACGAAATTGATACTTTTTCCCGGAAGGGATAATTATGGTATTTTTTACCTGACGCACTAATTGTCACAAGTCAGAAAAAAAATTTGACTTATATATAGTTTCCTCGTAATTTTGATATGGTCTATGTTTGTGAGTGAATCCGTCCTTTTCAAAAGTTCATAAAATGGAAAAAGCCGAAAATCCAGAAAAGAGTAGGCTATTCACTTAATTTGATCCTCATGCCACGAGATGAAGTTAAAAAAGTTCCTTGTTGTCCTGAACTTACAAATGACAACTATTGTGACGAGCTTTTTTTTACTCGCACATTGAACTATCCTTTCTTGTATAAGAAAGAAATCAGGCTGATGGTTCAGCTCATCCTTGGATTCAGACTTAAACGGTGTACCAGGGGATTGGTTTTGGGAGATCCGGTTTACAGTACGACTTTACTTCCCGGAGAAAAAGTCAAGCTTGTTTCAACAGACCGAAGGACTCAGTTTACTTATGATAGTGAGTCAAAACTAAGCTATCGTAATGAACAGATTTCTGAGGAGAAATACTTCATGCTCGCTTCCCAGAGCTATTTTTATGATCTTGAAAACAGTCAGTCAGGAACTCAAACAACAGAAGACAGAGGAAAATGGAATTTTGATGGTAGTGCAAAAGCAGGCCTGGATTGGTTCGGAGTAAAGGCTAGTTCAAAAGCCAGTAGCAGTTATAACAATTCTTCAACTCTTGATTACCTGCATACTCAAAGTTCACATATGAGATCAGCAGCCACCCAGGCTGTCCAGGCAACTCATATGGCTCATTCCATATCTGTTGGAGAAGTTACCTCGCGGTTCCATGCTGAAGGTCAGACCGAAGACCATTATGAGTCTTCTTCACGGGAATTCAGAAATGATAATAATTGTTTTGCCGTGAGCTATATTTTTTATCGTTTGAACAAGCAGCAGCATTTGAGCTTTGAATTAGAAAGTATAGATTATACAATCTTAAGTGCTGAAAATCAGAAAGCATTTGTAATGTTTCAGCCTTCAGAATTACCGGATTTGCGTAAAACCATTATGGAAGAAATAAAAACTGAACTTCAGGGAATTGGTATTTTTGATAAAAACGGGGAGATATCAAGAACACTCAGGGAGAAATTTAATTTCACAATGGACTTCTCCTTGCCTACACCCGGGATTATTGTCAAAGGTTGCCTGGATGGATGCAATACATTGGAAGAAGAGAGGATAAGGTATTATAAACTTAAGAATGACCTTCTGGCAAAACAGATAGAGCTGCTCGAAAAGTCGCAGGAGTATCGTTGCTGTCCAGTCGGTTCCGGTGAAGCTAAGCCGGAGTAAAACATTCGAACGAAACGCCCATAAAAAAAGCTTTTACCTCATTAGTTTCTTTTAAACGGGAAAAGCCGGACCTGCTTGTTTATCCATCCATCCGGAAGCCTCTGAAAACCGGGTGGATGGATTCCTCAAAATAAGACATGTTCTAAGTGTTATTTAAGGTATTACCACCATAACGTTAAAATGTAAAACCTTTATAAATGCAAATCAAAGACATCATTGAAAGGCTGTCTTCCTATAACCTTTTCAATTATTTGTTCCCGGGCTATGTTTTTACATCAATAATTGAGATGACGACCGGCTTTTTACCAGGGCAGCCCGAACTAAGAGTTCTTCATGAGGACTCAGCTTTAACAATGGAGTCAAACCCACAGGCCGGTTTTTCGAAGCAAACTGTTTGGACTTTGTAGAAAGCACTGATAAATAAGCCAAAGGAATTATTATGTGCAAGGTTCATTTAGTCCCTGAAGAACTCCTTCAACGTATCTGATAATAATGTAACTTTGTTTTCAACCTTTGTTTCCAATTTTAGAAATAGTATTGGTTTCACTATTCTAATAATTTGTATATCATGGCTTTATCCTATACAATTAAACCATATTTATTATCAAAAATGGCATAACATATTAACAATCAATTTGTAGATGTTTTTTGTCATGTGCTAAGTTATTATTTAATACATTTTGAAATGAGGAAATTTTTATCAATTATTTTACTGATTCTTATGTCAATCAGTGAAATCTGTCTTTCCCAGTCAGGTCAGCCTTTAGTGAATTCTAAGCTTGCCGGCAAAGTACATCCTTCACCCTACAACCTCTATGGGGCTCAGTATCCGCGTATTGAAGCTGATGCCCGCGTTACTTTCCGCTTTACTGCACCCAATGCACAGAAGGTACAGGTTTCTATAGCCAATGTTCCTTTTGACATGGTCAGGGGAGACGACGGCGTCTGGACATATACCAGTGAACCGCAGGACCTTGGTTATCATAACTACTGGATGATCGTAGATGGAGCTATCGTTCTTGATCCGGCCACAGATGGTTTCATAGGATATAGCCATATGTGTAATGCTTTTGAGATCCCTGACCCGGATGGTGCTTTTTATGATCTTAAGGATGTACCGCATGGGAACGTTCTGATTGAGAATTATTATTCCAGTGTTACCGGTGCCTGGCGTATGATTTACGTTTATACACCTCCGGATTATGAGAAAAACACATCGGCCCGTTATCCGGTGCTTTATCTTCAGCACGGTGGCGGAGAGGATCAGCGGGTGTGGATTGAGATGGGACGTACTAACCTGATACTTGATAATCTGATCGCTGAAGGGAAAGCCAAACCGTTTATTGTTGTAATGGAGACCAGTGCTGCTTATAAACCAGGTGAAGCTCCTCCCCAGCCTCGTCAAATGGGAGCTCCCGCAGCAGGGCAGACAGCTCCGGGCGGACAGCCGACACCTTCGGCCCCTGGACAGGCAGCCCCTGGCGGACAAGCTGCACGTCCCCGTATGGGATTTTCATTTGATACGTACGCTGAGCTTATGATCAAAGATATGATCCCTTATATTGACAGCAACTTCCGCACACTGACCGGACCAGTCGAATCGTGCTATGTCAGGTCTGTCGATGGGTGCTATGTGTACCAGGTCAGTAACTCTGGCCCATCTGGATACATTTGGATACATCGGCCTTTTCAGTGGTGGGACAATTGCCCCTGCAGAAATATCTGACAAATCAAAAGTTAGTCTGGTATTTATGAGTTATGGCAGCAGGGAGCGTGGTTCCGAAGGGGTTAAGAGTGCAGCTGATGCCCTTAACCAGGCAGGCATAAAGAGTGCCTCCTATGTTTCACCTCTTACTGCGCATGAATTCCAGTCGTGGAGAAGAAGTCTTCGTGAATTTGCCCAGCTTCTGTTCAATTAATACAATCAGCAGATATAAAAGTATATATTAAAGTAAAATACAGGGATTGAAAATCTGCTACTTGTGTCAATATTGATTGGGCTCACCTGGAGTGGGTATATCACTGGCGATCTGGGTACTGATGTCATGATCTCTGGTTAAAGGCGAGGCAAGGGTAATTCCACTGCCGGAGACCTGTGCGCCCACAGAGTGTCCATATTTAAGCGGCATGCTTATCTTGATAGAGTCCATTGGGATACTGCCACCCGCGCCACCAAAACGACGCCGTCCGGTAGAAACAGAAGAGACAACAGCTGTCTCCAGGTTTATGCCGCCGTCAATAGTAATTGTCTGACCGGAGCTAAAACCTTCCACTCCGGGAACCGGAATAACTGTCGCGCCAGCCTTTGTAGCAGCACCAACTGTTGTTCCCCCCGTCGTACCAATGCTCGTGATAACAGCGGTCTCAATATTTGTACCAGTACCGATAATTATCTTTTGACCATGGACAAAGTTGGCTACATTTCCAACTTTAATGTTGTTTGAGCCTTCAGCTGCCGGCCTTAGGAGAGTGACTGTATTCTGCAACCGGAAATCGCTGCAATTATTGTCCGTATCAGCTCCATCGGGGAAGCGACCTATACTCCTGTCTGTCTTTCGAGGTGTCGTGGGAAGCATTCTGGAGCCTGTACCAGAGCCTGGTGCCACTACAATGCAGCCGCCCTGGCTCTGATCTCCCTCAAGGGTGGCCAGCTCGGGACTGGTGATGGTGCCGTTAGCGCTCGAATTACTCTGCTGGGATCCGTATACTATGGCATCAACTACCACCATACCACTGGCATCCATCAGTGCTATTGATCCGGCTGTAGTCGAGAGGGAAAACCCGTACCACTGATTGGGTCTTGCTGACCCCTGATAACCCGCTGATACTGCAAGGGGATTGACCACAGCCGCGCCAATATCGTGATTCTTGTCCAATGCAGATACAAGTGTAATACCGTTACCGAGTGCCTGTGCGGCATCGCCGCTTTTATGTGCAAAGCGCGTTGCCGGAGAGTAGCTTATACCCGTCCCCCTGCCAGATACGTCGACGCTCGACATGTGGTCGAACCTTAGGGGCATAGTCAGTTCCACCTCTCCTGTCCTGTTGCCGTCAAATCCGCCTGGAGCGAATCCCCCACGGATTGGAGCTGCGACAACATTGATAAGGCGTTTGACAATAATGAGTTCCTTGCGTCCACCTGTGTTTATGGTAAGGGTGTCACCGATAGTCATGTTGTCATTTGCTACAACTTTGATGATTGTATCGCCGGCTTTCGCGGCTTCAGCCAGGCTTGTTTGAGTGGAGGCTTTGCCCACTGCAGTGACTGTAGCCACCTCATAGTTACCTCCCATATCGATACCAATCTTCCGGCCAACTTCAAAGCCTGTTGCGTTTGTGACAGGCAGATTGGCAGAGCCGGCAGGGATGGTAAGCCAGGGCCCTGTAGAGACAGGGACGAACACGGTCGTCATGGGGGCGGATGCTGTTCCGACTATTGCTATCCTGCGCAATTCACCGTCAATATCGATTTGCTGACCGGCTTTGAAGCCGGTTATGCTTGTAACATTTATAGTTTTATCGCCACTACTGGCAGAAGCAACCAATCCTGAGGCGGAGAGTCCAAGCAGGTAGAAACCATGAGGTGTTAGTTTCGTTCCGCCAGGGACTGTCGCCAGCCTGACAGGAGCCCATTCGCTTCTGGTGTTGATCAGGGTCCAGTTGGAAATGTCAACTTCACTGTCGCCTGCGTTGTAAAGTTCGATGAACTGGTCGGTCGGGCTGATACCGGTTCTCAAACGAATTTCATTGATCTTAACCGGAAAAACGTTTCTTACTCTCTGAGAAGTTGTCGCGACCTGGTCCTTCCATTCGGCCCTGCATGTCATGAATCCGGTGCCGGTTGTTGCTCCGGAGGTAAGGGTAAAGATTGCACTCATACCAGCACCTGGGGCAATCCGGTTCCGAAATGTTACAGATGCATTCTCAGATCCTGACACTAAAGCAGTCCACCCCTCAGGCAGAGATATGCTTAAGGTAACACCTGAAACAGGTGCTCCCGTGGTATTTGTAAAAGTTGCTTCAACCTCCTGAGACGATCCGGGTGTAAAAGTCGTAACACGGGACAGGCTAACCCGCTGAACATCGTAGCGTGCAGCTACAATATTTGCCTGTACTATATTCAGAGTTGTTTCATCCGGATATCCGGTAACCATCACGCCTTCATAGAAAGTACCGGCCGAACCATTACCATTGTCTCCTCCATTACCCATTTGAACGGCTCCCTTTCTATGCATTGGGTTGTACCAGTCGTTTTCAAGTGAATGTGGCCGAATTCCTTTGTAGAAATTTGCCAGGTCGCCTTCCTGCGCGTTAGCTCCCCAGATTTCCCATTTATTACCACCACCACCATTAACAATCCCGGTAACAAAGCGCCAGGAATCAATTGTGGGATTTGCTATGTTTTGTTTTGCATCGTATCCGGAGAAAAGGCCAGCCTCCATGTCGGACATGATCCATGGGCCCGGACCGTTGCCGCTGCCCCATGCTGTGGAAGTACCGAAATAAACGGTTTCCATGGTGCCTCTTCCCACGGCTCTGCTGTTCGTCGATGTGTTGCCGTAGTTGAAGCAACATCCGCTGTCAAAGTGCTTACCATCGCACACCATATAGATACCCTGAGGTTCATTGTTAATTGCGAGACCGGTGGCATCGTTGCTGCGCAAACCCATGCCAGGTATGATATAAACGCCATAAGCCTTATGACCCATAATCGTGATCGGTGCCATGTCGGCAATTGGCAGTGTGTTAAAACCACCTTTTGCCGGACCCCTGAATGTTCCCGGAGGCGCCTGAACGAGGTGATTACCATTTCCGGACTGATCATACAAAGTTGTGATCCAGCATAAAGTATTGGCACAGAATGCGTCATGGGCTGCTGCATCAGCATATCCGCCCGGATCTCCCTCTCCTGGCTGGACCACACCAATGTCCAGTGTCTTACCATCCGACTGACGCATAACCTGGTAAAGCGGACCGTTGTAAGACTTGTATAATGCACGTGTGCTGCTGTGGGCAGTCATGCACGGGTTGCCTGCAGCTGTATAGATATCACAAGGACCTTCGGGTCTGGTTTGAGAGACATTGCACCCGGTTCCGGCAAACATTATTATCATCATTATGGTGACTGGTAATGCGAGTGCCAGTGTAAGGATTATCGCAAAACTATTTCTCTTTTTCATTTTTAATTGAAGAACGAATGTGATTTATTTTCAATTACCTGACAGGGGTTTGTATCTGAAAGAGTTCAGATGCTGGGCAAGCATCAATGATCTTCCATTGCAACTCTTTGATTTTCTTTGTGGGACGTGCAGGATTCGAACCAGCGACCTCTTGCGTGTGAAGCAAGCGCTCTGAACCGACTGAGCTAACGTCCCGGAGTGGCAAAGATACATAAAATAGCGTTCTGGTTTAATCTTCAAAGGCATCTGCTTTTGCTGATAAATAAGTTTCCGGAATTTTGTACATTTGAGTGGTTTTACCCCGACCACATGAAAACTATTGAAGAACGGAAATCCATTCTCGATAAGGATATCTTCAGGCTCGTTAATCACGGCTGGAGGGTTGCCCACCGTTCTGAAACCAAATGCCTTCTGGTGAAAAGAAGAAAACCCAACGGTTGCATCCTGACTGTTCTGCTGCTTCTCTTGATAATTCCCGGAATCATTTACCTGCTGATGGACAGGGGCAGAAGCACCCTCAAGGTGGAAGTCAGCGAAGAAGGCAACATAAAATATTTTCCCACCGGGCTTTCACAATTCGAACAACGCGAACTTACCTGGTACTGAAAGTGACTGATTCTCCTCAGCTTTTGGCAGCGCCAATGGCTGTGGCATACTCGGCATCGGCAGGGAACTCAAAATGAATATTGTACATCTTTGAAATGGATGTGAGTATTCTCTGTCCTATAACGTTGTTGCTGCCGTTTCCGGTCACCACCACGGTATCGTTATTCTTGCTCTTTGCGGCGAACACCGAGACCATCCCGATGACCTGGAAGGTCAGGTTAAGTATCCCTGCCGCCAGGTCTTCCTTTGTAGCGGTCTCGACTATCTTTCCGAAGTTCGATGCGGTGTACTCTCTGGTAAGGAAACCTATATTGCTCTCGGCAATGTCACCAATGTGAAGATCGACATTCCCGACATTGCCCAGGGCTGCATAGCTCATTATCGTATCAAAGTCGGAGGTGTTAAGCATTTCCCGGGAAAGACCGATTATTGTTCCGCCGCCTACCCCGGTGCCACCCAGGTGGGTGATCCTGCCGTTGTCGACTTCGAGTATCGCAGTTCCGGTGCCGATATTTGAAATGATGATCCGGTCCTTTTTTGCGAGATATCTTCCGCCTGTTCCGATGGCAATCATCTCGTCGATTCGATTTGTGCTGATGCCGAAGAGATCGCCCGGGATCCTTGATGCTCCTACTCCCGTGATGTTAATCCTTTCAATATTGCTGAGGCTCAGTTGATTCTCGACCAGCAGTTTCCCGAAAGCTCCCGTTGCCGATGTTATCGGATCGACAGCCCTGGTCTTCACCTTGATGATATCCTTTCCCGAATTCACTGCAGCCACTTTTGTGGTGGTGCTTCCGATATCAATACCTATTACCATGACCCTGTGTATTTAAGGGCAAACTGTTACCGCTGCCTTTTTAACGCGACAAATGTAATGATTATACAGAAAAGACCTGCTTATTCCTGTTTTTTGATGCATCTCACTGATTCGCCGCGCTGACAGTTATTATTGCTTCTTCCGAGCGATCCACGTTGTCCGAGATAGTGGTCGAGTGCCGTTCCTGATTTCCCTTCGGTCGAACTCCACCAGGTACCTATGCTTCCGAGGTTGAGGAATATGCCGTTCTCCACGCGATAGCCTCCGGGCAGTCCGTTGAAGCCCGATTCGTCTGAGCCGCCGTAACCTTCAGTCCATTTGGTGGTGCTTTTCATTTTGGTCCCTGCAGCATCCGGACCTCCGAGGAACACTGCCAGCTGCGCCCAGTCGGCAGCGGCGGGTATTGACCAGCCGGCCGGAGCAAGACCCCGTGGATCATTCACAGCGAACCAGTTGTAAAGCTTTCCGTAGACCGGCCCGTTCTTCGTATCGTTGTTGTAATAGCACCATGCCGGACTTCCCGATTGTCCTGCCGCTACCCATTCTTCATTGGTTCTGGCTTCGGGAATTGTATCGCCGTTCCTGAAGGTAGTCACACTCAGGTTAGCCGAGGCCCATGTCTGCGATCCAATCCTGACGGTTCCCTCTGCCGGGGCTTTTTTCACTGCCTGGGGTTTGGAGGCCGGCTGGGCAGGTTTTTTTTGCGGCGCAGTGGTTTTCTTCTGGACAGTAGTGGTCTTCGATTGTGTCGTTTTCGGCTTTGTGGCGGTTCCGGTCTGGGCTGCCATTTCGGGAGCCTGCATGAGGCTGAAGCAAAGCATCAATATCAGGAGGACTCCCCCTTTTAACATCTTTTTTGCCATTTTTCCCCTTTTATCTGATCATTAATAATAAAACGTTCATAGGGAAGGATTATTACAGGGAAGGCCAGGCCGTTGCCGGATGAGCTAATCATTGTCAAATTCATATCGTTTTGGGTAAAAAAATTATTGAATAACAATATCTCAATTATTGTTATTCAATAAAAATTCGTATATTTGATAGCAATCCAAACTCCAGACTATGGCAATAATTATCAATCTCGATGTAATGCTTGCAAAGCGCAAGATGAAGCTTAATGAGCTTTCCGCTCTGGTTGGCGTAACGGTTTCGAACCTTTCGGTACTGAAGAGCGGAAGAGCAAAATCGATAAGGTTTTCGACGCTTGACGCCATCTGCGATGCTTTGAAATGTCAGCCGGGGAATATTCTGGAATACCGGAAGGAAGAGGAGGAGGAATAGCAGAACTGGCGGTTCGCGGTTCGCGGTACGCGGCTTCACTGGTTGCTGGTTAATGTATTCGGTATTCGGTATTCAGTATTCGGTATTCGGTATAAATGTATAATGTATTATAGTCGAAAGGGGATGTATCGGAACCGCGTACCGCGTACCGCGTACCGAATGGCCCTCACCCGGTTTTATCCGTTCACTACATTCACCGGCGATCCGGACTGAAAGGCCTTAATGTTTTTTACCGCCTGATCCATAAGCCTTCTTCTCGATTCGAGAGTTGCCCATGCAATATGGGGAGTGATGATACAATTTTTTGCTTTAAGCAGGGGATTGTCTTTTGCCGGCGGCTCAGAAGCCAGCACATCGAGACCGGCTCCGGCAATGATTCCTTCATTAAGTGCAGCTGCAAGATCCTGTTCGGCAATTATTGGTCCCCGGGAGGTGTTTATCAGGATAGCGCTTTTTTTCATCAGTTTCAGGCTGTCAGCGTTTATCAATCCGGCTGTTTCGGGGGTGAGAGGGCAGTGGATGCTCACGATATCCGAACGAGACAGGAGTTCGTCCGTTCCCGCCCACTCGAACCCGGGGCATTCCGGAGCATCTCTCCGTGAGGGGGATGTTGCTATCACCTTCATCCCGAATGCCATTGCTATTTCGCAGACCTTCCGTCCTATATTCCCGAATCCGATTATTCCAATTGTAAGTCCCGACAATTCCGTCAACTGGTAGTCGCGAAAGGTGAAGTCGGGCGAATCCGACCATTTTCCCTCCATCACCGAATCGCTGTGCCGCTGCACGTGTAAGCACAACTCCAGTATGAGCGCGAATGTGAGCTGGGCCACCGAGCTGGTGCTATAGGCAGGGATATTTGTAACAATTATCCCGAGCCGACGTGCCTCGTTCGTGTCGATTACATTGTAGCCGGTAGCCAGCACACCCACGTACCTGAGACCGGGGAGAGAACGGAGCAATTCGTTATCGAGAACCGTTTTATTTGTAAGCAGGATCTCCGAGCCTGCCGAGCGTTCAGCGGTCAGCTCACGGGGAGTGCGGTCGTAAACCGTAAGATCGCCCAGCTTACCGAGCTCGTCCCAGCCAAGGTCTCCGGGGTTTGTTGCAAATCCGTCAAGTACTGTGATCTTCATGAAATTTATTTGTTATCAGAGTTCAAGGGATCAAATTTAGTTTGGATTTTTCAGAAATGGAAACTTGTTCTTGAGGAGAGGATACCGGGTTGAGGAAGAACTCCTGTAAAAATTTTTCCCGGAATGTATCCCCAAAGGCAAAATTACTGATATTTGCCGGCAGGTTAACACTTCACCCGGCAAAGGTTTCGACGGATGAGAATAATAAAGCTTATCGAGACGCATTTCTGGATCGTGCTTCTGGCAGGGATCGTTCTTGGTTTGTGGCCTCCGGTTGAGATTGATGCTCCTCCGGTAGTTCCGAAGCTTTTGCTCGGGATGATGCTTTTCATGGCTTTTCTGAAGATAGATGCCCTTGAAGTGATTGAGAACATGAAGAATTTCAGGCTCATGTCGTGGATCACCTTTATCTACATGATTGCCGTACCGCTTGTTTTTTACTTCATTGCAGTGATCTTTGATCAGGAGTTTGCCATTGCCATGCTACTTCTGACGGCCATGCCGGCAGGTGTTGCGACACCGGTTCTTACCGATATTGCAAGGGGCAACATCCCCCTTTCGATGAGTCTGGCAATACTGACCCAGCTTGTGGCACCCTTTTCTGTTCCCCTGCTGTTCTGGTTGCTGAATATTAATTCTGTGAATATTAACGAATTGCTTATACTAAAGGATATTGCCATCCTTGTTTTCGTACCCATGATTCTTTCCCAGTTTGTAAAGAAGTTCCTGCCAGGCGGAGTGGAAAGAGCTCAGAAGTTTTTCACATCATTCAATGTGCTTATACTTTTCTCATTCATATTTATAACCATCTCCTCCCAGAGGGAGATCATACTTGGCAATCCGGCGGGTGTGATATGGAAGCTTGCCGTGCTTTACCTTGTTTTCATCATTTTGCATTTCATAGGTTACATGGCCGTTCCGAACGAAAGCAGGGAAAACAGGATAGCAGTGGCGATAGGGTCGGCCTACATGAACAATGGTCTGGCTATTGTCCTTGCCGTGTCGTATTTTTCACCGTCGATCCTTATCCTTATGGTTCTGTCGGAGTTTCCGTGGAGCACGCTTCTGGCGCCGTTCAAGAAGGTGATGGAAAGGACCCCCAGCCCTAATCATAAATAATGTTAAAGCATTATTTATTACTTTTATAATAATTACTTTAGAGGCAAAGGCATAAGCTTGATTTCAGAACCAAATAAACCTCAATAAGAATGAAGAAGAAACTGTTTGTCACAATTATCTGTATGTCGGTATTTGCAGTAACCTTTTCGCAGGAACTTGCGAATTTCCGGCGTGCTCCGATCGTTTCTCCCGAGATAGGGGAGAAGACTGTCACTTTCAGGATGGCGGCTCCACAGGCAAAGCTTGTAAGGATCTACGGCTCGTGGATGCGAAGCTTTGATTCGTCCGTCAACATGCTTCAGGACACGGCTGGTGTGTGGTCGGTAACCATTCCTAAGCCCCAGCCCGAACTGTACACTTACAATTTTATCGTCGACGGCTATACTGTTAATGACGTAAATAATGTCCTGCTTCAGAGGGATGGAACCCGTTACCTCAGTGTTCTGCTGGTTCCGGGTGAACTGACTGCAGACTACTTTGAAGCCGGTAAGCGCGGAAACCTCCACAAGGTCTGGTATGATTCCCCTACCATTGGCAAGGCACGCAGAATGTACGTTTACACTCCTTATGGCTATAATTCCGGCACGGAAAAGTATCCGGTGCTATATCTCCTTCACGGCGGAGGCGGTGATGAGGATGCATGGGTAACCATGGGCCGTGCATGCCAGATCCTCGACAATCTTATCGAAAAGAAGCTGGCTGTTCCAATGATTTGTGTGATGCCGAACGGCAATCCCACCCAGGAGGCTGCCAGAACACTGCTGCTTCCCGAGGAGACTTACGATCGCAGGGATCCGAAATTCGCCAATCTTTATATCAACAGCCTTGTGAAGGACATAATTCCCTATGTTGAAAGTAACTATCGCGTGATTGCCAGTCCTGATGCCAGGGCAGTCTCCGGGCTGTCGATGGGTGGCGGTCATACCATGAGTGTCACAAATGAATATCCCGGCATGTTTGGTTATATTCTACCGCTCAGCATGGGGATCCGGGCCGATCAGCCCGACATTGATGAGAAACTGCAGGGTATAAAGAAGGCGGGCTACAAGCTTTACTGGATTGGTTGCGGCGATGAGGATTTTACCTTTGAAGGTGCCAGGCTGCTCGATCAGGCTCTCACCCGTAACGGGATGGAACATACCTTCTTCGTATCGGGAGGAGGACATACCTGGGCCAACTGGAGGATCTACCTGAATACCTTCGGACCTCTCCTGTTTAAATAGGATCTGTATGACTGACAAGTAACCAATGAATATCTAAAAAAGAAATATGATGAAGAGATTGACAATTATAACAATATGCCTCCTGGCCTTCACCGGTCTTTTTGCCCAGGAGCTGGCAAATTTTGCGGGACGCCAGCCGGTAATTTCCCCTGAGATCAAGGGCAGCGAGATCACCTTCAGGGTTTCTGCCCCCTATGCTGACACAGTGAAGCTTAACGGTTCGTGGATGGCTGGTTTCAGGTCGGCTGCCGACCTGAAAAAGGACGAGACCGGACTGTGGTCAGTCACCATTCCGACCCCAGCGCCCGAACTATACACTTACAGCTTCATCGTCGACGGTCTTTCGACCACCGATGCAAACAATGTGCTTATGCAGAGGGACGGAACACGTTACCTGAGCGTTCTGCTGGTGCCCGGTGATGTGACTGCCAATTATTTTGAAGCGAAGAACCGCGGTAACCTCTCGCAGGTATGGTATGATTCCCCGACACTTGAAATGAACCGCCGGATGTTTGTATATACGCCCTATGGTTATGAGACAAGCACGACCAGGTATCCTGTGTTGTATCTGCTTCACGGAGCCGGTGGCGATGAGGATGCATGGAGTACCATGGGCCGCACCTGCCAGATCATGGACAACCTGATTGAGAAGAAGCTTGCAAAGCCGATGCTGGTGGTGATGCCGAACGGTAACCCCGGACAGCAGGCAGCCCGCACCCAGCTTATTCCCGAGAAGCCTTTCGACCGGGCTAATCCGGGTGTGGCCAATGCATATGTAAACAGTATTGTAAAGGATATCGTGCCTTATATTGAAAAGAACTACAAGGTTATTGCCAAACCCTCGTCGAGAGCCCTGGCCGGATTGTCGATGGGCGCAGGTCATACTATTTCCTGCACCAACCTTTACCCCGGGTTTTTTCAGTATATATGTCCTCTCAGCAACGGGATCCGTGTGAATGATGAGAACAAGGCAAGGTACGACGCTGAGTTCAGGGGAGTGAAGAAGGCAGGTTACAAACTATACTGGATAGGCTGCGGCGATTCAGATTTCCTTATCGAGTCAGCCAGGTCGCTCGATGCCACTCTTACGCGCCTCGGGATGAAACATACTTTCTTTGTCAATTCCGGAGGTCATACATGGACAAACTGGAGGATCTATCTTAATAATTTTGCACCACTTCTGTTCAAGTAAAAATCAACAGACTCCTGACCTCAATCAACCCAAACCCAATAATCACTCAAGTTATGAAAACCGAGAAGAGAAGAACATTTATCAAGAAAACAGTACTGGCCTCAGCCGGAATGGCCATGGCTCCTGCATACATCAAGGGGTTTGCCCAGACCAAGCCCAGCGACAGGATCAATGTAGGTGTCATTGGCATTAATGACAGAGGCGGATTCTACGGCGGCTCAGGCCACACAGCCAGTTTTACGAAGATTAAGGAAACGAGGGTAACAGCTATCTGCGACTGTGTCGATTATCTTCTGCCGAAAGCCATTCAGGACATCGAGAAGCTTGGGGGTGAGAAGCCTGCGACCTATGCCGATTACCGCAAGATGCTCGAAAATAAGGACCTGGATGTGATATCAATTGCCACTCCCGATTACTGGCATGCGCTTATGGCAGTAAATGCCTGTCAGGCCGGGAAGGATGTATATGTTGAAAAGCCAATCTCATACACCATCGACGAAGGCCGGAAGATGGTGCAGGCTGCCCGTAAGTACAACAAGATAGTCCAGGCCGGTACCCAGAGGAGGGCCTTCAGGCTTAACCGGAAGGCTATTGAGGTGTTGCGCGGAGGAGTTATAGGAGATATCTATATGGGGCGCGGAACCGTTTACCGTTCACGTCCGAGCATAGGCAGGAAGCCTGACGGACCGGCTCCGGAAGGAGTCAACTGGGACCTTTACAGGGGCCCGGCGCCGCTGATCCCTTTCAATGAAAACCATTTCCTTTACAACTGGCACTGGTACTGGGATACCAGCACGAGTGAATTCGGAAATAACGGGACACATGCCATGGATATAATCAGGCAGGCTATGAATCTGACAACGCATCCCTCAAAAATTGCCTGCTCCGGAGGATTTTACGCATACAAGGATGAATCCGACCAGGAAGTTCCGAACCTCGAGGTTGCTACTTTCGAGTATGACAACGGCGCTGTTCTTGAGCTTGAAGTAAGGAGTCTTCCCACACCCAACGATCCGTGGGGATACCTGTGGCTTGGAACCAAAGGCTATGCCTATACTTCCGGCAACAACCAGGTTCTGATTTTCCAGAGCAACAACGGTCCGGCCACAGCCGGCGGCCAGACAGGCACGGCGGCATTCAGCACCGGTCTGCAGCAGGACAGGTCCAATAAGCCTACTATCACTCTCACCAGTGAGGATGTAGATCCCGATCCGAGGTGGGACGAGATACTGAAGGCAGGCATCGACTATCATTTCCAGAATTTCGTCGATTGCGTGAAGAGCAGAAAGAGCAGCGATCTGTTTGCCGACATTGAAGAAGGGCATATTTCGACCGCCATGATGCACCTCGGGAACATTGCATACCATACCGGGCGTAAACTGGTGTTCGACGGCAAGGCTGAGAATTTCGGCAAGGATACTGAGGCCAATTCCTACCTGTCGCGTCCGGGCGGGGGAAGAAAGCCTTACAACATGCCTGAAGTGGTTTAAGAGGCTGTTAACGGGAAAAGCTTTTGTGTCCGGCGGCTGAAAGTTCAGGTAAACGGGCACTATATGAAATGAAATACAAGCTTTCAAAAAAGGGAAAGGCTGATCCTATTGCTCCTTTATGCAGGAAAGAGGCTTATTTTACACTTGAGGATGCTCAGGCAATGATAAAGCACATCGGGGAGACCCGTGTCACGAAGAAGATACGTGCATACAGTGCAATGTATGCGGTTTCTGGCATCTTACCAGCAGGGGGAAGGAGTAGAACACAGGAGGCAGATGGGTTACCTTTACCTTACTTAAAACAGTCAGGAATCCAGGTGAGTTTTTACAAAACAAAAAGCCCGGCTGCAATCATGCAGCCGGGGCTTTTTGTTTTATCGGTCAGGATTAATTATGGATAATGGGATCAGGATTGCCGTCCGGGTCATTTACAACGTATCCGGAGGTAGTGGGATTTCCTCCCGTAACAAGTAGTACCCCGCATGCATGAGGTGCAGCCATTGAAGTTCCGCTCATGGTAGCATAAGCATCTCCCTTGTAGGTTGAATAAATACTGACACCGGGAGCACAGTAATCAACTGGAGGATTACCGTAATTGGAAAAGCTTGCCCAGATTCTGTTATTATCGCATGCTGAAATGGTAAAGATATTTGTCCCATTTGCCCTGGCCGGAGAATGATTATTTGCATCATCGCTCTCATTCCCTGCGGCAAGCGCAACAAAAAGACCTTCTTCTGACATGGCAACAACAGCAAGGTCGATTGGTTCATAAACACCTCCTCCAAGGCTCATATTAACGGCGTCACCATCAGATGCAGCAGCAGCGACATAATTTACTCCGGCAATTATTGTGGAATAAGCTCCTGAGCCCCGCTTGTCAAGCACCTTTACCGGAACCACCTCAGCACCCGCTGCAACTCCGACGACACCAATAGTATTGTTTTTTGCTGCAACTATACCTGCACAATGTGTTCCATGACCATTATCATCCTCGGCTGTGGTTGTTCTTGTGACAAAAGTCTTAGCTAATGCAGTATTGACGTTCAGATCAGGATGGTTTAAATCAATTCCGGTGTCAACTATCCAGGCTTTTTTGCCGCCATTATACGTGGCCCCGCCACCTACGATGGTTATACCGGGAGGGGTTACCTGAGCAGGTTGCGTAACCGGGGGACTGACAGGTTTTGCCAGGACAACCATTCTGTCGGGCCATACACCAAGGACACCGGGATTTTTTTCAAGAGCAGAAGCTTCATCAGGAGACAGTTTCAGGGCAAAGCCTTCCTGTAATGTAGCGTAAACCTGGATTGGTTTTCTGGCAACAATTCCCGAAACCTGCAGGATTTTCGGAATTTCTCCCAGCATTGCAATCTGAGCGTCAGCATAACTCAGCTTTGCTGATTTGACATCGGTAACTCCCTCTTTCAGAAGGACCACATACTGTCCGGGAATGATATCACCATCGGAAAATGAAACCAGCAACTGGTCATCAGCAGGCAATGATTCTTCGCGGTCTCTTTCGCATGAACCTGCAATTATCAGGAGAGATGCAAGAGCAAAAAATAAAGTCTTTTTCATGTTTCAGGTTTGGTTTTGGTTAAACAATCGATCGTTCTAAAGATAGAGATTCAGTAACAATCTCAAAGCAAATCATAAAAAAAAGCTGAAGATATTAATTAATTTTTGCTATATTATACAAGATGTTCTGGTCACAAAGCACATGGATCCGGGAAATTCAGGCGCGAACTTGGGGGGCAATATTCTGAAGGAGTTCTAACGGTAGTTGAACCTTACAATGGTTGGGATCCCCTTTGCACCCTCGTTGGAGATAAGCATGTCGCCATTTTCCATAAAGGTTATGCCTTCGGGCTGGGCGAAGAGATCCTTGTCGAGCCGCTCAAGAGACTCGAGGTTACCTTTCATATCAAAGACAAAAAGAAGCCTTTCTGGCCCGGATATGGCAAACAGTTTATAGGTAAGGGGGTGAATGCCGATTGCAGAAATTTTCATACTGATGTCCGGTACTTTTTCCTCTCCTTTTTTGCCTTTCATCGGAACCTTTATATTGTTTCTGACGGCATATTCCTCTATCTTCTTTATGTCAAAGCTCATAACCGTGCCTTTAATAAGGGTTTTGGAAGCAAGGTTAAAACCATAGATATGTCTGGTAGCCTGGTTTGAATGATTGTCGGCTGAAATCTCTTTTGGGGCTATCAGCAGCCTGTTGTTCTTCGGATCGTAGCACAGACCTTCTGCATCTTTTCCGGGGATACCTGTATCGTAAGCATTTATCGGGGAGTTGGCTGAGGTGAAATCAACGATTTCGGTAAGAACCTCATCGCTTCTGAGGATATAAAGGGCTTTGTTCACCCTTGCTATTCCCTCGTAGTCGCCGTTGGAGCCGAAAGCAATCTGTTTAGTTATGCTGTTCCTGTAAAGGTCGTAGATGAAAACCAGGCCATGTTCGTCCTGGATGCAAGCCACAGAAGAAGCGTCCACAGTTGTTATTCCGGATATCTCATGAAGCGATGGAGGCAGGTTATAAACCTTGTCAGGCGCTGTCAGGTTGTAGCCTGTTTTACCTGCGATATCCGAAGTATTAACACCTTCTGAGGGGCATCCGGTGATCATCTGTGATGCGATTGCCAGCCAGTAAAAATGTCCTGCCATAATGTTTTTACCTTTTTGCTAATATAGTCAAAACACCTTACATGAACCAGTGTTATTCAGTTTGCCAGAATATGTTTCACAGCATACATTATAAAAAATGAACAACCGGAAGTTTCATAAGACGAACAAATAGTTATTTTTAGCATGGTTTTTAAGATTCTAACCCATAACCATAAATTGAAATGAAGAAGACTACAAACAAAGGTTTAAACCGCCGCGATTTTCTCGGATTATCGGCACTGGGCCTTACTGGCCTGACGATTCTGCCCAGCTATGTTATTAACGGAATAAGGGTGGCTCCGAGCGACCGGGTACTTATGGGTACTATCGGGCTTGGCCGTCAGGCTCTTTCTGATTTCCGTGGATTTGCAGGTGCTGCAGGGCTACAGGTTGTTGCCTGCTGCGATGTTGACACAATAAAGCAGCAGAGATACAAGAAGACTGTTGAGGATTGGCAGCAATCCTTAGGCCTTGCTCCCAGGTGTGACACTTATGAACAGTATGAAAAGCTTCTTGAGCGCAAGGACATTGACGTGGTTGAGGTTGTAACTCCCGACCACTGGCATGCCCTGATGACTATTCATGCCTGCCAGGCCGGCAAGGATGTGTATGTTCAGAAGCCGCTTTCCTACACAATTCAGGAAGCGCTTGTAATGACAAGGGTTGCCAACGACAACAAGAGGGTTGTTCAGGTTGGAAGCCAGCAGCGTTCAAGCAAGGAGTTCCAGAAAGCTATCGAGCTGGTTCAGAAAGGCGCCATAGGCCATATTGAAAAGATCTATGCAAAGGTTGGCGATCCGCCAAAGCCATTCGATCTTCCGGCTATGCCTATCCCCGGCAACCTGAACTGGAACCTCTGGCTCGGTCCGCTGAATGATGACAAGATTCACTATCACTCCGACCTTGCACCGCAGATCACTCTTGATCCGGTTCAGAACGAGACACTCTGGGGCGCATGGCGCTGGTATCTCGAAATGGGGAACGGTTATACCGCCGACTGGGGCGCTCATATGTTCGACATCGCCCAGGCAGCTATTGGGATGGACGGCTCGGCACCCTGCGAAATAATTCCAAAGGGATACAACGGCACAGAATACATGACCTTCAAATACAAGACCGGCGTGGTGATGACCGAACAGCCGTATCTTGATGACAATCCAGGCGCCCAGGGCATCAAATTCATTGGCACCAAGGGTTGGATTGAGGTTGCAAGAGGTTATATCGGCTGCTCCGATCCTTCACTTATACCGGCAGAGATTGCAGGAAACCGCCCTCAGCCAAGGGTCCAGCGCCCGGCAGGACAGGCTGCTCAGGCACGCCCTGCCCAGCAGGCCCGTCCGGCACCTACACGTGAAGGACTCCAGTTTGAGATCAGTTCGCCTCACATGCAGAATTTCATTGATGCAGTGCGTTCGCGTCAAAAGCCGATCGCTTCAATAGAGGTCGGTTGCAGTACTGCAGTGACCTGCTGCCTTGGCAACATCGCCAATGAACTTGGAAGACCGGTTAAATGGGATCCGGCTACATATACCTTCATCGACGACAAGGAAGCATGCAGCCACAGGCTTATGAATTACGAATACAGAAGGCCTTATCACCTTTAAGACATCTTAATTATCTACTGTTTTCAGCCGGAGAAGAACAACCCTCTTCTCCGGTTTTTTTCTACGCCCAGCAAGACGCAAGACACACGACGCAAGGTGCCAGCCCCGTCCCCCTTGGGGGAATCCCGATAACTATCGGGAGGGAAGGGGGTTTTCGTTCTAAGTATATTCCATATTTTCTTATCTTAGCTACGTCTTAATTAAATACGCCATGAAGATTAACAACAACAATGAGATAGCCTCCACGGTGGTTACCATGGAAGGAGCAAAGGATGTCAGGATGAAAATACTGATTGGTCCGTCTGACGGGTCAGACAATATTATTATGAGGCATTTCACCGTTGCCCCGGGAGGAAACACTCCGTATCATAAGCATAATTACGAGCATGTTGTGAAAATCGAGGCCAACAGGGGGATTGCCGTCGATGAGAACGGGAACGAATTTGA
Organism: uncultured Bacteroidales bacterium; assembly: GCA_963840965.1. GTDB lineage: Bacteria > Bacteroidota > Bacteroidia > Bacteroidales > VadinHA17 > LD21. The sequence continues at coordinate 557,530 of CAWJAW010000002.1, read as the reverse complement.
GGTTTCAAAGGGTCAAAGTGTCTTCGTGAGTCCGGATGTAATGCATCAATTCAGGAATCCGTTCAGTGAGGATTTTGAATTCCTGTGCATCATCCCCAATCCTGCCCTTAAGGGTTAATAAATTTTAAATACTATGCATAAGAAATTCAGATCATTGACCACTGTTATCGGCCGGGCAGGAGCCCATTCATCTGTTATTGCCGTGGGCATTTTGTTTGCTGTTTCAATTATCAGCGGCTGTGCAGAACAGGAACTACCACAGGATGAATGGCCATCATTCCATGGGTCTGACCGCACCAATAAGTCGACCGAAACCGGACTGCTCAGGGAATGGCCGGCGGAGGGACCTGAATTGCTTTTTACTGTAAGCGGACTGGGTGAGGGTTTCAGTTCCGTTTCGATCGCAGACGGGCTTATTTTTACGGCAGGAACTGTGAGTAATCAGCCTTATGTTTTTGCATTTGATCTAACGGGCAAACAGGTGTGGCTTACCCCTGCCGGAGATGCCTGGTCGACCACGGCGTCATATGCAAGTTCCTATACGGGAGCACGCGGCACCCCCACTTATGATGACGGAGTGGTATATTACCTTGGAGAGATGGGAAGGTTGTCGGCCATGGAAGCTGCGACGGGAAAGGAACTATGGGTTAGGGAACTTCCGAAGGAATATGATGCACCTGCAACAGAATATGGTTATTCAGAGTCGGTTTATATCGACGGGGACCGTTTGTATGTTCGTCCGGCCGGGAAGAAGGGCTACAAAGTCTGTCTCAGCAAAAGTGATGGCAGTCTTATTTGGGCAAATACTGATATTCCGGGAGTGGAAGGGTATTCATCACCCGTGGTGCACGATTTCGGAGGATACCGCCAGGTGATAGGTGCCAGTTCTGTGGGTTATTACGGGGTGGATGCCGCAACGGGAAAGCTTTTATGGACAATGGATTTCATAAACCAGCATGCCTGCAATATAACGGATGCTGTGGTGAGCAATGAATATGTATTTATTACAAGCGGTTACGGCAGGGGAAGTATGATGTTCAGGCTGAATGTGTCAGACGGGCAGTTCATTCCTGAAAAAGTATGGGAGTTTGTTCCTCTCGACAATCATCACGGAGGTGTCATTCTGCACGAAGGTTACCTGTATGGATCCGGCAGCCAGTCGAAGGGATGGTTCTGCGTCGATTTCCTTACCGGGGAACAAAAATGGAGGGCCACCGGGGAAGAAGCCGCGATCACATATGCCGATGGTATGATTTTCATGCTTAGTCAGAGAGGCACCATGACCTTAATCAGGGCTACTCCGGAAAAATACGAAACCGGCGGATCGTTTAAAGTACCTGAAGGCGGCAAAGGAATGTGCTGGGCTCATCCGGTAGTTTGCGGCGGCAGGCTTTATATACGGCATGACGACAGGCTGTTTGTGTATGATGTAAAGGAAGAAGGGCGTTAAGGCATTAAGGCGTGAAGGTGCAAAGGCCCTGAGCCCTGCGCCCTGAGCATTGTGTCTTGTGTCTTGTGCCCTGATCACCGGTAATCATTTGTTTACCAATCAGCAAGGCATATTGGCCAAAATAAGGCGGTAAAGTTTGATTTTGGAAGGAGGTTGGACTAACTTTGACTGTAATTTATTATTTAAAAGCATACCGCATCATGCCGCAGCACATATTCAACGAATACCCGAAGAGGAATACGGTAGCTTTCTGGATTTCGATTGCAATCGGGATAGCCCTTCTTATCTGTGTAATAATCCTTTTTGTAAAGTACACGGCTATCACGTTTTAATATGAAATGCAAAAGCTGCCCGCGTCCGGTTATAATCAAAACCAGGCGGGGCAGCTTTCGTGTGTTTTTATTCGGTCACTGCCCTGTAGGCATTGACTCTTCCTTTACCATACCAGGGAGATATCCCCTGACCGTCGATTTTGTCGGCTGTATTAAGCAGTTTTTTGGTAACCTCCTGGGGATCCATATTGCCCCCGTTCTTGCCGATTATCAGGGCGGCAACGCCTGCAACATGGGGAGAGGCCATGCTTGTTCCTGCGGCGAAATAGAATGGATAACCCGGACCGCCTGCACCACAGCTTAAAACCATGTCATAAGGATATCCATCCTCACAGTCAAAATCACCACCCGGGGCAGCAATTTCAATATAGGATTTGCCGTAATCGGTGTAGCTTGCAGGCAGATCGAAGTTGGGCTCTGTCGAATATACCCAGCAATCAGGCCCTGTTGCCGATACGGTTATAACATTGTTGAGGCCGCCGGGGAGTTTTATAACGGGACCGTCACCATCAAAGTTGGATGCATCATTGCCAGCCGAGGAAACAATAACGGCCCCTTTTTTCCAGGCGTAGTTGACTGCTCTTTGCTGGGCATGAATAGCCTGCTGAACGACTGGAGGGGGTATCCTTTGGAGGATGCCTTCATCGTCGATATAGAATCCGTTTTTGTTCAATGTGCCACCAAGGCTCATGTTGATAACATCAGCCCCGTTTTCAGCAGCGTAAATTATTCCCTGGTTGATCCAGCTGAATGCACCTGAACCCGAATACTCTGAAAGTACTTTTACGGCAACGATCTCGGCATAAGGAGCCACTCCGATAACACCCCAGCTATTGTCAGCGGCTGCTATGATTCCGGCGACATGGGTACCGTGGTTGAAGAAGCTGCCCTCGCTGACATAATATGTTTCCCCCGGAACAAAAGAGGCACACAGATCAGTATTGAGATTTGGTGCAAGATCGGGATTGTCGGCGTCAATGCCTGCGTCAAGCACAAACACTCTGACACCTTCGCCGGTAAAGCCGGCATCCCAGGCTGCAGGGGCATTGATTGCAGGCATGTTCCACTGATAGCCGAAAAACCTTTCATCATCGCCAATGCTTTCAGAACTTACCTGTCCAAGTAAACCGACAGGATCAATCCATCTCATAACCAGGTCTGGAAATACAGATTGTACATTGGCAAGTTTTAACACTTTTTTCTCAAAGTTTGCTGTTAGAGGTTTTACAACCAGTTGTCCGATTTCGGGCATGGAACTTACGATTTCGCCATAGGCGGAAATCTGGTTTTCAAAACCGGCCGGCAGTGTTTCTGTTTTGGAGATCACAATGTAATTGGGGCTGTTACCTCCGGCAATTGCAGTGGTCTGGGCGTCGTCAACCATGCCGCTGGTTGTTTCGAAGCCGCTCTTCTGGCATCCTGCAAGGAGCGCCAACGCGAGAATTCCCACGGCGATACCGTGTAGTCTTGCTCTGGAAGGTAGAAAGTTTTTCATAATTGTTAGATTTTTTTATAAAATTATTCAACAATGCACATATTTCAAAATAATCTTTCGGAGAATTTATTAACAATTCAAATATTTTTGCGGGAGGATTATTCGATAAATACCAGCCTGAAAGGCCTTTGAATATCTTTAGCATAACAAGCAAACCGGGTATGGTATCGGGCAGGGGATTCTCTCTTTACGCCTAATGGATTTTCATTTTAACTGCTTTTTTGTTTCAATTATATTTTCTGGGGATCGATGCGTAATCAATTAAAAAGTTTTGTTAAATTAGACAAAACAAAAAAAAGAAAAGAATAAAGGCATTTATCATAATTCTATAAGTCATCCATCCTTTAAAACTTACTAAAATGAAAAAACTAATTCTTTTCTGCAGCATTTTTATGTTTACATCTGTATTTGTTTATTCTCAACCGGCAACAGGGAAAATCACGCTCGAGAAAAAAAGATACTATCAGAATGGTCAGGCTCTTAATCCGGCTCAGATTAAAAGCTTGTTGGCTGGAAATCCGGCCTCTGCTCCGGAATATTTGAAATACAAGAGGAATATGAGTTTTGCTTCACCAATGATAATCGGAGGTTCACTTTGTCTTCTGGCAGGAAGTGCTCTTAGCCTGGCAGGGACCTTAAAAGAATCAAATGATATTAATAACGGGACTTATTCCGGAGATTATCCGAGTGGGATAGGATTAATTTTATTAGGAGCTGTGGTGGATCTTGCTGCTTTACCCTTAATATTGCCTGCGAATAAGCAATTTAAGAAATCGGTTGAACTTTATAATGAGAGTCAAAGCAAAGCTTCTTACAGGACTATCAAGCTTGATATGATAGTTTCTTCACGGGGGGTAGGGGTCAGGATGAATTTCTAAAGACCGGAATCAGGATGTAAAAATGGTATTGCCCGGGGAATGATGAACATGGATTGCAATACCTGTAATGGAACATGGTCAGGAAACAAAGTTGATTGACGGCTGTTTGGGTTCGCATAATGCTTTCAGATCTTGAGTAAGGAATAGATATGAGATTCAGTATCTTCTGCTTTCTTTTGATTTTGTTTGATTTCGGTTACGACTGCAAATCCAATAGTATTGATTTGATTGTCAGATTAGGGGATTCATTGTATGCTCAAAAACAATATAAAAATGCCTTGCTGGAGTATCAGCGGGCATATTTTTTTTCTGATGGCGAAGTAAAAAGTAAAATGGGCGCCAGAATAGGTGATTGTTATCTTTTGGTAAATGACCTGGTAAGTGCTCGCAATTATTACGATTCAGCAGTTATTCATACGAAAATTAAAACCTCGATAACAGATCTCCAATTCAGTAAAGTACTTTGCCTGATCCTTGAAGAAAATTTTGGTTATGCCCTGATTGAGACAAACAAAATCGAGGTTGATTCAAACAGCTATCAACAGAAGAGAAAGTACTTATACCAGGGAATATGTTATTTTGGGATAAAGCAATATGATGAATCCCTTGATTACTTGAGAAATTCATTGCCAGGGAACGACACAGTAAAACTAATTAATCTGAAGAGAATTTTTGAGAACCACAAGATTCTGAACAGGCCTGATGTAACACTTGCCACAATTCTTAGTATCATCCTGCCGGGAACAGGCCAGATTTACTCCGGAGATTTCAAAAGTGGGATGAACTCCATTTTGCTTCTGGGGGGGCTTTATTTTATTGGTAGTACGATTTCGGCCACTGGATTTATCATTATTATTCCTTTCCTGTACAGATATTATATAGGTGGAATACTTAATGCCCGGCAGGCAGCCGAAGCAAAACAGAAAGAAAAGCAACATATTTTTTATTTGAATCTAATGGGAATTTTACTGGAATGAAAAGTATTATTCGCAAATTATATATAGGGTTGATGTCAATATCAATGACAGTATTTATTATGTCGGAATCCGCTGTTTCCGGACAGGAGATTTCAGACACGGCCTTATTAAAAACTCTTTATGAGAACACAGGGGAAAAGGAAAAATTTTCATCCTTCCTTAAGAACTCTGAATCTGAAGTTACGATAGTCATTTCCACATTTTTTATAGTTTACAAAGAATTCTTCTCATCCCAGGATGTAGATGCCTGTGTTTTCAGTCCGTCATGTTCCGGATATATGATGGGAGCTATTAGAAAAAAAGGGTTCATTGGAATACTCGATGGTCTTGACAGATTAACCAGATGTCATTCCCTGGTAGGCAGGCATGATTATGCTTTTGATCCAATAACGAAGAAGTATTATGATCCATTATAAAAAGCTTTTTCTTGGATTTTACACTTTGTTGATTACAACATCGACAATTGATTCTCAGGATCTGCTGGATTATGAGAATTCGAGGAGGTTCGCTGATTATCTATTTCAGACAAGGCAATTTGAATTAGCAGCAACTGAATTTGAGAGAGTAATTTTTCTTGAGCCTGGCGATACTCTGGCCAAATTAAAACTTATTCGTTCATATAGATATTTGCCTGACAATGAATACGCTCTGGCAAGGTTTAAAACGTTAGTCCGGGATGATTTTATAAGTATGTCAAATGATTTTTCCGATGAGTATGTTCAAATATTGATAAGTTTAGGTCAGTATGAGAATTCTCTTGGATTTCTAAAGGATAGCAGTCCGCTGGATATAATTACAAAGGCAGAGTACCAACTCGGAGTCTTTATGTTGCAGCATAGGTGGCAGGAAGCCAGGAAATTTGCGGAATATCATACCGATCTTCTTTCTAAATCGTCCAAATTCAACGATTTAAATAATCTATCAAAGAATGGGATTAACATCAGGTATAAAAATCCTTTCTTAGCTGCCTCGTTTTCTGCCGTTGTTCCCGGATCAGGTAAACTCTATACTGGTCGTTGGAAGGATGCAATTTTTTCCTTATTTTTTGTAACCTCAGCCTCATGGTTGTCTTACAGGTCAATATCCAATGAAGGGTTAAAACCAAACGGGATTATTTTTGGGTCCGTTGCTTTAGGCTTCTATGCAGCGAATATTTATGGCTCCGCAAAAAGTGCAAGAGTGTTTAATGATAATATCAATTTGTCATTTGATAACCGGGTCGAGGAAATTTTAATGAAAGGACCGGAATGATAAAGCTTAGTCAAATTTTCCAAATTATTTTAGAAAATATTGTCGTCAGTTTAAGGATTCTATTTAACTTTAAATGAATTTAACCACTTAACTAACTTAAAACTGGAGCTATGAAAACAAAACTTCTGTCGACCATTGTCGGCCTGTTGATCGTTGTCTCAACATTTGCCCAGGATTACAAAAGAGTCCAGGTAACAACAAAGGAAGGGATTACATATAAGGGGAAAGATGGGATACTCACTAAAGAGTCCGTATCGTTTCTGAGTGGATCTGGTCAAAAAACATTAAATCTTGCTGATGTGAATATTGTTCAGGCCAGGGAAGGTAAAGCTGGAAAGTGGGCACTATACTCAGGCGGCGGATGCCTTGGCCTGGGGCTGATAGTATCACTTTCTCAGGGGGGGAAGTATAACGAAATCTCGGGAGAAACTTATGATACCGGGACATTATTGGCGGGCTCGGTAATATGGGCTGCAATCTTTGCCGGCGCAGGTGCTTTGGTCGGAAGTGCTACTGATAAATGGGAAATTGTATATAACAGGATAAATTCTTCGGGCCTGAAAAATTTTAATTTTAACGTAGGATCAAATCAATATGCAGGTGTGAATTTCACTTTGACTTATAAGTTCAGGAATTAAGTCTTTCACAAATAATTCTTCCTGTTAGGTTTTCCATCTTATTTCGTCTGTAAGGACCTTTTTGTTCAACAACCGTCATCAGGAATTCAGGGCGTCATCGACGATGCTTTATGCAGAACAATAGGGTGCTGACACATAACCGTGAAGGGGCGCCGGAATTATAATGGCATATTTGTAACCTATCAGGCATCACAAATCTTTCCAGAGATTTCCGAAACAAAAACGGGAAATAATACCCTCATTTCCTGACAAGTGTTTAAATTTAGTTTAGCAACGAGGAGTAATTTTCCAAAGAGAACAATAATAAACTTATAAAAGCAGTCGTTTTCAGAATCCGCTTACCCGCGGTTTAATATATCAGGGAGGTATCCGAAAATCCTTAAAAGAGTAGGATGTAGCAGCCGAAAAACAAATGAGTAGGCATTTAAAATCATTTACCTATGAAAAAATTATCAGTATTGTTTATTGCAATTTTTTGTTTCTTTTCCTTCACCGCCACCGCCCAGATTACAGGTGGAGCGACCCTTGGACTTCAGGCTCCGATGGGGGATTTTGCAGATGCGGCCAATATGGGTGTTGGTATCAACCTTTTTGGCAAATACATGTTGAATGAAAGCATGGCAGTAGGTGCAAACCTGGGGTACAACCGGTTTGGAGGAAAGGATTTTGGCTGGGATGAAGTGGATTACGATGTTTCATATTCGATGATCCCGATCACAGGTCTCTTTGAGTACCATTTCGGGGGAGATGCAATAAAGCCCTATGTGGGCGCTGACCTGGGAATATACAGTTTTGGAGCCAGGGTAAAATTCGCCGGAGAATCGGAAAGCGACAGCGAGTTATATTTTGGACTGGCTCCCGTAGCTGGAATTCTTTACGACCTGAATGAAACCCTGAAGCTGTGTGCCAACATAAAATTTCACAATGTTTTTGCTGAAGGAGAGTCACTGTCATGGATCGGCATCAATGCCGGCGTGGTAATCCCGTTCAACTGAATCTTTTAAATTATTATTATAGAGGCCTTTCTGCATTCTTAACAGGAAGGCCTTTTTATTTTTTTTTGGTTCTTTCGTCAAAAAGATCATGTTTTGCAGAATTTGAAACCCTTCCTGACGTTTAAACAGTACAAATAACTAAAAATGCCGTGAAATGAAAATGAGATTTGTAAAAGGAATTATTCTGGTATTGTTTACCGGATTAGTGTTTACGTCATGTTCAAAGGAATCGAATCCTGAAGAGGATATCCTGGGAACCTGGACTGTAGAGGATGTGGATTTTGATGCCACAATAGGGACAAAGTCACTGCTCCAGTACTACATGGATGAATTCTCGATGACCGAGCCGCAGGCACAGGTTGTGATGGCCGCATTCGGAGCTGCCCTTGCACAGCAGTTCACAGGAACCATTGAGATCAAGGCTGACAATACATACACAGCCACCATGGGCGACAATTCGGATACCGGAACCTGGAGCCTGAGTCCGGATTACGATAAACTCACCCTCGATTCCGAGACTGATGAAACAGTAGTCCTGGATATCATTTCCCTGACATCGAGCAAGGCTGTAATGGGAATGACAGAGGAGATCAGCGAAGATCTCAACGATGATGATGTTCCCGAGAATATCTCGGTTACAGTCGAAATGACACTCGGGAAACAGTAAGCAGGGATTCTTGTCTCAGAAAACAGTCAGTTCATCAAAACAATGGTTACCGTCGTTTTGACGAACTGACTTTTTATTTTGTACTAAATCAACTATTTACAACAAAAATAACATCCGGATACCGGTTTCCTCACCCACAGCCCTCAGGCGTTTGCCATCCTCGCCTTATGCTTATTCCTCTAAATTGCTCCTGAAAGCAAAACGTATTTCAAAATCAATGTAAAAGAGAAATCTTGAGAAAATTGCGATTGAAGGTATTGATTCTGCTGGACGCGCTTATCCCGTTCATTCTGGTTTCGGAAAAGCCGGCACCTGCAACCCTTTCCGGTCCCATTTATCCATTCTCCATGTAACCTTTCCCGGGATTCCTCGTATTATACCTTGTGAAGTCATTGGTTTAAGATATTTATTGGTGAATTTGGTGATCAAACCGCTCCAAGATGAAAAAGTTGATTTTCCTTTGCCTGACCTTTCTCGTGGTCATCGCGGCATTAACCGGTTGCGCTTCCAGCAGGAAGAACTTCAATGAAATGAAGGGGTTGATGCTTCTCAGCAATCTGCAGTTGCAAAGAAACAAGGCTTTTTATTCGAAGCACAGTGTAAAGGCAAGGAATGATGCCTTCAGAAAGTACCGGAAGAACAACAGGTCGCTTAATGCACGAAGAAAGTGAAGTCAATGTAATGAGCAGGATGCCGGATTGCTTATCTTTGGGATAAAACCCACTGAGTGATGAAGAATATCAGCAAATCAATTGCGGCAGGGATGTTCCTGCTTTTATTTTTTGCCTGCGGCACCGCAGCCTGGTCACAAAAGCCTGTTGTATTCGGGAAATCTGTTATTCTGAAGGATGTAACCCCATCCTATGGTCAGAAAAACAATGCCGCTCTTCTTTGGTTCAACGTTAATACTGCGGAAGACACCTGGACCAGGCGCGGAAAGGAACTGATCTGTTCCGGTCAGCCGATTGGTGTAATGCGATCGGAGAAGGAATATGAGAACTTCATACTGCATGTTGAATGGATGCATGTTGAACCGGGAGGCAACTCAGGGGTATTTGTATGGTCAGATGCAAATCCCGATGAAAAATCGAGGCTGCCGAATGGTGTTGAGGTTCAGATGCTCGAACTTGACTGGGTCACACTGAATACCAGGGATGGAGTGGTTCCCCCGGTTGCCTATGTCCATGGAGAGCTGTTTGGAGTTAACGGAGTGACAACCACTCCCGACAATCCGCGCGGTACAAGGAGCAAGTCGGTTGAGAACCGTTGCAAGGGGAAGGGAGAGTGGAATGTTTACGATGTCATATGCATCGATGGCGTCATAAAGCTCTCGGTGAACGGTAAAGTTGTCAATGGCATCACCAATTCATCAAAACGTAAGGGATATCTCTGCCTTGAATCCGAAGGAGCGGAGATACATTTTCGCAATATTAAGATTATAGAGTTGCCGTCTGGAATTACGAAATAGTTGACAGGTCGTGCGGTCATGCAGTCATGCAGTCATGCAGTCATGCAGTTACCCCTTCACCCCTTCTCCCCCGCATCCTACTCCCGCCTTTACGCCTTTATGCCTTTACGCCTTTACACCTTCCTCAAAACCCCAGTGTCAACCTCAGGTAAATATTTCGTCCTGGTTCAACGCTGATATTTCCTCTGTTGGTTGAAAGATGGCTTGTATAGCTTCGGTCGGTGATGTTCTCGATTCCTGCAAACATCTGCAGCCTGGTATTTCCTATATTGATTGATGTCGAGTTCAGGGCCAGGTCGAGGCGGGTGAATCCGCCGGTTTCCTTTTCCCCTTCGGCTATATTATCCTGCCTTGAAGCACCGACAAGGGTCAGTTCGGCTGAACCGATCCTGTTATTGGTGTAACGGATGCCCAGGCGACCGTTAAGCGGGGGGATCTGCGGAAGGTAGGTATCGGCTTCTGTATCTTTGCCGCGAACATATGCTCCCGTTCCGGTTAAAACAAAATCAGAATGGAAGTTGTACTGAAATCCAAAATCAAAACCGTATAGGAAAGCCTTGCTTACATTGGCGTTTATCAGTGCTGGAAGTGTGTCGGTCAAACCTTCGGAGGCGCCTGTATTAATCGTATATATAAACTCTCCCGGCGTTTCGACTATCATATTCTGAATCCTGTTTGCAAAGATGTCGGCCTGAAAATTAAATTTCGACTTCCATACCCTTAACCCGAGATTGCCGGAATAGCCGCTTTCCGGTTCAAGTTCCGTGTTGCCCAGGCGGACATAATTTCCGAGATCGATATATTTAAAAAGTTCCTCAAGCGACGGGGCTCTGAATGACCGGGCGAAGCTAAAGGAAAGGTCGGTTTTTTCAGCCAGCCGGTACAGCAGGCCGGTATTTGCACTCCACGATATGCTGGTGTTGGTGCCGGCATCGAAAGTTATCCTCTGGTTTGGAGGCGTGTCGTTTCTCGTACCGTTTGTTATGAGGTAATCGATGTCATAACCCTCCTCGTTGCTTACGTTGATAAGATCCATTCTCCCTCCGGCGATCAGTGTCATTCTGTCGTCAAGCAGTTTAGTCTCGTCCTGAATGAATATCCCTCCGCTTGTAAAGGATGATTCAGGTATGGGAGTTTCTCCTCTTTCGAGATTGTTAGTTTTCACGACATCGCCGGCCGGATTCAAAATTTCCACCGTGATATATTTCTGACGCTCTGTGAACAAATTGCGCGACCAGACATCCACTCCGGCTATCAGGGTATTTTTTTCAGAAAGGTTCCATGTTCCCTGAATTTTGCCTCCCCGGGTAAAATGATTTCCAACGGGCGTAATAAGGTCGGGTGTAATGCGCTGATAGCCAGTGGGTGTTTCATTAAGGGTCACAGTATTTGGTATCATGGCCACATCGCGCTGAATGTATTGCATGAAGTAATTCAGTTTCAGCGACTGAAGTCTTTTGCCCGGATTAGTGATCTCGTAAGATGCTGACAGCAGCTGTCTTCCTATGTCGGTATAAGTTGCCTCGGCCGGTCCGGGGAATGCATCTCCGCCGGGAATGCCTACATCGGTCGACCAGTTGCGCTGGTACTGGATGTTGAACTGATGGTTTGGCAGAGGTTTGATCCCGATCTTTGCAGATAAGTTATTGGTGGTGAACTGACTGTTGGGCAGAACGCCTTCCGGAGTCCGGATGTCATCAGCCTTCCCATAGGAGCCACTTACCCTCAGGAACCACTTTTGTGAACCGGTATTTATATCTGCATGATTCATTAACAGCTTATTGGCTGAGGAGAAGCCTGAACTGACATTTCCCGACAAATAAGTCTTGTCTGAGAAATGACCGTTTTTTGTTATTATGTTTACTATTCCGCCCATGGCTCCGGTACCATAAAGCGAAGACTGGGCGCCTTTAACAACTTCCACTTTTTCAATGTCGTTAACATCAATCATGCTGAGCGATGCGGTGAGGTCAGTTGCAGTTTCCACACGGTTGCCGTCGATCAGGGTGACAAGGCGGTTCTCGCTGAAGCCCCTTATATTTATGTTTGTAGCCCATACGCCGTCATTACCCATTGCAATACCCGGCTCTGTAGCCAGCACGTTTGAAAGGGTAAGGGATGAAAGTTTATTATATTTGAGAGATCCGACAACAGCTATGGGAGCGGGCAGATCCCTTGCCTGGCGGTTGACCATAAGGCTGGCAACCTCCACTTCACCCAGGTTTACCGGCTGTGATGACAGCAGGAAATCCTGATGCAGGTCGACGGTTACATTTAATTCCTGCACTAAAGGAGTATAGCCAAGCATTCTTATGACAAGGCGGTAGTTGCCGGAGGGCAGTGAAAAGAACAACCTTCCTCTGACATCTGAAACTTCGGCATGAGCAGCCTTATCAGTTCCTCCGATGGAGGTCACCTCAGCCACCACACCTTCCAGTGTCTTGTTGTTCACTGAATCACGAACCACAAGCTGAAGAGAGTGATTCTGCCCGAAAGAGCTGAGTGATAAAAATAACGCAAGGGAAAACGTAAGGAAAAAATTTCTAATCATCTTGTATATTCTTTAAAAGTACCGATTTGATCTGAATTCCGCTTAAGCGGCCCAACTGGCCTGTAAGTGAGCCAATCTGATCGGTGGTACCTTCAAGAACAAGAGAGATGATGCTTTCGCCGTTGCTGCGGGGCAGGCCCTGGCGTCCTATTATTATACTGGAATGCTTCGAAATGATTTCGTTCAGTTCCTGAACACTTTCGCGCGTCTGAATCAGAATAATTGCTGATCCTATTCTCTTTTCCATCAGAATACCTCCGGATTGGATTTTAAAGTTTGACCTGCCTTTCCTTGAATCTCCTGACGGCGCTGCGGATGCCATGTGGAGCGCTTCTCAGACCTGAGCGGGTCTATTGTTAATTATTTCACAAAGGTGGTGATTTAATTTGACAATGCAAAGAGGATCTGTTTTATTCAAAGAAAACATATGAATAATGATGACAGAATTCCCTGAATAGATAGTTTTGCAACAGAAACTTATGAGATGCTGAAAAACGTGTCATACCTATTAATGTTTGTTTTACTGCTTTACGGATGCGGAGGCCGGAGAGGGAAAAAACCAGGCGATGCGGATTACACTATTGCAGCCCTGAAAGGTCCTTCGGCCATGGGGATGATACGGCTGATCGACAGTCTGGGCAGCGGTTCGGGACATTCTGTGGAGGTAAAGATACTGAATGAGCCGCTTCAGGTCCGTAAAATGATGCTCGACGGTACGGCAGACTTTGCAATACTCCCGACCACCATGGCAGCCATAATGTATAACAAGGGATTGAATTACAAGCTTATAGGCATCCCATGCTGGGGGACTCTTTATCTTGCCGGCAGCGACACCCTTGTCAAACGGTGGGAAGATCTCAGGAACAAGCGTATTCATGTTATGGCCAGGGGAATGACTCCCGATGTGATGTTAAGGCATCTTCTCGTCAAAAATGGCCTCGATCCCGACAGGGATGTGATTCTTGATTACAGGTTCCCCACCCATATCGATCTTGCTAATGCGGTAGCTGCAGGACAGGCGGCACTTGGGATACTCTCCGAACCATTGGCCAGCCTGGTCACCCTGAAAAACAAGGATATCCGGATTATCTTCAACCTGGAGACTGAATGGAGCAGCAAGGAGGATATTGAAATTACAGAGACGGCTTTTCTTGGGAGTGAAAGCATCCTCATTCGTGAACCTGAACTGGTCGAAAAGATAATTTATTCGTACAGGCATTCTTCCAGGTGGGTGAATCAATATCCCGATAGCGCGGCTGTTCTGATTGTACGGTACGGGATTCTCCCCGACACGGCTGTTGCGGCACATGCCATACCCGGATCAAATCTCAGGTTCGTAAAGGCGTCAGAAGTGGAAGGTGAAATTGAGGACTATCTGAATGTTTTTTATAAATTGAATCCCGATATAATCGGAGGGAAGTTACCCGATGAAAATTTCATTTACCGGTAAAAAATATATAAGCCTGGCTTCCGTGATCTTTATGCTTGTCATATGGAAGCTCCTGGCCATACATTTTGATTCCGATTTTGTAATCCCTTCGCCGGAGAAGACACTGGTAACCACTTTGAAATTATTCACCAACGGCAGGTTCCTCGAGATCGCAGGCTCAACGGTTGCAAGGGGCCTGATTGGTTTTGTTATTTCTTTGATTCTCGGGATAGGAACAGGGATCATTACCGGCATCAATCCATATGTTGATGCCTTCCTTCGTCCCTTGCTGGTCACAATACGTTCCGTACCGGTAATCTCAATCATTCTTCTGGCCCTTATCTGGTTTAATCCGGGTTCGGTTCCGGTTTTTATAGGTATGCTTACAATGTTCCCCTTCATCACAACCAATGTAAGCGATGGTATAAGGAGCATAGACAGGGACCTCGTGACGATGGCCGAATTTTACAAGGTTAAAAAGGAAAGGATCATACGCGAATTATATATCCCGGCAATAACCCCTTTTATTGTCAGCGGTGCATCCAGCGCTCTGGGAATAGGATGGAGGGCAATCATTATAGGAGAGGTACTCAGTCAGCCGGAATACGGGATTGGCACCATGATGCAAAATGCACAGACCTTTTTGAATATAGATGCAGTGATAGCCTGGACGATTGTTGCAGTGCTGATCAGCTACGGATTTGAGAAAATTATCAGATTGATTGAACGCAAATTTATAACCTGGAGAACCTGAATATGAGTCTGGAAATAAAAGGACTTTATAAAAAATTCGATAATCTTTCACTTTTCAGTGACTTCAGTATTGAATTCCAGGAAGGAACTATAACCAGTATCCTTGGTCCTTCTGGTTGCGGCAAAACCACCTTGTTAAACATTATCGGAGACACAATTAAACCCGACAGCGGTCAACTGTCGGGTTTCAGTGGAAAGACCATCTCCTATATCTTTCAGGATCCAAGGCTTCTTCCATGGAAAACGGTTGAGGAGAACATTGATTTTGTACTTGGCAGGGATATGGCGGCCGTCCAGCGGAAGAAGATAACAGATCAGCTGATCAAACTTATGGAGCTTGAAGATTTTGCCGCTTATTATCCGTCGAAGCTGAGCGGTGGGATGCGGCAGAGAGTCTCTATAGCCAGGGCTTTTGCATATCCTTCCGAGATAATTCTAATGGATGAACCTCTCAAGGGGCTCGATATTAAATTGAAATTAAACCTCATACGGATTTTTTCGCGCATGTGGCAGGCCGACAAAAGGACTGTAATTTTTGTTACCCACGATGTGGATGAAGCGCTCCTCCTTGGAAGTGACATTATAGTACTGAGTCGTGCCCCTGCCAGGATCATACTTAAAAAGCAGATTGACATCCCGTTTGAGAAGCGGTCGCTGGAATCGGATTATTTCAGGGAATTGGAAAAAAGTCTGATGATTGCTCTGGGAAATTAGGAACGGAGGGAAGGCCAGGAAGAAGTTTCTCGCAGATTTACGCAGAGGAAAACCGCAGATTTACGCAGAGAAACTACCGGCAGAACCGTAATCTTATGAGCATGTTACTCGTAATTAAGAAAAAATCCGTGTTAAAGCAAATAATACTACTTAAATGAAAATAACCGCAGCCCCTTTGCTTATTGCAGCAGTCTTTCTTTTTAGCGGACAGGGATGCCGGCAGAAAAAACTTACACCACCGGATACCAAAAAGATAGAGATCCGCGGGATATACGGAAGTCCCAATGCATTCTGGAATAAGGGGGTAAGTCTGAGTGAGCTGAATGTGAATTCAGTATTTGTAAACTGGAAGGCCATAAATGAAAAGATAATGGAACGGGCAGGGGAGGAGGGCTTAAAAGTATTTGCCGAGTTTCCTGTTCTTAACGGCAAGGGATATGTTGGGTCAGGGAAAACATTGAATGGTTCTGCAACAGGCTTTAGATTAAGCCCGGGGAATTCCCCAAAGTCTGGCCGATAGTTCAGGCATATGATGATCCTGAGGTGATTTCTGCGGAGGAATTCGGCCGGGTCCTTCGCTATGGCGCCGGAGCCGGATCGACAGGTGTTATGATGTTCACAACCAATGCCGTGGCAGAAAGTCCCGCAAAGTCTGAAATTATGAAGCAGATTTATTCTGAGTTGGGCTCTGTGAAGTAGGAATCTGGGAAAAATGAATAAGATTTCTGCAAACATGTCTTCCCGGAAGAAGCGGTTGCAAAATGTAGGCATGTGAAAGGCCCGGTAAAGTGTTCATATTGCAAATATTCTGAAAGGCTTCCACAGGAAGGGACCCCACAATTTCTTAAATATTAGTATATTTGGATCAAAATTGATGAATGACATCACGTGAGTATATATTATCTGTAATTAAGAAACACAAGGCTGAATTTTCCAGGCTTGGAATCCGGAATATAGGGCTTTTTGGTTCCTGCGCCCGTGATGAGCAAAATGATAAAAGCGACATTGATATTTTGATAGATTTTGATACGGATAAGGAAAATTTCGATAATTACATGGCTGTATACGACTTGATTGAGAGACTTTTTAAAAACAGACGAGTAGATATTGTAACAAAAAATGGTCTAAGTCCATACATTGGTCCGAAAATTTTAAATGAAGTTCTTTATGTCTAAAGAGCCTGTTGAGTATCTGAAACATATTATTGATGAGTGTTCCTATATCATTTCAGTTGCAGGAACTGATTTATCAAAAGATAAATTCCTTCAGGATGAAACATTAAAGAGGGCGGTTGTAAGAAGCCTGGAAATAATTGGTGAGGCTTCAAGAAAAATCCCCGTTGATTTCAAGATCAAATATAAATCTGTCAACTGGAAAAATATGTCAGGAATGAGAGACAGGTTGATTCATGATTACATGGGTGTGAATTATTCAATAGTCTGGGATGTTATTAAGAACAAGATCCCGGAACTTCATGATCAGATTAAAAATATAATGGATATTCATTAATAGAATTGCCTTTCTCACTATCATTGACAGTAAGGTCTGTGTTCAGTTGCACTTTGTCAACATAATTTGAAATCCTTTCAGATTTTTCTGTCAGCATCTGCCGTTATCTCAATACTCAAATTATCAGTTAGATAAGGATTGAATTGTAGAGACTGCAAGGTGGACTATTACCAGTAAAATAAGCATTCATACAATGTTATAACAATGTTATAACATGCTATTTTCCTTTACGACTCTTTCAGCTGAACCTCACAAGCTGGTTTCTGTCCCGACGCAATGTAAAATATTGAATGATGCAATTGTTTTCCTGTATTAGATTTCAAATACCTTGAGCAGGGTGGATACGAGGTCCTGACGTGTGACAATTAGTGCGTCAGGTATGTATTCAGGCTCATTTTATACCAACCTGATCGAGTCAGTGATGACGGCAGGAATGGCGAAACTGATTGTATTCCTGTAAGCCAATATCGCCGATTCATAAACATTTCATCATGTTTAAATCATTTTAATCACAATATGGTGTCTAATATGCAGATACTTAATACCATAACTTTCCCCTCCTTCCCAAGCTAATCTTTATACACATCTTTTTTGTTGACATATTTCATAACCATAACAAAGCTTTCAACCTTATCATTAAACCTGTCCAGACCATTCTTCAAAGTAATATATCCTGGGGGCCCTTGGGATTCATAACCGCTCCATCCACCTAACCTTGCTATTGCCCATGCAGCCCATTGTACAGTATCTTTTTTATAGGGATTTTTAAGCTTCTCTGTTTTGCCTTCAAGTTCCTTCATATACAGTTCAAGGAATAGTAATTCTTCAATGGAAAACAGGAGAGTAGCCTTGATTTTCTGATTGTTCTTAAGGGATAGTTTTAAGGTCATGATTATCAGACCAGCCTGCAAAGCTAATACACATAATTTTTTTAGGCCTGCTCCTTTCTCAAGTTGTGCTGATTCGATACAAAATCCTTTACTTTTTATTATGTGGAACAATTCCTCTATTAACCATCGAAGACTATACCATTCTACATACGTGAGAGCATCAGTAATAACCTTAATTTCATGAGTTGTCAGCAGTCTCCAAAGAATCGGATCCTCATTCTCTGGAACACTTTCAGGAAGTTCTCTGGCTTCAATAGCCCATAATTCAACATAATCCGGTTTGTTCCCTTTTAACCTATTTATTGGATGGGCTACTGTATTTTTTGATACCTCAGAGACGTTTTTGCTGATCGTTTCGTCCTCTTACTTCCGGCAAGCACAGCCAATTCATAGGTAGTTCTTGCATGGAGAGTAGTTTAATTTTTCAAATAGATTTTCCTCTTCTTCAAATAGCTTTCTGTCATAACTTGATCGTACCAATAAATGAGTTCTGTCTTCAGGTTCTGATATAAATTCTTCATAAATGTCTGATTCCCTGTCTCGTAGTACTGTAAGGCCGGTAGCCTTGTCGAGTAATACTTTGTCCCTTGGGCACTACTGATCCACCTAAATGATTCCTTATCTCTAATATCCTGATTCTTATAGTCTCGTTCATGCCTGTTCTTAGTCTCCCATGAACGGTTCCAAATATTGACCGAGGAAATACCTTTTGGCATTTGATTCATCTGGATAAATCACCATGATGTCCTCAACCACCCCGGCCCGGGATAGAATTCCGGCCCGTACAAAACTACTGCCCGGGCCACCCCTCCTTGGCAAGGAGTTAACCACCCCGGCCCGGGATCAAATTCCGGCCAGTACAAAACCACTGCCCGGGCCACCCCTCCTTGGGAAGGAGGGGAAAGTTACGAGATTATATATCAGCCTGTTAAAGATACACTAAATACCTGATTGGCGCCAAAATCTTCTGAACTTATTCTCAAGTGGACAGGCCTCTTTCAACGCTCAGAACAAAAATATGCGTTAGTGCGGTAAAAACCAACTTTAAGATTTTTTTACTACACATATTCAGTGTGTTATAAAATACAACCGCACTAATTTAACGAGACGTCACAAGTCAGGAAATATTGAACGATGCAATTGTTTTCCTGTATTAGATTTCAAATACCTTGAGCAGGGTGGATACGAGGTGATTTTTATCATAATCCGAAACTCTTCAAACAAGTATGTCCATCCTTCAGTATTCTGTATATTTGGAAAGAGAGAACTCATTGAAAACCACTTAAAAAAAAATGCAGTCATGAAGAAGATCAACCGAAGGACATTTTTAGGGAACGGAGTTGCAGCCGCAGCCGTTGTAACGGTGGGAAAGACATTCGATGCAAAGGGAAGCGAGAAGTTACTCCCTCTGAAGAAGAACAATGAAGACCCGTTTAATCCGGTTACTTTCAGTGCAATGCCGACAAGGTCGTTCGGCCGGACAGGCTACAAGGTGGGGATCTTCAGTCTGGGCGGCCAGGCCACCCTCGAGATCAAGGGGAAGGAAGACGAGTCGGAGAAGATCATCAACCGGGCCATTGACCTGGGGATCAACTATATCGATACGGCAGCCTCGTACGGACAGGGTGTCAGTCAGTTGAATATCGGAAGGGTGATGAAGACAAGACGGGACGAGGTCTGGCTTTCCACAAAAACCCACGACCGCACCTATGACGGATCCATGCGACTGCTGGAGGAGAGTCTGAAAAACCTTCAGACCGACCATCTCGACCTGTGGCAGCTTCACAATGTTCAGCGTCAGGACCAGGTTGACCAGATTTTTGCTGCCGACGGGGCGATTAAAGCCCTTGAAAAAGCCAAAGCCGAAGGTGTGGTAAGGAATCTCGGGATAACAGGTCATTTCGAGCCTCTGGTTCTTCTCGAGGCAATAAGGCGTTATCCTTTCGATGCAATCCTTATTGCCATGAATGCTGCTGATGTGCATTATCTGAGTTTTAAGAACTACCTGTTGCCTGAGGCTCAGAATAAGGGAATGGCGATAATTGGGATGAAAGTCACTACACGCAGCCGGATTCTTTCAACCTGGACGCCTCCGCCGCTCGATCAGCAGACTGATGCACGACTGAGGACGCCGATACCCGGGACCATCAATATTAAGGAAGCTCTCACATATAACATGAGTCTGCCCGTGAGCACTACGATCATTGGAGTAGACAATATTGAACAGCTCGAGGAAAATGTGAAAATAGCTTCGGAGTTCACGCCATTGAGTCAGGCGCAGATGGAGGAAATTGAATTCAAGACTCTGCCGGTTGTAAGGCAGGCGCTTTATTTCAGGAGGTGGGATATCGGGGTATAGTTCACGGGGAACATACAGGAAATAATCACGGAGGGTTACTGATACTCAGGCGTTAGTAATTTTCAATTCTAATGCCAGTTATATTCAGTTTTTACCAAAGGATCGATTTTAGTTTTATTTTTGAACGGATGACCATTTGCAAACATGTCGAGGCAATCAAATTAATAATTGCTCCTGTAAATGCCAGAGCCATGTCTTTCTGTGCATCCCACATATCCCCTTGTTGACCGTTATAATCCTCCGCATCTTGTGGTGAAAGCACCAGGGTAAGCCCCCATTCAAAAACTTCATAGAAAAGACTGCAACATGAAATTATAAGGAAAGCAAAAATGCCCGATAACCTGGACGGGCAGCCTGCCCATTTCTCACATGCTTCCCGGATCGGGTAAAATAACATCAGGCCGAACATCAAGTGAACAAACCTGTCATAGTGATTCCGACCTGAAGTGTTTAAAGCCGGGGATAATTCACCCATAATAAAACTGAACCATTCTTTGTACGGAACATTGGAATAGATCCACCGGGCACCTATTACATGCAGGAGCAGGAATAATACAATAATTGTAAACGATCTGTCGGACAAAGAATTTTTTATTATCACTATAATAAGACAAGCAAACATTACCAGAGTAATTGAATGCTGAAGAAACATCTCTGTCGGATAAACCGGATTTATACACGAAATCGAGAACAGTACGAGAAAAACAACCAGAAGGTATATTTTATATTTTCTACCAGCCATCGGATGTAAGAAAGTGAGCTTATGTGTAAAGTTAAGCTATTCTGATGCTAAAGAAAAATATTCCTAATCCCGGACACATCGAACAGAATAAAGCGAATAATTTCATAGTTACCATTATCATTTCCGATTTAATCCCGAAAGCTTTCGGGACCGCGCGACTAAGTGTTTTAAAAATATTCAGAATATTTCTCTGTCAGCACAAGTATATATCTTATGCCGGGGGGAGATTCCCGGTAAAGTGCAGTACTGTTAATATAATAACAGAAACTGGCAGATATCTGCCGGATGGTCTTTTATCTGTCGCGTGACGTTAGGTCCGGGTAAGTGTGCATTGGTTATCCGGGGTTAACAGGCAAACTGTAATACAAGTACTTCATTCAACTTTAAGAGCTTCTGCCGGATTAATACCGGCTGCCTTATATGCCTGAAAACTGACTGTTAACAAGGCAACTACAATAGCTCCTGCGGCTATTCCGACAAAAACCGGAATACTCATATCTATTCTGTTGGCAAATTGCTTAAGCAGTTTGCCAACAATAATCCAACCCACCGGTATCGCTATGACTATCGAAATAAGAACCAGCACAAGGAACTCTTTTGACAAAGTATACATGACTTTGAAAGCGCCTGCTCCCATGACTTTCCTGATCCCGACTTCATTTGTCCGTCGTTCCGCAGAATATGATGATAATCCATAGAGTCCGAGACATGCGACTATCACAGCCAGAATGGTAAAATACTTTAACAGGCCGGTCAGACGCATCTGGGCTTTGAACAGACCTTCGTAATCCTGATCAACGAAAGTATACTGGAGAGGGTATTCCGGAATTACCTCTTTCCAGGTTTTTTCAACTGCTTTCAGGGATTCAGGGACATTACCGGGCGTTAACCTGATTAAGATAACATTTAAAAAGCTGGTGTCGGTCAGGGCAAAAGCCATTGGTTCGATTACCTGATCTGCTCCCTTAAAATGGAAATTTTTCAAAACTCCTGCTATAGTTCCACTAATACCCATAAATCTGAAATTCCTGCCGGCCGGGTCACCGGTCTGCATGATTTTAACCACCTCTTCATTTACCAGAAAATTACCGGTTGTGTCCCTTGCAATATCGGAAGTATAATCTTCAGAGAAATCACGGCCTGATACGAGTTCCATCTTCATTGTTTTTAAATAATCATAATCGATGGCATTAATCCCGATGAGTACATGTTTTTCCGGATCCTTGCCGTCCCAGCTGGCCCCATCCGAATTACTCCCCATCATAACGGGATTACTGCTGGAAGCTGTGACTCCCAGGATCAATGGCTCTTTCTGAAGTTCTCGTTTAAGCGAATAGTACTTCACCTTCATGTTATCCGCCATCGGAATGCAGATCAGATTTTCTTTATCAAAACCCAGATCCTTTTCCTGCAGGAATTTTAACTGCAGGTACATGAAACTGGCTGATATTGCAATCAGTATAGAAAGGGAGAATTGTATAACAACCAGGATCTGTCTGAGTCGTCTGCTGCCATGTCCGGAAACAACTTCACCCTTTAAAACCTTCACTGGCTTAAATGATGCAAGATAAAGAGCAGGATAAATACCTGAAATAAACCCGGCCAGAAGTCCGACAATGATAAAACTGATAATAAACTTTACCTGTAAAAGATCAGTCAGATTGAAATGCTTACCGGAAATATTATTGAAAACACCAAGGAATAATCCTACCAGTATTATAGCTAAAACCAGTGACATTACGACCAGTAACAATGACTCAAGCATAAACTGAATTATCATTGTCATCTGATCAGCACCGGCTACCTTTTTGATTCCTATCTCCTTCCCCCTGGTTGAGCCTTTTGCGGTTGAAAGATTAATAAAGTTTATACATGCTATGAGAAGTACAAAAATTGCGATTAAGGTAAAAATATAAACCGAAGTTACAGGGCCATTGTTAGTTCCAAAACCGAATTGGGAATGTAAATGAATGTCTAATAAGGGGAAAAGAAGAAATTTGGTAGTTGTTTGCGGGTGATTCTCAAGAACTATATCTGTAAGTTTCTGGTTAACGGCTTTAATGTCTGCTCCATTTTCGAGATGAACAAAGGTAAGTATTGAATTAGAACCCCATGAATTATTGATGGCACCGATTTCCTTTAAAAATGAATAAGGTAATATCCCTTCAAAAGTAAACACGGAATTTTTGGGAAGATCTTTCAAAACACCAGTTACCATGAACTGGTACTTGTTTTCCAGTGTAAGTGTTTTGCCGACAGGGTTCGTTTTCCCGAAATATTTTACTGCCAGTTTTTCGGTCAGGACAATGGAATGGGGAGAATTCAACGCAGTTTCCGGATCGCCCATTAACATCGGTAATGTAAACATCTTCAGGAGGCCTGAGTCGGCTGCAACTATCGAGGACTCAAAAAATACTTTATCTTCCTGTCTGAATAAAAGCCTGGCAAGCCTGTTTATTCGGGTCTGTTCTTTTATTTCGGGAATTTTCTCCTTCCATACCGGTCCGCTCGGATGAGGAGTGACAGTAACGTGATAACGTTCACCTGAATAAAACTGGTCTTCTTCGACCCGATAAATGTTTTTAGCATTCAGGTTAAATTTATCATAACTTAATTCATCCTGAACCCATAAGAGTATCAATAATGAAGCTGCCAGCCCTATTGCCAGTCCTGTTACATTAATAAAAGTAAAACCCTTATGTCTGGAAATATTCCGGAAGGCGATACGGAAGAAGTTTTGAATCATGATTTAATAATTTTAATTCTGAAGTAAAGACGACTTTTTTTTCTGAAAGTAACATCTTAATATCCCGAAATATTCTTCATTGTTTGATTTATGCAATTGTCTGGGAATCCATCCGTCTCCTTTGTCATTTTTGTTATGGACGTGGCGTGGGATATGGATTGCGTGAATCTTATCCCCTTTCACTGTAGCTATGGTTGTCAACGAAAACTTCAGATTATTAATTTGTCAGAACTCCGGAGGAAGGTGGTTCAGATCAGATGCCTGTTTCTAAAATGAAATATCAGAACCGGTTTTAAGGTAATTCTCAAATTCAAATGCTTTCTATTTATCGCTAAAAGCGGTATAAGCCAGCTAAGTAACCGGACATCTGCTTCCCGTATAGAAAATCTTATGTTAATGATGTTCATTAAGCCTTCTGACAACATCCGTTGTACAACCTGTATAAAATGTACCATCGGCACATCTTAATATGTAAACATACCACATAATGTAACTTTCAGCGAGACAAAAACCCGGTGGACTGGGTCCACCGACTTTGTGAACCATAGTTTTAACGAAGGTTCAAGCCCGCAGAAGCCCTCCTACGCCAAGGCTTTAGATAGCGAAGCCCTCCTACGCCAAGGCTTCGGAGGGCGAAGGTGGAGATTAGGAGAATCGAACTCCTGACCTTTTGACTGCCAGTCAAACGCTCTAGCCAACTGAGCTAAACCCCCGGTAAAAACATGGCAAATTTAAGAAATTATTAAGAATAAAAAAACATCTGGCAAGCCGACAAATTAATTACTTTGCAGAAACGCCGGTAATTGGTAATTTTGCCGCAATTTTTATTGAAGTCAGGCCATCTTACCGGTCTGATTCAAAAAACGGAATGATTGTTGACATCCGGTTATGGTAAAAGGAACTTTGTTAACATAAAAAAGTGAACCTCAGAGGTAGTAACAACGAACAGCCTGGCGGCAAGGTTGATCAGCAGTATGTAATATCTGATTTTGACGATCTTGTCTTCGAGCACCGGAACAGAGATTACGGGGCCTACCAGCTCCGCAAGAGATATAACCGTGCTGTTCTGGCAGGACTGATAACATCAGTCATTGCAGCTGTTATTGCCGTGCTGATCCCCTTCATTTCGCGGCCTTCGGGTGATAAGGTGGTAATGGGCGGCACGGGATACTATCAGGTTACGATCGAGAGCCTTCAGCCTCCGCCCGAGGATTTTTATGTTCCGC
Organism: uncultured Bacteroidales bacterium; assembly: GCA_963840965.1. Classification (GTDB taxonomy): domain Bacteria; phylum Bacteroidota; class Bacteroidia; order Bacteroidales; family VadinHA17; genus LD21. Next base: position 532,460 of record CAWJAW010000002.1, on the reverse strand, counting down.
CACCGCCTCCCTCCGCGTCAATGGCTCAGAAGATCCAGGAAACAGTCGAGTATGTTCCACCCGTGGTGGTCGATTCGATTGTGCCGGTGGAGCTGGCCACCCTGTCGACCGACGAACTCCTGGCAGCTACTGAAGGCGAAGGAATTGAAGCAACGGGTTCGGGCTTCGGGGATGAACTAATGTCAGGAGGAGAGGGTTACGGAGATGAGGAACCTCTTTTCATAGTTGAAACCATGCCTACGTTCAGGGGCGGTGACCTTACCGTATTCAGAAACTGGGTCGGCAAACGGACAAGATATCCCGAAGAAGCAATTTCGGCCAAAATCCGCGGAACGGTTTTCCTTACATTCATCGTTGAGAAGGATGGATCGGTCAGCAATGTAACGGTTATCAAAGGGGTTAACCCGCTTCTCAATGAAGAAGCCGTTAGGGCAATATCTGCTTCACCGAAATGGTCTCCCGGACTGCAGAGGGGCCAGCCGGTGAGAGTAAGATTCCAGATACCACTCACATTTCAATACTGAAAAATAATATCAGGCAAATTTTGGAGTTATTACTGTGATTATTAGGGGCAGATGCCCTGACAAACCCTGAAATATACTCTTATGAAGCAGATTGCAGCATTTTCAATCATCTTTTTCTTCATCCTCTCATCCTGCGGCTCATCCAAAAAGCAGCTCGAGAAGGGGAACTACCCCATGGCCCTCGACAAGGCCGTGAAGCAACTTCGCCGCGACAGGGATGATTCAAAGCAGATAGCCATCCTCGACAGGTCGTACAAGATCCTGAATGAACAGGATAATGAGCGGATCAGGTACCTGAAGATGGAAGACCGGCCCGAAAACTGGGATGAGATTTACCAGATTAACAAGGCGATGAGCGACAGACAGGCTTACGTCAGGACAGTCCTTCCTCTCGAACTCAACGGCAAAACAATCGATTACCCATACGTCGATTACATGCCCGAGATGGTAGCCGCTAAACGCAAATCGGCAGATTATTATTTCGCTCACGGCAACGAGCTTATGGGTAGCAACCTGAAGGAGAATTACCGTCAGGCTTACTACGAATTTGTCAGAGCAAAGGAATATGTCGGAAACTATGAGGGTATCGACAACAAGATCGATGATGCCAGATACCTTGGAATGAGCAGGGTGCTGATAACCCTCAATAACAGGTCGATAATACGCTTTGACCAGGAATTTGAAGAAGATCTTCTTTCACTTGACCTGCCCCGTCTCAACAGTGAATGGGTTGAATACCATACGCAGGACTTTGGGCAGAATACAAGATTTGACTACTATGTAAATGTCAACCTGAGGAACATAATCGTCAGTCCCGACCAGACCATGCAGAAGGACACGGTTGTGAAGAAGGATGTCGAGGATGGGTTTTCATACAAGCTCGATACCCGGGGAAATGTGATGAAAGATTCACTGGGCAACGACATCAAGTCGGTAAAGTTTAAAACCCTTCAATGCGCCCTTATTGAGACTATTCAATCGAAAGAATGCCGTATAGCAGGCGATGTTGAAATCATCCAGTCCGATCCTGAGAAAGTCCTGAAGAAAGATCCCCTTGGCGCACAGTCGGGTTTTGAATGGATATCGGCAAGAGCTCTTGGTGACCTTCAGGCCCTGAGTCAGGTGCAGATAGAGAAGACAAAAACGAAGCCCGTGCCCTTCCCGTCCGATATGGAAATGATTTTCCGCTGTTCCGATGCATTAAAGCAGGCTATAAATGGTGCCCTTCAGAGCAACAAGCGATTTATTAACTAAATTTGCGCCCTGATTGAGAAGGTGAATGATCGAAACGGGCAGAAAGAGCGAAAGGGCAATACTAATAGGATTGATTTATCCCGGACAGGGTGAGGATCAGGCCGGGGAATACCTGGATGAATTATCTTTCCTGGCCGAGACTGCCGGCGCCGATCCCGTTAAAAGATTCCTTCAAAAGCTTCAGATTCCTGATCCCAGGACTTTTGTCGGTTCCGGAAAGATAGCTGAGATAAAATCATTTGTATCTGAAAACAGCATCAACATAGCCATTTTTGATGATGAGCTTTCAGCAAGTCAGATAAGGAACATAGAAAATGAACTGGGCTGCCGTGTCCTTGACAGGACTAACCTGATACTCGATATTTTTGCAAGCCGTGCCAGAACCTCACATGCCCGGACCCAGGTTGAACTGGCTCAGTACCAGTATCTCCTTCCGAGACTGACAGGGATGTGGACCCATCTTGAGAGGCAGCGCGGGGGGATCGGATTACGTGGACCGGGCGAAACGGAAATCGAGACCGACCGGCGTATTATCAGGGACAAGATAGCGCTTCTGAAAACACAGCTCAAGAAGATTGATATTCAGATGGCCACCCAGCGGAAGAACCGTGGAAAAATGGTCAGGGTGGCGCTGGTCGGTTATACCAACGCAGGCAAATCGACACTCATGAACCTGCTCAGCAAATCGGAAGTCTTTGCCGAGAACAAGTTGTTTGCAACCCTCGATACCACAGTGAGGAAAGTGGTGATCGGTAACCTTCCTTTCCTGCTTTCAGATACTGTCGGATTTATACGGAAGCTTCCCCATCATCTGGTTGAGTCGTTCAAATCGACCCTTGATGAGGTGAGGGAATCGGATCTATTGCTTCATATTGTTGATATTTCCCACCCTGGATTTGAGGAGCAGATAAGGGTTGTTGATGAAACCCTCAGGGATCTGGATTCAGCCGGCAAGCCCCTTATTCTTGTTTTCAACAAGATCGATTCCTTTTCCTATACGGCAAAGGACGAGGACGACCTCACGCCTGCCACCAGGGAGAATTATTCCCTTGCAGACCTTAAAAACACATGGATGGCTGCCGACAGGAATCACAAGACCATTTTCATTTCGGCAAAAACAAAGGAAAATATTCCTGAATTACAGAGCCTGCTGTACGAGGAAGTGAAAAGCATTCACATCAAGAGGTACCCCTATAACGATAAGCTGTTTGAAAAATAGGGCCTGCCAGGTGGAGCAGACCCTAAGGTAAATTATCTAATCGATTGCGGTTAGTACAGCCCGTTTGCTGCCATAAATTCCGCTATCTGAACAGCGTTGGTTGCTGCGCCTTTGCGGATGTTGTCCGAAACGACCCACAGGTTGAGGCATTTCTCCTTCGAAAGATCCCTTCTTATCCTGCCTACGAAAACTTCGTCCCTGTTGTGGGCAATCAGCGGCATCGGATATTCATTCAAAGCCGGATTGTCAAATACGACCACACCGGGGAAGCTGCTGATCAGGTTCCTTGCCTCGTCGATATCATATTCATTTTCAAACTCGATATTCACTGCTTCGGAGTGTCCGCCCACAACCGGAATTCTTACGACGGTGGCTGTTACCATAATCGACTGGTCGTCAAGTATCTTGCGGGTTTCATCTACCAGCTTCTGTTCCTCGGTGGTATAGCCGTCAGCCTGAAAGCTTCCGCCGTGAGGAAAGCAGTTAAGGTCGATGGGGTGGGGATAAGCCATCTCACCCTTTATGCCGGCCCTTTCGTTTTCCATCTGGGCGACGGCTTTCACCCCGGTGCCGGTGACCGACTGGTAAGTCGCGACAACAAGCCGTTTTATCCGGTATTTCTTATGCAGGGGAGCCAGCGCCATCACCATCTGGATGGTTGAACAGTTTGGATTAGCTATGATCCTGTCGCCTTTTTTTATAGAGTGGCTGTTGATCTCGGGTACAACAAGCGGAACGCTTGGGTCCATTCTCCAGGCTGATGAGTTGTCAATCACAACCGTCCCGTTTGCAGCAAACAGGGGTGCCCATTCCTTTGATGCAGCGGCTCCGGCCGAAAATATGGCAAAAGCCGGTTTGGAATCAATTGCCTCCTGAACACTGACAACCTTAACAGCTTTACCTTTGAAAGTGATTTCTTTTCCCACCGAACGTTCCGAAGCGGCGGGTAATAACTCTGTTACGGGGAAGTTCCTTTCCTCAAGGACTCTGATCATAGTTCTGCCTACCATACCGGTGGCTCCGACAACTGCTGTCTTCATTTTCTTTTTTGTCCGGATTAAATAAATTACTAATTTTATTACTGTAAAAAGCGGTCAAAAATAACTCTTTTTTCAATTCGTCTCGCTGCATGAATAAAGTTATTTTACTGACTGTTGCGATACCATTACAGGTATCCGGTCAGGTTATTGATTATCCCGGTTCACCGAACCGCGATGCCCTCGTTTCGACCGGGGATGTTGTTATCACCGAGATCATGGCCGATCCGACTCCGGCCGTGGCGCTTCCGGTTAAGGAATACCTCGAATTGCATAACCGCAGCGGCGACACTGTAAGTCTGAAAGGCTGGCGGCTTTCGGACGGCAACTCAAACAGCTTGTTCCCTGAGGTCAGCATCGTGCCGGGAGGCTGGCTGATCGTCTGCCAGGCTCAGGACACGGCATTGTTTGCGCGTTACGGCAATACGGCAGGATTGAAATCTTTTCCGGCACTTACTAATGAAGGAAAGACAATTCTGATCATGGATGCTTACCTGAACCTCATTCACGGCATTAAATACTCTTCGGACTGGTACGGGGATGTACTGAAATCTGGAGGAGGATGGTCGCTGGAGATGGTTGATCCCGCTTACCCGTTCCATGAAAAAGATAACTGGAAGGCATCAGTTTCACCTGACGGAGGGACGCCCGGCACCAGGAATTCGGTTGAGGGGAACAACCCCGACCCTGGCTTTTACGGTATAGAGAGTGTCTTTCCGGCCGACAGTGTGACGATCACTTTACGGTTTTCCGAAAGCATTCCGGATTTTCGTGATAAGAGCGGAAGTATTTCTATTGATGGTGTAAACATCAGCACTATCGTAAATGAGGATCCTCTGTTCAGAAGCTTCACCGTCATACCTGAGGAACCGCTTGAGTTCAGGAAGGTGTACACTCTCACGGCTGGAAGTGACGTAACCGACTTTGCAGGTAACAGAATGTCGGAGGCCGAATTCAGGTTTGGACTTCCCGAACAGTGCCGGACCGGTGATGTCCTTTTCAATGAACTTCTTTTTAATCCGTTGCCGGGAGATCCTGATTTTATTGAGTTTTACAACTGTTCCGAAAAGATAATTAACACATGTGATCTCTTCCTGGTTTCAGTAAGGGACGAAACCGGCGATACATCGTCGGTCGTTCCCGCGTCCGCAGAAAATCACTGCCTCCTGCCACGTTATAACATTGTTATAACATGCTCAAAAGACATTCTCGAAGACAGATTTTCTTCGTCGGTACCTGAGAATATTCTTGAGGTTTCATCACTTCCGTCGATGCCCGATGGAGAAGGTCATCTTATTCTCTTCAACCGCTCGCTGGAAAGAATAGATGAAGTGATTTATGATGAAGAAATGCATTTCCCTCTTCTGAGCGGGAATGATGGGATCTCTCTCGAAAAGGTTAATCCATGTGCGGCATCAACCGACAAATCGCAGTGGCATTCTGCTTCCGAATCTTCAGGATGGGGAACGCCGGGGGCTCCCAATTCTGTAGCGGCGGAGGATCCTGGCAACGGCGAACCAGTAATTTTTTCATCATCGCTTATTACGCCCGACAATGACGGCAACGAAGATCTGCTTGTAATTGACCTGAACCCGGGGGATAGAGAGAGTGTGGTCTCGGTGACTATTTTTGACGAAGCCGGCCGCTTTGTCAGGAGGCTCGCCGACAACCTGCTTGCAGGTCCGGGTGCTTCAGTGATCTGGGACGGCACCGGTGCCGACGGTCGTCTTCTTGACACCGGCATCTATATTTTTCTGATAACCTCATTTGATGAAACAGGCAAAACCGGGAGGTGGAAGAAGGTTTGTACGGTGATAAGATGAAGAAGTCGTGCAGGCTTTGCACTTCGTAGCTTTCTTTGAACACCGTAGCTTTAGCGAAGGTGTTAGCGAAGAAGTGTCGTGCAGGTCGTGCAAGTCATGCAAGTCGTGCAGGTCGTGCAAGTCTTAAACGCCGCATACCGCATACCGCGTACCGCGTACCCTTCTTCTTACAGCATTGAAATCAGTTCCGTCATTATCGTTGTCATCAGTATTTCGGCTTTTTCAGCTTCACGCTGGACCATAGCGTGGGTGACGTATTCGATTTTTCCCTCCACTCCAAGGTCGGTGATGATGCTTACTCCGAAGACGGGAAGATTCATGTGCCTTGCGGCGATGACCTCAGTTACTGTTGACATGCCAACAGAATCGGCACCTATAATACGGAAGAATTTGTATTCTGCCGGTGTTTCGAATGTGGGTCCTGTTGTCCCGAGGTAGACTCCCTTTCTGACCGGAATGTTGTTCCTGTCGGCAATACTGACCGCCATATCGATAAGTTTCTTGTCGTAAGGCTGGCTCATATCGGGGAAGCGGGCGCCAATCCTGCTGTCGTTTCTGCCTATCAGGGGATTGGGGATCAGATTAATATGATCCCTGATTATCATTATGTCGCCGATATGGAATTCGGGGTTCACACCTCCTGCGGCATTAGACAGGAAGAGGTATTTGATTCCCAGGTGTTTCATAACCCTGATGGGAAAAGCAATCTGTTCGGGCTGATATCCTTCGTAAAAGTGGAATCTGCCTTTCATGGCAACTATTTTCTTTCCCCCGAAATCACCGTAGATAAGCCGTCCGGCATGACCTTCGACGGTCGATACCGGGAAATGAGGGATATCCTTATAATCGATTTCAATGGTGCCTGTTATGTGTGCGGTGAGTCCGCCAAGCCCTGTCCCGAGTATCACTCCGGCTTCCGGTGAGGTTATCCCTTTCTGCCGGAGAAAAGCGACAGTTTCATTTATTTTTTCGAGCATAATCGAGTATCAGTTTATCAAATTCGTGTTTATCATCATTCAAAAATCTGACTCCGGTTGGAATGAAGTACAGATTTTTTTTCAATGAACCGGCAATATTAGAAAATTCCCTGAATCTGACCGCGTCTTTTTCGGTGGTGATTATAATCTTTTCGGTAAGCGACATGCCTTCAAAGGTCATCCTGATACTTTCAATATCCCCCCCCGTGAAGTAGTGATGATCGGGGAAGCGCAGATGCCTGATCTCTGCAAAATATTTCCCCAGGTGGTTTATCAGCGGACCAGGTGATGCAATACCTGTAACAACTATGGCAGCCCGTTCGGTCCTGTCCTGTCCCCCGGAGGTCAGGCTCACCGGATCTGCATTCTCAAAAACAGGCTGCAGGCCGTAGTAGTCGATGGCTGAGAAAAGAACCTTCTGTTTTTCTCCTGTCAGACAGTTCCTTTGAAATCGCTTTCTTTTCAGAATCCGATATGTTCTCAGGTGTTTTGGTGACGACAATCACACCCGGCTCTTATCCTCTGTGAGGGCGATTCCCTGAGCCTCCCGTAAGGCAGCAGTTTGTCCCTTGTCATCAAGGCGGGAGTAGTCTGTAAGGAGGATGGAAAGACCCGGCCGGACTTTTCTATGCTGGAATCCGTCGTCGAGAATGATCACATCCGTTTCGGGATGTTCCGTTAAGATGGTTTTTATTCCATTGGTGCGGTCACTGTCGACGGCGACCACAATTTCGGGGAATTTGCGGGATATCTGGAGAGGTTCGTCTCCGGAATCGGCTGTTGAGGATGAAGGGGTGACATATCTGAAGCCGGTTGATTTTCTCATATAGCCCCTGCTGAGAAGCGCCACCCTGAATTCCTTCCGGAGCAATGAGATAATATATTCGGCATGGGGAGTTTTCCCGGTTCCTCCCACAGTGATGTTACCGATGCAGATAACCGGTACCCCGAACTCCTCTGACGAAATAAAGCCTTTGTCGAACAGGATGTTACGGATCGCTGTTACAAGCCGGAACAGGATGGAGAACGGCCACAAAAGAGGATTCCTGACTGGTTCCATTAATCAGTGAATCTCAATGAAGTAAGGTAACCGGGTTTGTATTCCCGAGAGGTCACGTATTTCTTTGAGCTCATCAAAGATCCTTTCAAACTCGCCGAGTTCGTTTTTAAGGATCCTCATTTTAATTTCAGCTCCCAGCTGTGAGATTATTCTGGCGAAGGGATCTTCTGAGACAGGTAGTTCCCTTAGTGAGTAAGTTTCCAGTCCTGCCAGCTTTGCAGCCTCTTCAACAGAGGCGGTCAGTCCTCCCAACCCGTCTGCCAACCCCAGCTTCATAGCGTCGGAACCGCTCCAGACGCGTCCCTGTGCTATGCTGTCGACTGCGTTGAAAGTCATTTTTCTTCCGGATGATACCTTATTGACAAAATCGGAATAGGTGTTTTCAATGGTTCTCTGCATTGCCTCTTTCTCCACCGTGTTCATGGGTCTGTACACCGAGGGGAAGTCAGAATTGGCATTTGTTTCCACTGTCTCGAAGGAGATACCCAGTTTCTTTTCCATAAGTTTTCCGGCGTTTGGTACCAGTCCGAAGACACCGATCGATCCTGTTATGGTTGTCGGGCTGGCGAATATCTTAGTTCCGGGGGCTGAAATGAAATAGCCTCCCGAAGCTGCATAGTTGCCCATGGAGATCACCACCGGTTTATCTTTGGCAGCAAGTTCAAGCTCCCGCCATATCATATCGGAAGCAATGGCGCTTCCACCGCGAGAGTTCACCCTGAGTACTATAGCTTTTACGGTCGTGTCTTTTCTTTCCTTTCTTATCACATCCCTGAAGGAGTCTCCCCCGATACTGGTTTCACCCCCCCTGCCATTAACTATTGATCCCGATGCATATACAACAGAGATCTTTTTTCTGGAGTAGGCAGTTTTTTTGGATTCCGGCACCCTGGTGTACTTGTGCATCGGCACCATGGTGATCTTGTCATCGGTTGTCAGTCCCGATCGGATCTTGAGCGTGTCGATAAGCTGGTCGTGATAAAGCAGGCCGTCGATCAGGCCTGAAGCGAGAGCTCCTGGGGCTACATAGCCTGTCAGGTTGTCCGCAATGCTGTTCAGGTTCTCGACAGATATGCCTCTTGCGGAGGATATGTCTGCCAGAACATGCGACCATATTGATCCTATATAGGTGCTTATCTGTTCCCTGTTCTCCTTGCTCAGTTCATCGAGGATATAGGGCTCGACTGCTCCCTTGAATTTACCGTGACGGATGACCTGCACTTCCACCCCAAGTTTCTCAAGGGCATTCTTGTAGAAGAGAACCTCTCCGCTGAGTCCCTTGAAATCGACGGTTGATGACGGGTTGATGTAGATTTTATCAGCTGCCGTCGAAAGATAATAGCCTTCCTGCATCAGGACGTAATCAGACCATGCGATCACAAACTTCCCGCTTTCCCTGAATTTCTTAAGGCCTTCCCTTAGTTCTTCGGTAGTGGCCCATCCTGAAGGCACCATCCCGTTCTCGATAAGCACCCCCTTGATTTTATCATCCGTGGCCGCCTTTTTCAGATTATGAAGAATCTCATTCAGTCCGGGGGCAGGCGTTATAGTCATGTTGATCAGATCGAAGCCGGCATAGGGCGATTTGCTCCCCTTGTCGGGGATGGAAATCCCGGCTTTCAGCACCAGTACGGAATTTTCGGCAACGGATGCAGGTTTATCGCCTGAGACCATCATTGCACTAAAGCTGGCGAGCAGGATCACCATGAAGAGGATCGACACGATTATTATCCCTGTGATAGTTGCAAGGACATATTTCAGAAATGTTTTCATCTTAATTGCACTTTAATAAAATGAGTTTCAAAGGTATAAAAAATCAATTCCGGATTGCCTTAATGCCATGCATAATTCTTAAATTTGGATTACATGCTGAAACGAATCTATGGACATGACACTCTTCTGCCGGGTTTTACCCCCCACCCCCCAAGGGGGGCTTTAAGAATCAGACATTGAATGTTTTATAGTATTCAAGAAAAGTAAATCCAACGATGAAGAGGATTTCAAGCCCCCCCTGGGGGGTTTGGGGGTAAGAGGAGTTGAAGGGAGAAAACATTTTTTAGTGTACCTGATAATAAATTTTGGTAATTTTAACCGGCCGCAATGGAAAAGATAATATTTCTTGGACTGGGGACCAATCTTGGCGACAGGGAGAAGAATCTTTCGATGGCTGTTGACAGGATTGGTGAGGTGATAGGAAAAGTGATTGAATGCTCATCTGTCTATGAAACGGAACCCTGGGGTTTCCAAAGCGAAAACCGTTTCCTTAATATGGTTGTGAAGGTAAGAAGCAGTCTCAGACCCTCGGGACTCCTCGGAAGAATACTGATGATCGAGGCTCAGCTTGGCAGGCTGAGGAACGGCAAGGGATACAAATCGCGGACGATCGATATCGACATCCTTCTTTACGGCTCCGTGGTGATAAAGAAAGAGGAGCTGGAGATACCGCATCCGAGAATCCCTGTCCGCAAATTTGTCCTGGAGCCCCTGTGTGAGCTTGCTCCTGACATGATTCACCCTGTCCTGAAAGTGACCTTTGCAGAACTTCTTGCGAAATGCGGCGATGAGTGCGGGGTTTCAGTAAAGCACCCCTTTGTCATTTCGTAAGCTTACAGGTTTTCAGATAAGTCCGTTGTCGGCAAAGCTGTAGTAATCCTTTCCCGAGATGATAATATGGTCGAGCAACTGGATATCCATAATGCTGCCGGCGTCTTTTATCTTCCCTGTGATCTTTGAATCGGCATCGCTGGGATTCATATTGCCTGAGGGATGATTATGGCAGACTATGATTCCGGATGCGAGCCATTCGACAGCTTTTTTCATTATTATCCTCACATCGGTTACGGTTCCGCTGACGCCGCCCTGGCTTATCTTCATCCGGTCGATAACCCGGTTCGACCGGTTGAGGAAAAGAATCCAGAATTCCTCATGAGGGAGATCTGCAAGGAGTGGAAAGAAGATATCGGCGGCATCTTTAGAGCATCTTATCTGGCCTGCATCGGGGAGTTCAGCGATGTTTCTCCTTCTGCCAAGTTCGAGGGCAGCGCTGATGGTGACGGCCCTGGCCGGACCGATGCCCCTGAATTTCAGCAGGTCGGAGACTGAGAGTTTACCGAGGGAGTTGAGGTTGTTACTGACGGATCCGAGCAGCTCTCTCCCAAGGTCGACGGCAGATTTCTTTCGCGTACCCGAACTGATGAGTATTGCCAGCAGTTCGGCATCGCTCAGGGTGGATATACCTTTCCTGATTAATTTTTCCCTGGGTCTGTCCTCGACAGCCCAGTCGGTGATTTTGATTGACATGATAAACGAGACATATTTCCGGATATAAAATTAGCAAAATCCGGGCAGAAGAAAAAGAAAAAGAAGAAGTTCTCGCAGATTTCCGCAGAGAGAAACCACGCAGATTTTCGCAGAGTAAATCCCTGGTTGACTGCCAACTGCCGACTGCTCTTCTCTGTGCCCCCTGCCCTGCGCCCTGTGCTCTTTGCCCTGTGCTCTGTGCCCTATGCCCTGTGCCCTGTGCCCTGTGCTCTTTGCCCTTTGCTCTGCGCCCTGCGCCCTCTGCCCTCTGCAGAAACAAAAAAAGGGACCCTATCCGGATCCCTTGGAAACTATTTATTTAACAAGCTTATTTCAGGCTGTCAACATGTTTCTTTACAGAGGACTTGAGGTTAGAGGCCTTGTTTGTGTGAATGATGTTCTTCTTGGCCAGCTTGTCGAGCATTGAATTAACCTTTGGCAGCATAGCTCCGGCTTCTTCCTTGCTGGAAGTGGTACGGATCTTTTTCAGTGCATTACGCATTGTCTTGGCGTAATACTTATTAGCCTCATTCTTTGTTCTTTCCTGCCTGATCCTCTTTTCGGACGATTTATGATTTGCCATTATTTATAAAATTTTCTTGGAAAATTAGTAGTCCATAGGGGAATCGAACCCCTGTTACCAGGATGAAAACCTGACGTCCTAACCACTAGACGAATGGACCGTTTAAAGAACTTTTTAAATGCGGATGCAAAGAAACGATCTTTTTTTTTATCTGCAAAATATTTTCTGCAAATTAATCGCTCATGCAAGCAACTCTTCAGCAAGCGATTTAAGGTTACAACCGTCAAAATCGCCGGAGCTCATGAAAAGCCAGACTGGTGACTTCAGCTTCAGTTGTTTTATCCGGCCTGTCATTTCAGCAGAGTTGTCAAAGACCGACAGGTTGGTTCCTCCGAAACCCTCCTTCACCAACTCGCGGGAGAGAGGCTCAAGCTTTTTCATTTCGAACTGATGAGGGTTGAAATAGACGAATGCCATGGTTGCCTTTTCGAGGCTTCCCTTGTAGAGGGGGAGGAAATTTTTACTCAGGCTCGAGAAGGTATGTAGTTCGAAGCAGGCAACAAGATCGCGTCCGGGATATCGTTCGGCGACAGCCTCGACGGTTGCCTTCACTTTCGACGGAGAATGTGCAAAATCGTAATAGAAAACACCTGAGTCGGTTTCCTTTAACACCTGAAGCCTGCCTGATGTCCCGCTGAAGCTGCTTATTGCATCATAGAATCCGTCGGCGCTTATGCCTGCGGCCAGACAGGCTTCCAGGGCGGCGGAAAGGTTCTGCATGTTGTGCCATCCGAACAACCTGAGCGGTATAGTCCGGTTGCAGGTAACGGCATAGAAACCGGTCTTGTTCTGGAAATGTGCATGAACGCGGTAGGGGATCTTTTTTATGTCATCGCGTGCTGATTCCGCTATCTTAAGCACTTCGGGGTCATCCCTAAAATAAACAAGCGATCCTCCGGGAGTGATTTTACCGGCAAAGGTCCTGAACTGTTCCAAATAATTTTCAAAAGTGGGAAAGACGTTCATGTGATCCCAGGCAATTCCGTTTAATACTGCTATGTCGGGCATGTACAGGTGAAACTTCGGCCGGCGGTCGATGGGAGAGGTTAGGTACTCATCACCTTCCAGGACAGCAAGCTCCGATTCGTCCGACAGGCTTACCATTGTTTCATATCCCTCGATAGATGAGCCCACCATGTAATCGAACCTGACCCCGAGAGTTTTCAGGACATGCATTATCATTGCCGTGGTGGTTGTCTTTCCGTGGCTTCCTGCGACCACAATCCTCTTCTTGTTCTTCGTCTGATCATAAAGGAATTCGGGGAATGACATTATTTTCAATCCCAGTTCAGCTGCCTTCAGCAGTTCCGGATTTTCAGCCCTGGCATGCATGCCAAGGATCACGATATCAATGTCGGTTGTGATAATTTCAGGGTGCCACCCTGGTTTTTCAGGCAGAAGGCCGTAGCCTTCAAGCCGTGAACGTGAGGGTTCGTAAATCTCGTCATCCGAACCCGTTACGTCATATCCTTTAAGGTGGAGAGCAATGGCCAGATTATGCATCACCGCTCCGCCGACAGCAATGAAATGTATCCTCATCCCGGACTTTTAATTTCTGTATACCTTAATATTTACCTGAGTACTGGTTCAAAAAGGTATCCGGCGCCAAAAATAGCCTTTTTCAGGGAGTTACTGATGTCAGCCTAAATAATTATATTTGTGTACCGGTTTGATAACCCAGTAATGATTTTATGGAACGTCCCCCAAAGCACGAATACAAGGAAGGGCATTACGTGGAACTTCTGCAGAGCGGAGATCCTTTCTTCTCGGCTGTTATAAAGGTGATTGATGAAGCAAAGCGGTATATCCATTTCCAGACTTACATAATTGACGAGGATGACACCGGCCGGCGGATAGCAGATGCCCTGGTGAGGGCGGCAGGAAGAGGTGTCAGGATATATATGCTCCTTGATGCCTTCGGCACCAAATACCTTACAAAGGAGTTCATCGACACGATTGAGGATTCAGGTATTCTTTTCAGGTTTTTCTCACCGGTTTTTATTACGAAGGGCTTCCAGCTCAGTCTCAGGCTTCATCACAAGGTTATTCTGACTGACGGTGAACTGGCTATCATCGGGGGGATGAACTTTGCCGACAGGTACAGCGGTACTGCCGCAGTTAGGGAGTGGCTCGACTTTGCAGTGTTGATTAAGGGACCTGAATGCATTCATGTCAACAGCATCTGCAGGAAGCTATGGAACAAGACCTTCATTTCGAAGGAGGAGAGAGCGACGGAAATTGTTTATTCGACTCCATCGTATGAACAGAATATCAGTCTGAGGGTAGTTGAGAACAACTGGTACAGGAATAAGATAGAGATCCTCAGGAGTTACAGGGCTGCTCTCAAGAATGCCCGGCACCACATGATTATATTTGCAAGTTATTTTCTGCCGGGGAGGCTTGAGAGAAAGCTTTTCAGGTTGGCGAGCGCCAGGGGAGTGGATATAAGGATAGTGCTTGCCGCAAAATCGGATGCACCAATGTTCAAGAGGGCTACCAGCTTTCTTTATGAGTATATACTCCGGAACAACATAAAAATATATGAATATTTTCCGGCGAATCTACATGCCAAGGTGACGACAGTCGACGGGAAGTGGTGCACCGTAGGCAGTTACAACCTTAACCATATCAGCGATTACGGGAGCATCGAGATGAATGTAAATATCCTGAATGAGGACTTTACATCGGGTTTTGAGAAAATCCTTACAGATATTATTAAGAATGAATGCAGGCAGGTGACCGTTGAGGAATTCCTCAGGCGAAGGACATGGTGGTCGCGACTTTGGGGCTGGACCTCATACCAGATGATAAGGCTTCTGATGAGAATCATGGCCCAGATGACATCCAGAAAGGGGAAATAACAATAAAAAACAGGCAGCAGAAATAAGTTTATGCTGCCTGTTCCGGGTTAAGCAGAAATTATTTTAGTTTTGATGGAAGCTCCCTGATATGAATTCAAGCACCACGGGCAGGGCGGTCCTCCAGTAACTCCAGGTATGGCCGCCGTCGCGGATGCGAAACTCGTGAGGTATCTCCTTTTTACGCATGGCAATATGCACCAGCGAGTTGCCTTCAAAGAGAAAATCATCATCGCCGCAGTCGATGTACCATCTTACGGCTCTTTTCTGATCATCCTTCATGGTCTCTATCAGGTTCAGAACGCTGTATTTTTCGAAATATGCTTTTTTCTGGGCATCAGTGATCCCATCCCCTGTCTTCCAAAGCCTGTAGTTATTCATATCGTTTAGGGACGCTGGACCCGTTGCGGCGCTCAGGGGGCAGGCTGACGAGAACAGTTCCGGATGGTGAAGGGCGTAGATGAAGGTTCCTTCTCCGCCCATTGAGAGACCGGCAATGGCACGATAACGTTTTTCGCCCTTGATCCTGTAAGCTTTTTCTATGTAGGGCATGAATTCCTCAAAGAAAAAATCCTCAAACCGCCACTCTCCCTTTGCATCATTGACATAGCCCCTTGTTCCGGTGTTTGCATCGGGCATCACTATTATCATGGGAGTTGCGGAACCGGAGAGGATTGTCTTATCAGCGATATGAAGTACCTCACCGAACTGTACCCATCCTGTCTGATCGTCGCCTGCTCCGTGAAGCAGGTAAAGTACGGGATAACTCCGTTCGGATGTTAAGTAATCGGGCGGCAGGTAAACGGCATATTTCCTGTC
This sequence comes from uncultured Bacteroidales bacterium, assembly GCA_963840965.1. GTDB lineage: Bacteria > Bacteroidota > Bacteroidia > Bacteroidales > VadinHA17 > LD21. Next base: position 517,006 of record CAWJAW010000002.1, on the reverse strand, counting down.
CATTTTCAGGATGTTGCTTTTCATTGACTGGTTGTCCATTACCTTGCCTGTTATCTGGGCTGACAGTGACAGGACAAGCATGAGTGAAACCATGGAGAGCAGAAGTTTTTTCATGTGAATCATAGATTTATTGTTAATTATATAACAGTAACCGTCATATGCGGCTTAAACAAGCGGAAAATTAATAAAATAATCCTTACAGGAAATAATTTGAAAAAAAGGCATTTTAACGTTGGATAACCGGAATTTATTATCATTGCAATATGAACGTGGACATATTCAATATAGCAAACTTCAGGGTTGACGGCGGCGCAATGTTCGGGGTGGTTCCCAAAGCGCTCTGGTCGAGGGTTTACGGTGCCGACGAAAACAATCTGATTGTTCTCACTCTCAGGTCGCTGATAGTTGAAACGGAAGGCCGCCACATTCTGGTTGATACGGGTTGGGGCGACAAGCAGGATGAGAAGTTTTTCAGGCACACCTACATACACGACGGGGAAGGGCTTCTGGAAGGACTTCGCAAAAGAGGCCTTGAACCTGAGGATATTACCGATGTGGTGCTCACTCATCTTCATGCTGATCATTGCGGCGGGGGAGTAGTAAGGAGCAGTGAGGGGGCCGGATTTGAGCTGACTTTCCCGAATGCCATTTACCATGTGAGCCGCACCCAGTGGGAGTGGGCAGTCAGGAACAATCCGCGGGAGGAGGATGCCTTCCTGGAGGAGAATATCCTGCCGATCGGCGACAGTGGTCATCTGAATCTTGTTGATGAGGATTGTGAGCTGTTCGAAGGATTTTCAGTCAGAATATATTACGGGCACACTCCCGGTCTGATGATCCCCCTCATTAAATATAAAGGTAAGACACTGGTCTATACCGGCGATCTGATACCAACGATTGCCCATCTGCCGCTTATATGGAATATGAGCTATGACATTGAATCGCTGCGGACCATTGATGAAAAATCAAAACTGCTTGAGGAGGCCCTTGCCGGGAATTATATTCTTGTATTCCAGCATGATGTTTCAGCCGAGTGCTGCACCCTCAGGATGACGGAAAAGGGTATCAGGGCCGGGGAAAAGGGAAGGCTGGCGGATTTGCTGGGGAAGTAACGTATCATTTCTTCCCCTCTCTCGCTCTCACACCCGCTCTTTCTCAACCACCCCCAAACCCCCCAGGGGGGGCTATAAGAATCATACATTGAGGATTTTGTATAAATATGGAAGACATAAAAATATTCAATGGTTGTAGATTTCAAGTCCCCCTTGGGGGATTAGGGGTAAAACAAACAGATGAAGTTAGGGGGTAAATTCAGGCAGACGTTTCTATTTCAGCGACGACGATCCTCTTACAACGAGCTCGGATGTGATTATTTTGTTCTGTACCGGGCTGCGCCGGTTTTCTATCCGGTCGATAAGCAGTCTTGCAGCAGTCTGTCCGATTTCAAAACCTTTCTGGTCGACGGATGTCAGTGCGGGATCGGTGAGAGTAGCTATCTGGCTGTTAGTAAATCCCACGATGGCAACATCTTCAGGGATCCTTAATCCATGACGCTTGACTATCATCAGTGTCTGTGCCGCCGTCAGGTCGTTGACAGCGAAGAAAGCATCGGGACGGGGAGTACGTTTCAGCAATCCGGGTATAAGCCGTTCAGCGCTTTTAATGTCATCACATTTCACTATGTCTTCTTCCGATGGTGTGAGGCGGTACTCCTTCATTGCCCTGAGGTAGCCGTTGAGACGGTTCCGGGCGATTGCCAGCTGCATGGGTCCGGCGAGGTGTACTATGCGTTTCTTTCCAGTGCGCAGGAGATGAATAACTGCCTTGTAAGAGCCTGTCTCATCGTCGATAACCACACTGTCGGTATTCAGTTCATCCGCAACGCGATCATAAAAGACGAGAGGGATATCCTTTTCGAGGATACTGCGGTAATGCCCCAGATCGGAAGTGGTCTTGGACAGGGATGCCAGGATTCCTTCAACACGGCTGGAGAGAAGTGTTTTGATGTTTTTAACCTCATGTTCCCACATCTCGTTGCTCTGGCAAAGGATCATGTTGTAGTCGCGCTGATAGACCACATCCTCAATTCCACTGATCACTGTGGAGAAGAAGTAGTGGACGATATCGGGGATGATCACACCTATAGTCTTTGAGGAGCCACTTTTAAGACTTATTGCTATGGGGTTTGGTCTGTAATTCCATCGTTCGGCAAGTTCATTTACAGCATCCCGGGTAGCCTGACTGATGTCGGGATGATCCTTAAGCGCCCTGGAAACTGTGGAAGGAGAAATTCCAAGTTCCCGGGCAATATCTTTGATAGTTATGTTTTCCCGGCCCATATTCAGGTAGCTGTCTGTGGTAAAGATATGAAAAAATAACTTAAAAACGTGGCAGAATTTTAGCAGAAGCCCATTTCAAACGTTTGCGGTATCGATTGCGTAAATTTGTTGAAAAAGAGTTGGTTAACTCCTTTAAAGTGGCGAAATTTATCAATCCAAACCTGAATCAAAATTTTAGAAAGAACGACAAAACTGTGAATCGAAATTAAACCGAATCTATTTATGGAGAAATTAACTGGAAAACGGCTCTTCATGCTGACCTTTGGCATAATGATGAGTCTTGTTGTCTTCGGGCAACAGGTAAGAGTGTCAGGTACAGTTACCGATGCGGCCGACAGACAGACACTACCCGGTGTGAACGTGGTGGTAAAGGGCACGCTTACGGGAGCGATTACCGGCATTAAAGGAGAATATTCCCTTATGGCAAATCCCGGGGATGTTCTTTTATTCAGCTTTATCGGGTACCTGCCGCTGGAGGTCACCGTTGGTAGCGAGACTGTTATCAATGTGGCTTTGAACACTGATGTACAGGCACTCGAAGAGGTAGTTGTAATCGGATATGGCAGTGTCAAAAAAAGCGATGCCACGGGATCCGTATCAGCGATAAGCTCAAAAGACTTCAACAAGGGTGCAATCACCTCACCGCAGGATCTGCTGGTGGGCAAGAGCGCCGGTGTGGTCATTACAAACGCCGGAGGCGCACCTGGCAGCGGAGCTACAATACGTGTCCGCGGAGGTTCATCACTGAATGCCTCTAACGATCCGCTTGTGATTATTGATGGTGTTCCCATTGACAACAACAATGTTTCAGGTAGCTCGAACATTCTGTCATTTGTAAATCCGAACGACATCGAGACTTTTACCGTGCTGAAAGATGCCTCTGCAACGGCCATATACGGTTCAAGGGCATCAAACGGCGTTATTCTTATCACAACCAAGAAAGCCAGGGCAGGATCGGCGATGTCAGTTTCCTACGACGGAAGCGTATCGGTATCGAACGCCATTGCATTCGTGGATGTTTTTTCAGGCGATGAGATAAGAAAGCTTGCTTATGATAAGGTGGACTTCTTCGGCATAGACAACCTGGATCTGTTAGGCACACAAAACACCAACTGGCAGAAGGAGATCTTCCGCCCGGCCGTTTCCAACGACCATAACCTGAGCTTTACCGGATCAGTCAAATCACTCCCATACAGGGTTTCAGTAGGTTACACTGACCAGAACGGTATTCTGAAGAATACAGATATGCGGCGCATTACAGGTTCACTTAACCTGAATCCCACTTTCCTGAATGATGCACTTAAGGTAAATGTAAACCTGAAGGGCATGAACACTCACCACAACTTCGGTGAAACAGGGGCTATCGGATCAGCGGTCAATATGGATCCGACCCAGGTTATAAAAGACTGGAACACCAGATCAGCTGATTACTTCCAGTGGTCGAACTACGGCGCCAACCTCGGAACAGCCAACCCGGTTGAGCAGGCTTTGGCTGCCGACAACCGTTCACTGGTCCAGAGGCTAATAGGGAATGTTCAGCTCGACTATGCATTGCCGTTCCTGTCCGGACTGAGGGCTAATCTCAATCTGGCAACCGACTATACCGACAGCAACGGGCACAACAACCGTCCCGTTACGTCTCCGTCAGTTTTAACATCTCCTCTTTACGGAAAGCTTACGGATTTCAACGGCACCAATTACAACAACCTTCTTGATTTCTATTTAAACTATAATAAAGATCTGGCTTCCGTCAACAGCGTTATTGACGTGACAGCGGGTTACTCCTGGCAGCACTTCAAGAGGAAAGGGGATAATTACTCGCGAAGCATTGTGGATGCAACTCATCCTTACCAGAAATCTGACAGTTCATCATATGTTACCGAGAACTACCTCGTGTCATTCTTTGGCCGTGTAAACTACACACTGGCCGACAAGTACCTGCTTACCTTCACCCTTCGTGAGGATGGTTCATCACGATTTGCCGAGGATAACCGCTGGGGTCTTTTCCCTTCAGTGGCCCTTGCGTGGAAATTGAAGGACGAATCATTCCTCAGGGACGTCGATGTGGTAACTGATCTTAAACTCAGACTTGGATGGGGTGTCACGGGGCAGCAGGATGTCGGGAACGATTACCCGGCCCAGGCTCTGTACAGGGAGTCATCGGAAGGCTCATATTATTATATAGACGGTGAGTACATTCCAACCTTGAGGCCCGATGCTTATGATCCTGATATAAAATGGGAGGAAACAACCACGATGAACCTCGGACTCGACTTCGGTTTTATTAACGACCGTATAACCGGTTCGTTCGACATCTATAAAAGGGTCACCGACGATCTACTGAACTCGGTCACCGTTTCCAGCGGAAGTAACTTCTCAAACACCCTGCTCACAAACGTGGGAAGCCTTGAGAACAAAGGCGCTGAGCTCTCCCTGAATTTCATACCTGTTTCGAAGAACGACATGCATCTGACGGTCGGGTTCAACGCCACATATAACGTAAACGAGATCACAAAACTTCTGCTTACCGACGATCCCGGCTACATTGGCATTCTCTACGGAGATGCTATGACTGGCCAGAAGCAGGTTACAAGGGTTGGCCATCCGTCTTACTCATTCTTTGTCAACCGTCAGGTTTACGACACCAATGGCAAGCCAATCGAAGGACTTTATGTTGATGAGTCAGGAGAAGGCGGAGTGGTTAACGGTGACAATGCCGACAAGTATATTTATCATAACCCTGTTGCTGATTTTCTGCTGGGTCTTTCGGCAAGGTTCGAATACAAGAACTTTGATTTTTCAGCCTCAGCCCGTGGAAGCATTGGCAACTATGTCTACAACCAGATTGCTGCAGGAGCTTCGTACGACCAGATGCAGCAGATCGGTTACTGGAAGAACTTTACACGGGCATTGGACGAGACCGATTTCGTCAAGCGTCAGTTCACAAGCGACTATTTTGTGGAGAATGCGTCGTTCCTTAAGCTCGACAACGTCAGCGCCGGTTACAATTTCGGAAAATTGTTCGGTACTGTTGGTGCAAGGGTCAGCTTCACAGTTCAGAACGCGTTGATCCTTACAAAATACAGCGGCCTTGACCCGGAAGTGCCCGGTGGTATCGACAATAATTTCTACCCCAGACCGCGGACCTTCATGCTCGGAATAGGACTTACCTACTAATAAAATAACGAAACAAGATATGAACAAAAAAATCTTAATATTCGGAATTATACTTTCAGCGCTGATGATCTCATCGTGCGTGAAAGATCTGGATGTCACCCCGGAGGATCCCACAAAAATTCTTGCCGGTAACCTGGGTGATGATCCCCAGTATATGAAAATGGCCCTGGGTAAGATCTATGCCAGTTTCATCATTTCAGGGCAGGGCGCCAACGGTGGTGATGACATTGCGGCTTCTGACGGCAACTTCTTTACTACCATGAGGGCTCTGTGGAACCTTCAGCAGATAACCACTGACGAGGCAATATGTGCCTGGGGTGATGTCGGTATAGCCGACCTCAACACCCAGACCTGGAGTCCCAGTAATCCCTTCCTTACTGCTCTTTACCAGCGTCTGGCGCTTAGTATCACCTATGCCAACGACTTTATAAAAAATGCACAGGACAACACTGATCCGGATGTTGTGAAATATGTTGCTGAAGCACGATTCCTCAGGGCTCTTGCCTACTCTTGGGCAATCGATCTCTTCGGACAGTTTCCTTTTACGACAGAAGCTGATGGCGTAGGCAAGTTTTTCCCTGAGATTGGAACCAGGGCAGAGATATTCAACTATATTGAGACTGAGCTGATTGACATCGAGAACACACTGGGAGAACCCAGGTTCTCATATCCTCAGGCCGACCAGGCTGCAGCATGGATGCTTCTCGCCAGGCTTTACCTGAATGCTGAAGTCTACACAGGAACAGCCAGGTGGAACGACTGCAAGATTTACTGCGATAAGGTTATCAACGGCGGTCAATATTCACTGGCAGATGATTACAGGCAGAACTTCAGCGCTGACAACGACGGCCGTCACAATCCGGAGATGATCTTTGCATGGGAACAGGATGGAACAAATGTTCAGGGATACGTAGGCACCACCTTTATAATTGAATCATCGAGCGATGCCACCTACATCAGGGCAGAGGACTTCCACGGTCTGACCTCTAATACGAACTGGAACGGAAATCGCGCAAGGGTGCAGTTCCTCGACCTGATGGTCGATACTCTCGCCACCTATGGCAATGTGCCGATACCTTCTGATGATCCGACATTTGCCCAGAGTCCAGACAATCGTGTATTCCTGAGGACGAAAAAAGCCAAGGACATACCCAGCCCTTCGGCAAGCGGCGATTATGGAATAGGGGTTTACAAGTTCACAGCCCGCAATTCAGACGGTACTCTTCCGGCCACCTACAATACCGCTTATGCATGCACCGATTTTCCGGTGTTCCGTCTGGCCGATGCCTATATGATGAGGGCTGAAGCTCTTTTCAGAACAGGCGGAGCTGCGAATATCGACGCAGCGGTGACTGATATCAACAGGATAAGGGAGCGTGCTTACGGCAATACCGACGGCAACATAACGGCAGCCAGCCTAAGCCTCGATTTCCTCATCGAAGAGCGCGGACGCGAGTTTTACTATGAAGCCCAGAGACGTACCGACCTGGTTCGTTTCGGCAAATTCACCGGCGGGTCATACCTGTGGCAGTGGAAGGGAGGCGCCTTTAACGGGATAAGCACTTCTGACCACCTTGACATCTTCCCGATACCGGGTGATGAACTGGCAGCAAATCCGAATTACAACGGACTGAATAACCCGGGCTATTAATTCAAAAAGAGAAGAAAAATGAAAAAGAATTTATTATTATATCTGACATTTATCGGATTGGCGGTGATCTTCACCAACTGTGAGAAGGATGGTGAGCTGGTTACAATGTCGTTAAATCCGGTTGCTCCGACACTCACCACAGTTCCGGACCTTATTCTTGAAAGGGTAAACGGAAACCAGGTGCTTGAATTTGCGGGCACTCCCGTTGATCCGGGCTTCCAGGCTTCGGCGACCTATTATCTTGAGGCCTGCGCCGAAGGAACCAACTTTGCTGATCCCGTGACCGTCTGGTCAGGCAACCAGCCTGAATCGATAAAGATCACAGTAAGCGACCTGAACGGGACACTGATCAAGAAGTTCCCTCCCGATGCTATTTTAAATATTGATTTCCGTCTCAGGGCCGTACTGGTCGTTGATGCAGGAACGGGAGCCCCGGGAAGCGGAACCAATCCGTTCTCATACAGTTCTGACCGTTTCGGTACGACCGTAACGCTTTACGGGTTACCTCGGCTTGAACTTATAGGCTCGGGCAGGGACCAGAAAATCGAATCGGCTCTCGGTGATGGGAAATATACGGGCCTTGTCAAGTTCAACACAGCAAATCCCTACACTCTGAGAGATCCCGATGCCGGTATCACTTACGGCACCACGGGCGGAGCACTGGCAGTTAATGGTGCTGCAATAGCTCCTCCTGCAAACGGATGGTATAGGCTGAATGCTGACGTAAATACTCTGACTTATGAAACCTCACAATATGAAATCGGTCTTGTCGGATCTGCAACACCAAACGGTTGGGATTCACCCGACCAGAAGATGGATTACGATCCGGCAACGGAAACATGGAGCATAACCCTTGACCTGATTGCGGGTGAAATCAAATTCAGACTTAACGACGGATGGGCATGGAATATCGGTTATAACAAAAACAATACAGGCAATCTGAATGACTTATTCCATGACGGAAACAATATCCCGGTTACGGCAGGCAACTACACGATTACCCTCACAATAACCCAGCCTAACGGTCCGAATGAAGCCGGTTCATGTACAATTGTGAAGAACAACTAATACAGGGAAAATTAAAAAGTTAGTATGATGAAAATAAAATCAATATTCAGAATAATGATGCTCCCTGTGGCGGCTGTACTCATTCTCGCAGGCTGCACCAAGGAGACATCCGAAGAAAGACTTGATCCCGCAGTCGGGACCAATAAGGTATTCGACGTCGAATCCGGCTCTGCCACAGTTACCGGATTTGTTGTGGCCGAAGGTGACGGATTTACAGAAAAAGGGGTCTGCTACGATACCCAACCCAATCCTACCATCGAGAAGTCAAAGGCTGTCTTTACCCCTCCTTCAAAAACGGCAGCCTATCATGTTACACTTACAGGTCTGGATTTTGCAACCAAATATTATGCTCGCGCCTATGCAACCGGTCCGGCAGGAACAGTTTACGGCGAAGAGGTTACCTTTACGACAAAGCCGGTAGTGGCTACCGTAACAACCGTTGAGGCTACCGATGTTGAAGGAACGACGGCCACCACGGGCGGTGAAGTAACTGCCGATGGCGGATCAGCAATCACGGCGTACGGGGTATGCTACGGCACGACACCAAATCCGACTGTTGAAGGAGATAAAACAAATGATGGATCGGGTCTCGGGGAGTTTGTGAGCAATCTCACCGGACTCAGAGGTCTGACGACCTATTATGCAAGGGCTTATGCCACCAACGATGCAGGAACTGCCTACGGTAATGAAATAACCTTCACAACGCTGGTAAGCGTGCGCGAATGGTATGTGCCGGGTGATTATGTTGCAGCAAGCTATCCCGGATCAGGTCTTGGCGACTGGTCGCCTGCCAATTCGCCTATGGTGAAGAGCAACGAGGACAATCCAAATAATGTGGAGGGTTACGTTTACATGGCTAATGCTTCAAATAACTGGAAGTTTGCTTCGCAGCCTAACTGGGATGGTCCGAATTACGGTGCAGGTGCTGCCCCCGGAACACTTGATTCTGATCCGGGCGCAGGTAACATGAATCTTCCTGCCGGATATTACAAGCTCAACGTTAATGCAGGAGCTGATCCAATGACTTACACCGCCGTGGCAACGACCTGGGGTATTATCGGCGATGTAACCTCATGGGGCTCACAGCTGCCTCTTACCTATGATCCTGCCTTGCAGATATGGAGAGGCGTTGCACATCTGCCCGTGGGAGGTTGGAAGTTCAGGGCAAATGACAGCTGGGATTACAACTATGGGGCAGACGCTGGCAGCAACAACCTGAAAGCCGGAGGCGACAACATCGCTACTGCAGCCGAGGACGACTATGCCATCACCCTTGATCTCAGCCATCCGCTTGAGTACACCTACCGTGCCGACATATGGGGAGTGATTGGGGATGCAACCCCGGGAGGATGGGATAATGACACCAATATGACCTGGGATGAAACCAACGGCGTATTTACAGTTACTTTAAACCTGACAGCCGGTTCATTCAAATTCAGGGCCAATGACGCCTGGAGTTACAGCCTCGGCGGAACCCTGGCAGAACTTACATCAGATAATGGTGCCAACCTCTCTGTAGCAGAGGCTGGAACCTACACAATCACTTTGGACCCCTGGACTTTAGTTGGGACACTGACCAGGCAATGACAAGGTAGATAATAGGAAGCGGCTGTAGCCGCAGCGTTCTTTCAATTCAGGAACCTCTTCTGTAACGGGAAGAGGTTTTTGATTATTTTTATGAACACATACTGTCACAACCGGATACTATGAAAGTGAAACTTCATTTGCTGCTATTGATATTTGCCGGATTCAGCCTGAGCTCAACAGCCCAGGTTATATCCTCCGATCCGGTATTTCCGCTGGCTTCAGACCCGGTGGTGATTACCTTCCATGCTGACAGGGGGGACATGGGGCTAAAGGATTACACCGGAGATGATGTGTATGCCTATACGGGCGTCATCACCGACCAGAGCAACGGAACGTGGGATTATGTGCTTCAGAGTTCATGGACTGACTTTGTCCCGAAAGCAAAGCTTACAAAAGTTACAGCCAATGTTTATACTCTGACCATTACGCCTTCAATCAGGGAGTACTACGGTGTGCCGGCAGGTGAAAAAATACTCAGGATGGCATTTGTTTTCAGGAACACTGCACTGGTTAATACTAGGACGGGCCGTGATGTGGGAGGAGCTGATATCTTTTACGATATCAGTCAGGAAGCTTCATTTGATGTTAAAATTCTTCAGCCTGATCTGTATACATCACTTGTGAATGCAGGGGAGATAATTTCTGTTCAGGCCTCGGCTTCGGTTTGTGATTCAATAATACTCTACCAGAACGGGATTCGCCTCAGAATGGAGACGGAAACAACCCTTACCCATACCATTACCGCCGCCGGATCGGGAGGCTTCAGACTGGTGGCACGGGCATGGCACAACAATGTATCAAAAGCTGATTCAGCGTACTACTTTGTCCGCACGGCAGCAGTGATACAGGCAGTGCCGGCAGGCCTGAAGCCAGGGGTTAACATTACCGGTGACAACTCAGCAGCATTTCTTCTCTATGCCCCTTACAAGAACAATGTATTTCTGATGGGCGATTTCAACGACTGGGTGTACAGCAGCGAAGGTTTCATGAGGAGGAGCCCCGACGGCAGCTGGTACTGGCTCGAGGTTACAGGGCTTGATCCTGACGTAGAATACGGCTTTCAATACCTTATTGACGAGACCCTAAGGATACCGGATCCTTACAGCACAAAGGTGCTCGATCCGTGGAACGACAGGCATATTGATGAAAGCACTTATCCCGGACTGAAGCCATATCCGGAGGGACTGGCAGACAATCTAGTTTCGGTTTTTCGGACCAGACCTCCGGCATACCCCTGGGAAAACAACAATTTCACCCCCCCTGGGGGCGACACACTTATCATTTATGAGATGCTTGTACGCGATTTCGTTGAGAAACACGATTTTAGAACGATCCGTGATTCACTTGACTATTTTACCCGGCTGGGAGTTAATGCGATAGAACTTATGCCCGTGAATGAGTTTGAGGGAAACAGCAGCTGGGGGTATAATCCATCAATGTATTTTGCAGTGGACAAATATTACGGACCAGCTGACGATCTGAAAGAACTGATTGATTCGTGCCATAACCGCGGTATTGCGGTAATCATGGATATTGTTCTCAACCATGCATACGGCACCAACCCGCTGGTAAGGATGTACTGGAACAGCAGCACCGGTCAGCCTGCTTCGAATAACCCGTGGTTCAACGTTACATCGCCGAACACCGCCTTCAGCTGGGGTTATGACTTCAATCATGCGAGTGCGCATACACAGGCATTCGCCGACAGTGTCTGCCGTTTCTGGATAGAGGAGTTCAGGGTGGATGGTTTCAGGTTCGACTTCACAAAAGGATTCACCAACACATCAGGTGACGGCTGGGCCTACGATGCATCGCGCATCGACATTCTGAACAGGATAGGGAACAAGATCCGTTCATATAAGCCTGAAGCTATCCTGATCCTGGAGCACTTCGCCGACAATAACGAGGAGAAGGAGCTTGCCGCCAGCGGATTCCTGCTGTGGGGCAGTACGAAGGAACGTTATCAGGCAGCTTCAACAAGCCTAAGCAACAGGAATATGCTCATTGCGTCGGATGCTTCGTGGGTAAGTCGAGGCTGGAGCGTACCGGGGATAGTTGATTATATGGAGAGCCACGACGAGGAGAGGATAATGTTCCTTAACATCAGGGATGGTGAGGCGGTTGGCGGCTACAATATTAGGGAATTAAACACGGCTCTCAAAAGAATTGAACTTACCGCAACCTTTTTTATGACAATCCCCGGTCCGAAGATGCTGTGGCAGTTCCAGGAAGTGGGGTATGACTATTCCAGGGATTACAATAATGACCGGCTTGGCCCAAAACCCATAAGATGGGATTATTACAACATAGCAGCGAGGAAGAAACTGTACGATATCTTCTCGGCCCTGGCCGGACTTAAGAAGGGCAATCCTGCATTCTCGTCAGGCGACTTCAGCATATTTGAGTCGGGGGAGATAAAGAGACTCAATATCCGCCATTCCGAAATGGATATTGTTGTGCTGGGTAATTTTGACATCTTTCCGAAAACAATTGATCCGAATTTCACCGTAACGGGATCATGGTATGAGTTCTTCAGCGGCGCAGTAAAGACTGTAAGCTCTGAAAATCAGAATACGCCGGTATCTCTTCAGCCGGGTGAATACAGGATCTACACCTCAAAGCAGGTTGAAAGGCCTTCGTTCCTGACAGGCATTGAGGATCTCCCCGGTGTGGAAAAGCCTGAAGCGGCTCATTTTGAAATATATCCCAATCCGTTCAGTGATATTGTCAGGATAAGGTTCGATGAAAGCAAAGGCCCCGGGCCCCACAGAATAGAGATTTTCTCTGCCGACGGTACCGGAATATATTCAATGGTGGTGCCGGGAGGAACGGATGAGTTTACCCTTGAAGGAGGCAGACTTCCCGGAGGGATGTATTTAGTGAGGGTCACTTCGGGCAGGGTTTCCTCGGTAAAAAAGGTGATCAGGTATTAAGTCCGGTTTCCTGCTATTTAACCAGTCCTGACTTGTGACAATTAGTGCGTCAGGTATGTAATCAGGCTCATTTTATACCATCCTGACCGAGTCCCGATAGCTATCGGGATGACGGCAGGAATGGCAGAACTGATTGTATTCCTGTAAGCCAATATCGCCGATTCATAAACATTTCATCATGTTTTAAATCATTTTAATCTCAATATGGTGTTTAATGTGCAGATATTCAATACCATAACTTTCCCCTCCTTCGCAAGGAGGGGTGGCCCGGCTGCTGCTTTTTATACCGGACTGGGATTTACTTCCGGGCCAGGGTGGTTATTGCCATGGAGAGTAGTTTAACAAGAATTAAGAACATTTATCCTCTCCTTTAAATGCATTTCTTATTTCTTTAAGTATGTATTCAGGCTCCTGAAATACCAACCTGTTTTCAAATCTAAGTACAGTAAGGCTGGGACCCTCAAGAAACTTGTCCCTTATTTTGTCTTTTTCAATCCGGATATAATCACCATGAGGTTCACCTCAACCACCCCGGCCCGGGACCGAATTCCGGACCGTACACAACTACTGCCCGGGCCACCCCTCCTTCGAAAGGAGGGGAAACTTACGAGATTATATATCAGCCTGTTAAAGATACACTAAATACCTGATTGGCACCAAAATCCTCTGAACTAATTCTCAGGTCGACAGGCCTCTTTCAACGCTCAGAATAAAAATATGCGTTAGTGTGGTAAAACCCAATTTTAAGATTTATTTACTACACATATTCAGTGTGTTATAAAATAGAACCGCACTAGTTTCACGAGACGTCACAAGTCAGGAATGGTGGTGCCGGGAGGAACGGATGAGTTTACCCTTGAAGGAGGCAGACTTCCCGGAGGGATGTATTTCGTGAGGGTCACTTCGGGCAGGGTATCCGCGGTAAAAAAGGTGATCAGGTATTAAGTCCGGTTTCCTGCTATTTAACAAGTACCATATAATCCCACGGTTCCATTATCATCTTGCGCCCCCGGGCTATCTCAACACCGGCTTCGGAGAAGATATCCGTCCAGGTTCCGGAAACGACGGCATCCTTCAATGCTACTTTCACCGGCTTTTTGCTCATATTCAGGATGGTAAGCACCTCATTGCCTCCCTTTGCCCTTCTGTAGGCGATCACATTCTTACGGTTGGTTTTAAGCATTTCATATGAGCCGCCATCAGAGCCATGACGAAGCGCAGGATGGGATGTCCGGAGATGAACAAGTTTTGTATAGAAAGGAAGAAGGTCAGTTTCTTTCCAGACTATCGGATCGCGTTTGAAGAATTCCAGACGCTTGTCAAGGTCAGCTTCCTGGCCATTGTAGAGCAGGGGAACACCGGGGATGGTGAACAGGTAAGCTGCAAAAGTCTTCTGTGCGTCACCCATCTTCTCGTCGATGGTGCCATTCCATGAGTTTTCATCGTGGTTGGTCATGAAGCGGAGGCGGTATGATTCCGGATCATACCTGAGCATCTCATACTGCATCAATGTGTCAAGTGCTGAAGGTCTGCGATGCCCTCCTGCCACGGCGTTCATCAGATGATGATGTGACCAGGCGTAGTTCATGTCAAAGGCGCGTTCAAGCAGGTATGAATTGGTCCTCATCTTCGGCAAGCATAAGCACCGGCTTGATTGTATTGAGTTCAGAGGAGGCCCTGAACCAGAATTCCTCGGGAACCAGTCCGGGGAAATCACAACGGTAGCCGTCAATACCTGCCTCTTCAACCCAGTACCTCATGGCACCGGCCATGTAATCCCACAGAGGTTCAGCGCTGTAATCGAACTGGATTACATCGGTCCAGTCGAATGGTGACACGAAATCGCCCAGCGAATCCTTAGCGTACCATTCGGGGAACTCAGTGGCCAGTGGATTATCCCAGGAGGAATGGTTGCCAACCCAGTCGAGGATAACGTGAAAGCCCATGTCGTGCGCATTTGCTACGAGCGCTTGGAATTCTTCAAATGTGCCGAACTCGGGATTGACGCCCATGTAATCCTTGATTGAGTAATAGCTTCCCAGTTCGCCCTTGCGGTTCAGTTCGCCTATGGGATATATCGGCATGAACCACAGTACGTTCACCCCCAGATCCTTCAGGCGGGGCAGTGCCCGGTCGACTTCGGCGAAGGTGCCTTCTTCTGAGAACTGCCTGACGTTGATCTCATAGAGTACCATATTGCGGGTCCAGTCAGCATGGACGACCGATGTTTTAAGCTGTTCGGCTATGACCGGTATTTTAGGACGGCATGCAACCACAAGTACGATTACGCCGATAAAAAGCAGGACGATTTTTAAAATGTGCACTTTCATTATAATCAGGTTATTTAAGTTCAATTATCATTGCAGTTGCGGGGGGTATGCTGATAGATTTCAGATCCTCCGTCTTCCATCCGGAAATGATGTCAGTGCCTCCGGTAAAGCCCTCAAGGGATTCGGCGTAATTTTCGCCTTTGATGGTAAGGTTCTCCTTTTCGTTGCTGTTGATTATCACCATCACACTCTCCTTGTCATTATACCTGAAATAAACATACACGCCGTCGTTCGGGATGTAGTGTTTCAGCCTGCCAGTATGTATGACCTCCTTGGTTTTCCTCCAGTTCAGGATATGCCTGGTAAAGTCAAGAGCTTCCTTTTCATTTGCTTCCAGACCGCTGCCTTTAATGACGCTTTTGCTGTCTCCCGGCCATCCTCCCGGAAAGTCCTCCCTGAGCCATCCGTCGCCCTTGCTCTTGTCTCCTTCCATTACGATTTCCGTGCCGTAATAAAGTTGAGGGATGCCCCTGGTGGTCATTATAAAACTCAGGGCCATCTTGTATGCATTAAGGTTTTTCCCTGTCTGGGTGTAAATCCTTGTCATATCGTGATTGTCGAGGAAGATTACATTCCTGAAGGGTTCCGGGTAAAGAAAGTCCTGTGAAAGCACATTGTATATCTTCGATAACCCGTCGGTAGGATTGTATTTTCCCTCAAAGGCCCTGTGTGCAGCAAAGCAAACCGGGAAATCGGTTACGGAAGGGAGATAAGATCTGTATCCGTCGCTGTTTTCCTTGTTAAGAGCCCAGTACGAGATCTGCGAAGGATCGTCATACCACACTTCGCCAACAATGAAGAAGCCCGGGAACTCCTCTCCGACCCGTCTGGCCCATCTTGCCATCATGTCGGGCTGGGGATAGGGGTAGGTGTCCATCCTGATTCCGTCGAGGTCGCTGAAAGCTATCCACCAGAGGCTTGTCTGGATGAGGTAGGTCTCGACGAGAGGATTGCTCTGGTTGAGGTCGGGCATGGTCACATCGAACCAGCCCTTTTCCATTAGCATCTTATCCCTACCCGAAGCGTAGGGATCAAGGTAGGTGGAAGCACGGTAATTGGTTCGGGTGAATTCATCGAACTGATGTATCCAGTCCTTCGACGGGAGATCCTTCATCCACCAGTGGAATGATCCTATATGATTGAATATCATATCCATGACGACTTTCATTCCGCGTTTGTGTGCTTCGTTCACCAGTTCTCTGAACTCATCGTTTGATCCGTAGCGCGGATCAGCCCTGTAGAAATCGGTGGTTGAATAACCGTGATAGGAGGAGTGCTGCTGGTTGTTCTCGAGGAAGGGATTGAGCCATATTCCCGTCACTCCCAGACCGTTCAGGTAATCGAGATGATTGATTATTCCCTTCAGGTCTCCGCCATGCCGTCCGCCGGGATCGCTGCGGTTGAGCTGTTCGGTCATCCCGGGGAGGTTGTCATTTGAATTGTCGCCGTTTGCAAAACGGTCGGGCATCAGAAGGTAAATCACATCGGAGCAGTCGAATCCCCTTGCCGGACCAGAAGGTCTGGAGAGAAGAGGATAGTTGTGAACTAACTTTTGCTTTCCCCGGGTGAATGTAAGCCTTACCGTTCCGGGCGCAGCCTTATCTGATATACTGAGATTCACGAAAAGGTAATTCGGGTTTTCGGTGCGGACCAGAGTCTTTATCTCCACTCCGGGGTAGTCGGTCTTCACATCAAATAAGCCGATTTCCTTTCCGTAAACCATAAGCTGAAGGGCGTCATCATTCATGCCGGTAAACCACGAAGGAGGATCGACATGTTCAATTACCTGTGCTCCTGCCGGCAATAGCGCCGGGAGCATAATGAAAACGAGTGTCTGCAGAAGTTTTTTCATTCTTTTCTGAATTTTTTTTCTTCCCCCGGCTCAAGCACGACCTGTTCACCATAAACGGCAAGCGGAATTGATGAGTGGGAGAGGTTGACCACATTTACAGCGGCGCCGTTGACCTCTACTCTCAGGGGGTTGTTTCTGTATCTGATTGTAAACGAATATGATTCCCAGGCAGCCGGGATTAACGGATTGAAGCAAACTCTTTCATTCCTTATTCTCATTCCGCCGAATCCCTGCACAATGGCCAGCCATGTTCCGGCCATGCTGGTTATATGAAGTCCATCCTTTACCTCCTGATTGTAGTCGTCAAGATCAAGCCTGGCAGTACGAAGATAAAGGGTATAGGCTCTTTCAGAATCATGCAGTCTGGCAGCCAGCACTGAATGAATGCTGGCAGAGAGTGAGGATTCGTGAACGCATCGCGGCTCATAAAAGTCGAAGTTGCGCCTTAGGGTGTCCTCATCGAACTCATCCTCGAAAAAGAACAGACCCTGAACCACGTCGGCCTGTTTGATAAAGACCGACCGGAGTATACGGTCCCACGACCAGTGCTGATTGAGGGGCCTCACGGCCGGGTCGAGGTCGCTGACAGTCATCTGCACCTTGTCCATGAACCCGTCCTGCTGGAGGAAGATGCCCAGGTCATGATGGTCCGGCAGATATATTTTACCGATAATATCTTTCCAGTGACCAAGTTCGTCGCCTGTGTCAAGACGGGTGTAGGAAAGGAGGGAGTTATATTTCTCAGCGAAGGATGACCTCAGCCACTCAAGGCTGTCGCAGGTGTATTTCAGCGTCCATTGCGCCAGCATGTTTGTATACCAGTTATTATTGACGTTGTTTTCGTATTCATTAGGACCTGTGACACCCAGGATGACATACATGTTCTTTTCCTGCGACCAGCTGCAGCGCTGCGCCCAGAACCGGGAAATGGCAACAAGCACCTCCAGTCCGTAATCAGCAAGGTAATCCTGATCGCCTGTGTGTCTTATATAGTTATAAATGGCGTATGCAATGGCTCCGTTACGGTGAATTTCCTCGAAGGTGATTTCCCATTCATTATGACACTCTTCTCCGTTCATGGTGACCATGGGGTAGAGTGCTGCCCCGTCTGAAAATCCAAGTTTGCCGGCATTCTCAATAGCCTTTACGAGGTGTTTATACCTGTACAGTAGCAGATTGCGTGCAACATGGGTGTCGGCTGTGCTTAGATAGAAGGGAAGGACGAAAGCTTCAGTGTCCCAGTAGGTGCTCCCTCCGTATTTCTCTCCGGTGAATCCCTTGGGACCTATGTTCAGCCGGGGATCCTCTCCGGTATAAGTCTGGTTGAGGTGGAATATGTTGAATCTTATTCCCTGCTGGGCGGCAATGTCGCCCCTTATAATTATGTCGCCATATTCCCATTTTTTCTCCCAGGCTTTGCGGTGAGCCTCAAGCATGGTGTCAAAGCCTTTTTCCGCAGCTTTGCCGGCTGAAGCCATTGCTCTTTCAGCAAGACCTTCCACGGGATGGTTGAATGATGACAGGACTGCCACGTATTTTGTAACCGTAAAGATGTCCCCGTCAGTATAATCAGAGGTTAAAGAACAGTGAACCTGTTTGTCTGTTGTGGTGATTTGTCTTTCGCCTGTGGCGGGTTTGCCATTCAGGGTAAAGTCATTCTCCATAGCGGTTGCCACCACAAAGGCTGTCTTGCGGGTTTGTGCAACAACCACCGCTCTCCAGCCATCAATGGCCGAGAAATGATTCTCCCAGAACTTCTCATCGTAATTGGCATCCTCATTGCATACATCTGCGTTGAGCCAGGGGATCAATTCCACTTTACCGCTGCCGCCTGTTATACGGACCGAATAGTTAATAGCGGCCCTCTCGGGTTCATCCATCGAGAGGAATCGTCTTGCCGTTACTTCAACCGGCCTTCCCGAAGGCATCACGGCGCTGAAAGTCCGCGTCAGCAAACCCGCCTTCATATCCAGTTCCCTGCGGAAGCTCTTCAGGCTGCATTGGGCCAGGTCGAGCTCTTCACCGTCAATTCGTACAATAATGCCAGTCCATGAAGAAGCGTTGGGCACCTTGGCGAAATATTCAGGATAGCCTATTTTCCACCATCCCACCACAGTTTTGTCGGGGTAGTAGATACCCGCCACATAGCTTCCCTGAAGGGTGTCGCCCGAATAAGTCTCTTCAAAATTAGCCCTCTGTCCCATCATGCCGTTACCCAGGGCAAAGATGCTCTCCGAGTCACGGCTTCTCCCGGGATCAAACCTGGTCTCGATGATAAGCCACTCATCGGACTGGAAACGTGTATCAGTCATTTCGAACTATAGGTTTCTCAATTGTTTAACAGTAATAAAACTCAGGTCGGGAACGACCATATCGGCCCTGCCCAGAAGTTCCGGGTTCCCGACTCCCACACATTTCATTCCTCCGGCCAGTGCCGCTTCTATCCCTGCCTGTGCGTCCTCAAATACCACGCACGACGAAGGAGGCAGTTTCATTTCCTCCGCGCCCTTAAGGAACACCTCCGGGTCGGGCTTGGCCCTTGTGATCTTGTTTCCGTCGATAATCACATCGAACATGCTCCGGAGCCCTATGCCTTGAAGTATTGTTCCTGCGTTTTTGCTGGCTGAACCGATAGCTGTAAGTATCCCTTCGCTTCCGAGAGCTTTCAGCAGGTCCAGGCTGCCGGGAAGTATCTCGTCCGGTGTCATTCCGGTGATGAGCCCTACATACCAGCCGTTTTTAAGGGCTGCAAGCGCCTCCTTCTCCTTTTCGCCCACACTGATGCCCCCCTTGCGGAGGAGGATTTCAAGCGACTCCATACGGCTCACTCCCTTCAGCGCCTCATTGTCCTCTTCGGTGAATTCAAAGCCCAGTTCAGCGGCAAGCCGTTGCCAGGCCATGAAGTGATACTTTGCCGTATCAACTATGACACCATCGAGGTCAAAGATGCATCCCTTCAGATCCATAATCACCTCCTGTCGTCAAGGTCCTTAACGAACTTCACGCACAGTGCGGCAATAATCATGGAGATACCGCCCGACAACAGGGCCAGCATCGTATTGCCCGAGAAAAGGTGCTTGACCATGCTTCCGAGGATGCTTGCAGCAAGTATCTGCGGAATTACGATGAAGAAGTTGAAGATGCCCATGTAGATTCCCATCTTGTTATGGGGCAGTGAGCCTGTCAGTATTGCGTAGGGCATCGACAGAATGCTTGCCCATGCCAGTCCGATTCCCAGCATTGGTATGATAAGCAATCCCGGGGTATTTATGAAACTGATGGATATCAGACTCAGACCGCCTGCAAGCAGGCATACTGAGTGAGTTATCTTACGCGAAGTGGCTCTGGCAAGCACCGGCAGCAGGAAAGCCACTATAGCGGCAAAACCGTTATAGACGCCAAAGAGAACCCCCACCCAGTTAGCTCCCTCGTTATAGGCAAGCGATGCAGTGTCTGACGTTCCGTATATTTTTGAAGTCACTGCGGAGGTTGTGTATATCCAGAGAGAGAAGAGAGCAAACCATGTAAAGAACTGAACCACTGCAAGCTGTCCCATAGTGGATGGCATGTGCCTCAGGTCGGTAAGTATACTGTTAAGGCCGTTTCCTCCTTTACCGTTCGACCTTAGAATCCCTGCAATTAACTGCAGCAGTCCGAAGACTGAAATACCGCCGGTGACTACATAAAGCTCCTTCTCGAGCTTCACTCTTGAGAGGATGAATGTAAGCACAAGACCCACAGCCAGCCAGATGATCCCGGGACGATAGAAGTTGACCTCCCTGCCTGCATTCTCATGAACGCCGGCAGCATGTTTCTCATCTGCAGGCTCACCGCGGGCAATCCTTTCTCCTTTTTCAAACTCTTCCAGCTCTGCGGGAGTATACTCCTTTGTCCGGATAATCGTCCACAGAACAGCAAGCAGAAGGACCACAGCACCGATATAAAATGAAAGCTTCACATTAAATGGAAGCAACTGGCCCTCGGCAGGCACTTCAGGCACATTGAACCAGTTGGCGAGAATCCATGGCAGGAAACTGCCGATAACGGCTCCCGCACCGATGAAGAAACTCTGCATGGCAAACCCGGAAGTTCGTTGTTCCGATGAAAGCATGTCGCCCACAAAGGCCCGGAATGGTTCCATCGATATGTTTATCGAGGCATCCATTATCCAGAGCATCACCGTGGCAAAGATCCATGTCGGCGAGTTGGTTATGATTGCCAGGGCAAGTGATGCCATGATTGCTCCTATGAGGAAGTAAGGACGGCGGCGGCCCAGACGATTCCAGGTACGGTCGCTCATGTGACCGACTATGGGCTGAACGAGAAGGCCTGTCACCGGTGCCGCGATCCACAATATGGGTATATTGTCAATTTCTGCACCGAGAGTCTGAAAGATACGGCTCACATTGCCGTTCTGAAGGGCAAACCCAAACTGGATGCCCAGAAAGCCAAAACTCATGTTCCATATCTGCCATCGGGAGAGCCTCGGCTTGCGTCTGTAGATCACATTCATGGTAAGGTTGATGTTAGTTTTCCGTTAGCCTATTCAAAATTAGTTGAAAATACGGTTCCGCAAAACCTGAGAGAGGCTTCTAAATGCCCATTTTTCAGGTGTTTGCGTTGTTCCATATATTTCAAACGTTTTCGGCCTGATGATAATTTTTAGCCTTGCTCATTATTTAGACAGATTATAAATAATTAATTTAGCCTTTACCTCTTGCCTTCTGCCTTGCACCTTCTTATATTTGATACTGTAATGCTCATAAAAGAAACAGCTATGGCAGAATTCATTTATGAAAAGCCTTTCCAGCACGGGAAAGATGTTACAAATTACCGCAGGATCAGTTCTGATCATGTCAGAACTACGGAATGCTGCGGGAGAACTATCCTGCAGGTTGAGCCTGAGGCGTTGAGGATGCTTGCCCGGCAGGCTTTCATCGACGTCAACTTTTATCTGCGCAACTCGCATCTTGAGAAGCTGGCAAGGATACTGAGCGATCCGGAGGCCACTGACAACGACCGGTTTGTCGCATGGGTGATGCTTCGCAACTCGGTTATCTCCGCAGAGGGGAAGCTGCCATGGTGCCAGGACACCGGAACGGCAATAGTTATGGCGTGGAAGGGTGAAAATGTATTTACCGGAACAAATGACGGCCTTCATCTCAGTCAGGGCATATGGGATTCCTATAGTGAAAAGAACCTCCGGTATTCGCAGATAGTTCCTTCGTCGATGTTTGAGGAGAAGAACACAGGCAGCAACCTGCCTGCACAGATCGATATTAATGCTTGTGAGGGAGGTGAATATGATTTTCTGTTCGTTGCCAAGGGCGGAGGTTCAGCCAACAAAAGTTTCCTGTACCAGCAATCGAAGTCCCTTCTCAATGAAGCGTCGCTGAAAAAATTCGTAAGAGAGAAGATCGAGGAACTCGGCACCTCTGCCTGTCCGCCCTATCACCTGGCTCTTGTAATCGGCGGCACCTCGGCGGAGATGACTCTCAAGACAGTGAAGCTTGCTTCCACCGGGTATCTTGATGATCTGCCGTTTACCGGCAGTGGAGCAGGCAGGGCTTTCCGCGACCGGGAGTGGGAGGAGAGGATTGAGAAGATATGCCGGGATTATGGAGTTGGTGCCCAGTTCGGAGGGAAATAC
Organism: uncultured Bacteroidales bacterium; assembly: GCA_963840965.1. Taxonomy (GTDB): domain Bacteria; phylum Bacteroidota; class Bacteroidia; order Bacteroidales; family VadinHA17; genus LD21. The sequence goes on along the minus strand of CAWJAW010000002.1, from coordinate 494,419 downwards.
TTTGTACATGATGTCAGGGTTATAAGGCTGCCGCGTCATGCTGCTTCCTGTCCGGTGGGAATGGGTGTCAGCTGCAGTGCTGATCGCAACATAAGGGGGAAGATCAGCTCTGAAGGAATTTTCCTCGAGCAGCTTGAGACCGATCCCGGCAGATTCATGCCCGAAAAGGCTCCGGAACTCGAAAAACCCGTTGAGATCGATCTTGACAGGCCGATGAAGGAGATACTCGGCGAGCTGACCAGATACCCTGTAAAGACAAGGCTCAATCTGAAGGGAACACTGATTGTTGCCCGTGATATAGCGCATGCAAGGATCAAAAAGATGCTGGATGAAGGTAAACCCATTCCTGAATATTTCCTTAATCACCCGATCTATTATGCAGGTCCGGCCAAGACGCCTGAAGGCATGCCCTCTGGAAGCTTTGGACCGACAACTGCGGGAAGGATGGATAATTATGTTCCGCTTTTCCAGAGTCTGGGCGGATCGCTCATAATGGTTGCAAAGGGGAACCGCAGCAGGGAGGTTATCGATTCGTGCAGGAAGCATGGCGGGTTCTATCTTGGATCGATAGGAGGTCCGGCAGCCATTCTTGCCGCTGAAAACATAAAATCGGTGGAGCTTGTCGATTTCGAAGATCTTGGCATGGAAGCCGTGAGGAAGATCAGGGTGGAGAACATGGCCACGTTCATCCTTACCGACGATAAGGGGAACGATTTCTTTGATGAATATAACAGGTGATCACCTGACCACTTCAATATCAAATATTTCGTGCCGGTCCATGCTGAGCCAGTATTTGATCGAGTTTTTGCGGACCAGTTCCCAGTAGGTGTTGCTGTCGAGACCGTAAACGAAATTGAACTCCTTAAGTTCGGATATGATTTTCTCAGACTGCTCTGGTTTAAGAGTGAGCCTTACCGTACGGCTGAGGTAGGTGAATTCGGCTGACGGCCTTGCGGGCTGATCGTTCACAACCGTCAGCAGGCCGTGGCCAGGTGTGGCGCCCGTGCTCACCTGAATTCCGTCGTTGAAGCAGCTTATCGGCGGGGTGGAGCCTGCCAGCGATCTTACAGTGAATTCATCGACGCCGGTGGCAAAGTACTCCCTTGCCCTGATACCCATTTTGACTCCGATAACGGTGAATACTCCAAGATGACGGTGAAGCTCGTTTGAAATAACGCAGGAACTGAACTCATCAATGCCATATTTTTCGATGATGGCGGTGACCGATCCGCTGAGGTCGTCGAAGTAAAAGCCGGGATCTGCCGGAAATTCCTTTATCACCTGGTTCCGTTCCACCGTCTCCCCTCTCAATATCCTGAGGGTGTTCTCCCTTAAACCGGCCGGATCGGAAGGAGTGCAGTCGGAAATGTTGCCTAGAGTCTTGCAAATGAACAATTCAGGGTAATGCAGAAAGAGGGCAGTCATCTCATCGGTAGCTTCAACAGCAAACCTGTGGGTACCTGCCGAACCGGTAAACGAGCTTATGACCCTGGCATACCTGGAGTTGATACCCTTTACAGATTCAAGAAGTTTATTGTCCCAGAATAATGCGTCGTCCAGGGTATACTTTCTTACTATCTTCACGGGGATCTCCTGTTTAAGCATTGATATGGATGATTTTACATCAATGTTGTAATTGAACCCGGCTTTGGCGTCTACGCCGTCGGCACTCCAGATGAAATCCTTTACCTGTGTGCTGAATTCAGGGATGCTCCTGAGTGAATTATATGCGCTCGACATACTTCCGAGGCAGATAAAGCTTATCCTTGTCTTTTCGGCGGTTATCATTTCCTTTATTACATCGGCGAAGTCCGGGGCGGAAGAGGCATCAATTCCTTTCTCGCTTCCCCAGACGGCAGCCAGGGCAACCTGAAATTCGGGTGACCTGAAGCTGCCCAGCCGGTTGATCCCTACGGGAATACCCTCATGATGAAACGAGTTGAGCAGGCTTTTAACTTTCACATATGCCATATCGGCAGTGAGGGCTCCGGGTGAAACGGTGACTGCAAGCAGCCTTACATCGGGTGAAGCCAGCAGCATGGCAAGGGTTCTCATGTCATCGATACCCCCGTCGGTGTCGGCAATCACGTAATGGGATGGTTTCCATGGATGTCCGCTGCCTGCAAGCGACAGCAGGATACATGCGGATATTAATATTAGAATTCGTTTCATTTCCGGAGATTTTATCTGCAAATGTAATGAATTGATTTTCTTTGCTCCCCCTGGGGTCGGGGTAAACGAAGAAAATCAATTCATGTAATTTGCAAATTAAAGCCATAATACAATTCGTATCAGGCCATTGCTAAAATCATTAAGTACCCTGGGGGATATTGATAATTTTCCTGACTTGTGACGTCTCGTGAAATTAGTACGGTTATATTTTATAACACACTGAATATGAGTAGTAAAAAATCTTCAAATTGGTCTTTTACCACACTAATGCATATTTTTGTTCTGAGCGTTGAAAGAGGCCTGTCGACTTGAGAATAAGTTCAGAGGATTTTGGTGCCAATCAGGTATTTAGTGTATCTTTAACAGGCTGATATATAATCTCGTAAGTTTCCCCTCCTTGCGAAGGAGGGGTGGCCCGGGCAGTAGTTTTGTACGGGCCGGAATTCGATCCCGGGCCGGGGTGGTTGATGAGAACCTCATGGTGATTATATCCAGATTGAAAAAGACAAAATAAGGGACAAGTTTCTTGAGGGTCTCGGCCTTACTGTACTTCGATTTGAAAACAGGTTGGTATTTCAGGATCCTGAATACATACTTAAAGAAATAAGAAATGCATTTAAAGGAGAGGATAAATGTTCTTAATTCTTGTTAAACTACTCTCCATGGAAATAACCACCCTGGCCCGGAAGTAAATCCCAGTCCGGTACAAAAAGCAGTAGCCGGGCCACCCCTCCTTGCGAAGGAGGGGAAAGTTATGGTATTGAATATCTGCATATTAAACACCATATTGAGATTAAAATGATTTAAAACATGATGAAATGTTTATGAATCGGCGATATTGGCTTAAAGGAATACAATCAGTTCCGCCATTCCTGCCGTCATCACTGACTCGATCAGGATGGTATAAAATGAGCCTGAATACATACCTGACGCACTAATTGTCACAAGTCAGGACTGGTAGGGGGCCATTTCTTAAAATCATTAAGCACCCTGTTCGGGGATATTAATAATTTTTTTATCTTGGAAACCTCATTTTATACAATATGAAGAAATTCCTGTTATGGTTCACTCCCGGCCTGCTGGTGGGTATGATTGTTATACTTGGTGCCGGCAAGGCGCTTACCAGCACGTCAACCAATGAATACTGCCAGTCGTGTCATATTCACCCGGCGGCTGATATGAGCTGGAAGAGTTCAGTTCATTATGAGACGAACAGCGGATACAGGGTTGCATGTGTCGAATGCCATCTCCCACCTAAAGGGCAGGGCTATCTCTGGGCCAAGGGGACTACCGGGCTTCGTGACCTCTGGAGTTTCTATACAAAAGATTCGGCATCCTTCGACTGGAATGAGAGGGGCAGGCTGGAGGTTGCACGCGGACATGTCTTTAACAGCAGTTGTCTCAAGTGCCACGAGAATCTCTTTCCCCCGGAGCTTACCAAGGAAGGGGAGGATGCACACCTTTATTATACACAGCAGGAAGAGAGTCCCGATCTTCACTGTATCAACTGTCATCTCAATGCAGGACATTACATAGAGGGTTACACTCATGGAAGCAACACCACCTTCGGAAGCGTCTCATCAGCCCCGAAGGAGATCTTCACTGAACCGGCAGTTGTAACCGGATTAACCAGTTTTACCGAGAGGATTCCGGGATCACCCATCTCCTTCAACATGGTTGCGATCCCCGGAGGTACATTCAGGTTGGGCAGCCCGGAAGATGAACCCTACAGGAGGCCCGACGAAGGACCGGTAAGGGAGGTGGAACTAAGTCCCTTCTTTATGGCTGAGATTGAGGTAACCTGGGATGAGTATCTGGCCTTTTATGCCCAGACCTCGGCAGAGGGTCGTTCGACCGATACTGAAGGACTGAGGAGCGGTATGTCATCGGATGATGCAGATGTAGATGCCATATCGGGAGCTACTCCCCCCTATGGCCAGCCTGATCAGGGCTGGGGTTTGGGACAGAGGCCTGCAATATCATTCACTCATCATGCTGCAGAAACATACTGCAAATGGCTGTCGCAGGTTACTGGCAAGACTTACCGCCTGCCTACCGAGGCCGAATGGGAATATGCCTGCCGTGCCGGAAACGAAGGACCATATTTCTTTGAAGGCGATCCGAAGAAGTTTGAAAAGACAGGATTGAGGGCCAGACTATCCAAAAATGATACTACGGTCATTAATACCTATGTTATATATAAGGAGAACAGCCCCTCAAAGACTCAGACCCCCGATTTAGTAAAACCCAATCCCTTCGGTCTGAAGAACATGCTTGGAAACGTTGCCGAGTTCTGTTCAGACTGGTATCAGTCTGATGCCTATAGTCAGTATCCGGCAGGTGTTCTCAAGGATCCCAAAGGACCTGAAACAGGAGAGGAGCGTGTTGTAAGGGGAGGCTCTTTTCTGAACGCGGCAGGGCTGCTCAGAAATGCTGCCCGGGACTATACCAGGACGGAGGCATGGCTCAGGACCGACCCCCAGATTCCAAAAAGTATATGGTGGTACTCCGACTGTTTCAATGTAGGATTCAGAGTCGTTTGCGAATTTGATGAGAGGACCGGAAATCTTACTGCTTCAGAATGAGGATTTAACGCCTTTTAACATTTCAGAGAAAATAAAATTGTCAAAACAAACTTGCATTTGAAAAACAAGTTAATTAAATTGCAATGTTTTTAACATTTTTTAAGAACACTGGCCCGACCGACCTAAAACCATAATTTTGTCTGAGATCATAAATAAAAATCAAAGGAAGAAAATGCAGAGTAATGAGTGTAATATTTACACTTAATGCATCTAATTTATTGTTTATTAACCCTTTAACTCATAATAAAGGAATAACGGCAAGCGACAGAGCAAAATGAAATTAAACCGGATATTAACCGGATTCCAGTTGTGGAACTATGATAAAAGCAACCATTAACCGTCAGAATGCATCTATATAAAAGCAACCCGCCTCCGCTAAAGCTTCAGAGGGCAAAGCCAGAAACCAGTAACCAGAAACCAGAAACCAGAAACCCGCTAACCAGTAACCAGAAACCAGAAACCCGCCTCCGCTAAAGCTATGGCGGGCAAAGCCAGCAACCAATTGAGCAATCCTAATATCTATCTTTTATTAACTAACTAACTAACAGTGTAACAGTATGAAAAAAACTCCCAACTGCTTTTGGTCCCAAAGGCCAGATGTAAGTTTTCGCAGGTTGCTTTTGCCTGTGAAAATTGTGGTATTTCTTTTGTTCTGCGGCCTGGCGTTGCCTGCTTATTCGCTGGCAGCAGATGATCCGCAACAGGCAACCGTGTCAGGTACCGTAACCGATGCCGCAACCGGCGATGCAATGCCGGGTGTGAACATTCAGGTTAAGGGGACCAGTCAGGGTGCCATAACCGACATTGCCGGCAAATATTCCATTGCAAATGTCGACAGGACTGCAACCCTGGTCTTTTCTTTCATTGGATATGTCAGCCAGGAGGTGGCTGTCGGAGGCAAGGCTGTCGTTGATATGGTCCTTGCCCAGGAGGTGACTGACCTTGACGAGGTTGTTGTTGTGGGATATACCACACAGAAACGTGCAAACGTTGTCGGTTCCGTTACCTCTCTTTCAGGAGAAGGGCTGGCACAGATTCCTGCTGCCAACGTAAATAATGCGATTTCCGGACGTCTTCCCGGTACCACTATCATGCAGGGCAGCGGTGAACCAGGTCAGCAGACTCCGAGAATCATGATCCGCGGACGTTCAACTCTCGGTGCATTAAATGATGGGTATACCAACCCACTCATAATTATCGATGGTGTTCAGGGACGTTCGATGGACGAGCTTGACCCCGCTGATATCGAGAGTCTTTCAGTTCTTAAGGATGCTTCGGCAGCTATTTATGGTGCAACTGCCGCAAACGGTGTTATTCTTATAACCACCAAAAAAGGGCAGGAAGGCAGACCCAGGCTTAATTATCAGTTCTACCAGGGCTTTATGACACCGACCATTATTCCTGATGTAACTAACGCAGCTGAGTATGCCACCATGCTTTCGGAATATCAGGTAGCTAACGGTAAAAACCGCAGGTACAGTGATGAGGATATCGCCCTTTTTGCTTCAGGTGAAGATCCATGGGAACACCCTGACACCGACTGGTATGGCGACCTGATTGAGAAATGGACCGGAACTGCCAAGCATAACCTTTCAATTGATGGCGGCAGCAGGGGAATGACCTACTACGTTTCTCTCGGTTACAAGACCGATGATGCCATTTACAAAGCTTCATCAACCAAATACAAGCAGTACAACATCCGTACAAAGGTTGAAATGCCTATTACCGACTGGTTAAAAACAAGCATTGATGTTGCCGGATTCATGGTAAACCGTGTTTATCCGTATAAATCAGCCGATGCAATTGTCGGACAGTCAACCCGTCTTGTTCCTACAAACTGGTCATTCTGGCCCACTGGCGAACCCGGCCCCGATATCGAATATGGTGATAATCCGGTTGAAACATCAACCTTCTCTGCCGGCAGGAACGATCAGAAAACATACAGACTACTGAATACCCTGAGTTCGACAATAACAGTTCCCTTTGTGAAAGGGCTCTCTTTCACCGGCTCATTCAGTTTTGACATTACCAACTATTATAATAAGGCATTCTATCAGCCATGGGTATTGTATTATCCGCAGTGGGACAATGCAGTGCGCAATTCTCAGGGATATATTACCAGCATGCCTTTGACACCGACTCTCAGGGGTCTTTCATCACCTCAGAATAATGAAAGGTACGACAGGACCATAAACCAGACAGCCAACTTCAATGCAATGTTTCAGAGGCAGTTTGGCAGTCATAACCTTACGTTGTATGCAGGTTATGAGCAGTACACAAATGATTACAATCAGTTATACGGATTCAGACAGTATTATATCTCATCCCTTATTCAGACCATGAACGCCGGTGCTGACCAGGATAAAAACACATCCGGCTACAGTACTATTTATGCAAGGAAATCACTCATAGGAAGGGCAACCTACGACTACAAGGGCAAATACCTTGCTGAGATAGTCTTCCGTCGTGACGGTTCCCTTAAGTTCCCCGAAGACGGACGTTGGGGCAACTTCCCCGGGTTCCTGGTCGGGTGGAGAGCATCTGAGGAGGATTTCTGGAAGAACAACCTTGGATTCATCAATTACTTCAAGCTGAGAGGATCGTACGGAAAGATGGGGATGGACCCCGGAGATCCGTTCCAGTTCATGAACAAGTTCGGGCTCACCAGCGGGATGGTATTTGGAACCGGAACCTCAATTGAAACCGTAGTTGGTTATCCGTCAGTTGCAAACCCGAATATAACATGGGAAACACAGACTACTCAGAATATCGGATTTGACTCAAAATGGTTCAACGATCTGATCTCTCTTAATCTTGATTTGTTCTATAATAAAAGGGAGGACATTCTGACACCCAGGGATGCATCAGTACCTGTTTTTACAGGTCTTACTCTTCCGAGCGAGAACATTGGTCAGGTCGACAACAAGGGTTTTGAAATCGAGGCTGGTTTCCACAAGAGCCTGTCTTCTGATCTGAGAATCGATATCACAGGTAACTACGGATTTGCGAGGAACAAGATCGTCTTCTACGATGAGCCGGCAAGGGTAGTTCCGTGGCAGGTACGTACAGGACATCCTTACGGATCGGAGTTAATGTACAATGCAATCGGGATTTTTGCCGACGAGGCAGCTCTCGAGTATCCTCACTGGGCAAATGCAAAACCGGGTGACGTAATTTTCGAAGATGTATCCGGTGACGGACAGATAACAAGTGATGACAGGATACTGTTCGACAACACCGATTCTCCTGAATCATTCTATGGGGTTACATTCGAGGCAGCATGGAAGGATTTCTCATTTCAGGCACAGATCCAGGGTCAGGGAAAATTCCTTAGAAGGAACTACTATGACAACAGAAGGGGAGAAGCAGGCAACTATTTCCAGTGGACCTACGACAACAGGTGGACGCCTACAAATACCAATACAAATATTGCAAGGGCATACAACAGGCAGGACTACTACTGGAATGTTGATGATAACCTGAGCAGCTACTGGTATGACAATACAGCATACTGTCGTCTGAAGAATGTGGTTCTGACATACACCGTTCCTCAGAACCTTTACAGGGGTCTTGGTATTTCAAGAGCCAGCGTCTATGTATCGGGTAACAACGTAGCTCTCCTCTGGACCGGGACCAGGAAATTCGATCCTGAAGGTAATCCTGGCGGTGGTGCTTATCCTCTCCTGAAGACTTATGCCATAGGAGCAAATATTACGTTTTAACTGAGTGAGAAATCTTTATACTGTAAAATATGAAAAAAGTATTTAATTATATCATTGCTATAGCGATACTGATGCTGCCGCTTACGTCGTGCGATGACGTGCTCGACAAGCAATCGGTTGACTCCTTTAACGAACAGGTTGTTTTCTCAGACATCAACGTGGTAAAAGCCTATGTGGGCAGATGCTACGACAGGATGGGAGGAAACACCAACGCCGGTGTCCTCGGGATGCGGGAAGACCTTTTGTCATCCGCTACTGATCAGACTCTCTGTATCCACAGACCCTCCAACTATGTCAACCTGAAGGGCACGCAGAGCCCTGACCAGCTCGGGTTCTTCACCAATACTGGTTACGGAGGTTATCTCAGGTGGGTATACCTTTATGAAAACATACAGAACATCAATAGTATACTTGCCAATATCGACAATGTGCCCCTCACCGCAGGTCAGGATGAACTTGCCAAACGTCTGAAAGGCGAGGCCTACTTCATCAGGGCTTTTGAGTATGCTACTCTCCTTATGCTTCATGGAGGTGTCATTCTTTCATCTGAACCTTGGGCACTCGGACAGGATTACTCTACTGTAAACAGATCGACACTTGCCCAGACACTTGCATTTGTTCTTGCTGATATTCAATCGGCAATTGACATCCTGAAGGACTATCCTACCATCGACCAGGGCAGGGCCAATATGGCAGCCGCTGCAGCGCTTAAATCAAGAGTATTGCTTTTCTGCGCAAGCGACCTTACCAATGGTGGTTTTGAGGCTTCAAACACACTTGTCTCATTCCCCGCCGGAAGTCAGAAATCTCTTTTGCAGCAGGCAAGAGATGCAGCCAAGGATATTATGGATGGTGATTATGGAACCTATGCGCTGGTTGGCACCACTGACGATCCGGCATTACCGCTTACTGATGCTCAGATCCAGGCTTATTCGGACAATTACTTTACTCTCTTTGCCCAGAAAGGCAAGTGGAACAGTGAAACTATCTGGGGTATACAGTATCCGCTGACAGGTGGCAATTATATTACCACAAACAGGTGGAACGGTCCCTGCGGTTATCACAACTGGGGTAATAACAATCCGACGGAACCTGCTGTAAGAAGCTTTGAAATGGCCGACGGAACTCCGTTTGTATGGGATAATGGCGATGGCGAATTCCTTCGCACTGCAACAGCTGCCGAGCTGGCCGCTGATCCATTATTAAGTCCCTATAACGGACGTGAACCCCGCTTCTATGCGATTGTATTCTATCACGGCGCTCCATGGCAGGCACGTCCTTCGGATGCTGCAGCATTTGATCCCTATAATAAAGTGCAGAGCGGTTCTTTCTACAACTCTAGTGATGGCTCTTTGAAAATTGCAGGAGTTGATACACGACAGGGACTTATTGAGGCATGGAACGGAACAAAAACCGGTTATTATCTGAAAAAACTGATGGATCCGGCAACACAGGGACAGTACTTCAACAATACAAATACCTGGGTTGAGTTCCGCTATGCGGAGGTTCTGCTTAACTATGCCGAGGCTTGTATTGAGCTTGGCGGAGCTGATCTTCAGCCGGGGCTGGACGCACTCAACATGGTCAGGAACCGTGCCGGTCTGCCCGACAGAGTAACTGCCGACCAGGATCAGGCCAGGGAGTGGCTGCGTCATGAGAGAGCTATCGAGTTCTTCGCCGAAGGACACCGCTTCTGGGATCTGCGCCGCTGGATGGAGTTCGAAAACGTAGTTGAGGATGTATATGAAATGAAGGTCAAGGAATACACCAACGGAGACTTTGAATGGTTATATGCTGCTGATGTAGCAGGTGGCAATTTTGCCAGGGCTGATGCAAGGCAATGGGGAGGTGATCATTTCTACTGGGTCCCGATCATTCGCGATGAGATGAACAAAGCTCCTCAGCTCACTCAGAATCCGGGCTATAATTAGTAGATTAAAAGTATTAGGATTTTAAACCCGAAAGGGAAATAAGAAGAGCCGGCCGTGAGGCCGGCTTTTTTTTGCGCAGGGCACAGGGTACAGGGCGCAGGGCACAGGGTAAGAACGAGACGGATCCCCTCCTCCGGAGGGGTAGGGGTGGGTTTTTCCCTGAAATCAGAAATCCAAAATCATATTGTTTTGGGTAAAAAAATTATCGATTTGCAATAACCAGGTTATTGTAAATCGATAAAAATTCGTAAGTTTTAAGTAGAGGATACAGTTGTTGGATTCTGAGGTTTTTATGGATTAAATATTAGTTTTTTTGATTCTTCAGCACCCACCCCTACCCCTCCAAGGAGGGGATCCGTCCTGGACCGCCTTCCCGTCTTCGGTCTTTCGTTTTCCTAATGATAAAACGCGTAATACCAGAACGTGTTTCCGAAATTCTTTTTCAAGGCCTGGTGGGCTGTTTTGAGATTGTTGCCGTATGAGCTGAAAGTCTGAAGGAACTGATTGAACCTTGCTTCTGTCTGCGGATCGATCCTGAGACTGCCAAGCCCGGAAAGAGATAAACCCGACATCCTGCTGACAAGAGCTGCTTCCTGGATGTGAACTGGTATCTTTTTATATCCCACTCTTTCAAGACTTTCCAGCCCGGATGCAATTCCTTCGTAGTTTTCGGTGAGCATCTGGTAGGCCATCCGGTAATCATACAGCTTACGGTTGAAGGTATCAGCCTTGAAGGCCATTTCTATATTTATGTAAGGATTATCGGTAATTGAGAAAAAGTCGTGTTCGATTTTCTCCTTCCGTTTTAGCCCTATTTCAGGATGACTGTCAATAAGCGCTGTATCTGCCAGCATCAGTATGTACTCCTTAGCCTCCTTTCTGTATGCGAAGGTACGTCGGAGCATAGATGCGTATTTTGATGCCACAGCGTAATTGCCATTTATGATTTCACTCTTTATCAGGATTCTAAGATCCTCCGGTGCGATCCCTTTCATCACCATGTTCTCGAAAGCCCATCGCTCGGCTTCATTTATCATTCCGGTGGTGTAATAAAAATAAGCGCCGCGCCGAAGGACCTCGCCGTACATCTCCCATTTCAAAAAGAGCGACTGACCGTCGGGGCTCTGCAGGTAATTGAACATTCTGTCGTTGAGCCTTCCGGTTTCGCAAAGGGCAATGTTGTTCAGGTAAATGGTAAGCCTGTTGGTTGATGGATGTTTGTCAACATAATCGTTGAGTTCCCTGTATTTCTCACTGAAAAACAGTTTCTCGGCAGCAAAATACTCCGAGTACACTTTGCTGTATCTCAGAACAGCCGTGATGCCGGCCAGTAGTAAAGCCACAACCACAATAATGATTGATTTGTATTGTTCAAGCCGTCTGACGGCCAGGGCATCCTGATCCTCATCTTTGCTATTGCCGGAAGAAGGATGACAGCCACAGCCACCGCAGGGAACAACATCAGCGGTAACCCGGTACCTTCGCGTGAAAGCGGATAGACAACCATGTCCCTGAAATTATGGAACAGAAAGTATTCCCTCAGGAACCAGATCATCAGCAGAGTTACTCCGGTCATGATGACGATTTTCGGCCAATCCCTTTTGAGTGAATTAAGTGCAAGGTAAAGCGAATACATCATTGCGAACATCCATGCGAATCCTCCCGTTATCAGGTACCATAACGGAAAAAGTATCACGGGGAGCCAGCCTTTGGAGTATTTTACCGCCAGGTAAAAGAAGACAAGCTGCAGCAGTATCCCAAGGTTGTTGTGGACAAGGTACTGGTAATTCCCCTGCAGGGCAAAAAATGCAGTTCCGAAGAGAAGCGGTACAATGATACCCCTTCTTCCGCTCAGCAGTCTGATTATACCTGATATCAGAATAATCTGAAGACCGATGATCAACATTAACAGCAATCCTCCCAGGACAGGTGCATGGAAAAAGGTTGTTATGAAGCGGCCCAGGTAAACCAGCAACGATCCGGGCCGGTCGACAGTATCCCTGAAATAATCGGCTGAAAAGATGAAAAGCGATTGCTTTTCCTGGTAAAATCCCACGTAATCGGCGATGAAGGCAAAGAAGATGAATATTGAGGCAAAGAACACAAGATATGGAAGTGATCGCGGTATCCGGTTCTTCTCAGTGATGCCTGTATTTACTGTCTTTTTCTTCATTGTCAGATGGTTACATCCGGATTTACCCGTAGACCACGGTCATTTAAGCGGGACCTTGTATCAACAGGTCGGTTTCCATGCGATTTGTTTCATTTCCCCGCCCATTTGGCCTGCAATGCTTCACTCCTGGCGCTCTTCAGTATTTTCCCGGGATTGACATCCACTTCGAATGTCGAAAACTCCGGCACGTTGAAGCTTTTCAGGAAGCGATCGTAGAATCCGGGATCCTTCTGAGGCATAATGAACGGCTTTGATGAGTTTCCGTTGCTGTCGACATGGGAAATGAAGAACCTTGCTGTCAGTCCGTCGGTTCTTTTACTGCTGAAGGCAAGCCAGCGGCTGTTTGACGACCATGAGTGGTAACTGTCGGTAAAGTCGCTGTTAAGAGCCATGTTTGTTGCTTTCATGGTTCGCAGGTCGATTGATACCAGATCGGCTTCCTTGTGCCAGATAGGAAAACAGCCGTAATCGTGAAGCGTTATAACAATGTTATAACCATCGGGGGAGATCCTTGGAAATGAGACGCTTTTTCCAATATCGGATGCTTTGTAAATTAATTCAACCGAACCGGTAAGTTTTGTCGCCTGGTCGAAGGGTACCCGGCACAGGTCATAGCGGACGCTGTCGTAATGGAACACCTCGCCTACTGCTGGTGCCCGGCAGAAATACAGGTAATTGCCGTCGGGCGACCATTCGGGATAGGTATCCATATACTTCTCCTTATCAGGCAGGTCGAGTTCCATGATTTCGTTTTTTTCAATATCATAGAGCACCAGGGAAGATTCCAGGTCGCTTACTTCCACCTTTTTATTGAGGGCCGAGTGGAACTGCTGCACTATCTTGTTTGAAGAATAGGCCACGTATTTTCCTGACGGATGCCAGCGGGGATAGACTGCCCCATTCTTTAACTCTTCGGGTTTGAGGTTAACCTTAAGGAAATTACCGTCGTTGTAGAAATAGGTGCCGCCCGAGGCTGCCTCTCATATGGACCATGAAGCTTTCGGTGTTTCCTGTGTTGTTGTATGAATGGCAGTTGAGGCAGTTCTCCTCGACCAGGCTGTTCTCGATTATCGACCTTTCCCTGAAGCTCTCCAGATTCCTTTGTTTGATGAATATCTCCTTCCAGCTTTCATAGCCGGGATATAGAAGTCTGTAGGTAATGTACGGGTCGATGGGTTCGGCTGCTATGGTGTTGGTTACTGTTCTGAATTCCGACCAGCCTTCGGGGCCCCTGGTGAACAGAGAGATATTAAGTTCACCGCCCTTGTTTTCTTCGAGGAGCCTTTTCCAAAGCCGGGCAGGGATTGCAATGTTACCGTTCCTGCTGTGCACCTCAATGGCTTTCCCGTTTGCAGATTGAAATCTGGCGAAAAATGCCGATCCTTCATTTTCAATCCTGAAGTTCATCGGTGCGATGTTGTAAGGTATTACGGTGCCCGAATAATCTGGTGTGAGCGATGGTGGCTCATCGATAATATCTGACTTTTTCCCGGGGTCCCCGGTGCAGGAACAGATTATGATCAAGGCGGCTGACAGGGCAAAAATATATGATGGAAGCGGTCTCATATTTGCATCAAGGCTTTATTGAGAGTTAACAAATGTAACAATAAAAAACAAAAATGCATTCCTGACAGGGGCTGGGTAATAGTCATAATCAGGAGAAGGCCACAGGCCTGAATACTCTAGGGGCAAAGTGTTTTTATGACGATTAACTGCCCATTGCAGGGGATCCCGCATCCCGTAAGAAGCCGGGATGCGGGATGACATGGTGTATGTTAGTCATAGGGTGTGAGGCCGCGGCGAGTGACAAAATCTCCATAAATTTGGAAAAGTTCATTACTCGCCGCGGCCTCACCCCCAACTACCCCGGTGGCGCCTGTCATCCCTCGCCGGATGTTCCCTGGATAACCTTGTTTGAACTTTTGACACCTTCCAAAGCGGACAGCAATTTATCTGACAGTACAGAGGCGAGGGATCCCAGTCAGATATAGTGTGAGAGTGAAAGCGGGGAAGTAATTTCGGTGCCAGTAATGGATTCAGTTTCAACGGCAGGTCATAGTATCCGGGTGTATTGCCTGTCCCATTGTTAAAAAACCTTAAATTCATATGAATCTTTGGTTTTTAAAATCCCTATATTTACATTTGATTGTAATCACTTTCGTTGAAAACCAGGTATATTAAGTTCTTATAACCTAATCTGATCAAATATGAAAAAATCGAGTATCTCAAGACGTAATTTTCTTGGCAAGGCAGCTACCGTTGGGGTGGCAGGTGTTATCGTTCCGACGATAATAACGAGCTGTGCCCGTGAAAAAAAGAAAGTTGTTGAAGTGCCTGCATTTCTCGACCAGGCTCCCGATGGACCTGTTCTCAAGGCGGGTATTATCGGTTGCGGCGGCCGCGGAACAGGAGCAGCCATCAACTTCCTTAATGCCGGCCCCAATCTTCAGGTCACAGCCCTTGGCGACACATTCCAGGACCGTGTTGACAACTGCAAGGCGAGAATCCTAAAGGAGAAGAATCAGGAAGTTCCTGCTGAGAACTGCTTTGTTGGATTCGATGCTTATCAGAAGGTAATTGATTCAGGAGTTGACATTGTAATTCTGGCAACCCCTCCGTTCTTCCGTCCCGAGCATCTGGCAGCTGCAGTAGCAGCCAAGAAGCACATTTTTGCGGAGAAGCCTGTAGCTGTTGATCCCACTGGAGCAAGGTCAGTAATGGCAACCGCAAAGAAAGCTGAAGGTTTGGGTTTAAGCATAGCAACAGGAACCCAGCGTCGTCACCAGCGCGACTATGTTGCCAACTGGCAGCAGGTACAGCAGGGTCTGATCGGTGACCTCACCGGCGGCAATGTATGGTGGAATGGCGGAAAACTCTGGCATCGCGATAATGATCCGTCATGGAGCGAAATGGAGTGGATGATCCGCGACTGGGTCAACTGGACATGGCTCTCGGGCGACCACATCGTCGAACAGCACGTTCACAACCTCGACGTTGCCCACTGGTTCTTCGGAGCCTACCCGGTCAAGGCAGTCGGAATGGGCTCACGCCTCCGCAGGGTGACAGGCGACCAGTATGACAACTTCAGCATTGATTATGTGATGGAGAACGGTCTTCATCTCCACAGTATGTGCCGCCAGATTAACGGCTGTGCAAATAATGTATCCGAAAGGCTTCAGGGAACAAAGGGTTCGACCAACTGTCAGAACACGATTCTCGACCTTGCAGGAGCAGAACTCTGGAAATACGGATATCCGCTTGATGCCGACGGCAAGCCAACTAATCGCGTAAGCGTCGATCCTTATGTGCAGGAGCACATCGATCTCGTCACAGCAATACGTACCGGTAAGGTATTCAATGAACTTGAGACCACAGCCATCTCGACAATGGTTGGTATCATGGGAAGGATTTCAGCTTATACCGGAAAAGAGACCACTTATGAGGAAATGATGAACTCCGACCTTAAACTTGGTCCGGCTGTATTTGCATTTGGTCCGGTTGATATTCCCAAGGAAGTTCCGATTGCAGGAGAGCCGTTTGTTCCTCCTACACCCGAACAGCTGGCAGAACAGGCCAAGAGACAAGCTGAAAGAGCTGCCCAGAGAGCTGCGCAAACCCAAAATTAAAGAACGGTTTTATGAATAACTCGAGAAGAGATTTTATAAAAAAAGCAACAACAGGTGCTGCATTTCTGGCAGCACCTGCCATTTTAGGATCTGCCAGAGCCTCCGGTCAAACAAAGGCGGCAGATGCCGTTACACCCTTTAAGCTGAAATATGCCCCGGGTCTGGGCATGTTCCGGCAGCATGCGGGCCAGGATCCCATCGACAACATCAAGTTTATTCATGATCAGGGATTCAGGGCTGTATTCGACAATAATATAATGAGGAAGGAACCAGCAGTTCAGGAAAAGATCATGAGCGAACTGAACCGCCTGGGAATGGATTTCGGTCCCTATGTGCTCAGGGCCGATTCCGGCAAGCAGGATTTTGTCCTCAACAGCCAGGAGGTTCGCGACATGCTGATCGCCCAGATGAAAGAGGGAGCAGAATTCTCAAAAAGGACCGGCGCCAAACAGGCACTGATCGTCCTCGGCAGATATGATATGAAACTCCATATGGATTACCAGACAGCCAATGCAATCGACAACCTGAGGTATTGCTGCGACATTATGGAACCGGCAGGAGTGACATTAGTTCTTGAACCGCTCAACCATCACACAAATCACCCGGGGTTATTCCTCAAGGGAATTCCTCAGTCATATGCCATTTGCAGGGCTGTAAACAGGGTATCATGCAAAACTCTGGATGACCTTTATCATCAGCAGATCAGTGAGGGTAACCTCATCCCCAACCTTGAGATGGCCTGGAGTGAGATTGCTGCAATCCACCTTGGCGATAATCCGGGAAGGAATGAGCCTACCACCGGTGAGATCAATTACAAGAATATATTCAAATATCTGTACAACAAGAAGTATGACGGCACACTGTGCATGGAGCACGGGATAAGCCAGAGAGGGACCAAGGAGGGCGAAGCCCGGGTCATCCAGGCTTACCGCGAATGCGATAGTTTTGAAGTGTAAAATACTTAAAGAGGCTGTGAAATCAGCCTCTTTTTTAATTACCTCCGTGTTCTCCGTGGTTAATATTTTTTTCACCACAGAGGGCACGGAGGGACACAGAGATTAACATCAATTTTATGTTATTTTTGTTTCTTTTCCTCTCCGTGCTTTCTCTGTGTTCTCCGTGGTTAAATTCTTTTAACTATGAATAAATATATATTTGCCATCCTCTTTTCAGCTTTATCCCTGATCTCCTTCTTCTCAGATAAAGCCCCCTGAATCCTATCTGTCCATCCCGATCATCGACCTCAATGACGAATCCTAACCCGGCAGGTGGTAGTCGACAGGGAAGAAGGCCAGTATCTCGGCCATCCGACCACAGTCCTTCTTGAAGACGGAAAAACAATCCTTACTGTCTATCCGAAAGGCCATGGAAGAGGAGAGATAGTTTATAAACGCAGCACCGACGGCGGACAGACCTGGAGCGAACGTCTTCCAACCCCTGAAACCTGGAAGACTTCCCTCGAAGTGCCGACAATCTTCCCGACAGTTGGTCCTGACGGGAAGAAATACCTGATAATGTTCTCGGGACTTTACCCGGCAAGGCTTGCTCATTCGGAGGATAACGGCCTTAACTGGAGTGAACTTGAACCGGCCGGCGACTGGGGAGGGATTGTCGTGATGGGCGCAATGACGGAGCTGAATACCGGCAAAGGTCATTATATGGCTCTCTTTCATGATGACATGAGATATTTTACCGCCGGAGGACAGGACAAATACAGGGAGGACAGAAAAACCAGTGATCAGGCCCTTTTTACACTCTACAAAACCTGCTCGACCGACGGAGGCCTTACCTGGACAAAGCCTGAGATAATCCTCAGCAGGAGGGATCTTAACCTGTGCGAACCGGGATTGATACGATCGCCCAATGGAAAGACCCTGGCTGTTCTGCTCAGGGAAAATTCAAGAAGTGCAAACTCACAGGTAATATTTTCAAACGATGAGGGCAAAACCTGGACGGATCCCCGGCCCCTGCCCAACGAGCTTAACGGCGACAGGCATGTGCTCAGATACACACCCGACGGACGCCTGCTGGTGGTTTTCAGGGACATAAGTCCCATGAGCTTCAGGCCGGAACTTGCAGCTATTGCAAAGGAAAGAGGTGAGGTAAACTACAGCAAAATTGCTTCGGAAACGGGCCAGGGAAGCCCCACTGAAGGAGACTGGGTCGGATGGGTCGGAAAATGGAAGGACCTGGTAAAGGGGAAGCCGGGGCAATACAGGATACGGTTCAAGGATAACTACCATAGCTGGGACTGTTGTTATCCGGGTGTGGAGCTTCTGCCCGACGGCACTTTTGTGGTAACAACCTACGGTCACTGGGAAAAGGATGAAGAGCCATATATAGTCAGTGTAAGGGTCAGGATGGAAGAGCTTGATAGGAAATACAGGGGGCTTCACCCCCATCCCGAAAGCTTTCGGGACCCCAGGGGGGGCTTTAAGAATTAGACATTTAATACTTTACATTATTTATGAAGAAAAATTAAGAATGATTAAGGATTTCAAGCCCCCCCTGGGGGGTTTGGGGGTAGAGCGGACTTGGGGGGAAAAGAAAACCCGCTTGAAAATTATTAACTTATTACCAAGGCTTCTAAAAAAAACTACAAATCTATTTTATCATATCTCACACTAATATTAATTTAACCACCTATCTATAACTGCATCAAACATGAAAAGACAGATTTTTTGGTTGGGGATTATTCTGTTGTCAGTAATCTTTTTGACCACTTCCTGCCACCAGGGACCCCGGCTCTTTGTTGGCGGGTTCACTGAAAAAGAAGGGGATAAGGCTATGTCGGTTTTTGAATTCAATCCGGGGAGCGGGAAGCTGAGTTACGTTTCCTCGGCTGATGTTGGTCCGAGTCCGTCATATTTCTGCTTTTCTGACAAGACAAATCTATTTTATGTCATCAACGAGGTCATGGAATTCAGGGGGCAGTTCGGGGGAGGTTTGTCAACTTTCAGATATGATGAAGATAAGGTAAGTTTTGAGAAGCTTAATGAAATGCTAATTCCCTATGCCGGGCCCTGCTATATCTCGATGTCGGCCGACAGCGGGCATCTGTTTATCGCCAATTACCCAAACGGATCGGTGGCTGTGGTAAGGCTGGGTGACAACGGAATTCCTGAGACTGTTACAGACACCATCCTTTATGTAAAGGAGCAGCCTGACAGGTCGCACGCTCACATGATACTCCACGATCCGGCAGGACGATATGTCTATGTCACCGACCTTGGTCTCGACAGGATAGTGGTTTACGACTTCGACAGTAAGGAGGGGAAACTGAATCAGCTTGAGAATGGCATCACAGACCTTACCCGGGGGTCGGGTCCAAGGCATTTCACATTCAACAGCGACGGTTCGCGGCTTTATGTAATCAATGAGCTAGGCTCCGCGATGATGGTGTTTGGTGTGGAGGAAGGTCAGGGACTGAATCTTCTTCAGACCCTGCCGACAAAGAAGGATGAAATGTTTGAGAATAACTACTGTGCGGATGTCCATATAAGCAATGACGGCAAGTACCTGTACGGTTCCAACAGGGGAGAAAACAATATTGTCACATTCCTTATATTACCCGACGGACAGCTTGAACAGGCTGGACATACTTCCTGCGGCGGCGAATGGCCCCGGAATTTCGTACTTGATCCTTCAGGCAGGTACCTGATTTCGGGAAACCAGAAATCGGATCAGATTACTGTCTTCAGGATAAATAAAAGAACCGGGCTGCCTCACAAGGCAGTCGATTCCGCACAGGTAAAGATGCCCGCCTGCCTGAAGTTCTTCAACTGATGCCGTTTGTATCTTTTCAGTAATTATCTTCATGCTCTTAAATATTATTACTAACATTAATACCGGTTTACAGTAACGGTACATATCATGAACAGGGTAACATTAGTAAAACAGCTTGATGATACTCAGCCTCAGGGATGGGATATCATTGTAATCGGCGGCGGGGCAACCGGACTTGGGATTGCACTTGATGCTGTTACGCGCGGTTACAGGACCATCCTGTTCGAGCAGTCGGATTTCACAAAGGGGACTTCATCGAGGAGTACCAAGCTGGTCCACGGAGGGGTAAGGTATATGGCCCAGGGCGATATACTGCTTGTGAAAGAAGCTCTTTACGAGCGGGGGCTTATACTCAGGAACGCACCTCATATTACTGCAAACCAGGAATTTGTCATTCCGGTTTATACTTACTGGGATGTTTTCCTGTACACGGTGGGGCTCAAGTTCTACGATCTCCTTGCCGGGAGGCTCAGCATGGGGAAATCCTATTTCATAAACCGTTCGAAGGCTCTTGAAAGAATTCCACTTCTCAGGGCGGCAGGATTGAAGGGAGGCATAGTCTATCATGACGGCCAGTTTGACGATTCCCGCCTGGCGATCACAATTGCCGGGGCATGTGTCGAAAACGGAGGAACAGTTCTCAACTATTTCAGGGTTGAAAAGTTATTAAAGGATGAGAAAGGCCATATTACAGGGGTTGAGGTTAAGAATGTTGAAACAGGTAAAACATATTCCGTCAGGTCGAAGCTGGTTATAAATGCCACGGGTGTTTTTGCCGATCAGATTCACAGGATGGACAATCCGTTGGCAATAGCAACAATTAAGCCGAGCCAGGGTGTTCATATAGTGCTCGATAATAGGTTTCTTAACAGCCGGTCGGCAATCATGATTCCTAAAACTGACGATGGCCGTGTTCTTTTTGCCATACCCTGGTACGGGAAAGTGGTAGTCGGAACCACCGACACCCCGCTTAATGAAATATCACTTGAGCCAAAGGCGCTCGATGAGGAGATTGACTTCATTCTCAGGACTGCCGGGAGGTATCTTACAAAGGCCCCGTTGAGGGAGGATGTTCTCTGCATCTTTGCAGGGCTCAGGCCTCTTGCTGCCAATCCCGACAAGCCGGAGGCAACAAAGGAGGTATCGAGAAGGCATAAGATAACCCTTTCAGATTCCGGACTTCTTTCAATAATAGGAGGAAAATGGACTTCATACAGAAGGATGGCGGAGGAGACTATTGACAGGGCAATAAAAGCCGGGATTATTGAAAGCCGGGAATGCAGGACCAGGAACTTCCGTTTTTGTTCCGACAGTGCAGCTTCAGATTCGGATCGTCTGAGCGTCTATGGAGATCATGCTTCAGAAATCAGGAAGCTTATTGAGGATGAACCCGGAATGGGTGAACCTGTACATCCGCGGCTTCCATATTGCAAGGCTGAAATTGCATGGATTGCCAGGAATGAAATGCCCGAAACGCTTGAGGACATGCTGGCACGCAGGACAAGGGCGCTGTTTCTGGATGCAAGGGCAAGCGCTGAGGCAGGTCCTGTTGTGGCCGGAATAATGGCAAGTGAGTTAGGTTTCAGCCTTTCGTGGCAGGAAAATGAGGTATCAAAATATAACGACCTGATAAAAATTTATATATAAAACATAACACCTTTATAAATGAACAAGTATATTCTTGCCCTTGACCAGGGAACAACGAGTTCCCGTGCTATAGTCTTCAATCATTCGGGAAGGCCTGTTGCCTCAGCACAGAAGGAATTCACCCAGATTTATCCGAAACCCGGATGGGTGGAGCATGATCCGGAAGAGATATGGTCGACCCAGGCAGGCGTGGCCACTGAGGTACTTGCCTTAGCCGGACTGAAAAGCTCAGATGTTGCCGGCATTGGCATCACCAACCAGAGGGAAACGACATTGGTATGGAACAGACTGACCGGCAAGCCCGTTTACAACGCCATAGTGTGGCAGGATCGAAGGACGGCGGATTACTGTGACCAGTTGAAGTCCGAAGGCGCCGACAGTCTGATACTTGAGAGAACTGGGTTGATAGTTGATGCCTATTTCTCAGCGACGAAGATTAAGTGGATACTTGATAATGTAAGTGGTGCAAGGGAACTTGCAGCCAGGGGAGAGCTTGCATTCGGTACGGTCGATTCGTGGCTGGTGTGGAACCTTACACGCGGAAAGTTGCATATCACTGATGTCTCGAATGCATCAAGGTCCATGCTGTTCAATATTCACACGATGGAATGGGACAAGGAATTGCTCAGTGTTTTTGACATCCCCGAAAGCATGCTGCCGGTTGTTAAATCGTCAAGTGAAATTTACGGAAGCACCGAGGGCCAGTTCTCATCCGAGATCCCTGTGGCTGGAATAGCCGGTGATCAGCAGGCAGCCCTTTTCGGCCAGATGTGCATTGAACCGGGTATGGTAAAGAACACCTACGGCACAGGATGTTTCATGATGATGAACATAGGGAACAAGCCTATTGCGTCGAAAAGCCGGTTACTGACAACAGTTGCCTGGAAGATAGGCAATGAGACCAGGTATGCATTTGAAGGATCCATCTTTATTGCCGGAGCTGTTGTGCAGTGGCTTCGCGACAGTCTTGGTGTCATTGCAAAGTCGGCTGATGTTGAGGCGCTGGCCGCCAGGGTAAGCGACAGTGACGGAGTATATTTTGTTCCGGCTTTTGCTGGTCTGGGAGCTCCCTACTGGAATCAGCATGCCCGCGGCACAATCGTCGGGATCACCCGGGGCTCCACCACCGCTCATATAGCCCGTGCTGCCCTCGACAGCATTGCTTTCCAGACCCTGGAGGTCCTGCAGGCCATGGAAAAGGATTCGGGTATTGATATTAGGGAACTGAGGGTTGATGGAGGAGCAACTGTAAACAACAGTCTGATGCAGTTTCAGGCTGATCTTCTCCAGGCGAGTGTCATCAGGCCTGAGATAACCGAGACCACAGCGCTAGGGGCTGCATATCTGGCAGGACTGGCAACCGGATACTGGAAGAACATGGATGAAATTTCGAAGCAGTGGCAGATGGACAGGACCTTTGTGCCTGTGATGGCACCTGAAAAGAAAGAATCGCTTGTAAAGGGATGGAAGAGGGCAGTGAAGGCAACGGAAGCCTGGGCGAAGGAATAAGGCGTGAGGTGTGAGCCGCGCACCGCATGCCGCGTACCGCATACCGCATACCGCAGCAACCAGTAACAACTAACCATAAACAATCAACCTATGAATCAATTCTTTGCTGAATTTTTCGGGACAGCCATGATCCTGGTCTTTGGATGCGGCGTTGTGGCAAACGTTCTTCTCAACAAGACAAAAGGAAATAATGGCGGCTGGATAGTAATAACCTTCGGGTGGGCCGTTGGTGTTTTCACGGGTGTCCTGATATCTGCCTCCGTAAGCGGTGCTCATCTGAATCCGGCTGTTACACTGGCACTTGCCATTGCCCATAAATTCTCATGGGCCAAAGTGCCTCTTTACATACTTGCTCAGGTACTTGGGGCAATGTTCGGGGCAGGACTGACCTGGCTGGCATACAAAAAGCATTTTGATGCCACCGAGGATGCTGATTCAAAACTCGCTATATTCAGTACCATGCCTAATATAAGAAGCTACTGGTATAATATGCTCACCGAGATAATCGGCACCTATGTTCTTGCCCTGGCAGTCCTTTACATGGCTGAGCCGGAAGTTGGTCTGGGTGCCCTTAATGCACTTCCGGTGGCTCTGGTTGTTCTGGGTATAGGATTGTCGCTCGGAGGGCCCACAGGATATGCGATAAATCCGGCCCGTGACTTTGGTCCCAGGATAATGCATTTTTTGCTTCCCATTCCTGGTAAAAGGAACAGCGACTGGAAATATTCATGGGTTCCGATAGTCGGTCCGATGATAGGCGCCGCACTTGCTGCCGGGATGTTCCTTGTCTTTGGCGGTTAGCGGCTGAAGCCGGGTAAAATATTTTCCGGTTTTCGAACAATCGGTATTAAAGCTTTGTTTTATAACAAAGCTTTTTTTATCCACTTAAAATTTACGACTATGAAAAAATCTTTGCTCCTGGTTGCCGGTGCAATTTTTCTATTTGCACAGATGACAGGTCAGGAATCCACCTTTCTGAAAGGTGACAAAGTCCTGAATGTCGGACTTGGACTTGGTTCCACATTGTATTCCGGAACCTACTTCAAGAGTCAGATCCCTCCGTTATCGGTTTCACTCGAGATTGGTGTTGCTGATGAGATCATAGACAAGGGAGTTATCGGAGTCGGCCCCTACCTTGGATACTCTTCATATAAATATGATTATATGACCTCAAAGTGGAAGTATACCAACATGATTTTGGGAGCAAAAGGTAATTTTCATTACCCCCTTGTTGAAAACCTTGATACATACACCGGTCTTTTGCTGGGTTATAACATTGTAACATCTAAATGGAGCGGAGCGGGAACAGAGGATGATTATTCTGGTTCATCAAGCGGTCTCGCCTGGTCGTGGTTTATCGGCGGAAGATATTATTTCAAGGAGACTTTTGCAGTAATGGCTGAACTTGGATATGGAATCGCTTACCTGAATATTGGAGTTGCTCTCAAGTTCTAGGCCGGATCCAAAGTATTCCGGAATCAAATAACAGTTTGTCCGTCAGGCAAACTGTTTTTGTTTTCCCCTTATTCAGGATTCTTTTAATTTTGTGGTAAAATCGGTTTCAATGAAAAGAATCATTCTTGTATCAGCAATTATTGTTTTCACTTTTGTAAGTCTGGCCGGCCAGCAGCCGGTGTTTGTAAAAGGGAGCAAGGTTTTCAATGCAGGACTGGGGGTTGGCACAACGGTTTTTTCGAGCACCTACAACAGGATGGTCATACCTCCCCTTTCGGCTTCGCTCGAGATAGGGGTTACCGATCATGTTCTTGAAAAAGGTTCGGTTGGTGTCGGACCATACCTGGCTTTTCTTTCATACAAATGGCAGGTTCTCAAATTACAGGGCACAGTACACGAACACAGTAATCGGAGTGAGGGGCAATTTTCATTATCCCCTGGTTGATAAGCTTGATACATATTCAGGACTTTTGCTAGGCTATGATATTGTAAGTGTGAAAGAAAAAGGCGATCCTTACGATGATTATGAAGATTCTGACAGTCATATTGCCTGGGCCTGGTTTGTAGGCGGACGTTATTATTTTCGCGAAAATATGGCAGCTATGGCGGAGATCGGATATGGTGTAGCCTATCTCAATCTGGGGATGGCATTCAGTTTCTGATGGACCTGGCAAGCCCATCTTTGTACTCATCTTTTTGCTAATTATTCTTTGCTGGTGCCAAGCAGATTTTTTTTGTTCTCCTCTCTCTCACTTGCACTATTCCTGGATGAGATCCCTCGCCTGAGTGGTCCTTGATTACTCTTTTTCCGCGTTGGATGTCTTCGAAAGTGAGGATAGTTACTTTTATCCGATATCAACCGGCGAGGGATGACAGGCACCCCTGGGGTAATAGGGGGGTGAGGCCACGGCGAATGGCAATTTTTCCTTAACATTTTCGATTTGTCTTTCGCCGCGGCCTCACCCCCCATGATCACCAGGCACCATGTCATCCCGCATCCCGGTTTTCACTTCCGGGATGCGGGATCTCCTTCAATGGGCACTGCTTTTTCAAGAATAGCTTGTTTATTTCTATAACACCATCCACTAACCCTCCCTAAGGGTGTCTGGTACCTTTATTTCATTAATCAGGAAGTGTACAAAGTGTAGCCTGGCAAGTGTGTTGGGATAATAAAGAAAGCCAGCACCCCGTTTTATCAGCATTAATCAATTATGTTAGTCAAATACAATTTCCAGAGCAGGAAAGTGCGAATGGGTGCTGGCCGAGATCAAATTTAGGGATAGATGTTTTATTGATTAAGCCAATTAAATAACAATTAAACAAAGTTATTAACAATTGGCCCGGTCATTAAGGTCTTGCAAGTCTTGCAAGTCTTGCAGGTCTTGCAGGTCTTGCAGGTCTTGCAAGTCCATTCTAACTGGCAACAAGCAACCTTGAACCTTGAACCTCGAACCAGTAACGGGATTCTTTAGTAGGTATTATCCAGCACGTCAAGAATAAGTTCGCGGACATTTCCGCGGTTTTCAATTCCTGATGTGATGCCGTAGACAGCAGCTCCCAACGTGTGTTTGTTGTCATCCTCCCTGTCAAGTAATCGTGAAGCCTTTTGGGAAAGCTTTCTGAACCATATTTCAGGCAGGTAACTCGAAAGTCCCTTGACAAAGGAGACCAGGAAGCGGGATGAGGCGGTGCCGATCTTAAGCTCTCTGGTTTGTGCCACAGCCAGGCTGAGGGCAGAAATAAACTTTTCGGCCTGATCCGTATGCTGGTCAGCTATTGTAAGATGAAGAGCATTGGGGAACTGAATCCTGTCGAGAAACCAGTTCTGATCGGACAACGCGTCTCCAACTTCAAAAATGTTGAGGGTGTCGGAAGTAAAGGCAACAAGTCCCATGTCGGGATTACTTATTACCTTGAGTCCTTCAATATTGTTTATTCCTGTCTGGATCTTACGGGATGTTTCCATCACGTTTTTTGCCATTCTCATATATCCTTCATTTCCGAGGTTGATCAGGGTAGCCCATGCAGCTGCAACGGGACCGCCGCTTCTGCTTCCTGAAAATGCAGCGGATCCGTAAAGTCCGCCCGGCCAGTCGGTACAGGCAAAAAACTGATGTCGTCTGAGGGTCCTGTCACGATAAAGTATTACTGAAGCACCTTTTGGCGAATAACCATATTTATGAAGGTCTGCAGAAATTGAGGTAACACCCGGAATACGGAAATCATATTCCGGCACCGGGTATCCGAGCTTTTCTACGAAAGGCAGAAGCATGCCGCCCATGCATGCATCGACATGGAAGGGTATATTTTTCTCCAGTGCTAACTGAGCTATTTCTGCTACGGGATCAATAACGCCATGGGGATAGCAGGGGGCTGAGGCAACAAGAAGAATTGTTCCGGGAGTCACTGACCTACGGATGGCTTCAGGATCTGCCCGTTTATCTTCTCTGACCGGGGTAAGGATGATTTCCAAATTGAGGTAATGGGCCGCTTTCAGGAATGCAGGGTGAGCCGATTCGGGCAATACGATGGCGGGAACTTTTATTTCCGGATGCTCTGCACGAGCTTTATCCCTGGCTGTTTTTACTGCAAGGAATATGCTCTCTGTGCCGCCCGAAGTGAAGGTTCCGGCTGCGTCAGGATCACCGTGAAGCAATCCGGTTACCATTTGAACTATCTCCTTTTCAAATAGTTTTATTGATTTGAAAAGAGAACTGTTAAGTGCATTTTCACTGCCAAACAACTGGTAGGCTTTCCCGGCAACGGCGGCTGTTTCTTCGCCGGGATGAAACACGTAGCCGAATATCCTGCCTTCTTTCCAGGAGGCGTCCTTTGATTTTATTTCCTGCATTTCGGTGATGAGCTCAGTTGCAGGAATCCCCTTTTCAGGAAATGACTTTCTGGCTTCCTTCATTGCATGAGTTTATTAAGTAATCAAAGTTACTCAGGAAAACAACCAGAGTCAATTATTTCTCAATGCAGTAAGTGACGTTGAGGAAAAATGAAGAAGTTCTCGCAGATTTCCGCAGAGAGAAAAACGCAGATTTCCGCAGAGTTAAACCCAAAGGATCAGGTTTCGGCTTTCAGCTTTTTTCAGGATGGATGACTGGCATAACTTTTTCTTCGGTCTTCGGTCTTCCGTCTTCGGTCTTTCCAAAACCATATCGTTTCAGGTAAAAATATTGTTGTAGAACGATAAGCCAGATATTGTTGTACGATAAAAAATCGTGAGTTTAAAATAAGTTATCAGCTATCAACTCGAAGTAATGTTGCATGGTAAATGACCTGCAAGACCTGCATGACTTGCAAGACCTGCATGACTTTCTTTGGCAAGTGTATCCTGCAAGGGAGGGACTTAATAATGTTAAAAAACTACTGCCAGTCGCAGACGAAGCTTGTGGTTTCCTGCTTCTGTTGTTCTTTCTTCAGTTGTTCTTTTTCCTTAATCTGGCTCTGAATCCTCAGATAGTGTTCTTTGAGCCTTCTGGCGTTTTCCTCAAGTTGTTTTTCAAGGCTAAGCTTGTAGGGGCTTATCCTGACTCCTTTGTTCAATTCCTGTGTTTCCATAGTTGCCAGTTTTACTTTATGGTACCTAATCCATAAGCAGGTGACACATATTAAACGTATAACCTGACAAAATATTCTAAAACCACAACAATTTATTGATTGCTGCAGCCTCCTCAGTTCCTCAAAGAAGGCCAGCACCCCGTTTGTTTAGTTGTTAATCAGTATTTTATTGTGCTAAATTCCAGAATTGGAAAGGTGAAAGATGCTGGCCAATATCAAAGTTAAGAAAAACAGAAGAAATAAAGTCCTTTGTTTAAGTAATAATAACCATCAAGTTATGAACAAAATTTTAAGATGGTACGCGGTACGCGGCGTGCGGTACGCGGCTCACGTCTTAACGCCTTTCCTCCCCATACAATACTTCTCTGCCACAAACTGAACCACTGACAGCCCGGGGGAAAATAAAAGACAGTCAGGATAAGAAAACTGTTTCTACTTCTTTTTGAAGATCAGATTAAACAGGAACAATATGATAATTGCACCGATAGCTCCGGTGAGTATTGCTGCTATCCAGCCTGTACCCAGGCTTAACCCAAGTTTCCCAAGCAGCCAGAAACCCAAAAAGCTTCCTGCAACACCCACAATGATATTGCCAATAAGGCCAAGACCACTGCCTTTGTAAAGCACGCTTCCAAGCCATCCGGCTACTGCACCAATCAGAAGAGTCACTAATATTTCCATTTTAAAGCGTATTGATGAGAAATAATGAGTATCACAATTTAGGAAATATTATGTTATGAAGCAACCTTGAAACCTGTAAAAACATGACTGGTGAAAAATGAATTATAATAAATACTATTTTATTTCTTTGTGTAACTTGGTGCCTTCGCGTCTTTGTGGCAAAAAAAAGCCACCAGGGCGCTAAGGCGCTAAGATTCACTAAATCACTAAATTAAAAATTATATACTGATGAAAAAATCAGATTCAAAATCCGGATCATTACTGACAATCATGTTGTTGATCTTCCTTTTGCCGGTATCCCAGCCGTTGAAAGCTGAGCTAAAGCCGAAGGAAAGAAACATTCTTGCAGCTGAAGCTAAAGCCATTGGGCTGTCAGGGACCTTAATAAACGATAACACATGGAACAAGCTTCCGGGGTATAAGGACCGGCAGTTCTGGGAAGGACTTTCCGGCAGCATCAGGCAGGAGTATATAATTAATGCCGAGGCTTATCTCGGATATGACTGGCCCGTTGTGAAAGCAACCGATTATCTCGAATTCATTCGTTCAGGAGACCGGCGTCAGAGCGTTTACTCTGCCTGTAGCAATGCCCTCATTTCCCTTGTAATGGGTGAGCTTGTTGAAGGCAAAGGCCGGTTTCTTGACCAGATTGTAAATGCTGTTTGGTATTACAGTGAACAGACATGGTGGGGCTGGTCGGCACACCTTGGTGCCCAGAAGTCAGGATCGGGGCTGCCGGATGTAAATGAGCCTTATGTGGATCTGGGAGTAGGGGAGGTGACAAGCAACCTGTCGATGACCTGGTACTTGTTTAAGGACGAATTCGACAGGGTTCACCCTCTTATTTCACAAAGGCTGAAGCAGGAAATAGAAGAGAAGGCACTTGATCCGTATTTTGCCAGGGATGACTGGGGATACATGGGTTTCAGAGGAGGCCGTCCGAACAACTGGAACCCCTGGATAAACTACAATATGCTGACAAGCTACCTGCTGATAGAAACAGATCCGGAAAGAAAAACAGCACAGGTGAACAAGATTCTGAATTCACTTGATAAATTCCTGAACGGCTATTCCGACGACGGGGGCTGCGACGAGGGTCCTTCGTACTGGGGAGCCGCTGGTGCACTGCTTTATGAATGCCTCGAGATAATGAAGAATGTAACTGACGGGAAATTCGATGTGTTTGACGATCCTCTGATACAGAACATGGGTAATTACTTTTATAAGGTGAACATTCATGCCCCTTATTTTATAAATTTTGCCGATGCCGATGCCACTACAGGCGGCAATCCATCGGTTGTTTACAGATATGGCAAAGCAATCACCGATACGGTGATGCAGAAGTTCGGAGCTTACCTTGCTGAACTCGGAAACTGGGGAGAAAAAGCAATGTCGGGAAGAATCTTTGACCAGGTAAGGAATCTCGGTTTGATCACCGAAATCAGGACCGCCGAGGCAAAAGAAGCCCTGGTGGCCGGTTTCTGGTTCCCGGATACTGAGGTTGCCGGTGCAAGGGACAGGGAAGAAAGCATTTCCGGTTTCTTCTTTGGAGCAAAAGGAGGCTTCAACGCCGAGAGCCACAATCACAATGATGTCGGCTCCTGCCTGATGTATTTTGACGGTAAGCCATGCCTTATCGACCTTGGAAGGGAAGAATATGTTGCGAAGACATTTGGTCCGCGGCGATATGAAATATGGACGATGCAATCGGGATATCATAATCTTCCTGTAATAAACGGGACCGATCAGAAGGATGGAGAAGCGTTTAAGGCCAGGAATTCTTCTTTTACATCCAATGCCAGGTCAGCAGCCTTTACAACCGACATAGCCGGCGCTTATCCCGAAGGGGCAAAGGTATTTAGCTGGATCCGGACCTATACCTTAAACAGGGGCAGGAGCTTCGTAATAAGCGATAAGTATGAACTGAAGGAGGTGACCGGTGCTCCCACAACCTCGAACCTGATGACTTACTGCAAGGTCACTCAGGTTAAACCCGGATTGCTGAAATTTGAAGGCGACGGATTCACTCTGAATATGACTTATAATCAAAAAGTTTTAACGCCTGAAATTGAGTACATAGAGATTACTGACAGGACACTGAAGAGGTACTGGCCCAACGGAGTGACAAGGGTAAAACTGAAGGTTAATAATCCGGCTTTGAAAGGGAGTATGAGCGTAGCTTTTACAAAGGGATGAAGTAAACACTCTCCGGAAGAGTCAACACCCGGACACTATTTGATTTTCAAACCGTAAAAATCAATGCAATTCAATCCCAGGATTTTTTGCCTTATTTCATCCGGCATTCCTGAAATGTAGTCTTCAACGATATTAATCACTTCCTGGTATTCCCTGCTGACCAGACAAACCGGCCAGTCGCTGCCTGTCATCAGACGGCCGGGTCCGAAGGCTTTGAATACGACATCGAGGTATGGGCGGAAATCTTCGGGAGTGTGGTTAAGCCAGTCCGCTTCCGTCACCATGCCGGAAAGCTTACACCACACATTTTTGTTTTCTGAAAGCATCACTATGTCATCTTTCCAGGGATCTGTCACCCTGTCCTTAATAAGCGGCTTGGCAATATGATCTACAACGAATTTCTGCTCGGGGAACATGGAAACCACGAGCTGGGCAACCGGCAGATGCTTCGGAAAAAGAAGGAGGTCGTAAGTCAGATTGTATTCTTTTAAAATACTGATCCCTTTAAGGAAATCATCACGAAGCATGAAGTTATCCTCAGGCTCGTCGTGAACAACATGGCGGACCCCGATGAATTTTTCCGATCTGCTGAATTCATCAAGTTGCTTTCTCAAATCACTTTCCGAACGCAGGTCAACCCATCCTACCACACCTTTAATGAGATGGTGGTTATCGGCGAGTTTTAAAAGCCAGCGTGTTTCCTCCGGGGTTTGCCTGGCCTGAACAGCTACCGATCCGGCAAACCCGGTTTCAAGCAAACCGGGTTCAAGATCGTCCGCAAGCCAGTCGCGTTTCAGGATCTTCATCCGATCGTCGATCCAGCCATAATCTGTTGCATTATATTTCCAGAAATGCTGGTGGGAATCAATCTTCACTGTGTGAATTTTAACAGTATTTTCAAATGTTTTTGGGGTTCCTCTTCAAGCATTTCAAATGCCTTCTGCGTTTCAGAAGGATGCATTATGTCGGTAACAATGGCATCAGGTTTAAGTGTTCCCCTGTTCAGATTATCTATCGTTTCCGCAAATTCACCGTGTGAAACCCGGGATGTCATTATCACGCCTTCTTTCCAGATCAGTTCTTTCATTACTATTGGTGATGGCTCTGAGGAAAGACCAAGAACGCAGACGGTACCGCCGCCCCTGATCGACTGAATGCATCCTCTTACCGGATTTATCAGTCCCGGCAGATCCTTTGTGTGACCTACTGCTTCAAAGGCAATATCAACGCCTTCACCGCCTGTTAGCTCTTTTACCCTGTCAACTGCATTCACTTTTAAAGCATTGATTATATGAATATCGCTGTATGCGTTTTTAGCAATTGCAAGCCTTTCATCAAGAATATCGACCATTATCACGGTATTCTGTGTTTTGGTTCTCAGTGCCTGAAGAATGCTCTGTCCGACCTTGCCGGCGCCCCATATTACTACCCGGTCGCCCTCCTTTACTTTAGCCCTTTTGCAGGCATGAAATCCGATCGAGAGAACTTCGACCAGGGCAGCATGTTCATCGGATATTTTATCTGTAACTTTATAAAGCATCGTCTCAGGGACTTTCATATACTCGCTGAAACCACCGTCAAGATCAATGCCGACCAGTTTCAGGGTGGTGCACGCCGGGTAATGATGCCTGAGGCAGGCAGGACAGTGGCCACACCAGATTATCGGATCGACTGCAACCCTGTCGCCGGGTCTGTGATTTTTAACATCGGGTCCGGTTTCAATAATAGTGCCGGCAAACTCATGTCCCTGTATCAAAGGCAGACTGGTACGGGGATGGAACTCGCCCAGAAAGACATGCTGATCGCTTCCGCATATACATGCGTAGCCTACTTTTATCAGAACCTCATTTCCGCTTATCTCCGGTATATCAACCTGTTTCCATTCCACTTGTTTGTACTGAGTCAGGACAGCGGCATTCATCTTTTTCATAGACCTATATTTTTAATTATAAGGATTTCAGTATATTTCAAAGGTAAGGATAATCACGGTCGATAAGTCCCTGTTCAGCCATCTTCTTCCAGAAATCGTCAGGGATGCTGCATTGTACCGATTCCACATTCTTTATTACATGACCGGGTTTGGATGTATTCAGGGAGACACTTTGAACTCCGGGGGGAGAAAGTGCAAACCTGACACAAGCGTTTGCAGGGACAACATCATGTTTTTTGCATAGGGAGAAAAACCTTTCCCTCCATCTGAACCTGTCCCTGTTTTCTTCAGTATCAGGTTTAATTCTTACATAGTCGAAGAAATCCCCGCCTGTAAGGAAACCTGCATGAAAAACAGCCGAGTTGATTATTGCAACTCCTTTTTGATGAAGTATTTCCATGAAATCCAGGAGATCCTTCGGGTGCCGGTAGATAGTCATACTGTTGGCAAACATCACCCAGTCGAGATCAACTTCATCCGTTATCATCCTGATTGTAAGCCAGTTTTTGGCCCCGACGCCAATTGCTCTGGCCTTTCCCTCCGATTTTAGCACTGACAAAGCCCTGTATGCATCAAGGATATTTCTGAAGCATTTTTCAAATTCGTTACTGTTGCCGGCTGTGGCAAGATATTCATCCGGATCGTGAACTGACAGCATCTGAGGTTTATATGTCCCCCCCAGAAGTTTGTTTCCCTGTTCCATACATTCAAGGATCCCGTTGTAGCTGATGCTCTGTCTGGCATCATGATTTATACCGATCCAGACACCTTTCTCAAATTGGGGTTCCGGACCTGTAAGCGGTGTGCGGAGCCAGCCCAGCTTATTGCTGATTATGATATCCTCTGCCGGCACTTCCAGTTTTCCCAGGATCTCGCCGAGTTTTTCAAGAGCCAGCCCGGCGCCGTATTTGCCGGCACTGTCGAAGGCAACAGGTTTCGGAACGTGCTTAAGGCATTCCCTGACAATGGCGGTTTTTGTTTCATCGCTCAAAGCAGAGTAGAGATTTCCGAATGCGCTGGTGCCGAATATAATCGGGGGCAGCCTGATGCCGGTCTTGCCGGCAGGTGTGTGTTCCATTGAACTTCTTTGAATGCAAGATAAAAATTCTTTGGGAAATTGTGATTTTGAATTATATGTATGTCAGTAATGATCTCCTTCATTTGTGCCGTTTTGGCATGTCAGTTCAGATTTGGCACAATAAATGCTGATTTGTTTTATGGGTTGAAATCTAAAAACTGAGAAATGAAGAGATTGTTATTTGTGTTTGTTCTTGTCTCCGTTGGGTTATTGGCATATCCTCAATCTATAGGAAAGATGATGCCTGTAACCACAGCATCAAAAAAAGCTTTATCGTTATATACTCAGGCAGTTAAGTATTACGATGCCGTAAATATCGACAAGGCGATCGAAACTTTCAGTGATGCCCTGAGGGAGGACCCGGATCTGTTCATGGCAAACTACCAGCTGGCGCTTTACTCCCTGATGAACGAGTCGCCTGAAAATTTCAGGAGATACTCAAATACTGCCATCAACTGCAAGGCAAAGCTGAGTGAAGGAGAGGAGTTGCTGAAAGAAGCACTGATCAGATTGGGGGATGGAGCGGAGGATGTCACCGACCTTGGCAGGAAGCTGGTGGATATGTATCCCGGCGATCCGGCTTCATACAACCATCTTATTTCCTTTCAGTCAATTACCGGCGAGATAGAGGAGATGGTGGAGACCATTCTTAAAGCAATATCCGTGTCGGGTGATCCTGCTCCGTTCTACAACCAGCTTGGTTACGCTTACCTGAATCTGAAACAGGAAGAAAAGGCTGAAGAGGCTTTCGACAAGTACATCGGGCTTGATCCGAAGAACCCGAATGTATATGATTCAAAAGGCGATTATTTCATGTATGTGAAGCAATACGACAAGGCTTATGAATTGTACATGAAGGCACATTCAATCGATCCCGCATTCAGTGAGGAAAAAGCCCGGATGGCCCAGCAGCTTTACGAGCAGGAGAAGGGGCGGAGGCTGCAGGTGATACCGATGTAAGAAAAGCACGAAGACAGAAGACCGAAGACGGAAGATGAGGCGTTAAGCCGTGACGGCTTGAAGGCGTGACGGACTGACTACCAACTGCCGGCTTCTTATCGCTCATGTCAGCCTCAAACCGCGTGCCGCATACCGCATACCGCGTACCGCGTACCGCTCAGTGGCTGTGCCTCATAAACCTACCTATGTTCCTGATGAGCACCAACTCCACCAGCCGTGGAAAAATGGGCTGAAGAACGGCCGTCAGCTTGCCGAGTGGCGAAAGGACTGTTATGAACCTTCTCTTTTCTATGCTCCTTACCACCGCTTTTGCAACCGAGCGCTGAGTCATGACGCCCCTGCCTTTGCGCGGATTGATGGAGATCCTGGTACCGTCGGCCGCGATAGTCTCCTTGTCCTGATCGTTTTCAGTATAACCGACATACACCAATCCGACATGCAGTCCAGAACCGCTTTCCTCTATCCTGATGGATTCGACCAGTGCCCGGAGCGACATCTTGGCTGCACTGTAGACTGACTGATAGGGGAGGCCCCTGATGCCCGAAACGCTCGAGATGAATACCAGGCTTCCCCTGGTTTTTTTCAGATGTTTCATTGCAGATATGGTTACATTGGCTGCAGTGAATAAGTTTGCTTCAAAAACTGTCCTGAATATCGCGGGATCGAGGTCAGCCAGGTTGCCCCGCATCGACAGACCTGCGTTGTTTATGAGGATATCGATGGTACCGAAAGCCTTTATCGTCTGGTCAATAAGATATTTGCCTCCTTCAGTAGTCGAGATATCACAACACACTCCAATTACATCACGGGTGATCTGCCTTATATCAGCCTCAGCTATCCTGAGGCGCTCTTCATTCCTCCCGCTGATAATGACCTTTGCGCCCCAGTGAGCGAGCTCTGTGGCAATAGCTTTTCCGATACCGCGTGCAGAGCCTGTAATAACGGCAACTTTCCCTTGGAGAGACGATTCGCTTTTTTGTAGTTTAGTCATGACGGTAACAGGGAAGGAACAAAGGTTTCTTTACCCTAAGAATCGAAGGGCGCAATCCTGACCGCTTTTTTCTGGGCCGTGAGCGCCAGCCAGGTGGCAAGGAAGCAATGATCCTGCGTCATAGCTGTTCCGGTGCGGTTTACTACGTCGTCAACCAGTTGTTCACCGTAGGGCATGTAAACCTGCGAACAATCAAAGTATTTGGTTTCCTTATGGTTAACAAGAAACAGGTGGTTGCCGCCCTTTCTGCCGGCTATATCGATATATTTCCTCATTTCTATGTAGCCGTCGGTTCCAAGGATGAAGGTTCTGCCGTCGCCCCAGGTTGCGAGCCCGTCGGGAGTGAACCAGTCTATCCTG
Source organism: uncultured Bacteroidales bacterium (assembly GCA_963840965.1). Lineage (GTDB taxonomy): Bacteria > Bacteroidota > Bacteroidia > Bacteroidales > VadinHA17 > LD21. Next base: position 458,050 of record CAWJAW010000002.1, on the reverse strand, counting down.
ATATAGCCCGATGCATTTGGGCTCCTGACTATCATATCTCCGAAGTCCTGGTAAGCCGGATAACTTTTGGTGTTGAAGTTGCCGATCTGCGAAAGGGCCACCTGGGCCTGAGTTGATCCGGTATAAAATAGGAACTGGTCGCACTGGTGCGATCCGATGTCGCAAAGTATGCCTCCTGCCTTCCCGGGGTCAAAGAACCAGTCGGGACGGGTGGAGGGGTTCATCCTGTGAGGGCCGAGGCCGATAGTCTGGACTACCTTGCCGATTGCCCCATCGCGGATAAGTTCGCCAGCTTTCACCGAGGCCGGGTTTCCCAGGCGTTCGCTGTACATTATCGAATAGATACGGTTCGTCTGTTTCTGTATCTTCTTCACCTCCTTAAACTGACTCAGAGTTACAATGCCGGGCTTGTCGGCCATGAAATCCTTTCCTGCCTCCATCACCCTGATGCCCAGGGGTGCGCGGTCGATGGGGATTGATGCGCTGGCTACCAGCTGAATGGTGTCGTCGCCGAGGATCTCATCCTCGCTTTGGGCAACTTTAACATCGGGGTAGCGCTTTGTGAATCCAGCAAGCAATTCCGGTTCTCTTGCATAGACTGAAATCATCTTGCCTCCGCCGCTGGTCAGGGCATCGGCCATGCCATAGATATGGCCGTGGTTGAGGCCAATAACCGAGAACCTTATTGAGTTGGCGGGTACAGGGCGTTTTTCAGGTTTTAGTATTACTTCCACGAGATTGGAGGTGTGGTGGAGATCCCTTGAAAAGATCTCCGGGGGGAACATTGACAGGGCTGAGAGTCCTGTAGCTGATGCCAGGGAGTTTCTGATGAATGTGCGGCGGCTGCTTTTCATGGTCAGTAAAAGTCAGATTGTTATGAATAGGTATTTCAAAATTACATAAAAAATGAGGGATACTGATGATCAGGGACTAACTTTGACCAGATCTGGTCTTAACCTGTGACAGATTAATTACTTTCAGGCCTTCTGTCTTCCTGCTTCCACAGGAAATGATTCCTCTTCAAATTTAACTCTCCCCTGGATAAGATCGTCAAGAGTTATCGATTTGAAGTAGTTGTAAATCAAATTATTAAGTTGTTTCCAGAACCCACGGGCCCGACACCCTTCGCTCAGGTCGCAATGATAGGTGCCCGGCAGGCATTCCACGATGGAGATTCCCGGTTCAAAAGCCCGGTGGATATCGAAGATTGTTATCTCCGACGGTTTGCGTGTAAGTATATATCCGCTCTTTTTCCCTTTTGCATTGCTGATCAGTCTGGCCGTTTTGAGAGCGTGTATTATATGATCAAGATATTTAACTGACAATGACTGGTTGGCAGCGATATCTTTCTGAAAGACGCCTTTATCATGTTCACCACCGGCAATTTCGATCATGGCTCTTAATCCATATCGTGTGCGGGTACTTATTTTCATCGGGAGATAGCAAAAGTGTTCTCAGGCGTAAAATTAATCATTAAGCTGAAACTAACCGAGATCTCGTCCCTTACTTTAATCAGTCCGTTAAGTTTTTGAGGCGGGGGTATATTGAAGTCTGTAAGTTTAAGCATTTCTGCCCCTTTGATTGTAGAGTTATTTCCGCAACTGACAAGCTCGCAGTCAATTGCGTACTCCCTTGTTACTCCGGCCAGTGTGATCCCCACATTGTATTTTAAATGGCTTACACTGTCGGTATATTTTTCGGTACTGAAATCAATGAACCTGATGGAGATATAGGGAAATCTGCTTTCCTGCATCTGACTAAGGAAATCCTTGTACATATGGGGATTGCTTGCTTCAAACTCTTTTACCGGGATAAACAATTCCGTCCCGTTCCAGAGCAGGTTATTTCGCGGATTGCTGACCTGGTCGGGTGAAGGGTTTATAAATGTGAAACTGAAGCGGTTTACATTTGATTCACCCATGATAATGAGGTAGCTCACACACGTCGAGGGGACTTCCTTTCCCCTGTCTTCAGGATGCGACGCATATATTACTCCCCCGGTTAGGAGGAGTAATAAAATCGTTGGTAATATCCTGAATAATTGTATCATTTCAGAAAGAAATTGCTGCCTCGATCATCATGCCTTTAAAGCCTGCCTCTGATCCGTACAAGGAATCAAATCCATTATAATCCTGATTGACATATTCAAGTTTAAGTAGAACACTTTCAAGCATAAGCCAGCCGGCGGCTGCCTGAAATCTTGAAATATCCTGGTCATTCTTGTTCCAGGCCCTGTTGTACCGCATGCCGCAATAGAATTGTTCATCACTGCCGAAGCGGTATAAACCTTCTGCAGCATACTGGGAGAAATCCACAGAAGAACCGGCAAGCGTAGTGCCGCTCATTTTCTCAAATGTCCCGAACACTTCGAACCCCTTATAACGGGTAAACAGGTTTGCCATAAATGCGTTATTTCTGTCTGTGAAGCCAGGGCTCCACGATCCTGAAGTGTGGTTTTTTGTAATATCAACGTCATTGGCACTGTTGGTTACCCTGTTCATGACCAGGTAATAGCGTGAACCCGCCCTGTCGCTATTATAAAGCGATCCAAAATGATGATTGGGGGAATGGTACCCTGATACTGTAAATCTGAGACGCCAGTCATTGGTGACCTGGCTGTCATATCCTGCCTTCCAGTAGAAAGCCAGTTCCCGGTGAGTGTCATATGCTGTATATCCTGTTGACGGACTGTATCCTGCCAGGGCGGGCTTTAGCGATCCCGTTGAAAGGGCACCCATAAGAAGCAGTCCGTTCGACCGGAACATGAGTTCTGCTGCGATCTGGGTACTGAAAGCATCAATTATATAATTACCTACAAAAGGATTGGAGATAACGTGACCATTGTCGGAACGCCTGAAATGGGCATCTCCGAAGTTGATATCCATATCCCCGACCTTGAGTGTAAGATAGTCCATGGCCCGGTCAAGCTGGTCTGACTTTAAAAACGGGAGTTGGTCGATTATGAGGTATCCGCCTTTAACCCAGGTTTCATTATGATGTCGCGAGGAGAGATATGTAGTAAGATTGACTTTAATGCCGGGAGCAAGAATCGATTCTATTATCATGTTTGCTGTGGGAAGGTTAAACCCTGTGCCCAGTGGTATAAGGGCACTGTCGGCATTATGACTGATCATCTGGTATTGCATGGCAAAATCGGCACCCAGCCTGACCTTAAGTTTCTCAAAGTCCTTACCGTCCTGTTTGGACTCTTCAAATTGTGCGGTTGCCGCTGCATTAAGCAGTACGGCAAGAAGTGACATAAAAAAGAATTTTTTCATTTATTTTACTATTATTTGTTTAGTGCGGAAAAAATCACATTATTTGGTGAGAGCTCAAATGCAAGTTCAAATGAGACGGTTACATCGTCACCGGTTTTAAGGGTTCCCAGTAATGCAGTGGGGGCTTTGACCTCATAATCACTCATTCTTATAAGTTTTTCCCCTTTTACGTTAAGTTTGCCGTCAGCCAGGTGGCCATCCACGGGAATTGCAACCTGTTTAGCAATTCCATTGATTGTGAGTACACCGGAAATTGTTGATGAAAATTTCCCGTTAATTACCTTGAGTGCCGATTTATCAGCAGATGAAAAATGGATTTCAGGATGTTTTTCTACGTTGAGGGCATTATGAGTCTTATTTGTCATTATTGAATTATCGCTGGTAATTGAAGCAGCTTTGCATTTAAAAAGAACCATGTCGATATTGGGAGATGAAGTTCCATCTGTTGAGAGCTTCATTTCAATACTGAACTCTTCTGCTGCCTCCTGCCAGTCGTGAAGGTTTGACGTTCCCCTTATACTTACCTGGCTTTCTTTTTCAATAAGAACCGGATTCTGTGCTGACGCCACTGAGTATAAGGCAACCAGCGAGACTACGGCTAATATTTTTCTTGTTGTTTCGATTTTCATGGTATAATCCTATTAATCCTATAAAAATAGTAGGATAAAGATATGTGAAAATATTAACACTAAAAAAATCAGGAAAGGATTTTTATGCAAATGTTGTAAATATCATACCGGCGACGTGCTTAACCGGTAAAAACCAAGAATATTCAAAAAAAATTGACCATTGTTTTGTTATGTACACGGTAAGATTTAAGATTAACCAGGCACACGCATTAATATCTTAACCGCACAAGCCTTACAGTAGGAATTGTATAATTTTTGTTTTCAAATTAAAGATCCTGGACAAAGAGCGATGCAACTCCGTTTGTCAGGGCTGTTCGTGCTTTTGAGATTCAGGAGCTATTTCCGAAGATAGGAACCTGTAATTGCTGAACGGGGATTTTCTCCCCGAAGACAGGGTGTCTTTCGGCCGCCATCATCACTATTCTTTTTGCCATCTGGCCATATGTATAATTTCTTGCCTCCGCGGCGAGGGCAAAACTGGTATCAAAGCTGATGTCATTGTTGGGGTTTATGTCAAGCAGGTAGAATTGATCACCCCGAAGTCTGAAGTCGAACCTTGCATAATCGAGGCAGCCGAATCCGTGCCATGTAGCCAGAGCTTTGTTTTCCAGATTTTTATATAATTTATTATCCAGTGGAGCTGGGATCAGTGTTTCAATCTTTTCATAATGGCCCGATCCGGGAATAAATTTTGAGTCGTACGTGCAGAGCCGATCATTTATTTCGGTGAAGGCGGAAAAGTCCATTTCGGCGAGGGGCAGGATTTCAGGCGGACCGTTATTCCATACGGATACATGGAACTCGCGTCCGTCAATAAAATCCTCTACCAATGCCGGCTGATTCAGTTCTTTGTTTACCAGCCTGATCTGCTCCTTCAGGGAAGTGGTGTCGCCTACCACCGACTTATCTGTCAGAGTCAGACTGCAATGTTCCCGGGAGGGTTTCACTATGGCGGGGAAGAGAGTCCATCTGGCAGCCTCCTCGGGAGCAAGCAGAGAACCGTAGGGCACCCTGATACCGAGAGAAATCAGAAGTTCCTTGGTTTTCTGCTTGTCGTAGCTCAGTTCAAGTACCTCCGGCATGTTTCCGGTATAGGTGAAGCCCTTCTCCTGTATGATCTCGGCTACTCTCCTTTCGCTGTATGGAATTCCGGGCAGTGCTTCGCAGAGATTGAATACAATTGTGTCTTCGGGAGAGTGTTTATCGAGGACTAAAGCGAGATGGGGATTACTCAGTTCTTCAAGAAATGTTTCAATGCCTTCTTTTCTTAGCGCCTCATAGAGGATCCTGCCGGAAGTACGGGAATCACTGATTTCGGTCGAATCCCAGGTTTTTTCGATGTTATATAATACAAGAACCTTCAAAAAGATATTTTATCACAGATGAAAAATTGCTACGTCGCTAAACTAAAAAAATGTTTTGAAACATGGTAAAGAACCATGGTTTTTTATCCAATAAATATTGATTCTCTTTAGCCTTTTTGCAGCCGGTTTTCCCAGTCAGGCCTGGCTAAAAAGCTCATGTCGATACGTGGAAAGGCAGTCTCTCCAAGCAACTACTCAACTGTAAGATGATCAAGGGATTCGGTCAATTGAGGGTCGTTCCATGGCGCCGGCTCTTCCTGGCAGGAGCTAAGCAATACAGCCAGAAATGGCAATATCAGCATTGTCATTGTCCGCATTTATTGCTCATTTTTCTTTTTTGGGGTTCCAAAAGCTGTTCAGTCCTTGTGTTACTGACTCATTTCTTCTGAATCCTTCCCTCCTTTAACGAGCAGCCAGATAGAGAAAGCCATTTCGCCAACAATACTTGGTATTGCTACCAGTGCCAGAAAAATTGAGGCATAGGATTCATAGTCCGGAAGAACAAAATGAGCTGTTGTATCAATAATGTACATTGATCCCGCAATAACCAGAAACATGGCAATTATTCCCGGTCTTTCAATGATTCTTCCCAGCAAAATCAGGTGTATCCCGAAGAAAAACAGTCCGATCAACCAGATTATGTTAAATATGTCGGTTTGTTTCAGTATCTCCTGGCTGCCTGAAGATGATAGTGCAACAACAAGTGCATAAACCGCTACTGCCATAATTGCCGCGTGCATCATCCTGAACAACGTACTGAGCAAGGTCAATACGTGCTTCTTATATAGCTCAAGGAGAGCCCATGCAACCACCACGTCAAAAACTACAGTGATCAAAAATGCCATTATTCCGAATCTTACCATCATATGGTTTTCACGGATGGTCAGGACCGGATCGTTAAGAATGGATTCAATTACAAAAAAATTAGCAAATATTGCTGCAAAGAAAATAATCAGGTAACTGATACCTGCTATCACAGAAAGTCTTCTTTGTTTCATTATTTTTCGGTTATTGATTAGCTTCAAATGGTTGACGTTATATGCATCTTTCTTATGGTGAACAACAAGTCATAAGTTATTGTTCAGATCCGACTGGCGGAGGAGAGGTTATAACACACTTAGGTCAGGCATTATTGAAGAAACTACCGTTAAAATAATATTTCAATTGGCATGAAAAGTATCATCGAAGGTTACAAATATGACTTTTTCATCAGCTTTCCATTTTTCCGTGCATAAGCAGGTCGAGGGCTTCATCGAATGATCCTGCAGCAATAATCTCCCCCGAATTAACAAAAAAGATCTCATCAGCATTCTCAATTGTGTTCAGTCGATGGGCAATGATAACCTTGATAGTCGATTCAGGCAATCTTTTCATTATTGCTTCAAGCTGTTGTTCTGTAACTGTATCAATATTAGCTGTTGCCTCATCAAGAATGAGAAGTTCCGGGTTACGTAATATAGCTCTCATAAAAGCAATGATCTGCTTCTGCCCGAGACTTATGCCATCACCACTGTTCTGGATAGGTGTGTCCAGCCCCTTATCAAAGCGTTTAATCAAACCTGCAAGTTGCACATCCTCAAGTGCCCGTTCAAGCTGATCATTGGAGAAACCTGCACATTCAGGATTACCGTACATAATATTATCGCGCACGGTGCCTGAAAACAGGACAGGTTCCTGCAGAATAAAGCCTATCTTCGAAGCTCTCTCACAGGAAGAGTACGACCTGATATCCCTGCCATCGAGAAGGATATCTCCCTTTGTTGTATCGTAAAGTCTTGCAATAAGAGAAGCCGTGGTCGTTTTGCCGCCGCCGGTGGGTCCGACAAAAGCATATGTCCTGCCTCGCCGGAGATCAAAGCTGACATTGTGTAACACCTCTTTCCCGTTAGGATAACTGAAGGAGACATCCCTGAAATGCAAGTAGGATGCATTTCTGTCATTACTTCTGTCATCAATGACCTTAAGATTATTTTCAAATGAGAGCAGATAAGAGATCCTGTCCCAGGCTGCCAGAGCCATCTGAAAGTTGGCCCACAGGGCGGCCATCTGCCGCAAAGGATTATAAAAATTAGTTATATATGCGAGGAAGCTAATCAGCAGTCCTATTGAAAAATAACCCTTGATGATAAGCCAGATACCCAGGGAAAGTACTATGAGCTGACCGATATTTGATGCAAAGGTATAGACCGGTGTCAGTATAATATTAGCTATACCTGCCAGTACTGATCTTTTGTAATTCTCATTGTTAACCTCTTCGAACCTTTTACGGAAATAATCGCGCCTGTTAAAGGCAACAACCACCCTGAAATTTGCGAGGCTTTCCTGTATCTCTGCAGACAGATTACCCAGGCTTATAAGACTTGCTTCATTCTTACTCCTTATCCAGGTTGAAACACTTTTAGTAAATAACAAAAGTAAAATTGCCGGGGAAAGTGCTGCCAAACCCAGGGGCAGGTTAATCACCAGGAGAAGTATCCCTGCGCCTGTCATGGTCATAATGCTTCCAATGAACTGCATCAGCGACTGGGAAAAGAACTGGTTAACCTTGTCAGTATCGTTGTTGATGCGCGATATCAGGTCACCCGCCTTATTCTGGTTGAAAAAATCGAGGGGAAGTTCCTGCAGTTTATTGAAAACCGAATTTCGAAGGCTGAAAAGCATCCGCTGACCTATACCGCCCATCATGCGCATCTGTGCATAGTTGACGGCAAATGCCATAATAAACATTATCAGGAGTATCCCGGCAAATAGAAGCACACCATGATAATCTTTTACCTGCACATAATTATCAATTGTATAACCAACTATGTATGGCCCGGCGAGGCTTAGTCCCGCATTCAGGAAAATAGCTGAAAATGCAATGATCAGGTTACGGCGTTCTCCGCTGATAATAGTGACCAGCTTCCTGAGCGATGCCAGCACCGGGAGTTTTCCCGTTAATTTATCCGTTACCTGACTCAGATCATAATTCATAATGATGAGTGCTTTTTTGTGAACTGTAGATCTGAATATATTCAGGTGAACTTCCCAGGAGATCCTTGTGCTTCCCCGAGGCTATTATCTCCCCCTCCATAAGAAGTATTATCTGGTCATAATGTTTTACCGGAGCTATTTTCTGGGTAACCGACAGGAGAGTAAGGTTGGGGTAACTGGCCTGGATATTGCACAGTATCTTGTCTTCCGTTTTTCTGTCTACCCTCGAAGTAAAGTCATCGAGCAGTAATATTCCCGGATTCATGGCCAGGGCCCTCGCGAGCATAATCCTTTGCTTCTGGCCTCCCGACAGACTGGTTCCTCTTTCTGTGACTATTGTTTCAAGCTTCCCGGGAAGTGATTCAATAAAATCTTCCAGCTCAGCTGTTTCGATCGCTTTTTTGAGAGACTCTTCGGTTACAGAATCATTGAATGCGATATTTTCCCTGAGGCTAAGGTTGAAAATTATACTGTCCTGAAATACAAAGGCAATCTGTTTATGAAATACTTCCCTTGAATATCTTTCAATTGAAATCCCGTCAAATTCAATAGTACCGGAATCAGGAGGTATAAGGCTTGTAAGAAGGTACAGCAACTGACTCTTGCCTGCAGCGGTAGGCCCGATAATTGCACACTTGCTGCCGGCCCTGACTGAGAATGAAACATTTTTCAGTACCGGTTTTTCGTCATAGTATAATGATACGTTTTTCAGCACAATACCCCCCCTAATTTCCGATGTGACCGTTCCTGACTCTACCGGTGGCGGCTCATCCAGAACCTTTCTTATCCTGCCGTATGAAGCTGTTGCCGAAGCTATTATGTTACTCATAAATCCGATCATCATCACCGGGAAGATGAGCATTACAAGATAGCTGTTGAAGGCTGCAAAATTGCCCAGGGAAAGTGTTCCGAGGACAACAAAACGACCTCCCAGGGCAAGAATTGTAACAACTGCCAGGTTTGAGACAAACATTATTACGGGAACAAGTACAGAAAAGAGCCTGACTATAGATAAACCCAGTTCCATGGATTCAGTATTCCTTTCAAGGAATTTCTGACTCTCAGGCTGCTGTGAATTAAGTACTCTTATTATCGCTGAACCCAGAACACTCTCGTTTATTACCCTGTTAAGACCATCAATCACCTCCCTGCTCTTACGGAAAAGCACCCGCACTTTTCTGAAAACTATATAAAAGGCGGTGGCAATGACCGGTACCATTAATAGAACGGCAAGTGCCAGTTTTAAATTAATCATTATCAACAGGACTGATGCGCCTGCAATGACAAAAAGTGATGAAATGATAGTGACAAATGCCTGGGAAACAAACATCTTTACAGAGTCCATGTCGGAAGTCATGTTAGTAAGAAGTTTTGCCGGATTTGCTTTAAGTATATAGGAAAAACTCTGATGAGATAATTTATTTGCAAGGTTGTTGCGCATATCTAAGGCAACTTTTTCAGCTGTTAAGGTCTGTACTACGCCCTGGAGAAAAGTGAAAACAAATATCCCGGATGCTGCAAAAAGAAATTGAACAATAATTTTACCGGCATTGAATCTGTTAGCAGAAAAATCATCAATGCCGCCGGCAATAATTTTAGGTATTAGCAGGTTTATGCCGCTACCTCCGAGAGCCAGGACGATCAGCAAAATAACCATCCCCCTGTAAGGGTCAATCACACTTAATAAACCTGATTTCTGACCTGTGCCTGTCTCAGTTTTTCTGGTGGATCCTGACATCCTGATTTGAATTAATATGCAAAGAAACCTATTTCAAACCAATTTTTACCAATAAATATAAAGATGAAAATGGCATAGAAGGTTCGTTGCATGCAACGAACCCACAACAGTACATTTCAGGTTTCCGGCAAAATATTTTTGACTCACATACATCTGTTTCCTACCTTTAACATATAACTGGGAATAGAATAATCCGTTGCTTAACAAATTTTTATATGGCACATGATGTTTTTATTAGCTACTCCAGTCTCGATACGACCGCCGGTGAAACTGTCTGTTCCATACTTGAGCAAAATGGCATAAGTTGCTGGATAGCTCCGCGGGATATTACTCCGGGACTTGATTTTGCAGAAGCCATCATTGATGGTATAAAATCATCGAGACTATTTATCCTGGTCTATTCATCCAACTCTAATAACTCCAAACAGGTCATCAGGGAAGTGGACCGGGCAGTACATTTGGGGCTTCCGGTCATTAACCTCCGGCTCGAGGATGTACCCCTGTCAAAACAACTTGAATATTACCTGAGCAGTGTTCACTGGCTCGATGCAAAGACCCCTCCATTGGAAGATCACGTTAATAAATTATCGGGAGTAGTAAAAATCCTTCTCAGGAAAGATGGAGCCAGAGAAGAAGATCTCGAAAAAGCCATAAGGGATGGAATATTACAGGTGGGACAGGATAAAAAATCGATTGCCGTCATGCCTTTTAAGAACATGAGCAATGATCCTGAACAGGAGTACTTCAGCGACGGGATGATGGAGGAGATCCTTGACCGTTTGTTCAAGATCGGTGATCTGAAGGTGATTTCCAGGACTTCTTCAATGCATTATAAGAATTCTGACAAATCGATAAAAGAGATTGCCAGGGAACTGGGAGTTGCAAACATAATTGAAGGCAGTGTTCGCAGAGCAGGTAATAAGGTGCGTATTGCCGTTCAGCTGATTGATGCCGGAACCGATGCCCACTTATGGTCAGAGATCTACAACGGAGATCTGAGTGATCTATCGCGCATATTTAATATACAAAGTGAAGTTGCACAATCCCTAGCCAGGGAGTTGAAGGCTGTTTTGTCACCGTATGAGTTGGAGCTCATTGAGAAGAAACCCACAAAAAATAGTGAGGCTTACGATGCATACCTGAAAGGCTGGTTTTACTGGAAAAAACTCACCTTGAATGACCTTGAAACCGCAATGAAATATTTTGAGCTGGCAATAGAAAAGGATCCCGAATATGCACCTGCTTATGCCGGTATTTCTTTTGTATGGGGTGGATTAGTGCAAATGGGACATATTTCCCCTGAAGAAGCTGGTCAACACGGGGACCCATTAATGAAGGCAATTGAACTGGACAGCACGAATTCTGAAGTAATCTTCGCACAGGCATGTGGGAACACATGGGTTTTATGGGACTGGGAAGCCGGAGAATCAGTATTTAAAAAAGCACTGGAGATCAATCCCAATCATGCTGAAGCACGTGCATACTACTCACATCTCCTGAACATATTGGGAAGAACTGAAGAAGCAATGGCAGAGATTGAGATAGCCCTTAAACTGGATCCTTATAATCCTCTTATAATAAGTCTGTACAGTATTGATTTACTATTTGACCGTCGTTACGAGGAAACGATACAGGCTGCTGAAAAAGCCTTGCGGATGGAACCAACTGCTCCAGTAGCTCTTACAGCGCTCGAGTGGGCTTTGCATATTTCCGGAAGATATGATAAAGCCTGGGAAGTAATTAAAAATGATTGGCAATTAACTGGATCCGGAAGTTATTTTAATGACCAGGACTTTATTGAATCGGGATATGCCGTTGCATTGAAAAAAGCTGCGGAAGCTATGAAACTCTCAGCGGATTCGACTTTTATCAATCCCTTTATACTGGCATTTCTAAATATTTTTGCAGGTAATATAGAACCAGCTCTGGAATGGCTGGAAAAAGCCTACGAAATACGTGATACGAATCTGCCTTACCTGAGAATGCCAATTTTTGACAGTATTCGTAATGAACCAAGATTCCAGGAGATTGCCCGGAAGATGGGACTGCCGTATAAGTAAGGTGGGAGGGAGAAGGGGGAGAAGAGGAGAAGGGGAGATGGGGAGAAGAGGTGAGGGGGAGAAAAGGTTTGTTACAACTTTGGTTGACGGGTATGGGACGAGGAGATATAAAAGATTTATAACTTTAAACGGCGGGCGCTGGATGCCGGTAACCGCTGGCCGGAAGATTCGACTGGCAATTAAGATTTTATTAATTATAGTTCCCAACAACTTAAATAATATCACCATGAAAAGAATTCCAATGTATTTAATCTGTTTTTTATTGCTGTTTCCGGTAAGTACTTTAATCATTTCCGGGATAAACACAAAAGACACAAGAATGCTTTCCCAGCCTGCGGTGAGTGCAAAAAATATTGCTTTCATCTATGCAGAAGATCTGTGGATAGCAGGATCTGACGGGACGAATCCGCGAAGACTGACTGTTGATGAAGGAGTTGAATCTGATCCTTACTTTTCTCCTGACGGCAGCCTGATAGCCTTTAGTGCTCAATACGACGGCAATACCGATATTTTTACCATCCCGGCCGAAGGAGGTGTGCCAAAGAGACTGACCTGGCACCCGGGTAACGACATGGTGAGAGGATTCACTCCCGACGGGAAAAATATATTGTTTACTTCTCCGCGTTTCTCATTCACCGGAGCTCATGTTCAGTTCTTCACCATTCCGGTCTCAGGCGGCTATCCTGTTATGCTGGAAATACCTGCCGGATATTCTGCATCCTTTTCCCCTGATGGAAAGTCACTTGCATATACTCCGGTATCGCCGGCTTACACACAATGGAAAAATTACAGGGGAGGAAGAAACTCAAAAATATGGATCTATTCGTTTTCCGATCATTCGGTGATAAAAATTCCCCAGCCTGAAGGTGGCTGCAATGATGCAGATCCCATGTGGATCGGAAGCAGGATATTTTTCATCAGCGACCGGAACGGTGAATTCAATTTATTCTCATACGATCCGGCCGGAAAAGAGATCAGACCCATGACTACTTTTACAGATTTCCCTATTCTTAAAGCAACAGCCTCAGAAAACAGGATAATATTTGAACAGGCAGGATATCTTCATTTATGTGATCCGGGAACTGGTTCATCAGAAAGACTGAAGATAGGAATCGCGGCAGATCTGCAGGAACTGCGTCCCAGATATGCACAGGGATATAATTTTTTAAGGAGTCTGGATATTTCACCTACCGGCGCAAGGGCAGTCTTTGACTACAGGGGCGAAATTGTAACCCTGCCTGCAGAAAAAGGCGATCCAAGGAACATTACCTCAACTCCGGGAATACATGAGAAATACCCGTCCTGGTCTCCTGACGGGAAATTTATTGCATATTTTTCTGATGCATCCGGAGAATATGAGCTTCATATAATGTCTCAGGACGGAAAGGGAACACCCAAAATAATAAAGCCACAGGGTACAGGATTTTATGCCTTCCCTGAATGGTCACCCGACAGTAAAAGGATATGTTATACAGATAACAGTAAAAGCCTCTATATAATTGATGTCGTCACAGGGACGATTAAAAAAATCGATTCTGATGCCCTTAATTCACCCGGATCTTTCCGGAAACTTTTAAATGACTGGTCTTCAGACTCAAAATGGATTTCATATACAAAAGTCACTGACACTTATTTTAAAGTTGTATATCTCTATTCCGTGGATCAGCATATCTCCTACCCTGTTTCAGACGGAATGAGTGATGCATCTGATCCTGTCTTCGATCCCAGTGGAAAATATTTGTACTTCTTTGCATCAACCGATGCAGGTCCTGTTGTAAACTGGTTCGACCTTTCAAGCCAGGATATGAGGATGACCAGTTCAATATATCTTGTCACCCTGCAGAAGGATACACTTTCTCCTTTTGCAAGGGAGAGCGATGAAGAAACTGTTAAGCAGGAAAAAACGGAACCTGAAGAGTCTGCTGATAAGAAGAAAAAAGAGACGAAGAACACTCCTCCTCCAAAAACTGAAACATCAGAAGTAAAAATCGATATCGAAGGGATAAGGGAAAGGATTGTAAGTATACCTGTCAGTGCCGGTAACTACTATAATCTGGGGGTTGGCGCAAGTGGCGAGATCTATTATATTGTCAGACCTTCAGGGAGAGGTTCTTCAGCCACTCTATGGAAATATGACCTTAAAGAACGTAAGGACAGCGAGATCATGGAGGCTGATAACTTCATTATTTCAGCAGATACAAAAAAGATGCTCTATTCTAAAGGTCAGGTTGTCGGCATCACTTCAACAGGAAAGAAGCCGGAACCCGGCAAGGGTATTTTAAACACAGGGAGTATCACTGTAAAAACAGACCCTGCTGCAGAATGGCCTCAGATCTTTGATGAAGCCTGGAGGATCAACCGCGACTATTTCTATGATCCGGGTATGCATGGTGTCGACTGGAATGCAATGAGGATCAAATATTCCCGGTTCCTGCCCGATCTGTCATGCCGCAGCGACCTTAACAGACTTATTCAATGGATGTGCAGCGAGCTTGCTGTAGGTCATCACAGGGTCGGTGGCGGCGACAGACCACTCAATCCGCAACGGGTAGGCGTCGGACTGCTTGGTGCTGATTATACGATTACAAACAACAGATACCAGCTTAAAAAGATATATGGAGGGCTGAACTGGAACCCTGACCTGAAATCGCCTCTTACCGAACCCGGACTGAATGTAATAACGGGAGAATATATTCTTGCTGTCAACGGGAAAGATCTTACAGCTGAACAGAATATTTTCAGTTTTTTTGAAAATACAGATGGGAAAATTACAGAACTTACAGTTGGTCCCGAAGCAGGTTACACCGGTTCAAGGATAATAAAAGTTGTACCTGTAGGAAGTGAAGGTGCGCTTCGCAACCGTGACTGGGTTGAAGGAAATTTAAAGAAGGTAACCGAGGCAACACAGGGACAGGTGGCTTATGTTTATGTTCCCAATACTTCTACATCGGGACATGAATATTTTAAAAGATATTTCTTTCCGCAGGTAAACAGGAAGGCTGTCATAATAGATGAAAGATTCAACGGAGGAGGACTTCTTGCAGATTATTATATTGACATACTCCAGCGGCCTCTTCAGTCATACTGGAACATGCGTCATGGCAATGACCTGAAGTCACCAAGCGGTTCCATACAGGGACCGAAAGTGATGATCATAAATGAGTATGCCGGATCAGGTGGAGACATGCTTCCATGGATGTTCAGAAAATTCGGGGTCGGAACACTTGTCGGGACCCGCACCTGGGGAGGACTGGTAGGTACCCTCGGATTTCCGGAACTGATGGACGGAGGTGGTGTTACTGCGCCAAATCTTGCGATATGGACGGAGGATGGCTTCATTGTAGAGAATGTCGGGATCCCCCCTGATGTTGAAGTGGAACAAATGCCCGCAGAAATCATTCAGGGGAAAGATCCGCAACTTGAAAAAGCAATCGAGATTGCTCTTAAGGAACTTGAAAAGAATCCTCCTGCAAAACCGGTTCGGCCTGCTTATCCGGTGAGAGTGAGGAAGTGATCGCTGAGATGTGAGGTATGAGGCGTTAAAGAGTGAGAGATGAGATTTAGCCATAAGGGCGTAATCCCATTCTCCCTTTTGCCAGTTCCCCCAATCTCCCTGAAATAAACCACATTCCGGGAGTAATAAACCAACGCTTATGCGGATTCAGTGGTTTATTGTTCTTTTGGTTTTCCAGTATTATCAGTCACTGGCTGGTATTTAATATTTGCCTTTTTCAGGTATTCCAACAATGGTTCGAGCCCGATATCTTTTCGCCACTCATCAACTCTTGACTCATCCTCAAGGGGATAAAGTTCATTTGTACTGCCTTTAGAGGGATCAAGATATGCATGTGTGCCGTATCTCTGCGGCTTATTCTGGTTCATCCTCATCCGGTCGAACATGAGTGCATACTGTTGGCAGTTGCCTTCCTTATTCCGGCAGGCAGTCTCGAACATCCCAATGTATTTCTCCTGAGCTCCTGCATTGGAATGCTGAAGGACATAGAATGCAGTGCTGGCTGCCAGATTTCCGACCTGGCTTTGTTTTGGCCATCCCTTTGAGTTAAGCAGCTCTTCGAGGTCTGCAAGGTTAAGGGCATTCTGCCATGACTGCAACCTTCTAAGCGCAGTTACTACCGGGGAGTCGGGCCCCAGATTCCTGACAGCAATGCCGACTTCATAAAATATCGACTCTTCCAGGCACAGGAGTTTCCAAAGTGATTTTGCGTAAGTGATATCCTTTATGCTGTTGCCGGTCTTCTTATTTAAATCTGAAATCAGCTCGTTTTCAAATTCCTCCCAGCCCCCGGATTCTCTTACTGCAAGGAGGTCAGGATCAGTGAGAACTGAAAATGAAGGTTCAATTTTAACTGCTTTATAC
Source organism: uncultured Bacteroidales bacterium (assembly GCA_963840965.1). Lineage (GTDB taxonomy): Bacteria > Bacteroidota > Bacteroidia > Bacteroidales > VadinHA17 > LD21. The sequence goes on along the minus strand of CAWJAW010000002.1, from coordinate 441,630 downwards.
AAATACCGGAGGGAACTGTCTGTCTGCCCACTCCGCGATAGGGCACAGGCATAATTATAAATGATTTCCCTGTTACTTTTGTTCCGGGAATACAGGTTTCTGTACTCTGCAACGGCTGATTTTATATTACCGGCCATGAGAAGGCTGTCGGCTTTGCTTATTGGAACTGGTCCGGCAGGAGGAGGCGGAGGTGGAGGCGGGATTTGAGCTTCAGAAAATATTGATGCCATTGAAAGACAAAAAGTGAGTAAGACTTTTCCTGATTTCATTTTTAAGATGGATTAATTGATTTGCAGAAAGAATTAAATGATTCGATAATTTTTTTCGAGCAATAGCAGGAAAGAATAATTCTGTAAAAGTTAAAAAATATTTTCATATATCATTTAGTCTGATAGGGTATTATTTACTGACTACCAGCTGCATTCAGCCAGCTGCCGGGAACAGGAGAAGGGAAGAAGGCATCAAGGCGGGAAGGCGAGGCAACCAGCAACAAACCCTGATTACTGTCGTCTTCTGTCTTCGATCTTCCTTCTTCGGTTCCCGCCAATGCGGGACTTCGTCACTTCGTTCCTCAGCTTCCGGCAAAATATTTTTGACTCACATACATCTGTTTCATATCTTTAACAAATAACTGGGACCAGAATAATCCGTTACTTAACAAATTTTTATATGGCAAATGATGTTTTTATAAGCTACTCCAGCGTCGACAGTACCGCTGGTGAAACTGTATGTTCCATACTGGAGCAAAATGGCATAGGCTGCTGGATAGCACCACGGGATATTACTCCGGGAGTAGATTTTGCTGAAGCCATTATCGATGGTATTAAATCATCGAAACTGTTTATCCTGGTCTATTCATCAAACTCGAACAACTCAAAACAGGTAATCAGGGAAGTGGACCGGGCAGTGCATGCCGGACTACCGGTCATTAACCTGCGGATAGAGGATGTCCCCCTGTCAAAACAACTTGAATATTACCTGAGCAGTGTACACTGGCTTGATGCAAAGACCCCTCCGTTGGAAGAGCACATTAATAAATTATCTGAAGTAGTTAAAGTCCTTCTCAGAAAAGATGGAAACAAAGAGGGAGATCTCGAAAAAGCCATTAGGGATGGAATTCTATGGGTGGGGCAGGATAAAAAATCAATTGCCGTCATGCCTTTTAAGAACATGAGCAATGATCCCGATCAGGAGTATTTCAGCGACGGGATGATGGAGGAGATACTTGACCGTCTGTTCAAGATCGGCGATCTGAAGGTGATCTCAAGAACTTCTTCCATGCATTATAAGAATAGTGACAAATCGATAAAGGAGATTGCCAGGGAACTGGGAGTTACCAGCATAATTGAAGGTAGTGTGCGCAGAGCAGGTAACAACGTACGCATTGCCGTTCAGCTGATTGATGCCGGAACAGATGCCCATTTATGGTCAGAGATTTACAATGGAGATCTGAGTGATCTGTCACGCATTTTTATTATTCAGAGTGAAGTGGCACAATCAGTGGCAAGGGAACTGAAGGCTGTCTTGTCACCGCAGGAGGTTAAGCTGATAGAGAAAATTTCAACAAAGAATACGGAAGCCTATGAAGCTTTTCTCAAAGGCAGGTTCTATTTGTATAAACTGACACAAAATGATCTTGAAACCGCAAGAAAATACTTCGAACAGGCAATAGAAAAGGATCCGGAGTATGCCCCTGCATATGCAGGTATCTCCTTTGTCTGGACCGGGTTTATGCAGATGGGCCACATTTCCCCTGAGGAAGCTGGCCCAAAAATTATGGAAGCACTCACGAAGGCTAATAAGCTTGACAGCACAAACGCCGAAGTAATATACACACTGGCATGTATTAATACATGGATGATGTGGGACTGGGAAAGTGGTGAATCAGCTTTCAAAAAAGCCCTGGAACTAAATCCCAATCATGCGGAAGCCCACGCATACTACTCACATTTCTTAAATATAACAGGTAGGGCCGAAGAAGCTATGGCAGAGATTAAAACAGCACTTAAACTTGACCCTCATAATCCTCTGTTAATAAGTCTGTATAGTATAGATTTATTATATGCACGTCGTTTTGAAGAAGCTATAAAAGTTGCCAGGGAAGCGTTGCGGATGGAGCCAGTCTCCCCGGTAGCTCAGTCATGTCTGCACGATGCATTGCATCTTACCGGAAGGCACAGGGAAGCGTGGGAGTCAATAAAAAATGAATGGATGAACCTGGGTCATGGTCAGGCTTTTAATCTGGATTTTAATGAATTGGGTTATGTAAGTGCCTTGAACAAAGCTGCAGGAGTACTTGAGACAGCATCGGAATCAACTTATATTAATCCTTTGTATTTGGCAAATGTATATATTTTGGCAGGTAACAAAGAAAAAGCTTTAAAATGGACAGAGAAAGCCTACGAAATACGTGAAACAAATTTGCCTTATCTTTTAATGCCGACTTTTGATCTTATTCGAGATGAGCCAGGATTTCAGGAGATTGCCCGGAAGATGGGGCTGCCGTATAAATAACGATGCAACGAACCCACAACACAATGTTTCAAATTCCCGTTAATGATGATAATACCATGGATATGATCGGGCATGATGATAAATTCGTCCAGTGTAATATCTGGAAAATGTTCCGGTATTTCATACCACAATTTATAAGCAATACTGCCTATGTCTGATAATTGCACTTCTGCATTGATGATTGTCCCAAACCATTTCCTTTTGTCTCCGGTACATAAAGTAACAAAATATATCCCTGGCAGTGAATAATCACGCCCGGGATATCGTAATGAAATATTGTGCCACCTTTTTCTATAAAGTGAATACATTCTTAAAATGCAGCGATCATTACACATATAAATATTTTTATCTGCCATTTCCTAACTTCGTTCATCATACTTCCATCCTCCGTCTTCGGTCTTCCGGCAAAATATTCTTGACTCACATATATCTGTTTCTTACCTTTAACATATAACTGGGAATAAGAGAATCCGTTGCTTAACAAATTTTTATATGGCAAATGATGTTTTTATAAGCTACTCCAGCATCGACTCGACCGCTGGTGAAACTGTATGTTCCATACTGGAGCAAAATGGCATAGGCTGCTGGATAGCACCACGGGATATTACTCCGGGAGTAGATTTTGCTGAAGCCATTATCGATGGTATAAAATCATCGAAACTGTTTATCCTGGTCTATTCATCAAACTCGAACAACTCAAAACAGGTAATCAGGGAAGTGGACCGGGCAGTGCATGCCGGACTACCGGTCATTAACCTGCGGATAGAGGATGTCCCCCTGTCAAAACAACTTGAATATTACCTGAGCAGTGTTCACTGGCTCGACGCCATGCACCCTCCGCTGGAAGTTCACATTCACAAGTTATCGGGGGTAGTTAAAATCCTTCTCAGGAAAGATGGTGCTAAAGAGGAAGATCTCGAAAAAGCCATCCGGGATGGAATATTACAGGTGGGACAGGATAAAAAATCCATTGCCGTCCTTCCATTTATCAACGACAGTTCGGATCAGGAGAACACCTACTTCATCAACGGTGTAATGGAAGAGATCCTGAATAATTTGCAAAAGATAAAAGCACTGAGGGTAATCTCACGCACATCTGTTGAATTATACAGGAATCAGAAGAAGCCGATATGCGAAATTGCTCAGGAGCTGGGGGTAAATTACATTGTGGAGGGCAGCGGTCAGAAATACGGCAACAACTTCCGCCTTCGCGCCCAGCTCATCATGGCTGCGAAGGAAACTCATATCTGGGGAGAATCTTTCCAACAAAAGATCACCGACGTGGAAGATATTTTCAATATCCAGTCCAGGATCGCGGAATCAATAGCCGGGGAACTCAAAGCAGTCATCACCCCTGAAGAGAAAGGATTGATTGAGAAAATACCCACAACAGACCTGACAGCATATGATGCTTATCTTAAGGGCAAATTTCATATGTATAATGCCACTTCGGATGACACCAACATGAATACTGCAATGGAAGTCTTTGAACAGGCAAAAGAAAGAGATCCTGAATTTGCACTGGCATATGCTGGAATAGCTCAGGTCTGGATGTTTCGTCAGCAAATGGGACTTGCACCGCCTGACGAGGCGGGCCAAAAAATAACAGAGAACGTCGAAATGGCCCTTGAACTTGACAGCACACTGGCAGAAGTGCATTATATTCTGGCAAATAATGATTTTCTGGTGACGTGGAACTGGGAAGCTGCTGAATCAGCTTATAGAAATGTTATTGAAATCAATCCCAACCATCCGGAAGCACACGGATTGTATGCGCAATTGCTCATAGTACTCGGGAGGTCTGAAGAAGCGTTCAAACATGCTGAACTGTCGCTTAAGCTGGATCCACATAATCCATGGATAATTATATGGTATAGTGCAGATCTTTTATTTGAGAACCGGTATGACGAGTGTATCTCCCTCTGCCGTGAATTCTACGATAAAAGTCCATCCACCTTCTGGCCTCTCATGATTGGACTTTACGCTGCACTTCATTTGAAAGAAAATTATGATGAGGCGTTTGAAGCATTGAAGTTGGCCATGACTATCCAGTATAAAGATTTTGATCATGTTTTTGATCAATATGAGAAATTGGGTTATGTTGACACACTAAACCTGGAAGCTGATGCCCTTCTGGACCAATCAAAAACTAAATATTTATCTCAGATTGATATAGCTTTTGTTTATTCCTTATCCGCGAACAAGGAGTTGGCTCTGGATTGTCTGGAACAAGCTTGCGAAATGCACGATCCAGCCGCACCTTATATTGGAGTATTTCCAAATTTTGACTTTTTGCACGATGAGCCCCGCTTTAAGGAGATCATGCATAAATTGAACCTGCCGCATAAATCACGGCGTAATGGTATAACGGCGCAACCGCATAACGGCATAGCGGTATAATTGTCTGAATGGTGGAGCACCAACGGAAGTCCCACCTTGGCAGGAGCAGCCGAATGACAGGTGAATTACTATTGACTCATATGCAACTGATTATTAACTTTATTAAGAAATAGAACTAAAGGTTAATCCATTGTTTAACAAATCCGAAAATGCCACACGACGTATTTATAAGCTACTCCAGCGTCGACTCGACCGCTGGTGAAACTGTATGTTCCATACTTGAGCAGAATGGTATTAGCTGCTGGATAGCACCGAGGGATATTATCCCCGGAGTTGATTTTGCAGAAGCCATCATCGATGGTATTAAATCATCGAAACTGTTTATCCTGGTCTATTCATCAAACTCGAACAACTCAAAACAGGTAATCAGGGAAGTGGACCGGGCAGTGAATGCCGGACTACCGGTCATTAACCTGCGGATAGAGGATGTCCCCCTGTCAAAACAACTTGAATATTACCTGAGCAGTGTTCACTGGCTCGACGCCATGCACCCTCCGCTGGAAGTTCACATTCACAAGTTATCGGGGGTAGTTAAAATCCTTCTCAGGAAAGATGGTGCTAAAGAGGAAGATCTCGAAAAAGCCATCCGGGATGGAATATTACAGGTGGGACAGGATAAAAAATCCATTGCCGTCCTTCCATTTATCAACGACAGTTCGGATCAGGAGAACACCTACTTCATCAACGGTGTAATGGAAGAGATCCTGAATAATTTGCAAAAGATAAAAGCACTGAGGGTAATCTCACGCACATCTGTTGAATTATACAGGAATCAGAAGAAGCCGATATGTGAAATTGCTCAGGAGCTGGGGGTAAATTACATTGTGGAGGGCAGCGGTCAGAAATACGGCAACAACTTCCGCCTTCGCGCCCAGCTCATCATGGCAGCAAAGGAAACTCATCTCTGGGGAGAATCTTTCCAGAGCGAGATAAATGATGTCAAGGATATTTTTAACATTCAGATAAGGATAGCTGAATCAATAGCTGAAGAACTAAAGGCAGTTATTTCCCCTGAGGAAAAACGGCTAATCGAAAAAATTCCGACCGCCGACCTTGGAGTATATGATCAATATTTGAAGGCACGTTCTTACGCATATGATGGCAGAAGTGAATCGATGAATAAAGCCGTGGAATTCCTGAACAGCGCTCTTCGGAAAAACCCTGGCTGGGCTCCTCTCTATGCAGGTCTGGCAGAGGTCTGGATGTGGATACAACAAGGAGGGTATGAATCACCTTCAGTAACTGGTCCGAAAATTCTCGAAAATCTTAATAAGGCGATGGAATTGGATCCGGATATTTCCGGAATTCATTATCTAAGCGGCCTGGTGGCTCAGTGGGTGGAATGGGACTGGGGAAAAAGTGAAAAAGAGTTCTTAAAAGCACTGGCAATAAATCCCAATGATGCCCTGTCAAGGGCATTCTATGCGCAGCTGTTATTGATCCTTCACAGGAAAGAGGAGGCTCTGGCACAGAAAGAGCTGGCGATAAGCCTCGATCCTTTAAATCCCTTTATGACTATTTTGGATATTGGAACAATGTGTCAGGCAGGTGATTACAAGACAGCCTTGATTCTCGCGGAAAAAACTCTTGCTGTCGATCCGGAAAACTTTAATATTAATTTCCTGATTGAAGTAGCATCTCATAGACTCGGAGAGTATGACAAAACTATCCGGTCACTAAGATACTCATTGCCATTAGCCGTTGAAGAAAATGTATATGATAGAATTGCCGGTATTTACAGAGAATCGGGAATTGTTTCTGCTTATGAAGAAATACTGAAACAGCTGGAGAAGTTTGCTGAAGAGAATCCGGTAAGCCCTCATGATATGGCATTAAGATGCGTTGTTGCGCATCAACATGATAAAGCCCTGGACTGGATTGAAAAAGGATTTGAAATGCACGACCCACAAATGATGTATATAGCCTCCCCCGGGCAATATTTTGATTCATTGTACGAAAATCCGAGGTTCATTGCAATATGTAAGAAAATGAACCTGCCGATTCCGAAATCATTATGAATAAGGCATAAGAAGCCGAATGGCATGACGGAGTGAAGGCGCTCAGGTCGTTCCATTCATGCCAGTTTTACCCTTCGTCACACTTGACAACGACTGGCGGAACGGGTAGATTTGATGGTGCTGCCGGATCAGAAACTGCTGGTAACTTCCCGACTGACCGGACCTCAGACAGATGGCTTGAGAAGAGACTTTCTTTCCCGGGTTGCACCAACAGACAACTTGAGGGTAATATAACCGTATTTTATAACCATGTTTTTCTTGTTATCTTCCCTCTGCTGTTTTTGAGCCAAACCATTTTTATTCATTCAAGTGTTACCTGGATAATTACCGGATTGTGATCTGAGTTCGCAAAACCTAGATGATGACATTTCACAGAAACTGATTCCAGGTTCGGTGAGATAAGGAATATGTCACAAACACTTGTGGGGGTTGATGCAGGATCGTATGCTGCAGTGAGGGTTCGGACTGTTGGTGATGATGGATCATAAATCCATTTCCATTCCTCGGGCAAGTAATCCGATTCAATTCCTGTGAGGTTGAAATTTCCAAATTTGCCGGTAAAAACCTTGTTTGCTGAAAAATCAGGCTTAAAATCCGGGGGATATTGGTTCCAGTCACCTCCGACAATTACGTAATTACCTGAACTATATTCATTCAACACAAATTCCCTGATACTTTCCATCTGAGCCTCTCTTATATTTCCGCCCTCGTCAAAAGCTTCGTTATGAGTGTTGATCAATACCAGTTCCTTGCCATTCTCAATCCTGTATCTGTCGACCATAAAGCATCTGTCGAGATAGAAAAGCTGAGTCGGGAAACCGAAATCCCCGGGTAATGAATATCTTGTTGAGGAAAAAGGAGTGTGTTTCGAATAAGTGGCTATCCCTGATTCGACTTTCCCCATGGGATTTGATGGTGGAACGGGAACGAAGAAGACATCGTAGTTTTTCGCAAAGAAGGGAACGTAACCGCTTAGTTTTTCTGACAGTTCCTGATACTGATCGGTGCGGTAACTTCTTTTACTTTTCCTGTCAATCTCCTGTAAAAGTATGAAGTCAACCGTATTGTTATTTATCAGGAAATCCGCGATCGCAGAATTATTTTCCTGAAAATTTTCCTCAGGTGTAATGACCTTTGTTCCGCCATCTTTGAAAAAATCCATACTCTTGTCCAGTCCGGCATAACCGATATTCCAGGTCAAAAGACTGTAAACAGTCGAATCCTTCAATAACGAAGGATCATCCGGCCGGGCCAATAACTCTGTTTCATCAGGTTTATAGTCCGAGACCATTGCATATAGGATAAGTCCGATAAAGCCAAGAACCAGAAGCATTATTATACTCAAAATGATTTTGAGAATTTTTTTCATTGTTTTCATAAATCACCTCCCCAATAAATATCAAATTTACACAATCAATGATCGAAATCAAACCTATATCTCAATCATAATCTGTTATTGCCTTTTAATTGATTAATTTTGCAGCCTTTTTGTACGGAAGTTTTACATTGGCAATTATTTATATTAATGATAACAGTATCAAATCTAAGTATTCAGTTTGGGAAGCGTATTTTATTTCAGGATGTAAATCAGATCTTTACCGCAGGCAACTGCTACGGCATAATTGGAGCAAACGGTTCCGGTAAATCGACCTTCCTGAAGATGCTATACGGAGGTGTCGAATCACGTACGGGATCAATAACTTTTGGTCCTGGAGAGAGAGTCTCTGTTTTAAAGCAGGATCATTTCGAATTCGATGACTTCACGGTGCTCGACACGGTAAAGATGGGGCATTCAGCTTTATGGAATATAGCTAAGGAGAAGGAAAATCTGTATCTGAAACCTGATTTCTCCGAGAAGGATGGCATGAAGGCCTCAGAGCTCGAAGAAAAATTCAATGAGCTTGACGGCTGGAATGCTGACAGCAATGCAGCAAGCCTGCTGAGCGGACTTGGTATAAAGGAGGAAAATCATTACAAGCTGCTTAAAGAGCTGTCCGGAAAAGAAAAGGTGAAAGTGCTTCTTGCCCAGGCCTTGTTCGGGAAACCTGATAATCTTCTTCTCGATGAGCCCACCAATGACCTTGATCTTGAGACTGTAAACTGGCTGGAGAACTATCTTTCAGAATTTGAAAATACTGTACTCGTTGTATCTCACGACAGGCATTTTCTTGATTCAATCTGCACTCATATAATTGATATTGATTTCAGCAGGGTACAGCAGTTTTCAGGGAATTACAGCTTCTGGTACGAGTCAAGCCAACTTGCCCTGAGGCAGCAACTGGCACAGAATAAGAAAGCAGAGGAGAAAAAGAAGGAATTACAGGAATTCATTGCGCGCTTCAGGGCTAATGTCAAGAAATCAAAGCAGACGACCAGCCGGAAGAAAATGATTGAGAAGTTGAATATTGAGGAAATCAAACCTTCGACCCGAAGATATCCCGGGATTATTTTCACACCCGGGCGGGAACCAGGGAACAATGTACTTTCGGTAAAAGGGCTTTCAGCGATTATTGAAGGAAAGACCTTGTTCAAGGACCTTACTTTCACCGTCAATAAAAATGACAAGATCGCATTCCTTTCAAGGGATACACGTGCAATAACAATTCTGTTTGAACTCCTGAAAGGGCATGATAAGCCTCAGAAAGGATCCTATGAATGGGGTCAGACAATTGTGAAGGCATATCTGCCTCTTGAGAATGAAAAGTTTTTTGAAAAGGATATAACACTGGTTGACTGGCTGGCACAATATTCTGAGGATACAAGTGAGATGTTCCTACGGGGCTTCCTCGGGAAAATGCTTTTCTCAGGTGAAGAGATATATAAAAAGGTTAATGTGCTTTCCGGAGGGGAAAGGGTCCGCTGCATGATTGCCAGAATGATGGTCCGCAACGCAAATGTCATGATTCTTGACAGTCCGACGAATCATCTCGACCTTGAATCAATCCAGTCTTTCAATAATACCTTGATAAAATTCAAGGGATGCATCCTGATGTCATCGCATGATCATGAATTCATCCAGACAGTATGCAACAGGATAATAGAAATTGGACCGAAAGGAATGATCGATAAGGAGATGCAGTATGATGACTATATCTCCGACGAGAATCTTATGAAGAGGAGGGAGAGTTTATATTAGGTTCAATCGCGATCGTTATTACGAATTAAGCAATTTCTCTTTTAACACGTGGTGTCTTTCTGCTGCCAGGGCAGTAGTTATTTTTTCTTTGAAAGTGTTTCTATTTCCTTATCAAGATCGTCCCAGTCATTGAATGTGAGTTTCTCTGCATAATCTATGGTTTTTCCGGTTGACATAAGGGATATTGCCATGATAATGTTAGTTATAAGGATGATGTACAGGAGTATTCCGGTATTAAACTCACTATTCTGATTTGAGGCAGGAATGCTGAAAAACAAAAGGATTGTGATCAGGCCTCTCGGGGAAATAAAGAGTTCAGGAAAAGGCCGCTTTACCCTAAATAATTTCAGGACTATAAGTCGGATCAGAAAGATGCCTGCAACAATCGCAAGGCTTATAATTGCTGCTTTTGCATTAATAAGACTTTTTAGTTCTAGTGTCATTCCAAAGATCACAAAAAAGAAAGTTCTTATAAAAAAAGCAGATTCTATTGTCAGGATTTTAAAATCGCTCTGTACCTTTCTCAATGACTCCAGGTTAATTAAGCTTTTCAGCCTGCCGGCAAAGAAAATCCGGCTGTTGTTTAAGATAATCCCGAATACAAGAATCATTATAAGCGAGGAGAAATGCATCATTTTTCCAATTGAGTATAGAAGAACAAGTGCGGCGATCAGAACAAAAAGTTTAACCTGTGATTTTAGTTTTTCCAGCAGGATTACCATCAAATAACCCGCTATAACAGAAACAACCAGAGTTATTGCAACATTCAATGAGATATGAACTATAATCTCGGGTGCACTATTTTTATCAATATTTCCAAGGAAGTAAAAAAAGACCATTATGCCCAGAATGTCTGAAAAAGTACTTTCGTAAATCAGGAATTCCTTTTTAGTTTTAATCAGGTTCCCGACACTGGGAATGACTATAGCACTGCTTACAACTGAAATCGGGACTGCATAGAGAATCGCCGAAAAAAAGTTATCTATCAGATAGGTGTACAAGATCCAGGTTATGAAAGCAATGCATATCCCCAGTGAAAAGAAGGCCATCAGGAAGGATTTTATTATTAAAGGTCTTTTTTCTTTTGTAAGCTCCAAATCCAGAGAAGCTTCAAGCACAATCATTATTAATCCAACGATTCCGATAATTACAAGGATATCCGTCAGATAGGTTGTCACGCTGATATTTAGGTAGTCAAAGCCAAACCTGATACCAATACCAAGCAAAATGAGCAACAAGACACTTGGTATGTTGGACATCTTTGATAACCAGTTAAACTGATGTGATAGAATGATTATTAAACAAACTGCAATTATTCCGGTATAAGGATCCAGTAATTCCATACTACATTTATTTAGAATTGTATAAAAGTAGTATTTTTGGATATGTGTAAATTGTCCATGCAGCCGGAATTGTTAATATTTCAACAATTATTATAAATAAAGTGGTTAAAGCAAAAAAGTTCGGGACTTTTGGAGGAGTTTTCACTCCGTCAATTCTTACTATTCTTGGAGTAATAATGTACATGCGGATGCCTATGATAGCAGGCGAAGCAGGGTTGTTCGGCACTCTGGGGATCATTTTCGTGGCACATCTAATCTCTATAACCACCGGATTAAGCGTGTCTTCAATTGCGACCGACAAAAAGGTAAAGGAGGGAGGGACTTATTACATCATCTCAAGAAGCCTTGGATTACCGATAGGCGGCACTTTGGGGTTAGCGTTGTTTGTCGGATTATCATTCAGCGTAAGTCTTTACCTTATTGGTTTTTCAGAAAGTTTCCTGAGTTACTGGAATCTCCCGATGGAAATCAATCGCGTCCGGATAACGGGTACTATTATACTACTAATTGTTACGCTTATAACCTTTATCAGCACTTCTCTGGCCATCAAGACACAATATCTTATTATGGCAGCCATTTTCCTGTCTATTCTGTCAATATTATTAGGCAGCCCCAATCTGACTCCAGTCTCACCTAATCTTTTTGGAAAAGGAACAGGTGTTCCGCTTATGGTCCTGTTTGGGATATTTTTCCCGGCTGTGACCGGATTTGAAGCAGGAGTATCAATGTCGGGAGATCTTAAGGATCCAAAAAAGTCGATCCCCCTTGGAACACTCTCTGCTATTTCCATTGGTTTGGTTGTTTATATAGGACTGGCCTTTTTCTTTGCTTTCATGGTAGATGGTGAGGCTTTGGCAAACGATCCTAAAGTGTTATTCAAAATAGCGCTGGTTCCTCAGCTGGTAATTGCAGGTATCTGGGGCGCAACATTAAGTTCAGCCCTGGGAAGCATACTGGCTGCTCCGAGAATTTTACAGTCCACAGCTATTGACAAGATCACTCCACGGTTTTTTGCTCGCGGAGCCGGTGCATCAAAAGAACCCAGGAACGCTCTGATTCTCACATTCCTGATTGCCGAAGCTGGCATTCTTATTGGGGAACTGGATGTCATTGCCCGCATAGTCTCGATCTTTTTCATAACAACCTATGGTTTTCTGAACATGAGTGCCGCTTTTGAATCTCTTACCAGTGCTGATTTCAGACCTTCTTTTAAATCGCCGCCATGGGTAAGCATAATTGGATCCTTAGCCTGTTTCCTGGTAATGATCCAGCTTGATTTCCTGGCCATGATAGGTGCGGTGATAATACTGGGAGCATTATTCCTTTTTCTCAAGCGGAGACAATTGGTGCTTGAAACAGGAGATACCTGGAGCAGTGTATGGGCCACATTGGTAAGAAAGGGCCTCAGACGGCTCAACACTTCAGCGATTCACACACGTAACTGGAGGCCGAACATAATCCTTTTCTGCGGTCAGGACCAGGCCCGTCCTCATCTTGTGGAGCTAGCCAGTTCGCTGACCGGGAAGCTGGGTATGTTTTCAGCTTTTGAAATGGTGGAGTCAGGGGAACAACGGCTGATCAGGGACAAAAGATATTTTGGAGTTTTCGGGAAGAAAGATGAATTCGTTATACACCAGCATAAATGCCGGAATATTTATGAAGGAATTGATGAGATATCCCGGGTCTATGGATTTTCCGGGATTGAACCAGATACCATCCTTATGGGTTGGAGTAAGAAGGAAAAGAACAAAGAACAGTTTCTGCGAATTCTCAGGAATTTCGAAGAGAGCGACTTCAATACAATACTTCTTAACTTCGATGTTAAAAAGCAATTTGGAGAAAAGAAAACAGTGGATGTCTGGTGGAGCGGCTGGGGAAGCAATCTGACCTTTTCTGTTTTCCTGCTCAGGCATCTTACATCGGTCGGCGACTGGAAAGACGCCCATATAAGGCTTCTTGTGATAAATAATATTCCTGAGCACAATGAATCAGTTAATAAGGCTCTTCAGCAAATACTTGATCAATACCGGATCAGTTTCGAGATTAAAATTATTAACAATAATCTCAGCAACCTGCAGAAAAATGAGTTAATAATCCATGAATCTTCAGATACTGACATCACATTTATAGGTATTCCCGACAAGCAATACAATAATCTTGTTCAGACTTATGAAGATGTCGTCTGGCTGACTCAGCATCTGGGTACTTTTGTACTGGTAAACAGTTCATCAAGGTTTCAGGCATTTGACCTTCATCTGGAAACAAACCGGGAAACAGAACTCAAAATACCCGCTTTGAATGAGGCTGTACTTCCTGAATTAATTCCTTCAAAATACACTCTTATTAATGATGATGTAACTAAAATAGATATAAACGGACAGAAAGTACTTACTCTTTTCTTTGAAAAAGCATTTAATCCGATACTTTCAGAGCTGCAGAAGGTTTCTGAAGAATTGCTGGCATCATCAGGGACAGTCTTCGTTCAGCTGGGTAGTCTGAAAGGGGTAAATGATCCCTATCGCCGCCGGAAAATAATTATCAAGATAAAAAATGACTATTATTTTCACGTGAACCGGATTCTCATGAATCTCATCGATGAGAATCTGGTTATCCAGAAAGAGGCTCTGACAAACGGGATCACATGGTACATAGAACGGCTGAGCAAGGATCTCGACAGATTTCCACTTAAAATTATTGTACCCTACGGAAGAGAAGACCTTATCCTGAAGAAAGGGGATCCATTCCGTTTAAAATGGTTTATGTTGAGAAAACGCTTTATGCATCCTTTTTCAAGTAAATCAATACCGGGTAAAATCCGTTATTATGAAATCGCATCTTATTATCTGAGAGACAATCGTCACTATTTTCTTGACGCTTTTCTTAACAAGTTCCAGGCTGAAATACTGGAACAAATGGCAGAAACAAAAGGAATAATAACCTCTGTTGATACTATTCTTGAGCAATTCTTTGATAATGCGGCAGGCAATGAAGAGATCATGAATGAGGTCACAAAAGCTCATAAAGGCCATGAAAACAGGATCAATGCATTGATTTCTGACATTAATCTCAGTAAGGATCAGGTTAAGAACCGACTATTATTGGAGTTCAGGAAAAACCTCCAGTTGATGTGCAATGATCTGGGCAAAGCTGATATTAATTACCGGATCAGACGAAAACGCAGGAATAAAAAATATTATGAGGAACTTGTCAGGAAAAATTATAGGTTTCCGGATTCATGGTATGAGCAGACTCATCGTCATGTCAGTAAGATTCATATGGATGTGATTATGCAATCTTATAAATGCCGAATCAAGGATAAAATCAATGAATTAAACCTGGTGATTGAACACCAGATGGAGAATCGAATCAGAAAGGAATTGGAGGGAATCAGGTCCAGGCTGGAAAAGTTCATTTATAAGGCTGAATATATTCCGGGACTTAAAACAAGGATAAGTTCCTTTGAGGAAAGTTTTACTTTATTAACCGATTTTAACAATTTTGGGAAGGAGGTTGTTAGACTCTCGGAAATACTTCCCGAAAACATGGAAATTGCCTCCTCTGATCAGGATGAAGAAGCATTGAATATCCCAATACGCAGGATCACACGTTACTATATGGAATCAAGGTTTATCGGAACAACATATGACAATCTTGAGAAATTAACAGAATCATTAAAAAACTCAATTTTCATAATTAATGACCTTCTCAGTCTGACACGTTTTAACCTTGAAAATATTCCGGAGGAATTTCCGGACAAAAATGAAATTGTGTCTCAGATTATCAGTGATGCCTGTCAGCAGATTCTTAAAGAGGAAGAGAAAACTGATCTTATCAGGAATAATATTTCTGCACTGATTGATAATTCTCTTGAGGAGGTATTTGATAAGCTTAACTCTTATAAGATAAGTACAACATTAAGTGAATATTTATTGTTAATGCGGGAGCATAAAAGCCAGAAGGTCAAAAAAACAATTGCCGCTTATTT
This sequence comes from uncultured Bacteroidales bacterium, assembly GCA_963840965.1. Lineage (GTDB taxonomy): Bacteria > Bacteroidota > Bacteroidia > Bacteroidales > VadinHA17 > LD21. The sequence goes on along the minus strand of CAWJAW010000002.1, from coordinate 426,234 downwards.
TGGTGATGTGAGGCATTTTGTTAAAAACCTTACGGTTAAAATGCTTTACTCAAGGAGTGAATGGGTCCTTCTGACAAAAAAAATAGCGGAATCCGGACAGGATGGAAGCGAAAGCCACAAAATTCTTGACCTCATAGAATCAGTGAGCCCAAAGGAAAAAGTAATCGAAAAACTTCCGCAGTACTATAAAAAATTATTCAGCGGCAGGTCAAGCATCAGTGAGGATTTCTGGATAAGCAGGCAGCAAGATGAAGATATGTTCAGTACCGGTGTAAACCGTATTAATTCGGGTTATAAAGGAGGGATAATGATTATTGGCGACAGGGACTCGGGAAAAACAGCATTTTGTCGCTATGCAGCCGGCAAGTTGTTCAGCAAGGAGAGAATTTATCATCTTTTTCCGAAATATTCAGGATCTGTGCATGCTTCGGATTTTATAGCTGAATTAAACAAAATAACCGGAGCACATGGAGATTTAAAGGAAATAATGGAGGCACAGGACCCCGGTAGTGTTTTTATTATACATGATCTTGAGCTCTGGTGGGAACGTTCTTTAGATGGTTGTGAGGTTATAAAACTACTCATTAACCTGATCAGGGAGTATAGCAATAGATTCATTTTTGTTGTAAATATGAATCCTTATGCGTATAACCTGATGAATAAAATGGTTGGTCTGCAGGAAGTTTTCATAAGTATAATCCACTTAAAGCCTTTCGATTCGAAGGAAATTGAGGAGATGATCATACAAAGGCACCGTTCCAGCGGTTTAAAGTTTGTCCTGAAAAAAAGAGAAGAGGGTGAATTATCGGAAATCCGCATAGCAAATCTATTCAACAAATATTTTAGGTTCTCGGAAGGTAATCCTGGAACAGCACTTAAAGCATGGCTTGTTAATGTCGATAAAGTATCTGGGAACAACATCTTCATTAGTCAACCCTCTTTTCCCGATACTAAAGTCCTTTTGGAACTTGACGATGACTGGAAATTCGTTCTGATACAGCTGATTTTGCATAAGAGACTTACATATGCCAGGCTCGATAAGATTTTTCAGCACGATGAAGCCAGAACACATAGTATTATAAGCGCCTTATTAAGGACTGGTCTGATCGAAGAAAGAAACGAAAATCTTTTTATTGTGAATACTTTCATAGAACCGCATCTGATAAGGGTTTTAAAGAGAGAAGAGTTGCTGTAGCGTTCTTAAGTTAACGAATAATACTTTCCTGAGATGAAAATCATTATAGTGATACTCGCTGCAACCTTGATATTTATGGGGGTAAAGATCATAAACCTTGGTTTAAAATACCTGTTGAATCGTTACCCCCGGATGAATATCCTGCGAACGATTTTTTTATTCACAGAGGCCCTCGTCTGGTTAATTTTCGTATTCCAGGCTACAAACTATCTCTTCGATGAAAAATTCTATTACACTTATCTTGTAACCGGACTAATCTTTATTGTACTTGGTTTACTTACATGGTTTTTCATAAGGGATATATTTGCCGGCTTCATTTTCAGAATTAAGTACAACCTCAAAACCGGGGCTTATATTAGTGCGGGGAAACTTAACGGACAGATTAAATCACAGCAACTTACCTCAGTTAAGTTAAAAACGGATGATGGTTTGACTCTTTACATCCCGTATACAAAGTTGATCAATGAAGTAATAACAGAAAAGGAATTTCGAACTACACCCGCTGAGCATATCCTGCAATTCCGGGTTGATTTATCTCAGGGCAGGTCAAATGCGGAAGAAATGATCAGATCTGCATTGTTAACCACCCCCTGGAGCAGCCTTAAGGAGGACCCCATAATCAGATTCATGAAAGAAAACGAGGATGGATATTTCTTTGAGATTACATTACACTCGGTAAAAATGGAGCATCTCAGATTTATAGAAATTGCTTTGGATAAACTGCCTTTCCTGCATGTTGTTTTTTAAGTTCATGTGCTTTTTTGAGCATGGACCGGAATTTGACCGGCCGAAACAGATTTTAACTAAGCGTTCTTTAAGTTTATTAATCTTGTTACCGGCATTGGTTTTTCACTCTTTCATCTCAGGCAGCAATCCGGCAAATATTTCCGCCAGCACCAGAATGACCTCATTTGATGAGGATTGGCTATTTAAAAGGGATACTCTTTCAGGAGCTGAGTTCCCCGGCTTTAATGATTCCCAATGGAGGAGTGTCAGTGTACCTCACGACTGGAGCATTGAAGATCTGCCCCGACAGAATGGTGTGGACATTATAGGACCCTTTGATAAATCTGCCATTGATAAGGGCAGTTCCGGTTACATGACAGGAGGAACTGGCTGGTACAGGAAACACTTTACTATTGATAAGGAGGATGGGGATAAAATAGCTTACCTGCAGTTTGACGGGGTTTATATGGGCTCGGATGTATGGCTTAATGGCAGGCATCTGGGATTTCATCCGTATGGCTATACTCCTTTTTACTATGATATTACTCCATATCTGAATCCTCCCGGACAGTCAAATGTTGTTGCCGTTCGTGTGCTTAATGAAGGAATGAATTCGCGCTGGTATTCAGGATCAGGTATTAACAGGCATGTATGGCTTATTCTGACAAATCCGGTTCACATAGATGTTTCAGGCGGATTGTACACTACGACGCCCATCATTACAGAGAATTCAGCTGAGGTGAAAGTCACTGCGACTATCGTAAACTCCGGTAATAAAAATGAAGACATTGTCTTGCGCACAGAGTTGATGGATCCCGCGGGCAGGGTGGTTGCATCAGTTACCGGCAATTCTGCTGTGCCTTCAGGTCAGGCAATACACTTAATCCAGGAAATTCCGGTTAATAAGCCGTCTCTCTGGTCGGTTGATGAACCTGATCTTTATATCGCAAAGGCATCTGTGCTGATTAATGATAAAGTAGTTGATGAGCTCTCCACTCATTTTGGGATACGCAGTATCAGGATAGATGCAAAAAACGGATTTACTCTGAATGGAAAATCAATTGACCTGATTGGTGCCTGCTGTCACCATGATAACGGTCCCCTGGGGGCTGCTTCAATCGATCGTGCCGAGGAGCGAAAAATTGAAGTATTGAAAAACAATGGATTCAACGCGATTCGTACGGCCCACAATCCTCCTTCACCAGGGCTTCTGGATGCTTGCGACCGTCTGGGAATGTTAGTCATAAATGAAATCTTTGATACCTGGGAAACAGCCAAAAGGAATAAGGATTATCATCTTTATTTCCGTGAATGGTGGCAGAAAGATGTAGAGTCGTGGGTAAAGCGCGACAGGAATCATCCGTCAGTTATAATCTGGAGCATCGGGAATGAAATACGGGAGGCTTATGATACTTCAGGACTAAGGATTGCCAGAAATCTTGCCGGCGAAATCCGGCGACTCGATACGACGCGCTGGGTCACGGAGTGTTTTAATGATTTTGCATGGATGAGAGGTCAGAAAAGCAAATGGGATGAGATCCCGGAACACATGGCCCTCTTTGATCTGATTGGTTATAATTATGCATATAAGAGATATGAGGAAGATCATATCAAATATCCTGATCGTGTAATGATCGGGACGGAAACCAATCCTCCACTCGCTCGGGAAAACTATGAGATGGTTAAAAAGCATCCCTATGTTATAGGTTATTTTGTCTGGACAGGCACAGATAACCTTGGTGAGGCAGGCAGAGGCATGCCGCAGCTGAGGGATATTGTACCTGATCCCGGCAATTCACAATCAGCGGGAGGCGGATTCAGTCGCGAATCCTGGCCGGTATTCACAAATTACCAGGGCGACATCGACCTGATCGGAAACAGAAAGGTGCCTTCATATTATCAGAATGTAGTATGGGGCAAAAGCAAAGTTGAAATGTTCGTGCACCGTCCCGTTCCTGAAGGTAAAATTGAGGTCACCAGCAGCTGGGGTTTCCCTGACGAGCTGAAAAGCTGGAACTGGTCGGGTCATGAGGGTGAAAAATTCCAGGTTCATGTCTACTCCCGCAGTCAGCTTGTCAGGCTTGAGCTGAATGGCAGGATGGTAGGGGAGCAGACTATTGATGCCGCTGCATCTGTCACAGCAACTTTCGAGGTTCCCTATGAGCCGGGCACACTGATTGCCCGTTGTTATGACAATGGCTGGGAAACAGCATCACAGACACTTAAGACAACAGGCAGACCAGAGGCGGTAAGGCTTATTGCTGACAGAACGAAAATCAGGGCTGACCGCAATGATCTGTCGTATGTAAGGGCGGAAATAATCGATTCAGAAGGAAATATTGTTCCTGATGCAGATGAAATAATGGTTAATTTTGAGGTGACAGGCAACGGAAAAATTGCAGGGGTAGGAAGCGGGAATCCGGGGGATATGTCGGGTTTTCAGCAGCCAAAGAAGAAAGCTTACCAGGGAATATGCCTTGCAATTATTCGTCCTGAAACAACCCGGGGTAAAATCAGTGTAAGGGCAACAGTTGGCGGATTAAAAGATGCTAATCTTATAATAACTACCAGATGAAAAAGAACTTTACAAGGAGAAAATTCCTGCAGACAGCTGCTATCACTGCAACAACGGCTATGCTTCCATCCGTTAAGGGATCCGCAGTTCTTCCGGAAAAGAATGTATCCGGAATGCTGCCAAAACGGCGATTGGGCAGGACCAACCTTATGGTTTCCTGCATTGGCTTTGGAGGTGGCTCCCGCTACTGCAACTGGGTGGCAGATGAAAATACTCTTCAAAAACATATCGATCATGCTGTTAAACTTGGAATTACGTATTTTGACTCAGCGCGATCGTACGGCAACGGCCTTGCTGAGGAGCGTTACGGGAAATTTCTCACTCCAAAATACAGGGGTCAGATATTTCTCAATTCAAAAACAATGGAACGGACCTATGACGGTGTGATGAAGGAGATTGAGATATCATTGAAAACATTAAGTACTGATTATCTGGATCTCTACTGCATGCATGCCATCGATAGTATAAAGGATGTCGATATTCTGCTAAGCCCTTCAGGAGGATATAAGGCGTTTTTAAAACTAAAGAATGAAGGAGTGGTGAGGAACATTGGTTTTTCGTTTCATAAGTGGAACGATGCCTCCCGGAAATCATTTGATGAATTTGATGTTGATGCAATTTTGTGCGTCATCAATGCTTCAAGGTACAACGGTAATGAGGATGGACTTTTACCTCTTGCTGCCAGAAGAGATATCGGAATCATTGCAATAAAAATTATGGGTCAGAATGCACTTATTGGAAATGTGTCGGGCGACGATCTGTTAAGGTACGGATTAAGCCTTCCAATTTCAGTTGCTAATGTCGGCATGGACGGTTTTGCACCCCTCGAATCATGTGTGGAGGTCGGCAAAGAGAATTTAATTTCCGAAAAGGAAGCCAGGGAGATAGAGTTGAAACTGAATTTTGACCCAATGGTTACAAGGCTTCCGTATTTCACGGGATAAGACACTAAAATTCACTAAAACAATACATTAAGATCTTAATCGTACAAGACGTTTATATTATGAAAGTCCTGCATCCTGAAGATAGCCTTTCAGGGTAGACAGATCTTTCTTCATTGTTGAAATAACATGGTTGCGTTCGATAGTTAATTCAGAGGATCCGTGTTCAACTCCGCCAAGAGGATATTCATAGTGGAGAGATATGGGGATATGAAGGTTAACCTCTTTCAAAAGCCTGAAAAATCTCCTGAAATCAACCATTCCTCCGCCTAATGGAACCGCCTCTGATCTTATTTTCCCTTCCCGTTCGGTCCACTTGAAATCCTTAATGTCAATTGTTCTGATGTAAGGGCTTATAAGCTTAAATCCAACGGGCCAGGTATTTGCGCCCTCCACCGTTGCATGAAAAATATCGTATTGTGAACCCATCCAGGGTGAGTCAATCTCTCTAAGGACTTTGGCAATATCCCATACAGCGCCGCCAAAATAAATCCCTTCCGAAGCTGCTCCGGAATGATTCTGATATTCTCCTGATATCGAGTAGGTTTCATTAAGAAGAGCCAGTTTTGCAAGTTTTAGTTGCATAGAACTGATATTTTCCTCAACTGATCTGGTTTCATCATAATGGCCCCATCCCATCCTGTAATGCTTTATGCCAAGTGAGGAGGCAGTTTTCAGTATCCTCCCGGTAAGAGGGTCTTCAGCATTGTCAATTGCAGTCGTTAACATGTAAATCTTTTTCCCTTCCCTGGCTAATGCTTCGGCAGCTCTGGGCAAATCTTCCTCCACTCTTTCAGGCAATACGTGTCCGCCCGGTCTGACTGTCAGATCTGTACCGTCGAATCCAATCTCAGTCAAAACGTTAGCCATTTCTCTGTAATCGAGCCACTGCAGATGCTTTGAGAAAATGCTTATCTTAAAAGCTTCTTTATCATTCCCGGGTGGATATAATCCCTGCATTTTTTCATGTGCAGCCAATATCGGATTTGCAAATAGCCGGCTATTAGTACCTAATGCTGCAATGCCAGCAGTAAAAAATAATTTTGAAGTAAAATCTCTTCTTGAAGTTCGCATATAGATAAATATATTGAGATACCTTTTACGCAAACAAAGTAAGTATTAAAGATCATGTTTCAAAGTCAAATATTAAATCATTCTCAGTGGCAATTTTATGAGTAAATATTGCAAAAACTGACAGTAATTGGTCGTGAATGATATTTTACAACAAACCGGCACTCATATTTAAATTAAACTCTTTCAGTCATTTTGAAATGACTGAAACATCGCTTATATTTAAAAAATTCAAAAACATCATGATGTTGTTCAATCCCGGACAGTAGGAACAGGCACTTTTGAAAGATAGACCTCATACTCAATTAACTTACTAACCTATCCATTATGAAGAGAAGAAATTTTGTTAAATCGGTTGCCGCTACCGGCACCGGACTGATAATCCTTCCCGGAAGTATCCTTTCAGGAAGAAGTCCAAGTGATAAGCTTAATATCGCCCTGATCGGGGCACATGGACGGGGCAGCCAGCATTATGGAGCATTGGAGAGCGAAAATGTGGTTGCCATCTGTGATGTGCATGCCGGTAATATGGCACTGGCCGCAAAGCAGTATCCTAATGCCAAACAGTACACGGACTGGCGCAAATGCCTGGAGCAAAAGGATATCGATGCTGTTTTGATTTGTGCACCTGATCATCACCATGCATTTATAAGTATCTGGGCCATGAACCGCGGAAAGCATGTCTATTGCGAAAAGCCGGTTGGGGAAACCGTTCTGGAAGCACGTGAGGTTCGGAAAGTGTATCTTGCAAACAAGAACAAGCTGGCCACTCAGCATGGAACACAAAGACATGCCAATGAGAATTTTGACCGTGTTTCGGAACTGGTCCGCGGTGGTGCGATAGGCGATCTGAAGGAGGCAATAACATGGGGCAACCGCACTCATGATAAAACAGGTTATCTTCCTGCAGCAGGACCTGCACCGAAGGATATTGACTGGGAACAGTGGATCGGTCCGGTTCAGATGCATCCCTTTAATCCGGGATATTTCGGCGCAAGACCGGGAGCCGGCTGTCTGCTTTGGAATATGTACCACGATTTCGGCAGCTGGCAGATAGGAGATATGGGCAGCCATACAATGGACCTTGCCTGGAATGCTATTGATGCAAGTCAGCCTACAACCGCCTGGGCAGAAGGAGATCCTTTTAATCCTGAGGTTGTTGCATCGAATATGCATACCAAATTTAATTTTCCGGCAAACGACTGGAGGGGCCCCATTACTGTTGAATGGTACCAGGGGACATTAAAACCAGCCATTCCGCATCCTGCAATTGACATAAGTAAAATCGGACATGGTGCAATGTTTAAGGGAACAAAGGGAACTCTTGTAGCTGACTTCACTACACGAATACTTATCCCGGATCGCAGCGGTGCAGATATGACCCACTACAAGTCACCTTCCCCCAGTCAGGTTGCGCCTCCTCTCGGTGGGTTCGTGGAACAATGGTTCAACGCATGCAAGGGCAGCCTTAAGACAGACTGTGATTTTGATTATGCAGGTCGCATGATAGAGACATTGATGCTCGGGCTTGCTGCACATCAGGCAGGCAAGGAATTGCAGTATGATCCTGTTGCCGGAGTCGTCACAAATGATTCCGCAGCAAATGCATTTCTGACCAAGGAATATCGCAAGGGCTGGGTGCTTAACGGGTAAATATTTGTTCCGGATTTGTCTTCGCGGGCAAATCCGGAATTTCTCAAAACATATTTAAAGCGTCTTGGAATGAAGAGAAAATCTATAAGATTGATTTCTGTATTATTTATTGTCACAGCTGTTTACTCCTATACATACGGCCAGGATGAAGGCTCATTGACTGATGCCAGGGATGGCAGGGTTTACAAGACTGTAAAGATTGATGATCAGGTATGGATGGCTGAGAATCTTGCTTTTAAAACAGAAAGCAATTGTTCGGTTTATGAGGATGTCAATGATTATCTGAAGACTCATGGTTACCTGTATACCTGGGAAGCTGCTACAAAGGCCTGCCCTGATGGCTGGCGCCTGCCATCGATGCAGGACTGGTGGTTTTTATCCAACTTTCTCGGAGGTGATGAACAGTCAGGCGGAAAACTGAAACAGACAGGAACAGCTTCATGGGAGAGCCCGAATACCGGAGCTACAAACTCAAGTGGCTTTACAGCTCTCGCGAGTGGCCGCGCTGATGACAAGGACATGGAACATTTTGGAAAGACAACCTTTTTCTGGACAAATGTGGATGATGATGATGTTACAAGCTGGTGCGGGGCATTGTATTACAACAGGGGAGATCTGGCACTTTATCCGGTTGAAAAGAAGAATGGTTTTTCAGTTCGTTGTATAAAGAATTCTGCCAGTACCGAAAAAGTATTTGATTTCTGGTGAGAGGGAGGAAGAACGGAGAGACAGGAAGGCGTGAGGCATCAAAAGGGCGTTAAGGCGTCAGGGCACTCATTAAATAAAAATAATTTGCATTTATGTAAATTATATTTTACATTTGGACTTAGTTAATGTAAAATATAGTTAAATGATAAACCGTTCATTCTGGCTGAATAAATTGAATACTGGATGGGAAAAAAGACCTCTGGTCTGGTTGTCCGGTGTTCGTCGAAGCGGGAAAACAACAATTTGCAGGATGTTTCCTGATGCTGTCTACATGAACTGTGATCTGCCTTCAGTACAGCGGCAGCTTGAGAATCCCGAGTTCTTCTTCAGAAATCTGCCGGAACGGTCAACGGTCATCTTTGACGAGATACACAGGTTAAAGGATCCCAGCGAAGTGTTGAAAATTGGCACGGATGTATTTCCCGGCCTCAGAATTCTGGCGACAGGGTCGTCAACTCTTGAAGCGACCAGGAAATTCCGCGATTCACTTACAGGAAGGAAGATACAGATTCAACTGCTGCCTGTTTTGTGGAATGAATGTCTGGAATATTTTGACATAGCAAGCCTTGACAGAAGGCTTTTGAATGGAGGACTTCCTGAATTGCTGTTGTCTGAAGACAAAAAAGGAGAGCTCTATTCTGAATGGATTGACAGTTATTATGCAAGAGATATTCAGGAGCTTTTTAATGTAAGGAACAGGACCGGTTTCCTGAAGCTGATGAATATTCTTTTTCTTCAAAGCGGAGGATTGCTTGAGATTGTATCACTGGCAAGGGAAAGCGGGTTGAGCCGGCCTACTGTAATGGCTCATCTTGAAGCATTAGAAGTGGCGCATGCCATATATATGGTAAGGCCTTTCTCCGGAGGAGGAAAGAAGGAGATCGTCCGTCGGCCAAAGGTTTATGCCTTCGACACAGGTTTTGTCTCTTATGTCAGGGGATGGAATGAGATAAGAGAAACAGACCGGGGATTCCTATGGGAGAATCTGGTACTTGATATGCTTCGTGTGACTGCAGGAAGTGTATTTTACTGGTCTGACAAATCCGGGAGTGAAGTGGATTTTGTAGTTAAGGGATTACAAGGAGAAGTGCATACCTTCGAATGCAAGATTAACCCGGATAAATACTCCTGGGATGCGATCAGCAAGTTCAGGAATTACTATCCAAAAGGCAGTAACTTTTGTTTATCCCCGCATATCAGGGAAAACTATAAACTCAGTCATTCAGGTATTGAAGTAATTTTTACTTCCATTCCGGGATCTGGTATAGGTTAACCTTTCTCTTATTAGCCATTTCAAAGAAAAGGAGATGGGAAGGAGGCGTGAAGAAGACTAAGAGACCGGGCGACAAAGTGACTTAGAGACGTCTTAAAAGGAACATTTCGATCCCTAAGGGCAACTGGCAACAAGCAACCAGCAACCAGCTGGCATTTGGCAGTCACTAACCAGCTTACCAGCAACCAGCAACAAGCAACCAGTAACCAGTAACCAGCAACAAATCCTGATTACTGTTGTCTTCTTTCTTCGGTCTTCCTCCACCGGCAAAATATTCTTGACTCACATACATCTGTTTCTTACCTTTAACATATAACTGGGAATAGGATAATCCGTTGCTTAACAAATTTTTATATGGCACACGATGTTTTTATAAGCTACTCAAGTGCCGATAAAGCATCTGCCGACACCGTTTGCTCCATCCTGGAACAAAACGGAACCCCCTGCTGGTTGGCACCGCGCGACATAACACCCGGAGTCCCCTTTGCAGAGGCCATCATCAATGCCATAAAAGAATCTATAGTATTCATACTCATCTATACAGAAAACTCGAACATCTCTCCACAGGTTGTCAAGGAAGTGGATCGTGCCGTGCACCACGGGTTATCTATCATTACACTTCGACTCGAGGACGTTCCGATGTCAAGTCAGCTCGAATATTACATCAGTGATGTTCACTGGCTCGATGCCATTACCCCACCCATTGAACAACACATTAACCGCTTATCAAAAGTAGTTAAGGTGCTGTTGTCGAAGGGCAAGGTCAGGGATGATGAGATTGAAAAGGTCATTGGTAAGGGAACCCTGCGGTTGGTAAAGGACAAAGGATCTCTTTCCGCAGCCAGTAAAAATCAAAGGAAGAAGACAGCAACAGTGGCAATTATCGCCCTGATATTAATGGCCGTTTTTGTTACTCTGACTGTGGTGCTGAAAAACAATTTTCCGGGAATTTTTACTGCCACTGCCAAATCCATTGCGGTTCTGCCTTTTACCAATTTAAGCAATGACCCAGAACAGGAATATTTCAGCGATGGAATGATGGAGGAGATACTTGACCGTCTCTTCAAAATTGGCGATCTGAAGGTGATCTCACGAACTTCTTCCATGCGTTATAAGAATTCCAGCATGTCAATAAGGGAGATTGCCCGGGAACTGGGAGTTGCCAGCATACTTGAAGGAAGTGTGCGAAGAAGTGGCAACAACGTGCGGATAACCGTTCAGTTGATTGATGCCAAAGCCGATGCTCATTTGTGGTCAGAGATTTATGAGCGGGATATTTCCGACATTTTTTCCATTCAGGCAGAAGTGGCTCAGACCATTGCGAAGGAACTTAAAACGATCATCAAACCTGAAGAAAAGTCGGTCATTGAAAAAATCCCCACTTCAAATATCGAAGCCTATGATGCCTACCTGAAAGGTATGTTTTACTGGAGGAAGCTCACAGAGAATGACATTACCCATGCAATGAAGTACTTCGATCTTGCCCTCGAAAAAGATCCTGCATATGCACGGGCTTACGCCGGTCGGGCAGGAGTCTGGGCTGGGTTACAGCAAATGGGCTACCGGAAAGCACTGGAGGTCAGAGATCATTGGAAAGAGGACGCCCATAAGGCAGTTGAGCTTGATGAGAATTCCTCCGAAGCACACTTTGCTCTTGCTGCATTCCTGACATGGAGCGAATGGGACTGGAATGCTGCCTGGCCTGAATGGAAGAGGTCCCTGGAATTAAATCCCAATAATCCTGACGGACTTGTTTATTATTCCCATTTTTTGTCAATCATCGGACTCCTCGATGAAGCCTTGCCACCAATTAAAAAGGCTCTTGAAATGGATCCTTTCAACGCTCTTTATCACAGCCTTCATGCTGCAGTACTTAACTACCATTGCCGCTATGAAGAAGCTATTGCAGAGGCTCAAATAGCCCTCGACCTGCAACCGGACGCTCCCATCGCCAGGGGCCATTGGTTTTTGGCATTGGAGGGACTTGGGAGAAAGGAAGAACATCTTAAACTTGTTCAGGAGAGATTGGCCCATGATCCTGAACGCTTGGCGACTTTTCGGCAAGGCCTCGCATCCGGAGGATATGAGAATGCCTTTCGCCTCGATGGAGACTTACTGGCTTCTCGTTATGACCAAAACCCTGATAATTCAAGTACAATCGCTATTGCCAGCCTTTATCGTACTGCCGGAGATGTAGAGAAGGCTGTCGATTGGCTTGAGAAGGCCTATGATGAACGAAACGGGAATTTACCGTATATCGGAAGGCCAGTTAATAAAATATTACAAAGGAGTCAGCGCTTTAAGGATCTATGTAAAAAGCTGAACATACCATTTCAGTCTGAATGCCCCTGAGCTGTGTCAGGTTTAACAAGACTATGCAGGGCGAAGAAGTTCTCCTCAAGGCGGAAGCGGTAGATAAGATGACACGGAGATAAATCATATTTGAAGGCGTGAAGGAGTGAAGGCATTAGGGCATCAAGGAGTGAAGGGGTTGAGGCATGGAGACGACCGGCAACAAGGAACAATTAACCAGCAACCCTCTTTCGCTAAAGCTTCAGAGGGCAAAGCCATCAACTTTCTCGGATTGGTTCCGGATCATCCTTCATTGAAAATCAGGATGTTAAAAAACATTAATTCACACTCCGTGAATTATCCGGCTTTTCCCAATTTGGAAAATAATTTGCTATTTGCGTAAAATCCGGGAACTTTGAATGTTCTGTCCTAGAATGAAAAAGAAAATTTCTATGAAAACACGTAACACAGTATTGATAATGAACAAATTATCTAAGGTAATCTTATTTTCAACATTGATTTTTCATCTAGCCCTGACAGGTTTCGGACAGGATGTTGAGGAAAGATCAGTGATTTCAAGAACCGGGGCTTTGAAGGTGTTTTTGGATTGCCGCTGTGATATAAACTATATAAGGCAGGAAATCCCTTTTATCAATTATGTCAGGGATGTCACCGAAGCTCAGGTCTATATTCTTGTTACAAACCAGAATACTGCCAGCGGCGGAAATCAATACACGTTTTCTTATCAGGGACTGGGAGAATTCAAGGGCATTAACGATACACTGGTTCTTACAACCTATCCTGATGAGACAAGTGCAATGGTCAGGGAAGGGCAGGTGAATGTCCTTAAAATGGGTTTAATGAGATATATTTCTCATACGCCGGTGAGAAAGGAAATTCAAATCAGATATACTGAAGGACTTCAATCCGAGGAGGTAATTGACAAATGGAATAACTGGGTCATTGAATTGCAGACAAGTCCCCGGTTCAATGCGGAAGAGAGCTACAGTACGCTTAACCTTTTCAACTCAGTCAATATATCAAAGGTGACACCTGATATTAAGCTGGAAATTGATTTTGACCACTCTTTCAACAGGCAGAAATACAAGGAGGACGATGAGGAAACAACATATATACGGCAATCCGAATCTGTTGATGTTCTTTTTGTCAGAAGTCTTGGAGAACACTGGTCAGCAGGATTGACATGGGGACTGGGAGGCTCCACTCAGGCAAACTATAATTCCAATCATGAAGTGATGCCTGCAATTGAATATGATCTTTTTCCCTATTCCAAGGCAACTCATAAACAATTAAGATTCTTATACAGTGCAGGTTATCAGGGCAGTAACTATATAGACACCACGATCTTTAACTTAACCAATGAGCACAGGTTAAAGCAGATCCTGAGAATTGGCTATCAGGTACAGGAGAAATGGGGATCGGTTAATATTTCCTTATCAGGATCAAATTATCTTCACGATTTTTCGAAAAACAGTATTGAAGTTGATGGATTTATAAGGATAAGAATATTCAAGGGATTGTCATTGTCAGTTAACGGACAGGCAGGCTATATCAATGATCGTCTAAACCAGAGAAAGGGAGAACTTTCTGAAGCCGAAAGGTTGCTTCGCCTTAAACAACAGGCAACAAGTTTTGAAGTTGGAGCGTCGCTAAGCATAAATTATACATTCGGTTCAATCTACAGTAACGTTGTAAATCCACGATTCAACAGATATTGACCTGACAGGGGGATAAGGTCGTTCCCGACACCTCGAGTGAATGAGCCATTCTTTCTGAAGGTTTTGCAATTACATCACGACTGAAGTATGAACATTTGAACAACCGTGATCAATAAGAGTAGGCTTTATATCAGGCACGGTGATTTACTAATAGTTTACAGGATTAAATAAATGATCAGACTTTAGCAATACCGCAAATGAAATCAATGATTCATAAAATTTTTTTGTCGACATTGTTCTGCTTCACAACTGGCGCCAATGTATATTGTCAGATTTCTCAATGGCGTGGACCAGACCGCAATGGAATTTATCCTGAAAGTGGGTTGCTTCAGAAGTGGCCCATTCAAGGTCCGGAATTATTATGGTCTTTTGAAGGACTGGGTGCCGGACATGGTAATGTAGGGATCGGGAAAGACAAGATCTTCATATTGGGCATGCCTGACAAAACCGGAGTTCTTTACGCATTTGATTTTAACGGGAAGCTCCTTTGGGAAAAAAACTATGGTCTTGAATGGTACGAAAACTATACCGGGCCGCGATCAACACCGACCGTTGTTGACGACCTTGTTTATTTCATAAGCGGACAAGGAGTTGTTTATTGCTACAATGCCGGCAACGGTGACCTGGTATGGTCAATTGATATGGTGAAGAAGTTCAACGGAAGAAATAATACCTGGGGAATTGCCGAATCAGTTTTAATAGATGGTGGAATACTCTTTTGTACCCCCGGAGGCATTGAGAATAATATTGTTGCTCTTGACAGGTTGACCGGAAAAACCGTCTGGACCAGCACGGGAAACCGCCAGCCTTCTGCTTATTGCTCACCAGTACTGGTCAGGCACAATAATACTAAACTCATTGTGACTATGACAGATGAATCGATTGTAGGCGTTGATGCCGTTACCGGACAGTTTTACTGGAAGGTTGATCAGTTTCAGACAAATAAGATACATGCTAATTCCCCGGTCTATTCAGACGGAATTATTTATTGTTCCAGCGACAATGCTAAAACCAATTGCGGTCTGGTTGCTCTCAAACTGTCTTACGATGGTAAAAGCGTATCCACATTATGGCGAAACGAAAACTTCAAAAACCTTATGGGGGGCATTATAGTAACAGATGGGCATATATACGGATCAATGTACAGGAAAGGTTTATGGGGTTGCATCAATGCCGAAACAGGTAGGATGTTGTATTCTTCCGACAAATTTTGGGATGGGAATATTATTATGGCAGATGGAAGAATGTATTGTTATAGTGAGAAAGGAGACATGGCATTGATTTCTGCAGATCCATCATCATTTACTGTATTAAGCAGTTTTAAAGTACCTCTTGGCTCAGAACAGCATTGGGCACACCCCGTAATCAATAAGGGGAGGCTTTATATCAGGCATGGGGATGCACTAATGGTATACAAAATAAAATAGCTGATAATCATAACAGCAGGGCTACCCTTGCTACATTGACTCCTATTGAAGGACTGTTTGGTTTTATCAGTAATTCTTTTCCTTCTATTGCTTCATCAAGGTTTTCAACCACAAAGGCAAGGTGAGGAACGGTTTTAACCAGTTCAGGCATGGTGCAATCATTATCGAATTTCATCCATTCAATCCCGGAAGGACTTTTCTCAAATCCCGAAGCATAGCACTTCAGGTGTGGGATGTAATCTTCCTCGGGAAGTTCCCTGGTGGTCGATACTCCCAGGTGATGGTACCTGTAATTATTCATCATAACATCTTTTAGCTCGTCAGAAAAAGTTCATTTTACAGAATAGTTAATCCTGCGGCTTACAGGTATCCCTGATTCTGTAATCCCTTCGGCAATTATGCTGATTGTCCCGGGTGTGTCAACATTGTAGAATTCAATGGTTGAAATCCTTTCATTACCGACAGTCAAAGAGGGTTCCCAGAAAATCGTAGTCCGGATGTCAGGTGTCTGTATGTGCTTATCAGGGGAATCATATTTCGGTGCATAAAAGATTCTCGGTTCATGGAATCCTCTTACAAGCAGAGCCTTTGAAAATGTAGTGATATCAAGCTCGTTATCAGGTTCGCCGCAAAAGCGCCTCGACTCTTTGGTATGGCTCTCCTGGTATTTCATGAAGTATCAAAAAGATTTCTGGATATTACTCTGCCATATTGGATTAGTGTTTTATCTTAGATATCGGAATTAAAAAGTACTGCATATGAAAAAAATCCTGTTGTTCATATCGTTCCTGATCCTGGGCGTATCCGTTTACCCCCAGAAATACGGACTTACATCACCTGACGGGAAACTGACTGCCGGCATCGAGATCGATAATGGCATATATGTCGCGCTTCTCAAGGGAAGAAATGCTGTTATAAGGCTTGGGAATATCTCCCTGGAAAATTCTTATGTACCTGAAATGAATCCCGGTTTCAGGGTACAAAGGATCTCCAGTAGATCGGTTAATGAGACTGTAAGTCCTGAGATCCGTGAAAAGGAAGCCGCTTACGTTAATTCATACAATGAACTGGAAATACGGTTCAGGGATAATTTTTCTGTTACTTTCAGGCTCTTCAATGAAGGACTTGCATACAGGTTTACCATTTCCGGAAAAGACAGCCTCAGAATTGTAAAAGAAAATCTTGAACTTTATTTTGAATCGGGCGATTCCCTGAGATTCCAGTCATCCGAAACCTTCAATTCAGCATATGAGACTCCTTACGAGCATCAGAAAGTTCAGGATATAAAAACAGGCAGGCTGATCAGTATGCCGATGCTTGTTGAAAAGACTGATGGCACCTTTATTATGGTAACCGAATCGGATCTCTATGATTATCCAGGATTATGGTTTCGTGGTACAGGAGAGTCAAAGCTTTCAGCAGTCAATCCCCCGTATCCGGGATCACTGACAAATACGGGCAGCACTTATGTCAGGAACCAGGTTGAGGAATCATTAAACTATACGGCATGGGTTAAAGGCTCCAGGACCTTTCCATGGAGGATCATTGCAGTAGCCGGAAAGGAAGAAGACCTTATTGAAAATAACATGGTCTGGCTTCTTGCATCGCCCTGTGCGCTGAAGGATATCTCATGGATCAAACCGGGTGTGGTGATGTTCGACTGGTGGGGGAAAAACAATATTTACGGGGTGGATTTTAAATCGGGCGTTAATACCGAAACCGCGAAATACTTTATCGACTTCTGTGCGGAGAAAGGCTTCAGGTATTTCCTGTTTGATGACGGGTGGAGCTCAAGGGATAACCTCCTGCAGGTCGTTCCCGGGCTCAACATGGAAGAAGTAACTGCATATGCGAAGTCCAAAGGTGTTGACGTAATGCTGTGGATGGTCTGGCATACTCTCGAGAAGCAATGGGATGAGGCTTTCAGACAGTTTGAGCTTTGGGGGATAAAGGGAATTAAGGTCGACTTCATGAACAGGGATGATCAGCCAATGGTTATGTACTACGAAAGAGTGGCGCGTGAAGCGGCTGAAAGAAAAATGATAGTGGATTTCCACGGGGCATACAAGCCATGCGGGCTGAGCCGGAAATACCCGAATGTTCTTACCCGTGAAGCACTTATAGAATTTGAATACAACGGCTGGACCATCCATGATGATCCGGTGCATCATAATCTGCTGCCATACATACGGATGTTCACAGGAGCAATGGATTATATTCCTGCCACGATGAGGAACTCGACGAAGGAGAATTTCCGTGCAGTCGGTGATTATCCCATGGGACAGGGGACAAGGGCACATGCTATGGCCTTGTTTGTTATATTGAGCAGTCCGCTGACAATGCTGCCCGACTCCCCTTCTGACTATTACCGTGAAAAGGAATGCACTGATTTCATCCGGAATATCCCTGTGGTATGGGAAGAAACAAAGCTGCTTGAAGGTAAGATGGCCAGATATACTGTCATTGCGCGCAGATCGGGAAATGAATGGTTTGTGGGAGCAATCACTGACTGGAATGAGAGAGTAATAGAGTTGAAAACGGATTTCCTGCTGGAGGGCAGATACAGGCTGGAAGCAATTCAGGACGGTATCAATGCAGGCCTTAGGGCGGAAGATTATAAACGGATTGAGACTGAGTTCCGGGCAGGTGATATTCTGAAACTGCATCTTGCTTCCGGTGGGGGATGGGTGGCCAGGATAGTTCCGATGTGATGACTTGGGAGTAAAGGCGTTAAGGCGTGACGGCTTGACGGCGAAGAAGAAGAAGGTTCTCGCAGATGATCGCAGAGGCAAACCGCAGATAAGCGCAGAGTTAATTTTGCATCGTGCCTCTCTCTTTCATAACTTTATCATTCTAATTGAACAGCATGGTCTCCCTCATCCCGGGATATGAGTATGATATCTTCATCAGCTACCGCCAGAAAGATAACAAAGGTGAGCGATGGGTGAGTGAGTTTGTTGAATCCTTGAAAACAGAACTTGAGTCTACCTTTAAGGAAGAAATCAGCGTTTATTTTGACATAAATCCTCATGACGGACTCCTGGAAACACATGATGTGGATGATTCGCTCAAAGAGAAGCTGAAATGTCTGGTTTTTATTCCGATAATATCAAGGACCTACTGCGATCCAAAATCTTTTGCATGGGAACATGAATTCAAAGCGTTTGTTGAGCTGGCATCAAAAGATCAGTTCGGATTAAAGGTTAAACTGCCAAACGGAAATGTTGCAGGCAGGGTGTTGCCGGTTATGATTCATGATCTTGACCCTGAAGACACTGAAGAATGTGAATTGGTTATGGGAGGAGTTCTCAGGGGGATTGAATTCATTTACCGGGAACCCGGAGTCAACAGGCCGCTTTCACCAGTCGATGATGAAAATAAAAACCTTAATAAGACAAAGTACCGGAATCAGATAAATAAGGTTTCCATTGCCGTTAAGGAAATAATTAAAGGGATTCAGAACCCTGATGCAAGTCACAAACCGGCGGGATCAACAATCAGTGAGAAAAAAACGGGGCAGGGTAGAATATCAATGGGAAAGATAGCCGTTTCTGCAACCATTCTCACGGCTGTTCTGTTAATCTTTCTGTTAGTCCTTCAACTTCTCAGAAAGAATACCCCTGCAGGGTTGTCGGATTCTGATAAATCAATTGCCGTTCTCCCGTTTACAAATCTGAGCCGCGATCCGGATCAGGAATATTTCAGCGATGGCATGGTGGATGAAATAATAGACCGGCTGTTTAAGATTGGCGATCTGAAAGTAATTTCCCGGACAACTTCAATGAGTTATAAAAACACGACGCTGTCGTTAAAGGAGATTGCACGGGAGCTGAAAGTGTCAGCCATCCTTGAAGGCAGTGTAAGGAAAATGGGGGATAATGTCCGGATAACCGTTCAGCTGATTGACGCCGGAACAGACACCCATTTGTGGTCGGAGATATATGACAGGGACATTTCCGATGTATTTTCCATTCAGAGTGAAGTGGCACAGACTGTTGCCAGGGAACTGAAGGCTGTCATCAAGCCTGAGGAAAAAGGTCAGATTGAAAAAATCTCTTCAGGAAACATGGAAGCTTATGACTATTATCTTCTGGCCACTCATTTACGTTCACAGCGAACTCCTGAAGCTTTATGGAAAGCAAAAACCCTGTTTGAGAAAGCCATTGAGATTGATCCGGAATTTGCCAAAGCATATACCGGATTGGCAACCTGTTACGGAACTTTGGCGTTTTATGCCAATCTGAGACCTGCAGAGGCCTACCCTCCTGCCGTTGAACTGGCCAAAAAAGCCCTGGAGCTTGATAGTCTGCTCCCTGATGCCTATACCTGTATTGGTGTTGCAGACCTGTTATATTATTTCGATTTCAAAAGTGCTGAGCGTAACTATGAGCGTGCTCTTGGACTGGCTCCTAAAAAACCGGAGGTCTATAAGTCCTTTGCTGAAATGTCATTTCTCAGGGGGGAATTTGCAGAAGCGGTTGAATGGGATCAAAGAGCAATGGTCTTCGATCCGGCATACTCCGCACAGGATGGTTTGTATGCAGTACACCTTTACAAGGCAGGGGAAAAGGACGCCGCAATAACGAATCTGAAGAAGTTGGCAGACCGGCTGCCTGTTTGTCACTATTATCTGGGAGCAATATATCTTTTCGAAGGAGAGTACGAAAAATCGATTGAGGAATTGGAAAAGACTCTTGCCGGATTCTCCCCTTTGTCGATAACTCATCTCGGGCTTGCATACAGCAGATACGGTACCCCGAATGAAGCCCGGAGGATGCTTGACACATTATTGAAAAGGGATGAGACTGAATTTGTTCCGCAAAGCATGATAGGGTCTCTTATGGCAGAGACAGGCCGCAACAAGGAAGCACTGGAATATCTCAGAAGAGGCTATGAGGAGAGGGAGGAATTTATTCTTCTTCTGCTTAACGTTGATACAATATCATACCGTAATCTCAGATCGGATCGTGAATTTGCTGAAATCGTCGGGAAAGTGAAAATATAGAACTTATGGCCAGTATTGTACCGGGATATGAATATGATCGGCATAATAGATGTATACATGTCGTATTGAAACGACATATATAATATTTCGTGTTTTGTGAGAAAGACACCCAAAGTTAAGATGAGTTTAATATTTCCAGGACCTTCTACCGTGCCAAAAATTAATTCAACCTATTCTGATACCTGGGGTGTCGACTTCCAGTAGCCCTCAAAGCTGAAGATCCCGATTACTTCCCATACCATTACGAACAGACATCCAAAAAACACAGGTCGAGACACCCAATTTTTCATTAAAACTTTACATTATATATTAGATGTCTGCCAGTTACTCTTTTGGGTTCATAAAAACTGCACAAAACAAAACACAAACGTTCTTTCAGTCCCGTTAGGGGCGTCATGATTTAGGGCGGGGCAACGCCCCGTTTAAGGCACCCGCACAGTTGCAGAGCCCCGCTAGGGGCGAAATGGTTTTGCCGTCAACTCACAGTCTGCCAAACCATAAACAACATTCCGGTTGGTTGATCTATATCGCCCCATACGGGGCTTTGCATCAATTGGTGGTCATAAGGACGGGCTGCGCCCATCCCTAAATCATGTAAGGCCTACGGCCTGAGGCAGGCATGGAATACTGTAGTCCCAATCAGAAGCCAGGTAGTATTCAGGGGGCAACGTTTCGTCCATTTTATATGCGACTGGATGGAAATACAGTCATAGATGCTGGCGAACTACAGCTCATGCCCACTCCATTCGACGTACAAAAATCACATAATACCTAAGCCGGGGCACACTTATTTACAACAATTATCTTTATTTTATTATAGATGACTATCAGTTATATTATTCAGTCCATAAAAATAGTACAATGCAAAACTCTCTCCTGCAAATTGTCTTTTCTGACCTCTATAACTCCCGGGTTTTTTAATTTGCTTTGTGCCTCTGTCTTTCATAACTTTATCATTATAAACTATTCCCATGGCAAGCCTCATCCCGGGATATGAGTATGACATCTTCATCAGCTACCGCCAGAAAGACAACAAAGGTGACAGGTGGGTTAGTGAGTTTGTTGATGCTCTTAAGGTTGAACTCGAATCTACATTCAAAGAGGAAATAAGTGTATATTTTGATATTAATCCTAATGATGGACTTTTAGAGACACATGATGTCAATGAATCCCTGAAAGAGAAACTCAAATGCCTTGTATTTATACCGATTATTTCAAGAACCTATTGCGATCCAAAATCATTTGCCTGGGAGCATGAGTTTAGGGCATTTGTTGAGCTGGCATCTCATGATCAGTTTGGTTTGAAAATACAATTACCCAGTGGTAATGTGGCCAGCCGGGTATTACCTGTTATTATATATGACCTTGACACTCACGATTATAATCTTTGTGAGTCAATGTTGAAAGGTGTTATTAGAGGTGTTGAGTTTATTTATAAAGAACCAGGAGTGAACAGACCTCTTCGCGCAAATGAGGATAATCCTCATGACAATCTCAACCATACGATATACCGTAACCAGGTGAATAAGGTTGCTAATGCGATTAAAGAATTAATTGAAGCAATAGAACAGCCAGGACAAAACACTGAATTGGTTTCAAAGAAAGTTATCAAGCCTATATATAGATCAAGGAAAAATCACAAAATAACGATTTTAGCAGGATCAATAATTGTGTTGGCGATGATAATTCTTGGCTTGTTCTTTATTCCAGAATTGTTTAAACCAGATAAGCCAATTGATAAATCCATAGCAGTACTGCCGTTTAAACTGTTGAGTGATGAACCAGATAAACAATATCTGGCTGATGGTATGATGGATGCAATTATACTTCATCTTTCAAAAATTAAAGATTTACGTATAATGTCCAGGACGTCAGTTGAACAATACAGGGGGACTACCAAAACAGCTCGTATCATTGGACAGGAACTTGATGTGGAGTATCTGCTTGAAGGCAGTTTTCAAAAGTTTGGAGATGATGCAAAACTGATTGTTCAGTTAATTAATGCGAGTGAGGAGAGTCATGTGTGGGCAAATGAATATAATAGTAAATGGGGTGATATTTTCTCAATTCAGAGCCAGGTGGCACAAAAAATTGCATCAGAATTAAAGGTTGTGTTAACCCCCGAGGAGATAGAAAAAATGGCTGAAAAACCAACGAAAAATCTTGAAGCGTACCAGGCATATTTACGGGGTAGCTATTATGCAGGACAGCCACACTTTTCAAATCAGGTCTGGAACCTTGCCTTACAAAGTTATCAGGATGCTGTTGATATTGATACTACATTCGCTCTTGCATATGCTGAACTGGCCCGGGCACATGCCAGACTTATTTATCTGAGACAGGACATGTCAGAATTGCGTCTTGAAAAAGCGAAACAGGCAGCTGCGAAAGCATTAAGATTAGGGTCTGATCAGCCAAAGGTACATCTTGCACTCGGGTATTATTATTTATATGCATACAGGGATGAAACTCAGGCGCTCAAACACTTGGAGATAGCAGAGAAAAGCCTTCCTAACAATGTGGAAATTTTACTTGAGAAAGCTGCTATTATTGTGACTGATGGACGATGGGAGGAGTATATTCATTTGCTTGAAAGAGCAAAACAGCTGTGTCCTCACGATGCTTCTATTATTACTGACCTGGCTGAAGCTTATTGGGTGACACACCGCCACAAGGATGCTCTTGATGCCTGCAATGAGGCAATTGAAATTTCCCCTAACAGCACATGGCCATATCTTTATAAAATATTTGGATTATGGAGTTGGAAAGGCCCCTGTAAAGAGTCTGGTGAAGCACTAAAATATGTTGGAAAAAAGCATGAATGGTATCTTTTTTCCAGTTACTTCCAGGAAGTTGGTGAAGGTAATTTTAAGACCGCACTTCAACTGGCATCTGACACTATATTTGGCTGGGGAATAGATAATAAGATGTGGACAATGCCACGGGCCATGCTTGCTGCATTTATTTATGATTATCTTAATGAAAGTGAACTTGCCCATTCCAGTTATAAAACAGCCATGGAAATTCTTGAAGAAAAAGTAACTGAGATTCCCAATGATCCAAGATATCACAGTGCTCTGGGCATTGCATACGCAGGTCTGGGGAGAAAAGAAGAAGCCATAAATGAGGGAGTTAAGGCCGTAGCCATGCTACCAATTTCAAAAGATGCTGTTTATGGATTAGCAATGGCACACGATCTTGCCATTAATTATACCATGATTGGTGAATTTGACCTGGCTCTCGACCAGCTGGATCAGCTTCTCTCAATACCTTCCTGGATTACTCCAGTGTGGTTAGGTTGGGATTTCCGTTTTGCGCCTTTGAAATCCTATCCCGGGTATAAAAAACTTTTGGCGAAATACGCGATTATCGAATAACAAAATTACATACTTAGCAGCCACTGATAAAACTAACATTCCGTTCAGCAAAATAGGTCGAACTGAACCTGACTAATGCCGGGATTTTTCATATACAAAACCTGCTCCGACCTTTTCAACGTATTAAAAGCCGGCTTTTAATACGTTGAAAAACAAACAGGTTATAATCAGTGACAATTACGACATCTGCCTTTGCTTCAGCTATAGCAGATAAGTTCTAGAGCAGCTCTCCGCATTATAATTTTTATTTGCCTTGCAGGTCATTCTTTACTAACTTTAAAACAATGAACTACTAACATGGCAAGTATAATACCCGGATATAACTACGACATCTTCATCAGCTACCGTCAGAAAGACAATAAAGGTGATAAATGGTTGAGCGAGTTTGTTTAGTCGTTGAAGACTGAGCTTGAATTATCTGCAAAGTAACCAAGCCAGGTAAAAGTTATGATTATATTCCGTCAAATATTCACTCTGCTCTCTTTTATCTATATTTAAAAACACATTAAAATCCTGATATTATGGGAAAGATCCTTATCCTCGGGGCCGGCATGGTTGGAAAGGCCATGGCAATAGACCTGGCGGAGAGACATCAGGTCACTGCAACTGACATTGACTGGAAGGCACTGCAGCCCTTGTCTGGCAGGCATAATATACAGACGGCTGTGCTGGACGTCACAGATCATGCTGCACTGGCAGCTACTGTCAGCGGTTTTGACATTGTGGTCTCGGCCGTTCCTGGGTTTCTCGGGCTGCAGACCATGGAACAGGTCATCGGACAGAGGAAAAACCTGGTTGACATTTCATTCATGCCAGAGGATGTTCAGCCCCTCGTTGCACTGGCAAAGGAAAACGGGGTGACGGTGGTAATGGATTGCGGTGTGGCGCCGGGGATGCCGAACTACATTATGGGGTTTCACAATGAAAAGATGAAAATTGAGGAAATGGATTACATGGTGGGAGGTCTGCCAAAGATCAGGACCTTCCCGTTTGAGTACAAGGCACCCTTCTCGCCATGTGATGTCATCGAAGAATATACCCGCCCTGCCCGTTGTGTCGAGAACGGCAGCCTCGTCGTCAGGCCGGCGATGAGTGATGCGACGTATGTTCATTTCGATAACATAGGAACACTGGAGGCGTTCAATACCGATGGATTACGGTCGTTGATTAAGACCATGGACCATATCCCCTTCATGCATGAAAAGACTCTTCGTTACCCCGGTCATATTCAGCTGATAAAGTCTCTCATGGAGGCAGGTTTCCTTGATAGGGAGCCCCTTGACATGAACGGCACTGCTGTCATACCCTTTGATATCACTTCACGGATATTATTCAATGCCTGGAGATCCGGCCCGGAGGAGCCGGAATTCACCGTCATGCGGATAAAGATCAGGGGTACTGAAAAAGGCGAAGGCAGGGAGATCATTTATGATCTGTATGATGAGTTCGATCCGGTGACAAATCTCTCCTCCATGGCACGGACGACCGGCTTCACGGCAACGGGAACGGTTGAGATGCTTTTGAACAGACTGTTTTCTGAAAAGGGAATCTTCCCTCCTGAGCAGGTGGGCAGGCATCCTGGATGTTTTGAATTCATTCTCGGCTACCTGCAGGCACGAAATGTAAATTACAGGGTCACTGAAAAGATTCTTTGAGTCTCTGCCCCGTTAACCATTCTGTTGCAAATCCCTGATCCGCCGAAATAAATAGCACAGTCAGCAAATCTATGGGCTTAAACTTTGATTTGACTCGCGTCGGTGAAACTATTGAAGGAACTAAATTTAATTCGTAGAGAGAATTGCGTAACACTGGTGAGGTGCAAGAGGTTTTTCCCCTGTGCCTTCGCCGGGAAACCCCGGTAACTAAACAACCGGAGTTCCTTCAGCCTTCTGTTAATTCAGGAAAATGTCCGATGAAATATTTCAGATAAAGGATGGAATGTTGATGAGGTTCATTAATTTTACAGATATTCTTAGAAAAATGAAAAAAATACTGCTCCTCTCTGTTTTGTTTCTTACCGGATTGAGTTTAATCTATCCTTTTCAGGTTCAGGGACAGGTTGCACAGGAAAGGCCTGTATCGAGGATAGTTGAGGATGGCGGAACAGGTCCGTATTCTGCCATAATGCTTACAGAAACCACCTTACTGACCCATACAGTTTTCAGGCCGGAAGACCTGACTCCTTTTGGAGGTAAAAACAAGCTCCCTGTAATTGTATGGGGTAACGGAGCCTGTGCCAATTCACCCTGGGAGCATGTAAATTTTTTATCAGAGGTTTCGTCCTATGGATTTCTGGTGATAGCTATCGGCCCGATGCCCATGGAGGGAGAAAAAGGCAGGGGCAGGTCTGAATCCTCTCAGCTGATTGATGCAATTGAATGGGCGATTGTTCAGAACAGTGATAAATCCGGTCCTTATTATAATAAGATCGATGTGACAAAAATAGCGGTAAGCGGCATGTCGTGCGGAGGGCTGCAGGCTCTTGAGACAGCCCCCGATCCAAGGGTGTCGACGGTCATTATCTGTAACAGCGGCATCCTGCCTGCACCGGGCAGCGGTATGGCAGGAATGCCGGGCCTTGCCAAGGATCATCTGTTAAAGCTTCATACTCCTGTTCTGTACATACTTGGTGGAGAATCGGATATTGCCTATGGAAACGGCATGGACGATTTTATGCGTATAAACCACGTACCTGTGTTTGCTGCAAACATGGATGTGGGACACGGAGGCACCTACAGCAAACCTCACGGTGGTGAATTTGCAAAAGTCGCAACATCCTGGTTCCTCTGGCAGCTTAAAGGGGACAAAAAGGCTGGCAAGCTCTTCAGGGGTAAAACCTGCGGCCTTAGCTTAGACCCAAACTGGAAGGTTGAGAAGAAGAACATGAAGTGACAGGAATACTCCTGACCAACAATAAAAAAATCATCATGAAGAAACTCAATCAATTAATGCGCGACACATTGTCATCAAATTATTCGGGCAAAGAACATTATGACCTGGTCATTATCGGAGCAGGATTAAGCGGCCTTGCATGCGGATTAATGTGGCTGAAGAACACAACAGGGATGAAAACCCTTATCATTGAAAAGAACCCCTACCCCGGAGGCTACAGCACTGCATACGAAAAAGGGGGATATATTTTTGAGACCACCCAGCTTTTTCCTGATATTGTAGATATACTTGGTTATCTTGATATTGACCTGCCATTGAAGAGATATGAGCTTAACTTCATGCGACGGCTGGTAGTCCATGGCGACATTGTGGATGAATACAAGATCCCTGCCGGATCAGAAAACTTCACTGCATATCTTGCAGATACATTTCCGGAGGATTCGAAAAAAATTAGGGCGCTGATGGATTATTCAGTTGACCTCTTCAGACAGGTAAGAAAACTAAAAGCCAATGCCACCCTGAAAGACAACCTTGGGACACTGTTTATGGCTCCGAAAGTGATAGCAAATCTTAACCGTACTTATTCCGGATTGCTTGATAAATTCGGGATCACCGATCCAAAGCTGAGAGAAGTTCTGGAAACTTTTACCTCTTTTTCAGGTGTGCCTTCCGACCATGCTTCGGCAATTCTGGCAACCGGAGCCATGCTCTCTTCAATGACCAGATGCTTCCGTCCCTATGGGTTTTTCGATGAATATCCTGCAAAGCTGGCTGAAAAATTCCAGTCACTTGGCGGAGAAATTCTTTTTAATGCCGAAGTTGAGAAAATTGAGGTTAAGAATGGTATGGTTGAAGGAGTAAGGATTCAAGGCATCCCTTCGGAGATCCGGGCTGAAAAGATTATCACTACTGTTGATCCGATGCTGGCAATGCGCAGTCTCGTCGGAGATGAACACCTTCCGGAGAAATATATACAGAAGCTTGGAAATACAATAATGTCTCCCTCATCGGTTAATGTTGCACTGGGACTTGACGACGGAATTGACATGGCGAAATTTGACCTTGATTATCCTTATAATGTTGTTTCTACAGGACTTGGAACAGCAGAAAAGCTGTTTAATGCATTCCTTGCCGGGAATCATGGATTTTCAGATGATTGCTTTCATGCAGCAGTTATCTGCCCTTCCCTGACCACCGGTGCAAAAAATACTGTTACTATCCGCAGCACTCCCTGGGCAATGAACGGATGGAAGGATCTTCGCGAAAAAGACTATGAAAAATACAGAGAGGAAAAGGAAAAATGGGCAGATTTCCTGATTGGCATTGCAGAGAAATATTTTATTCCCGGTCTCAGGCAGCACATAGTGGTAAAGGATATATCCACTCCTGCCACCTATTCCCGGTTTTCGGGTTCACCGACCGGAAGTATTTACGACATAGCTTCGCTGGTCACTCAGTTCGGACCTAAACGCCTGCCGATGAAAACTCCTGTTCATAACCTCTATCAGCCAAAATTTGCACATGGACTTTATGGTACAATGATGGGTGCTGTGCAGGTAGTGGATTTGCTGCTTGACAGAAAATTCAACAACGGGAATTCATTATTTATTCCTGCCAGGTAAGCAGACTATCTCTTTTATCGTCGGCCGAAATCTTCGGCAACTGAATCAATACGACTATGATCCCGGAGAAATGCCAGATACGGCAAAGGCAGATTTCGCTGGCGTTCCTATCCAAATCATACGTCAGGCTGCAACCAAACAGGAAACTCACACCCGAGCTTTGGAACACAGCGCGTACAGATGAAAGACTGGGGTTTTGCCGGGCATACTGGCAGTTCGACAGCGATTATATTTTTTTAACACTTAGAGTTAAATATACTGGCAGATTCCTTTTTTATCTTCAGAACAACTCTCTAACTTGTAGTGCAAAAATCAAAATTATTTTATGATGAAATTATTTTCTACCCTAATTCTTGGTTTATTGCTGATCAGTCCTGCCAGTGCCCAAAATGAATGGGAAAATGAACAGGTGATCGGTATAAACAAAGAGGCACCACACAGTCATTATGTTCCATACTCAACTTTAGATCAGGCTGTAGCAGATGTTCCTTTAAATTCACCTTTGTATCTCGATTTAAACGGAACTTGGAAATTTAACTGGGTTAAACACCCTAATCTCCGTCCTGTTGATTTTTACAAAAACGATTATGATGTAAGATCATGGGACGAAATCGAGGTACCTTCATGCTGGGAAATGAAAGGATATGGAACTCCTATCTACACTAACGTTACCTATCCGCATGAAAAGAAGCCCCCTATTATCCTTGGCAATCCGCCTGCCAATTATACTCAGAATAAGGAACCCAATCCGGTGGGATCATACCGCCGCGAATTTTCTCTCCCTTCAGAATGGTCTGGTAATGATGTTTTCATTCATTTCGACGGTGTAATGAGTGCCTTCTATCTGTGGGTAAATGGCCAGAAAGTGGGTTACAGTGAGGGAAGCATGTTACCTGCTGAATTCAACATAACAAAATATCTAAGACCGGGAACCAATAGTGTATCTGCAGAAGTATACAGATGGAGCGATGGAAGTTATCTTGAAGATCAGGATTTCTGGAGACTCAGCGGTATCTACCGTGATGTTTTTCTTTATGCAGTTCCAAAAACATATCTCTGGGATTATAGTCTCAAGACTACTTTTAATGACGACCTTACAAAAGCTGATCTTAACATGGATCTGCAATTCCGTAATGCCGGAGGGACGGGATCATATGTTTGTGAAGTTTTCCTTACAAAATACGGACAGGCCCCCGATGGGAAAAATCCTGTTGCATCAATACCAGTAAATAAGGTTTCCACCAGGACCGGCCTGAAAATTTCTAAATCCGTGGCTGTGGACCGTCCGCTTTTATGGTCAGCTGAGATTCCAAATCTCTACCAGGTTATTTTTGTTCTGAAAGATGCTGCGACAGGCAGGATTTCCGAAGTAGTTTCCACACCATTTGGTTTCAGAAAGATTGAAATAAAAGATCAGCAACTCTGGGTCAATAACCAGAGCATTAAGATCAAGGGAGTTAACCGTCATGAACACGATCCTTTTACAGGCAGAACAGTAAGTTTCGAAGTTATGAAACGTGATGTTGAACTGTTTAAACAGTTTAATATCAATACTGTCAGGACCAGCCATTATCCCAATCATCCTGATTTCTACAAACTCTGCGATATTTATGGCGTATATGTAATTGATGAAGCTAACATTGAGTCACATGGAATGGGGTATGGCAACGAATCGCTCGGTCACGTTTTATCATGGCAGAAAGCTCATGTTGACAGAACAGTTAGAATGGTGGAGCGTGACAAGAATCACCCTTCAGTAATTATCTGGTCGCTGGGCAACGAAGCAGGACCCGGGGAAAATTTTGTGGCATCAAAAAATGCCATCAAGGCTCTTGATACTGAAAGACCTGTTCATTATTCAATTTATAATGATGTTGCCGATATTGAGTCAACTATGTATCCTGCGGTGGAATGGATGGAACAAACAGGACTGAAAGATAATCCGAAGCCTTTCATCATGTGCGAATATGCCCATGCCATGGGTAACGCTGTTGGAAATCTCCAGGAATACTGGGATGTGATCTATGCACATAAAAGACTGATAGGCGGATGTATCTGGGATTGGGTTGATCAGGGCCTTGCCAAAGCCGTGCCCGGAAAGCCAGGTGAATATTTCTTTGCTTACGGAGGTGATTTTGGAGACCAGCCAAATGACGGAAATTTCTGTATAAATGGCCTGACGACGCCAGACAGGTCTGTAACTCCCAAGATGGAGGAGGTAAAAAAAGTATATCAGAATGTGGTAGTTACACCGGTCGACCTGCTCAATGGCAAGATCAATGTCAGGAATATCAACCTTTTTATTAATCTCAATCAATATGACCCTGAATGGGTACTCGAATGCAACGGGAAAACAATCCAGTCAGGACTTTTACCATCGCTTGATATTGCTCCTCTTGCCTCACAGGATGTGACAATACCAATGACAAAAGTAGTTCCCGTTGCAGGGGCTGAATATTTCCTCAAGGTCCTCTTCAAACTGAAGAACGATGAACTCTGGGCAAAAAGAGGGCATATAGTTGCTTCGGAACAGATGAAAGTGCCGTTCGATATTCCGTCAGTTGCCGCTCTGGATGTAGATCTGATGAATGCCCTGACACTGGAGGAAAATGGCGATATGGTGACAATTTCCGGAAAATCATTTAAAATGAATTTCAGCAAAACAGCCGGTACAATTACCGACCTGGAGTACTATAACACCAAAATTTTCCAGTCCGAATTTATTACTTTGCGTCGTCCGTTTATGAGAAGACCCGATCCTGCCCAGCCAGCACAGGCACCTCCTCCTCCCCAGGTACAGTTTACCAGTATCGGAGGGCCTTTAGTAAATCTTTACAGGGCACCTGTTGATAACGATGCACGCGGCAGGGGACGAACATCAGCAACCACCCAGTTATGGAACCTTAAGGGCGAAGTTACGGGGTTCAGTGTACAAAAGCTGAATGACAAAACAGCTGAAGTTAAAATTGATCTTAAATCGACGGAACCCGGTGGTTATTCTATAGCTTCAAGCACAACTTACACTGTATACGGTAACGGAACTGTAGATATAAATACAACCTTTACTCCCGATGAAGCAACCTGGTCGCTGCCAAAACTTGGTTTCATTTTTAAGCTCAATCCCGGATTTGAGGAAGTCGAATATTTCGGAGCAGGACCATTTGAGAATTATGTGGACCGCAAGCGTGCCTCCTATATAGGAAGATACGCTGCAACCGTAGATGATATGTTTGTACCTTATGTCAGGACACAGGATTGCGGTAACAGGACTGATGTACGCTGGGTTACTCTTACCAATCATGCCGGAACAGGCATTATGGTATCAGCGCCTGCCCTGATGAATTTCAGTGCACTGCACTACAGTCCGGTTGATCTTAACGAGGCCAATCATCCTTTTGAACTTACCAGAAGGGATGAGACAATTCTCACTGTTGATCTGGCAGGCTGCGGTTTAGGTAACGGAAGTTGCGGACCTCCACCAATGGATCGTTATCTTCTGAAGACAACCAAAGCCGTATTTAAATACACAATTAAACCTTACACTTCAGTCTTGGGAGATAAATCAGCTGTTGCCGCCAGATAGAGGAATCATAGTGTGGAAAAATAAATCAGGAAGGTGTCTCAAAAGGACACCTTCCTATCAATAGAAGATATTGATCAAGTAAATGCTTATGATTATGAACATGTCTGATCGTATGATTATGAAAAGGTTATTACATACAACAGTTATTGTTCTGCTGATTGGTGTTTCCTGTACATCAGGGAAACCACAAGAAACAGAATTTGGATCCTTTCTTTACAATAAGGAACCCATGCCCATGGATACTGCTAACAGTCTTCAGTACAAATGGGATAAGAAAGAGATCTTTTCGTCAGTCCGGCTCGATGGCATGGAATCGCTCGATAACTGGGAGCTCTCTTTCGGTGACAGGGCTAATGTCGGCACCATAAGCCTTTCGAGTGAAAAGGTTATAGAAGGTAATTCATCCATTAAGTTTGTCTGTCCGACAAAATTGCCTGAACCTCTTGGAACTGGAGGCCGATACTGGGGCAGGCAGAATCTGACCCGCAAATTCGATCTGGAGGATTTTTCAGAGTACAACCGGATTGCGATAAATGTATATCCTGAGTTTAAAGGTTTCCGGAAGTTATACCTTACCATTATTCTGCATAACGGGGATAATGTTCCTGACCGTTACGGCAAGGAGGGCTGGCATACAGTGATGCTGAAAAACAATCAGTGGAACAAGATGGTCATGGAGGTTCCACACCTGCCTCACGATAAGGTGACCGGAATAACCATTAGTTACGGGCTTCAGGGCAATGAACCGGATGCTGCTGATACCATTGTGTATTACATTGATAACCTGGTGTTTGAAAAAGTGGAGGCTGATTATTATGAAGGATGGGGTACTGATGCGGCTATATCTTTCTCACACTCGGGATATAACAGCAACGAAAGAAAAACAGCTTTTACTTCGCTGACAGGCGAGGATAATTTCAGGGTTGTTGACATAGCGACGAACAAGATTGTACTTGAAAAGGGTATTAAAACGGAGACGAAACATATCGGGACCTTTACAGTTTTTGATTTCTCTGAGGTCAATGCTCCCGGGAAATATAAAATAGTATATGGTAATGTTGAAACCAAGCCTTTCCCGGTCTATCCGGATATATGGTTGCCGGTAATTGAAAAGATCACAAATCAGTTCTACGTTCAGCGGTGCGGATATGAACAGCCGGGGATACATCTGAAGTGCCATTCCGACTGGTACACTGTTCACCATGGAGATACGATATACATGGCCGGCGGGTGGCACGATGCAGGTGACCTGTCGCAATCGTACTGGCAGACTGCAAGTGCAACAGCTGCTTTTTTCAGGCTGGCAATGCAATATATGGAGGAGAACAGAAAACTCTCCGACCGTCTGATTCAGGAAGGATTATGGGGGCTGGAATGGCTTCATAAGAACCGCTTTGACGGTCTCCAGGTAATTAGTTGGACTACTATGGATTCCTATACTGACGGAATCATTGGGACCTATGATGATAAACATGTACAACCCGGAGAGAGGATTAACACCAACGATAATTATTATTCTATCGTTGCTGATGTGGAAGCATCGATCGCCCTTAGGAAATCAGATCCTGCATTATCGGAGAAATGTCTTGAGCTAGCCAATGAATACTGGAACCTTCTGAAAGAGGTCCGGCAACCATGGAACACAGAGAGATTATCGATTGCTTTACTGGCAGGCACTAAATTATATGGTCTGACCAGGAACGAAGAACTTAAGCAGGTTATCATCGCCTATGCAGATTCACTTATGGCCTTCCAGCAGGTTGAACCTATGAACTGGAGTATTCCGTTGAGCGGATTCTTTTATGCAGCAGGCAGACCTGACAGGTTTTTCGGATATAACCACAGTTGTACAGCTGCATCACCCATTCTGGGACTTGTTGAACTTTGCAGGCTTCTTCCTGATCATGAAAAATACCCTGAATGGTACAGGTCAGTTGAGCTTCATGCAAATTACCTGAAGAGAATTTCACAACTTACTGCCCCTTATTATATGATACCGGCAAATATTTACCGGCTGAACGGAACGGAGGATGATGTGCAGATACTGCAGGGTATAAAGCTGGACGAGAACCATTATTTAAGGATGTTCCCTGTATGGCAGGCCTTCAGGGGCAACAGTTCTGTTATCTTGTCTCCCGCCCAGGGACTTGCATCAGCAAACCGTCTTCTTAAAGATCCTGAAATGCATAGCGTTGCTCTGGCCCAGTTGGAATGGATGCAGGGGAAGAATCCTTTCAGCCAGAGCCTGATGTATGGTGAAGGGTACGATTTCACACCTCAATATGCAGTGTTTACAGATGATATCGTGGGGGGACTTCCCGTTGGCATACTGACGAGGGATGATCTTGATATTCCATACTGGAAAGCTGCAGTGTTGCATAATTACAAGGAATTATGGGGGCAACCTGCGTTCCGGATGATGGAATTGATTTACTATCTTTATCAATGAGTCAGGACACAGCAAATATGGATAGCATTAGAACTGCAATTTATTGTTCGCTTGGAGGAACCATGTTACTTGGTGCATGCCAGTCTGAGACCCCTCAGCAAAAAGACCGTCCCAACATCCTCATAGCCATAAGCGATGATCAGTCGTGGCTCCACACAAGCTTTACAGGCTGTAAATTCGTTAATACGCCGGGATTTGACAGGATAGCCCGCAATGGTATTTACTTTTCAAATTGCTATGCAGGTTCGCCCGGGTCAGCTCCATCCCGCAGTTCGCTTGTGACGGGTCGATATCACTGGCAGAATGAGCAGAGCGGACAACATGCATCGAGCTGGATGAAAAAACATATTCCATTTTGTGACCTCCTTGCAGATAACGGTTATTATTCAGGCTTTACGGGTAAAGGGGTCGGACCCTTCCAGTACGCAAGAAATGAGATGGATTCGTTATGGAGGAAGGAGAATGCAGCCGGACCGGCCTTTAACAGCTATCAGTATGCGAAAGGGGATGAGGGAGATGAAAGAATTGCCGGAGGAATAGGTGGCAATAACTATTATGCAAACTTCAGGGATTTTATGAACAGTCGGGATGAAGGCAAACCTTTTTATTTCTGGTACGGAGCCACCGAACCTCACAGGGATTATGAAAAAGATTCATGGAAAAGGAACGGGAAAGACCTGAAAATGGCTGAGGTGCCCGGTTTTTTGCCTGATAATGACGAAATAAGAGGTGATCTTCTTGACTATGCTGTTGAGATAGAATGGTTTGATTTTCATCTTGTAAGGATGCTCGATTACCTCGATTCGATAGGGGAGTTGAATAACACTATAGTGATCGTAACAGGGGATAACGGAATGCCTTTCCCGAGAGCTAAAGCCAATTGTTTTGAGTATGGCGTTCATGTGCCTCTTGCAGTAAGTTATCCTGAAGGGTTCCCGGGCAGAAGGATTGTCGACGATCCGGTCAGTTTTACTGATTTTGCCCCTACCATTCTTGAAATGACCGGTATCAGACCTGATGGCATGATGACGATATCCGGAAGGAGCCTGGTTAATATTCTGCGATCAAAAATATCCGGAATTGTTGATGAAACAAAGAAATATGTTTTTGCAGGAAGAGAACGACATTCATCATCAAGATACGATAACCTTGGCTATCCACAGCGCGCCATACGCAGTTCACAATACCTGCTTATCTGGAACATGAAGCCTGATCTTTGGCCGGCCGGTGACCCTCAGAGGCTGAAACCGGGCTCAGAGACAGAACTTTTACCTCTTTTCGGGATCGACGAGACTGGTAAACATAATTCCGACTGGGCATTCACCGACGTGGATGCTGCTCCGTCAAAATCTTTCATAGCTGAAAATCATTCCGATGCTGAGATCAGCAGGTTCTTTAATCTGGCTTTTGCCAAACGACCTGAATATGAGCTTTATGATGTGATAAATGACCCTGATTGCCTCATTAATCTTTCCGGAAATACTGAATTTTTACCGGTTGAACAGGAAATGAAAGAAGAACTCATCCGGGAACTCATAAGATCGGAAGATCCCAGGATCGTTGGTCCGGATACCGAAATTTTTGACACCTATATCCGCTACAGTCCGATGCGTGAATTTCCACGGCCGTAATCTGCTTTCGTCGTACGGAATGCAGAACTTCTTAATTAACTGTTTGTTTGCTTTGCAAACCATAGCTTAAGCGAAGGTTTGTTCTTCGTTCTTACTTTAACTTCATACTTCGGGGAGCTTGATTAGGAAAAACCCCGCCGCTAACTCGACAGGGCTTTTTCTTTGTAGCGGAGGCTGATATCACATATTTACTTGACCTTATTATAGATCGATTTGGATTATAAAAAAGATAAATATTTTCTATATTTGAAAGAACGTTGTCAGGAGGAAGGAAGTATTTAATACGTTTCAACGATTTCATTAGTGTTTGTTGCTTATCATGATCTAATGATTGTAAATAATGGTAACTTAAATAATTAACAGAAACAGATAATCCAGTATTAATGAAAGTGAAATTAAAATAGTAGACGTTAAATAAAGCTTTGTAGTCTTATAAACAACAGGTATCACGGATTAATACGGAGAAAGAGTACAGCCCGCCTGACCCGTTGGGAAGGACAATATCTTCGGATGCTTTTATCGGAGATTCATACAAAGAGTTATGTAATGTATCCCCCAAAAATATATTTCTGATTAAATTGAATTACTTGTTCTAGTTGTATACAAATCTATTCTGATATGAAACCTGCTTCTATAAAATACCTGTTTATGCTCTCCGGAGCTATTTTGTTAAGCTATACTAATCCGGTATTGTCTTTTTCACAGCTTGCATCTAAGGATTTTGTTTATGGAGATGCACTTCCGGATGCACCTGAACTGGCCCTGAGAGGGGAATTTAAGGTTGGCGTCCGGACGATCGAAGTTGTTCATAAAGACCAGATTGACATACTGAAGGCAAAAGATGGATTAGAACCTCATTACGACAGGAATCTGAAGCTTGAGGTTTGGTATCCTGCTTTGATCCTGTCGGGTGTCAGCGAAAATGTTACTTATACTGAGACAAGGGGAGTCAGGGATGATCCCAGGAGACCATTTCTGCAATTTTCATTTCAGGGAAGGGCTTTACGAGATGCAACTCCTGACAGGAGCAAAGGTCCATACCCACTCCTTATTGTCTCTCATGGTTATGTCGGATCACGTCTGCTCATGACATACCTTACTGAGAATTTAGCGTCGAAGGGCTATGTTGTTGTATCTATCGATCACCTTGAATCAACGTATCAGGATGCAGGAGGCTTTCAGAGCACACTCCTGAACAGGGCAAAGGACATTCTTTTTGTACTTAGCCAGATAGCTGAAATGGGGAAAAGTGGGAATGGAGGCTTTCTTTCCGGGCTTGCTGATGCAGAAAACACCGGACTTATAGGGTATTCAATGGGAGGATATGGTGTTCTTAATGCAGCAGGAGCTGGATACAGTCCGAAAATGATTTCATTATTCAGTTCTATGGCAGGGGGGAGTAAAGCTATTGAAGTCCTTACAAGTAATAATCCTGAATACATGGCATCACGTGATCTGCGTATTAAGGCTGTTGTTGCTTTTGCACCCTGGGGAATGGAACGTGGTGCCTGGGATAGCGAGGGACTTAAAGGATTGAAAATACCAACTTTTTTTGTCGCAGGCAGCATGGATGATATTTCAGGATATGAAAACGGAACAAAGGCTGTGTATAACGGGGCAGTTAACTGCGACAGATACCTCTTTACCTATGTTAATGCAAGGCATAACGTTGCTCCTAACCCTCCTCCGAAAGAATCGCTGGAGGCAGGCCTACCATTTGATTTCTACTATCATTATGCTGAACCAGCCTGGGACCAGAGAAGGATAAACAACATAAATCAGCATTTTGTGACAGCATTTATGGGGATTCACTTGAAAAATCTGGATTATGAAGAATATTTTAAGGCAGCTGAGGACAAGGATATAAAAACATGGCCCGGCTTTAAAAACAGGACATCGGTAGGAATGGAGTTAGAACATTCATCACCACTAAAACAATAATTTCTTTTAACATGTATTACAAATCGGAGTTGCCAGATCTAATTTTTTACTCAATATTCTCTCAAAAAATTACCTATGGTCAGGCAGAATCATTTTCCGAACTAAGGGATACTGTTTTCTGAAGGAACTGTCATCAATACTAAAGATAGGTGGTCATATCTAATCTCCAATGTTAATTCTTTATTTCTCGCAAAGTCATAATTTATGAGAACTTCAGAGGAGAGGAAAGAATAATTCCCCATCAAAAATGATGAGGAGTCTTCTCTTGTAGCGGAGGGAGGATTATTTGCATGATCCTCTGGGGGGATGCTTAACAAATAAAAAGCCCTGTCAGCCTCCTCCGTCGGCTGTCGGTGTTTTTTATTTCTTCACCTCGCATTCAAACTGCGTTTGATACTCAGTTCGAAATAAAAAACCCCGCCGCTAACGCGACAGGGCTTTTTCTTTGTAGCGGAGGGAGGATTCGAACCTCCGACCTTTGGGTTATGAGCCCAACGAGCTACCACTGCTCCACCCCGCATTGTGGGTGCAAAGATAATATTTCCCCGGAAAATGACAAATTAAAATGTAATAAGAATTATTTTTGCTAAATACAAAAACAAAAAAACATGCCACGAGTATTTCAAGCACTGAATATAGAAGAGGAAGAGAAAGAACTGAAACGTGATTATCTTGACCGTCATATGCCTCACGTAATCTGTGCCGATGAGGCAAAGAGAGGTGAAAAATTTGTTATAAAGGTCAGGATCGGTGAGGATTATCCCCACCCTGACGAATACGACCATTCAATAAGCCTGATCCAGCTCTGGAACAGGGAGACACTTCTGGCCGAGGCCCGCTACACACCAGGCGTATACGGCAACCTGCCCGCCCACGTTGAGGTCGATTTTCATATTGTGGCTCCTGATGTGTCGATGAACCTTTGTGCAATGTCGGTATGCTCAAAGCACGGATTGTGGCAAAGTGAAGAGAAACCGGTAAAGGTTGTCTGAGGTTTATTATCTTTGCTGGCCAATCATTGAGGGAATATGGCTAAAAACGAAAAGAAGAAAACCAGCTGGCGCGACAAGTTCAAGTTTGCAGTAACCAATGATACCACCTTCGAGGAGGTATGGAGGGTAAGGCTGACAAGGTACAACTCGTTCCTGATGATTTTTTTTGTGGTCTTTTTTATTGTTGGAGCAACAGCGTCCCTGATAGCCTTTACAAATATCAGGGAATTCATTCCGGGCTACCCCGATGTGACTATGCGGAGGAATATCCTTCTGAATGCCATCAGACTTGATTCACTTGAAAGGGAACTCGCATTGAGGGACCATTATTTTGAAAACCTGACTGCTATTATTTCCGGCGACAGACCGGCCAGTTCAATGGCTTTGCGGGATTCTACCATGAACTACAACAGCATCTCTTTCCGCACCTCCCCCGAAGATTCGGCTTTAAAGGCACAGATTGAAACGGAGGGAAAGTTTAATATTTCTCAGGGTCAGTACCTGCCGGCAGCTGAAACAAGTCTCGCCAGCCTTCACTTCTTCCCTCCAGTCAGGGGAATAGTATCCGGTAAATTCGATCCTTCCCTCAGGCATTACGGGACCGACATTGTAACGAAACCTAAATCGCAGGTCGACGCCGCGCTTGCAGGCACTGTAATATTCACTGGGTGGACGAGGGAGACCGGATATGTTATCGAGGTTCAGCATGCAAATAATATTGTATCTGTTTATAAGCATAATGCTTCGCTGCTGAAGGAGACCGGCGATCTGGTTCGAACCGGTGAAGCCATTGCGATTGTAGGCAACTCGGGCGA
The DNA here is from genome assembly GCA_963840965.1 of uncultured Bacteroidales bacterium. GTDB lineage: Bacteria > Bacteroidota > Bacteroidia > Bacteroidales > VadinHA17 > LD21. The sequence goes on along the minus strand of CAWJAW010000002.1, from coordinate 386,327 downwards.
AATGTATACCTCCGGACCGCATCTTCATTTTGAGATCTGGTACAAGGGAAGTCCTCTGGATCCGGAGAAATACGTCATCTTCTAAAAGCAGGGGTTTTTATGCCAAAAAAAATTGCCATACTCGGATCAACAGGCTCGATCGGAACCCAGACCCTGGATGTTATTTCCAGGTATCCCAGGGAGTTTTCGGTCGAGGTACTGACGGCTGGCAGCAACGTAAAGCTTCTGGCCCGGCAGGCGATCACTTATCAGCCCGATTCGGTTGTTATTGGCGATCAGTCGTACTATCAGCAGCTCAGGGAAGCCCTGAAAGACTATCCTGTAAAAGTGTATGCCGGAGAAGAAGCCATAGAGCAGGTTGTAAGAGGTTCAAACATAGATCTGGTAGTTGCTGCAATGGTCGGCTACTCTGGTCTGAAGCCTGCCATCTCAGCCATCAGGGCAGGTAAGAAAATTGCCCTTGCAAATAAGGAGACACTGGTTATCGCCGGTGAAATAATAAAAAAGCTTATTAAGGAATCAGGCAGCAAAATCATTCCGGTCGATTCCGAACATTCCGCTATCTTCCAGTGCCTCGCAGGGGAAATGGGCAATCCCGTTGACAAAATCACTCTTACAGCCTCGGGAGGTCCTTTCCTGAATTATACAATGGAGATGCTTGAGAATGTAAAACCCCATGAAGCCCTCAGGCATCCCAACTGGGAGATGGGCAACAAGGTTACAATCGATTCGGCATCAATGATGAATAAAGGCCTTGAAGTCATCGAGGCAAGATGGCTGTTTGACCTGCTCCCCGAAAAGATTGAAGTCATGATCCACCCTCAGTCGATAATTCATTCAATGGTTCACTTCGCCGACGGGTCTGTTAAGGCTCAGATGGGTGTGCCGGATATGAGAATTCCGATTTTATATTCACTGAGCTACCCCGACAGGCTGGCCTCCGATCTGCCTAAACTGGATCTGAGCCAATGCGGCGCTTTGTCGTTTATTCCACCCGACACTAGACGGTTCCGCAACCTGGCCCTGGCTTATCACGCCCTTAACGAGGGAGGTAATATGCCCTGTATCCTGAATGCTGCCAATGAGATGGCCGTCAGCGCCTTTCTGGCAGGGAAAATAGGCTTCCTTCAGATGTCGGATGTTGTTGAACATACAATGGAGAAGACTGAATACTTTGCTTCACCCGGGCTTGGATACCTTGAAACCACGAATTTGCTGGCCAGATCCGAGGCCCAGAATTATATTAACGAACTATGTAAACGATCATGACCATACTAATAAAGATACTTCAGTTTCTTCTAAGCCTCTCAATAATAGTAATAATCCACGAATTCGGACATTTTCTGTTTGCGAAGCTTTTCAAGACCAGGGTCGAGAAATTCTACCTGTTCTTTGATCCATGGTTCGCCCTTTTCAAGCGCAAGGCCGGGGAGACCGAATACGGAATCGGATGGGTTCCCCTTGGAGGATATGTTAAGATATCGGGGATGATTGATGAGTCGATGGACAAGGAACAGATGAAACAGCCTCCCCAGCCCTATGAGTTCCGGTCAAAGAGTTCCGGGCAGAGACTTTTGATAATGACAGCGGGCGTTATCTTTAATTTTATCTCGGCTCTGATAATTTACGTAGGAGTTCTTTATGCATGGGGAGAAACCTATCTTCCGACAGCGAACGTAAAATATGGAATTGTGACCGACTCGGCAAGCTATGCAATAGGCCTCAGGAATGGTGACAAGATTGTGTCGGTGGATAATGTGAAGATTGATAATTTCAATGAGATACCGTCTGATATAATCCTTAATGACCGCAAGACTATCCAGGTTGACAGGAACGGGGAAATAATAAACATACCAATACCGGTCGAGTTCATTGCCAGGATGCTGAAAGGGGAGGGAATGCTGGAACCCAGGACTCCGTTCAGGCCCTACGTGGTTTCCGGATTCGGCAAAGAATCGCCTGCCTTACTGGCTGGAATCACAGAAGGGGATGAATTTGTGGGCATCGACGGCAACAATTTCCAGTGGTTTGATGAATTTCAGAGCTATCTCTCCCGGAACCGGGGCAAAGAGGTGCTGGTTAACGTTGTCAGGAACGGAAACCAGGTTGATATACCCGTTGTTCTGTCTGCTGAAGGAACGCTTGGGGTAGGGAGCTCACGTACCTACGCCCAGATATTCGAGCTGAAGACAGTGAACTACGGATTCCTTGCATCAATTCCGGCAGGAATAAGCAAGGGATTCAAGACGATAGGCGATTATGTCAAACAGTTCAGGGTGATCTTCTCAAAGCACACAAAAGCATATGAGTCTCTTGGCGGGTTCATTACAATCGGGAGCATCTTCCCGGGAGTCTGGGACTGGCAGTCGTTCTGGAATCTTACAGCCCTTCTTTCTATAATACTTGCTGTGATGAACATACTTCCCATCCCGGCACTCGACGGCGGACATGTGATGTTCCTGCTTTACGAGGTGGTGACCGGCAGGAAGCCCAGCGACAAATTCCTGGAATATGCCCAGGTAACCGGAATGATAATACTTCTGGGCCTGCTTATCCTCGCCAACGGGAATGATATACTAAGACTAATAAGGAATTAAGATTTATTTTTACCTCCTGGTACAACGACACACTATTTTTATACCTTTGCACAAATTCAAAAACTTAAAGAGATGGGAAAGATTGGTTTAACTGAGATAATTCTTATTCTGCTTGTTGTTGTGCTTTTGTTCGGAGGCCGCAAAATTCCTGAACTCATGAAAGGTATTGGCCAGGGCATGAAGGAATTCAAGAAGGCTTCAAAGGTTGAGGCCGACGGCGAAAAGGAAGCTACAAAATAGGAATTTCTTAATCCTGAAAAAGTATAGGGGGCTGGTAAGCAGCCCTTTTTTTTATAGATAAATCGTGTCGGAGCGTAGCGGAGACCCTGACCGTTAGCGTAAGGGCAGGTCGTGCAAGTCGTGCAAGCTTTGCACTTCGTAGCTTCAGCGAAGAAGTGTCGTGCAAGTCGTGCAAGTCATGCAAGCTTTGCACTTCGTAGCTTCAGCGAAGAAGTGCAAGTCGTGCAAGTCACCTAATGGTTCCTGACCTGCAAGACCTGCAAGACCTGCATAACTGTTCAAACTGTTTCGTATTTCTGATTTCTTCTTACCGGAATAAATCCCGCTTCTTTTATTATCGACTGGATCTCTTCCGCGTTGAATCGGTTATGAGAGCCTGCTGAGCTCACCACGTTTTCCTCAATCATTATTGATCCGAGGTCGTTTGCCCCCGAGTGAAGCGAAAGCATCGCAACCTCTTTTCCTACTGTCAGAAGCGACGACTGGATGTTTATTATGTTGTTGAGCATGATCCTGCTGATTGCAATCAGCCTGATGTAATCGGGAGCATTGTACCTGCTTTTTATTCCATTCCTCATTGCAAGAAGTGTCCCCTCATCCTGAAAAGGCCAGGGAATGAAGGCAATGAATCCCCAGGTCCCATCCGGTCGTTCTTCCTGGAGTTCTCTCAGCTTTACCAGGTGTTCAATTCTTTCCGTTACGGTTTCAATATGGCCGTACATCATTGTGGCAGAAGTGGGCAGGTTCAATCTGTGAGCTTCACGCATCACGCCGAGCCATTCGGAAGTTGTTGCCTTGGCCGGTGATACAATTTTCCTGACCCTGTCGGACAGGATTTCCGCTCCGGCCCCCGGAAGTGAGTCGAGACCTGCCTCAGCAAGTCTTTTCAGGACGGCGGAATAAGGGAGCTGTTCCTTGCGGGAAAGATAGGCCACTTCGGGAGGCCCCAGGGCATGGAGTTTGAGCTCAGGATATATTTCCTTCAGATTCCTGAACAGAGTTGTGTAGAAATCCAGTCCCAGGTCAGGATTCATACCCCCCTGCAGAAGTATCTGGTCGCCTCCCAGCGAGAAAAGCTCATCAATCTTTGTTCTGTATTCTTCAATGGTTGTTACATAGGCATCATCATCATCCTGTCGGCGGCAGAAATTACAGAATTTACAATGGGAGAAACAGATATTGGTGATATTGATGTTCCTGTCGATGATCCAGCCGGCATTTTTCCCCGGGACGTGGGTTTGCCGGAGAGTATCTCCTATGTAGATCAACTCTTCCACAGGTGCATTATGATAAAGGAAGGTTCCCTCTTCGACAGAAAGAGGCAACAGATCGAGTGCTTTATTGTAAAGGTAGTCCAGTTCCATGAAGCAACAAAGGTAACTCTTTAGAAAATAAGCAATGAATAATTTGATTAACTTTACTGCTTCAAAAATTTCCGGTTATGCCGAACTTACCCGAATTACAAAAGATTTCACAAATATCTCCCGATCAGTCAGTTATTTGCATTACAGGCGAATACGGGCTCCCCGAGTGGCTCGAACTTTCGAAACCGGAAAAGGAGTACGCCCTCAAACAACTTCAGGCCAATGAGGAGTATGTAGTTATCAATTCATACTTCAAGGTTAGCTACATTGTCAGGGTGAAGGATAATCTCCCGGAGTACAGGCAGAAGGAAGAGCTAAGGAAAACGGCTTCCAATCTCAGAAAGATAATAAAGTCCAACAACCATTCCGGGCTTGTCATTGCCCCTCACATGACTTTCAGCGGGGCTGCCGGCGCTTTCACTGAAGGCCTGCTGCTTAGCTTTTATTCATTTGACAAGTACAAAACCGTCGGGGACGACAGGGAGAAAACGGCTTACCCGTCAAGGCTTCTGCTTTATGAAGGTCCGGATGATGAAGAACTGAAGTGGCTTGCTGATCTGACCGATTCGGTCTGGCTCATCCGCGACCTCATCAATGAGCCGGTAAGTCATCTGAATGCGCCTGCACTCGCGGAGGAGATCAAACGGGCAGGAGAAGAGTCGGGATTCAATGTTGAGGTTCTTACCCGGGGCAGGATTGAGGCCCTGAAAATGGGCGGACTTCTGGCAGTGAACAGGGGAAGCGTTGATCCGCCGGTTTTCTGTATTCTTGAATGGAAGCCGGAGAAGGTGCTTAACAAGAAACCTGTTGTTCTGGTGGGCAAGGGAGTTGTTTATGACACCGGCGGACTGAATATCAAACCGGGCGACTATATGGAAAACATGAAGGGAGACATGGCCGGGGCAGCAGCAGTCACGGGAGCCATTCGTACCATAGCCAAAGCCGGACTTCCGCTTCATGTTGTGGGACTCGTACCTGCTACAGACAACCGGCCGGGAGGCAACGCCTATACCCAGGGTGAGATCATTACCATGTTTAACAAGATGACGGTTGAGGTCGGTAATACTGATGCCGAAGGAAGACTTATTCTGGCTGATGCAATCAGCTATGCTTCAAAATATAAGCCTGAGCTGATCATTGATGTAGCAACTCTTACAGGCTCGGCAGCAATGGCATTTGGGATACAGGCTGTTGCTGTAATGGGCAATGCCGACAGGAAGTATTTCAGGATGCTGGAGGAAAGCGGCAACGAGGTATATGAGAGAATCGCTGAAATGCCTTTCTGGGAAGAATACGGAGAACTTATCAAATCGGATATTGCTGATGTCAGGAATATTGGAGGAAGGGAAGCAGGTGCGATCACCGCGGGAAAATTCCTGGAACGCTTTGCCGAATATCCGCTTATTCATCTGGATATTGCCGGTCCCGGAATGCTGAAGAAGGATGACTATTACAGGCTTAAGGAAGGCCCGGGAACGGGTGCCAGGCTGCTTGCTGATTTTCTCAGGAGATTTGCCGGCAGTTTATTAAAAAAGAACTTAGGATAAATGGACAGGAAAAAGATAATTGCCGGGATATCTCAGGGGGATATCAATGGAATAGGATATGAAGTCATAATTAAGACTCTTATAGATGCCGAGATCAACGATAGCTGCATTCCGGTGATCTACGGTTCCCCCAAGGTGGCTGCATATCACCGCAAAGCCTTGAATATTAATAGTTTCAGTTTCAATAATATCAGATCTGTTGAGGAGGCACACAGCCAGAAGGCAAATCTTATCAACTGTCTCGACGACAATGTAAGGGTTGAGCTGGGGAAATCGACGCCTCAGGGAGGAGAGGCTGCGTTTGCCTCGCTAGAAAGAGCTGTAGCCGATCTTGGGAGCGGAAAGCTGGATGTGCTTGTAACGGCTCCCATCGACAAGAACAACATTCAGTCGGACAATTTCCGTTTCAGCGGTCATACCGAATACCTGATGGAGAAGGCCGGAGTAAAGGATGTGCTTATGTTCATGGTTAGTGAGAGCCTGAAGATAGGTGTTGCTACCGGTCATGTTCCGCTCAGGGAAGTGCCGGATATGATCACTGTCGATCTTTTATTGAGGAAGATCAGGCTGATGAGTCAGTCGCTTGTCCTTGATTTCGGGATAAGCAAGCCAAGAATTGCGGTTCTTGGACTTAACCCTCATGCAGGCGACAACTCCCTTCTGGGTAAGGAAGAGGCAGGAGTGATAACTCCGGCCATACAGCAGGCCACCAAAGAAAATATCCTTGTTTTCGGTCCTTTTCCTGCCGACGGATTTTTCGGGGCAGGGTCATTTTCAAAGTTCGACGGGATTCTTGCAATGTATCACGACCAGGGGCTTACCCCGTTCAAGGCTCTGTCGTTCGACACCGGTGTCAATTTCACGGCCGGCCTGCCATTTGTCCGGACTTCTCCCGGTCATGGAACGGCATTCCAGATAGCAGGCAAGGGCGAAGCTTCAGAAAGCTCCTTCCGCCATGCCTTGTTCCTCGCCTGCGATATCTTCAGGAACCGGCAGCTCCATGCTGAAATATCCCGAAATCCTCTTAAGCACCAGGATATAGACCTGCATGCCGACAGGGTTGATGAACTTCCTCCAGAGATACCAAACTCCGATCCGCACTTATGATAGATTACGTTACCGGCCGGATAGCAGAGCTGACTCCTGCATTTGTTGTTGTTGACAACGGAGGAATAGGTTATTTTGCCAGTATATCGCTTTCAACATACAGCAGTCTTGAAGGGAAGGCTGAATGCAGATTGCTGGTACATGAAGTGATCAGGGAAGACAGTCATCAGCTTTATGGCTTTTCTGACAAGGACGAAAGGGATATATTCAGGCTTCTTATCACCGTATCGGGGGTGGGAGCCAACACTGCACGAATGATGCTTTCCTCGCTCACACACGACGAGGTTGAAAAGGCAATTTTAGGATCAGATGTCAATACCCTGAAGGGAATAAAGGGTATAGGGCTGAAGACTGCACAAAGGATAATTGTAGATCTTAAGGACAAGATCGGAAAACACACCGGAACAGGTGAAATATTTGCATTTACAGACAATACCAAACGTGAAGAGGCGTTATCAGCTTTAGTGATGCTTGGGTTTGGCAAAAGCGCTGTCTTGAAGGCACTCGACGGGATCATCAGGCAAGAGAAAAACCTGACAGTTGAGGACCTTATAAAGAGAGCTCTTAAATGCCTGTAAATAAGAATATTTTTTTCATTTGGGATCAGGGATATCATATAAAAATCTGCTGAAATTCATATATTTTGCATTATTTGCTTCTTTGATCCTTTTATCAAATGAAGTGAATGGTCAGATACCGGTCACGGCATCCACTCCCGACACCACAGTCAGGTCACCGCTCAGGCTTAAAGACGTTTCAGGAAATCCCTATGAGGAGTCGCGCAGAACCCCTCTCTTTCTCAATAACCCATCGAACATCACTACGGGGGCTGTCTATGATCCGGACAAGAACGAATACATGATCTTCCAGAAGGTCGGATCGTTTGATTACAGGAACCCTGTTTACATGTCGCCTGAAGAGTATCGCATGTATCAGTTTAACAAGGAGATGAGAGAATACTGGCAAGCCAGGGTGGCAGGTGAGATGTCGGGCTTCAAATCGGGTCTCATCCCCCAGATCGAAATAGGCGGAGCGACTTTTGACAAGGTTTTCGGAAGCAATGTGATAAACATAATTCCCCAGGGATCGGCTGAACTGGTCTTCGGGATAAACATTTCAAGGACACAAAATCCGACTCTTTCAGAGAAACTGAGAACCATTCCGACCTTCGACTTCAAGGAGAAGATACAAATGAATGTCACCGGTACTATCGGCGACAAGATGGAGCTGGGTGTCAATTACAACACCGACGCCATGTTTGAGTTCGAGAACCGTACAAAGCTGCAGTACTCGGGCAAGGAGGATGAGATATTAAAAAAAATTGAGGTGGGAGATGTAACCCTGCCTCTTCCGGGAACCCTGATCACGGGAAGCTACAGCCTTTTCGGGCTGAAGACGGAGATGCAGTTCGGGAAGCTGAACATGACAACGGTCCTGTCGCAGCAGAAAGGAGAGACATCAACTATCTCAGTTAAGGGGGGAGCCCAGCTGAGTGAGTTTGAGATATATGCCGACGACTATGAAGCCAACCGGCACTTCTTTCTGGCACATCATTTCAGGGATATTTTCGACGAGTCCTTAAAAAGCCTGCCTGCAGTAAGTTCAGGATTGAATATCACCCGTATTGAAGTATGGATCACAAATAAGACCAGCAGTTACGAGGAGACCAGGAACATTGTTGCATTCTCCGATCTTGCTGAAAACAGCAGCCACATATACAACAACGTACCGGAGTTTCAGGCTCCTCCCGGGGCTTCACGATTTCCCGACAACGCGGCCAATCAGCTTTACAGCCAGCTTCAGACCAACTACGCCGGTATGAGGGATGTCGACCAGGTTACCACGGTTTTTGCCTCTCTGTACCCGGGGTTCCAGATAGGCCGCGACTTTGAAAAAATTGAGAATGCGAGGAAACTGAATGAAAGGGAGTACACCCTGAATCCTATGCTCGGTTATATATCACTTAACACTGCCCTGAACACCGATGAGGTTCTTGCCGTTGCCTACGAGTATACCCTTAACGGACAGGTTTTCAAGGTGGGCGAGTTTTCGACCGACGGTATCACGGCTCCTCAGGCTCTTGCGCTGAAGCTCCTCAAGGGGACGACGCTTAGTCCGAAATACCCCACCTGGGACCTGATGATGAAGAATATTTACTCGCTTGGTTCAGGCAGGCTTGAGAGCGGCGACTTCCAGCTTAATATTCTTTATGAAGATGACAAGACCGGTAATGCCATCAATTATCTCCCTGAGGGAAGGATAGCGAACACAATTCTTCTTCAGGTGCTTGGCCTTGATAATCTCAACAGCCAGCAGGACCGTCAGCCTGACGGTTATTTTGACTTCATCGACGGGGTTACAATAAATGTAAGCCGCGGGAAGATCATATTTCCCGTTAACGAGCCTTTCGGAAGTTACCTGAAGGAGAAGATAGGCGATAACCAGATAGCTGAAAAGTATATTTTCCAGGAGCTTTACGATTCGACCCAGACGATAGCCCGGCAGATGGCGGAAAGGAACAAGTTCAAGATGACCGGCCAGTATTCCTCCGAGTCGGGTTCAGAGATCAGGCTCAATGCCACAAACATACCGGCAGGTTCTATAATTGTTACGGCAGGGGGGGTGACTCTCAACGAGAACATCGATTACACTGTCGATTACAACATGGGGGTGGTAACTATCATCAATTCCGCTCTTATCGAATCGCAGACACCCATTCAGGTTTCACTCGAAAGCAACCAGTTCTTCGGGTTCCAGACTAAAACACTGGTGGGTACCCATCTCGATTACAGGTTTTCGGATAATTTCAATGTAGGTGCAACATTGCTGCATCTGAATGAGAGACCATATACCCAGAAAGTAAATTTCGGGGAAGAACCGATCTCCAACACAATCTGGGGACTAAATACTTCATACAGGGGGCAGTCGCAGTTTCTTACCAAACTTATTGACAAGATCCCCCTTCTTGAAACCAAAGCACCATCAACCATTTCTTTCAATGGGGAATTTGCAGAGCTGATTCCTGGCCATTCACGCGCAATCTCAAATGCAGGCAACTCCTATATTGATGATTTCGAGTCGAGTGAGATCCCGCTCGATCTTAAGTCATTCAATGCCTGGTCAATTTCAAGCATCCCGCAAGGCCAGGATCAGCTGTTCCCCGAAGCTTCTCTTAATAACGATCCGGCCAGCGGAAACAACAGGGCGAAGATCTCGTGGTATGTGATCGACCCCTTGTTTCTGAGAAATGGATCCTCTACACCCGGTCATATAAAGCAGGATCCTTCCACGCAATCGAGTCATTTTGTGAGGGAGATATACGAAAATGAGATCTTCCCCAACAGGGAAAGCACCAGCGGAATCCCCACCACGATATCGGTGCTTAACGTGGCTTATTATCCGGGCGAAAAAGGGCCGTACAACTATGACACTGATCCGGGTTCATATTCGGGGGGAATAAATGCCTCAGGATTTCTTAACAATCCCCAGTCGAGATGGGGGGGCATGATGAGGGAGGTCCTTACAAGCGATTTTGAAACGGCAAATATTCAATACATTGAATTCTGGATGATGGATCCTTTTGTTGAGGATCCGGTTCACCAGGGAGGTGATCTCTATTTCAACCTTGGAAACATTTCGGAAGACATCCTGAAGGACTCCCGCAAGAGTTTTGAGAACGGACTTCCGGGTTCGCCCGATCTTCAGAATGTCGATTCCACGTCATGGGGAAGGGTCCCGACGGTTCAATCGGTGGTCCATGCGTTTGACAACAATTCCGAGTCGAGGATGTACCAGGACGTGGGGCTCGACGGGCTGAGGAACCAGGACGAACAGGCATTCTTTATGGATTATCTCCAGAGGTCTGAAGCCATTCTGAGTCCTGAAGCCTATACCGATTTGCTTAAGGACCCGTCGAATGATGACTTTCACTATTTCAGGGGTTCCGATTACGATCTGGAACAGCTGGGGATACTCGAAAGATACAAGAGATACAACGGGCAGGATGGCAACTCCCCTACATCGGAGATGTCGTCGGAATCATATCCTACATCCGGCTCGACCCTGCCTGATATGGAAGACATTAACCGCGACAATACCCTCAGCGAGACGGAAAGTTATTACCAGTACAGGGTAAGCCTGAGGCCGGAGAACATGAAGGTAGGAATGAACTACATCGTCGATGAGATCGAACCGACGGTGACCATGGCTGATGGAACGGAATCAAAGGTGAAATGGTACCAGTTCAAGATACCTGTAACGGAATATCAGAGGAGGGTGGGTGTTATAAGCGATTTCAAGTCAATAAGGTTCATGAGGATGTTCCTCAAGAATTTCAGCGATCCCGTGGTGATGCGATTTGCAGAACTTAACCTGGTAAGGGCTGAATGGAGGAAATACAACATCACATTCATGGAGGGAGGGGAGAGGATCACAACTCCGGAACCTGAGGACGGCACATTTGAGATCAGTTCGGTGAGTATCGAGGATAATGCAGGTAAAAAGCCGGTGAATTATGTGCTTCCTCCCGGATTCGACAGGGTCGTCGATCCCCAGAATCCACAGCTCAGGCAGCTCGACGAGCAGTCGATGGTTCTGAAGGTAGTTGATCTGGCCGACGGCGATGCACGTGCCGCATACAGAAATGTAAACCTTGATTTCCGCCAGTATCGCAGGCTCAGGATGGAAGTTCATGCTGAAGCGCTTATCGGCCAGCCTCTTTACGATGATGAGATTACAGCCTTTGTCAGGTTGGGGTCGGATTACAAATCGAACTTTTATGAATATGAGATACCTCTCAGCCTTACACCTCCCGGCGACGATTATGACAACGACTCGGAGGAGGACAGGGCGATTGTATGGCCTGAGGGCAACAGGTTCGATATTGACCTGACTGTTTTGCAGGAGGCCAAGAAAGAGAGGAACCGGCAGCTTCAGGAAAGCGGTTCGGTACTTAGCCTTTCGGATGTATTTGCTTTCAGGGACGATTCAAACAGGGTATATGTTTGCGGAAATCCTAATCTGAGCAATGTAAAGGTTATCATGGTCGGTATCCGTAACCCCATTAAAACCAGGAATCCCGCTGCCGACAACGGGGATTCAAAATCGGCCGAGGTTTGGGTTAATGAATTAAGACTCAGTGATTTCATCGAAAACGGAGGATGGGCGGCAAATGCTCACCTGCAGGCCAGACTGGCCGATCTCGGAACTATTGACATGGTTGGTCAGGCAAGCACCCCCGGATGGGGAAGCATCGACAAGAAGGTGAACGAAAGGAGCAAGGAAGAGGTTCTCAAGTATGATATATCATCTACAATGGAACTGGGAAAATTCTTCCCCGAGGATGCAGGAGTAAGACTGCCAGTATATATGGGTTTTTCTGAGACCAGGGTGAAGCCCCAGTATAATCCACTCGATCCCGACATAACCCTGAAGGATGCGCTTGACGAAGCACCTGACAAGGAAGCAAGAGATTCCATCAGGGCGATATCAGAGGACTATACGAGGCGGAAGACCATCTCCATAAACAACGCGGGGATCACCAAAAGGGGTGAAAAACCCCGGGTATGGGACCTTGCCAACTTCAGCGTCAATTATACATTTAACGAAGTTTACAGGAGTAACACAAAAACAGAGATAGACCTCGAAAGGAACTACAAGGGCGGGATCAACTACAATTATGAGGCCCAGCCAAAGAACATAATGCCGTTTAAAAATGTAAAGTTTCTGAATTCGCCGATTTTCAGGATAATTAAGGATTTCAATTTCTATCCCTTCCCGAGAAGCATTTCATTCAGGACCGATCTTGCCAGATATTACAATGAGGTCAAGACCAGGAACATAAACAATCCCAACCTGTTAATAACCCCGACTTTCAGGAAGGATTTTGAATGGACCAGGATGTTTGATGTAAAGTATGATCTCACCCGCGCGCTCAAGATAGATTTCACCTCGACGAATGTGGCGAGGATCGATGAACCGGAAGGAGCTGCCGACCGCCGCAGGTACCAGAGCGACTACGAAAACTGGCGCGACTCTGTTATGACCAACCTGAAGCGCTTTGGCAGGACAACTTCTTATAACCATTATATCAATGCAACCTACAACGTTCCCATAAATAAGCTACCGGGGCTTTCGTGGGTAACGGCAAATGCAAGGTTCGGGGCTGACTACTCATGGCTTGCAGGGGCTCTTTATCCCGATTCGATGAACATCAATCTCGGAAATGCAATTAAGAATCACAACGAACTTACCCTGTCGGGTACGGCCAACCTGGCGAGCCTGTACAGCAAGTCGAAATTTCTCAAGAGCGTTGAGGATAACACAAGGCCGGGAGCTGTCAGGAGGATGCAAACAGAGTACAAGACTGTAGTTTTTACCAGGAACAATGTTAACTTCAGGCCGAATGTGATGCGGCCCCTGGTTCACAATCTTAAGACAAAAGACGTCAAGGTGATTATTACCAGAAAGGATGGCACCGAGCTCAAGGGCAATGTGGAGATAATCAGCGACAACAGGGTCAATTTTACCACCGGTGAGGCTGTTGAAGGCACACTGGTGACGATCGAGGGAAGGGTTCCCAAAAAGCGCAATCCGATGACCGTTACCGGGGAATATATGTTGCGTGCCATAATGGGGATACGATCTGTAAGCATGACCTATACCTCATCCCAGGGCCAGTATCTGCCGGGTTTCCTTCCGGAGTCAAGGTTTTTGGGCCAGTCAAGGGTTAACAATGTATCAGCACCCGGTTTGCCCTTTATGCTGGGTTTCAGCGACAGGAGATTTTTAGACAAGGCTGTTGAAAACGGCTGGCTTACCACAGACACCCTGCTGAATACACCGGCTATTTATAACAACAGGAGGGATCTGTCAATCAGAAGTGTCGTCGAACCTTTCCCCGGGCTGAAGATCGACATCAATGCCGACAGGAGGTTCCTTGAAAACGAAAGTTCATATTATACTGCCGATTACAACGGCAACTTCCCCGACAGTACACGAAACAGGGTTATCAGCGGTAACTTCTCCATTTCAGTGATCTCATGGGGTACCGCATTCGAAAAGATATCAAAGGAAAATAACTATGTATCAGCCACATTCGAAAATTTCAAGAGGAATGCTGTTATCATTTCGGGCCGGCGGGCTGAAGCGAGGCAGGAGGCAGATCCCGGATACGATCCGGATATCGATCCCGAGACCGGGCAGCCTTTGACTGATGGTTTCAAGAGCGGCTACGGAAAAACATCACGTGAGGTACTTATCCCCGCCTTTTATGCTGCCTATACAAAATCCGATCCCGACAAGGTCGGTCTGTCGACCTTCCCTTCTGCTTTCAGGATGATGCCGAACTGGAGAATAACATTCGACGGCTTTTCAAAGTTTGAGTTTGTCCAGAAGGTTTTCAGGTCGATCAACATCACCCATCAGTACAGGAGTGTTTACCAGATCGGATCTTATACAACAAACCTGAATTATTTCGTCGATGGCAACGGGATAAATAACATCAGGGACCTTCAGAAGAATTTCATTCAGCAATATGAGATAAATACAGTAACCGTCAGCGAACAGTTCAGCCCGATGATTAATATTGACATGAACTGGAAGAGCAACCTGACCTCGAGGTTTGAGTGGAGAAAGTCGAGGACAATTTCCCTTAATCTCACCGGCAACCAGGTTACCGACAGCCGTATCAACGAGCTTGTGGTTGGGGCCGGCTACCGTTTTGATGATGTCCAGATAGTGTTGAAGACCGGAGGCGGGCAGAAAACGCTCAAGAGCGATCTGAATCTAAGGCTCGACCTTTCGCTCAGGGACAACAAGACGGTTGCCAGGAAGCTTATAGAGGATGTAAACCAGCCTGTGGCCGGTATCAAGGTGATGACGGTGGGGGCAACCGCCGATTATGTTCTGAGCGACCGGTTCAACCTTCAGATCTTTGCAGATCATACTATGAATAACCCGTTTGTCGCAAATACCTTCCCGACATCCAACACCAATTTCGGATTCAGCCTGAAATTCACGCTTGCCCAGTAGTTTTTAACTTAAGGAATCCTCATAGTTAGGGGATATAAAAAAAAACAATAAATTTGGAGTACACAAAAATCCAAATATATGAACGTACCGGCAGATTTGCTTTATACCAAAGACCATGAATGGCTCCGTATCCAAGGTGATTTAGGCTATGTAGGAGTGACTGATTTTGCCCAGGGTGAGCTTGGGGATATTGTTTTCCTGGAGATAGAGACAGAAGGGGAGACACTTGAGAAGGACGAGGTATTCGGGACTATTGAAGCGGTGAAGACCGTATCCGATCTCTTCATGCCTGTTGGAGGTGAGATTCTTGAGGTGAACCCGGCCCTTGGCGATTCGCCCGATCTGGTCAACAAGGACCCGTACGGGGAAGGATGGATGATTAAGGTCAGGATAATTGATCCCGTTGAGGCAGAATCACTTCTTTCAGCTGAAAAGTATATGGAACTTCTATAAGGTCTTTTTGACCTCCACTTGGTGGTATCCCTCTACAATGTCGCCGACCTTAAGGTCGTTGAAGTTTGTAATGTTCAGGCCACATTCATAGCCGCCGACAACTTCTTTCACATCATCCTTGAAGCGTTTCAGGGAGCCCAGTTCGCCGGTATAGATTACGATGCCGTCGCGGATCACACGTATTTTTGTGTTTCTGGTGATCTTTCCTTCCTTGACGTAACATCCTGCAACAGTGCCGATCTTGGTTACCTTGAAGAGGTCCCTTATCTCAAGGGTGGCCACTATTTCTTCTTTAAGCTCGGGTGAGAGCATTCCTTCCATTGCCGATCTTATCTCCTCGATAGCATCGTAAATGATTGAATAGAGACGGATGTCGATTTCCTCCTTCTCTGCCAGTTTGCGGGCGCTGAGGGATGGTCTTACCTGGAATCCAATAATAATGGCGTTCGAGGCTGCTGCCAGAAGAATATCCGATTCGGAGATCTGACCTACTGCCTTATGAATGATGTTAAGCTGAATTTCAGGAGTGGACAGTTTTATTAGCGAGTCACTCAGGGCCTCGATCGAACCGTCGACGTCACCTTTTACGATAATGTTGAGTTCCTGGAAGTTGCCTATTGCGATACGTCTGCCTATCTCATCGAGGGTAATGTGTTTCTGTGTGCGTAACCCCTGTTCTCTCTGTAACTGGGCTCTCTTTGTGGCTATGTCCTTGGCTTCGCGGTCGCTCTCCATCACATTGAATTTGTCACCGGCCTGCGGGGCCCCGTTCAGTCCGAGCACGAGAGCCGGAGTTGCCGGTCCCACTTCATCCACCTTGCCTCCTCTTTCGTTATACATGGCCTTGATATGACCGTAGGCAGTTCCGGCGATCATAATATCGCCCACCCTTAGGGTTCCGGCTTTCACCAGAACGGTTGCGGTGAATCCGCGGCCCTTGTCGAGCGATGATTCAATAATTGTTCCAACTGCCGGTTTGTCGGGGTTGGCTTTAAGTTCGAGCATCTCTGCCTCAAGCAGCACTTTTTCAAGAAGAAGCTCAATATTAAGCCCGTTTTTTGCAGATATCTCCTGCGACTGATACTTCCCGCCCCAGTCTTCGACCAGGAAGTTCATATTTGCCAGGGCTTCTTTGATTTTTTCAGGATTGGCTGTTGGCTTATCTATTTTATTTATTGCGAAGACGATAGGCACACCTGCTGCTGCTGCATGGTTTATCGCCTCCTTTGTCTGGGGCATCACACCGTCGTCAGCTGCAACAACAATAATTGCTATATCGGTAATCTGTGCTCCCCTGGCACGCATAGCGGTGAAGGCTTCGTGACCCGGTGTGTCGAGGAAGGTCAGCTTGCGGCCATCGTCGAGCTGCACTGCATAGGCTCCGATATGCTGAGTAATACCTCCTGCTTCACCGGCAATCACGTTGGTCCGTCTTATATGGTCGAGCAGTTTTGTTTTTCCATGGTCAACATGTCCCATTACCGTAACAATAGGCGGTCTTGGTTTGAGTTCTTCCTCTTCGTCTTCCTCCTCCTTGACGGTTTCCTGCAATTCGGCGCTTACGAATTCAATCTTGTGTCCGAACTCATCGGCAAGAAGAGCAAGGGTCTCGGCGTCAAGCCTCTGGTTTATTGAAACGAAAAGTCCGAGGTTCATACAAGTGGAGATGATCTCTGTCACGGGGACGTTCATCATCGACGCGAGTTCATTGGCCGAGACGAATTCCGTGACTTTCAGGATATTCTTTTCTTCTTCAATTCTGTCCTCTGACTCACGGTTTTTCATGCTTATAAGGTCCCTTTTTTCCCTGCGGTACCTTGAACCTTTTGATTTGCCCTTTGTGGTAAGGCGAGCGAGGGTTTCCTTGATCTGCTTCTGAACTTCTCCCTCATCTACTTCCGTGCGAACAGGTCTTTTCTTGAGCAGCGGTTTCTTTGTCTGTGCGTTTTTCTTGTCGGTCGGGAGAGGTTTCGAAACAGGAGCAACCTCTTTCTCCTTTGTTATCCTTTTTCTTTTCTTTTTCCTTCTGAAATCAGAATCACCGTTCACGTTTACCTGCTGGTAGCCCGATTTTTTCTTTTCTTCCGCCGGAAGGTTGATTTTCCCGACAACAGTAAGTCCCATGAGTTTTTCAACATGCGGCTTGAATATTCCGGAGTCGGCCTTTTCTTCCTCAGCGGCCTGTGCTGCAACAGGTTCTTCCTGTACTTCAGCGGGAACTTCGGGCGTAATTACAGGCTGTTCAACCGGTTTCTGATCTGCTTCTGCCGGAACATCCTTCTCCTTAACCGGAGCTTTTTGTTCTTTAGCAGGGGCTTTGGGTGAGGATGGTTCTTTTTCTTCCTTTTTTGCAGGCCTGGATTCTTTTGCAACTTTATCGAGATCGATTTTACCGACTATGTGCAGATCGATTGGAGTTTTTGTTTGTTCTTTCTTTTCAGTTTCTTTTTCTTCAGTGGGGGGTATTTCTGCTGCCGGCTTTTTAACCGGGTCAGCAGGTGGGGAAGTTACTTTTCCTGTTTTGGCTGGTTCAGGCTGAACAGGTTTCTCGGGCTGAACAACCTTTGGTTTGAGAGTCTTTTCGAGATCAATCTTGCCAACAAGTTTGATGTCGGGCTTTGGGATCTCAGTCTTGATGTCAACAGCCTTTTTGACAGGTGAAGTATCCTTTATCATAACTTCTTCGTCCCTGTCCTGATCTTCGCTTTTTTCGCCTGGCACATCATCGATCGAAACAGTCTCCTTTTTCCTGTGGAGATCTTTCAGCATCAGCTTTTCTGACTCCTTCTTGACGTTGAGGTCGCCGCTGTATTCTTTCAGCAAAAGAACGTAAGCTTCATGAGGCAGTTTGGTATTTGGATTGGGATCAAGATCAAACCCCTTTTTGTGGAGGAATTCCACAATGGTAGAGATCCCTACGTTAAATTCGCGGGCTGCTTTGCTTAATCTTGTTGCCTTGATATCTTCAGTCATAGATAAGTCCTCAGTCTTTCTTAAATCTCAAGCGGGTATTATGATAATTTCTATTCAAATTCGGCTTTAAGGATATTAATTACCTCCCTGACAGTCTCTTCTTCGAGATCGGTGCGTTTGACAAGGTCGTGGATGGAAAGGTTCAGAACGCTTCTGGCAGTATCACAGCCAATTGATTTGAGTTCCTCGATTATCCACTCATCGATCTCATCGCTGAATTCTTCAAGGTTCACATCTTCTTCATCCTCGCCTCCCGGTTCTCTGTAAACATCAATTTCATAACCTGTAAGCTGGCTGGCCAGCTTTATATTGAGGCCGCCTTTTCCGATGGCTAGCGATACTTCGTTGGGCTTCAGATAGATCTCAGCCCTTTTTGTCTCTTCAACGAGTTTGATAGATGTTATTTTTGCGGGGCTCAGCGCTCTTTGAATGAACAGCTGGTTATTGGATGTGTAATTGATCACATCGATGTTTTCGTTTCTGAGTTCCCTTACAATACCATGTATCCTTGATCCTTTCATACCCACGCAGGCTCCTACCGGGTCGATCCTTTCGTCGTACGATTCAACGGCAACCTTGGCGCGTTCGCCCGGTACGCGGACGATCTTCTTGATCGTTATGAGCCCGTCGAAAATCTCAGGAACCTCAAGTTCAAATAACCTTTCGAGGAAGACAGGCGATGTACGGCTTAGAATGATGAAAGGGGTGTTGTTCCTCATTTCAACCTTTATCACAACTGCACGGATTGAATCGCCCTTGCGGAAATGATCGGAAGGGATCTGCTCGCTTTTCGGAATTATCAGTTCATTTCCGTCATCGTCAAGGACAAGTATTTCCCTTTTCCAAACCTGGTAAACTTCACCGGTGACTATTTCACCGATCCTGTCCTTGTATTTTATGTATATGTTGTTCTTCTCGAGGTCGAGGATCCTTGCCGTAAGGTTTTGTCTGAGCGACAGGATGGCTCTCCGTCCGAAATCGAGAAATTTGACCTCATCCGAGACTTCTTCACCCACCTCGTAATCCTCATCGATCTCCTTTGCCTTCGACAATGGTATCTGCAGGTTGGGATCAACCAGTTCATCGTCTTCCACAACCACCCTGTTCCTCCAGATTTCAAAGTCGCCCTTGTCGATATTGACGATAATGTCAAAATTGTCGGCCTCACCGTATCTCTTTGCAAGCATGCTTCTGAAAACGTCTTCAAGCACGCTCATCATGGTCGGGCGGTCGATATTCTTAAGCTCTTTGAATTCCGAAAAGGTGTCGATCAAATTGATATTTTCCATCTTCTGAAATCTTCTTGATGTTATGTTATCGTTAGAACAATTTTTGTCGTTTTTACCTGATCAAAGTTAAAGGGGATATCCTTTTTTTCCTTTCCCTTTCCCTTGATCTTCACTTCAGTTTCAAGATCGAAGCCTCCCTTTGTAACATTTTTGAGGATACCCGAGTATTTCATTCCCTCATTGTCGACGACGGAGATCTTCTTTCCTTCGTTCTTGTAGTACTGCTCAATCACCGTGAAGGGCGAGCCGAGCCCCGGCGATGACACCTGCAGTTCAAAATCCCCGGCATCGCGGTCGAGCCCGTTCTCAATATGACGGTGCAACAGCACGCACTCATCGATTGTGATACCCTCCCTTGTATCGGCAAGCACCGTAATCCTGTTTGCGGCGCTGACCTTCACCGACACCAGGAACATCCCGGTACCACTCATGTGTTCCTTTATCAATTCCTCTATCTTATCCCTGTCTGTCATCCGCTGAAACTGATAATAAAATAGGGGACTCTGGTCCCCTGTTACTCAATTGCCCCTCAATTCGGATGCAAAGATAATGATTGTTTGAAAATACGCAATATAATTGGTGATCTTTTTTCTGATACACCGGACATTGTCTTCAGAAACATATCGTTTCAGGTAAAAAATTTGTCGTAAAACGATAACCAGGATATCGTAAAACGATAAAAATTCTGTTGTTTTTTTTAATCTGCATATAGTTAATTTTGGTGTCAGTGATGATTAAGGATATTTACACTGACCCGGAAAGAGCCCTTTTATCTGACTGCACTTTGTGTCCGAGGGAATGCCATGCAGACAGATTTGCGGGAAGGCCCGGATATTGCGGGGCTGACGCCGGAATGAATATTGCCTCTGTCTGCATTCACAGGGGGGAAGAGCCCCCGGTAAGCGGTCCTTCGGGCATCTGCAATATATTCTTCTCAGGCTGCAACCTGAGGTGCGTTTATTGTCAGAATTTTGAGATAAGCAGACCGGATTGCGGATTCAGGCCGGGGATAACCGGGCTTGACGAGGCTCTTGATGTAATTGAGAGTCTGCTCGGGGATGGTGTCAAAGCAGTCGGATTTGTTTCCCCGTCGCATGTGATACCTCAGGTAAAAGCCATTATACGCGGACTACATTCAAGGGGTTTAAGTCCGGTCTTTGTTTACAATACAAACGGTTACGACAAGCCAGAGGTTATCGGCAGCCTGGAGGGGCTGATAGATGTATGGCTTCCCGATTATAAATATGCAAGTGAAGCTGTTGCCCTCGAATATTCAGATGCTGCAGATTACCCGTCTGTTGCCCTTGGTGCGCTGAAACTTATGTACTGGATGAAGGGATCTCCTCTTCGGACCGATAGTGAGGGCAGGGCGGTGGGAGGGATCCTGATCCGGCACCTTGTGCTGCCCGGTCATGCTGATGAAAGCAAGCAGGTTCTCAGGAAGATAGCAGAGGAGCTGTCGCCGGGGGTGAATATTTCGCTTATGTCACAGTATCATCCCACGCCCGATACTGCCGGGCATCCTGTGCTGGGCAGAGCTCTCTATAAGGCTGAATATGACTCGGTTGTAAAGGAAATGGAAGAATTGGGTTTCAGGAATGGCTGGATACAGGATCCGGAAAGCTGCCTGAACTACAGGCCTGATTTTTCAAGGGACCATCCGTTTGAATAGGGTTTTACCTCGCCGGTTTTTACCCCCAACCCCCCAGGTTTAGAATCCTGAACCACCGGGCGATTTACCCCCAAACCCCCCAGGGGGGGCTTTAAGAATCAGACATTGAATATTTTATAGTCTTTAAGGAAAATAAATCCACCAATGAAGAGGATTTCAAGTCCCCCTTGGGGGATTTAGGGGTGGATTTCAGGAAGCATGAATTAACAAGAATCATCAGTGATTAACAAAAAGATGCGTATAAAGAGCAGGTCTGATCCCAGTCTACATGAATTTTTCCCTCTTCTGGAGATTGTACAGGCCGGCGAGCAGGAACAGTATGCTGCCTGCGATGAGTATGATCCGGTTTTTGAGGGAGATGATGGCCCAGGTGGTCTCACTCACATCCCAGGCCGGATTGAACGGATTCAGGAATATGTTCCACTGGCTTTTCCGAAGCACATCATCAAAGAACAGAAAGAGGATTCCCAGTATGATCATAATCACTGCAGTTCCGTTTCCGTTCCTTACTACCGTCGACAGCATGAATGACATCATTCCCAGGAACAGTACAGGTATCATAACCTGAATGGTGACATAAACGAACTCGAACTTTACAATAAGGATATTTGAAAGGAAGGTAAAGAAAAGCATGATAAGGAAGGCTATCACAAAAATAAGAATGATCCTTACGAGCCACACCTTGTACCTGTAGTTTGGTATGCCGAAAAGGATCTCGATGGTTCGGGCATCCTGATCGTTCTGGATGCCGAAAACAACCGGGTAGAATACGAGGAGAATGCCGGAGAACATAAATACCCCGTAAAGATCGTGCATCGCCGAAACGTCTTGTGACAGAACGTATATAACCGATAATCCGAGGTAGAAAACAACCGATCCTGCCAGGAACCAGATAAACTTATTGGCGAAGATGATCCGGAGGTTATAAAGTATCATCCTGATGATGAGCGTGTAATAATTTCTAATTGTGACCGGGTTCATATTCCGTTAATATGGTTGATATCTTTTCTCCTTAGAAGCCACAGGTATGCATCCTCCAGGTTGGGGGCTGTGGTCACTGCGTAAGCCCAGGGTTGTGATTCCGAAATGACCCTAACTCTTATACTGTCGCCTTCCGACATATGATGGACAACGAGATGGCTGGCTGCCATTTTTGTAAATTCGGAGGCAGGGATCTTAAACTGCCAGACTCGTCCAACGGCCTCTTTGGTCATATCAGAGGGTTTTCCAAGATATCTCAGCCTGCCTTTGTTGAGAACTGCAACCTGGTTGCACGAGCTTGAGATATCTTCGATGATGTGAGTGGAGAAGATAACTATCCTTTCGCGGCTCAGTTCCACAAGCAGGTTCCTGAATCTTATTCTTTCCCTGGGGTCAAGTCCGGCTGTAGGTTCATCGACAACAAGTATTCTGGGCAGATGAAGGAGTATCATCGCTATTCCCATCCTTTGCTTCATCCCTCCCGAGAATGAACCTATCCGTTCATGCCTGTGTTCATCCATGTGGACTGCTTTCAGCACGTAAGTCACCCTGTCTTCCCTGGTTTCTGAATCGATGATGTTCTTCAGCATAGCCTGGTAATGGAGGTATTCGTGGGCGGTCATGTTCTCATAGCTTCCGAATTCCTGGGGAAGGTAGCCTATGAGGCCCTGAAGCTCCTCGCGCTTCAGCTGGGTGTCGAGTCCGTTGATCCAGACCTTTCCGTAGCTCTGCTCAAGGATCCCGCAAATAATTCTCATGAGGGTTGTTTTTCCGGCACCGTTTGGTCCGAGCAGTCCGAACATTCCGTTTTCTATGTTGAGAGATACACAGCTCAGGGCCTTGAAAGGCTTAAGCTTCTTGCCGATCATCGGAACTGCAGCGACAATTTTGTAGATTGTTTTTCTCAGTCCCCTGAATTTCCCTTCGAGCCGGTATATATCGATATTTTCCTCACTCAGTTTTTGTCCGGTAGTGTAGATGAACAGCCCGGTGAACCAGAGGACGCCAATAATAATTACAACCGCGATGTTGTCCCATTTCAGCTGGAACATAAACAGGTTCAGCAGGGGCACCATCCAGAAGACTACGAAACTTATGACCGGGATAAGCCTTGCAGGCATCTTCCTTCCGGATTCAGAGGAAAGGTTTTTGAATAGTTCCCTGAACTGGTTCCAGATGGCGGAAAGGAAAAACCATACAATTACACTGAAGAAGAATATCCAGAATCCTGAGTTGAGATAGAAGTAAGTAAAATAAATCATAAAGGCAAACAGGGGGAGTTCCCATGAAACGGTCATCAGGTCTTTCCATTTCCTGAAGTGCGTTTTTAGACCGAGCCGTTCCCTTATCCGTGCGCCGGCCTTCCATTCGCGGCTCCACCTGTTTTCTCTTTCGTAGATCTTTACAAGACTCTGAACCCGGATTTTTATGGGCACGTCGGGAGGGATAACCGTTTCCCTGGCTTTTCTGAGGCTGTTCATTACGAACCATGTTGCCGCCGGCACGATTATCAGAACGAGAATGGAGGTGATCAGCTTCCAGATGAACTTATCGATATGGGTATAAATAAGAAATATCAGAATTCCGAATATGGCCAGCTGCACTGCCTTGACTTTCCAGTTGAGCGATCCTATCCAATCAAGTGCGTTTTCGAGACCTGAGTAGAAGGTAGGAATAAACACAAGCGTAAGCAAAGTGCTCAGTGTAAGTCCGCCGATAACTGTTATGGCGAATGAGGCTCCGATCACCGAAACAAACTCCGCCTTTCCCATTGCCAGCGGAAGCATTGCTATGACAGTTGTTGAGGCTGTAATGATTATCGGTCGGATCCTTGCCATTCCTGCTGTCATCAGGGCTCTTGACCGGCGGAAGCCTCTATTCCTCAGGATATTTGTATAATCGATAAGGATTATGCCGTTGTTCACCACAACCCCGAGGAGGATGAGGAATCCGGTGAGGGTGTTGACGCTCAGCAGGGTGTTCCCCGTCAGGATTAGCGCTATCAGCGATCCGAGGGCTGCCAGGGGTATGCTGAAAAGCAGAACGACCGGAGTTGAAAGGGATTCGAACACTGCCGCGAGGACCATGAAAATAAGAAGGAAAGCTATACCAATCAGGTAATAGAATTCCTTTAACTGGTCTTCTTCCTGAATTATTTCGACTGCAATTCCCGATGGGATATTCAGTCCCGAAACAATTGACTCAACTTCAGCGCGAGCCCCTGTGAGGAGATCCTTGGATGATTTTATTTCATCCTTGTAACTATAGGTGACGGTCACTCTTTTTTCCTGGTTCTCGCGGTGAATGTTTCCCATGCCGTAGGAGAAAATGACATCCGCCAGTTCTTCCATTTCCATCACAGCCCCGTTCTGCCCCGATACCTCGAGTCGTTTAAGGTCGTCAATGGTTTTTTCGGCTGAAGAGTTGTCAAGAGAATCCGTATCGGCGTATTTGATCATTATGTCGTAGCTTTCCGTTCCCTGACGGAAGGTGGCACCGGAGGAGTATTCTCTTCCGAACGATGAAAGGGCTGATGCCAGATCGCCAAGGGTATAGCCGTTGCGGGCGATGTAATCCATGTCGAAATGCAGCCGGACCTCCGGAGTGTTGTCCTGAACATTTACCCTTGCATTGTCGACTGTTTCGAGGTTGTTGATATATGTTCTGATATCATCAGCCAGGTCTTTCATCTGCTCGAAGTTCTGTCCCTTTATGATTACCGATTCCGGCTTTGATCCGATTCCGAGGAGTGATTCGAAATCGGCCCCGGGGTTGTTCATGCCTGCACTCTCGCTGCTGCTTGTGAACCCCCCGCTTGTTGAAATCTCGTCCATGCTGATTTCTGCCGAGGATATATTCTTTGTCTTCTCTGAAATATCGTTTTTTATCTCCGCCAGTTTTCTCCTGCTTTCCTTGTCCCAGTCTTCCTTGAGGTTGATTGTAACCGTTGCCTGATCTTCCCCGATACGGCTAACGATATCTTCCTTTTCAGGAATTGATGCAAGTCTCGACTCTATTTCGGAAACCACAGCATCGGTTTTTGCCAGTGTCGATCCGGCAGGCATTGTGACGCTCATCCTGAATTCGGAAGTTTCCACTTCATTGCCTGAGCTCAGGCTGAGCCCGAGGCTGACCAGTAGTGCCGCGAAAAATAGCACCAGTGTACCTATTATTGTTGCGGCAGGGTTTCTCATACAGGCTTTCAGAACAAGGCTGTAAGCCTGAATAAGTCTGTCGTGAATGGAGAGCTTCTTGAAGACCCCGGAATTATCGGACGGCTTACCGGACAGAAGATAAAAAGTCGCCATCGGTATAACCATCAGGGCCACGCTGAGCGAAACCAGAAGTGTTGAGATTATCGATACACTTATGTTTTTCCCTATAAGTTTAATCAGGAAGTTGGTTGTGAACAGGAACGGGAGAAATACGATAATGGTTGTAACGGTAGAAGCAAAAATAGCGCGCATTACCTCCTTCAGCCCCTGTTTGACCGATGTTTCCGGATCCTTTCCCGCCCCGGCCAGCCTGTAGATGTTTTCCAGCACAACAACCGAATTGTCGACCAGCATGCCTATTGCCAGTGCGATGCCTACAAGGGTAAGGCTGTTTATGCTGATGTTGAAGGCATAGAAAAAATTGAACGCTGTGTAGACGGATATGGGCAAAGAAATGGCAATGACGGTGACAAGACGGATGTTCCGCAAAAAGAACCACAGGATAAGAACGGCCAGCAAGCCTCCTGTAAGAGCCAGGCTTATTATCTGGTTTATGTTCTTTTCCATTGTTTCGGCACTGTTGTACTGGACGGTAATTTCAACTCCTGAGGGAGCAAGTTTCCTGTTCAGCCTGTTAATTTCTTCCAGTGTGGTATGTGACAGCCCGATAAGGTTTGCCTGCCGGTCATTTACCAGGTTGACGGTAATCTCATCGAGACCGTTTACACGGCTTATGGTACTCTGTTCCTTGACACCGTAAAAGATCTCAGCGATATCCCTGAGAAGAACCGGCCCGTCCTGTTTGACTATTATGTTTCCCAGGTCCTTAACATCGGTGTAGGAAGAGGTAATGTTTACATACATTTCCCGGCTTCCGTCGATAACTTTGCCGGCAAAGGTTTTCTCCCTCCCGTTATTGTTAAGCAGGGAGCTTATCTGGTTCATTGTCACGCCAAGCGATTTGCATGCCCTTCTGTTAAGCCGCACCTCGATGGCGTTTTCCTGGCCTCCGTAAACCTGAACACCTGCAATGCCGTCGATATTTTCGAGTTCAGGCTTGATCTCCCTGTCGGTTATGTTGCGTATCCTGTCAACGCCTCCCTCGCCCCGTACCTGAAGAGCCATGAACTGGTTGGTAAGCTGTTCGAGGTCAATCTTGATTACATTTACAAAGAATTCCGATGGTATGGTATTCCTTAAAAGGTCTATCTTCTCCTGAAGCTTCAGGTTTGCATATTTGAGATCGGCATTCTTGGCATAATAGATAAATATGGTTCCGTACCTGGACGTTATATTTGATTCTATCTTTTCCACATCCTCGAGAGTTCCGATGGCGCCTTCGATGGGGATGATGGCCTGGTTTTCAATGTAGGAGGGATCGACCTCGAGAGGTGAGCCTACCTGTACTATAAGTGTCGGGAATTCGGCATTGGGAAGCAGCTCCACGGCCAGCTTCCTGTACGATACATAGCCAAGTACGGAGAGCCCTATGAAGAGCATGCTGATAAGGACCTTTCTTTTGAGAATGAAATCCATACCTTCCTAATGCTTTATTATTCATTTGGTTGTTCATCTTATTCCTGCCTGTCAATAAATCGCCTAAGCTGTCAAATACCCAGTAGACGCAGGGTATAACGATCAGGGTAAGAAGGGTGGAGGAGAAAAGTCCTCCGATCACTGCGAGGGC
Organism: uncultured Bacteroidales bacterium; assembly: GCA_963840965.1. GTDB lineage: Bacteria > Bacteroidota > Bacteroidia > Bacteroidales > VadinHA17 > LD21. The sequence continues at coordinate 359,171 of CAWJAW010000002.1, read as the reverse complement.
CATGGGAGACCTGAGTGATGCACTTTCGCCCATTCCGATGGTAAGAGGCAGAAGTGCCAGGATGGTTGTAATGCTTGTCATGAGAATAGGTCTTATTCTCTGGGCTCCGGCAAGCATAATGGCATCCTTTTTAGGAGTTCCCGATTCCCTGAGCTGGTTTATACGGTCGATCAGGATTATAGCGTTGTTCACCGCGATCCCTGCAAGCATGATTATCCCAATGTATGCCATCATATTCAGGGGCTTGCCCAGGAAGAAGAAGGTTAGTACGGTACCCACTCCTGCCAGTGGTATGGTCAGCATTACTATGAACGGCTGTAATATTGATTCGAACTGTGAGGCCAGTACCATAAACACCAGTACAAGTGAAAGGACGAGCGCAAATGTCAGGTTCGACATTGATTCCCTCCGCTTGAGTTCCTCGCCGGTGAAATCCAGTTTGTAGTCGGATGGAAGGGCCACGGACTGCAGTGAAGTCCCGGCATCCCTGATGATTTTATCAAAAGGCTGATCCTTGTCTGTCATTGCATAGATATAACAGGTTCTTGACTGGTTACGGCGTGTGATTTCCCGCGGGCTGGTTATGGTACTTACACGGGCGATTTCGCTAAGGGGGACTTTTATATTTCCTGCTGTTATTATAAGGTCGCTGAGCTGGCTCAGGGAGATATCGCCCAGTTTGATTGTAATGTCCTTAAGTTCGCCATCCTTTTCGAAGGTTCCGGCTGCGGCGCCCTGCAGATAACCCCTTACCTGACTAATGACGTTTTCGACCGTCACCCCATAATAGCTTGTCTTGAACCGGTCGATTTCCACCTCCACCTCCGGAGTTCCTTCGTCGAGTGATGTTGTGATATTGCTTAGGCCATTATTTTCCTTAAGTATTGCTTCCGATTCCCTCAGTATCCTTTCCATTTCAGAAAAATCCTTTCCTGATATCTCGAGGGCAAAAGGCGATTCGGTGGTTCCAAGCGACGACTGGAGGGCTGTTTCTTCCCTTGAGAAGCTTACTTCAACGTCGGGGATAGTGCTGAGATATGACTGTACCAGGGTGATTGCGTCTTCGGTTTCGGAGGCAAATTCATCCTCCAGAATTACTTTCAGGGAGGCGTTGTTCTCACCCTTCGATCCTGAAGAAAGTGACAGTGATGAAGTATTGTCACTGCCCGATTGGGTATAGATCAGTCTGACCTTTTCTCCCAGAAGACTATTTATAATCTCCTCCGTTCTCACGGCGGTATTATTTGTTCTTTCAAGGCTGGTTCCTTCAGGGAGACTGAGCCTTACCGTGAATTCGGCCGATTCGGAACGGGGCATGAATTCGCTACCAAGCCGCGGAACAAGAAATCCCGTTGCACCAAGGATTATCACTGAAAGAAGAATCACAAGTTTTCTTTTTTTGAGGATCCTGCCAAGGTATTTGTGGTACCCGGTGAAATTCAATACATTGACAGGAACAGTCTTTTTCTTTTCTGACGGCAGAAGTGTTGATACCAGCATCGGTATAACAAGCATAGCCACGATGAGGGATGAGATCAGTGCAAAAGCCACTGTCCAGGCCTGGTCGCGGAACATCTCGCTCGAGGCGTCCCTCAGGTAGACGATGGGGAGGAACACGACTATGGTTGTGATAGTGGAGGCGGTGATTGCTCCGCCTACCTGGGCTGTGCCTGTTATAATGGCTTCTTTCAAAGGCAGTCCTTCATCCCTGTTGCGGGTTATGTTCTCCAGCACGACTATTGCATTATCGACCAGCATCCCGGCGCCCAGTGCAAGTCCCCCAAGCGTCATTATATTCAGTGTCAGATTGCTGAAATACATAAGGTTGAAGGTTGCAATAATTGAGATCGGGATGGCAAGGCTTATGACGAGGGTTACACCAATCCTTCTCAGAAAGACGTACAAAACTATTACAGCAAGGAAGATCCCGATGAGCAGGGTGTTTTTCACCTCGCCTATTGAATTCTGAATATAGGTTCCCTGATCGAGGACTTTTACAAATTCATAACCGGGTAGGGCCTTGCCGAGCTGGTCAAAGGCTGTTGAGAGGCTTTCTACCACATCGACGGTGTTAAATTTTGGCTCCTTGTAAATTGACAGGCCGATGCATCTTTCGCCGTTGATGGTTACTATATTTTCCGGATCCTTGTTTTCATATCCAATCCTGGCCACATCCCTGAGGTAAACAGGTACCCTTTCACCGGCGGAGGCATTACCCTGAGCCTGGCCAGCGACCTGACCTGCCGCAGACTGCCCGCTAACTGCCGGGGACGGGGTAAGGAATCCGACTATTATATTCTGAAGATCTTCCGTATCTTCCAGAACGCTGACACCCTTAACGACATATTTGGTACCCATGTCGACAATGGAACCTCCCGATACATTCCTGTTATAGTTCATTATCTGGGCGGCAATGGCTTCGGTGGTGAGTCCGAACGATTCGAGCAGGTACTTGTTGGTCTCGATGACCACTTCGCTTTCTTCCTTTCCTGCTATCCTTACGTCAGCCACTCCTTCAATCCTTACGAGTTCATTTCTTACATAGTTCTCAGCCACCTTTCTCAGTTCATCCATATTTTCGATACGTGGATTCCGGAGACCGACAATCATCACTGGTGAGGCATTGGGATCGTACTGTGAAATAGTGAAATCCTCAAGGTCGGAATTCTGGCTGAATGAGCTGAGTTCCTTCTGAAGGTCGAGGAAAGCTTCATCCATATCCTTGTTCCAGCTGTATTCGACTGTTATCATGGCTGTTCCTCCCCGGGAGGCTGATGAAACACTTACAACATCGCTCTGCCGCATTGCCAGCGATTCAATCTGGTCGACATAGTTCTTCTCGATTTCTTCAGGAGGTTTCTCTCCTGCCCTGAGTTCTATATATATTTTTGGAGTATTGAGATCGGGGAAAAGATCGGTTCCCAGCTTCCCGAAGGAAATGAATCCCAGCAGGATGATCGCCAGTACAAGCATGAGAACCGTTACAGGGTTATTTACAGCAAATCGGGCAATGGAGTTCATCATTGGATTATTTTGATTTTAAAGGTATGATGGAACCGCACATGATTGAAATTTATGTTTATTAAGTGTTTACGTTTGAAATCAATCATGTGGGTTTCATGGCAGTTACTTGATAATTTTCACCTTTGACCTGTTGCTCAGTGTTTCGAAGCCACTTGTTACAACGCGCTCATTTTTTTCCAGACCCCTTGTTACCTCGACGTCGGTAATATTTTCGAGGCCGGTCTCTATGATTCTTTCAACTGCCAGCCCCCTGTCAACCACAAATACGGTTTTTCCTCTCTGCCTCGAAAGGATAATGTTTTTGGGAATAACAATAGCAGAGTCCTTCCGGTTCGTTACAATATCGGCCCTGACGAACATTCCCGGGCGCAGCAGCATATCAGGATTATCTATGGAAATGGATCCCCTGAAGGTTCTGGTATCGGGATTGATGGCAGGAGACAACTGTGTTACATTGCCGACGATCGTATCGTCGGGGATTGTGTAGTTGGTCATCCTGACAACCTGGCCGGGCTTGATGACGGGTATGTATTTTTCAGGTAGCTGGACATCCATGTACATGGTCCGGTAGTCCATTATCTTTACAATTGCAACACCTGCTTCAATATGGGTTCCCTGGGTATAATAAGGTAAATCGACAATAACTCCGTCGATAGGGGCGGTCAAACTTGTTTTTTCGAGCTGTAGCCTTGCGGTTACTACGGTGGTGCGGGCGTTTTCGTAGTTGATCTCAGCAGTCTTCAGTTCCTTGAGTGTTACGCCACCCTTTTCATAAAGCGACTGTTGTTTCTTAAGTTCACTTTCCATGAGTTCCAGGTTCAGCTGGTTGGTTTCCATCTTAACCGAGTTTACATATTCCTGGTCCTCAAGACGGGCTATCACGTTACCCTTGCTGACGCGGTCGCCAAGCTGCCAGAGTCTGCCTGTCCTGGGATTTCTTTCCAGGAAATAGTCTGCCGCGATTTTGGAATTCAGTTCAATTTCGCCTTTCGGGAATGCCGTACCTGTGGTATTGACATATTCTTCTATCGGTTTCAGCTTCAGGTCCTGAACGGAGACGGGAATTTCGACGTCGGCGGTCAGGCTCTGGTCCTGGTTCCTGCATCCGCCAGCTGCTATGAGGGAAGCTGCAAACAGAATTATTATTCTTTTCATTTTATATTGATTTTTTTTATTGTTCCAGTGTCATTACAGGTGAAACCTGTTCATTCTTCTCAAAATCGTAAAGGGTTTGTATCTTGAGGTTAAGCAATTCGAGCTTGTAGGAGATCAGCGAATTGGTGTACGACAGTTGTTTTTGTGAGAGCTGTTCCTGGAAAAGGTTCAGGTCCATACCTGTAAGATCTCCGTTTCTGTATCTTTCAAGGTTGAGGTCATAGGTGAGTTGTGCATTGGTGACATTCTGCCGGGCAATGTCGATCTGGTTCCTGAGATTTATAAGGTTTCTGAAGACTTTCCTGATGCCAAGTATTATATCATTTTTTTCTTCATCCAGTGAAATCTCTGCTGATTCTATTGCAGCCTCAGAAGCTTTTATCCTTGATTTTCTCTCTCCCCAGTCCCAGAGTGGAATGCTGAATGAAAGGGAGACGTCTTCGTTGTCAGTTGGATTGGCATAGACGTCACCCAGTTTCTCATTGTCGCCGAATAATCCGATTGAAAGACCCAGGCTTCCCCTGAATTCATTCAGCGATTTTGTCTGGATCAGGTCAAATTGTGAGGCTTCAATGTCGATTTCACGCTGGCGGAGTTCCATCCTGTTTGCAAGACCCTGGTCGATTGCCAGGGCAATATCAACCTGTACCGTATCGACCTGGATATTTGGCAGCACAATGATATCGTCGTACAGGCTCAGTCCGATCAGGATTTTGAACTCATCCTTTGCATTCTCAAGATCGACCTGACGGTTTTCATAATCAGACCTAGCGGTTGCAAGGTTCAGTTCAGCCTGGAAACCTTCCTCGCGGGCTGAGATGCCTGCGTCGACCTTGTTTTTTATTATTTCATAACTCTTTTGCATATTATCGAATGCCTGACGGGCTATCTCGTAACTCTGCTGCTGCTGGTACACATAGTAAAATGCCTGGGAGACGCCCCTTTCGAGCGACAGGAGCTGGACAGCATAGCTTATCTGGGAGTTTTCAAGAGCCAGTTCAAGTTCCCTTAGCTGGAGCTTTGTCCTGTTGTAGGTAAAGAGCGGCTGGTCGAGATTAAGCGACAGGCTGTTGCTGAATCCTTTTGTTGTGGAATTACTGTACTCGCTGTACGAATCCGTGTATCCGAACCTGTTAGTCAGTGATAGCCTTGCATCGGTGAACACTATCGGTTGCGAAATGGTGAAAAGGCCAAAACTTTCGGTAGTTTTCACTGAATTCCATTTGGAGATCAGTTCATTGAACGACCTGTTCTGGCTGTAGCCAATTGGGTTTACCGACAGTGAGAACTGTGATTTAAGCGAGGCGTTCTGGGCATTAAGGTTTTCCTGGCTCCTGATAAGGCTGAGCCTTGTACGTTTCATTGCAGGGCTGTTTGATTCGGCTATCTGGAGTGACTGTTCAAGGGTTAGTCCCTGCTGGGCTGATGAAAACAGGCCTGAAGCTGCCAGAACAATCAGAAAAGCCAGCTTTCTGGTTGTTGTTTTAACTTGTTTTATCCTTTGTATCATAATTTCCCTACTATCATTTAATAAACAGTATATAAAGTTCAGTTTGCCCTTACCCATTTCACGGCATCGCCTATTACCACACGGCCGGCCGACTGGTTTGTCATTTCCACCCTTGCCGAATCGGATGAGATATAATAGCGGCCGAGCAGGTTCCAGCCTGGTTCGGCATTTCCAAAATCAATAGAAATATCTTCAGTGCCTTCGTCGTGGTAAATTCTGTAGTGCAAATCCTTGTACAGGTTATCACCCTGAGGTGTTTCACCAGGAGGCGGCGGCGGTCCTCCGCCTGAGCGTACAACCATCCTGTCGGCTGATTTTCCAATATAACAATATATGTCGTAGTAATCCGCTTTCATGAGAGGAGTTACCCAGGTCACACGTTTTTCACCCCGTGAACCGCGGGTAAACACCGACGACCGGATATATTTGCCGTAGTAGGACGACATCACTCCCGCCTGCCAGAATTGCGGCGCCCAGAACATATTGACCGGTTGATAGGAATCGGCCTGTCTTTTCCTGACTCCGAGAATCCTTTTCAGCGGGCTCATTACTGTGGAGTTGTCGGTTGAGAAGCCGGGGTCCTCGTTGTCAACTACTATTTCTCCAGGCGACTCAAGGGGAGGAACTGAAGGAAGAAGTTCTTCCCCTTCGGTATAAGCGGTGTGATTTCTGGATTTCACTATGTTATCGATTGGGAGGACTATTTCTCCGGGAATGTTTTTCGCGAAAAGAGAGTTAGCTATCATCTCGCGTGGTTCGGCATCCAGAATAATGCTTATTTTTTTTGCTTCTGAAGGTCCGAGCACCACTATTCTTGAAATATCAGAACCGGGTCCCTGGCCCTGCATCATTATACTGTAACTTCCCCCACGGCCTGAACCCTCGTAGTAGCCGGTAATCTGGCGGCCGCCTTCTGCTGCCGTCCGGAAGGTCACATTAAATATCCCGGTAACCGGTTCGTGATTGGATGCCGTAAATGTTACAAGGAATCTTACCCTGTCGTCCACGATAATTTCCCGGGACTGAAGGCTTGAAAAGATAAATCCTGGCTGGTCCTTGCTGTTGAACCAGTCGTGGAGGAAGGGATAGAACTCAAATCCGAACTTTTCTTTCATGTCTGCGTTGAGGTCAGTTACTTCGATGCTCTGGTACCGGTGACTGTCGAGATAAGCGGTGAACCAGTCGTTGAACTCATCGATGCCTGCCTTCGCCCTGAAGAGGTTGAAGAGGTAATCGCCCTTAAGGGTAAGTACGTTCCTTATGGTATCTCCTTTGGGATTCATGGCCAGGACATCCCTGAAGCTGGTGTTTCTCAGGACGAGGTTGGCCCTGTCATTTTCCTGCAGGTTCCCCGACATACTGCTGAACTGGGCCGTTTCCGAAATATGTTTCTGAAGATGGGATTCAAAAACAGCATTTATTACCGGGTATTCGGCTGAGTGGAAATTATTCCTGAAAAAATAGAAGTTCGGTCCCAGTCTGTAGCGTACAGGCTCGGACAGCCTTTCCCCGTTAACGTACCTGGTCTTTTCTCCGCTTATGAAAGCGTTCCTTGCAAAATCGTTGAACAACCTTACCTGCAGCTCCTTGTCGGTGATCACCTGGTTGTTTCTGGTATTTCTGTTCTTCTGCCGGGTGAAACGTTTCTGGAAGCCGGCATTATCGATCATAGACAACTTTTCGGGGAGCAGAACCATTGAAGGCTGAAGTTCAGCCATGGTCTGAGTGCTCATCCGCGGAAAGGAATGGAACTGAACCGGGACCTCCACCAGTTTAAGTGTACTGAACGGATATTCGGCAGAGAAACTGGTTTCTAAATCCCTCATTATTCCCGAGACAAGAAAACTGAGAGTGTCTTTTAATTCGGCCAGATCCTTTTTGTAATAGTCGTGTCCGGGATAATAATAAGTTATATAAGTTACCGAGTCGACGGTAAGTGTGTCGGACCTGTAGTTTCCTATAGCAAGTGAGAGTCCGGTGAGGGGTGAATCGGACGTTATAACATTGTTATAACCTTCTTTTTTCATGTTTCCCTGCGCAACCGGCATAAGATCTTCCTTTGTCTTAACCTTTAAGATAAATTCAGTAAAGTCGACCTTAAGTCTAGCAGGGTTTGAGGGGTAATAGTTAAGTCCCGGCACGGGGTACCAGTGCGATTCCGGTGTAAGCAGCACGTAATCGGGAGTAAGGAAGGCCTGTCTTTTATTTACATTCAGCATCGCCACCCTGTAGGGTGCAGTATTCACGTTATCATGATTATCGGGAAAGCAAAATGTTTCATCGACTTTACCTGACCATGTTATATTTATACTGTCTTTTTCACCCGGGGCCAGCGGTTTAGGGGGGGCGATCGCGATAATATGACCTGTCATTTTGTAGTTCAGATCTTTACCAGATGAGCTTACCCTGCCGACACTGAGGCCCGGATTCAGGGAAAACAGATAAGTATCGAGAGGCAGGGCGTTATTGTTTGTGAAATGAAGGTCGGCGGAAGCGCTGAAAGAATCGCCGAGATGTTCGAAATCGATCTCAGCCTTGCTGAGGCTTACAAAACTGCTGTTCTCAAATTTCCTGTTGGTGTCGATTACAGTTCTTTTATCGTTGAGGTCGGTCCTGTAAACCGACCATGTATTCCATGCGCAGAAGGCGGTTAAGGCGAAAAAAATAACCATGAAGACTGCCGAAACCGTTGTAAGGACCCTGGATTGAGGAAGACGCTTAAAGAGCAGAATGGTTGCGAGAATGAGAGAAAGCCCCAGGAAGAACCAGGTAAGCCGCTGGTTCAGGATTAGCGACGGATTGTCAAATCCTGTCATGCCTGATTTGAATACCGGGAGGCCGAATGCCATGTAGTCGAAGATATATCCGAACCTGAAGTTCAGCCAGAACATATTGAGCGCCGCGATGCCAAGGAGTATCAGGAAGGTGATAGCCTGGTTCCGTAGGAGCGACATCAGCATGAATGAAAGTCCGAGGCTGAAGATGATAGTCGGGATGCAAATAATTAAAAGGAACCAGAAGTACGAAGCCAGATCGATTGTCATGGTCTTCGAAATTATGTTCATCAGAAGTCCTATAAGGAGTATAATGATATCGAGGCCGAGGAAAAGCCGGAGGACCCCGGTGGTTTTGCCTGTTATATACTCGAAGTTCGACATCGATCGTGTATAAAGGACTTCGTTGGTATCAACCTTCTTGTCTCTTTTGAGGAAGTCGGAAGCAAGAAAGATCACAACAATGGCCTGTCCGATATTCAACAAATAAAGGTTTATATGAGGTACCGATGCAGGGAATGCAACCATCTGCCAATCCTCATCGCCAATGGGCGAGAATAGTCCCAGGTTGAGGATGGTGAAAATGAAAAGGGCACCAAGTGAAAACAGTCTGAAGAACCAGCTTCTCCTGAGTATCCTGGCTTCGTACCTTGCCACAGTCCTTATGTTGTGAATGAGTTCCATCAGGTTAAGTCAGCCTTGAGTTTGTGCTCCATATAATATACATAGGAGTGTTCAATATTGGGTATTATTGCAGTATGGCTGAAAGGAGGAGGATCATCCGAAACGATCTGTACTTCCCAGCCGCCGTCGACCGGAATGGTTGATATCACATTGTACTTTTCCTTCACCGTGTCGTATTCCTGCTGCGAAAGGGTAAGCCTGAACACATGATCTTCGGCTTTTTTAACCAGGTTTTCCGGAGAACCTGAGAAAACCACCTCCCCGCGGTTAAGCAATGTCATTGTCTGGCAGGTTGAGGATATGTCCCCGACGATATGTGTCGACAAGATTATTGTCACGTCATTCTGGCTAAGCTCCGAAAGTATGTTACGGAACCTTATTCTTTCATCTGGGTCAAGTCCGGTGGTTGGTTCATCCACAACAATGATCCCCGGGTTTCCTATCAGGGCCTGTGCTATTCCGAGCCTTCTTTTCATCCCCCCCGAGAGTCTGTTTGCCTGCCGGTCGCGCACTTCCAGAAGTCCGACCTGATCAAGAAGCCTGTCAACCTCGGCAATCCTGAGCTTTCTGTTCCTCAGGCCTGCAAGCGATCCCGAATAATCGAGGAATTCCCAGGTTTTAAGTGAGGTGAAGAAGCGAAAGTCCTGGGGCAGGTAACCAAGCAGGCTGCGGTACTCCTTACGGATTGTCTGGATATCGCGGCCATTGGCAAGGACTACTCCTGAAGTTGGTTTCATAAGAGTCACCAGGATTCGCATCAGGCTTGACTTGCCTGCCCCGTTCGGTCCGAGAAGCCCGAACATCCCCGTTCCGATCTCAAGATCGATATCCTTAAGCGCATGATTTCCGTTTGAATAAATCATATTGAGGTTACGGATCTCGATCTTCATGTTTCAGGGTAGATTTGGCTGTCTTAGCAGAGCTTTGACGATATAAAGACGGTAAAAATTTCAAATATGACAGTTAAAGGTGAATTTTTATCGTCTTTTTTGTAAAATTAAGAATTTGTCTGAATAAGACGGGTTTCGATTAATTAAGCGCAATCGAAACAAATTCATATTTTTGTACCTTAAGTAAGCGAGGGGTGGCATATCATACAAATAAAAGAAAGATCATTAATGATCCGGTATACGGTTTCATAAGTATACCGGGCGATCTTATATATGACATCATACAGCACCCGTGGGTTCAGCGCCTGAGGAACGTAAGGCAGCTTGGTCTTACAAGCTTTGTTTACCCGGGCGCAAATCACAGCAGGTTCCAGCATTGTCTGGGTGCTCTGTACCTTATGGACAATGCTCTGAAGACGCTCAGGAGCAAGGGAATCGATATCTCTCCGGAGGAAGAGGAGGCTGCCCTGATTGCGATTCTGCTTCACGACATCGGGCATGGTCCTTTCTCCCATGCGCTGGAGAACTCGATTATCAGCTGCATCAGGCATGAGGACCTCTCTCTTCTGCTCATGGAGAGGCTCAATGACGAATTTGAGGGAAAGCTTAGCCTGGCAATCGAAATTTTCAAAGGCACATACGGCAGGAAGTTCCTGCATGAGCTCATTTCGGGGCAGATGGATATGGACAGACTCGATTACCTGAGGAGGGATTCATTTTTTACGGGTGTCATTGAAGGATCGGTAGGCTCCGACAGGATCATCAGGATGCTTAATGTCGTAAATGACAGCCTGGTGATGGATGAAAAGGGAATTTATTCCCTTGAGAAGTTCCTGATAGCCCGCAGACTAATGTACTGGCAGGTGTACATGCATAAGACGGTCCTTTCGTCGGAAAGTCTTCTGGTAAAAGTTCTTAGGCGAGCCAGGGAGGTTTCGCTTCAGGGAGTTGAAATCTTTGCCACTCCGGCACTGAAGTTTTTTCTCAGGAATAATATCGGTCCTGCCGACCTCGGACCCGGCGGTCTTTTTAGTCCGGGAATAATTGCTTCAAATTTCACCCGGCTTGATGATTCTGATATTCTTGCATCAGCAAAATACTGGGCTGACAGTTCTGACTTTATTCTGTCGGACCTGTCGCGGAGATTGCTGGGGAGAAACCTGCTTTTCGTCGAGCTACAGAACGATCCTTTTCCTGCAGCCAGGATCGGAGAGCTTACCGGCATGGCGGCCGGAAATTTGAAAATAAGTCCGGAACTGGCAGGATACTATGTCTTTTCAGGTACGGTGTCAAATCGCACCTACGCACCTGATTCCCCGGAGGTAATGATCCTTCTGAAAAATGGTTCAACGGCAGATATTACGGAAGTTTCCGATATGTTTGAACACAGGCTGCTTTCGGAGCGTGTCACAAAGTATTATTTATGTTATCCCAAAGAGATAAAAAAACAGTAAGCTATATGGAATTTAATGCTGCTACCCTTGCCGGATTCCTGAAGGGTGAGATAGTGGGGGATCCGGAAGTCAGGGTAAATACAATTGCAAAGATTGAGGAAGGTCACCCGGGTGCCCTCTCATTTCTTGCCAATCCAAAGTATGAACATTACATCTACACCACCTTATCATCGATAGTTCTGGTAAACAGCGATTTTGTGCCGGTTGCGGAAATCGGAGCCACTTTGATAAAGGTTAAAAATGCCTATGAGTCCTTTGCCTCCCTTCTTCAGCTTGTCGACCAGGCAAGGCCGGTGAAGAAGGGCATTCATCCCACGGCTGTAATTGAGACGTCGGCGGTAATAGGGAAGGACGTGTACATTGGTCCCTTCGTTTACGTCGGTGAAAACTGCGTTGTAGAAGATGAGTGTTCTCTATATCCCAATGTGTATATTGGCGACAATACAAGGCTCGGGAAGAAGTGTACATTGAATCCGGGTGTGGTTATCTACCACGACTGTATAGTAGGTAATAACTGCACGGTTCATGCAGGGAGTGTTATAGGAAGCGATGGTTTCGGGTTTGCCCCCCAGTCGGAGACGGAGTTCATGAAGATCCCCCAGGTGGGGAATGTTATACTCGAAGACAATGTGGAAATCGGGGCGAATGTTACCATCGACAGGGCCACAATGGGATCTACCGTAATACGCAGGGGAGTCAAGCTTGACAATCTTATCCAGGTCGGGCATAATGTGGAGATCGGCGAGAATACCGTAATGGCTGCCCAGACCGGTATTGCAGGTTCGACCAGGGTTGGTAGAAACTGCATGTTCGGCGGACAGGTCGGACTATCAGGTCATATTAAAGTAGCTGACGGTACGAAAATTGGTGCTCAGTCTGGTATCCCGGGCGATATTAAGAAGGAAAACTCTGTGCTTCTGGGTTATCCGGCGATAGATCACAGGGATTTCATTAGGTCATCCATCATCTTCAAGCGCCTTCCTGAAATATACAGAAAGGTTGAGGACCTGGAAAAGCAGATAAGGCTTCTTAAGGAAGAATAATTTGTATGTTCGGTTTTTTTGATTTTTTTTGTACCCGGATGTAAATTCCTTACGATTGATGAGCGAGAAACAAAGAACTCTTGCAAAAGAGGTAATCCTTAGCGGAAAAGGATTACATACCGGGATTGAAGTAACCATTACATTCAAACCGGCACCGGCAAATCACGGATACAAGTTCTGCAGGACAGATCTTCCGGGTATGCCGCTTATTGATGCAATTGCCGAGAATGTGACCGACACTTCAAGAGGGACCACCCTGACTCAGAACGGGGCTTCGGTATCGACAATCGAGCATGTGCTGGCATCACTTCACGGATTAAGGGTCGACAACGCGTTAATAGAACTGAACGGACCTGAAGCTCCTATTATGGGAGGAGCTGCCTCGAAGTTCACCGAGGCTATCAAGGAAGCAGGTTACAGGGAACTGAAGGAGGAGCGTAACTATTACGTAATAAAGCAGAAGATTACCTATTCAGATGAGGAAAAGGGAGTCGATCTGATCATATATCCCGACGATCATCTCAGCATTAATGTGCTTATTGACTACAACTCAAAGATACTTGGGAATCAGTATGCCATTCTCGATTCAATTGACGATTTTGAGGAGGAGATAAGCAGGAGCCGGACTTTCGTATTTTTCCATGAGCTGGAGCCGCTTCACAGGATTGGGCTGATCAAGGGAGGCGATCTTGACAACGCTGTCGTTATTCTTGAAAAGGAGGTTGAACAGGAAGAGATCGACAGGATTGCCAGGCTGTTCAACAGACCGGGTATAACAAAGCATACTGCAGGTGTCCTGAACAACACCGAGCTGAGATATACGAATGAACCGGCAAGGCACAAACTTCTCGACATAATGGGCGACCTTGCGCTGGCAGGCCAGCCTCTGAAGGGTAAGGTTGTGGCTACACGCCCCGGCCATTTTGCAAATACCAGGCTTGCAAGACTGATAAGGCAGGAGATAAAAAAATCACAATCGAAACTTGACATTCCTGCCTACGATCCTTCGGAACCCCCTGTTTACACACTGGAAGATATAAAGAAGAGATTGCCTCACCGGCATCCATTCCTGCTTGTCGATAAGATTATCTTTCTTGACGAAACATCGGTTGTCGGCATCAAGAATGTGACGTTCGATGAGCCGTTTTTTCAGGGTCATTTTCCTGACGAACCGGTGATGCCGGGTGTTCTTATTGTTGAAGCGCTGGCTCAGTGCGGAGGTATCCTCGTTTTGAGCGCCGTTGAAGAACCAGAGAGGTATTCAACTTATTTTCTTAAGATAGACAAGCTCAAATTCAAGCATAAAGTAGTGCCGGGCGACACAATGATTCTTAAGATGGAGATGATAGAGCCAATGAGAAGGGGAATAGTCATCATGTTCGGACACGCCTATGTGGGAAATCGTCTTGTTGCTGAAGGAGAGATGACGGCACAGGTGGTAAAAAACAAATAATCAGCATAATGGTCTCCAATTTAGCATATGTCAATCCAAGGGCCAGACTGGCGGACAACGTTACGGTGGAGCCGTTCGCTTATATCGATGCTTATGTTGAAATAGGTGAAGGAACCTGGATAGGCCCCAATGCTACTGTGCTTTATGGCGCAAGGATAGGAAGGAATTGTAAGGTTTTTCCATCAGCGGTTATTTCAGGCATACCCCAGGATCTTAAATTCATCGGAGAGGACACAACCGCCGAGATCGGAGACGGAACCACAATAAGGGAAGCAGCAACTGTAAACCGTGGTACTGCATCTGCCGGAAGGACAATTATCGGCGCCAATTGCCTCATCATGGCATATGCCCATGTCGGGCACGACTGTATTGTGGGTAACAACTGTATTCTGGGCAACACTTCAGGACTGGCAGGCGAAGTGAAGGTTGACGACTGGGCCATACTCAGCGCGGGAACACTTGTGCACCAGTTTGCAAGGATCGGGGGACATGTAATTATCGGAGGCGGTTCAAAGGTCAGGACCGACGTTCCTCCCTTTATCAAGGCTGACCGGGACCCCTTGACTTATCTCGGGCTTAATACCGTCGGTCTTACAAGGCGGGGCTTTCAGAAAGAGAGGATCGACAATATTCACAACATTTACAGGGCTGTTTATCAGAACGGGATGAATGTATCCCAGGCTCTTGATTATATTGAAAAGGAATTCACTCCGTCGGATGACCGCGATTACATAATTGATTTCATCCGCAAATCGGAAAGAGGAATAATACGCGGCCCGCGTTAGCAGACTATTCCTTTTCCCATCCCTGTGCCCTTAGTTCCACCTCATTGCCTTCGCCGGTAACCAGGAAGCATCCCTGCTCCTTAACTGTCATGTGACCTATCAGAGTGACGTCTGGTATTGTAAGGATTGTTTCCGCATATTCCAGTGGTACGGTGAACAGCAGCTCATAATCCTCCCCGCCGTTGAGGGCCGGAATCATGGGGTCAATATTAAACTCCTCAGCACTTTTCCATGTTTCATTATCGACCGGGATCCTCTCGTGGTAGATCCTGCAGCCTGTACCCGACATCCTGCATAGGTGAATCAGGTCGGAGGCAAGTCCGTCGGAAACATCAATCATGGAGGTCGGCAGTATATTGCCGGCAGCCAGATCCTTCAGTACCTTTTCGGGGAATTCCGGTTTCAGCTGGCGCTCAATAATGTATTCATAGCCTGACAGGTCGGGCTGGACCGGATTATCCTTATCGAAAATCTTCCTTTCGCGTTCAAGGACCTGGAGCCCCATGTAGGAAGCTCCGAAACTTCCAGTTGCGCATATCAGGTCATTGGGTCTGGCGCCGTTTCTGCGTACTATATTATCGCGGCCGGCCCGTCCGATGGCAGTTACTCCGATTGTCATGCCAGTTAGGGAACTGGTTGTGTCTCCTCCTGCCAGGTCTGTCCTGTATCTCTTGCATGCAAGCCCGATGCCTTCGTAAAGCTCCTCCAAATGTTCCACCCTGAACCTTGAACTGATCCCAACCGCAATCAGTATCTGTTCCGGAGTACCATTCATGGCATAAATATCCGAGATGGCTCTGATAACAGCCTTGTATCCGAGGTGCTTCAGAGGCGTGTAAACAAGGTTGAAATGGATCCCTTCGAGAAGAAGATCGGTTGACACCAGTGTAAGTTCAGTACCGGAGTCGATGACCGCTGAATCATCGCCTGTGCCGGAAACGGTGCTCTTGTTGTAAATTGCCGTTGCCCGGGTTATATGTTCAATAAGTCCGAATTTGCTGAACCGGCCGGCTGATGTATTACTGGTCTCAGAATCGCTCATAAATATGGTTTCTCTTTATATGAACTTTATCGTGCATCAGATGTGGATGATGCGTCGTCCGAAAGGATTGATAGCCACTTCGGTAAGCTTAAAGTGCTGGTTACCGAAGGGGATACCGATTATTGTAATATAGAGCAGGACTCCGAAGAAGGCATGTGTCAGTGCAATCCAGATGCCGCCGCATATAAGCCAGAGTACGTTCATGAAAACATAAAGGCAGCCTGAGCCGTGTGGTTCCATCCTGCTTGTCCTGCCGAAAGGCCACAATGACAATGATCCCATTTTGAGTGTCTGGAGAGCAAAAGGGATACCTACGATTGTAAGCATAAGGATAATGCTTCCGATAAAGTACTCAATTGCGATAATGATACCTCCAAATATAAGCCAGATGAGGTTTCCAATAATTTTCATTTTTTCAGGTCTTTATTCGAGAATTATGGTCTTGTCTTTTGGATATTTAACCGAGTATGTCAGTATAATCTCCCTGGTCTCCTGAGGTTTGATTTCAAGGTCCCAGCTTATTTCACCGGTCTGCCTGTTATAATTACCGCCTGAAAGCTCTTCTGTTTCAACCTCTATCGCGCTGTTGGATGACAGCGGAATCTGATCGTTGACGGTGATCCTTATCGGATTGGACTTATTGTTTCGTACCGTGATAAGGAATGAATAGGTCTCCGTAAGGTTGGAGCCGAAAGTCCTCCTGCTCGTGAAGTCCTTTCTTTTTTCTCTTTTCACAAGTATGCTGTTGTCATTTCCGAGCGAAACAGTGAGGGTGTCTTTCAGCTGGTTCACATTCAGGAATGATTTTCCCACGAAAGTGTTTTCAAAGTATAAAGTTGCTTCACCTCCGATAAGGTTTTGTTCAGCCCATCCGGAAATATTGGCGGTAAGGTATGCAAGGGGTGAAAGCTTTGGAACTGTAACGTATTTGTATTCTGCCGGGGTGGTGGTGCGCTGGATCTCGATAGTCTGAACCTTGCCGTCGGGTTCTATTGTATAGGGCGCCGCCACATCGAAGGATACCGTGGTTTCACCGACGGTTTTTTCGATTGCCACCGGTGCAGCTTCGGCATACTGATCCATCGCTTCCTGATCGACCATAACTGTCTCGTTTAATTCGGCGACCTCTACCCTCTTCTCCATTGATTTGGCTCCCCTGATCATGACCCTTGGTTCGGGGGCCGGAACGAAATAGTCAATAAACCACGGATACAGGACAGGAATGTCGCCCGACACCCATGGCGTTGCATTTGAGAAACTGAGTTTTACGTCCTTCCAGGTCACACCAGTTTTCTGAAAGACATTTGCCTTGTAGTAAATGGTAACCGGTTTGGCTATATTGTCAACCCTGATATCGTATGAAGGATACCATCCGGCATTGTTCACCACATAACTGATGGCAAGTTTTCCTGAAACAGGTTTTTCAGCTGAAACGGTAACGGATATTTCGCCCGAGGGAAGCTGCTGTTTCCCGAATTTCTCGGAGATCTGCTTCTGAAGGGCTTCAATCTGTTTCTCATAATCTTTGATGAGCCTTGTTTTCTTAAGTACGGTGGTCTTGACCTGTTCCATGTTGTTGGTATAGAGTTCCATCACAGTCTTAAGCTGCTCGATCGAAAATGTGGTTTCCTTTACAAGGATGGCCCTGTTGGCTACCAGAAAGGCTTCTTTCTCACTCAGAACCGAGATTGCTGCCTTTTCATCCTCGACCTTGAGCTGCAGGGCTTCAATCTGGCTCCGGATGGTTTTCACTTCGGGTATAGCCTCGAGATTTTCAAGGTAATTATTCCTGTGATTCACGGAAAGGATGGTGAAATCGCCGAAACCCTTTGCCTGGATGCTTCCCGGATCGATATACGGCGAGAGGGATCCGAGCTTGAGAATGGATGTTCCTGCCGTCAGATCGAAGCTGCCCTCGTGGTTCACCTGTGCCCTGTCGGGGTATACGGTAACATTCTTAATAACTGCCTTAATGTCTTTTTCTGTGTCGGCAGACAAGTTGTGTGCCTGGGTCATGATCAGTATTGAGATTATTAATAATTTCTTCATTCCTTTTTGTAATTAAGCATATAAAGTTACTACTTTCTGAAAAATGTCCAATAACAATAATCAGGCCGTCTTTAACCTGATTTTTTATTATCTGTTAAGTGTTAATCTGCAGTTTTTAATACTGATTTTTGGAGGGCATCCGAAGGATGATGGTTTGCCGTTAGGTAAATCTTCTTTACCGGTGAAAGATGCGACAATGGTTCCTGATCCGTTTTCACCAGTACTCATGCTCCCTTCCAGATGGATCTGCAATGGAATTGCAATAGTCATTTTTTCAGACCAGGTGTTATCTTTTTGCTGCTGGTTTGAACTGATGAATTCCCTGATTGACCCAATTATTATAGATACAGTCAAACTGAGTTGTAAACTCAAAATTAAGGGTGCCGTTCCATCCGCCAGCTGCAGGTGTGGGATTATCAGTGCAGTGTGGCTGGCTAACTTCATGAGTACAACCATCAGAGAAAATATCTGTGGAAATCATTTCAGGACTATCATTCGATGCTTTTATGGTGATATTCATGAAACTGATAATCAGCAGAGTTGTAAATACTGCTAACTTTTTCATTATTTATTAATTGGTTGGTATATTCTATCAGAACCGAATTACAATTGATTTCTTATTGATACCGGATTATAATTTGTCCAGATCAATTATCTCCCACACAATGCTTTCAAGAGGCGGCCCCAGCCTGGGTTCATACGTTTTTACATAATCCTTTGGCTTGGGCCTTTTGTCATCGAAATTCAATTGTTTATTTTTCGGATTCACAGTTAGTTTTGGTTCTGTATTATATTTATCCTTAACATAGGAGTAGCTGATTGTATAACGCCACCGGAATGTGCCCATTCCGGGAACTGAAGATACAGTCTGGAAGGTCTGATCTTCATATAAATAGCCTGTTATGTATTCCAGGGTTTTTCCTGTATGCGGTGAGTCAGGGATCTTTGTGGGTACAATTTTTTTGAACATATTATATCTGAGATCATCATTTTCAGGATCTGAAGTTTCAATATCCCAATTAAGATCTCCGTTCCAGTTTTCGTCAAGAGCCAGATTCATTACCGGTATGACACTTCCATCTTCCTGTTCCAGATAACGTGTTTTCCCCCGTAGGTTAACATGTATTTGCGAATCATAATTGATCTTATTGACTTTAAAAGATCCTGCACTCATATTACCTCTTCCGGAGACTTTAAGGTTCCCGCTTCCTGTCAGTGTAGATGCTAAATCAATATACTCCTTGCCATTTAGTCTGACCTTTACAGCAAAATTCTCCTCATATTGAACAGGAATTCTGCCCGTTACGGATATTTTATAGTTAACCATGGGATTGCTGTAATCAAACTGATGATCTATTATCAGGTGGCATTTAATATAATCACTTTGGAAAGAGACAAGGACGGGAAGGAAGCCCTCTGGCTTTAATATATTTTCAAGTATTGCATATGTGGGTTTTTCGTTGATGCATATTGTGTTCTCTGGTTGTTTTATTTCTTTAGGACCGGAGAACAGGAACAGACTTAGCAGGATCGGCAGATATATTTTCATTATTTCATATATTTATAAATTAAGGCATCATATTCGGCATATCCATCACCTGGTATCCCTGAGGTATCTCGTAACTCTCCGTAGTGGGAGACCATGATTCTATATCTTTGAGTTCCATTACAGATCCATCGGCTGAACCGTCGATATGGTTGATCATTTTTAGCGGGAAGTTGTATTTATCAGAAGTCCATACCGTAAACATTTTCTGACTGGGATTTTCCTTATTCCAGAGTCCTGTTCGGGTGCATTTAATGCCGTTTACGGTTTCTTCCCCTTCTGCTTTCATGGTACCCTGGTTCAGATAATACTTATAAGAAGCAACAGGATCGTTCCCCATACTCATCTTGTCAGTGGTGGAACTCTTCATAGCTATCTTTTGTTGCGGCATCAGGATATAGATTTCCGGGGAGCCCGTTTTAGCTATTATCACACCTTCCTGGCCGTCTTCATTGAATTCGTAACGATAACCGGTATCCGACGAAAAGACAGTAAAAACATGATCTTTGCCCATGCTGGTAAAATACATTTTTGCCCTGAACTGGGCTAATGCAGGTACTGCCAGCAGGAAGGCTGCTGCAACAATAATTAATTTTCTCATTTTAAATGATATTTTAAGGTGTCTTAATAAAAGGATTTAATATTCTTAAAGTTTTACAAACTCCACACGCCTGTTATTAGCTTTGCCCTCCGCTGTGGCATTGGTGTCCAGAGGTTTGCTTTCACCCCAACCTTTTGAGGTCATCCGGCTGTCGTCGATACCCATTTCCTTCAGTGTGTTGACTACAGTTTCTGCACGTTGTTCCGAAAGAGTCTGATTGAAAGCGTCATCACCGTTGCTGTCAGTATGACCTTCTACACTGAAGTTAACCTCCGGATGGTCCTTCATCAGGGTGGCGATCTCGTTTATAACACCCATTGACTCAGGCTTCAGGGTAGCTTTATTGACGTCAAAGCGAATTCCGTTGGCAATGATCTTACCGTCCTGCATGAAGCGGTCATAGTATTTTACGCCTCCTTCAGCTATCCTTACATTTTTAATGTAATAATGTGACTTATCTCCTGCATGGGTTGCCATGATAGATATTCCGGTGGGATCAAAGCTGAGGCGAGGTATATTTATCAACCTTGTTTCGTTGATATATGCTTTCATTTTGCCGCTGGTGTATGCTATGGCAACATGGATCCAGCTGTTGTCAAAGTTTTTACCGTCGGGGAGATCGCTGGATGCCGGGTTAAGTTCCATTCCGTATCCCCTTACGTATAGATAGTTACTTCCCCGGGGAGTACTCTGGTTCTTCTTATCAAAAAACGCAATTGCAATATAATCGTGGGGGATAAAGGCATCAAACTCAACGGTGAATATGTCAGGCAGATAGTCTGATTCCGATTTTTCGATATAAGGGACGATTGTAGAGCCATACTCCCTGAACATAATGACATTTTCACCGTCAAGGGCAGCTACCTCAATACTCCCGTCGTGCAGATCCCATCGTGAAGGAAACTCTCCGTTCTCCTCGCCTGTGAGATTATCTTCATAAATTACTTTGTCGCCGGGAACAAAGTCATATTTAGCCCAGTTCAGAGCAGGACCGCTTGACTTTTCTGCGGAAGAGCCTTCAGTATCAGCTTGTTTTGTTTCAGCTGCCTGCCCTTCATCGTTTGTTGCCTCACCCTTGTCGTCCTTATCTTTCTTTTTTTTCTTAAACAGTCCTCCTATACCTTCTTCAAGCTTGTCGAAACCCTTGTCAATAGTTTTGTCAATACCTCTGTTAACCCTTTGCTCGCCCTCCTTTTCCGTCTTTTTTACAGGATCTTTAACCTGGGCGTCAGCAACCTGATTGTAGCTGAAGAGAAGGCCGCCCATAATTAATAACGAAATAATTGCTTTCATGATCTCATCGTTTAGTTTGTATTAGTTCACTGTATTTATTAATTGCCTCAATTTTATTTCTGGCTCCAAGCTTTTTATAAATCTTTTTCAAATGGTACTTTACTGTATTGGGTGATTTCCCAAGCACATTAGCAATGCTGTTATTGGTAAGACCCCCTTTCATCAGAAGAAGTATTTTTTCATCAGATGATGTTATGACCGGCTGATTTTTCATCTGGAAGACTTCTTTTTACAGATAAATTTCAACAATATGCAAATGCAGCGTCCTACCCCATTGGGTAGTTTTGACTAAAACCTGAAAAAATGTGAGACCAAAAAATTATAAAAGAGAGAAGGTGCTGTGATCAGATAATTGTAATCGAGGCACCTGAAAAGAGTTCAGACACCCAGAGGCTCATCATTTCTGCATCTTAGAAGCGCCTGGATACGGTTTTTTACATCAAGTTTGAGATAGATATTCTTAATGTGAAATTTGACAGTGTTTTCCGATATAAATAGTTTTTCAGCTATGGTAGTATTTGAACAGCCGATACCCAGATAGTATAAAATTTCACTTTCCCTACCGGTAAGTCCCCATTTTTTATACATTTCACCAGGCTCAGGAGCAGATTCTTCTTGTTCGGTGGTTTTATCCTGTTGCTCCTGCTTGATAATAAAGAAATGCAATTGTTCATTCATTCGCCGTAGCTCCTGATTCTTGTTTCTTATCCACAGCCAGCTTGATGCTATTAGTATTAAGCCAATTAACACCATTATCCCTATGATCAATAACTGGAGACGGATCCTGTTTTTATTCAATAAGTTAGCCTGTTCAAGTATTTTGATCTGTTGTTCTTTCTTCTCGGTTTCGTAGCGGGTAAGAAGTTCTGCAAGTTGCTTTTTAGATTCAGCCTGGTTTATTTGCTCATTGATAGTATAATATTCTTTCAGATAGTCAAAAGCGAGGTCTTTTCTTCCTGTTTCACTGTAGATATCACTGATAAGTCCTGCTGCAACAGAAATCTTTAGAGGAACATTCTGGTCCACAGACATTTTATAGGCATTTTTGGCGTTCTGCAGTGCTTCATCATAATTCTTCCTCTTTTTCTGAATATGTCCGAGGGTTGTAAGATATGACGGCAATTCGGAATCATTTATCCTTCTTGCAATGCTTACGGATCTGGAATTATAATAATTTGCCGAGTCGAGCTCATCTTTTAATAAAAATGTTGTTGCAATGATATGACAGGCAGAAGCGACTCCTGATGGGTAGTTCATTTTTTCATTCAGGTACAGACTTTTTCTAAGGTAAAAAATTGAACTATCATGCTGGTTCCTTGCAGCATAAATCTGAGATATATTGTTCAGCGTCTTGCTCAGTTCCCACAGATCGCCTTTTCGTTCCGATATCGGCACTTTCCTGAAATTATACTCTAATGCTTTGTCATATTCTTTCTGATAGTAATACATGAGGCCTATTGAGCCATAAGCGATAGCCAGTCCGCCTGAGTCATTTTTACGCTCCCATAGTTTCATGGCTTCAAAATACGACTGAATTGCCTTGTGGAACAATAATTTATCTTTATATAGATTCCCCAAAGTATTAAGAGCATCTGCAAGAGAAACAGTATCCTTTATTGACCGGGCTGTTTTAATTACCCTGTCTGTCATTTCAAGCGCTCCCTCGAAATCACTCTTCTGTCTTGTCAGATAGATCAGGGCATTGAGCGAATTAATCATACCTTTCTTATCACCTGATTCTTCAAAATTTTCCAGGCTCAGCCTGCTATATCTTTCCGATTCGTCAAGCATACCTTTAAGGCTGAATACATAGGCAAGACAGTAATATGCCCGTGCTTTACCATAAATATCGCCGGCCTCATTATAAAAGTCTAGAGCCTGGTAATTGTAATAAGCAGCACTGTCGCTGGCATCAAACCTGGCAAAATAAGCCAGACCCAGAGCAAGACAGGCATCAGCAATCCCTTTGTTGTACATAATCTCACGTGAATCTGATAATGACCTCTGTGCTTCCCTTATTGCAAGATCGGGTTTACTTCTGGCAATGGTGTATGCCTGCCGTGTCCTGCTATTAATGACAGCTGTGTCAGCAACCTGATCATTGTCCTTATTCCTGGCATTAACCTGGTTTGTTAGTAAAACACACAATATGGAAATAACAATATAATACCTCATTTAATTTATTAATAAGGTGATGAACAGACTATTATAAATAACCGGTAAAATAACAGCGGAAATATAGAAATTGCCTGGTATCCCGGGAATATCATTATGGATTTAAAAATAATTCTTAATTAAATATATTCCAAGCCGGTATTCCTTAAAATGATTTTTCTGTCAGAGATGGGAGTTTTCACTGTTGTCAGCCAAAGTTTTTGATCACGAATATTTCATCATAACCTGGACAGGCAAGCTCAGGAATGTATATGTTTATCCCCGTTATTACCGGCATACCGATAATTGCTGCCTTAATATGATTTTAATATTGGCTTACTTCGTGAAGGTGCAGTCTATTCCTGCATTAATAAATCATGGTAACCGACAGTTCCGGGCGGCAGCAAGGCCTCTGTATGATTTGCCATCGGGCATCCCGGGACAGGGCAGTTAATGATTTTATGTTCCTTGTTATCGGTGGGATGCCATCCCATAATGAGGTAAAGGCCAAAGAACCCTATCACATAGGCAATCGGAATATGCCAGCCGTTTTTTATCCACTTTACAACATCGCGGCCTTCGGGAAATTTATTTGTCAGGGCAACGCCTGCCGATGATCCGAACCACACCATTGATCCGCCGAAACCAACTGCAAAGGCAAGAATCCCCCAGTCATAGTGTCCCTGGTCGAGGCACAGCTTTGTGAGCGGGATATTATCAAAGACCGAAGAGAGAAATCCGAGGGCGAATGCAGTTCCATAGCTTGCATTGGGAAGTTCTTCCACCGGCATCATTGAGGCACACATTACCAGGCAGAGCAGGAAAATGGTACCGAGTATTGAGCCGGGAACCTCTTTCCACGGAATCTTTATAATAAATGCTCCCAGTACGAGAGCGATCCAGACTCCAAGAGCGGGCATATCGTAAAGGATATTTGAAAGGATTGCTCCGACAAGTATCATGGCGACCACAAGTATCCTTAGCCAGTCGATTCTTACTCCGGTTCTGGCGTCCTTCTGGATCACCTGGTATTTATGCTGCTGGTGCGAACCGAACCATGCGAAGAAGGCAAAGGCGAAAATTGCGGCAATAAAAGCATGGAGAACGTCGAAGGCACTGACCCCGTCGATCCACATCATTGTGGTGGTGGTGTCACCCACAACGCTTCCTGCTCCTCCGGCATTGCTCGCAGCGACAATGGCTGCGAGGTATCCTATGTGTACCCTGTTCTTGAATACAACAAGGGCAATCGTCCCGCCGATAAGAGCGGCTGCAATATTATCGAGGAAAGCCGACATGATGAATACAAATATCAGAAGCAGAAAAGGGCCTTTCCAGTCATCAGGAAGATAATTCGGAAGAATTTCCGGGACTTTTGATTCCTCGAATATTTTCGACAGGATGGCAAAGCCAAGCAGCAGTCCAAGGAGGTTAAGGATAATTCCCCATTCTCCCTGACGCATTTCCTTGTCGAGAAACTGTTCACTCAGGGGCAGTTCTCCGAACATATGTTCCATGAAATGAAATCCGGGATCAAAGATCAGCTTGAATGTCAGGATAACCGTCAGTCCGGTGACCGCCACCCAGAAAGTATGTTTATGAAACATGGCAACACCGAGAAGCACAAGACCAAACAGAATAAATTCAAGCCTGATCGGCCCTATGGAGGGCACATTGCCTGATGAGGCAAATGTCATCAGCGGAATTATCGAAAACAGAAAGAATATAAGGACCTTTTTGACAAAAGGATTTTGAAGTTTGAATTTACCAAAGGCCATGTATAATTTGTTTATTAAATAGTGGGATTTTCAAGGCGACAAAAATAAACAAATATTAATATATTTCAATCTTTTACAAGCTCGGTGTACGACACAGTGTGTAATTCCGCTGTTGGCTGGTCCGCCATCGGACATCCCGGCACCGGACAGTTGATGATTTTATGTTCTTTATTATCAGCAGGTTCCCATCTCATTATCAGGAAAAGGGCAAAAAACCCAATCACGTAGGCTACGGCGACATGCCAGCCATTTTTGATCCAGAGCACCACATTCCTTCCCTCGGGAAATTTGTTGGTGATTGCCACCCCGGCCGATGAGCCGAACCAGATCATTGATCCACCGAAACCTACGGAGTAGGCCAGCATTCCCCAGTCATAATGTCCCTGGTCGAGACACAGTTTTGTGAGAGGAATATTATCGAAGACTGCGGACAGAAATCCGAGGGAAAATGCCGTTACCCATGATGCGTCGGGAAGTTCCTCAACAGGCATCAGGGATGCGCAGGTAACGAGGCAGAGAAGGAAGATGGTTCCCTTGAGCGAACCAGGGACCTCCTTCCATGGGGCCCTTCGTATGAATGCCCCTATGATGATCGCTATCCAGACGCCGAGGGCCGGCATGTCGTATACAATATTTGAAATTATTGCTCCGGCGAGGATAAGTGCCACATTGAAAAGTTTTACCCAGTCTATTTTTACATTGGGACTGGGGTTGCTCTGGATCTTCTGATATTTGTCCTGCTGGTGAGCTCCGAACCAGGCGAAGAACAGAAGGGCAACAAAGGCAGCGACATAGGCATGGATAACATTGGATGCAGAAACTCCGTCGATCCACATCATGGTAGTGGTTGTGTCGCCTACGACACTTCCTGAGCCTCCTGCATTGCTGGCGGCTACCAATGCCGCAATATAGCCGATGTGTACCTTGTTTTTAAAGACAACCAGAGCTACTGTGCCTCCGATGAGAGCAGCTGCAATATTGTCGAGGAATGATGAAAGGATGAAAACAAAAACCAGCAGGAGAAACGGACCCTTCCAATCGTTGGGAAGGTATTTTGGAAGCATATCCGGAACTCCCGATTCCTCGAATATTTTTGAAAGCACTGCAAATCCAAGCAGCAATCCAAGCAGATTAAGGATGATTCCCCATTCACCCTGCCTCAGTTCCTTGTCCAGAAATTGTTCTGCCATGGGTGTTGTTCCGAAGAAGTGCTCCATGAAATGGAATTCCGGGTCGATTACAAGCTTGAAGGTCATAAGAACGGCAAGTCCGGTCAGGGCAACCCAGAAGGTATGCTTGTGGAACAGGGCCACCCCGAGCAGTATCATACCAAAGAATATGAATTCGAGCCTGACGGGCCCGATTGAATAGTGGTTGCCGCCTGATGCAAGCAGCACAGACGGTACAAGCAATCCAAAGATGAAAAGGGAGATCCTTTTCATGCCGGCATTCATGAAGATTTTTTTCAACATATCGGGAGAGTTAAGGGAACACCTGAGAAAATTAAGGATGCCAAATTATAAATATTTTGGATCACGTGTTTCTTCAACAGAAATACTTTTAATGATTTTCATCAAGGAACCGGTTCCGAATATTTTGGATTGTATTTTATCCTGAAGTCCTTAATTTTTCATAATTTTGCATCCTTATTTAGATTAATTATATTTAAGGAAGACATTTGAATTTGACGGATCAGAACAGTTAAAAAAAATGACTGACTGCAAGGATGTAAGGGATTGTCGACTTTTATTGTTTATACCCCCTTCCCTCCCGATAGCTATCGGGATTCCCCCAAGAGGGAAGGATAAAGAGGTCAAACAGAATTCATTTTGTTGCCAGAGGGCGTTTATATTTGCATTCAGAGGGGAAAGAAATGTAGTAATAGTATTAACAATTCCCATTTCACGATGTTAAACATGAGAGATTAAATTGCATTATACGGTTGTATGGAAAAAGACCAGGATGATATAATTAATGATATCACGTCAGGAGAATACAAATACGGCTTCTTTACCGACATCGAAACGGAGAAGATACCAAAGGGTTTGAATGAGGATGTAGTACGCCTTATATCGGAGAAAAAGGGTGAGCCTGAATGGCTTCTGGAGTTCCGTCTTAAGTCGTTCCGGCACTGGCTGACCAGGAAGATGCCGGGCTGGGCGAACCTTAAGATTCCGCAAATTGATTTTCAGGAGATAATATATTATGCCGCCCCAAAGCAGCGACCGGCCCTTGAGAGCCTTGAAGACATAGACCCTGAACTGAAGAGGACATTCGACAAGCTCGGGATCCCGCTTGAGGAACAAAAGCATCTTTCGGGCGTGGCAGTTGATGCGGTTATGGACAGTGTTTCAGTAAAGACCACCTTCAGGGAGACGCTGGCGGAAATGGGGATTATTTTCTGTTCATTCAGTGAAGCCGTAAGGGAATATCCCGATCTTGTAAGAAGGTATATGGGAACGGTTGTGCCTTATACTGATAATTATTTTGCGTCGCTTAATTCGGCTGTGTTCAGCGATGGTTCCTTCTGTTATATTCCAAAGGGAGTCCGGTGCCCGATGGAGCTGTCGACCTATTTCAGGATCAATGCAGCCAATACAGGCCAGTTTGAGCGGACACTTCTTGTAGCCGATGAGGAAAGCTATGTGAGCTATCTCGAAGGCTGCACCGCACCGATGAGGGATGAGAATCAGCTTCATGCTGCGATTGTGGAAATAATTGTTGAGAAAAATGCCGAGGTGAAGTATTCGACTGTTCAGAACTGGTACCCGGGCGACAAGGAAGGAAGGGGAGGGATATTTAATTTTGTCACCAAAAGAGGTATATGCAGGGGGGATAATTCAAAAATATCATGGACGCAGGTTGAGACCGGATCGGCGATAACCTGGAAATACCCTTCATGTATCCTCAGGGGAGATAATTCCACGGGAGAGTTTTATTCGGTAGCCGTTACAAACAATCATCAGCAGGCTGATACCGGCACAAAGATGATCCATATCGGGAAGAACACAAAGAGCACCATCGTATCGAAGGGAATATCGGCCGGATACGGGCAGAACAGTTACAGGGGCCTTGTGAAGGTACTGAAGAATGCCTCCAATGCCCGCAATTTTTCACAGTGTGATTCACTGCTTCTTGGCGACAAGTGCGGTGCCCATACATTTCCTTACCTTGAAATCGACAATCAGAGTGCTATCGTTGAGCACGAAGCAACAACATCTAAGATAGGGGAGGACCAGATATTTTACTGCAATCAGCGAGGCATCTCGACAGAGGATGCAATCGGCCTTATAGTGAACGGCTATGCCAGGGAAGTGATAAACAAGCTTCCGATGGAGTTTGCAGTTGAGGCCCAGAAACTCCTTCAGATTAGTCTGGAAGGCAGTGTAGGTTAGTTCAATATTTAATGATTATATTCTGACATGCTTAGTATAAAAAACCTGGAAGCCGGCATAAACGGGAAGATGATCCTGAAAGGAATAAGCCTTGAGGTCAAGGCCGGTGAGATACATGCAATAATGGGTCCCAACGGATCGGGAAAGAGTACACTGGCTGCTGTTCTGGCAGGCAGGGATATGGTTGAGATCAGAGGGGGATCAGTTACATATCTTGGAAAGGATCTTTTGCAGATGGCCCCGGAGGACCGGTCGAAGGAAGGAATCTTCCTCGGGTTTCAGTATCCTATTGAGATACCCGGAGTCAGCATGGTAAATTTCATGAAGACTGCGGTTAATGAGCACCGGAAGCACAAGGGTCTTGGACCTCTCTCCGCCTCCGATTTTCTTAAACTGATGAGGGAAAAGAAGGAACTGGTCGAAATTGATTCAAAGCTGGCGAACCGCTCCGTAAACGAAGGATTCTCGGGCGGGGAGAAAAAGAAGAATGAAATTTTCCAGATGGCTATGCTCGAACCACGGCTGGCGATTCTTGATGAAACTGATTCGGGCCTTGACATCGATGCACTAAGGATTGTGGCGAATGGAGTAATCAGGCTCAAGAGGCCGGATAATTCTACGATAGTGATCACACATTACCAGAGGCTCCTCGATTACATTGTTCCTGATGTGGTGCATGTTCTGTACGACGGGCGGATAGTGAAAACGGCCGGAAAGGAACTGGCACTGGAACTTGAGGAGAAAGGCTACGACTGGATCAAGAAAGAGGTTGAAAATCAGAATTGACATGAACGGAAAATCAGAGGTATCGGAGTTTTTTTCAAAGCTTTATTCTGAAAACATTGGCAGGATAGAGGAAGGGTCGACGCCGTTTCTCAATTCTTTCAGGAAAGAAGCTTTTGAGAAATTTAACCTTCTGGGGGTGCCGACCAAAAAAATGGAGTCCTACAAGTATACCAACCTGGAGACCTGGTTCAGGCATGATTATCAGAGCTATTATATTCCCGATGAATCCCATTTTCAGAAAGCCGAGGATTTCCGGTGCGATGTGACCGATCTGGACGCACATGGCATTGTTCTGATGAATGGTTTTTATCCGACCTTAAACGGTAAACTCAGGGAGTTGCCAGGAGGAATCATTATCGGAAGCCTTAATGAAGCAGCAAGAAAATATCCGGATCTTCTGGAGAAGCACTACGGCAAATATGCGAAGAACGATTCCGACGGGCTTATTCACCTGAATACGGCAATGGTTTCGGATGGTGTTTTTATATATGTCCCCAGGGGTGCCGTCCCCGGGAAGCCGGTACAGGTAGTTAATCTGGTCGATTCGGACCAGGACACGTTCAATCAGCACAGGAACCTGATTATAGTTGAAGAGAATGCTCGTTGTGCGGTAATTATATGCGATCATACATTATCACCACAAAGGTTTCTTACCAATGCTGTCTCAGAGATTTATGCAGGGGAGAACTCTTCTTTCGATCTGATAAGGGTTCAGAATGAGCACAACAATGCCTGTAAGATAACTCACACTTTTATTCACCAGGAAAGGAACAGTCATGCGACATCAAGTATAATCACCCTTCACGGAGGGCTGGTCAGGAACAATACCTATCACCGGCTTGAAGGCGAAGGTGGGGAATGCAACTCATTCGGTCTTTTTCTTGCTGATAAATGGCAGCATGTCGACAACTTTGTCAATGTGGATCATGCATCACCCAATTGCCACAGCAACCAGCTCTTCAAAGGGGTTCTTGATGACGTATCTACAGGTGCATTCAACGGCAGGATCTATGTTGCCCCGGATGCCCAGGGTACAATTGCCTATCAGAAGAACAACAACATACTGCTTACCGACGAGGCCAGGATGGATACAAAGCCTCAGCTCGAGATCTATGCCGATGATGTGAAATGCAGTCACGGAGCCACTGTCGGGCAGCTCGACAATAATGCACTGTTTTATCTGCAGTCGAGGGGCATCGACAAGCGTCAGGCACTATTGATGCTGATGTTCGGGTTTGCCCATGAGGTTATCCAGAACATTAAGGTCGAAGCTCTCCAGGAAAGACTCGACGGACTGGTTATGCAGAGGCTTAAGGGAGAATTGTCGCAATGCGCGAGCTGTATGGTGAAATGCGTGTAATTACTGAAACGGGATGATTGATATTGATGTAGTTCGTTCAGATTTTCCGGTGCTTCATAAAAAGGTATATGGCAAGCCGCTGATATACTTCGACAATGGCGCCACCACTCAGAAACCTCTTTGCGTTCTTGACGAAGTCAGGAAGGTCTATACCGATTACAACGGGAATGTTCACCGCGGTGTCCATGCGATGAGCGATCAGACCTCAGAGGCATACGAAGGGGCAAGGGAAAAGGTTCGATCGTTCATCAATGCCGCTGGAAGGGAAGAGGTGGTGTTTACATCGGGAACCACGGGATCAA
The DNA here is from genome assembly GCA_963840965.1 of uncultured Bacteroidales bacterium. GTDB lineage: Bacteria > Bacteroidota > Bacteroidia > Bacteroidales > VadinHA17 > LD21. The sequence goes on along the minus strand of CAWJAW010000002.1, from coordinate 328,093 downwards.
TAAACGCGATTGCATATTCATTCGGTGAAAGGTATATAAACCAGGGCGATGAGATAATTGTTAGCGAAATGGAGCATCATGCCAACATCGTTCCCTGGCAGATCCTTTGCCAGCGTAAGGGATCCGTTCTGAAAGTGATACCCTTTAACGACGAAGGAGATCTGGATCTGGATGAGTACCTTAAACTGCTATCACCAAAGACCAGGATTGTGTCCGTCACCCAGGTATCCAATGCTCTCGGAACCATTGTTCCTTTGAAGGAGATCATCGAACCGGCTCATGCAATGGGGATACCTGTCCTTGTCGACGGGGCTCAGGGAGTGCAGCACGGTATTACAGATGTTCAGTCGCTCGATTGTGATTTCTATGTTTTTTCAGGGCATAAGATCTATGGTCCTACCGGAATAGGGGTGATGTACGGAAAGGAGAAATGGCTTTCTGAGCTGCCGCCTTACCAGGGCGGAGGCGATATGGTGGAAAAGGTGACCTTCGAAAAGACCACCTATAATGAACTTCCGTTCCGGTTCGAAGCAGGAACAATGAATTATGCCGGAGCCATCGGACTCGGAAGGGCTCTCGACTATCTGAACGAACTTGGAAGGAACGAAATATCTGACAGGGAAAAGACCTTGCTGGCCTATGCCACCCAAAGGCTTTCCTCAATACAAGGGTTGAGGATCTTCGGGCAGTCGGACAGAAAGATCTGTACGATATCTTTTCTTCTTGACAATATACACCAGTACGATACGGGAATGATCCTCGACAAGCTCGGGATCGCAGTCAGGACAGGCACCCATTGCGCCCAGCCGGTTATGGAACATTACGGTATAGAAGGCACCGTTAGGGCATCTCTATGCTTCTACAACACCATGGAGGAGATCGATGCACTTGGCACGGGAATTGAAAAGGTGATCAGCATGTTTTCATAAATAAGGAAATGACGCTTAACGAAGTTCAGGATAATATTATAGATGAGTTTTCGGCTTTCGACGACTGGATGGACAAATACAACATCCTGATCGAGATGGGAAAGGAACTTCCCCTTATCGATCCGAAGTTCAAGGTAAAGGATTACCTTATAGAGGGATGCCAGTCAAAGGTCTGGCTTCATCCTCAGTACGACGGCAAAGTGGTAACATTTACGGCCGACAGTGATGCAATAATTACCCGGGGGATAGTGGCCCTGCTCATCAGGGTGCTTTCCGGCAGAACAACTGAAGAGATTATCAGGGCCGATCTCTATTTTATCGACAAGATAGGGCTGAGGCAGAATCTCTCGCCGACACGATCCAACGGGCTGTTGTCGATGCTTAGGCAGATGAAGCTTTATGCGATGGCGTATAAGGCTCAGGGCGCAGGGCAGGTGTGAAGGGGAGAAAGGATGAAGGGGAGAATGGGTGAAGGGGAGACTAATAGACTAAATGACAAAGAGACGAAGAGCCTTTTGGAATGGGAAACCTTTTAACTCCATGTTACTCCGTACATATCCCGAAAGATTTCAGGATCGTGTTACTCAGTGGTCATACCAGAACCATTTATTTACCACGGATCCCACGGATTTCACGGATAAAATCACGGATGTTATTATTTGAGACAATCCGTGCATTACCCGTGTTCTCCGTGAACTCAGTGGTTAAAAAAATCAGTAACCAGTAACCAGTAATCAGCAACCAGCAACAATATGGATCCGTCAGAACAACTTGAAATAGAAACAAGGATAGCAGGTGTTCTCAAGAGTATTTTTGACCCTGAGATACCTGTTAACATTTACGATCTTGGCCTTATATATAATGTTGAGATCGATGATGACCATGTGGCTCATATCACCATGACTCTTACCGCGCCAAACTGTCCGATGGCCGACAGCCTGATTGAGGAAGTGAAGTACAAGGTATCGGGCACCAGGGGAGTTAAGGATTGTGATCTGAGGCTGACTTTTAATCCGCCATGGGATAAGAGCATGCTCAGCGATGAGGCGAAACTGGAGTTGGGATTTCTTTAATTTGCTGCCATGCCGGGCATAAGCAACAAGGACCTTTCTGAAGGGATAAAGCGAAGGGCTGCGGAGCTTGGTTTTAACATCTGCGGCATTGCCCGGGCGCGTGTGCTCGAGGAGTACGGAACCCGGATAAGGTCGTGGGTTGATGCCGGCATGAATGACAAGATGGGATATCTCGCCAGGGACATTGATAAACGGATCGATCCCGGAAGCCTGTTCCCTGATGCCTTATCTCTTGTGGTAGCAGGATTGAGTTACTATTCCAATGTATTGCAGAAAGATCCGGAGGCGCCTGTCCTTTCAAGGTATACTTACGGGAGGGATTATCATGAGGTTATTCCGGGGAAGCTCAACTTACTGCTTGAATGGATAAACAGTGTCAGGCCCGGCACGGGAGGCAGAGCCTTTACAGACAGTTCCGCAATTGCTGAAAAGCCCTGGGGAAGGGAGGCAGGTCTTGGCTGGCAGGGGCGGCATTCAGTTTTAATAAATAAAAGCATAGGATCATTCTTTTTTCTTGGGATATTAATCCTCGATACAGAGCTTGATTATGATGATCCTTTTGTTAAAGATCATTGCGGAAGCTGCAGGTTATGCATTGAAGCATGCCCGACGGGCGCCATAAATGATAACCGGACCATTGATGCCAGGAAATGCATTGCAAACCTTACAATAGAGAACAGGGGTCCGGTTCCTGAAGATATTGTTCCGCATCTTGGCAGGCGGGTATACGGCTGCGACAGATGCCAGGAAGTGTGTCCCTGGAACAGGGATCTCACTCTGTCCGGGACACCGGAGTTCACTATTAATGCTGAAATAGCTGAGATGAGTGCGGAAGAATGGAGGAGCCTTTCGAGGGAAAGGTTTTCACGCCTGTTCGGCACGACTTCAATGTCGAGGGTGAAGTATGAGAAGTTCATGTCGAATATTGAAGCTGCAATAAAATCCGGGAACAGATAATTCCCCTTCCCACGCTTTTAAACTTCCACTATTCCAAGCTGGGATCCCTCGCCTCTGTACTGTGAGAAAAATGGCTTTCCGCTTTGAAAGACGTTAATGGGTCAAACTAGGTCTTTACAGGAACGTCCGGCGTGGGATGACAGGCGCCTCTGGGGTAGTTGGGGGGTGAGGCCGCGGCGACAAGCAAAATTATGCCTGACATATCAGGTTCTCTCTCGCCGCGGCCTCACCCCCCCATGATCACCATTCACCATGTCATCCCGCGTCCCGGTTTCTTACGGGATGCGGGATCTCATCCACTTGTACTGAATTGCCAGGAATAGCTTTTTCATTTGTTTCAATTACGGATAAGGACTCAGATATTTAAAAAAGTATCTCAAGTCCATACGATTTTCCTCACCTTCTTTTACCTTTCTGTAATTATTCCGTCTTATATATAAAAGTTCAACTGACTTTGATAGAAAAGGAACTGATTGAGGAGTGCAGGAATGGCGATCTGCATAATTTCAGGAAGATTGTTGAGAAAAGCACCCCCTTGATTTTCTCAGTCGCTTTCAGGATAATGGGAGATGAGGATGTGGCACGCGATATAGTTCAGGATACGATGGTTACGGTTTGGCAGAAAATTAAAAAAATCAAAACCGCTGAAAGCTATAAAACATGGGTGTTCAGGATTGCAGTAAATAAGTGCTATGATCAGCTGAGAAAGCAAAAACGGCAGAAGGAAGACCGGTACGATGAAAATGAATGGGCTGTTATTTCTAATCATTTGTCGGAGGAGGGGAGCACCGAACTTGAAAACCGGGAGAATGCAAGGATAGTAAGTTTGCTGACAAATCAGTTAAGCCCCAGGCAGAAGACAGTATTTGTCCTTTCGGAGCTTGAAGGACTAGATTCTGATGAAATAGTGAGGATTACCGGAATGGCAAGATCAGTGGTGAAGGCAAATCTTTATTATGCCAGGAAAAACATAGGACAACTTTTGAAGAAGTACTTGTAAAGATGACAAAGGTAAATGACAGTTATGATAAGATGGTGAGGATACTCAGGAACTCCAGGCCGGATTTATTCCATCCGGAAATTATTGAAAATGAGGTTATAAAGAGGATCCAATACGAGAATAAAAGGGACGGAAGGTTCTCTGAATTCATTGATGGACTTTTTGGCTGGGTTTATATTGGGTGGGTTAGAAGAAGCCTTATCGGAGTTTCCGTAGTGCTTGTAGCTATTTTCGTCTATCAGCAGGCTTTTATTTTCAGGCAGGTGAAAAACATCGGCAAACAGGTTGTAATTATCGGGAATGAGAGTTCAGCCGTTTCTTCTTCGGCCATAGATAAGAGGCTCACGATGTATAAGATGTCAGCCAGATTGTCACCGGACGGAGAAATCAGGATATCGGAGAGCCAGTTGGAAGAGCTGCTTGATTCTTATAACGAACTGCAGGTTAAATACAAGGACCTCCTGAGGATAATTGAAGGAGATCCGGAATTGAAAAGATTTATTGAAAACAGGCTAATGGAGGATAAAAAATACAAACCTGATATTTAGTATTATGATAAGCAGGAAATTAAAACTCGTCATTTCAATGGTACTTGTCATTGCCGCTTCATGCAATTTGCCCGAGACCGTTGTCACAAATATTATTCATCCCGATGGGACCGTAATGAGGAGGATTGAAATGAAAAACCTCGAAAACAAGTTTGAAGTTTCTGATCTTCAGGTTCCTTTTGACAGCACCTGGACGATCTCCGATTCACTTGAGATAAACATGGAAGGGGACACGATATGGGTCAGGCGTGCTGAAAAACTGTTTTCGGACGTTGAAGCGATCAACCGCACATATCTTTCCGACAGCGGAGCAAATAAGAATATAAAGCGGCATGCGGAATTCAGGAAGAAGTTCAGGTGGTTCAACACCGAATACAGATTCACTGAAATAATCGATAAACAAATGTTATACGGGTATCCGGTAAACAATTTCCTGAACCAGGATGAATTAAACTGGTTCTATTCTCCGGCAAGCCTCACCGAGGAAAAATTGAATGGTGCTGACAGCCTTAAATTCAGGGCATTCAATGACACTGTTGACAAGAAGATTGAGAAATGGTATTTAAAAAATCTGGTTTCAGAATGGATAGGAGAATTTACAGGGCTCATAGGTGATGAAGGAGAAAATGGGATGAGTCAGGAAGCATTGAAGCAAAGGGAAGATGAATTTGCAGCAACAATTGAAAAGAACTTTGAAAATTTTGACAGCCTGTGGGCGGAAGGCGCTTTGCTCAGGGAGTTCATAGGAGACGCCAATGCGGTAAGATATAAATCAGAAGCCGATTCTGCAGCGGAATGGGCAACCGATCGCTTCTGGGTAAGCTTTAAAGATTATACGTTACAGACAATTATGCCCGGAAAACTGACAGAGACTAACGGATTTGTTGATTCGTCAGGGATACTGCTCTGGCCCGTCAGATCAGATTTTTTTCTTACTGAACAGTTTGAAATGTATTCCCAATCGAAGGTCCTGAACAAATGGGCGTGGGTCATCTCAGGTATTTTCGTGGTGTTTGTCGGCATCGGAATCACAATACGTAAAAAAGGAAAAGGCTGATATTCTCAGCCCTTTATCCTAACCCTAACCTAATACCAAAAACCTGTTCTAATTAAACCTAAACCTGAAGTGTGACTTAAATCTATCTGCTGTAATCGCTAAGCATCTGCATAAGTTTCTGCCTTGTAAAGAATATCCTGCTTTTAACAGTTCCTATCTTAAGACCGAGCGTGTCACCTATCTCGTGATATTTAAAACCCTCGATATGCATTTTGAAGGGAATCCTGAACTCGTCGCTGAGTGATTCAATCGCTTTTTCGATCTCACCCTGGGCATAATTTGATTCAGGTGAAATGAATCCCTTGTCGTGGGGCATGTTAAGATAGTAAAGATCCTGAGTACCGTCAATTATGGTGTTCTCCTTCACATTCCGCCTGTAGTTGTTGATAAAGGTGTTTTTCATAATTGTGAAAACCCAGGCCTTGAGATTTGTATAATCGACAAATTTCTCCTTGTATGTTATTGCTTTCAAATACGTATCCTGTACAAGATCCAGGGCAGTATCCCTGTCTGATGTGAGACTCATGGCGAACCTTTGAAGGTTGCTTTTCATCCCGATCAGGCTGCTGTTAAATTCCTGTGCTGTCATGGTTCTTATTTTTTGATTGTAAAGGCAAAACTACACAAAGAATAAAAGATAAACAAATCTTAATATCTTATAATCAGTTAATATTTATTCTATTCCAGATAAGAAAATTTTATAAAGTACAGATAATCAATCATCAGAAGCTTATTTTACCTGACTGTTCTAAATTATTTCCAAATAAAAAAAGTTGTTTCTTTTGATCAGACGGAGTAGGAAAACCGGCTTTGTATTCTCACTGCTCACGCCTTCACGCCCTCACGCCCTCACACCTTTACGCCTTCACGCCTTTAAAAATCACCTATTGTTGATGATAGCAGTTCAACATATTGTCAACTTTCGTACATTTATCAAAAAAACCAGTGATGGATTTCAATATAAAACTCAGCAACGGATATGTCCTGAGGGGCTTCATTATGAGCCCCGGCGAGAACCTTCGCGCCATGGTAATACTTGTTCACGGTGTGGGGGAGCACATCAGGAGGTACGAAGGCTGGGCTGGTCTTTTCACTGAGGCCATGATCGGAATGGCCGGTGTTGACCTTCCCGGGCACGGTTGTTCCGACGGAAAGAGGGGGCATATCAGGAGTTATGCAATTACCGACGAGATGATTGACATACTTCTGAGCGAATGCAGGAAAACATTTCCGGGCATTCCGTTGTTTCTATATGGGCACAGTCTGGGCGGCGGTATTGTGCTGGACTATCTGATAAGGAAGAATCCGGATGTCAGGGGGGCGATAGTTACCTCCCCATGGCTTAAGCTTACATTTGAACCCGACAGGATGAAAGTCAGGCTGGCCGGGATCATGAAGAATGTCTTGCCGTCGTTTGTTCAGTCCTCGGGACTGGTGGTTGAACATATATCCCGCGACGCCGGAGTTGTGGAGCAATACAGGAAAGATCCATTGGTTCATGGATTGATCTCGGTCGCGCTGTTTCATTCTGCAATGTCGGCGGCATCAGATACATTGAAAAATGCATCCGGTCTTAAAAAACTCCTGCTGCTGATGCACGGGACTGGAGATCAGATCTGTTCCCACGAAGGAAGCCGCGAGTTTGCTGAAAAAACTCCCCTTGCTGAGGTAAGGCTATGGGAAGGGGCCTACCATGAGCTTCACAATGATTACTGCCGGCACGAGGTGTTCGACACTATCAGAAGCTGGATTGAGGATAAGCTTTCCTGAAAATTTATTTACAGCGGATGGAACTCAGAACAACATTCAAAATCGATCCGTCGGACAGTAAAATAAGTTACCGTACACCGGTGATGTTAATCGGCTCGTGCTTTTCCGCGGCGATTGGCAGTCGTATGCAGGCCGGAAACATGCCTGTGATGATTAATCCTGCTGGAACGATCTACAATCCGGTTTCAGTTTACAATACAATTAATGCAATTATCTCCCCGGCGAAGCATGACTCTGACAGCCTTTACAGGCATGGAAGCAGGTGGGTCAGTTTCGATTATTACACCGATTTTTCATCGGATGATCCTCAGACAGTTCTTGAAAGGATAAGCAGGAGAGAGGAGGAAGCCCGGCTTTTCATTTCAGATGCCAGGTTTCTTTTTATCACCTTCGGTACAGCCAGGATTTTCAGGTGGAAGGAGACCGGAAGGATTGTGTCGAACTGCCATAAAATACCTGCTTCAAGTTTCAGCCATGAACTACTGGCTCCCGATGAAATCGTAAGCCTGTGGAGCGGATTGCTAACCAATCTTAAATCAATGTTTCCTGAACTGAAAGTTGTTTTCACCATCAGTCCGGTACGTCACTGGAAAGATGGAGCTCATGGCAATCAGGTTAGCAAGTCGGTACTCATTCTTGCTGTCGAGAGGCTTCTCGGTCATCCCTCAGCGCCGGGTTATTTTCCTGCTTATGAGCTGGTTATGGACGATCTACGCGATTACCGGTTCTATGGTGCCGATATGCTCCACCTGTCGGATACTGCAGTGGATTATATCTGGGAAGCGTTCACCCGGTGTTATTTTGACGATTCCTCCGGAACTTTATGGCATGAAGTGGAAGGAATTTCAAAGGCAGTGTCTCACCGGATCCTTACCGATGACAGAATTGAGATAAGGAATTTTGCCCAAGGCATGCTGTCGAAGATAGAGCAGATAAAAAGAAGGTTCCCCTCAGTCGGACTCGACAGGGAAGCAGATTATTTCAGGGGACTTTTAACAGAGGAGCCTGGTCCGGATAATAAGCAGCAGTAGAAGAATTAACCCGCTATGGGTCCGGCAGTCCGGTTTTAAAATTTCAGGGTTGAAATAATCTGTCTGAATTCTTCAGGATTTCTTGTGATTAGTATATTCTCGGGTATTCTCTTTTCATTTGACTCGGGGAAATCTGTAAGTATGATTTTCTTTATGAGAAGAGATTTTCCGATGCTGCTGAAATAGCTTATCTTCTTTCTTGAGAAGTCGAAAGAACCTGAATTTGCCACAAGGAACTCAAATGGCTTGATCTTGTGAATTTCGATCACCTCCGAAGCCGGAAGGATTCCTCCGGTGAATATTACGTCAAATCCTCTTTTTTTCAGGATGTACTTATAAAACAGAAAATTGTTGTCTGACAGGTTGTCAGAAGTATTAATCATGGCAACCGTGGCTTTTGTCTTTACTGCAGGCAGTTTGAGGCTGTTATCTTCCCGGGTAAGGATCTGCTTTATTACATTACGAACAAACTGTTCCTGGGCTCTTGAAAGGCTTCCTGTCTGCCAGAGCAACCTGGCCTTTTCAAGAAGGGGATGGAGGTACATGATAAAGGCATTTTCGATCCCGTGTTTAAAGACGATTGGTTCAAGTACCGCTCTGAATTCGTGTTCATTGAACCTTATAGCTGACATCAGGACGGTTCCCGCCCTGAAGCTGTTCTCCTTTTTGTCATCCTGGCTGCTGACAGCCATCACTTTGGCGGTAAGCTCATCTTCGCTCAGCGTTGCTATTTTGGAGATTTTCAGGCCATTCCTGTTCAGATAGGCCACATTGAGGATCTTCTTCAGCTCGGTTTCGCTGTAAGTCCTGATATTGGAATCGGTCCTGTCGGGTTCCAGTATCCTGTATCTTTTCTCCCAAATCCTTATGGTATGGGCTTTTATTCCTGAAAAGTTTTCAAGGTCTTTTATCGAGAAAACATTCGTCCCTTCTTCCATGGCTGTCTCAATAATATGTTTATTTAAAGTGTTTTTGCCCCTTAATACTAACAATCAAAAAATAAGATTGTTTCCCGGTTCATAAACATTAAGTCTATATATTAAGAGGTATGCGGAATTTTCCCCGTATCCGCTGAATCCGGCTTAAATATTCTTATTCCGGATTCTCAATCATTACCTTCCTGACAATTCTGGTCCCGTCGGTAAATCCAATGGTCACCAGGTACATTCCCCTTGCAGGATTCTTAAGCAGCACTTTGGTTGCAGAAATGGGATTTGTATACCTGACTCTGAAAATATCCTGTCCGATCATATTGGTCACTTTGACTGCTGTCATATCCCTGTCGGCTTTTATCGAAAAGCTGTTGTCTCTGACAGGTACAGGGTAAATTGTGATATTTGTTACAGGGGCTTCCCTGGTAAAAGCTTTTTGCGGGAAATTTCTGACGACATCAGTGCTATCCTTCTGGGCTTGAAGGGTTAAAGAGGTGAACAACATGAAAATAAAGAGTAGAATTTGCCTCATACGCACTCTATGCCTGATACGTTTCAAAAACTGGGCTAAAGGTAGGCATTTTTATTCTTCTGATCAAAGATTTTTTCTACTCTTTCAAGGTCTTCCGGGGTGTCAATTCCCAGGCTTTCCCAGAGGGTAATGGCTGTCCTGATCCTGAATCCGTTTTCAATCCATCTGTTCTGTTCAAGCGATTCCGCTCTCTCCAGCGGGCTTCCCGGCAATGAGGTAATTTGTTTAAGAACCGCCGTCCTGTAGGCGTACAGGCCTATATGTTTATAATAGGTATGTCTGGCTGACCATTCGGCAGCAGGAGCATCCCTAAGGAAAGGGATCACCGATCTGCTGAAGTATATTGCATTTCCCGAAAGGTCGAGGACAACCTTTGGATGGTTTGGATTGGCCAGATCCTCATCCGGTTCAGCTCTGCGAACCAGGGTGGCAATTTCAACCGAACTATCATCAAAGCACGATGCAAGCAGGGCAATCTGTTCCGGTCTGATGAATGGTTCATCACCCTGAATATTGACCACAACATCGGGAGTGAAACCTTCGAGACCGGCAATTTTCTCAGCCGCCTCAGCGCATCTGTCGGTTCCGCTCCTGTGATCAGGCGATGTCATTACCGCCTTGCCTCCAAAGCCGGTGACTGCGTCATGGATCCTCTGGTCATCAGTTGCAACATATACAGTCGGGAGTGAAAGGGAAGCTTGTTCAAATACTCTCCTGATCATTGGTTTCCCGCCTATCATAACAAGTGGTTTCCCCGGGAACCTCGTCGATGCGTATCTTGCAGGAATAATGCCTGCGATTCGGATATCTACTGGTTTCTTCATGTCACGAATTTACGAAAATAGCATTTCCCAATGTTTCAAAAATATCTTAAATTCGCACCAGTGTGAAACGGATATGAAAGATATTCAGAGCATAAAGCAACGATTCGGTATTATAGGCAACTTTTCGGGGTTGAACAGGGCCTTGGATATAGCTGTACAAGTGGCGCCTACTGATCTTTCGGTGCTCATTACAGGAGAAAGCGGGACGGGAAAAGAAGCCTTTCCCCAGGTTATCCATACTTACAGCGCCAGAAAACACGGACCATACATTGCGGTGAACTGCGGAGCTATTCCAGAGGGAACGATCGACTCGGAGCTTTTTGGTCATGAAAAAGGCTCATTTACAGGAGCCACTGAAAGCAGGAAAGGTTATTTCGAAGTTGCCGACGGTGGCACGATCTTCCTTGATGAGGTTGCAGAGCTGCCTCTTTCAACTCAGGTCCGGTTACTCAGGGTCCTCGAGACCGGAGAGTTTATCCGCGTTGGTTCATCGAAGGTTCAAAAGACCAATGTCAGAGTCATTGCTGCCAGTAATGTTGATGTATCAAAGGCAATCGAGAATGACAGATTCAGGGAAGATCTTTTTTACAGATTGAACACGGTACCAATAAAAATTCCGCCGCTGAGGGAGAGGAGCGAGGACATCTTCTTGCTTTTCAGGAAGTTTGCTGTCGATTTTGCGGAGAAATACAGAATGCCTTCGATACGTCTGAGCAACGAGGCAAAGAATTTGCTCCTCAGCTATTCATGGCCGGGCAATGTCCGCCAGCTCAAGAATATAACGGAACAGATCTCAATCATTGAAAGTGAGAGGGAGATTAGCTATGAGGTATTGCATACTTATCTTCCCGACTTTACCGGAGTCAAGCTTCCGGCTGTGATAAAAAGGGATGAAGACAAATCTTTTTCGTCTGAGCGGGAGATACTTTACAAGATCCTTTTCGACATGAAGAGCGATATGAATGACCTGAAGAATCTTGTTCTGGATCTGATCAAGTCGGGCGATATTGATTTAAGGTTCCATGAGAACAACTCGGGTGTGATAAAGAATTTGATAAGGGATACTGGCAGGAGCGATGCAGTGGTAACGGCCGGAGATTCTCAGGATGTCGATTTTACTCATCATGCAAGAGCCCATATCCAGGATACCGAAGAGGTGGTTGAAGAGTCACTTTCTCTTACCGGCAAGGAGATTGAGATGATCAAAAAGGCTCTGGAGAAATACAACGGAAAGAGAAAGCTTGCAGCACAGGAGCTTGGTATCTCGGAACGCACACTATACAGAAAAATCAAGGAATATGAAATTGAAATGTAGGGATAACCCGGGTTATCAGGGCGGGAAAATCTGGTTGATCATCACTGGCCTGGTATTCCTGATGCAGTCGTGTGGCATATATTCCTTTTCAGGTGCAAGCACAGTTGGTTTAAGCACTGTAAGCATTCAGTATTTTCAGAACAGAGCAAGTCTAGTTCAGCCGGGCTTAAGTCAGACCATTACCGATGAGCTGATTGACAAATGTAAGGCACAGACAAACCTGGCTGTTACAAATGGGCTGGGCGATGCCAATTTTGAGGGAGAGATCATAGAGTACAACACCAGGCCGCTTACGGTATCAGCCGATGCAACTGCTGCAATGAACCGGTTCACTATTGCAGTAAGGGTTAAGTTTACCAACGTGGCAGATCCCGAAAAAAGCTTTGAACAGACATTCTCCAGATATGAGGATTACAGCAGTTTGAGCAACCTGAGCGAGGTGGAAGCCGATCTGTCGGAAAATATCGTCGAAATGCTTGTTGAGGACATCTTCAACGCTGCATTCGTTAACTGGTAACGTCAATGAATAAAAGCGACTTTTTGAACCTGTTGGGTGGTAATGCTTCTGTCGACAGACAGGTTCTCGCCGAATTAAGCGAGCTGGTAAGCATATATCCTTTTTTCCAGACCGCTCATCTTCTTCTCCTGAAAGGGCTTAAGGAGAATTCAGATATCAGGTTTGAGAATCAGCTCAGGAATTCAGCTATCCACATTGCCGACAGAGAGGTGCTTTTCAACCTTCTCCAGATAGCGCCTTCGATTATGGGAGAGGAGTCAGTCTCCACAGTAACTAATCAAACGGTGTCTGAACAAATCGTACCGGTCGCCCAACCTGAAGCCTCCCCACCGGTTGCGGAACCTGAAGCATCTGCACCGGTTGCGGAACCTGAACCATCTGCACCGGTTGCTGGACCTGAAGCATCCGTCCCTGTTGCTGGAACTGAAGAGTCCGAACTGGTTTCCGAACCTGAAGCCGTTCAGGAGGAACCGGACGTTGAAACAGTTACATCAGCTCCTGTATTTTCTGAAGTCGATCTTGCCCAGACAGTGCTTGAATCGGCATTGAACAGCCAGGACCTTATAGAGGAGATAGAAAAGGAATCGATGCCAAGGCTCCAAAAGGATCAGCCCGATACCCTGGAGAACCTTCTTGAAAGGACTGTGATCGGAACGATCGATCCCGGGACCGGTGATATTGATTATGACGGGCCCTTGTTCGTTCATGTTAAGGTTGAAGAACAGGAAGCTGCAGAGGAGGAGGAAGAAATATTCTATATGGATCCGGGATTTTCCTTTACTCCCGCTGATGAGATTACCGAACCCGAAAGTGAAATATCGGAAGAAGAGCCTGCCCTACCTGATAATGACATTAAAAAGAAGATACAGGCTGATCTTATTGACAGGTTCATTATATCGAACCCGAGGATTGAACCGAAGATGGAAAAGCAGGTTGTTCAGAATGAAGATATTTCAAGACCGTTTACCGAGGAGCAGGGTGTATTTGTCACCGAGACACTGGCAAAGATCTATCTGACTCAGGGCTATTATTCCAAGGCAATAGATATTTATGAGAAATTATGTTTGAAATTTCCGGAAAAAAGTGATTACTTTGCGGCTCAAATTGAAAAGATAAGAGAGATCATTAAATAGCGTGTAAATGGGAATATATATTTTTGTTTCGGTCATAATCATCATTGCCTGTGTACTTCAGGTATTGATAGTGCTGGTTCAGAATTCAAAGGGAGGGGGTCTGGCTGCCAATTTCACTTCTGCCGGTCAGTCGATGGGAATAAGGAAAACTGCCGATTTTCTTGAGAAGTCAACATGGACGCTTGCTGCTGCCATTCTGATTCTATGTGTTGTTGCAACAGCTGCAATCCCGCGTGGATCGGGTGCAGAACGTTCAAGGATTGAGAATTCCATTCAGAATGCCGTTGATCCGAATGCTATACCAACTCTTCCCACCGCAGTTCCAAACGAGCCATCCACAACTCCTTCGGGTAACCAACAGCAACCTGAAAATTAGCAGGTTTGTAATAAAAATATTAAACAAAGTGTCAGTTTGTCATAGACTGACACTTTATTTTTATAATCAACATATTATTGATAATTAACAAAATAGGTCAGGATGTCATGGATTGTAAGAGAAATTGTCAGGACATGACCGATAAAATGTCGGCTAAACACCGGAAGAATCAGTAAAAACCTGTTTGGCATAAATTTCGCTTAAAGGAGAGTCAGAAATCAAATCATTAACTTTAAAACTAAATAAACATGGCACAAGTAAAAGGAAAGGTATTGGCTGGAAAGGTTCTTGTAAAACCTCATGAAGCTGAAGCAAAAACTGCAAGCGGGATTATCATTCCGGATTCAGCAAAGGAAAAACCTCGTCAGGGCACCGTGGTCATGGTCGGAGCTGCCAAAAAAGATGAAGAAATGGAGGTTAAGAAGGGGGATGTGGTTCTTTACGGTAAATATTCCGGTCAGGAACTAACCATCGACAATGAGGATTATCTTCTCATATCACAGTCAGACATTCTTTTCATTCAGTAATAACGCAAACCAATAAATTTTAAAAATATGGCAAAAGAGATTAAATTCGATATTGATGCTCGTGCTCGGCTTAAAGAAGGTGTTGATAAGTTGGCAAACGCAGTAAAAGTAACCCTCGGCCCCAAGGGGCGCAATGTGGTTCTTGAGAAGAAATTCGGTGCTCCTCATGTTACCAAGGATGGTGTAACAGTGGCCAAGGACATTGAACTGTCCGATGCTTATGAGAACATGGGTGCACAGATGGTTAAGGAAGTTGCCTCAAAAACAGGTGATATTGCCGGCGACGGAACCACAACGGCAACAGTGCTTGCTCAGTCAATTATCACTGTTGGTCTCAAGAATATTACAGCAGGTGCAAATCCTATGGATGTTAAAAGGGGTATCGACAAAGCAGTTGAGAAGGTTGTTGCTCATCTGAAATCACAGGCACAGGTTGTGGGCAATGATCTCAGCAAGATCGAGCAGGTTGCCAGGATTTCAGCTAATGATGATGTTGAGATTGGCAAGCTCATCGCCGAAGCAATGGAAAAAGTGAAGAAAGAAGGTGTTATCACTGTTGAGGAAGCAAAAGGCACCACTACATCCGTTGAGGTTGTTGAGGGGATGCAGTTTGACCGCGGTTATATTTCGGCTTATTTCGTTACCGACACCGAGAAAATGGAAGCTCAGCTTGAAAATCCGTTTATTCTGATTTATGACAAGAAGATCTCTTCAATGAAGGATATGCTTCCGATTCTTGAAGCAACTGCACAGAACGGCCGTCCGCTTCTTATTATTTCTGAAGATGTTGAAGGAGAAGCTCTCGCTACACTCGTCGTTAACAGGCTCCGCGGCTCTCTCAGGGTATGTGCCGTTAAAGCTCCGGGTTTTGGCGACAGGAGGAAAGAAATGCTTGAAGACATTGCCATTCTGACAGGAGGTACCGTTATTTCTGAAGAGAAAGGTCTGAAGCTTGAGCATGCAACCCTGGATATGCTCGGAACAGCCGAAAAAGTCACCGTAAACAAGGAAAACACCACCGTCGTTAACGGATTTGGCGACAAGGAAATGATCAAGGCAAGAGTAAACCAGATCAAGCAGCAGATGACCACCACCACTTCCGACTACGACAAGGAGAAACTGCAGGAGCGTCTTGCAAAATTGTCAGGCGGCGTTGCAGTCCTTTACATCGGTGCAGCTTCGGAAGTTGAAATGAAGAATAAGAAAGACCGTGTTGATGATTCACTTCACGCAACCCGCGCAGCTATTGAGGAAGGAACAGTCCCGGGCGGTGGTGTGGCATATATCCGTGCAATCGCGTCACTTGAAAAACTCAAGGGAGACAACGAAGATCAGACAACCGGTATCGAGATCATCAAGCGCGCTATTGAGGAGCCTCTCCGCCAGATAGCTCTGAATTCAGGCAAGGAAGGCGCTGTCATCGTACAGGCCGTCAAAGCCGGAAAGGGTGATTATGGTTACAATGCCCAGACTGACAAATTCGAGAAACTCTATGATTCAGGCGTAATTGATCCTGTCAAGGTAGTAAGGGTTGCTCTCGAGAATGCCGCTTCAGTTGCCGGAATGTTCCTTACAACCGAAGCAGTGGTTGTTGACGAGAAAGAAGAAAAGCAGCCTCCGATGCCGCCTCAGGGCATGGGTGGAGGAATGCCGTATTAATAAATAAGGTTATTTCGTATTTGATTTATAATGTAGAGCCAAGGTATGCCTTGGCTCTACGTATTTATAATTTTATAATTTTTTTATTTTATATATTTGCACCTGTTTTTCAGATTATCAGCCGGATGCACCGAATCAGAAATTTCTGTATCATAGCACATATCGACCATGGGAAAAGTACTCTGGCCGATCGTCTGCTTGAAAGAACCAATACCGTAAATGAAAGGGAATTCCAGAATCAGGTGCTCGACAACATGGATCTCGAGAGGGAGAGGGGCATTACTATAAAGAGCCATGCCATTCAGATGGAATACGTCCATAATGGCGAAGAGTATTTTCTGAACCTCATTGATACCCCCGGACATGTTGATTTCTCTTACGAGGTGTCCAGATCAATTGCTTCATGTGAAGGAGCGCTTCTTGTAATTGATGCGACTCAGGGTATCCAGGCCCAGACCATCTCAAACCTTTACATGGCAATCGATCACGACCTTGAGATTATCCCCGTGCTGAACAAAATGGACATGGCAAATGCAATGCCCGAGGATGTCAAGGATCAGATTGTTGATCTTGTGGGATGCAAAAGGGAGGATATAATAGAGGCAAGTGCGAAGACCGGATCGGGCATCGACATAATCCTCGAACGGATAGTGGACACTATACCGCCTCCCGCAGGTAATCCCGATGCACCCCTGCAGGCACTGATTTTTGATTCAATATTCAATTCCTTCAGGGGGATAATAGCCTATTTCAAGATTGTTAACGGTACCATAAGGAAGGGAGACAAAGTTAAGTTTTTCAGTACCGGGCATGAATACGCAGCTGAGGAAATAGGTGTTCTGAAAATGAAGCAGAGTCCCCGCGAAGAGATGGGGGCAGGGGATGTCGGGTACATCATTTCAGGGATCAAGGATTCCTCGGAGGTCAAGGTCGGGGATACCATTACACATGTCAGGAATCCGTGTTCCCATGCCATTGCAGGTTTTGAGGATGTGAAGCCCATGGTATTTGCAGGCATCTACCCTGTAGATGCTGATGAATATGAGGATCTGAGGATCTCGATTGAAAAGCTTCAGCTTAACGATGCTTCCCTGTCATTTATTCCGGAATCCTCGGCAGCTCTTGGATTCGGATTCAGGTGCGGCTTCCTTGGACTGCTCCACATGGAGATAATACAGGAAAGGCTCGACCGGGAATTCGATATGGATGTGATCACAACGGTGCCGAACGTATCCTATAAGGTTTATACTACAAGGGGAGAAGAGATAGATGTCCATAATCCCTCGGGGCTTCCTGCGCTTAATTATATCGATCGTATCGAGGAGCCTTACATTGTAGCACAGGTCATCACTCAGTCAGACTATATAGGCTCTATCATGAACCTCTGCATCGATAAAAGGGGTACCCTGAAAAACCAGGTTTATCTGACACGCGACAGGGTTGAACTGACCTTTGAGATGCCTCTCTCAGAAATAGTATTTGATTTCTACGACAAGCTCAAGAGTATCTCCAAGGGATATGCCTCGTTTGACTACTATTACACTGCATATCAGAAAGCCGACCTTGTAAGGCTCGACATACTTCTTAATGGTGAGATGGTGGATGCACTTTCCACCCTGATATACAAAGGTCATGCCTATGATTTCGGCAGGAAGATATGCGAGAAGCTCAAGGAACTTATTCCCCGTCAGCAGTTCGATATTGCTATCCAGGCTGCCATCGGAGCCAAAATTATTTCGAGGGAAACGGTTAAGGCCGTTAGAAAGGATGTAACGGCAAAATGTTACGGTGGCGATATAACCAGAAAACGTAAACTTCTGGAAAAACAAAAGAAGGGAAAGAAGAGAATGAGGCAGATCGGGAATGTTGAGGTACCCCAGCAGGCTTTCCTTGCTGTACTAAAACTTGACTGAACTGCCCTGCAGGGATGATTTTTTTTAATAAAGGAAGGCAGTTTGAAAAAAATTATTACATTAGTTCCGGGAAAATGAAGTGTTCTTCATAAGAATCACCCTTCTATCTAACCTAGACACAATACCCTGATCTTTTAAACTGATCGGGGTATTTTTTTAGCATATAAGCCTGTAGCCCTTACCGTGTATATTCAGGATCTTAACCTCCGGGTCCTTTTTCAGGTATTTCCTAAGTCTGGTGATATATACATCCATGCTTCTGGCGTTGAAGTAGTTATCGTCTATCCAGATGTTTTTCAGAGCATAGTTCCTTTCGAGGATCTCATTCCTGTGCCTGTAAAGGAGCATGAGCAGTTCCGATTCCTTTGTGGTAAGGCTTATCTGTTGATCCTTGAAGTTCAGCAGCTGTCTTTTGCTGTCGAAAGTATATCCGCCTATCTGATGAAGTTCTTCATTCTTCACCTCAGCGACTGATCCGGTTGTTCTTCTGAAGATAGCCTCTATTCTGTAAAGAAGCTCTTCCATATTGAACGGTTTTGTAATGTAATCGTCGGCACCAGTCTTGAATCCCTCAATAATATCATCTTCCTGATTCCTGGCAGTAAGGAAGATCACAGGTATTGACGGATCGATGTCCCTTACGGCTTTTGCGAGTGCCAGTCCATCCATTTCAGGCATCATGATATCGAGGATGCACAGGTCGAACATTCCTGCGGAGAAATGTTCCAGGGCAGCCCTGCCATTGACGAACAGAGTTGTCTCATATTCCTTGGCCTGAAGGTAGTTCCTTAACAGGGAACCCAGGTTCCCGTCATCTTCAGCAAGCAGAATTCTTTTTCTCATTTTATTCCGTTTAATTTTTTAAGGATTGATGTCAGGAATCAGATTCATTTCTCACCGTTTTGAGGGATGAACAAAATAAATTTCGATCCTTTGCCTGTCTGGCTTTCAACCTTGATTGTCCCGTTATGTTCGTCAATAATCTTTTTTACGTAGCTTAATCCGAGTCCGAATCCCTTCACATTATGTACATTTCCTGAGTGGACACGGTAGAATTTGTCAAATATTCTTTTCAGGTTTTCCTTGCTGATTCCTATCCCGTTGTCTTCTACTGAGACCAGCAGCCCTTTCCTGGTGTTACGGGTTGAGACGGTAATTTCCGGTTTGTCGACAGAGTATTTAATTGCGTTATCGATCAGGTTCGAGATAGCATTAAGCAGGTGGGCTTCATCGACAGGAGCAACTGAATTTTCGGCCTCCAGTTCTTTTTTGATCTTTCCTCCCCGTGCTTCAATCTGGAGTGTGAAATTATCGACAGCCTTGCTGACCAGGCTGTGGATATCCATCCTGGAGAATGATAATTTTGTTTTCATTCTTTCAAAGACAGCCATCTGGAGTACTTTTTCAACCTGAAATTTGAGCCTCATGCTCTCATCTGAAATAATTCCTGAAAGGTGGCTTATGTTTTTATTCTTATCGGGAATTGACTTATCGGAAATCATCTGTGATGCCAGCGAGATAGTCGATATTGGAGTCTTGAGCTCGTGAGTCATATTGTTGATGAAGTCGTTCCTTATTTCCGACATTTTTTTCTGTCGGAAGATAACGATAAAGGTACTGGTTGACAGAAGCAGCAGAAGGAGTGTAAATATGAGGGATAAGCCTGCAAGGGTTCCTATCTGCCTGAATTTGTACTGGTCTTCCTGCAGACAGTAAAGTACCAGCTGGTTCTGGCTCGGGGCCGGATCGTTCGGGAACAGCTGGATGATAAACTTGTTCGTGCCAGGTGCATCGGTAAATCCGGGGGTTCTCCAGATGGTTCCGAGCCTTCCCGATCTGATTGCAAATTCAAAGTCGAGATGTATGCCAGCATTGTTGAGGGCCTTTCGCAGGAGAGGATTTACTTTTTCAGGATCAATCCTGTCTCTTATGTCAGGAGTGGTCTGAAGTATCTGTTCCATTATTCTTTCTACGTAAACGATCTTGTTGCTTACCCGTTTTGAAAGCCCTGCATTTAATATCTGATCGGATGGTTCTGTGACGTCTTCCTCTGGTATGGGGGAAATGTCCCTGGCAGTGATGTATATCCTCTGACCAGAGCTGGAGACTATGAATTCATTGTCGCGATTTCCGAAACCATAAACCTCGGGAAGTTTTGGATCGGAACTGTAGCCCCTGAGTCTGTTGGCAAGAGGGGAGGTGGCCGGAATAACTGCAGTGACCGAATCGGTCGATTCCGGTTCGATCTCATCGACTATATAATCAATTATTTCCTGAGCCTCCAGGTCGAGGACCACCGACTCGAGGGCTTTGTTTGCGTTGTACCGGAATTGCTGATCAGTTATTTCAATAGCATTTTTTATCCAGTAAAGTTGTACCAGGATCAGGCCTGAAATGACGAAGAAGAATAAGATGGCTAGTAAAACTATGGTTTTCCGCTTCATACAGATACAAAAGTACTGGTATATATTGTATTAACGCCATCCTTTAACGTTCTTTAACACCGCAGACAGGTCAGGGCACCGGCAAGAAAGTTAAGAAATTTAACTTTTTATTAAAGTTCTGTTAATATTGATGTTTAGGCGTAAAAACATTTTTTTTTTTAAAAATCCCGTCATATCTTTGTAAAGTGTTTGGCATGATATTTGTTTCATACGATATAGAGGTTTTTTTCATAGGTTAGGTTAGTTTTAGGGTTATCAAAAAAGAGCCGCCCCGCCCGGGGCGGTTCTTCATTTTAACAGGTTAAGAGAGTCAGAAGAGGTATTTCAGATTTTTGTCCTTAAGCGACTTTAAATCAATATTAAAGACTCCCGTTATGGAGTCAGTTTCCCTAAGGTCTGAGATCAATCTTTCAAGGTTTTGTTCTTCTGTTGACCCTGGTATGAGGATCAGGAAATCGATATTTTTAAGTTTTGGCAACAGGAAATTTTTAAGCGACCTGTTGCAGACCAGCTGAAAGCCTGATGTCGGGTGGGATGGAGAATCAGAAAAGCGGCTAAAACAGAATTCCGCTCCAGATTCATCCGCGAATTCAACAGGATCGATGCTTTTAAGCGAGATTCCCAGTTTTTTGTTCAGCTTCAGAGAAAGCCTGTAATCTGGTTCAGGTGATACAATACCTATCATCGACGGTATATCATCATCACTTGAAGGCAGATGGAATTTTTTTATTTTACCGCTATTCCCCATCGGAATTAACTTGACCCCTAAAGTTAAGAAAAGCGTGGTAAGCTATTGCCTGATTGTGGAAAATCTTTAAGCAATGACCAAGTCTTACCTGCAGCTTCCTGTTCAGCCTCTTTCTTTGATGCACCCTGTCCTGTTCCGTAAATCTTATGGTCGATCAGCAGTGTGGCTGAAAATACTGATTTTTTGAGACTGAAATCATACTCCTCCTTGTACTCGAAGGTGAGGTTGACCTTTGTTTTCTGGGTCCATTCGAATACAAGGCTTTTGTAATCAGTATCGGTATCTACAATTTTTCCGAGGTCGAGGTATTTCCTGAATACTCTGTTTATGAAGAGTTTTTTTGTCTTTTTGAAACCCCGGTCAACGAAAAGTGCTCCGATAAGAGCCTCGAGAGCATCACCGTAAAGGTTTTTAGTCGGACACTGTGTATTGACGTTGCTTACCAGAATCTTGTCTATTCCCATTGATAACGCCAGCTGATTAAGGATGTCGCGGTTAACGATTCTCGACCTGATCTTGGTCATGAATCCCTCGCTGGCTTCTGGAAATTTCTCAAAAAGATAATCGGAGAGAATGGCATCGAGAACGGCGTCCCCAAGGAATTCGAGCCGTTCATTGTTTATTCTCTGGCCGTCAGGAAGAGTGAATGATGCTGACCGGTGTATAAAAGCTGCTTCGTAAAGGCGGATGTTGGATGTCCTGAAACCGGTAATCTCCTTCAGGCGGGAAGCGAATTCCTGCTTGTCGACAATATAGGTTCCGTTTTTTTTTAACGAAAAGAAGGACACTAAATCCCGGCTTTTTTTACTATGATGGAAGCATTATGGCCTCCGAATCCAAATGTATTGCTTAGGGCGAAGGTCACTTTTCTTTCCTGTGCGGCATTTGGAGTGATATTCAGATTAGGATCGATCTGGGGATCAGGGACGCTGAAGTTAATTGTCGGCGGTATGATATCGTGGACAACAGCCATAATGGCTGCAATTGCCTCAACTGCTCCGGCAGCCCCCAGAAGATGACCTGTCATCGATTTGGTGGCACTTACATTGAGCTTATAAGCATGTTCCCCGAAAACAGTAACGATGGCCTTGGCTTCTGAAATATCGCCAAGAGGTGTTGCAGTGCCGTGTACATTTATATAATCGATGTCGCCGGGTTTAAGACCGGCATCCTCGAGTGCCAGTTTCATTACCTTTGTTGCTCCGAGGCCCTCGGGGTGGGGTGCAGTGAGGTGGTATGCGTCAGCTGTCATTCCACCTCCGATAATTTCGGCATAAATCTTTGCCCCTCTCGCTAAGGCATGTTCGTATTCCTCCATAATGAGAGCTCCTCCTCCTTCACCCATGACGAATCCGTCGCGGGTTACGTCGAAAGGCCGGGATGCTGTTTTAAATTCAGCATTATTGACCGACATGGCCTGCATTGAATTGAAACCGCCTATTCCTGGCTGGTTTATTGCAGCCTCAGATCCTCCTGTGATAAAAATATCGGCTTTACCCCACTTTATGTAATTAAAGGCATCAATTATTGCATGTGTTGACGACGCACATGCCGATACCGTACTGAAGTTCGGGCCGCTGAAACCATATTTGATTGAGATTGATCCGGAAGCAATGTCGCTGATCATCTTCGGGATGAAGAAAGGACTGAATCTTGGAATACTGCCCCCTTCAACGAACGACTTGATTGTCTGGTAGAAAGTTTCAATTCCACCTATGCCGGATGCCCAGATTACACCTGTTCTTTCTTTATTTACCTTATCGGTAACCAGGCCTGCATCTGCAATGGCCTCATCGGATGCAATATGGGCATACTGGGCAAAAAGGTCGAGCTTGTTGGCTTCTTTTCTTTCGAAGTAGTTTGATGAATCATAGCCTTTTATTTCACATGCGAACCTGGTCTTGAACTTTTCAGTGTCAAAACGAGTAATTAAATCTGACCCGCTGATTCCTTTTTTTAGCCCATCCCAGTATTCATGCAAATTCTTCCCGATTGGAGTGAAGGCTCCAAGTCCGGTGACTACGACTCTTCTCATAAATGGATTATTATAAATGCAAAATTACTTTGCATTTTCCTCGATATACTTGATAGCATCACCTACTGTACTGATGCTTTCAGCCTGATCATCAGGAATCCCTATGTTAAATTCTTTTTCAAACTCCATGATTAATTCAACAGTATCAAGAGAGTCAGCTCCCAGGTCATTGGTAAAGCTGGCTTCGGGAGTAACTTCAGATTCGTCAACTCCCAGCTTATCAACTATAATCTCTTTAACTCTTGTAGCAATGTCTGCCATAGTTTTAAATTTAAATTAATAATATTGGAAAACCTTGCAAAGAAATATATTTGTACTATATTTTCAAATGATTTGAGGTTTTTTCTTTGCCCACCAGTCTAATGTCTTGAAAAACAATAAAATAATCTGAGGTTAAAGAAAGGGTGCCGGATTTGACAGTATTAATATAACTATCAATTGATGAAGAACATAGCCATATTTGCCTCAGGGTCCGGGTCAAATGCTGAAAACATTATAAAGTATTTTTCGAACAAAACTACGGCCAGGGTTTGCCTGGTTCTGTCGAATCGTCGGGAGGCATTGGTATTAAAGCGTGCTGCTTCGCTTAACGTACAATCGGTGTTTTTCGACCGGAAGGATTTTTATGAGAGGGGAACTGTAATGAACCTGCTAAGGGATTACAGGATTGATTTCATTGTGCTGGCTGGTTTTCTATGGCTTGTCCCGTCTGATTTACTGGCTTCCTATGAAAACCGGATAGTGAACATACATCCTGCTCTCCTGCCCGGATACGGCGGCAGGGGCATGTATGGCGACCGGGTTCATGAAGCGGTGATCAGGGCAGGGGAGAAGGAATCAGGTATCACTATTCATTTTGTGAATTCCGAATATGATGCAGGTGACATAATCTTTCAGGCAGTCTGTCCGGTTCTTGAAGGGGATACCCCGGCCGATGTGGCCGCCAGGGTTCATGCTCTTGAATACAAGCATTTCCCGGTTGTTATTGAAGAGCTTGTATGCAAATTGCCTGAGCTGCCTTAAAAGGTTTCAAGAAGACTGAGCACCACTGTTTTTGTTTTATCGAATGCAGCCATATTGGCAGGAGATATGGGTTCCACCGGTGGTGCCTCGACCTTAAGCGGATCGACCGGGCTTCCGTTCATATAAAACCTGAAATCGAGATGTGGGCCTGTCGAAAGTCCTGAACTCCCCACATAGCCAATAATATCTCCCTGCTTTACATAGACTCCCGGGGCAATCCCGGCTCCGAACCTGCTCAGGTGAAGGTAAGCTGTGGAATAAACGCTGTTATGGACTATTTTGACCATTCTTCCCGATCCGCTATCATAGCTTGCCTGCGTAACACGGCCATCGCCCACGGCATGGACAGGGGTTCCGACAGGAGCAGCATAATCGATCCCGTGATGAGGTCTTCTGATTCTGAGAATGGGATGAAGCCTGCTGGCTGAAAATCGCGATGACACCCGTGAATACTGAAGGGGGGCTTTAAGGAAGGCCTTGCGAAGTGAATTTCCCCGGCTGTCGAAGAAACTCTCGGTACTGTCCTGAATGAAAGGGATGGCGTGAATTGTAGTTCCGGATCCAGTGAAGGATGCGCCGTAAATCCTGGATATACCCAGGGGCTTGTCGTCAATCGACATCTCCTCATAAATCACCTTGAAGCTGTCTCCCTTCTGCAATCCGAAGAAATCAATGCTCCAGGCATAAATTTCCGATAGTCCGGTAGCAAGCGACGGGTGCATGCCGTTAAGGATCATGGCATCCCACAGAGAGGTCTCTATTGTCCCGCTTGCATATTTAATGACTTTTTTTACCTCTTTGCTGAACGGTGTTATATTAAGTGAATCAGTGAAGCTGAACACATAGCATGTTGTCGGGTCGTGCTCATATACAAAGTAATCTGCCCGGGCAATACTGTCCTTTCTGCAGAACACCGTATAATTGTTGCCCGATCTTATCTTCCTCACATCAAACACCGGGGCTGAATTTCTGACCACGTTCTCAATTTCTTCCATTGTGATTCCGTACCTGAGAAGGATGTTTGAGAGCAGTTCGTTTCTTTTGATTCTGCCGTTAACCAGGTCGAACGAGTCGGAAGGTATTCCGTACATAAAGGTTGTCGCCCCTGTTCCATGTACCGCAGTGGAATCCGCCGGAGGTGCCTGCTGAAAAGGAATGATCTCGTTGACAGATTCCTTACATGAAAGCAGGAGGAAAACTAATAGTATCGAAATAACTGTTTTTGGTCGAAACGGCATATTTTAAAAATTACTTAACTGGGTTTGACTACAACATTCACAATCTTGCCGGGAACCACAACCACCTTCAGGGGCTTGGCCCCGCCGGTCCATTTCTCTGATCTTGTATCCTCAAGGACGGCTTTTTCAATTTCATCCTTGCCCATATCGGCGGGGAGTTCGATTTTGAATCTCATTTTGCCGTTGAATGATACAGGATATTCGATTATATCTACTTTGAGATATTCCGGGTTCACTACAGGCCATGGTTCATAGGCCAGACTAAGTTCGTGTCCCATGATCTGCCAGAGCTCCTCTCCAAGGTGCGGGGCAAATGGGGATAATATAAGAGTGAAGATGCGGGCTGTATCCCTTGTAACCTTACCTTTTTTATATACCAGGTTAAGGAAGATCATCATCTCGGAAATGGCGGTGTTGAATTTAAGGTTCTCGATATCATCCTCAACTTTTTTGATTGTCCGGTGAAGTCCCTTAAGGATCTCGGTGTCCTCAGATCCGTCTATGATATTCGCGGGCTCAGAGAAGAATCTGTACGTTCTGCCAATGAAATTGAACAC
Source organism: uncultured Bacteroidales bacterium (assembly GCA_963840965.1). Lineage (GTDB taxonomy): Bacteria > Bacteroidota > Bacteroidia > Bacteroidales > VadinHA17 > LD21. The sequence goes on along the minus strand of CAWJAW010000002.1, from coordinate 301,955 downwards.
CCCCTTGACGTTCCTGTCGTCCCATGGTTTCATCACGTCGAGTGGTCCCATAAACATTTCGTACAGTCTCAGTGAGTCGGCGCCGTGTCTTTCGGTAACATCGTCAGGGTTTACTACATTTTTAAGAGATTTCGACATCTTGGCAACTATCTGCCTTACTTCTTCGCCGGTTTCGGTATAATAGTATTTACCATCCTTCTCAGTGACCTGATCGGCAGGAATTTTTGCTCCGGTTTTATTTTCGTAGGCGAATGCAAGGATCATTCCCTGGTTGAAGAGCCTCCTGTAAGGTTCGTCGGTCGATACAATGCCAAGGTCGCTCAGGACCTTATGCCAGAATCGGCTGTAGAGAAGGTGGAGTACCGCATGTTCGGCGCCGCCTATGTAAAGATCGACGGGCATCCAGTATTTTTCCTTCTCACTGTCGAATATTGCCTGGTCGTTGTGCGGATCGATGAATCTCAGATAATACCAGCACGATCCTGCCCACTGGGGCATGGTATTGGTTTCCCTTCTTCCCCTGCGGCCATTCTCATCGACCACATTCAGCCAGTCTCCGGCATTTGCCAATGGTGATTCGCCCGATTCTCCCGGGATATATTTTTCAAGCGCGGGAAGTTCGAGGGGCAATTCCTTTTCGTCAATAACGGTTATCTCGCCGTCTTCCCAGTGAATCACGGGAAATGGTTCTCCCCAGTATCTCTGGCGGCTGAAGAGCCAGTCGCGAAGCTTATAGTTAACCTTTGCCATGCCCAGGTTCCGGGATTCGAGCCATTCGGTTATCTTTCTGATTCCGGCTTCCTTGTTCAGTCCGTTGATGTTTATACCCGTAACCGGATCGGAGGAGTTGATATATAAGCCGTCTTCGGTCCAGCATTCATTGCCTGCCAATATTCTGGCCTTCTGTTCTTCATCTGTCACATAGGGATCCTGGATACACACAATAGGAAGATTGAATTTTTTTGCGAATTCGAAGTCCCTTGTATCGTGGGCAGGTACGGCCATTATAGCTCCCGTACCATAGCCGGTCAGCACATAATCGGCCATCCATACCGGGATCCTTGTATTATTGACAGGATTGATTGCATATCTTCCGGTGAAAACGCCGGTTTTCTCCTTTGCCAGGTCGGTTCTGTCGAGATCCGATTTAAGGGCCGACAGTTTTATATATTGCTCAACCTGTGCGCGCTGGTTACCGGTGGTTATCTGTCCGGCGAGATGGTGCTCAGGAGCTATTACCATATAGGTAGCTCCGAACAGGGTGTCGGGTCGGGTTGTGAATACGGTAAGGTAAGCATCGAGGCCCTCGATGCGGAAGTCGACTTCTGCTCCCGTCGAGCGTCCGATCCAGTTTCTCTGCATTTCCTTAATTCCCTCGGGCCAGTTGAGGTCATCTATGCCTTTCAGTAGTCGTTCGGCATACAGAGGAATTCTGAGCATCCACTGCTTGAGGTATTTCTTTTCAACCTGGTTGCCGCATTTCTCGTGTGAGCCGTCGGTGAGAACCTCTTCATTTGCGCACACTATCCTGCAACTGGGGCAATACCACACCTGTGCGTTTTCGTAGTAGGCGAGCCGTCTGGAGTCGATGTATTTCCTGATTTCCTTATCTCCCAGCAGCTTTATCTCCCCGGGTATTGTTAATTCCTTAACAGGTCTTCCCTTCTGGAGTTTCTCATCAAACCATGTGTTGAAGAGCTGGATGAAGATCCACTGGGTCCATTTGAAATACTTCGGATCGGTGGTGTTGATCTCCCTGTCCCAGTCGTAGCTGAGCCCCAGTCCCTTTATTTGTCTTCTGAAAGTGTCGCAGTTTTTGTTTGTTATAACTGCAGGATGGGTCCCTGTCTGAATCGCATACTGTTCAGCGGGAAGTCCGAAAGCATCCCATCCCATCGGGTGAAGGACGTTGAATCCTTTCATCCTTTTGAATCTTGAATATATGTCGGTGGCAGTGTATCCTTCGGGGTGACCTACGTGAAGACCTGCTCCGGAAGGGTAGGGAAACATGTCGAGGATGTAGCATTTTTTAGGATTAGTAAGATCATCAGGAGTCTTGAAAGTGTTGTTCTTTTCCCAGTGATCCTGCCATTTTTTTTCGATTTCCTTGAAATTGTAGTCCATTCTGCTAAGTGGGTGTTTGGCAGGGCCATCGATTGAGAGCCTGCCGGGTTCAGGACGCGAAAATAGAAAAACTTTGGCATTTAATTGTAAAACCGCTCCAATGGTTTTACTTTTGAGGACGAAATACGGTCCCGTAGTTCAATGGATAGAATGACAGATTCCGGTTCTGTTGGTTGAGAGTTCGAATCTCTCCGGGATCACGAAAGAAACATGGTTTTCCTCAGGAGTAATGCCTGATTCAGATTGCAGAACCTTCCCCTTTTTCGGGTTCCCAATCTGACATGATTTTCAGAAACCTCCTGCGGCTTACAATCAGATCCGACAACTCCCTGAACATGTCAGAGTTAACCCGTTCGGCCATGGGAAGTACCCACTTTTCAGTCTGAGCGAGATATTGACTTATTTTTTTATAGGAGTGGGTGTCGGTATGCAGATCGGTAAGATTTGATATCCTGTCGGCACATTTCAGGATTTTCGCCCTGACGGAACCATGTTCAAGAATTTTCCTGAGATACTCTTCCTTTGGCATGTCATCGGGCCGGGTAACTTCTTTTACCAGGGCCAGCACATCATCAGCCTGTCCGTCGATAATTCTTATTTCGAATTCATTGGTATCGGGTACATCTTCAAGGAGGTCGTGGATAACTGATGCTTTAAGCAGGATATGGTCATCGAAATACTTGTAATCGAGAAGTATTGCCATGGTTGCCATAGCGTGCCGGAACTGGTTCCCTCCGACGCCTCTCTGTTTGCCTATCAGGGCGGTAGCTTTTACGATATAGGGAGCAAGAACAAGACTTTTTATTTTTTCTGTTTCGGTCATGTATCGGCTGATATTTGCAAGGAGTAAAAATAAAATAAAAATATTTTATGCGGCTTATTTTTTACTGCCGGATGAATCCTTTTTTAGTTTAGTTGATAATATGGGTAATAGATGACTCCAGGTATGGTTAAAGCATATCTGAAATTTCCCGGAACCTGCTTTTATATACCTCGAAATCCTCCAGGCTAAAACAGACAATCTCAACCCGGTTTAAGGAGCTGTCGGATTTCAAAAAATCAAAAATTTCAGTCAGCGCAATACCTGATGCCATTTCAATCGGGAAGCGGTAAGCGCCCGTGCTAATCGAGGGAAAGGCTATAGTCTTCAGGTTTTTCTCCACGGCAATAGCGAGGGAGTTTCTGTAACAGTTCGCCAGGAGCTCTCTTTCGTTTTTTTGACCACCCCACCAGATGGGTCCGACTGTATGAATGACATATTTTGCAGGAAGATCATATCCATTGGTGATTTTTGCTCCTCCTGTATAACAGCCATTGAGGTTGATGCATTCCTTTAATAATCCGGGTCCGGCTGCCCTGTGTATTGCACCGTCTACCCCTCCTCCGCCCAGCAGGGAATTGTTGGCGGCATTCACAATAGCGTCAGTCTGCCTGAGGGTGATATCGCCATGGATGATTTCAATCCTTTCGTTGATTTTTTCCATATGTTTCAAAAACAAGATTAAGAGTCTCTGAGAATCCCTATCATTTCCGTAACCGCTTCAGCATCTGCAACATTTCCGATAGGCGATAATCCGGACAAAGCCCTTGCAGCGTTGAGATCGTCGTCGGTGATGTAATCCTTTCCGATGGCAATAAGATAAAGGATAGCTGATTTCAGGGTGTTGGCCTTTGTCCGGAATGACTGTGGGCTTGAACGGGCCGGGAAGATATGGACGTACCTCGTCTCGTTATTGTGATATTTTAGTGTCCACCGGGAAGTGTCGGACAGGGTTATTATCCTGAAATCGTTATAACCGGTTCCGGTCCACGCCATGAAATCGTTCCGTGCTATAAGGTGATTAGTTTCCAGGTAGCCGGTTACCTCGGAAAAAATTGTCTCCTGTGTCAGACTGCCCTTGTAAATATCCATTACACATGTTCCGATATGCTTTATTTCCCTTTTAAGCTCAATCAGGCGTGGATCATTTATTGGCATGGCCTTGCTGACAGCGAAATTTTTTATAAAAGGAAGATAGTGTTTTAGCGGATTAAAGAGCAGGGGCCGGGGTATGCGGATGTCTGTTTCCATGGTTATACCGGTTTGGACTGATTCAAAGCCGCTTGCTGTCTTCAGATACACAGGAGGTTTCACTGAGGCTGCCGGCGGCAATTGATCCGTAATAAGATAGGCAAAAAACGGCAGATAACAAAATCCTTTTGAGTACCGCTGATTTTCCCGGGAATAATTTAACTTTAAAAACCCTAAACCCTGCAAAACCTGAAGCCATGTCAAACACATCAAGGGAAAATTTTCTGTTAACAGTAAATCACAGGCAGCCCGGAAGGGTTGTTGTGGATTTTGGATCAGCCCCCGTATCAGGCATTCATGCCGTGGTTGTCGAAAAACTAAGAGACTATTTCGGTCTTGAAAAGAAGCCGGTTAAGATTATCGAACCGTATCAGATGCTTGGCGAAGTTGACGAGGAACTGGTTAAGGCTATGAAAGTCGATGTGATCGGCTTTGGAGGAGAAAAGAACATGTTCGGGATTCCGAACCGCGACTGGAAACTGCACAGGACTTTCTGGGGACAGGAAGTGCTGCTTCCGGGGAAATTTAATTATACTTTTAATGAAAACGGGGATATGTTGATCCATCCCGAAGGCGACACCTCAGTGCCCCCGAGCGCAATGATGCCGAAGACCGGATATTTCTTTGATGCAATAGAGCGCCAGGGGCCCGTCGATGATTCAACCTTGAATGCAGAGGACAATCTTGAAGAATTCGGCAGGATAACAGCCCATGATCTTGAATTCTGGGAGAAACAGATACAACAGGCAGAGGGATCGGGCAAAGGAGTGGTTGCGAATCTTGGCGGAACTGCTCTGGGGGATATTGCCCTGGTTCCTGCAGTTCAGCTGAAAAATCCGAAAGGAATAAGGGGTGTTGCCGAATGGTACATGTCGACACTGATTCGTGAAGATATGGTGAGAGAGGTATTTGACAGGCAGACGGACATTGCAGTCGAGAACCTGAAGGATTTTTACAGAGTGCTGGGCAACAGGATAGATGTTGTCTATATATGCGGAGCCGATTTCGGTACCCAGAATTCAACATTTTGTTCACCCGAGGCTTTCGACAGGTTATGGGTACCTTACTACAAAAAGATGAATGACTGGATCCATCAGAACACCGGATGGAAGACTTTCAAGCATTCGTGCGGATCGATAGTATCGCTTCTGGATCTCTTTATAAAAGCGGGATTTGATATAATAAACCCGGTTCAGATCAATGCGGATGGGATGGATACTGCAATGCTGAAACACAGGTTTGGAGACAGGATTGTCTTCTGGGGAGGAGGCGTCGACACCCAGGGTGCGTTCGCCTTCGGGACTCCTCAGCAGGTAAAGGAGCAGGTAAAAAGGCAGGTCGGGATACTTAACGAAAACGGAGGTTTTGTTTTCAATACGGTTCACAACATTCAGGCAAATGTTCCATTCGGGAATGTGGTTGCAATGCTTGAAGCCCTTGATGAGATAAGATAAATGATGACAGAAACAAGGGATGAGAGCTGCAAAAGCTTATTATTTCACTTGATCAGATATGTTATAACAATGTTATAACGACGTTATAACATTGTTATAACAGTCTAATTTTGCTGTTTTTTATTTATGGGAGCACAAAAATATAACCTGAAATATCTTCTGTCCATCTGTCTGATCTCAGCAATGGGAGGATTGCTTTTCGGATATGACTGGGTTGTGATCGGAGGCGCAAAACCATTTTATGAACCTTACTTCGGGATAAGCGGCAATCCTGTAATGCAGGGATGGGCAATGAGCTGTGCATTGATAGGGTGTCTGGCCGGCGCCGTGTTGTCGGGATGGCTTAGTGACAGGTTTGGGAGGAAACGTCTTCTTATTCTGGCAGCCCTGATATTCATTGTGGCTTCTCTCGGGACAGGGGGAGCATCTTCATTTTTATTGTTTGTAATCTTCAGGATGGCAGGCGGCATAGGGATCGGTCTGGCATCGACTCTGTCTCCAATGTACATCGCTGAAGTTACTCCGGGAAAAGTGAGGGGTGCGTTTGTCTCGATCAACCAGCTTACAATCGTGATCGGTATTCTTCTGGCACAGATAATAAACTGGAGAATTGCCAGACCGGTACCGGCTGATTCGACAGTTGCCGACATACTGGCATCGTGGAACGGTCAGACAGGCTGGAGGTGGATGTTCTACGCATGTTCTATCCCTGCCAGTGCTCTTCTTCTTACTTATGTGGTTTGTCCCGGAGAGTCCCAGGTGGCTGCTTAAGACCGGCAGGGGCAGGCAGACTGCACAGCGGATACTTGAAAAGATCGGCGGTCCTCGGTTTGCCGGTTCCGAACTTGTCTCGATAGAAAACAGCCTTGAGGGTGAGACCGGGCAGCCGGTAAGGAAAGCGCTCAGGGAGAAAGGGATAATCAAACTGCTTGTGCTGGGGATCGTACTGGCAGTCTTTCAGCAGTGGTGCGGGATAAACGTGATATTCAACTATGCGCAGGAGGTGTTTGCAGATGCAGGTTACAGCGTCTCCGAGACTCTTTTTAATATTGTAATAACGGGAAGCGTGAACCTGGCATTCACCTTTATCGGGATGTTCACGGTCGACAGACTGGGGAGAAAATCGCTGATGCTGTTCGGCGCGGGAGGACTGGCATGTATTTATGCAACAATAGGTCTGATGTACTATCTGAAGATTCAGGGCCTGCCCCTGCTGATAATGGTAGTTTCAGCCATAGCATGCTACGCCATGACGCTGGCACCCGTGACCTGGGTCCTTCTTTCCGAGATCTTTCCAAACCGGATTAGAGGATTTGCAATGTCGGTGGGAACATTTGCCCTCTGGTCGGCCTGCTTCATCCTGACCTATACCTTCCCACTGCTGAACAAGACACTTAAGGCATCAGGTACATTCTGGCTGTACGGACTGATATGTGTTCTGGGTTTCTGGTTCATCTTCAAGAAACTGCCGGAGACAAAGGGGAGGTCGCTGGAAGAGATAGAGAAGGGCATGAGGAGTGAGGGGTGAGGCGTGAGGAAGATGAGGGGGAGAAGAGGAGAAGGGGAGAATAGGTGAAGGCGTGAAGGCATGAAGGTGTTAAGGTATAAAGGCATAAAGAGACGAAGTGACTGAGAGAATAAGTGACGTTTAACGGATAAAATCTGCGCTTATCTGCGGGATTTCAATCTGCGGAAATCTGCGAGAACTTCTTAATTTTTTATGTTATGAAGAAAATACTGTTTTTTATGCTGGTTATTGCCGGATGTACAAGCCGGCAAATGGATATCCGCGAGGAAATATCACTTGCAGGGAGCTGGGGATTCAGGATTGACTCACTCGATATTGGTATTGACCAGCAATGGCAAAACCAGGAATTTGAAGAGACTGTTAGTCTTCCGGGCTCCATGGCCGAAAACGGGAAGGGTTATGAAGTGACACTGAACACCTCCTGGACCGGGGATATCATCGACAGGTCGTATTTTACCGACATCAGGTATGAGAAGTACAGGCAGCCTGGCAATATCAAGATCCCTTTCTGGCTCAAACCGGTGAAGTATTACAAGGGGGCTGCCTGGTACCGGAAGGAGATCAGCATCCCGGAAGAATGGAAGGGGAAGCGCATCGTCCTGTCAATGGAAAGGTGTCACTGGGAATCAACTGTCTTCGTGAATGATAAAAAGGCAGGATCGTGCAACAGTCTTTCCACACCCCATGAATATGACATTACCAGTATGCTGGTTGCCGGACGAAACCGCATTTCGGTCAGGATAGACAACAGTGTAATTATTCCAATCGGAGTCAATTCGCACAGCATCAGCGATCACACCCAGTCGAACTGGAACGGGATTACCGGTGAAATAAAACTTATGGCTACATCAGGGATCTACATAAATGATATTGGCATTTTTCCTGATCGCGACAAGAAAGTAGTCGAGGTAGTTGCAAACATAAAGAATCCGGGAAACGTTGATTTTAAAGGGAAACTTTTTCTGAGAGCGAGGACATTCAATACATCAAAAGATGAACAGCTGCCTGAAATAAACACCAACATTATAACAAAGGAAGGTGAGCATAAGGTTAGAATCAAATATAAGATCCACAATCAGAAGCTATGGAGCGAGTTCAGTCCGGATATGTACAGGATGACAATTGACCTTGCTGAAAAAGGGAAGGTTATAGACAGCAGATCGGTTGATTTCGGCATCAGGGATTTCAGGACGAACGGAACCAGATTTGAGGTGAACGGACAACCGGTTTTTTTAAGAGGGACGACTGAATGCTGCATCTTTCCTCTCACTGGCTACCCACCTGCGGATCAGGAGTCATGGGAAAAAGTTCTGGGCACCTGCAGGGAGTATGGGCTGAATCATGTGAGGTTCCATTCATTTTGTCCGCCTGAGGCCGCCTTTGCCGCTGCTGATAAACTTGGCATCTATTTTCATATTGAGTGCGGTTCATGGGCCAATCAGGGGACTACAGTGGGTGATGGAGGCCCGGTTGACAAATTCATTTATGAGGAGGGCGACAGGATAATAAGGGAATATGGCAATCATCCTTCATTCTGCATGCTTGCTTACGGCAATGAGCCGGCGGGAAGAAATCAGAACAAGTTCCTGGGCGAACTTATAACATACTGGAGGGCAAAGGACAACCGCCGTGTTTACACATCGGCCGCAGGCTGGCCGATAATTCCTGAAAACGATTACAACCTTCCGTCCGATCCAAGGATCCAGCACTGGGGCGAGGGATTGAAAAGCATAATCAACTCGGAATCTCCGCAGACACGGTTTGACTTCAGGGATTATGTATCACAGTATAAAGTGCCGACGGTAGGTCATGAGATCGGGCAATGGTGTGTATATCCCGATTTCAGTGAGATGGAACTATATAAGGGTGTTCTGAAACCGACAAACTTTGAGATATTCCGGGAGACACTTGAGGAACACAAGATGGGTGACCAGGCCGGGGCTTTTCTGATGGCTTCAGGCAAGCTTCAGGCATTATGTTACAAGGCTGACATTGAAGCAGCTCTGAGAACTCCTGGTTATGCAGGTTTCCAGATGCTTCAGCTGCACGACTTCCCCGGTCAGGGAACAGCACTGGTTGGAATACTGAATCCTTTTTTCGGAAGCAAGGGCTATATAACGCCCGAAGAGTTCAGGATGTTCTGCAGTGAGATAGTCCCGCTGGCCAGAATGGACAGGATGATCTTTACCTCCGATGAGGAGATTAAGGCAGACATAGAGATTGCAAATTTCGGAAAGGGAGCCCTTTATGGATCAGGCGTGCTTTGCAGGCTTATTAATTCTGACGGAGAAACAGTCTTTCAGAAAGCATTCGTAAAAGATACTATTGGGTTAGGGAATTGCATACCTGTCGGCACTTTCACATTTGATCCATCAGGTATTCTGAAGCCTCAGAAATTGACACTGGAAGTATCGGTTGATGACTCAGGGATAAAAAACAGGTGGGATATCTGGGTATATCCGCAGGAAGATGAACCAGATCCGGGGAAAGTTCTTATTTCTGACCGGCTCGACAGCAGGTGTACGGAAGAGTTGAGGAAAGGCGGATCGGTTTTGCTGCTAAACTACGGGAAAGTGGCGAAAGAGATGGGTGCTGATGTTGAGATCGGTTTCTCGAGCATCTTCTGGAATACTGCATGGACCAACAATCAGGCGCCACATACACTCGGGATACTCTGCAATCCGGAACATCCGGTGTTTGAACAGTTTCCGACTGAATACCACAGCAACTGGCAATGGTGGGATCCGGTATCACATTCACAGGCAATGATAATCGACGGATTCCCGCCCGAACTGAAGCCGCTTGTCCAGCCTATCGACACCTGGTTCGAGAACAGAAAGCTTGCTCTCATTTTTGAGACTAAGACAGAAAACGGAAAGCTGATGGTGTGCAGTATAGATATGAAGGATATGAAGGAAGACAGGCCTGCGTCGAAGCAGCTGTTGCGATCTATTCTGGCGTATATGAACAGTGATTCATTCAATCCGGGGACAAAAATTGATCTCAACCTGGTCAGAAGTCTTATCGGCAGATAACGGGAAGGCATTGATTATCGGTCAGATTGCATAATTTTCATCAAAGAACATCAACGACTTGTCAAAACCCGGCTATTGCTTAGAGCGAAGGCTTCGATGCGGTAAGATACTGATAATCAATATAAAAAATAGATCTGATTCCATTTCCATTTCTAATCACTCATAAATCTCAATCGCTTTTTGACCGGTGGCCCCTGATTTAAAGCCACCGGTTTGTTTTGAGGGATGATCAACCTGATCCTGTTGACAAGCGATGACAAAAGTGGCATCCGGATGTCGTCTTGTGATCTTGTAATATATTGACAAACAAGATATAAAGCGGTAACATTACATTGAATTATTTACTGCCTGTGAACCAGTGATGGCAAAACCCAGGTGAATAATTCCAAATATTAAAATGACGACCGCAAATGAAAAAATTTCTGTGTCTCCCGGTTTTTTGTCTGATCATCTCATGTTCGACTCAGTTGAAGACGCATTCTCACCTCCTGGATGACGGAGTGTCGCTGACAAGGAGGTACATTGGAAATTTCGTTGATTATTCGCACACGGCGCCGGATTACTGTGCAAATGCTCACCTGTTATGGATCCGGACCACCCAGTTCAGTTCTTTCGGCAAGCTCTCAGCTTTCGGGAAGGAATGCAAATTTACTCCCGGTGAAAGGATTTACCTCAGGAGGATGTATTCCGTTCCCAATGCAAACGGAGAATGGGAATACCAGATAGAGAATGATTCTTCGGTAGTATACATGGTAAGCAAATACAAGTATGACAATAATGTCCTGGTACACGCATCTTTCTAAATGAAGGGTTATTGAGGGAGTCATTGATGGTAAAATGCATTGGTCAAAGCGTAAATATTGTTTGTCAAAAGTAACTGGGAATGTGTTGTATGAAGTTGTAAAAATAAGTATATTTCAACAAATATATGTTTGTAAGTATATGGAAAAATCTTTGCTCCTCCTTTCCTGAGGATTGGTAGTAAGCTGCATTTTCAGTTCCTGCACAAACAAAAAGAGCAGTCATTTATCAGAGTAGTAGAAAAAGGATTCACATAAGATTGACGGATCATTTTATCTGAATCTTGAAAAGGATAACTTACATAGCGATACTCCTTTGTCTGCATCAGCTTTCGTCCGCACAGCAGTTGCCAATATACAGCCAGTACCTTTATAATAAATTCCTTATAAATCCGGCCATTGCGGGTACGGATGGTTTTACCAGCATTAACATTACAGCCCGTGAACAGTGGATCGGTTATAACGGCGCTCCCAGGACATACTCGGTAAGTTATCAGACCAGGATACTGAAAAGATCGTATCAGCTGAAGCAGAATATTTTCAACAGGACTGTTTACAAGGCAAAAACACCGGGTAAGGTAGGTGCCGGAGGTTATGTCTTCAGCGACAGGAACGGACGTATTCAGAGGACAGGATTCCAGATGGCCTATGCCTATCATACCTGGATCGCTGACTACACGCAGTTGTCTCTTGGACTTGCTATTACCGGTTATCATTTCAAGGTCGATGTGAATTATATAAATTTTGACGATCCCAGTGAACCGTGGCTGAACAATGAGCTGCGAAGAGGGATTTTTGTGCCGGATACCGATTTCGGCCTCTATATCCTGGATCCAAAATTCTCTTTTGGTTTTTCAGCCCAGCAGCTTTTTGGGGCGAATGTGAAAATAGGAGAGGCGGCCTACAGGAATTACTGGATGGACAGGCATTACTACTTCCAGGGGACTTATAATTTTGAAGTTGGCGTGAGAAGTGAACTTCAGCCTTCCATGCTTTTGAAGGTATCGGAGCAGGTACGGCCGCAGGTTGATCTTGGGCTCACCTACAATTATAATAATGATTTCTGGGCCGGACTGGCATACAGGACAGGAAGCGCCCTGATCGGACATATCGGGATGAGGCATTTCACCAGCCGTGTCAAGCTTACAAGCATGTGTTTCGGGTATTCTTTCGACTGGACTCTGAATAAGATACAGAGAGCCACTTACGGGACGCACGAACTCACCGTGGCGATCAAGTTTGGTGATGTCGACAAGAGATTCAACTGGGTTGACAGGTTCTGATTTCCTTTAGTTATTGTGAACGGGGCTGGTCCCCGTTTTTTTATTATGTTACACCCCTTCATTTTCCTGACTTCTTACAACTTGTGCGACTGGGATACCATGCATTGCCCGGTTCTTCATAAACAGTGGTTAAACCTGCAGTATATATTTACCACGGATCCCACGGTCCCGATGGCTATCGGGATCACGGATAAAATCACGGATGTTATTATTTGAGACCATCCGTGCATAACCCGTGCTCTCCGAGAAATCCGTGGTAAAATAACACATCCCAGATTGGATTTTTCCCCGTTAGTCCTGATCTTTCTAACCCTGATTAAAGAAAAAAGATGCGTTAGTGTGGTAAATATTAAAAGTCAATTTTAATGTAGAGGCCTGTTATAATTTGCATTCGCAAAGCGACAATCAAACTCACTACCTGACTATCGTCACATCTCCGATCAGAGGCTTCATATCATTATGTAGTTCAATCACATAGTGGTAGGAGTCGACAGGCAGGTCTTCATTTCTGCTTCTTCCGTTCCATGGAACAGGGTATCCCTTCACGGACTGCCATATGAGCTGACCCCATCTGTTGTATACCCTTACTTCAATATCGGGATAGAACTCTTTGCCGATAATGTTCCACACATCATTTATCCCGTCTCCGTTCGGTGAAAACGCATTCGGGATATCCAGGAAGCCTTCCCTGCATCTGAATCCGGGATACACCCACACCGTTATTTTTGCTTCCTTTCCTTCACAACACCGGACACCCATATCATTTACAATGAATGGCATGAACGTGTAGACCATTTTATGTATTTCACTGTCATCATTAGACAGGGATTCACTAAGGTTGGTCGGGCTGGTGTATGTCCCATTTATGGTATTGCCGGTTACCCCTGCCTCTGGTTCGACATTAAGATCATACATCCATTTCCCCCAGATCAGGACTGTCGGATTCTCAACGGATATGGACACACTCTCCCCATCACATACCACTGTGTCGGATACGCTGACCTGAATCTCAGGCTGCGGGTTTACGGTTACCAGTCCTGATATTTTCTGTCCCCGGCAACCATTGGCTGTGGTTTCCTGTACTTCGAGAGAATAAATCCCTGGAGAATTCCAGGTCTGGACCAACTCATTGGTCCTAAGTCCCGGCACGATGCTGCCATTAATCCACCATGTATAAGTTGAACCGTTAGTCGTACCTGGATTAACATAGTATTGTTTTGTTTGTCGCGTACAAACAAGATCTGGCATTGTCATCTGCCCGGCTGACCTGAGGCAGATGAATTGCATTATGCCAAAGGCGATCATATAGAAATGCCTTTTAAGCAACGGTTTTGCCTTTCACAATCATCCTTCCCGGGGCTGTTGAAAAGGCCCCCCCTGGGGGATCGGGGGGTGGCCTCAACTTTTCAGACAGTCACAAGAAGAAGTCTTTAAGTAATTCTCCTTATTAAAAACCTCCTGTTTAAATCTTTAATTATGGTAGATTCCACTTGTTACAGGTGCTGGCTGAACTGTAATATCTACCGTTGCAGTTGCTGTGCAACCGGTGCTTATTATGGTCTGGGTTACGCTTACCGACCCGGGACCCGGCGTCGTCCACAGAACTGCAATCTGGTTCGTTCCCTGTCCACTGAGTGTGCCGCCAACAACAGTCCAGTTAAATGTGCTTCCGGCGTCTGCAGGTGTACTGTAGATTTCAGTGCTGCCATCCGTACTCTGGCAAACAGGATTGGGACCGGTAATGACAGGAGCAGGTAACGGATTGATAACCACATCAACCGTAGTCGATGCAGTGCCTCCGCCTGAGTTAGTAACTGTCAGGGTGTATGTTCCGGCAGCAGCCGCCGTAACTCCGGCGATTGTCGGATTCTGAACGGAAGAAGTGAATCCGTTGGGTCCGGTCCAGGAATATGTTGTCATCCCTGAAGGCCCTCCGATCAGGTTAAGATCGCCCCCGACGCACGGAGTATTAGCAACAGCTGTTGGAAGATCCACAGTATTGATGGTAACATTGACAGTCGTGGATGCCGAACAACCGGCTGCATTGGTTACTGTAAGGGTGTAAATTCCGGCAGCAGCATCTGTTACCCCGTTAATAACCGGATTCTGAACAGAAGAAGTGAACCCGTTTGGTCCTGTCCAGGCATAAGATGCCATCCCATCAGGTCCCCCGATAAGGTTCAGGTCACCTCCTGCGAAAGGAGTGTTGGCAGTGGCTGTGGGAACCGGCAACGGATCAACGATTATGTTCAGAGTGACCGGGGTACCAGCACAATTGGTAGTGCTTGCCAGTGTCTCTGTAACTGATAAATTAAAAGTTCCTACCGTCGTCCAGTTAATTCGGATAGCACTGGTCCCTTGTCCCTGGGTAATTGTACCGCCTCCTGAGAGTACCCAGTTATAGGTCGATCCGGGTGTGTCAATAACCCAGTAGTCTTCCGTAGAGTTAATGCAGGCATGATCCGGATCGGTGGTACTGGGCTGAGCCCAGACACCCAAAGAGCTGGCTGACAGAATTATCAGCAGGATAGATTTTAAAAATGCAGCGTTTGTTTTCATTGTTAAATAAATTTAGTGATGGTATATGGCTGATGTTGCAGGCAGGGGATTGACTACAATTGCGGCAGGATAACTGTAATTAGTTCCGCAGTTCATCGGACCCTCATCAGTTACAGCTATTCTGTACCATGTTGTTGTCAGGAGGAGGGGAGGGGAGTATGTAAGACTCTGTTCTCCGGTCATATCACTCCAGGTTACATTATCAGAACTGATCTGCCACTGATATGAATAAGGTGGTCCGGACCCGCCTGATGATGAAGTTGCACTTAGCGAAGCGGGAGTTTCACCGAAACAGATTGTCTGATCTGAAGAAATTACAGGCGGCATCACCGGAGGCAGTACTATCAGATTCCGGTTTCGGGTATGTGTCGTGACCACACATTCAGGATAACCTTCGGGCTGATTAAGGGTACTAAAAATGACAGATACTCTGTAACCTCCAGTTTGTGAAGGAGTTGCATCTGATATGGTCAGTAACTGGGTGGTGGTTCCGGAAAATATGCTGCCATCGTTTATTAGCTGCCATCCTGTGCCGTCGTTGAACGACCACTGATAACCTGTAACATTTCCACGGGTGGAGACTTCATACGAAGTGCCGCCCCCGCTGCAAATTGTGAGGTTGACGGATCCCGATAGTCCGGTGACCGAGTTGATCTCAAGCAGTGCCGGTTCAGAGATAATTGAAGTGCAATGGTCAGATGCAATAATGCGGTATTCTGTACCGTGAATGTTCAGTCCGCTAACGCCGATGTCATGGACCACCAGATCAGGTGATACTTCACCGGGGATGTCATTGAATTCACCTTCCGGCGGTCTCGATTGCCACTGGTAGTTTACCGGCCCGACAAATCCGTCAACTGCAGATGAAAATTCGACTGTGTTTCCGTAACAGTCGGTCTGGTTGAGGGGTTGAACACTGAATTCCATCGGGTGCTCCGGCTGTCCGACTAGGATTGTCGCAGTATTGTTGCAAATGCTGCCGGCATCAGTCACAGTTACCGAATAGGATCCCGCACCAAGCCCTGTCAGGTCCTGGTTTGTACTTGTAAATGATCCCGGACCTGTCCAAAAAAAATGATAGGGTTCAACACCTCCTGTCACTGTGATATCTATAGTACCCGTAGATTCCCCGAAGCATTCAACATCAGTATGTTCCGAGCTTAGTGAGCAGACCTGGCCGAATAAGAAAGGGCAAGCAAATAACCAGAGCCATACTGACAAAACCGGCTTCCAAAGCATAGATGCCCAATGAATAACAGGTCTTAACCTGCCTGAAAGATTTGGGATCATAAAACATTAGCAACGAGACACTACTAAATTATGAAAAAAGGGAAATGGAAGCAAGGAAATCCAGCGATTTTTTTTCTCGCAGAGTTGCGCAGATGAAAAACGCAGAGTTACGCAGAGTGTCCTGTCTCTAAGTCACTTTGTCCCTAAGTCCCTGTGTCTCTTCGTCACCTTCACGCCTTAAAGCCGTCATGCCTTAACGCCCTAACATCGCATGTCGCCTGTATTACATGACTCATAAAGAAGTTTCTCGCAGATTTCCGCAGATTGAAATCCCGCAGAGTTTCGAAGATGAAAAGACTGGCATAAACCGGCAGAACTGGCAGAACGGACTTCGGTCTTCTGTCTTCTGTCTTCCGTCTCCGGTCTTCAGAAACATATCGTTTCAGGTAAAAAATTTGTCGTAAAACAATAACCGGGATATTGTTTTACGATAAAAATTCGTGTGGATTTGGAAAAGCTGTCAGCTATCAGCGATCAGCGGTCAGTCTGATTCGTCAGAATGGCTTGAAATACAGGTTCTTAAGCCCCCCTTGGGGGGTTGGGGGTAAACAAGTTGGATAGAAAAATTGTTAACCCTTTTAGGATGATACATACAGGATTATTGGTTGCGCCCGTGATCCCCTGGGGGATTACCTGCGGTGATCCCTTTGGGGGGATCCCAGCAACTCCAAATTACTCCCAATTTGCGGAGCAAATCGATTATCGTTTTTAATCCGCTCTCACTCATGCGAGGCAGGGAAAAGGATTATGGGCTAAGCCCATGATCCCCTGGGGGGAGGCTGAAAGCCAAAATACCTCCTTACTCGTTTCCTCGTAAGTCTTTTTATTTTCAGACAATCAGGACTCATGCGAGCATGGTCTGATTGTCTGAAAATAAAAATCCCTTCCATACGGAAGGGAGGTATTTTGGCTTTGCGGAGAGAGGGGGATTCGAACCCCCGGTACCCTTTTGAGGTACACACGCTTTCCAGGCGTGCCAGTTAAACCACTCCTGCATCTCTCCGGAAAAATAGCGGCGCAATTTACAAAATATTTTTAAACCGGCAACCAGCAACCACTAGTAGACAGTTGGCAGGCGTAATATGTAATATGTATTATAGGCGATAGGCTATGTGCCGCCGCGTACCCCGTACCGCGTACCGCGTACCACACCATGGAGATGGTTGTAATAAATTGTCTACGAAATCTCCCCTGCCAGCGACCGGCTCAGACACTTCACGACATCTTCCCGGGACCTGCAGACCCCCAACAGATGCATCAGCTTGGTGATTGCGGCTTCAGATGTAATATCCCTTCCGCTGATAACGCCGGCTGCAAGCATTTCCCGGCTCGTCTCATAAACTCCCATTTCCACGCTTCCTCCATGACACTGGGTAACATTGAAGATGATCCCGCCCCTTTCGATGAAGGATTTCAGTTCTTCTAGAAACCATGGATAAGTCGGCGCATTGCCCGATCCGAATGTCTCGATGATCAACCCTCTCAGACCTTCGGTGTGCGTTATGGCATTGACAAGATTACGACTGATGCCCGGGAAAATCTTCAGGATGGCCACATTGCTGTCGAATGATTTCCTGACAACCAGATCCTTGTCGGGATCGGAATACCTGATCAGATTGGTGTTGTATTTCACGTGAATCCCCACCTGCACCAGCGGTGGATAATTCGGCGATTTGAACACGTCAAAATGCTCGGCGCTGTATTTCCTGGTGCGGTTCCCGCGGGTGAGCTTGTTGTCGAAAAATATGCTGACTTCCGGAACCAGCGCCAGTCCGCTTTCCCTGGCAGCAGCGATTTCGATCGCAGTAATCAGATTTTCCCTGCCATCAGTCCTGAGAAGACCTATCGGCAGCTGCGATCCGGTCAGAATAACCGGTTTTCTCAGATTATCAAGCATGAAACTCAGCGCTGACGCGGTATAGGCCATTGTGTCGGTACCGTGGAGAACCACAAAGCCATCGAAACTGTCATAGTTCTCTTCGATAATCTCGCCCAGTTTAATCCAGATTGAGGGATCGATATTCGATGAGTCCTTCACGGGATTAAATGAGACAGCCTCAATATCGAAACCGAACTTTGACAGTTCGGGAACGTGGGTGGTTACCTGTTTGAAGTCGATCGGCACCAGGGAACCTGTTACCGGATCATGGACCATTCCGATTGTTCCTCCCGTGTAAATCAGAAGGATCGATGTCTCATTCTTGCCTGCCATACACTCTGTTTTATAGTCCGAAAAGTTGAACTGAGTTCGTATATGTGAATGAAGCTGACTCCTCCCGGGTAATCCCAAGGATCTCAGCTACCCTGTCATTCACAAGACAAAGATAAGAACTCTCGTTTCTTTTCCCACGATGTGGCACAGGTGCAAGATATGGTGAATCGGTTTCGAGTATTATATTTTGGGGACCGGCCTTCTTAACTATGACGGGGAGGTCGGTATTTCTGAAGGTTACAATGCCTCCGATGCCAAGCTTGAAGTCCATGGAAATGGCTTTAACGGCATCATCCGGAGTGCCTGTAAATGCATGAAAGACACCCTTTAAGCCTGATCCCTTGAATTCTTCAAGCGCTTCAAATACTTCAGGGAAAGGAATCGCGTGAATGGATCACGACAGGCAGTGACGAGGAGATTGCCAGGGCAACCTGCCGCTTGAAAACAGTAATTTGTTCCTTAAGGTGTGTTTTATCCCAGTATAGATCTATCCCGATCTCGCCGATGGCAACAAACTTCCCTGAAGAGGCTGCTTCCCCGATTGCTTCAAGCTCTTTCAGGTAATTTCCGGAAACTGATGTGGGATGCAATCCAATCATCGGGTGGCAGATACCCGGATAACGGGTTTCTGCAGCCAGCATAAGGTCGATAGATGAGGAGTCGATGTTCGGCATCAGCATTTTTACAACACCTGCCTTAACAGCTCTTTCTATTGCTTCATCCCTGTCGTTGTCGAATTCAGGTAAATAAATGTGAGTATGTGTATCAATAAGCTGCATCAAACAACGCCCTGTGCCACCATTGCATTAGCCACTTTCACAAATCCTCCTATATTGGCTCCTTTTACATAGTTTACGAATCCGTCATCCTGTTTACCGTATCTGACACAGGTACTGTGTATATTCTTCATGATGATCCGGAGTCTTTCATCCACTTCCTCGCGCGACCATGGAAGCCGCATTGAGTTCTGAGTCATCTCCAGCCCCGATGTTGCAACTCCTCCGGCATTTGCTGCTTTTCCGGGACCGTACAGAATTCCTGCCTTGAGGAATACTTCGACAGCTTCAATCGTTGAGGGCATGTTGGCACCTTCAACCACACACATACAGCCGTTTTTTACAAGTGTTTCAGCTTCTTCCCTGTTGATCTCGTTCTGTGTGGCATTGGGCATGGCGATATCGCATTTGATTATCCACGGCCTCTTGTCCTCGAAATACTCGACACCATATTTCACGGCATATTCTTTTATCCTTCCGCGTTTTATATTCTTCAGGTCCATTATAAAATTAAGCTTTTCCCGGTCTATTCCTTTTGGATCCCAGATGAACCCGTTGGAGTCGGACAGTGTTATCACTTTGCCTCCCAGTTCGGTAACCTTTTCAACTGCAAACTGTGCCACATTGCCCGATCCTGAAATGCAAACAGTCTTGCCCTTAAGCGACTCTCCCCTTGTTGCCAGCATCTCCTGGGCAAAATATGTTGCACCGTAGCCGGTTGCCTCCGGACGGATCAGTGAGCCTCCCCATTCGATTCCTTTTCCTGTAAGAACCCCTGAGAACTCATTTTTAAGTCGTTTGTACTGGCCGAACAGGTAACCGATTTCGCGGCCTCCGACTCCTATATCGCCTGCAGGTACATCGGTTTCGGGACCAATATGCCTGAAAAGCTCTGTCATAAAGCTCTGGCAGAATTTCATAACCTCATTGTCGGATTTTCCTTTGGGATCAAAGTCTGAGCCTCCTTTTGCACCTCCCATGGGAAGGGTTGTAAGACTGTTTTTGAAAACCTGCTCGAAGGCAAGGAATTTAAGGATGCCAAGATTGACGGTGGGATGAAACCTCAGGCCTCCCTTGTACGGACCGATTGCACTGTTCATCTCTATCCTGAATCCCCTGTTAATCTGGACATCTCCCTTGTCGTCGAGCCAGGGAACCCTGAAAATTACTGTACGCTCGGGTTCCGCGATTCTCTCAAGTATCTTTGCATGCTTGTATTTAGGATTTTCTTCGATGAACGGAATCAGTGACTCCGAAACTTCCTGAACGGCCTGATGAAACTCATTCTCACCAGGGTTTTTGGCTTTGATCAAAGCCATGAACTGTTGTACTCTTGCATCCATTTTTCAAAGATATAATATGAAATTAGGATTCTAAAATTAGAAAAACCATGGAATATTAAATAAGCTATCTGAGAAAAATAATAATTTCTTATTATCAGTAAGGTTAAGTTTAAAATTTGAAATCTATCGATTATTGTTTTGATCACCTTCCCTGGAGCCATACCTCCAAACCGCCCAGGATAAATTCACCCCCAACCCCCCTTCTTTAAGAGCGTTGAAATCTTTGTAGCAACTATGGGAAGAAAGGTATTTAATGATTACAGGATCTTAGCCCCCCTTGGGGGGTTGGGGGTAAAAGCTTTCGGGTCGGGGGTAAAAGGTTCAGGGTTTTCCCTTTTCAACTTCTGTAAACATTACCCGGGAAACACTTTACCAGTCCCCTGAACTCCATCTGAAGCAATTGGGATGATAGCTTGCTGATAGGGATATCCAGGGTTCTGCAGATCTGATCGATAGTAAGTTCGCCCTCTTTGCTGATAAGCTCATAGATCTTTTGCTCCGATTCATTAAGTTCTGAAAAGAGGGTTGCCTGAACAGGCTTACTGGGTTTGTCGGTCTTCCATCTCAGAAGATTTTCAATATCCTCAGCGGATTCTGCAAGGGCAGCTTTATTGTTTTTGATCAGTTCGTTACACCCGGCCGACCACTGATCGTCAGGTCTTCCGGGAACTGCAAAGACATCCCGGTTGTATGAGTTTGCTATGTCTGCGGTTATCAGGGCTCCTCCTTTCTTTCCCGATTCGATTACCAGGGTGGCATCTGAAAGCCCGGCAATTATCCTGTTCCTTTTAATGAAGTTATTTTTCTCGGGAAGGGTGCCGGAGACGAAATCGGTAAGCAGTCCTCCTTTTTTCAGCATGGTTTCTGCTGTCGATCTGTGGATTGACGGGTAAATTGTAAGGAATCCGTGACCGAGCACCCCGATGGTTTGAAGATTGTGAGCCAGCGCTGCCTTGTGGGCGGCAATGTCGATCCCGTAAGCCAGTCCGCTCACAACTATCAGATCGGGATGCCTGTCTGCAAGAGATCCTATTATGTTGTTGCACAATTCCTTTCCTCGTGACGTTGCATTTCTTGTGCCAACCACGCTCAGTATCTTGGCGTTGTTTAGGTCGCAACTGCCTTTGAAAAAGAACATGACCGGCGAGTCATCGCACTGCCTGAGCCTGAAAGGGTAATCGTTGTCCAGATAGAAGAAGGTCCTGATATTATGCTTTATAACATATTCTTCCTCTTTTTCCGCGACTTCAATATAGGACCTGTCGGTGATGTATTTGGCCAGTCCCGATCCGATACCGGGAATCTTCACAAGATTCCGGTACGTTTCCGCAAATATGGCTTCCACGCTTCCGAAATGAGACACAAGTTTACGGGCACTGATGTCACCGATACGTGGAATAAGGCTTAAAGCGATTTTATGCTTCAAAGAAACTTCCGGCATAGCACGAGCAATTGAGACATGCTAATATATGAAAAAAAACCCTTCCTTCAGGAAGGGGTCCTTCAAAAAAAATAGCAATAATATAGTTCTTCTGCCCAATCCTCCCTTTCAAGGGAGGGTTAGTCCCCCGGTCGGGGATACCAACCTCAGATCACCCCCATATCCAGCATCGAATTAGCCACCTTAAGGAATCCTGCAATATTGGCTCCCTTGACATAATCAACCGAGCCGTCGGGTTTCTTCCCATGTTTAAGGCACTGTACGTGTATATTGACCATGATTTCATGAAGACGGCTGTCGACCTCCTGGCTGTTCCATCTCAGTTTCATGGAGTTCTGGGTCATTTCGAGACCTGATGTAGCTACGCCGCCGGCATTTACTGCCTTTCCGGGAGCAAACAGGATGTTGTTTTTCTGGAACTCTTCAACAGCCTCAGGGGTACAGCCCATGTTTGAAACTTCGGCAACCATTAGGACTCCGTTATTGATCAGGGTTCTGGCATCTTCGCCATTAAGTTCGTTCTGGGTTGCGCATGGGAGTGCAATATCGACTTTTACCTCCCACGGATGTTTCCCTTCGTGGAATTCAACTCCTTCAAAAACATAGGAATAAGGCTTGACTATATCCTGATTGGATGCCCTGAGTTCGAGCAGATAATCGATCTTCTTTCCTGAGATGCCTTCAGGATCATATACATAGCCATCGGGACCCGAGATGGTTACCACTTTGGCTCCAAGTTCTGTTGCCTTTAGAGCTGCTCCCCATGCCACGTTTCCGAAGCCCGAGATCGAAACTGTCTTTCCTGCGAGTTTTTCATTCCTGGTTTTCAGCATTTCCTGGGCAAAGTAGATGCCGCCGAAACCTGTTGCCTCAGGCCTTATCAGCGATCCGCCCCAGTTGCTTCCCTTCCCTGTTAGAACGCCGGTATGGTCGCCCCTTAGCCTCTTGTACATACCGTACAGAAAACCTATCTCGCGGCCTCCCACTCCAATGTCACCTGCGGGAACGTCAGTTTCGGGACCAATGTATTTCCAGAGTTCGAGCATGAACGACTGGCAGAATCTCATCACCTCGGCATTTGACTTACCCTTCGGATCGAAATCAGATCCTCCTTTTCCGCCCCCCATAGGCAGGGTGGTAAGTGCATTCTTGAATATCTGTTCGAAACCGAGGAATTTGAGGATTGAAAGATTGACGCTGGGGTGGAAGCGGAGTCCTCCCTTGTAGGGTCCGATGGCATTGTTGAACTGAACGCGGTAGCCGAGGTTAACCTTCACATTCCCCTCATCATCAACCCACGGTACCTTAAAGGTGATGACACGGTCGGGTTCCACAATCCGGTCTATGATATTGGCTGATTCGAATTGCGGGTTTTCATTGTAAACCTCCTCTATCGACTCGAGCACTTCCCTCACGGCCTGCAAATATTCCTGTTCCCCGGGGTGTTTTTTCTCGAGGTTGTTCATGATTTTATCTACGTTCATATTTTTTAGATTTTTTGTATATGGAATAAAGAAGTTAATGTCTTTAATCAATAATCGTTTTTTAACAGGAGGCAATAAGCGACTGGAGGTTTTTTGTTTCAAACCGGCAGAAGCCTGGTGCCTTTTTCCCGCATTTAACCGAAATTTCTTGTCTCAAAGTTTAACTCTACTTTATTCATTAAAAATGATTTAACTCATACTATGATCTCTTTTTCCCTTTGACCCTGGGTGCATATGAAGTAAGTGTTTTTATAATTTCCTCCCTTTCCCGCCGCTTCAGGGCGCTGATATGGATGGGAGGATATTTTGCAACTCCTTCCTTCATTCTCTGGTAAAGAGTGATGCTCTGGATCAATCCGAAGAGACTTAGATCGATGGTGAATCCGGAAAAGGATTTCTTCTCTATTTCCACCGAATTCTTGTTTCCGGGTATCAATCCGGTGCTGTAATACCTGAATACAAGCATGTTCCCCTCGTCGGAGAAAAAGATAAACTGGTAGTTTAGCACAATAGGGATCAGGATAATGATCAGGAAGATAAATGTGGCCAGTATAAACCAGGTGGTTTTTGTCATCCCCAGTAGCGGGAATTTGATAATATTGGCGGCGAGGGACAGAGACCAGAAAGGCCAGGTAGAGGATGATAACCGTTCTTTTCAGGATTTTCTGGTTAATTACCGATTTGCCGTTGTCTATCTTCATGGCTGATATATTTTAGTAAGATGGAATTATTATCAGGTGGATCTTATAGATCTGAAGAAATCAGTAAGCAGACTGCCGCATTCTACCCCGAGAATTCCCGGCAGCACCTTTGTTTTAGGGTGAAGAAGCTGCCCTTTTACAAGGGTGTAACCCTTTTTTGGATCAGAAGCCCCGTAAACCAGCCTTTCGGCCTGGCTCCAGCCCAGCGCACCGGCACACATGGCGCATGGTTCAATGGTGACGTAGACAGTGCATCCTGTAAGGTATTTGCCTCCTAGCCAGTTTGTTGCAGCTGTTATTGCCTGCATTTCGGCATGAGCGGTGGGGTCATTGAGTGTCTCCGTAAGATTATGCGCCCGGGCAACTATCATATTGTCGCAAACCACCACGGCGCCTATAGGAACCTCCTGCCGGACGAGTGCTTTTTTAGCTTCGTCAATTGCAGCGTGCATGAAATGTTCATCCTTGTTCTCGAACATGAAGAATCAGAATATGGTCTAAATTTAAAAAGAAATTTTGATTAATTGCAGAGGAGGGGGGCCGGGGAGTAACTCATGATGAAGCCGGGGGCAAACCGTTTTTTTCTTATTTTTGTCGGACCTAATATCAAGAAAAATGTACAGAACACATACTTGCGGAGAACTATCACTGGCTGATTCCGGAAATAATGTCACCCTTTGCGGATGGGTGCAGAAATCGAGGGATCTCGGAGGGATGACTTTTGTCGATCTCCGCGACAGGTACGGCATTACACAGCTCGTATTTGATATGGAAGCGAACAGTGTGCTTTGCGGACAGGCAAGGAAGCTGGGACGGGAATTTGTCATCCAGGCCATCGGAAAGGTCAGGGAGAGAAGCAATAAGAACCTGAAAATACCGACCGGAGAGATAGAGATTGAGGTTGAGGAACTTAATGTTCTCAACCGCAGCGAAATACCTCCCTTTACAATTGAGGAGGATACGGATGGGGGAGAAGAACTCAGGATGAAATACCGCTATCTCGATCTTCGCAGGCAAAGTGTTAAGAACAATATCATACTCAGGCACAATGTTGCCAGGGAGGTCCGTACCTATATGGATTCTATCGGTTTTGTCGAGGTTGAAACACCAGTGCTTATCAAATCAACACCGGAGGGAGCCCGCGACTTTGTCGTCCCTTCAAGGATGCATCCGGGAACTTTTTACGCCTTGCCACAGTCGCCCCAGACACTCAAGCAGTTGTTGATGGTTGCAGGTTTTGACAGGTATTTCCAGATTGTGAAATGTTTCAGGGATGAGGATCTGAGGGCTGACCGTCAGCCCGAATTCACACAGATCGACTGTGAGATGTCGTTTGTAGAAAGAGATGATGTTCTTGATACTTTCGAGGGACTGGCACGGCATCTCTTCAAAAAAATAAAGGGAATAGAGATCCCCGAACGTTTTATAAGGCTTCCCTATGCTGAAGCCATGGAGTACTACGGATCCGACAAGCCTGATCTTCGCTTTGGAATGAAGATAACCAATCTGACCGCAACATTAAAAGATCATGGTTTCGGGGTGTTCGACAGCGCAGAATACATAGGAGGAATCTGTGCCCCGGGGTGTTCTGAATATTCGAGGAAGCAGACCGACGAACTCACTGAATTTGTAAGAAGGCCTCAGATAGGGGCGAAGGGTCTTGTTTACCTGAAATATGGCGCCGACGGTTCATTGAAATCGTCAGCCGACAAGTTCTATTCTGCTGAAGATCTCAAACTTTGGGTTGAGAAGGCAAATGCACAGCCGGGCGATCTGCTTCTGATCCTGGCGGGTGACAGAAAGAACACTCTCACTGCTCTTTCCGAACTCCGTCTGGAGATGGGCAACAGGCTGAACCTTAGAAGAAAGGATGTATTTTCTCCTCTTTGGGTAGTTGATTTTCCGCTACTCGAATGGGATGAGGAAACATCGCGTTTTTATGCCATGCACCACCCGTTTACCTCTCCGAATCCTGAAGATTTGAAGCTTATGGAGACCGATCCGGGAAAGGTAAGGGCAAATGCTTACGACCTTGTAATCAATGGAGTGGAGATTGGAGGGGGGTCGGTCAGGATCCACAGCGAAGATGTTCAGAAGCTGATGTTCAAGGTTCTGGGATTTACTGAAGAGGAGGCAAAAGAGCAGTTCGGCTTCCTCCTTAATGCTTTTAAATACGGAGCTCCGCCTCACGCCGGGGTTGCATTCGGATTCGACCGTTGGGTGGCAATGTTTGGAGGGCAGGATTCCATCCGCGATTTCATTGCATTCCCAAAAAACAACTCGGGCCGGGATGTCATGCTCGACACACCCTCTGAAATATCGGATAAGCAGCTCGATGAACTGAATATAATTTTAAGGAAGAAGGAATAGACAGACCGGAACCTTATCAGTCGCCCGATCCGATAAGTTTTATAAGGATTACTCCGTTTGCTCCGCGCGATCCGTAGATTGACGCCGACGCACCTTTCAGTATCTCTATCGATTTAACATTATATGGCTGGATGTCGGAGATGGAGCCTACCACATTGCCGTCGACCACATAGAGCGGCTCTGTGCTCAGTGTCAGTGATCCTATTCCCTGGATCCTGATGCTGTTTCCCATTACCTGAACTCCGGCCACTTCTCCCCTGATCATGTCGAATATATTCCTGTACGAAGCGTACTTGGGATTTGTGCCGTCAATTTTGTTCACTGTTCCGGTCATGCTTCTTTTCTTTACCGATCCGTAACCTATATCAACTGCTTCATCGAGGGGATCTGTTTCCACCACCTGGACAGGCACTGAACCCTCAAATTTGAAATTGATGGTTTTCCTTCCGTCGAGGGGCTCTTCAAGAATTCCGTTGGTCATCGTGAATATCCCGACTTTAGTATTCCCCGGTTTCACCTTGATCTTGAAATGACCTTTCTGATCTGTCACTATGTTGCTTTTTTCGCCGTCAATCATCACGATCGCATTGGCAACCGGAGTCAGCGTTCCGTCAACGACGTGACCGGATATCTTCATTTTTTTCCCTGATTTCTGTGCTGATGCGACATTTAAGGAAACCATCGCCATTATAATCAGGAATATAATCTTCGTTCTCATTTATGCTGGTTTTAATTTTTTTGCAAGTTAAACCCGATTTAAGTAAATCACAATTAATAAATGTTAAATGATCTTCCCAAGAAGAGTGGCGGGGGTGCATCCGTCAATCCTGACATTGACATACTCTCCGGTATGTCGGCCTTCTCCCGGGAACACGGCCACCTTGTTCTGTGATGTCCTTCCCGACAAATGGCTTGCTGATCTTTTTGAGATATCCTCTGTCAGAACCTCAAAAATCTTGCCAACATCCTGTTTCTTCGATAAGGAGGATAGTTTATTCTGAAGAGAGATTATTTCATTCAGCCGTCTTGTCTTCACATCGTCGGGCACATCATCCTTCAGTTTACGGGCGGCTTTAGTTCCCGGTCGCTCGCTGTACTTGAACATATAGGCGAAATCGTATCCGGCCCACTCCATTAGCGACAGTGTTTCGAGATGATCTTTTTCCGTCTCGGTGCAGAAACCCGTGATGATATCGGTTGAAATTGCACAATCAGGTATAATTGACCTGATGGCCCTGATCCGGTCCATATACCATTCGCGGGAGTACTCCCTGTTCATCAGTTTCAGGATGCGGCTGCTTCCGCTTTGGGCAGGCAGGTGAATATGCCTGCAGATATTCGGGTGTTTCGCTATGGTATGCAGAAGTTCATCCGAAATATCCTTGGGGTGGGAGGTTGAAAAACGGATTCTCATCCTGCGATCGACCATAGCCACTTTTTCGAGTAGCTCCGGGAATGAAATTGTATGATCTCCGGTAAGATATCCATAAGAATCAACGTTTTGGCCGAGGAGGGTCACTTCTCTGTAGCCTTTGTCACAGAGGTCCTTCACCTCACTTATTATTGATTCAGGATCCCTGCTTCTTTCGGCTCCTCTAACGTAAGGCACCACGCAGTAGGCGCACATGTTGTTGCAGCCTCTCATAATCGAAACGAATGATGTGACACCGTTTTTATCAAGCCTTACAGGCGGGATGTCAGCATAGGTTTCTTCGCGCGACAACAATACGTTTACTGCCTTATGGCCTGACTCGACTTCTCCGATCAGCGAAGGCAGGTCGCGGTAAGCATCAGGTCCGGCAATAAGGTCGACCAGAAGTTCCTTTTCCATTACTTCTTCCTTCAGCCTTTCGGCCATACATCCTAAAAGTCCGAAAATTATTCCGGGGTTCTTTTTCTTAAGATGCCCGATCGCACTGAGCCTGCCCCATATCCTCTGTTCGGCATTATCCCTTATTGAACAGGTGTTGATCAGAATAAGCTCCGCATCCTTAATGTCGCTTGTATGTGCATATCCGTGATCCGAAAGAATTGACATAACCACCTCACTGTCAGCAACGTTCATTTGGCAACCGTAGGTCTCAATGTATACTTTCTTATTACTCATTCTTTGTTGCTAGTTGCTGGTTCCTCTGGCTCGGTTGCTGGTTAGGGCTACGGGGTACGCGGCATACTGCCTTACTGCCTTCACGCCTTCACGCCTTCACGCCTTCACGCCTTCACGCCTTCACGCCTTCACGCCTTTACGCCTTTACTCACGTATTTTGACGGCAAAAGTACATACAATGAATGATGTATTAAAGAATTATTTAATTTTGCATCTGAAATTAAAAATCAACTTATATGTCAGGTCACAGTAAATGGTCGACGATTAAGAGGAAGAAAGGTGCAAATGATGCCAAAAGGGGAAAGATCTTCACCAAGATCATTAAGGAAATAATGATTGCTGCCAGAGAAGGCGGCGGCGACATTGACACAAATGCAAGGCTCAGGCTGGCGGTCCAGAATGCCAAGGGAGCAAACATGCCCAAGGATAATATCGAAAGGGCCATCAAGAAGGCTTCCGGGGCGGATGCTGACAGTTATGTTGAAACCACTTTCGAAGGTTATGGTCCATGCGGTATAGCAGTGTTTACTGAATGCCTGACCGACAACAACAACCGTACAGTTGCTTCCGTCAGGGCGACCTTCAATAAGCTTGGGGGCAAGCTGGGGACAAACGGTTCCCTGAGCTCTCTCTTTGAAAGGAAAGGTGTGTTCACCATCAGCAAGGAAGGTATAGCGCAGGAAGACATTGAACTTGAGCTAATTGATGCGGGGGCACAGGACTTTGAAGATTATGATGATAGACTCACCATTACATGTGCCATGGAGGATTTCGGCAATGTAAACAAGAAGCTTAATGAACTTGGTATTGAGCCTGAAGATGCAGGTCTGAAAAGAATCCCCAATACCACAAAGACACTCGATCTTGAATCGGCCAGAAAAGTTTTGAGATTCATCGAGGTACTTGAGGATGATGATGATGTGCAGAACGTGTATCATAATCTGGAGATCACCGACGAGCAGGCGAATGAGCTCTGATATGAAAACACAATGATGGGCAGAAAGATAATAATACTGTTTCTTTTTCTTTTTTCAGCTGGTTTCTGCGCGGCTCAGAAGACCACTTCGACTGCCGACCTTTTCCGCAATGATGATAAACGCTTCTGGTCAGGGACACTGACTATTAATCACGATCCAAGGATTGATACGCTGATAAACCGTTACATCCTTTATAATATGCGGATGAACGGGATGGAGGGCTTCAGAATTCAGATATACAACAGTTCGGAGAAGGATGCCAGGGAGGAATCAGGAAAGATAAGAGCCGAGTTTATAGGCCAGTTTCCGGATATAGTGTCCTATGCAACTTTTGACAGGCCCAGTTATTACAAGATAAGGGTTGGCGATTACAGGACGAGAATAGAAGGCACAAAAGATCTGATGCTGATCCGGAAAGTATTTCCGGACGCTATCCTGGTACCTGATATAATAAATTTCCCCGATCTGAATTAATTTCAGCCATGAGTGAAAGTATAAAGCACGAATGCGGCATTGCGTTTCTCAGACTGCGAAAGCCGCTGGAGTACTATAAGGAAAAATACGGGTCGTGGGACTGGGGCCTCCAGAAGATGTACCTTATGATGGAAAAACAGCATAACAGGGGGCAGGATGGTGCAGGAATCGCAGGAATTAAGCTGAATGTCAATCCGGGGAACAGGTATATTTTCAGGCAGAGATCAAACAAGCCTGATCCCATCAGGGAAATTTTCGATCTTATCTATGATGATATTATAAGCATTAAAAGGAAGAATCCTGACAGGTTTTCCGATCCGTCCTTCATCAGGCTGAATGTGCCTTTTGCGTGCGATGTGTACCTTGGTCATCTGCGCTACGGCACTTTTGGCAATTACAATATCGATTACGTGCATCCGGTAAGCCGTGAAAACAACTGGAAATCACGAAGTCTGGTCATGGCCGGAAATTTCAATCTCACAAATGTTGGTGAGATATTCAAAAGCCTTGTGGAACTCGGCCAGACACCCATCGATTTTTCTGATACCGTTACAATTCTCGAAAACGTCGGGCACAGGCTTGATGAGGAGAATGAAAGGGTGTTCAGGCTGTTCAAGGAGCAGGGTTATACAAAGCGGGAGATAACCCCGCTGATTGAGAGCAACCTCGATCTGGCGACCGTGCTGAGCAAGGCAAGCCGCAACTGGGACGGAGGATATGTGATGGCCGGAATCGTGGGGCACGGTGATGCTTTTGTGATGAGGGATCCTGCCGGTATCAGGCCTGCTTTCTATTATGTCGACGATGATATTATTGTAGTAGCTTCAGAACGTCCTGTAATACAGACTGTTTTCAATCTCCGTACCGACCTTGTGAAAGAGCTGCCACCGGCCTGCGCATTGATTGCGAGGGCTTCGGGTGATGTTTCGATGGAGAGGCTTAAGGATGAGGTTGAACCGCAGAAATGTTCCTTTGAAAGGATCTATTTCTCGAGAGGTACCGACAAGGCGATTTACAGGGAAAGGAAAAAGCTCGGGGAACTGCTCACGGGCAGGGTGCTGAAGGCTGTCGGCTATGATATCGATAACACGGTCTTCTCTTATATTCCGAATACTGCTGAAAGTGCATTTTACGGACTTATAAAGGGTGTTGAGGATTATATAAACCAGTCGAAGCTTGACGCAATAATTGAAAAAAAGGATAATCTGACACGTGACGAGCTTGAGAAAATAATAAACCGCAGGCCGAGAGTAGAAAAAATTGCTGTAAAGGATGTGAAGCTCAGGACTTTCATCACTGAGGATGCCGGCAGGGATGATTTGGTAGGTCATGTTTATGATGTTACCTATGGAGTGGTAAGAAGAGGCATCGACAACCTTGTGGTTATTGACGACTCAATAGTAAGGGGCACAACACTCAAAAAAAGTATTATCAGGATCCTCGACCGGCTTGATCCCAGGAAGATAGTGATAGTGTCTTCATCTCCGCAGTTAAGGTATCCCGACTGCTATGGCATCGATATGGCTAAACTGGGCGACCTGATAGCCTTCAGGGCTGCGGTTGAGCTTCTGGTCGAATCAGGCAGGGGTCAGCTCTTGCAGGAGTTGTACCGCGAAGCCAAAGAGGAGATACTTAAGCCAATTGATGAAATAAAGAACCTGGTGAAGGAGATATACAAGCCATTTTGCCCTGATGTGATTTCGCAGAAGATTGTTGACCTTCTGAAATCAGATGAAATTCGTGCAGGAGTTGAAATTGTATTCCAGTCGGTGGAAGGATTGCATGAGGCCTGTCCCGGGCATACCGGCGACTGGTATTTCACGGGTAATTACCCCACCCCCGGAGGCAACAAGGTGGCCAATCAGTCATTTATAAATTACTACGAGGGCAGGAATGAGAGGGCTTACTGATTTCCCTGGGAGAACCAGGTGATCAGGTAGTCGTTCTTGTATGAAGCCAGGTGCCTGTTGATCTTTTCCACATAGATGTCCCTCAGGGTTATCAGTATTCCGGTCTCCTCAGTTTCGCCGAACTTGTGGTTTATGAAGGTCCCGAAGGTTCGCATTGTCGGCGACAGACCCATGTAGGCATTAATGAGGGGAGGAATCGTCTCTCCTAAATTTCTCACCTCCCTTGAAAGGATCTTGTAGTTGTCTTTGTATCGCCATCCCCTGAAAATCTTCTTCATTTCCTCCCTGTTGATGTCAATGTTGACCGGATCGACAGGTGTTGCCAGATTGTCTGGGTCATCGAAATGCTTCTTCAGGAAATAAAGGATCATATCCCTGGCTTTCTGGTTATAATGGGGGTACATGGTTACCTTGCCGAAAAGATACTTCAGGTGGTGATTATCGAGTATGATAGCTCCAAGTCCGTCCCACAGGTTATCAAGGGCAAACAGGCTTTTCCTTCCCATGGCTCTTGACTGGTAATCAGGATGTACGAAGGAACGGCCCAGTTCCATCATGTGAGGATAGTATTTTTTCAGGAATTTATCCGAGAAGTTAAAATAGGCTGAAGATGCAAGTTTTGATACGTCGCATGTTGTGCATTCCTTCGGAGGAAAATAGAGCCGGTATCCTCCTATCATCTCCTTGTTATCGGGGTCCCACACGATCAGCTGTTTCTGCGGATCCTCAGGGTCGGTGTCAAATTCATCCAGGTCGATGTCCTTTCCTGTTCCGCCGCCCGCATGCCTGAATGTGATCTCCCTCACCCTTCCTATCTCATGCATAAGCGCCGGTGAGTTCCTGTGATCAAAAAGATACACCTCATTATTTCCGTTGTTGGTACGCCGGAGCAGCTTATCGGGTGTGAGTTCCGCAATAATCTGATCCCTCGTAAGGGGTTCAGCTACTGGTTTCATTTTGTCCTTGTTGTTATGATGTTTCTCAGGTAATGCTGAACCCCACATGTATCAAATAC
Source organism: uncultured Bacteroidales bacterium (assembly GCA_963840965.1). Classification (GTDB taxonomy): domain Bacteria; phylum Bacteroidota; class Bacteroidia; order Bacteroidales; family VadinHA17; genus LD21. Next base: position 269,001 of record CAWJAW010000002.1, on the reverse strand, counting down.
ACAAACATGGATATATATAATTTTCAACCATGTGGGTTCCATCAGACCATTAATTTAAAAATTATATACTGATGAAAAAACCAATCAAAAATAAATTTTTTTTTGATACTTTGATTATCAGGAGATAAAGGATTGAAGCTGATATGATTTTTCTTTCACCCATTCAGCCCATTCTGAAGCGGTCTTAGTCCTGTCGAAGGTCTGCCAAGGAACAGGTTCACCGAACACCAGGTCGATTGCCTTTCCCTTTTGTCTGAACAGTTCGTCGACAAGATAAAGCATTTCGATGTTGGCCTTGATTCCAAGAGAGGTTCTGATATTGGAAAGGTTGTAGAAGAAATTGGAATTGCGGCCTGAGAAATAGGCCGGAACAATATCTCTTTTATATTGTACGGCTTTGGCTATAAAACTTTTATGCCACCTGAGGTCGCAGATGACTCCTTTCTTTTTTCGTGAACATAATCCTGCAGGGTAATAAAGGATCTGGCTGTCGGATGCATATGCATTTTCGATTGCCCGTGCTGCCTCCCTGTCCTGGGCGCCGTGCTTGTTGACCGGAAGAAAAATCCCCGACAGATTCCTGATGTTCATCAGAATATCATTTACAGGGAATTTGATTTCCGGATAATACTTCGAAAGTTCGTGGATGAAGACCAGTCCGTCGAGCCCCCCCAGCGGGTGGTTTGAAACGAAAATATACCTGCCTTTTTCAGGAATGTTTTCACTTCCTGTAACCCTGTAGCTTATGTCGAATTCTTTCAGTCCTGCAGCGATGAATTCAGCGTCCTTCAGATTACCGGCCTTCCGCAGGAATTCATTCAGCTCATCCTGGTGAACGATCTTCTTCAGGTACCTGAGCAGAAAACCCGGGATCACCTTCTTCAGCGACGGATTCTTTGAATTAAGGATCTGCTCCACATCGACCTGAAGGATGTCATCCGCTGTTTGACTGTCTTCCATTCCGTAAAGTTCATGAATCTATTAAACAAAAGTATAAAAAAGATTCGACTGAATCCGGTTACCTGAAATGATCCCTGCTCAGCTTACCGCGACAACGGTTTAACGAAAAAGCCACGGCAGCGGTTTAATGTGAATAACCGCCGGTGCAACCGGCGGCTAATTCAGTCAAAAAACCTCTCTTGAAAATTTTTCAGGTGATGAGACAACCATTAAATGAGCGTTTCATTACTGCATCCGGAGAAAGTTATTAACAATCTCATAAAAAATAGTGGAGTAAAGTGGAGGAAAGTGGATAATTTTTACATATTTTAGCGTTTTAATTGAGAGAATTGAATAATGGCCACTTTTATTGGTGATTACCCGTGCAAAGTGGATGCCAAAGGAAGGATAATCCTTCCGGCAGCATTCAAGAAGCAGATGCCCGCCTCTGCACAGGATCACTTTGTGGTCAGGAAGGACATTTTTGAGAACTGCCTGGTACTCTATGCCATTGACGACTGGAACAGGCAGCTCGAAAAGATCAGGAAGAAGATCAATCCCTACAACCGTGAGCACAACATGTTCCTGCGGAACTTTTTCAAGGGGACTGCCGAGCTTGTTCTCGACAACAACAACAGGATGCTCATCCCCAGAAGACTGATGGATCTGATCGGCGCCGACAGGGATGTTGTTCTGGCCGGACAGGACGGAAGGATTGAGATTTGGCCGGCATCGGTTTATGAAACAATTGGAATGCCATCCGAAGATTTCGCCGACCTGGCTGAAAAGCTTTTGGGTGGAAGTACTAATGAGCCCTTGGACTAATGTTTTACCATGTACCTGCATTGCTTGAGGAGAGTATCAGGGGACTGAACATCCGACCCGGAGGTATATATGTCGATGTCACCTTTGGGGGAGGAGGTCATTCACTGGAGATACTCCAGCGTCTGGGCAAAGGAAAACTAATCGCTTTTGACCAGGATGAGGACGCAAAGCGCAATGTTCCCGATGATAAAAGGCTCATTTTCCTAAATCAGAATTTCATGTTTCTTCAAAACAACCTGAAATTCAATGGAATAGAACACATCGACGGACTCATTGCCGATCTGGGCGTTTCATTTCATCAGTTTGATGAGCCTGAAAGGGGTTTTACGTTCCGCCAGGATGTTTCCCTTGATATGAGGATGAACAAGAAAGGTTCAGTGACAGCGGCAGCTCTTTTGAAGAATCTGAGTGAAACGGAACTGGCAAAGATATTTTACGATTACGGCGAGCTTATCAACTCCAGGCGCATTGCGAGGGAGATTGTCGCTGCACGGGCGGTGAAACCGCTGGCAACAGTAAACGATATGATCGGTGCAATCGGGAAGCTGGCTCCTTTTAAGCAGGAGCATAAGTTTTATGCAAGGGTGTTTCAGGCTTTGCGGATTGCCGTGAACCACGAGATGGAATGCCTCAGGGAGATGCTTGAACAGGCGCTTTCTGTTCTTAAAAAGGATGGCCGCCTGGTGGTGATCACCTACCATTCCCTTGAGGACAGGATAGTTAAAAACTTCATGAGGACGGGAAATTTTGAGGGAGAGGAGAATAAGGATTTTTACGGGAATCTGATTACGCCTTTCAGGATAATTAACAAGAAGGGCACGGTGCCGGATGAGTTGGAGATTGAGGACAACAAGAGGGCCAGAAGCGCAAGGCTCAGGATTGCAGAAAAGATATGAATAACTCCGAACAGAAAGAGGAAAAGCCCAAACAGGGCAGGAGCGGTAGTTTTATGAAAGAACTGATGAGCGGGATTATCTTCTCCGACGTGATAGTTCTCAAGAACCTGTGGTTTATAATCTTTCTGACTATTCTCGGGGCTTTTTACATCGGCAACCGCTTTCATGCAGAAAGGATAACGCGCGAGAGTGCCAGTCTGGCCAGAGAGGTAAAGGATCTTAAGGCGGAAGCCCTTTCCACTTCGGCACAACTGATGTCGGTGAGCAGGCAGTCGGAGGTTTCCAGGCTGGTAAGTGAAAAGGGACTTGGGCTGGAGGAGCTCAAGACGCCTCCATTTAAAATTGTAACTGATAAATAGAGAACAGGATGACAGTCAGGGACGAAATAGTATTCAGGAGCGGGGTGGTTTACCTTGTTTTGATACTGTGCGGTGTTGCCCTGATTGTTCAGATTCTTGTCCTGCAGTATGTCCAGAAAGGCAGATGGTCGGAATTAAGTGAGAAATATGTTTTCAAGACCGCCGAGATGCCGGCAAACAGAGGCGACATACTGGCCCGTGACGGCCGGCTGCTTGCCAGTTCTGTACCTTATTATTCCATTTATATGGATACCAGGAGCAGCGGCATGTCGGGGGCAACCTGGACAAATGGAATCGACGGCTTATGCCAGGGCTTATCGAGATATCTTGGAGTAAGGTCGGCATCGGGATGGAAATCGGTTATCACAGCAGCAAGGAAGAGGGGTGACCGCTATTTTCTGATACAGAAGAGGGTTGATTATGCAACCCTGAAAAAGATTAAGGAACTCCCGATATTCAGGGAAGGCCAGTTCCGGGGAGGGCTTGTTGCCCAGCCTGAGAACAGGAGGATACTTCCGAATAACGAACTTGCAGCCAGGACAATAGGTTACCTGAACCAGGGAACTGAAGGAACCCGTGTGGGACTTGAGGGGTCGTTCGACAAGGAACTTGCCGGGAAGAACGGAATGGTTGTAAAACAACGTCTTACGGGCGGTGACTGGATCACCGTCAATAATGGTGAGAGAATAGAGGCCAGGGATGGTAATGACATTCAGACTACCATCGACGTTGATCTTCAGGATGTTGCTTCCAGTGCCCTTGAAAAGCAGCTGCGAAGACATAATGCCCATCATGGATGTGCAGTCCTTATGGAGGTTTCCACCGGTGATGTCCGTGCAATAGCAAACCTTGAAAGAGCTGACGACGGAAGCTATCACGAAACATACAACTATGCAATTGCCGAAAGCACTGAACCCGGATCCACCTTTAAGCTGGCTGCCCTGATGGCTGCTATCGAGGACGGAGTTGTTGATACAGGCGATATTGTTGATACAGGCGACGGCACTATCAGATATTACAATAAGATAATCAGGGATACAAAAGAAGGCGGGTTTGGAAAGATCACCGTGAAGGAGGTTTTCGAATATTCTTCGAACGTGGGAACATCCGTCATAATCAATGAGAACTACAAGGATAATCCCAAGGCTTTTATCAACAGGCTGTATGCAATGAAACTCAACCAGCCTCTGGATGTTCAGATAAAAGGTGAGGGCAAACCTCTTATAAGATATCCCGGCGAAAAGTTCTGGTCAGGGCTTTCCCTGCCTATGATGTCGCATGGCTACGAAGTACAGATGACTCCCCTGCAGACGCTTGCATTCTACAATGCAGTGGCAAATAACGGGAAGATGATGCGGCCAAGGTTTGTTACCGCTATCCTGGATAACGGATCGGTGGTAAAGAGTTTCGGAACAGAAGTCATAATAAATTCCATCGCTTCGCGAAGCACTATCCGGAAAGCCAGGGCAATGATGGAAGGTGTTGTCGAAAGAGGAACAGCAATTAATCTGAAAAATCCTGAGTACAGGATAGCAGGCAAGACCGGTACCGCGCAGATAGCGATGAATAACCAGGGATACCGCCGGAAGATTACATACCAGGCCTCCTTTGTGGGTTATTTCCCGGCCGAAAATCCTCTCTATTCATGCATTGTCGTCGTGAATGCCCCTTCGAACGGGGTTTACTACGGAAATATTGTTGCAGGATCGGTCTTCAAGGAGATATCCGACAAGGTTTATGCAACCACTTTCTATCGCGATTACAGGGCTGAAAATAACCCTGAAAGGAAAAAAGAAATGAAAGGGCTGGTTCCTGAGGCCGGCAATGGTTTGAGGGCTGATATAAACGAAGTTCTTGGAGAACTTGATGTCAGATACCGCAAGACTTCAAAGGAAGACTGGGTGGCCACCCGCGAAAGCGGCGACACAATCAGGCTTGTTGGTCTGGATGTAAGAAAAGGCCTTGTGCCGGATGTCAGGGGAATGAGTCTGAGAGATGCAGTGTATCTCATTGAAAATGCCGGGCTGAAGGTGAAATACAGCGGCAAGGGAAGGGTCCTGAGGCAATCACCCCAGCATGGAGCCAGGGTGTATGAGGGCAGTGTTGTTTCACTCGATATGAATATGTGATCTGTTATGAAACGGGTAAGAGATCTTATAGAGAATGCAGCGATAGTGTCTGTCACAGGCGACAGCGGCACAGTGGTCGGTGATATATCGTTCGATTCACGCAATGTTGGTCCCGAAACGCTCTTCGTAGCGGTCAGGGGAACCAGAAGCGATGGTCACGATTTTATTGACGCTGCAGTTCAGGCAGGGGCAAAGGCAATTATTTGTGAAAAAATTCCTGAAGATGCCGGGGCGGGAGTTTGCTGGATAAAGACTGAAAATTCCGCCAGGACACTTGGAGTTGTCGCTTCCGGGTTTTATGGCAATCCCTCATCATCACTTAAACTTACAGGCGTAACCGGCACTAACGGAAAAACCACGATAGCCACCCTTCTTTACCGGATGTTCACGAAGCTGGGTTACAAGTGCGGACTCTTTTCAACCGTTTGTAATTATATAGGAAATACTGAGCTTCCGGCCACTCACACCACACCAGATCCGGTTGAGCTGAACAGGACGCTTGCAGCTATGGTTGAGGCCGGATGTGATTATGCCTTCATGGAGGTAAGCAGCCATGCAGTTGACCAGAACAGGATTGCAGGATTGGATTTTGCAGGCGGAATCTTTACCAATCTGACCCACGATCATCTTGATTATCATAAGACATTCGACAACTACCTCAATGCAAAGAAGACCTTTTTTGACTCCCTTCCTTCCTCAGCTTTTGCCCTGGTAAACAATGATGACAGGAATGGGAAGGTGATGATTCAGAATTGCCGGGCCGCCAGATATACCTTTTCGACCAGGGGAAAAGCTGATTTCCGGTGTACGGTCCTTGAACAGGATTTTTCGGGGATGGAGCTCAGGATACAGGGAGAAGATGTCTGGACACGCTTTATCGGCGACTACAATGCTTCAAATCTTCTTGCAGTCTATTCGGCTGCTGTGATTCTTGGTGCTGAAAAGGAGGAAGTGCTCAGGATACTGAGTGAACTGAAGTCGGTTCCGGGACGACTGGAAGTTGTTGAGGGACCTGGAGAAATAAGTTGTCTTGTCGATTATGCCCACACTCCCGATGCACTTCAGAATGTCATAACAACAATCAACAGGATCAGGCCCGGTGACAGGGAGCTGATTACTGTGGTTGGGGCCGGAGGAGACAGAGACCGTACCAAGCGTCCGCTTATGGCGGCAATCACCGCAGAAGGAAGTTCAAAAGTCATTCTGACATCCGACAATCCCCGGACGGAAGATCCGGATAAGATTCTCGATGACATGGAAGCTGGCATCACCCCGGAAGTGAGGAGGAAAGTCCTGAGGATCACTAACCGGAGGGAGGCTATTAAAGCCGCGGTGATGCTTGCCGGGCCGGGCGACGTTGTGCTGGTGGCAGGGAAGGGGCATGAAAATTACCAGGAAATAAACGGTGTGAAATATCATTTCGATGACAGGGAGGAACTCAAATCCGCCCTGCTGCTGAAAAACAATAAATAAGGTATGCTTTATTATCTTTTCAGATATCTCGATCAGCTTGATGTGCCCGGAGCCGGTATGTTCAATTACATATCATTCAGGTCGGCCCTGGCAGTTATCACATCCCTTTTCATCTCGATGCTGATAGGGAAGAAAATAATCACATGGCTCCAGGTTAAGCAGGTCGGGGAGGTTGTAAGGGACCTCGGACTCGAAGGCCAGTACCAGAAGAAGGGAACCCCGTCGATGGGCGGTATTATAATTCTGGCAAGCATACTGATACCTGTCCTTCTCTTTGCACGGCTCGACAATATCTATATCCTTCTGATGATCCTCACAACAGTGTGGCTTGGTTTTATAGGCTTTATCGACGATTATATAAAGGTATTCAAAAAGAATAAGGAAGGACTGGCAGCACGTTCTAAGCTTCTGGGGCAGATCGTTCTGGGAATAATTATTGGTATTACTTTTTACTTCAGCAGGGATGTGATCATCATGGAGAGAGTACCTGTCTCGGAACTCACTCCAAGGGAAAGGATAGAAATGCTTGACCAGGACCGGCCTTTTTATGGCGACGGCCAGGTATCAATGGAGCATAAGTCGACCAAGACCACCATACCCTTTGTTAAGAACAATGAATTCAACTATGCATGGCTGGTGGCTTTCATTCCCGAAGATGTAAGAAAGCCTGCAACCTGGCTTGTATATGTGCTTATAGTAATTTTCATCGTAACAGCTGTTTCCAACGGAGCTAATCTCACCGACGGACTTGACGGACTGGCTACGGGTACTTCGGCGATAATAGGAACAGCACTGGGGATACTCGCATACGTCTCGAGTAATACCATTTATGCCAACTATTTGAATATAATGTATATACCAGGCAGTGCCGAGCTTGTGATATATGCTGCCGCATTTATCGGAGCCACTATCGGCTTCCTGTGGTATAATTCATATCCTGCCCAGGTTTTCATGGGAGATACCGGAAGTCTTGCCCTCGGCGGCATAATTGCGGTTTTTGCAATTGTAATTAGAAAAGAGCTGTTGATTCCGATATTGTGCGGGATATTTCTTGTTGAAAATCTGTCGGTTGTAATTCAGGTTTCGCATTTCAGGCGGACCAGGAAGAAATACGGAACGGGACGCCGGATATTTCTTATGGCGCCTCTCCATCACCATTATCAGAAGAAAGGATATCCTGAACCAAAGATTGTCACCAGGTTCTGGATTGTTGCGATAATACTTGCTGTGATAAGCATAGTGACTCTTAAGATCAGATAAAGGGAATGAAGAAGATTGTTATACTAGGTGCGGGCGAGAGCGGGACAGGCTCTGCAATTCTGGCGAAGAAGAAGGGCTTCGATGTTTTTGTATCCGATATAGGAGAGGTGAAGGAAAAGTACAGGCAATTGCTTGAGGAGAACCAGATTCGATGGGAGGAAGGCAAACATACTGAAAGGGAGATCTACTCTGCCGGTGAGGTTATCAAGAGCCCCGGCATCCATGATGACGCCCCGCTCATTCTTAAGCTTCGGGAAAAGGACATACCGGTGATTTCGGAAATTGAATTTGCCGGCAGGTATGCGGAAGGTATAAAGATCTGTGTGACGGGAAGTAACGGTAAAACCACTGTTACGAACCTGATATATCATATCCTCAGAAAAGAGGGCAAAAACGCTGCAATGACTGGTAATGTTGGCAACAGTTTTGCCATGGCGGTGGCTGAAGGAGGCTTTGACTATTATGTTATCGAACTGAGCAGTTTCCAGCTGGACGGGATGTATGATTTCAGGGCTGACATCGCAATCTTGATGAACATCACACCCGATCACCTCGACAGGTACGACCATAACCTGCAGAACTACATTGATTCCAAATTCAGGATAACCAGGAACCAGGGTAAATCCGATTTCTTCATTTACTGGGCTGATGATCCCATTATCAGAAAAGAGCTGGCTGCAAAAAAGTACGGAATGACCCTCCTTCCTTTTTCGGCTGATTCGACGGAGAATATGGCAGCCTGGATTGAGAACGACGAACTGATTATTGATTACCATACTAAAACCAACCTTATGACCATTCACGATCTGGCACTAAAGGGCCGTCACAACCTATTCAACTCAATGGCAGCGGCTATTGCAGGCAAAGTTCTGACGATCAGGAAAGAGACTATCCGGGAGAGTCTTTCTGATTTTCAGGGAGTTGAGCACCGGCTCGAACCGGTGATCACTGTCTGCGGGATCAACTTTATAAATGATTCAAAGGGCACCAATGTCAATTCGACATGGTACGCCCTGGAATGCATGGAGACCGATGTGGTATGGATTGCAGGAGGTATCGACAAGGGGAATGATTATTCCGAGCTTTTCCCGGTGGTGAAGCAGAAGGTGAAGGCTATTGTCTGCCTGGGCAAGGACAACAAAAAGATAATAGAGTCATTCAGGGATATTGTGCCTACGATTGTTGAGACATCCTCAATGGTTGAGGCCGTCAGGTCGTCGTACTACCTGGCCCGGAAAGGGCAGACTGTTCTTCTGTCGCCGGCGTGTGCAAGCTTCGACCTTTTCAATAATTATGAGGACAGGGGCCGGCAGTTCAAGCAAGCCGTGAGGAATCTTTAAATTAACTGATAATAATGCAGCAAGGCTGGCTCACAAAAACATTCAAGGGCGACAGAGTAATCTGGGCGCTGGTGGTGGTCTTTATGATCTACTCACTGCTGGCCGTCTACAGCTCTTCAGTGAGTGTCGCCTATCTCCGGCACGGCGGAAATACATCCTACTTTCTGAGAAGCCAGTTAATTATCCTTGCCCTGAGCCTGGGAATAATAGTGATCGTTCACTATCTGCCTTACAGGATATACTACAGACTTTCGGGATTGCTTCTGCTTTTTTCAATTGCTTTGCTGGCGCTTACTTTTGTGATCGGCGACAGGATCAATGATGCCGTCAGGGCCATATACATTCCGGGTGTCGGGAGGATACAGTCGTCCGATATAGCCAAGCTGGCTCTCGTGATATATCTGGCAAGGGTTCTGGGTCAGTTTAAGGACAAGCTTACCGATTTCATGCTCGTGACCAGATACATGATGGTCCCGGTTGCAGTCGTCTGCGGACTCATCATGCCCGAGAACCTTTCGACAGCGGTTATGGTGTTCGGCATCAGTATGATAATCATGTTCATCGGACGAGTTCCCATTAAGTATCTGCTGGCTTATGTCGGAATGGCAATTGTTGGTATTGCGATTATGGCAGGGGTTCTAATGCTTGTATCGGATGATAACAGGGTTAAGACATGGGAGAGAAGGATTCAATCCCACTTCTCGAGCAAAGTGGATGACGATGCGAACTACCAGTCGAATCAGGCTAAAATTGCCATATCGACAGGCGGATTATTCGGCAAGGCACCTGGAGGAAGCACCCAGCGCAACATGCTGCCGCAGTCGAACTCCGACTTCATTTTCGCAATTATAATTGAGGAATATGGTCTGCTTTTCGGTGCATTGCCTCTGATACTGGCCTATATGGTCTTGCTATTCCGGGGGATAACCATTGTGAGGAAATGCGATGCCGCTTTTCCTGCCTATCTGGTGATTGGCCTGGTGGTCATGATAACCGTCCAGGCAATGATAAACATGATGGTTGCAGTAGGTCTGTTCCCTGTAACAGGCCAGACCCTGCCGATGGTTAGCTGGGGCAGGACCTCGGCGCTTGTGATGAGCTTCTCTATCGGAGCCATCTTAAGTGTCAGCAGGGTGGTAAATGCAAGGATTCGCAAGGAAGAATTACCTGAGGAAGAAAAAACTGACGAAGGAGAAAGAATATATGAACCGGCTGGAGCATAAAAGGGTTATAATCAGCGGTGGAGGTACAGGGGGCCATGTGTTCCCGGCTATTTCCATTGCCAATGCCCTGCGCCGGATTGACCATGATATCGAATTGCTTTTTGTTGGAGCCGAAGGCAAGCTGGAGATGGAAAAAGTACCGGCTGCCGGTTTCAGGATAGTCGGACTTCCGGTTGCCGGGATAAACCGGAAAAACATTCTTAGGAATATACAGGTATTTTTCAGACTGATTGCAAGCCTCAGGATAGCACGAAGGACCCTGAAGGAATTCAGGCCTCATGCGGCAGTCGGAGTCGGAGGCTATGCCAGCGGACCAGTACTGAGGCAGGCAGGCAGAATGAATATCCCCTTCCTGATCCAGGAACAGAACAGCTATGCCGGTGTAACCAACCGGCTTCTGGCTAAAAAAGCCTCTGCAATATGCGTGGCATACGAGGGCATGGAAAAATACTTCCCTGCAGAAAAGATTATTCTTACAGGAAATCCGGTGCGCCAGAACTTTGATGATCTGCAGGCAAAGAAGGAAGAAGCCCTGAAATTCTTCGGTTTAAGCGCCGGACTGCCGGTTATCCTTGTTCTTGGGGGTTCGCTCGGAGCAGGAACAATCAACAGGTGCCTTTCTGCGAACCTGGATGTTCTTAGTAATTCCGAATGCCAGTGGCTGTGGCAGACAGGCAGGTACTACTATGATGATGTCAGGAAGCTGGTTCCGGAACAGGGAGGTAAGATATCGGTCCATTCATTCATCGAAAGGATGGATCTTGCATTCGCGGCAGCCTCGGTAATAATTTCAAGGGCAGGAGCCGGGACTATTTCGGAATTGTGCCTTGTAGGTAAACCGGTTATTCTGGTTCCCTCTCCCAATGTGGCCGAGGATCACCAGACAAAAAACGCCATGGCGCTCGCGGCAAAGGAAGCGGCGATTGTTGTTCCTGACTCCGAAGCCGGTAAACTGCTTGTGCCTGAGGTACTGAATCTTGTTTCTGACGATGGGAGGAGAAGTACATTATCAGGAAATATTATAAAGATGGCCGAACGGGATGCAGATATCCGTATAGCCCGGGAAGTAATCAAACTCACTGAAGGATGATCGACCTGAGAACCATAGACGGGATCTATTTTGTCGGTATCGGAGGAATCGGCATGAGCGCGCTAGCACTTTATTATGAACGGGAGGGGTTTCTGACCGGCGGTTACGACAGGTCTGAATCGTCTATTACCCGGGATCTTGCTGAAAAGGGATGCTTGATAACCTATGATGATTCCCTGAAGAAGGTTCCTCCCCTGTTCAGCGAGGTCCGTTTCAGGGACAGGGTGATTGTGGTCTATACTCCTGCAATTCCGTCCGAGAATCATATCATTTCATTCTTCCGCAAGAACCGTTACCGGATTTACAAGCGATCGGAAATACTCGGTGAGATATCTTCATCGGGCGATACCCTTGCAATTGCAGGCACTCATGGCAAGACAACAGTCTCGACAATGACGGCGCATCTTCTTAAGCAGTCGCATGTCGATTGCACTGCCTTTCTTGGAGGCATATCAAAGAACTACGGATCAAACCTGCTTACCGGAGGAGGCAGGTATATAGTGATGGAGGCTGACGAGTTTGACAGGTCTTTTCACAGGCTCAGTCCTCTGATGGCTGTTGTTACCTCGGTCGACCCGGACCACCTCGACATTTACGGCGACCATCAGTCGATGATAAATGCCTATAATGAGTTTTGCTCAAAAATCAGGAAGCAGGGGTTGCTTTTTGTTAACTACAGGATAAGGGACAGTATTGAAATACCGGCAGGAGTAAGCAGGTACACCTACGGCTCAGAACCGGAAGCCGATTACAGGTACTACGGAATAAGACGGTCGGGTAGCACTTACATATTCAATCTGCACACTCCCGGCGGTGTTCTGGAGGATCTTGAATTCACCTTCCCCGGCATGGTCAACATTGAGAATCTTACCGCAGCTGTTGCCCTGGCTCTGAATTGCGGAGTCAGTATGGATGAAATCAGGCAGGCCGTAACCCGGTTCATGGGAGTAAGGAGAAGATTCGACATCAGGATAGATCTTCCGGGCCTGGCATATATCGACGATTATGCCCATCATCCCGAGGAGATCAGGGCATGTATCACCAATATCAGGGAGTACTTCGGAGGAAGAAAAATCACAGGCATATTCCAACCTCATCTTTTTTCGCGCACCCGCGATCACGCCGACGGATTTGCACGGATTCTCGATGAACTGGACGAGGCAATCCTTCTTCCTGTTTATCCTGCAAGGGAAAAACCGATCCCCGGAGTTGATTCGGAAATTGATCTTTTCAAGAATGAAATCGCATGGCAGGAAGATGATGAACCCAGAGGATATCCCCGGTATACTTGATCCAGGCAAAATTGATGTTCTGGTAACAATAGGCGCCGGAGATATAGATAAACTCGTTGCGCCGATAGAGGAGAAACTTCTGAACAGCAGAATGAAATGAAAAAGGCATTGAGGATATTATTGCTTATTCCGTCGTTATACCTGGTTATAGCGCCGGTCTGGCATTCTCACTGGCATAATACAAAGCTTTGCAGTAAGATAGAGATAACAATAGTGGATTCAGCCGACTATCATTTCGTCACCGAAAGGGATATCCGGAACACCATCCTGAATAAGAATGGGAATCCTGTGGGAAAGACGGTGAAGGATATCAATATTGAGGAGATTGAGGAGACAATGAGCGGATACAGGGAGCTCAAAACGGCCGAGGTCTTCATTTCGATTGATGGTGTGCTTCATATTGTAGGCGACCAGCGCACACCGATCATGAGGGTTATGGCCTTAAACGGAGGCGATTATTATATCGACGACGAAGGTGTGGTGATAAGAAGAAGGAACCTGTACACACCCAGGCTCCATATCGTAGGAGGGAATGTAAATATTAGCCAGGCAATGCTTAACGGAATAAGCGTCCTGGATACCAGCATAAAGAATTCAATACTGAAGGATGTCTTTTATCTGGTTGATTATATAAACAGGGATGATTTCTGGTCGGCTCAGATCGATCAGATTTTTGTTGACAGGCATGACGAGATTGACCTGATACCGAGAGTCGGCAATCATGTGATCCATCTCGGCAGCCCGGGTGAATTTGAGAAGAAGCTCAAATACCTCAGGGTGTTTTACGACAAAGTCCTGCCCGAGGTCGGCTGGGACAAATATAAGTCTATCAGTCTTGCTTACAAGGATCAGATAGTATGCAAAAGAAGATAAAGAATAATCCATATATCAGACTATGAGCAAAAAGGAACAGTATGTAGCAGCAATCGACATTGGAACAACAAAGATTGTGGCCATTGTCGGTAAAAAAAACGAGAACGGCAAAATTGAGATTCTCGGAATAAGCAAGGCTCCTTCAACGGGCGTCAGGAGAGGAGTTGTTCAGAATATTGAAGAGACTGTCAATGCTATTCAGGCAACTGTCGACGATGTTCAGAAAACAACCGGAGTTGTTTTTCATGAGGTCTTTGTAGGCATTGCGGGTCAGCACATCAGAAGCATCAAGACCCGCGGCTCAAGGATGCGTGACGACTTCGACGACGAAATAAAGAAGGAAGAAGTCTTCAAGCTTATCGAAGACATGTACAAGATACATGTGGAGATGGGGGAGGAGATAATTCATGTGATTCCACAGGTTTTCATTATCGACAATGAACCGGGAATCAAGAATCCAATCGGTATCTGCGGTCATCAGCTGGAGGCCAACTTTCATATTGTCATAGGCCGGGTCGCTGCTGCCAAGAACATCGAGAGATGTGTTCAGAGGGCCGACCTGAAACTCAAGGATCTTATCCTTGAACCACTGGCATCAGCCGATGCGGTGCTTACTGAAGATGAGAAGGAAGCCGGTGTTGTTCTGGTCGATATCGGCGGTGGTACAACCGACCTTGCAGTTTATTACGACAACATCATAAGACATACTGCGGTAATACCGTTCGGCGGTAATGTGATCACAAAAGATATCAAGGAAGGTTGTGCAATACTCGAAAGGCATGCCGAGCAGCTTAAGATCCAATATGGCTCTGCACTCAGAGATATCGCACCTGAAGACAAGGTTGTGGCAATCCCTGGCATCAGCGGCAGGAACCCGAAGGAGATATCCTTCAGAAGCCTTGCCGGAATCATACAGTCGAGGATGGAGGAGATAATTGAGATTATTAATTTCGAGATACAGAATTCGGGTTATGCCGACAAGCTGGCAGCCGGAATTGTAATAACCGGAGGAGGGGCGATGCTGAAACACCTTTCCCAGCTAATGAATTTCCGTACTGCTATGGATGTCAGGATTGGCTATCCCAATGAGCATCTTGCGGGCAAGGGAAAGGATGAAATTAACCAGCCGATGTACGCAACGGCTGTCGGACTTATTCTGAGGGGCATCGACCACCTGGAAACATACAAGAAATCGTTCGAAGCCGGTAGCAAGGAAGATTTTGTAAAAACCAGAAAGCCTGTCACCGGGAAGACTGAAAGCATACAGGTTGAGGCCCCGGAGGAAGCAGAAGCGCCTGAGCCGGTAATGCACGACAGGGTTCCGATAACTGAAAAAATAAAGCAGATGATCACCAGGATGTTTGAGGTGGAAGATCAGACAATAAACTGACCTTTGGTTTGGCCGAATGGAAAATGCTGTTCATTAAAAATAAAAAAAAGAAACCATGGAAGATGATTTGATAAGTTTTGACCTTCCGGTTGAGAGGTCATCCATAATAAAGGTTGTCGGAATAGGTGGCGGCGGCAACAATGCAGTTAACCACATGTTCGACAAAGGCATCAAGGATGTCAATTTTGTGGTTTGCAACACCGACCATCAGGCTCTGGCAAAAAGCCAGGTGCCCGTTAAAGTCCAGCTTGGTGCCTCTATTACCGAAGGCCGGGGTGCAGGAAGCAAGCCGGAGGTTGGACGCCAGGCTGCCATGGAGAACATAGGCGAGGTGATGGATGCCATCGGAGGCAATACCAAAATGGTGTTTCTGACCACCGGAATGGGAGGAGGCACCGGCACGGGGGCTATTCCCGTAATCGCAAAAGCTTGCAGGGACGCAGGATATCTTACCGTGGCAGTGGTTACAATACCTTTCAAATCGGAAGGAAAGGTGAGGATCAACTATGCTATCGAAGGCATCAGCCACCTTGGAGAGCATGTGGATTCACTTCTTGTCATAAACAATGAGAAACTCCGCGAGATATATGGTGATCTCGGTGTGTCGGCAGCATTTGCCAAGGCCGATGATATTCTGGCAACAGCAGTTAAGGGGATAGCCGAAATTATAACGGTAGCCGGTTATATCAACGTTGACTTCGCTGATGTTGAAACCGTGATGAAGGAGTCGGGTGTTGCAATAATGGGAATGGGTCTGGCTTCAGGCGAAGACAGGGCCCGTACTGCAATAGAAAACGCTCTTTCCTCACCACTTCTGAATTCAAATGACATCACAGGCGCAAGGAGTATACTCGTAAATATAGCATCGGGCAAAGGGGAGAACGAGCTTACTATGGATGAACTCGGTCAGATCACTGATTACATGTATGAAGCTTCTTCGGAAGATGCACTTATCATAAGGGGACTGTCACAGGACGAGAGCCTTGGCAAGGAGATCAGTGTCACTGTCATTGCAACGGGATTCCCGTCGAACAGCATTCTGACACCCTATAAAAAGCTGAAGCCCAGGAAGGTTGAGCTTCTGGCAGAGCTCCATCCGGTTCCTCCGCATATCATTCCCGACAGGGGAGAAAACACTTTTTCTGTAGTGCAGAAATCCACGCACCAGGAATCGTCTGATTTCGAGGAGGAAAAGCAGGGAAGGCTCCATTTCGATCCTGAGACAATGGAAGAACTGACGCAGGTACGCAGCAAAAGAGAATCCGAAATTATTGAAGAGAGGGAAAATCAGAAATCGACCCTCCAGAAGGTAAAGCATATGCAAAACTTCTTCAAAAAGGAAGGGCTCTCCAATAAGATAATTAAGGACAATATTGAAGCATTTGAGGATGTTCCGGCTTATGTCAGGCGTAATATGGTGCTTTCGCCCAAAGACAAGGAAAACGACATCAAGGTTTCCAAGTTTACCCTCGAAGAGCTTGCCGACGGTCAGGGACCGGTTCTCAGAGATAACAATGCATATCTCAACGATAATGTTGATTGATGTTTGAAGTTGCGCTCCGCACCATCCTGCTTGCATAATTTTCATATATTTGCGGCTGATGAGGCGAACCTTTGCAATATTACTGATAACCTGCCTGTATCCCGTTTTCTATGCCGGGGCTCAGGATACAATCAGGCACAGGACAATAGAAATGTGGAGACTCTCCCCCGATCTGACCGAAGAGGTTAAGGTTCCTTTCGACACAACTTTCTCCCTTTTCAATCATTACCGTCTGGCCGACAAATATTCACCCTTCAATGCTTACCCCGGGAGCTATGGCCTTCCGTTTTACCAGCTGAATTTTTTCGACAGAGTCACTGATCCCGACAAGTACCTGAGCAGCAACTTCTATCCTCTGATGTACCAGCCGGAGAGATACCTTTTCATGAACACTCAGGTTCCCTTTACAGAATTTGTCTGGACTTACGCCGGTCCCCGCGACCAGGCCGAACAGACATTCAGGATAAGGCACTCCCAGAATGTTAACAGAAAACTCAACCTGGCGCTTGTTTACGATATAGTATATAACCTTGGGCAGTACTCCTACCAGCGGTCCAGCGACAAGAACTTCACCCTGAACGGTTCATACAGGGGCGACAATTACAAGGCATATTTTGCATACGGGCTGAATAACATGGCAACCTACGAGAACGGAGGAATAAGTGATGTTAGTCAGCTTGAAACGCTTGATCCCGAAAATGTGGAGGTAAACCTGGGCGGGCTCAGCGATGCCAGAAGTTTTTTGAGAAACAGCAACCTGATGCTGGTTCAACGTTACACACTCGGAAAGAAAGGATCTGTTTCCACAGACAGTACAGGGGTGTCAGCCAAACCGTTCTGGCTCAGCGGATCATTCTCGCATATTCTTGCCGTAGACGGCAACAGGAGAACCTATGAAGACAGTAATCCTGCTTCGGGGTTCTATGACTCTGTTTACATTAGTAATACCCGCACCTTCGATTCCCTTTCTGCCAGGACGATTAAAAACACCGTTCGTTTTGATTTTACAACGGATGAGAACAGCAAGTTCAGGCTTGCGGGCGGAGTGGGGATAAGGAATGAACTTGTAAAATACAGTCAGATAGTGCCCACCCACGATACCCTGCTTGCTGATACTGCTGTATGGCACAAACATAATAACGTGCTTGTCGGAAGGCTTTACAACAATATCGGAGACAAGTTCTACTGGATGGCGACCGGCGAGCTTTTTCTCAGTGGATACCGCTTTGGCGATTTCAACCTCGACGGGGTGATCTCGAAGTCGTTCAGCTTCAAAAAAGGTCTGGCATCATGGAGGATAAACGGGGCTATCGCCAACCGCCAGCCTTCTTTCTGGTATGAACAATGGGGAGGGAACCATTTTGAATGGATAAAGAGCATGGACAAGGAGTTCCGGATCGATGTCGGTACGAGTTTCTCCTATCCGGCCAGGAAGATGGAACTTAGGTTCAATTATGCCTTGATAGACAATTATACCAGCTTCGATACGCTGGCAATGCCGGCGCAGCATGGAGGCGGCCTGTCGGTTGTGTCGGTGTATGCCAATAAGGATCTCAGGGCGTGGAAATTCCATCTCACAACTGATCTTCTTTTTCAGCAGTCAAGCAATCCGGATGTTCTCGATCTGCCTCTGGCCACCGCCAGGGCAACCGGCTTTTTTGAACATCTTTTCAACTTCAGACAGACAAACGGACAGCTAAACATGCAGGTGGGAGCCGAGGTGTTGTACCATACCCCGTACAATGCTTATTCCTATATGCCGGCAACCGGAAGGTTCTATATGCAGAACAGGGTGGAAACCGGTAATTATCCGTTCGTTAATGTCTTTATGAATCTGAAGATCCGCCGGACAAGAATATTTCTGATGCTCGACCATGTCAATGCAGGATTCACCGGTTACGATTACTTCATGATTCCCTCATACCCCATGAATGTCAGGATGTTCAGGTATGGCCTGGCATGGACTTTTTATGATTGATATTTTTTTATTATCTTTGTGTCCGGAAATAAAGAATTGATTAATTTAAAATTCGTTTTTTGATAAAGAGATTATTTGTTTTACTTGCCATAATCGGGACCCTTTTCCTTTCCTGTTCCAAAAACCCGGCCGGAGAAATCCTAAACAATTCAGAACTATTTGATCTTGATTCAATCAGGGCAAGAGGAAGGCTTATAGTCATCACTGATTTTAACTCAGCCAATTATTTTCTGTATAAAGGTGAGCCCATGGGGTTTCACTATGAACTTCTGAAAGCGTTCTCCGATCACCTTGGGATTGATCTTGAGATACATACCGGGAACAGCGTGGAAGATGCTTTTGCCATGCTTCAAACAGGGCAGGTCGATCTTCTGGCCATGGGTCTGACGGTAACTCCATCGCGCAGCAGAGACATCAGATTTACCGAATCTTTAGACAGCACCAGGATGATCCTTGTTCAGAGGAAACCCAACAGATGGAGATCTCTCACAACTGCAGAACTTGAAGAAAAGCTTGTCCGCAATCCGCTTGAACTTTCGCATCTGACCGTTTACGTCCAGAAAGGTTCTTCTCATGCCGAATACCTTAATGCATTATCTGTAGAGGCAGTAGAACCGATGACAATCATTGAGGTCCCTTTCGAGGCTGAAGGTCTGATTGATCTGGTCAGTAAGGGCGAAATTGAATTTGCCGTCTGCGACCAGAACATTGCATTGGTAAATTCAACCCGTTTTCCGGATATCGATATAAAAACCACACTGAGCAGTCATCAGAACCTTGCCTGGGCAATCCGTAAAAGTAATTCCGGCCAGCTTGAAAATGAGCTCAACCAGTGGATAAAGACATTCAGGGAGACTCAGACTTTCGCCATACTGTACTCAAAATATTTCAGAAACACCAACCCGGTTACATTTTTAAAGAGCGACAATTACTCTCTCAGGTCCGGAAAAGTATCTCAGTGGGACAACCTTATAAAGACTTACAGTGAGAAGATAGGCTGGGACTGGCGTCTGCTTGCGTCGCTCATCTGCCAGGAATCGAGGTTTATCCCTGATGTGGTGTCAAGAGTGGGAGCCTACGGGCTCATGCAGGTAATGCCCGAAACAGGCAAGCATTTCGGTATTGATGTTACAGCTTCACCGGAGTTGAACATAAGGGCGGGAGTAAAATTCATCGATTGGCTTCATGAAATCTTTGATTCGAAGATTGCCGATGAAAAAGAAAGGACTAAATTTATACTTGCGGCGTATAATGCCGGACCCGGGCATATACTTGATGCCATGAGACTTGCCGGAAAAAATGGCATGGATCCTCAGGTTTGGGATGGCAGCGTTGCTGTGTGGGTGTTGAAAAAGGCCGAGCCGAAGTATTATAACGACAGCGTGGTTAAGTTTGGTTATTTCAAGGGGAAGGAATCGGTTGCTTTTGTCAGCCAGATTCTCGAACGTTACGAGCATTACAGGAACATTCTTCCCGAGAACGGGGAATCGCTGACATATAATTCGGGCAATGGTTTCTCACGGTAATAGTATTCAGCTTTTTGCCCGGCATAAGCGAAGTTGGACGTATTACATATCAAATATTATTTGTCATGGACTTCAATCAACTGGCAAAATCGCGTTATTCCTCACGAAAGTATAAAGAACAGATCGTTGAGGATGAGAAACTGAACTATGTTCTTGATGCTGGAAGGATAGCACCTTCGGCTGTCAACTATCAGCCGGTCTTTTTTGTGGTGGTCAGAGACAGCAATCTCGAAAATGTACGATCGTGCTATTCGCGCGATTGGTTTCGTACGGCTCCTCTGTGCATCGTCGTTTGTTCCGATCATTCATGCTCGTGGAAAAGAAGCGATGGCAAGGATTCGGCGGATATAGATGCTGCAATAGCGGCCGACCATATTACCCTTGCTGCGACCAGTGCAGGACTGGCAACATGCTGGGTATGCAATTTCGACAGGCATGGTCTGGTTAAAGCCCTGAACCTTCCCTCCATGGTTGAACCTGTTGTAATACTCCCTCTGGGCTATCCTGACGATAGCGCCGACATCAACAGACATTCAGCAAAGCGTAAGCCTTTAGAGGAGATGGTGATTTACGAGAAATTCTGATCCGGTAACTAATCGTACCTGATAGCCTTTACAGGCGTTATCCGGCTTATCAGCTGTGAGGGTACGAGCAACATAAGGATAATAATAATCATTGTCCCTGTGTTGAGCATAAGTATATGGGACATTTCCAGGTTTACGGGAACTGTCTTGATATAGTAGGAACTGGGATCGAGTGATATAATCCCTGTTTTAAGCTGAAGAAAGGCAAGCCCCAGACCGATGATATTCCCCCACAGCAATCCTTTGGCAATAAGCCAGCCGGCCTGATAAAGGAAAATCTTCCTTATGGTTCCGTTATCCGATCCGAGAGCCTTGAAGACTCCTATCATATTGGTCTTTTCGAGTATGATGATCAGAAGTCCCGAGATCATGTTGAACCCTGCAACAAGAAGCATAAGAGTAATGATGATGAAGACGTTCATGTCCTGGAAATTGAGCCAGTCGAAAATCTGGGGGTATCTTAACCTAATGTTGGTTACCTTGAATTTGGTTTCTTCCTCCAGGAGTCTGTATCCCACCTGGTTCCTTACTGCAAGCGTCATCTCGTCGAGCCGGTCGAAATCATCAATGAATATCTCAAAACCGCTCACCTGGTCGTCTGTCCAGCCATTCAGCCTTTTAATATGGCCAATATCACAGAAGACATACATCTTATCGAACTCTTCGAGACTGGTTTCATAGATCCCGCTTACTGTAAACCGGCGGCTGCGGGGAGGGTCCTGTACAAAATACATTGCAAATGAGTCACCTGTTTTCAGGCGCAGCATGTCGGAGATCTTTCCGGAAATGATCACCTCATTTGTGCGCCCGCTATCTGAAACGGAGAATACATTTCCGTCGATGATGTTGCTTCTGAAGAAATCCCAGTCGAAGTCGCTTCCCACACCTTTCAGCACCACCCCCTGGATAGCTTCTGTGGTCTTAATAATTCCGGCTTTAGTAGCGAAAACCTGGACATGTCTTATACCGTCCATTTCCCTTATCCTGGGAATAAAAGCCTGAGTGTCGCTAACCGGTATGGTTTCGAGCGAAAGGTTGGAGTCAAAGTTGAGGATCTGGATATTTGAACCGAATCCCACTATTTTGTCGCGGATCTGTTGTTTAAAACCTGTAAGAACCGCAACTGCGATTATCATAACTGCCAGTCCCATGGCAATGCCCACAATGGCGATCACATTTATCGGCCTCGAGAATGAAGTCTTCTCGGTCCGTCCCCTTATGAGACGCCGGGCTATGAAATACGGAAGGTTCATAAAATAAAGTCATGTCAAAAATAAGTATAAAAATGTTAGATTTACATAAGCAAAACACAGTCAGATGAAAAAGTCAGGTCTTGTTGTTCTTCTCATGGCCGCTTTCGGGATTCAGGTATCATGCAACAGACCGGTTGAGCCAACTGTTCCGGGAGCCTGGCAGATCGACAGGTACAGGGATATTATTGCCGGGAAACCTGTTGCGGTTGTGGCAAACCAGACCTCAATGGTCGGCACGGCTCACCTGGTTGATACTCTTAAGAGTTCAGGCTTCAACCTTAGGGCCATCTTTGCTCCCGAGCACGGGTTCAGGGATCTGGCCGATGCAGGCGATTACATTGAGGACGGAAAGGATGCATCAACCGGCATTCCCATAATCAGTCTTTACGGCGGCCATTTCAAACCGCTGCCTGAAGATCTTGAGGGTATCAGCGCGGTTCTTTTCGATATTCAGGATGTCGGGGTCAGATTTTACACTTACATTTCAACCCTTCACTATGTCATGGAGGCCTGCGCCGAGAATAATGTTGAATGCATTGTTCTCGACAGGCCCAATCCAAATGGTTTTTATGTTGACGGGAACATACTTGACACCGCTCACAGGTCTTTTGTCGGGATGCATCCGGTGCCGATTGTTCATGGAATGACTATAGGTGAATATGCACAGATGATAAACGGGGAAGGATGGCTGAAGGATGGAGTCAGATGCAGGCTGACCGTCATACCTTGCCGTAATTACACTCATCAGACGTATTACGAACTGCCTGTAAGGCCTTCGCCGAATCTTCCGAATCAGAATTCGGTATACCTCTATCCCTCCACCTGCTTTTTTGAGGGTACGACGCTTTCGCTTGGGAGGGGAACCTCTTTCCCGTTTCAGGTTTACGGATCTCCGAAACTTCCCGACAGCGGCTTCAGTTTCACCCCTGAAAGTGTTAGCGGGGCAAGGAATCCGCCGCTTCTTGGCCAGCTTTGCTATGGCACCGATCTACGCAATGCACTGGCCGACGGGATAGTACCGTCACCTGGGATTAATCTGGGCTGGGTGATTGATGCCTGGAACAAATATCCGGATAAGAATGATTTCTTCACGCCCTATTTTGATGTTCTGGCCGGAGGTCCGGTCATAAGGGAGCAGATAATAAGCGGCATGAGTGCCGGTGAGATCAGTGAAACATGGCTTAGCGGTCTTGGGAGTTTTGCGCGGATAAGGGAGAAGTATCTGCTCTATCCATAAAGTATCTTCGGCAGGAATGCTTACCAGTCGCCGATAATCGACTTTATTTCTTCTTTGCTGACGGCCGGTAACTGATGTTTCTGGATTTTTTTCACAACGAGTCTGCCTGTCTTCCTTGCCGATTTCTTATCCCTGAATGGCTTCTCGCCTTCAATTGCCGGCATAAAGGGCTGGTGAATGTACACTATTTCCTTTCTGAGGATATCATATCCCCATCCGTTGCCGCTTCTGAACAATGCCACCTCATAAAACTGCCCTCTTCGGGCAACTGCAAATGAAACTGCAATTATTACCGCGAAGAGGGCAGTTATAAGGAATGCCTTTTTCTTTTTATCAGTCATCTTCGTTCATCTCGGCATCAGGGTCGAATGCCCAGATATCGTCGAAGTAATAGGCCGAACTTTTACCCATCGTCACGTACCCGCGATTACCAATGGCAAAGCCAACTGCATCTGATCTTGTTGTGCCTTCGAAGTTTGATTTCTCCGACCACAGATCGGTTGCCGGGTCATATTCCCATACTTCAATTCCCGTCGTTTGTCCGCCAGTTGCCAGGTACCCCTTGCCATTAATAGTGAAACCAACTTTGCCGGTTCCCTTTATTGTTGTATAATCGTCGTCGTATGTTTCGTTCGATATATTGGCGATAGGCCTCATTTTTGCCCACTCATCGGTCGTCGGGTCATATCTCCACAAATCGGAGAGGTATTCACCGTTGTCAAAGCCACCGGCAACATAGCCTTTCCCGCTTATAACAAAGGTGACGGCACTGTTCCTCTTGCTTCCTCCGATACTCGAGACTTTTGTCCAGATGTCAGATGACGGGTCATATTCCCAGAAATCCTTGAAATAGGCCACACTATCGCCTGCACCTACATAACCCTTATTGTTGATTGACATTGCAACTGCAGACCGTCTGGCTGGTCCGCCGAATTCAGCAATGGGAGCCCATGTGTTTGATGCGGGATCATATTGATAAAAGTCCTTCAGCCTGTATTTGCCATCCCATCCGGTGCCGATAAAGCCTTTGGTATCGGAATTGAAAGCTACTGCCTGGCTCCTGGCGGTCCCGGGGAAGTCGGCTTTCTGTGTCCATGAATTCCTTGCAGGATCATATTCCCAGAAGTCAGTATGAAATTCATCTCCGTCGTATCCGGTTCCGATATAGGCTTTGCTGCCTATCACAAAACCTGCAGCATCTGCCCGTGGCAGCCCGTCAAAGTCAGATAACTCCACCCAGTTGCCAACAAGTTCCGCCTCCTCCTCACCGCATGAACTAAAGAAGGGTACAGCAAGAATCAACACCAGTACTTTAATCCAGATCTTAACCTCTTTGTATGTCATGTTTCCCCTGATTTAATTTTTAATAATTCACACAAAACTATCTGAAGCATCCTTTAATTAAAAGCTTTGTAGATATATGCCTTAAAATCGTAGACAAGATAAGAATAATAATCGACAAAACTTAAATGTGGAAGTAGCATATGAGTTATTCCCTCGCATCTGCAATTGACGTATTGAAATATCTTTGGAAAATGCCGTTATGTCTACTCATTTATGGTTTTTGTATATATTTGCTTTGTTTACATCGTGTTTTAGTATTCATTTGCATAAACCTTATAAGATTGATGAAGGGCATTGGAGAGGGAAAGAAAGGAAGACAGATCTTATTGTTATTCATATTTGGATTTTTACTGGTTGGTTCCTGTACCAAGACCAATGAGTTTACTATTGGCCAGGATTTCATGGCGCCCCAGACCCGACTGGAGGTAGTTGATACATTCAGGGTGAACCTGTCCACCATCCTTATTGATTCAATCATAACATCATCAAAGATGATTGCCTATGTCGGCAATTATGAAGATACAATATTAGGTCTGATAACCAGCAGGTCGTTTTTTGACCTCGACTATGAGAACTTCGGGGATGTTGATGAAAAGGCTGTTTACGATTCGGCTGCCTTCATACTCCAGTACACCGATAAGAATATCGGAGACACACTGTACCCTATGTCAGTAAGCGTTCACAGGCTCACTGAACGTATCGTTCGGATCAGCAACACTGCTCTTTTCAACACTTCATCATTCGATTATGAGCCGGAGCCCATGGCAACCGTTGAGTTTTACCCCGAGCCTCATTCTTCCGACACGGCAGTAAACCTCAATGTAAACTCATTTGGGGAAGAGCTTTTCACCCTCATCCGGAACAAAGATGAGAAATTATCAAATGAGGAGTTGTTCAATGATTACATAAAGGGATTCGTTCTAAGCTCCGGGTCAGTTGTGAACAAAGCCATCCTGGGTTTTAAGGCAAACACCGACCAGCTTATTCTGAAGTTGTATTACCATGTGAATAGGGAGGAGCCTGAAAAGAAAGAGATTATCATCAAGATGGGCGATATAGGGAGACAGTTCAATAAGATCGATTTTGACCTGTCGGACACTCCCCTGCGGAACATAAGGGAGCAGAAGAACGAGGTACCGGCAACTCTGACCGGCAACAGGGCATTCATGCAGGGCATGACAGGACTTTACATAAAGTGCCTGTTTCCCACTGTTCAGAATCTGCTTGCCGACGATGGATGGAAGATTATTAAGGCTGAGCTTATCGTTGAACCTGTAAAGTACAGCTATGAGCAGTTCGAACTTCCTGACAGTCTATATCTTTATGCAGGAGACAGGAGAAATAACCTGAGTATGCTGAGGGACGGAAAAGGACTGCAGCTTATGGGTGCCTTTCAGTTCGATAACTATCTTCATGAGGACAACAGATATACATTCGAAGTCACTGATTATATTCTCAATGAGCTCGCCGACTCATATTTTGACCCCGACCAGAGCCTGATTCTTGGTCTGGCATCTACAGAACAGGGAGCAAGGTTTGAAAGGCTTATCGCTGAGGGCAAAAAGCCGCCGGTTAAACTGAAGCTTTATTACTTATCTTATTAAAGGATGATGCGGAGACGGGTTACTATATGCTTGTTTGCTGTGATGCTGATGAATCTGGTGCCTCGTACAGCTTCCTCCCAGATCACCACGTCACCTTATTCCATTTTCGGTATGGGGATCCTCGAAGGCAATGCTTCAGGTCTTTCAAGGGCTATGGGCGGAACCAATATTGCTTTTCTATCGCAGCGTGCCATCAATTACGGAAACCCGGCTTCGTACAATGGACTTGACAGTCTCATCACCATTTTTGAGGTTGGAGTCTTTTCAAAATATACCATGTTCAATACCATACACGATAATCAGTCGCTCCTTAATGCCAATTTCAGGTATATGGCCATGGGTTTCAGGATAGCACCCTGGCTTTCCACCAGCTTTGGTTTTACACCATACAGCTCGGTAGGATACAACATTAATTCCACAGCGTTCCTGGAAGGCACACCTATTGAGTATCCCAAAACCTATATCGGGAAAGGCGGAGTTAACAGGGTTTATGTTGGCGGAGCGGTCAGTTTTATAAAGAACCTGTCGCTCGGAATGAATGCCTCCTATCTTTTTGGAGATATTACCCATATTGAAGCTGCAGATACATACGAGTTTGCTCTCGAGGATGTTACTTACATGTCGAATTTGACATTCAATTACGGCCTTAACTACCAGGTCGATATAAAAAACTGGAAGTACAACATAGGCCTTACCTACAGCGATGGTAAGAAGTTGAAGACCAAAAATGTTACCACCATTGAGACGCAGTATGAACTGGAAGTCCTGAAGACCAGGAAGTACAGGTACAGTATTCCCAGGACCATCGGGGGAGGACTTTCGGTGCGCAAGTACTTCTTCAAGGCAGGTGTCGATTATGAATGGAGCAACTGGGAGGAAGTGGATTTTGCAAGCAACTATCTTCACACGAGAAATTCAAACCGGTTTTCCGCGGGGGTTGAGTTCCCGTCGCAGGGATTAAGGAAGGGGAGCGGACGGATGGTGATGTTCAGATTTGGAGGGGAATTTCGCGAGTCCTATATGGTAATCAAGGGAATTCCGATCGATTACCGGGCAGTAACAATGGGTGTGGGAATTCCTCTTAAGGGAGTGGTGAGCGTGCTAAACACTTCACTTGAGTTTGGTCAGAACGGAACAACAAAACGGGATCTTTTCAGGGAGAACTTCGTTACTCTCAGCCTCGATCTCTCCCTCCGCGACCAGTGGTTCATGAAGCGGAAATACTATTAGATCATATTCCTGTTCAGCAATTCGAAGAATCCTGGCCGGTACGACTCCCCGATAGGGATTCGCTGGCTGCCTATCACTATCCGGCTGTTCTCTATCATATCGATCTTGTCAAGCGATATAATATACGATTTATGAACCCTGAAGAATGATTCGGATGGCAGTTTATCTATGATATTCTTCATGGTGGTCTTGGTGAGGATCAGCCTTCCTTCGGCGTGGATCTTCACATAATCCTTCAGTCCTTCGATAAACAGGATTTCACCCAGATCGACGCGTATTGTTGTATATTCCACTTTTACAAGAAGGAATCTGCCCGATGCCGTTAGCGCTTCACCTGACGGAGGTTCAGCCGGAATTTTTATTCTCATAAGCTGGAAGGCCTTGTTGACGGCCCTTGAGAACCTTTCGAACGAGATCGGTTTAAGCAGGTAATCGACAGCATCACACTCAAATCCTTCAATGGCATATTCCCTGTGTGCTGATGCAAAGATCACCAGCGGAGGATTGTAGAGGGTTTTAATAAATTCAGGGCCGGTTATCTGAGGCATAACAACATCAATGAACATCAGATCGGGCTGGCTGTTGTTGATGGCATGAACTGCCTCAAAAGGATTTGAGAAAACCCCTGTAAGATTAAGGAACTGGATCCTTGAGCAGTACTCCTTAATAAGCCTGAGTGTTGCGGGATCGTTATCGATTGCTATGCAGTTAATGGTATTCAGTTTCATTTTACATCCTCCGTCATACCCTCCCGGGATAGGCTTTCAAAGCCTCCGCCAGTGTTTCCATGGCGTTTTTAAGATCATCGGTGTTCAGTACATATGCAATCCGGACTTCATTTTTACCTAATCCGGGTGTCGAGTAAAACCCCGATCCGGGGGCCAGCAGTACTGTTTGTTTTTTATATTCAAACTTTTCGAGGATCCAGCGGGCAAATTTGTCAGAATCGTCAACCGGAAGCCTTACCATGGAATAAAATGCTCCTTTTGGTTTAGGACAATATACACCCGGCATGCTGTTCAGTGCATCGACCATGAAGTTCCTTCTGTGTGTATACTCCTGGTTGACTTCCCTGAAGTAACCGGCCGGAGTGTCGATAGATGCTTCGCCGGCAATTTGTCCGAGACCTGGAGGCGAGAGCCTGGCCTGGGCAATCCTGAGCGCCGATTCAATAATTTCCCTGTTCCTTGTGACAAGCGCCCCGATACGGATCCCGCATTCGCTGTAACGCTTGGAAACGGAATCGATAAGCACCACGTTTTCTTCAATTCCGTCGAGCTTCATTGCTGAGAAATGCTCCTCCCCGTCGTAGCAGAACTCCCTGTAAGCTTCATCGCAGAACAGATAGAGGTTGTGTTTCTTTACTATATCCCTCAGTCTGAATAGTTCTTCCTTTGAATAAAGATAGCCTGTCGGATTGTTCGGGTTGCAGACAAGTATGCCTTTGGTCCTGGGAGTGATCTTAAGCTCGATCTCTTCCACGGGAGGCAGCGCAAAGTCGTTCGAAATGGTTGATGTAACCGGTACTATCCTGACGCCTGTTGATACTGCAAAACCGTTATAGTTTGCATAAAATGGTTCGGACGTAATGATCTCATCCCCGGGGTCGAGGCATGTGAGCAGTGCAAAGGACACTGCTTCCGATCCTCCGGTTGTTATCAGGATGTTGGTATATTCAACTTCGATCCCCAGACTCCTGTAGAAACCCGCCAGTTTCCTTCTGTACGATTCATTTCCGGCTGAATGACTGTATTCGATTACTTTCAGGTCGAGGTTCCGCAAGGCTTCCATGGCAACCTGAGGAGTTGGTATATCGGGCTGGCCAATGTTAAGCCGGTATACTTTAACTCCATTTCTTGCTGCTTCCTCTGCAAACGGTATTAGCTTCCTTATTGGTGAGGCGGGCATTGCCCTTCCTCTCGCGGAGATGGATGGCATATATTGAATTAATTACATTTCAGTTTCAATGCATGACAAAATTATTAAAAATCCTGATATTCAAAGTGAATTTTATGTTATAACAATGTTATAACGTGCCTGGAAGTACTTTTGGATTCAATAACGCCCCGCACTTTGATGATCCAATTGTTTTTAAAGCCAACTTTTCCCTGTGAAGGGGCTGATCTGATGAATTTTTATATTTTTGCTGTTTCATTCAAAAGCAATCATTTAAGATCAGAAAATGGAAATTCAATCCAAGTACGAACCGGGGAAAGCAGAAAGCAAATGGTATGATTACTGGATGAGGCATGGATTTTTCAGAAGCACACCTGACGAAAGAGAGCCTTATACAATTGTGATTCCCCCTCCGAATGTGACAGGGGTGCTTCATATGGGGCACATGCTGAACAACACCATTCAGGATGTACTTGTACGGAGAGCAAGGATGCAGGGGAAGAATGCCTGCTGGGTTCCCGGTACCGATCATGCTTCAATAGCCACCGAAGCAAAGGTGGTGGCAAAGCTGAAGTCGGAAGGGATTGATAAAAAGGATCTTACCAGGGAAGCCTTCCTTGATGTGGCGTGGGAGTGGACGCATAAGCATGGAGGGATAATTCTCGAGCAGCTTAAGAAACTGGGAGCGTCGTGCGACTGGGACAGGACTCTTTTCACCATGGATGACAAGAGGTCTGAGTCGGTTATAAAAGTGTTTGTGGATCTTTATAATAAAGGTCTTATTTACAGGGGAGTCAGGATGGTCAACTGGGATCCCCAGGCTATGACGGCCGTCTCAGACGAGGAAGTCAACTACACCGATGAAAAGTCGAAGCTTTATTATGTAAGGTACAGGATAGTCGGGGAGGATGATTATATAATGGTTGCCACCACCCGTCCCGAGACGATTCTGGGTGACACCGCCGTCTGTGCGAATCCGGCCGACGAAAGGTATCAGTGGCTGCGCGGAAAAAAGGTTATTGTCCCGATGGTCAACAGGGAGGTTCCTTTTATTTTTGATGATTATGTCGATGTGGATTTTGGAACGGGCTGCCTGAAGATCACCCCGGCCCACGACATAAACGACTATGAGATAGGGATGCGGCATAATCTGCCCTCGATAGATGTATTCAATCCCGATGGTACCATAAGTAACATTGCCGGCATGTTTGCCGGAACCGACAGGTTTGATGCAAGGGAACTTGCAGAAAAAGAACTGAAGCGGACAGGCAATCTTGTAAAGGTTGTTCACTATAATAATAAGATAGGCCGATCTGAAAGAACCAATGCAGTTATTGAGCCGCGTCTTTCTGTTCAGTGGTTCATGAAAATGAAGGATATTTCAAAGCCTGCACTTGATGCAGTGATGAACGGGGAAGTACACCTGCATCCTGCGAAGTTCAGGAATCTTTACCGTCACTGGATGGAGAATGTTCACGACTGGTGCATAAGTCGTCAGCTCTGGTGGGGACACCGGATCCCGGCGTGGTATTATTCGGCAAATGAGTATGTTGTCGCTGAAAATATTGAAAAGGCACTGATTCTGGCAAGGGAAAAAAGCGGGAACCCTTCTCTTGAGAAGAGCGGTCTTCGTCAGGACGAGGATGTTCTGGACACCTGGTTCTCCTCATGGCTGTGGCCCATAACCTGCTTTGACGGAATCAACAATCCGGACAATCCCGACCTGAAATACTATTATCCTACAAATGACCTGATAACAGCTCCTGAGATATTATTTTTCTGGGTAGCCCGCATGATCATTGCAGGGTATGAGTATCAGGGTCTTAAGCCGTTCAGCAATGTATATCTGACCGGACTGGTCCGCGATCAGCAGCGGAGAAAGATGTCGAAGTCGCTGGGCAATTCGCCTGAGCCTCTGGATCTCATAGCAAAGTATGGCGCCGACGGGGTAAGGGTGGGTATGATGCTCTGTTCACCGGCGGGCAATGATCTGCTGTACGACGATTCTCTGCCCGAGCAGGGAAGGAACTTCGCAAATAAGATCTGGAATGCTTTCAGGCTTGTAAAAAGCTGGAAAGTGGATGACTCGATAAGCCAGCCGGAATCATCGGCAGTGGCAGTAAAATGGATTAATGAGGAGCTTAAAAAGTCAGTTGCCGAGATTGATTCCAACTTCAGGCGGTTCAGGATCTCGGAAGCCCTGATGAACACCTACAAGCTGTTCTGGGATGAGTTTTCAAGCTGGTATCTGGAGATAATCAAGCCGGAATACAGGAAGCCGGTTGACCGGATCACCTATGAAGCCACCGTTGCTGTTTTTGACAGCCTGCTGAGGATCATCCACCCGTTCATGCCTTTCATCACCGAAGAGATATGGCAGATGCTGTCGGAGCGCAATGACGGTGAGAGTATTATGAAAGCAGCGATGCCCAGGGCAAAAAAATACGACAGGGAACTTACAACCCGTTTTGAGACTGTCATGGAGACTGTCACTGCAATACGAGCTTTAAGGAATGAGAAACAGATACCCAACAGGGAGCAGGTTGGTCTTTTGATAAGAACCGAAAGCGATTCCTTCGATTCTTTGTTCCTGCCTGTAATTATCAAGCTGTGCAACCT
This sequence comes from uncultured Bacteroidales bacterium, assembly GCA_963840965.1. GTDB lineage: Bacteria > Bacteroidota > Bacteroidia > Bacteroidales > VadinHA17 > LD21. The sequence continues at coordinate 237,098 of CAWJAW010000002.1, read as the reverse complement.
CTCGGAAGTTGGTTTTGTATCGGAAAAGCCAGCTAATTCGGCTTCATTCATGATCAATACCACAGAGTATTATATACCAATGGGGAAAATGATTGATGTTGAGGCGGAAAAGGCAAGGATTCTTACGGAGCTTGATTACCAGAAAGGGTTTCTTGAAACTGTGATGAATAAGCTTGGAAATGAAAGGTTTGTTCAGAATGCCCCTCCGGCCGTTATCGAAAACGAAAGAAAGAAGAAGGCTGATGCGGAGTCGAGGATAAAATCGCTCGGCGATTCTCTCCGTGAGCTGGAGTCGGGAAGGTAAATAACCAAGGCTCCTGTTTTTTGCGAAAGAAGCCCAATTTCTATGGCACCCTTTTTCTGATGAAATAGCTTTGTTCTGATTTTGCCACTTCCCAGCCGTCGCTGAGTATGATATGCCATCCCTCACCTGTTATGTGGTTACGGTCCTCCTTCAGTCCTTTTGCGCTAATCCTGATATATTTATAGTTGTTTGATACCAGGCAGTCTCCCTCATCGACTGTCAGCTTACCCCAGTTGTCCGAAACCCGCAATCCGTGGTACAAGGTACCCAGGGTGTCGAGATAGCTGACGTCTTCCGGTTCGAAATCAAATGAAGGACTTTCGAGTTCGAGTAGTACAACAGGCTTTTCAGTGAATACACTTACCCTGTTGTTTAGCCTTTCCCTCATTTCGACAAGCCTCTGGTCCTCTTCCCTGTAAATTTCATTTATATTGTAATGAAGGGCTATGCTTCCGGCAACGTCACGGCATTTTTCAGGCAGTTCTATCTGGTAATTCATTTTGACGAGTCGGCCGAGGTCGGCAGTGTCGGGTGATATTGATTTGAAATCAAATCCCCTGTCATGAAGGAGTGTTGCGTATAGAGCTCCGTGGATTACGCCGTATGAACGGGCATATGACTGAAAGGAATATATTCTGTCGAGATATTCCAGCAGGCTTGTCCTGAATTCATCGGGTGTGTCTGTACCCAAAAGGTAATATGTGAAGGTGGCAAGCCCTTCGTATGCTTCAAAGCGGTTTTCAAGGAGAGCATACCGCGGATAGGATTCCCGGTTTGATCCTCTGAATATTAATGCATCCCTGATTGCAAGAATCTGTTCCTCTCCCTCAGAGGTGATGGCCTTTTTCAGCGCTTTCCATTCGAGTTTTATCCAGAGGCGGGCTTCCTTCTCATCCATAATGACGATGTTGAAACTCTCGGGTTTAATACCTTTTTCTTTCTGAAAGCTGTGAAAGAGAGCGTGTATACCCCTGACCTTAGTCCTGTAACTGTCTTCCTCTGTCGTAAGAGGTGCCAGGCCGAAGGCAGTCCCTCCGAAGTTTATCGATGTAATGTTTATTATGCTTTCAGAAGGGTAAAAGCCTGTGTAGACACCGTCCTTAAGTTTCAGAAGTCCTTCGCTATCGGGTTGGTTTGCAGTTATTTTTCTACTGGTGCGGTCAACGAACATAAGGGGTCCGTAGAGATTTTTGCCCCAGAGGGTTCCGTTATCCCTGTTGCAGGCTTCCTCGATTTCGCTGAAGCAGGCTATGGCTTTTTCCGGTGTGAAATAATGACTGACAACCTTTTCCTTGCAGCCGGTCAGCGCGACAACAACAATAAGGCAAATCCACTTTCTCATTTCCTGACAGGTATATAGTACTAAAATGCTTTAAGGCTCATATCAAGGCTTCTGATATGATGTGTCAGAGCTCCTGCAGATATGAAATCGACTCCGCATTCAGCATAATCCCTGATTGTTTCCAGGGTAATGCCGCCCGAGGATTCGGTTTCAAACCTGCCGTTTATGAGCTGTACAGTTTTCCTGGTGTCGGCCAGGTTGAAATTGTCGAGCATTATCCGGTCGACTCCTCCAATTTCCAGTATTTTTCTTACATCACCAGGGTTTCTGGCCTCAATTTCTATGAGCAGATTCTTTTTTGTTCTAGCAAGGTAATCATTAGTCATGCGGATGGCGTTCTCAATTCCGCCCGCATAGTCAATATGGTTATCCTTCAGCATTATCATATCGTAAAGACCCATTCGGTGATTCATTCCGCCGCCAGTTCTCACGGCCTCCTTTTCAAGGAACCTCATGCCGGGGGTGGTCTTGCGGGTATCAAGCACCTTTGTCTTCAGGCCGGCCAGTCTTTCAACATACATGCCGGTGCTGGTGGCAATGCCGCTCATTCTCTGCATTATATTGAGGACAAGTCTTTCCGATTTAAGTATTGAATGTATTTTTCCGGTGACATGGAATGCGATTTCACCCGGCGATATTCTGCTGCCGTCGGTTATGAATTGTTCGAATTTCATCCCGGAGTCGATTATCCTGAATACTTCTCCGGCCACAGAACATCCCGAAAGTATGCCATTCTCCTTTATAAGCAGACGTGCCTTTCCGGTGGCATCAGCCGGGATGCAGGCAAGTGTTGAATGATCGCCGTCACCAATATCTTCAAGTAAACATCCTGAAATGAAATCTTGCAGAATCTTATTGTGCGTTGTCTGCTTCAATACGTATCTGATGAATTAATAAATCATTTCCTACCTTTTTGAGAAGGAAGTAGACTCTGAAGTTGCCTTTCTCTGTTACCAGGTTGCCTATGGCGTATTGTGCATCATTACTGGCTCCCTGATGACGAATTACGAAATCCTTTGTCGGGTGCTGGCTGAAAAAATCTTTAAGAATTGTTTCAGCTACAACTTTTTTATAGAAATCCTCCTTTTCAAGGAGCAGCAGTTCAACAGTGGAATTCATATATTTTGCCAGTTCCGCAGCATTCCCCGTTTTAATAGAAAGGGAGATTCCTGCAGGGATCTTTGCCTGATCATCCTGGGAAATGGCTCCCGGTGTGCTGAATGTGAACAGGATGATCGCCGTTGAAATTATGAATTTCATTTATTCCAATTTATTATTATTCTGCGTTCAGGTTACAGAATGCAAATTTACACTAATTTATAACAAAGTAAACCCTTTCCGGCCTTTGCCGCATAATGCTTGCCGGAGCAAGTTATTAATTATTATTTTTGTATGCGGTGCCGGACAAACGATTGCATGCAAAAGTCGGGCCAATAATTATGAAGATTGTCTTATTACAGACCGGGAAAACCACTGAAAGATATCTGGCGGAAGGATTGACCAATTATGAGGAACGCATCAGGCGATACTTATCTTTTGAGACGATCACCCTGCCTGATATAAGGAAGACCCGCAACATGCCCGGGGAGGAACAGAAGGCAAAGGAAGGGGCCCAGATGCTAAGGATCTTCAGGGAGGATGACTTCATTGTGATTCTTGATGATAAGGGCAGGGAGTTTTCAACAATGGAATTTTCCTCATGGCTTGAGAGGAGCCTTATGATTCAAAAGAAACGGATTCTGTTCGTTATAGGCGGACCCTGGGGTTTCACGGATGAGATCCGCAGGAAAGCTGATCTGACTTTGTCACTTTCGAGGATGACTTTTTCACATCAGATGGTACGATTATTGTTCCTTGAACAGCTTTACAGGGCGTTCACCGTTATCAGGGGAGAACCATATCATCACGAATAGATCATTATTGTATAACCATGGAAGAAGGAAAGCTAAAGATCACCCCGTTTATTCTGGCAGTGTTTCTGATCCTGCTTGCCATGGCTGCCGAGCTGGTCTATATGGGTGATTTCGAGTACAGGTTCAAAACCCGCAGGTTCAACAGGATACTGAAGGAAAAGGAAAAGGTCATGGAGCAGTGCCTTGAGGGGATGAAGCCCATTCTGGCCAGCGGCGTGCCTCATGGAACGGAGGTTGAGAACAGTCTGTTTGCCCGGGCCCACGAGAATGGTATAACGATCCTGGAATACATGGGCAACAGGCTTGTTAGCTGGTCCGATACCGAATTTGATGCTCCAAGGGTACTTCACGATTCTTTATTTACGAAACCTTTCGTCTTTCTCCAGAACGGATGGTTCCTTACGCGCAAGGTGGAAGCCGGTCCGGAAAATATTCTTGGTCTTCTCCGGATCAGAAGCGATTACAGCCTTGAGAATGATATAATAAGCAACGGGTTTGAAGAGGATTTCCGCATCCCGGTCACCACCGGATTCAGCAGAGACTATGATGTTTCAGGCTATAATGTTTACTCATCCGGAGGCACATTCCTGTTCTCGTTAATATACCCTCAGGAAAAGGGAAAGACTGGACTGATCCATATTCCGCTCATACTCTGGGGGCTGGCATTTCTTGCGATGCTGAACCTGGTGCTTTGCCTTGCAAGGCGCTATGCCGGACGGAAGAAGGCTGGAATGGCTGTTCTCATTTCTTTGGGTTTGCTTATCCTCATGTACCTGCTTATCCTGCTGGCAAAGAAACCCGCAGTGCTGTCACAAACTGACCTCTTCTCTCCATTCAGGTACACTATGAACGGATTTATTCCATCGCTTGGACATCTGCTTCTGCTAAGCATTCTGCTTTCGTTTTTGTCCTACATAGTTTTTTCTGTGCTCAGCGACCACGACAGGATAAACAAAACTGACATTTCCAGATGGTATATTCTGGCCTTGCTGCTCCTTCCGGGCTCATTGTTGTTCAGTCTGTATCACAAGGTTATCAGCCACCTTGTTTTCAACTCCAACATAAATTTCGAGACATACAGGGTTCTCAATCTCGATCTGTTCAGTCTGGCCGGCTTTATGGTGATCATTCTGCTGTTTACCGTTCCCTTTCTTTACATACTACTTTTATTCCGTTGCAGGAACTGTCCATCAGCAACCGGGGTTTGCCTGGCTGCCCTGGCATCGCTGATACCCTTCCCCATACTATTCGGAAGGGAACTGCTTCCTGTTCTTGCCATATCACTTTTGTATTTTTCAGTAGTTATTGTATTGTGGTTTTTAAGCACACGTGGCGCCAGCCGCCTAAACAGGTCGGTGATTGTCTCACTGGTCCTTTCCTTCTACGGTCTGTTTATAATTGCTTATTTTTCAGAGAAGAAGAATGAAGAAAAAATTAAGATTCAGCTTCTGACATATTCGACCGAGAATGATCCGACAGCCGAGCATCTGCTTCTTGACATGTGGCCGGTGATCTCAGCTGATACTACACTTAAGGGAATGATGGACCGCCATTATTTCGGCACTGAAGATTTCAACGCCATACTGTTGTACCTTCACGACAGGTATTTCAACGGGTACTGGGGTAATTACAACCTTAACATTGTTCTGTGCAAAAGGAATGATTCCCTGAGTGTTGGCATTCAGAATCAGTTTTATGAAGACTGCTACAGTTTTTTCGGGGAGAAGATAGATGAGAACGGTCATCAGATCACCGGAACGGATTTTTACTATATCGACAGTAAACAGGGCAGAGCCAGCTACATGGGCAGGTTAATATATGATTTCGGTAATAACAGGAATAATGGTCTTTTCATCGACCTTTTCAGCGATATCAAGGTATTTCAGCCGGGATATTCGGAGTTGCTGCTCGACAAAAAGTACCACGGCTATTCAAAACTTAAGGATTACTCTTTCGCAAAATATATAAATGGTGATCTGGTACTCCGAACAGGGGAATTTCCGTTCAATACAACCGATCTGATGTATGTTGACGACGTGATGGATTATGGTTTCTTCAAGGCCGACTCCTACAATCTCTCCCTTTACAGAAACGGTAACGTAACCGTGGTTATTGGCAGGCCGGTAGTCTCCTTCCAGGACATTCTGATCTCCTTTGCCTATATCTTCGTTTTCATATTTCTGTTTTCAAACTTAGCAGGTTTTCTTGTCGTGAGGCCTTCTCTAAGGAGACCGGCCGGATTCAACTTCAGGCAGAAAATGCAGATGTCTTTCATCGTTATCCTGCTTATATCCTTTACTCTTATTGGTTTTGTGATAGCTTCCCTCACTATCGAGCAATACAGGGAGAAGCACTATGAGAATATTAAGGAAAAGCTGAGTTCAATAATTATGGAGCTCGATAACATGATATCAGCCGAAAAGGAGCTGTCGCGCGATTGGAAGAATGACAGTAACAACACCCTTGAGGAAGTCCTGGTAAGACTCTCAAACATATTCAACACCGATATAAATCTTTACGATTCCTATGGATTTCTGATCTCTTCGTCACGTCCCGAAATTTATTACCGCGATCTGGTGAGCAGGCGGATGGATAACATTGCTTTTATAAATATGTTTATTCTTAAGAAAACAGAGTACTTTCAGCAGGAAAACATAGGCAGTCTTGAGTATGTTTCGGGATATGCACCATTTTATAATATAGACAATGAGCTTCTTACATATGTCAATTTGCCGTATTTCAGGATGCAGAGTATTCTGGCCAGGGAGATATCGAACATGATAGTTGGCGTTATCAATTTTACTCTTCTCCTGATTGTTCTTGCCACAGGACTTGCTGTGATAATAAGCGGCAGGCTTACCGCGCCGCTGGCGATGCTCAGTAGCAGGCTGGCGTCGGTTGAACTCGGAAAGAAAAGCGAGCATCTTTCGTACAACGGCAATGATGAGGTAGGTGACCTGGTTAGGCAGTATAACCGGATGGTTGATGAGCTGGAACAAAGCGCCCAGAAGTTGGCAAATTCGGAGAGGGAGTATGCATGGAGGGAGATGGCGAAACAGATTGCCCATGAGATAAAGAATCCCTTGACCCCGATGAAACTGAATATTCAGCAGTTGTTCAAGTCATGGACCGATGGTGTGCCCGGCTTTGAAAAGAAGCTCGAGAAGTTTACTAAAAACCAGATTGAGTATATCGATAATCTTTCGTCGATTGCATCGGCATTTTCCTCATTTGCCAGAATCCCGTCGGCAAACCCTGTAGAGCTTGATCTTCTGGAGCAGATACGGGTAACACTTGAACTTTTCAAAAACAGCGACAGGATAACATTCAGGATCGGATTGCCCCATGCTGATAGATTCTTAATAAATGCCGACAAGGAACAGGTAAACAGTATTTTCTCCAATCTTATAAAAAATGCGATTCAGTCGATTCCTCCCGGACAGGATGGTTTAATAAAAGTCAACCTTGAAAGGAAGGACGATATGGTTCTGGTAACTGTCTCCGACAATGGCAGCGGAATACCTGAATCGTTAAAACCCAGAATGTTCACTCCGAATTTCACAACGAAATCATCGGGCACCGGCCTTGGCCTTTCTATAGTTAAAAGAAACGTCGAGAATGCCGGCGGCACTATCTGGTTCGAATCTGAAGCTGAGGGTGGAACCAGTTTTTTCATTGCATTTCCCGGTATTCCGACATAATTTTAGGAGCACCTCTCAATTATTTAACAATTTTAACGTTTAATATGTCGTAATGTCATTTCCTGATGATAAATAAACTTATGCACCATATTAATAAACTGCTGATTATGCTGGTATTGTTTATTGCCGGCGGCAGTATTCAGATTAATGGTCAGGAGGAGATAGGCGGAATCATAAATCATTATGCCAAAGTAAATTCGATCAGTCCTGGTCTGGTGATGGTAAGTCCGGCACAGGCCTCCCAGTTTGCTTCAGGCGATTATGTCCTGTTGATTCAGATGCAGGGAGTTGGCATTCAGACCGCCCAGGGGTCATACGGGGTTAATGTACAGTCGCTTATTGGTACGCCCGGCGCCTATGAATTTCTTCAGATATTGTCGGTAAATACAGGGACGGGCGAGATCCGTTTTACGAGGAATGTTTATATTAACTCATACAATACAATAGGGAATGTTCAGCTGATCAGGGTACCTTTCTATAATGAACCGGTTGTCACCTCAACACTGTCAGCACAGCCCTGGAACAATGTGACGGGTACCGGAGGGGTTGTGGCGATCATGGCTGGCAGGAGGCTTACGCTCAATTCCGGTATTGATGTTACCGGTCAGGGTTTTGCAGGAGCTCCCGGTGTTTCGGGAACAGGGGAGTGCGTAAGCACTAATGTGTCGGCCAACAGCCTCGATTCCTATAATCTTTCGTGGAACAATGCCGGATTGAAGGGCGAAGGAGTGGCAATACATGATTATAACGGGATTCTGCTTTATCCCGGTCATGCAAAGGGGCAAGGCAGGAACTTTACCGGCGGCGGCGGTGGTAACGGAAGATTTTCTGGGGGTGGCGGCGGTTCAAACCGTGGTAAGGGAGCCGACGGGGGTATTGAGAATGCATTGCAATGCAGTATCGACCCCCGCGACGGAGGATATGGCGGCATGAATATTTTCGGTTCTATCATTCAGGATGGCGTGTTCCTCGGGGGAGGTGCAGGTGCATCGACCCAGGCAAGCGGTTCCACAGCTTCAGCAGGTGGCAGCGGCGGAGGGATTGTGTTTATCATTGCAGATTCAATTGACGGTAATAATAATATTATAAGAGCCGACGGAGTGACGGCGTTGAACTCGGTTTCAGACGCAGGAGCAGGAGGTGGTGGTGCAGGCGGATCAATAGTCCTTTCTTTCCAGGGGTTCAATAGTCAACTGGCGATTTCGGCAACCGGAGGAAACGGCGGAGTCAGTCCGGGAGGTTCGGGCGAGGGCGGCGGCGGCGGCGGTGGACTTATATGGTTCAGTGCCACTTCGACTCCGGCATCCGTAACAGCTGCTACGGTGTCAAACGGAACTCCGGCTCCAACAATACCTTCCGAAGGTCTCGGGGAACTGAAATATTCATATTTTCCCAATCTGAACGGATTTCTGTTTAACTCGATCCGCTCGGCTGAAACCGGAAACAGGATCGACTCGGTCTGTTCGAATGTGCGTTATGGTCAGCTAACCGGGACACAGCCAGTAGGAGGGACCCCGCCATACAGTTACAGGTGGCAGAGCAGTACGGTTTCAGCAATTGCCGGCTTCACAGATGCCCCCGGAACCAACGACCAACAACATTATACACCCCCTGCCGAATTGTTGCAGACCACATGGTTCAGAAGGGTGGTTACTGATTTTGGCGCTGCCATCACTGATGTCAGCCTGCCGGTGAATCTTATTGTCCATCAGAACATTAAGAATAATATTATAGCTGATCCCGGCACCCTGTGCTACGGTCAGAATGCATCAGCCTTAAATCCGGCCGGGGTGATTTCCGACGGTAATGGCACCTATGAATACAGTTGGGAGACAAGCACTGACAATGTAACCTTTACAGCCCTTCCGGCTGTAACTGAAAGTTATCAGCCATCCCAGCCGCTCACCCTGACGACTTGGTACAGGCGTATCGTTTCATCGGGAGCCTGCATGGATGTAAGCCCCTCAGTCAGTATCAATGTTCTGAATCCGGTTGAAAACAATTTAATAATTACGCCGGCCCAGGAGATCTGCGAAGGAATGACCTTCATAAATCTTGAGGGGACAGTTGCTCCAACCCTGTTGGGAGGAGATAACACCTACAGGTATGTATGGGAAAGCAGCAGCGATAATTCGGTATGGACAGCGGCTGTGGGAGTTACCAACACGGCCGGCTACGATCCTGCCGAAGCGGCAGCGTATTTTCCCGGACAGCAATATTTCAGGAGAGTTGTCTATTCGGGCAGCAATGATGTGTGCCGGAATGCCAGCGAGCCCGTTATTCTCACTTCATATCCGGAGATCACCTCCAATACCCTTGTAACGGCCGACCAGACAGTTTGTTCAGGATCGGCCCCGGTCGTCATTACCGGTTCGGTCCCTCTGAATGGTGCGGGTCCGGGTTCATATACCTTCACCTGGCAGGACAGTACGGAAAATCACTCATGGACCGATATTACAGGTTTTACCATGGGGGACTACCGGAATTTCACCACGCCGGTTCTGACCGATACTGTGAGGTACAGAAGAATAGTACGGTCATCTGCCTGTTTGAGCATAAGCAGTGCAGTATGGATAAATGTGCAAGAAACTGTAAGCGATAATACAATCTCACTTCTTTCAGGCGGACTTTCCGATACAACAGTATGCAGCGGCAGCATTCCGCACAGGATAACCGGACTGAGTGCCACAGGCGGGACCGGAGTGCCGGGCGATTTTATATACCTCTGGTCATCATCGCCAGATAACACCACATGGACGGAACTTCCTTCCGCTACGGGCGTTGAATACCAGCCCGGGGCGCTTACATCAACAACTTGGTTCAGGAGAAGGGCTGTATCGGGTGAATGTATATCGGAAAGTGAACCGGTGAGGATAACAGTATTGCCGGTAATTACAAACAACACTATTGCAGGAGATCAGGTGGTTTGCAAGTCTGATTTTCCGGCTTTGCTTACCCAGGCCCCGGGACAGTCGATTGCAGGAGGATCTGGTTCCTATACTTATTTATGGCAGCAAAGCGCCGATGGTTCCTCGTGGGTTTACGCGCAGGGGACAAACAACTCATCAGACGGCTCATATCAGCCGCCGGCCATGACGAACTCTATGAGATACAGAAGGTTTGTAACTTCAGGAGCCTTTGACTGCTGTTCAAGCATCTCAAATGTTCTCGAACTTGTCAAGGACTCGCTGCCTGAAGGCTATGCAATATCAGCAGGCAGGGATACCATCCTTCACAGTTTCGATCACATAATCAGGCTTCAGGCTGATCCGCCGGCCGACGGCGGAACAGGCAGATGGACACTTTTGAATGGTTCGGGAAGCTTTGACAATGATATTGACGCGGCCACAAGGGTTACTGGTCTGTCAGAGGGATTGAACACCTTCCTCTGGACTGTCACAAGGGGTGCCTGCACTATTGAGGATGAAATACAGGTGTCGGTTCTTAACCTTATGATACCCGAGGGATTCTCACCCAACGATGATCCCGGAGGTTATAACAATATTTTCAGGATCAATGGTCTTGACCTGGAAAACCAGGAGGCTGAACTAACTATAATAAACGGTGCCGGAACGGAAGTCTTCCGGACCTCAAATTCCGGCGGGGACGAATGGATCGACTGGGACGGAAGGACTCTGAAGGGTACAGAAGTTCCGGAGGGAACCTATTATTACCTTCTGAAGCTGACTTCGCAGGGGAACGGTCAGGTTTTCAAAAAAAGCGGCTTTGTTGTATTGAAAAGATATTGATTGGATGTATTGTCGTATTAAAAATAAAATCCGTTCAGGAATCAGGTCAGTGGTACCGTTGGTGCTGCTCGCATCGCTTCTTTCCTGTTTCAGGCTCGATGCCCAGGTTCCCGATTCATCAAGAATTAACCTTGGATTCCCGGTTTACAGCCAGTATCTCCAGAACGGCATGGTGATTAATCCCGCTTATACCGGAACCCGCGAGGTTCTGAGCGGTACGATGTCGTACAGGATGCAGTGGATGGGTACCAGCGGCTCGCCTTTACTTCAATCGCTTTCATTTCATTCTCCTATGAAGAACGACAAGGTGGCCCTGGGTATGACGGCCCAGTTCATGAAGTTCGGAGCAACCAGATCAACCAGCCTTTACGGGTGTTATGCATATCATATAAAGTTGAGAAGAGGTAAGATTTCAATGGGGCTTAAGGCAGGGGTCGATCTTTCCAACACCGATTATACAGGATTGCTTTTGAACGATCCGGGCGATCCGGTCTTCCAGTCGAATGAAAAATCGCTTGTATTGCCCAATGCCGGCGCAGGAGTTTACTATTTTTCCGACAGGATTTTTGCCGGGCTGGCTGTTCCGTCGTTTCTTAATTACAGGCGAAACAGCAATGGAACCGCATCACCCTATCACGATTTCGGGCAGTACGAATTCCTGATCACAGCAGGCGGACTGATAGAAATAGCTCCTATTCTGAAATTCAAGCCGTCGGTTCTCATTGACTATTCTCTGGGGGATGCCGACAAGCTCAGGCAGTTTGACATAAACGGTAATTTCATAATTGCTGACCTAATCTGGGCAGGAGGCTCGTGGAGGGTTTCTGAACAGGTTGCGGTGGCCATTCTGCAGGTTCAGCTTAACCATCAGCTGATGTTTGGATTTTCTTATGATTATCCCTTTGGAAGGATGAATTCTTTTTCAAAGGGCTCAACGGAGTTTGTTCTGAGGTATGAATTCAGGTACAAGGTAAGTGCCGCTAATCCAAGGTATTTCTGATCGTAATGAAGAAGGTTCGCTATATATTAATGCTTTTGACAGCTGTTCTGACAGTGAACGGCGTCGTGGCTCAGGGAGTATCTCCTTTCGAGATCAGGCGTCTCTCATTCAATATACCGGGTTATAGTGAAATCTCGCCTGTGATAACTGACGACGGGATTCTTTTCTGTTCCGACAGGCGTCTCAGCGGTGTTACCGACAGGACTTCATTCGACAACAGGAGGCTCTACAGTATCTATGTTGCAGAAAAGAAAGACACTTCCGACTGGAGAAAACCCGTTTCTGTTGAAAGCGACAGGACCGCCCAGTTCAATGCCGGACCACTTTGTATTGCACCTGACGGGAAAACAGTCTATTTCACAAGCGAAATTGAAACCGGAGCGCAGTCAAAAAGCAGGAAGTTCCGGAATCACAGCGGGATATTCAAGGCACAACTTTCAGGTACCAGGCTTAATTCGATAGAACCGTTCAAATATAACGGAACTGACTTTGACATGGGTCAGCCTTCCATAAGCGATGACGGAAGGTTCCTTTATTTTGCATCCGATATGCCGGGAGGGCTGGGCGGTTCCGATATCTGGTTCTGCGAATGGGTAAACGGCGACTGGACCACTCCGGTCAACCCCGGGCAGGGAATCAACTCGACAGCTACCGACAATTTTCCATGTATTCACGCATCCGGCAGGCTTTATTTCTCATCAAACCGTCAGGGCGGAATTGGCGGCCTCGATGTTTACTACTCCGATCCGGTTGATGGTGAATGGGGAGCCCCTATTCAGCTTCAGGCACCTGTAAACTCTTCTTCGGATGATTTTGCCTTTGTCGCGACACCTGACCTGAGGAAAGGCTATTTCGCATCGAACAGAAGAAGAAATGACGATATTTATGAATACACCTCGGCAATTATAAGGAAGGCAGACTGCGACACTCTTGAGATCAATAACTATTGTTATGAGTTCGTAGAGGAGAATGCAGTCAGGTACGACACAATGCCATTCATGTATGAATGGAAGTTCGGCGACGGGCAGAAGGCTTTCGGACGTATTGTGGAGCATTGTTATGAAGGTCCCGGCCGTTATCTTGTTCAGCTTGACGTGACCAACCTGGTGACTAAAGAGGTCAAGCTAAACCAGAAATCAGAAATGCTGTTGGTCGAAGCAGTGGAGCAGCCTTATGTTTCAAGCCCTGAGTTTGCAGATGCCGGAGTTGTTGTACAATTCAGCGCCGACAGCACCAATCTGCCGGGATGGGATATAGCACAATATTACTGGAGTTTTGGGGATGAGACTATCGGGATCGGGAAGAATGTGGAGAAGACATTCACCCGGACCGGAACATTCAACGTTCAGCTGATAGTATCTTCAAAGCCGGGAGAGGGGGGTATTGCCAGGGAAGCATGCGTTACAAAGAGTATCACAATAGGAAGGAAACCTTGAAAATTTTTGCAAACGACATATATAATTCATGAAATCAGGGAGTGTTGTTATAAAGTTGCTTGTTTTATTGATGCTTGCTGCGTCACTGCCGCATGAGACGGCCAGCGGGCAGGCAGTACCGGGAAAGGATGAAAACATTCCTTTTCTCGTCACCTTCGGTAAGTTTGGGGAAACTTCGTGGGGAGATGATGACTTCAGTTCATTGTTCTTTTTTACAATACCCAAGGACTTCAACCGGCAGTTCTATATAAAGGTATTTGATCCGGACTGCGGTGGGCAGAATGATGAGATCCAGGGATTATTTGATTCAAAGACAATGTTTTCGGTTTATGGAGGCAAAGGTGTCGATCCCGATAAAAACATTGAATCGAGAGGGCTTAAGAATTCAGACAACTTCAAGCAGGGGAACCTTCTGGCTTCAAGGGTTTTCGGGAGCGAACCGACTTATGACAACCGCTATTATGAATTCGGCCCTTTTAATCCGACTGAAGGGGATTACAATGAAAAATGGAGAAGCTATATTTTCAAGATAGTATGTGAAGGGATAACAGGTGATGACGGTAATCTTTACAGGTACTTCCTGAGCAGTGACAAAGACAGCGATATACCCATTGAAGGCGCCAATGCCTTCACCTACGAATACACCTTCAGGATGTGGAACGACAACAAGAGTGTCTCCCATATCTATCCGTATGTTGATACTGGGATTGTTTCAATAAAGCAAAGGAATTTCGACTGGGACGATGATGGCGTTATCCTTGTGGTTTCGACATACAAGCAGGGACTGCCCGTGCCCATATCCGGAGAGGATAATGAGAAGGTGTCGGTGATTCCCGTTGAAACTGCTGAGATTGGCAAATCGCTTGATTTTCAGTTTCACAAGAAACAGGACTATGTTGTAAAGAACAACAATGTGGTGGTGTCGCTGGAGAACCAAAGGGGAGATGCCCTTCAGTTCTTCAGCTCTCCTATCGGTGGAGTGCCGGTTTACCAGCCTGTAATTTCGGTCAGGAAAAAAATAAAATAAAATAGTGCAGTCTCAGATGATATTTGCTCAGAGGATCAGTAAAGGTATCCTGGTATGCCTTCTTATGCTTACGGAAACAGCATCCGGGCAGGCATATAGGTTCAGAAATTACGGGACAGAGAATAATTTGCCAAGTGAGGTGATCTACACTCTTATTCAGGATAACAATGGTTATCTGTGGGTTGGGACCACCGAAGGCCTGGCTCGTTTTGACGGGTTCAGCTTCTTCAGGGTGAGTTTTCAGGATTCCGCATCCGGCCGGTATCCGACGGTTTCGATAAAGGACAGCAGGGGAACACTCTGGTTCGGCTGCAACGACGGAACTCTTTTTTATTCATCGGGGAACGAGCTTCATCAGACAATACTTCCGAACTCTTCAGGGGCGGGGGTAAGTGCGGTACTTGAACGCAACGACGGTAAAATATATGTTGTTTCTCAAAAGATGCCGGTTTTTTTGGTGGATCCTGACAATCCCCGTGAAGGACAAAGTATAGAATCAGAGGCTGATCCGACAATGTTTTCCGCTGCTCTGGCTCCTTCCGGCGAGCTTTTGATAGGAACGCAGGATAACATGCTTGTCTGCGGGACAGAAGGAAATGCACTTGCCGTAAAAGGCTCTGTGGAAGGATTCGATTATTCGAGAGTGATGTCAATAACTCCGATGAAAAACGGAAGAAGCTTCATTGTGGGTACCGACGGTAACGGGATATTCCGTTTTGAGCTTTCGGGCGATACCGGCTATCTTTCAAGGTTCCGTGGTTCACAGTCGCTCCTGACGCTGCCCGTAAAATCAGTAATGCAGGATTCACGGGATAATGTGTGGATCTCAACCGCCGGTTTTGGTGCCGTACAAGTACAGTTTTCCGGAGATACTGATTCAATTGCATCCATTCGTTTCCTGGATAAATCATCAGGTCTTGAAGGCAATTATGTGATGACTGCTTATGAAGATTCTGAAACAAATATCTGGCTTGGCTTAAATGGTAACGGCCTTTCGATAATGAATTCCGATTCATTTGAGTTTCATGTTCCCGGGGGCAGTAATATGCCGCGAAGCATCATCTTTTCCGGCAGGATGGGAGAGGATTATATCCTGGGCACTCCTTCAGGTTTCTATACCTACAGCCTGACCGACCGCAAAGCGGTTTCATTCACCCCTCTGCCATTACAGGGCGGACGCATCGAGGCAAGGTCTTATTACATCGACAATGAAGGAAATATCTGGATAGGTACAAAGGGTACGGGTCTTTTCCTGCTTAGCCCGAAGGGTGAAATCAGGAGATTTTACAGATCCGGGGATACCGGTGCCGACAATATCACAAGCATCCGCATTTACGGCGACAACATATGGCTTTCGACTATCAACGGAGTGCAAATAATCTCCCGTCAGACAGCAGCTTTGAAACAAAGTTATGTAATGAACACCGGTCTGGCTCATAACTATATAAATCAGATCCTGTTGCTGGATGACGGGAGTGGTTATGTTGCAACCAACAGCGAACGGCTCGATAGGATCGATATTGATTCAGGGATTATAAAATCGGACATGGTGATGACCGGCACCCTGCTGAACAAGGCTATTTCGCTCGACATTGACAGCCGCGGGGCCGTCTGGGTGGCCACCGAAGGCAACGGGGTGTTTGAATTCCACGGCGATTCAGTCAAATCGCTCACCACTGCAAACGGACTTATGACAAATTATGCCTATGCGATTCTTGCCGACAGCAACGACGATATCTGGATAAGCCATCAGCAGGGTATTTCGAGGTACAACCCCGGAAGCGACAGGACAAAGGTGATAAGCACCAGCTTTGCCAACGGCGGTACATGTAACGAAGGAGCCATCTATGAATCACCTGATGGCAAAATTTTTATCGGCACCACACAGGGAGTGATTATTTACGACAGGGAAAAGGACCGCAAGTCCGGTTCAGCCCCTCGCAACAATATAAACTCGGTTACCATTAATGATGTGGTTTATCCTTACCGTGAGTCATATTCACTGCCCTACAGAAAGCGTTACACAGTAAGGGTCAGTTACACCGGCATAGATTTCAGTGGACCTGAAAAAGTCTATTACAGCACATATCTCGAGAATTTTGATGATGACTGGACGTCGCCTTCACCAACCCGCGAAGCTGTTTACAATCTAAGTGACGGAAAGTACCGGTTCAATCTGGTTTCAGTCAATGAGGATGGCATAACGCAGGAAAATCCTCTTGTCTTTGATATCAACATAAAGAAACCAGTATGGAGGACATGGTGGTTCATTCTATCCCTTCTCGGGTTATCAGCAGGAGTGGTGGCGCTTATAATCAGGGAGCGGGAAAAGGCTCACCGGAAGCTCCAGGAATATCTTGAATCGGAACTGGCTGCAAGGACCCAGGTTGTAATGAAGCAAAAGTCTGAACTGGAAGCACAGAATCTCGAGATTACCGACAGTATCAACTATGCCAGGAGAATACAGGCGAGCATTCTTCCCGACCTGAAACGGCTGAAGGAACACTTTACGGATGCATTTGTACTTTTCTATCCGCGCGATATTGTGAGCGGCGATTTTTACTGGTTCGATCAGCTCGATGAGGACCATTTCATTCTGGTCTGCGCCGACTCAACAGGACATGGAGTACCTGGAGCATTTATGTCGATGATAGGTTCCACTCTTCTTCAGGATATTGTGACAAGGCAGCGCATAACAAAACCATCGGAGATCCTCTCGATGCTCGACAAGCAGATATTTTCAACCCTTAACCAGAATCTTGAACTGGGTGTGTCGAACGACGGGATGGATATAGTGGTCTGTGAATTCACAATGAGTAACAGGCATGTGAGGTTTGCCTCAGCAATGAGGCCGGTGCTGATAGTAATCGGAGGCGAATCCTTTTACATCAAAGGCAACAGGGCTTCGGTCGGAGGACAAATGGTTGCTGAAAAATACTTTGACGATCAGGAATACTATTTGAATGAAGGAGACTCTATTTACCTGTTCACCGACGGTTTGCCCGACCAGTTCGGAGGACCCGAAGGCAAGAAAATGAAGGTTGCACGCCTGAAATCTTTGATAGAGGAGATTTCCCCCCTTGAAATAAGGGTTCAGGAGGAGGCGCTGACTAAATTCTTTCTGGAATGGAAGGGTGATTATGAGCAGGTGGATGATATCCTGTTCATGGGAGTAAAGGTGTAAATCCTTTATTCTGCATAAACACCGGGATAAAAAACCGGGATAACCGATGTCGATTCGGTGTTGCTTATGTTCCCTGCCCTGTCGCGGATATAGAAATCGTATATTATTGAATCTTCTGCTGAATTTTCGTAATAGCTGAAATCGACCGAGATGTCACCCCTGAGTATTTTATTCCTTCCTACCCTTTCCATGTATGGGATCCTGAATCCCTTTACCCTGTAGGGATCGTCTTCCGGGGCGGGAGAAGATTCCCCTTCTTCCATCCTTAAGAGTTCGATGAAGAGGTTTATCGTATCTGTTTCTTCGGTGCCTTCCGGAGCGTTTAGTCCGAGATTTCCGTCTCCATCCTCGAAGTAAAATTTCAGTCGTCCTGACCGGACCTGATTTCCAAGCTGGTCGAGTGTGTCAAAAACGGTGAAGCTTGTATATTCGATATAGGGTTCGGGAGGAAGGCTCTCAATTTTTCCGCAGGATGCAAAAGCAACCAGGGAAAGCAGAACGACAGCCGTGATAGCTTTGATATTCATATATTGGTGATAATACCTCATTTTGCACAAAAATCACACCAAAGTAAACTATTTTTTCCTGAAAAATATCCTTATGGGTACCCCGCTGAAGTCATATTTTTCCCTGATCCTGTTTTCGATAAATCTTTTATAAGGCTCCTTAATGCTGTCGGGATAATTGCAGAAGAAGGCAAATGATGGTGTATAGACAGGAAGCTGCGTAACATACTTGATTTTGATATGTCTGCCCCTTGATGCGGGAGGCGGATTGTCATTCACTATCCTGAGAAAAACATTATTAAGTTCCGAGGTTGAGATTTTCCTGTTCCTGTTACCATTGACCCTGTCGACTGTTTCCAGTATCCTGTGTATCCTCTGCTTGTTTGTAGCCGAAATGAATAATATGGGGTAATCTGTGAAGGGTGCTGTTCTGGCTTTTATCTCTTTTTCAATTGCCAGAGCGGTGTTGTTTTCCTTTGTTACAAGATCCCACTTGTTTACAAGCAGAATCATTCCCTTGTTATTATTCAGGATCAGCGATATGATATTCATATCCTGCGACTCCAGCCCCCTTGTTGCATCGATAAGCAGAAGGCATATATCGGAACTCTCAATAGACCTTATGGCCCTCATCACCGAATAAAATTCAATATCCTCGCTGACTTTTGATTTTTTTCTCAGTCCGGCAGTGTCAACAAGAAGGAAGTCGTGACTGAACTTGTTGAATCGTGTGAAAATCGAATCGCGGGTTGTGCCGGCAAGTGGCGTGACGATGTTCCTTTCCTCACCGAGAAGGGAGTTTACAAGTGATGATTTGCCTACATTGGGCCGGCCTACAATTGCAATCCTGGGTATATCAGGCAGGGTTTCTTCAGGATGGTCGGGAAGCAGTTTCACCAGATGATCGAGAAGTTCTCCGGAACCGCTTCCGGTCATGGAACTGAGAGTGAAATAATCGCCCAGGCCCAGTCTGTAAAACTCGGCGGCCTCAGGAATAAGTTCATTGTTGTCGATCTTGTTCACCACAAGGATAACGGGCTTTGCTTTTTTTCTGAGAAGCTCAGCAACACCAGTATCCAGATCACTTATTCCGGTTGTGACATCCACCATGAATAAAATGACATCCGCCTCCTCAACGGCAAGCATCACCTGCTTGTTGATTTCCTCTTCGAAAATGTCATCGGAGTTCTTAACATAACCACCGGTGTCAATCACCGAGAATGTGACGCCATTCCAGGTGCACGATCCGTAGTTCCTGTCGCGTGTGACGCCGCTCACCTCATCGACAATTGCTTCCCTCGATTCGGTAAGCCTGTTGAAAAGGGTTGACTTGCCCACATTCGGTCTTCCGACTATTGCTGCAATTTTGCTCATCTTTTAATTTTATGGATTCAGGCTGACTACCTGTATCCGAATCTTTTGAGTATTAACGGCTTCTCCCGCCAGTCCTTTGTGACTTTTACGTACATTTCGAGGAATACTTTTTTGCCGAAGAAATCTTCCATATCGAGTCGTGCTTCCCTTCCTGTATGTTTAAGCTTTTCTCCCTTATGACCTATTATAATTCCCTTCTGGCTGTCGCGGGCAACATGAATCAAAGCCCTGATCCTTATTATTTTTTCCTCTTCCTGAAAACTCTCGATCTCCACTTCTGAACAGTATGGGATTTCTTTCTGGTAATGCATCAGGATTTTCTCACGGATGATCTCGGATGCGAAAAACCTTTCATATTTGTCGGTCATCTGATCTTTCGGGAAATATGGTTCTCCGGCCGGCAGCATGCTTGTGATGGCATTCAGGAGGGTGTCGAGATTAAACTTTTTAAGTCCCGAGACAGGAATTACTGGTGAGTCTGGGAACATCTCCCTCCATTTGGAAGTAACGAGCTCAAGTTCAGTCTGATTGCTCAGATCTATCTTGTTTACTACCACGATTACCGGGATCCCTGTTTCGCGTATCTTCAGGGTATAGCCCATATCATCGTGCATCGCTTCTTTAACGTCGGTTACATAAAGTATTATATCGGCATCGGTGAGGGCAATATCCACGAAACTCATCATCGATTCCTGGAGCTTGTATTTCGGCTTCAGTATACCCGGGGTATCTGAATAGACAATCTGAAAATCCTCGCCGTTCACGATTCCCATTATTCGGTGACGTGTTGTTTGTGCCTTAGATGTTATTATAGACAACTTTTCACCAACCAATGCATTCATTATTGTTGATTTGCCGACGTTTGGATTTCCAAGTATATTTACGAAACCTGATCTGTGATTCATTTTAGTTGTTTAGAATATTCCTCTTTTCAGCATGGTTATCTCCTTATCGGTAAGGAATCTCCATTTCCCTCTCGGCAGGTTTTTCTTTGTCAGTCCGGCAAAATATACCCTGTCGAGCTTTTTTACACGGTAGCCCAGTTTTTCAAAGATTCTTCTGACTATCCTGTTCTGGCCTGAATGAATTTCCAGTCCGACCTGTGTTTTATCTTCAAGGTCAGCATAAGAGACGGCATCAGCCGCAATGATCTCACCCTCAATATCCACTCCTGCGGCTATCCGTTCGAGGTCGTTCCTTGTGACTGCCTTGTCGAGGAACACGTGATATATCTTCTTCCTTTTATATTTAGGGTGAGTAAGTTTTCCGGTCAGGTCACCGTCGTTGGTTAGCAGGAGGACACCTGTGGTCGACTTATCCAGGCGTCCGACCGGGTAGACTCTTTCGGTGCAGGCATCTCCGATCAGGTCGATCACGGTCTGATCGGCATGAGGATCTTCCACTGTTGTAACATAACCCTTTGGTTTGTTGAGAAGGATGTAGACTTTCTTTTCTGAGTTCAGCCTCTTTTTGCCATACCTCACATCATCATTGGGCAGTACCTTTGTTCCAAGATCGGTAACCACATTCCCGTTGACCGTGATGAGCCCTCTTGCAATAAGCTCATCAGCTTCCCGGCGTGAACAGATGCCGCTGTGGGCGATGAACCTGTTCAGTCTCATTTCGCTGTTGTTGCCAGTTTCTTTCTCTGATCCGGATTTTTCCATCTTCGGGCGGGAAGCCCGGAGATTTTTCCTTTGTTCCATATGGATTTTATTCAGGTTGCAAAGGTACAATTATTTGACAATATTACGATTTAGGGTTACTTTTGCACTTTTGCAACTAAAAAAGGAAGCATATGCCATTGATAAAATCTATCTCAGGAATCAGGGGTACAATTGGCGGGAAGCCGGGTGAGAGCCTTACGCCTGTCGATATTGTAAAATTCGCTTCAGCGTTTGGGACCTGGATAGGCCGCCGGCACAGGGATAAAAAGCTGATGGTTGTAATCGGTCGTGATGCCCGCAGGTCGGGAAGCATGGTCAGTTCACTCGTTTCCAACACACTCAGGAGCCTCGGGATAGATGTGACTGATATCGGTCTGGCTTCCACCCCCACCGTTGAAATGGCTGTAACAGGAACCGGATCTCACGGGGGAATTATTATAACCGCCAGTCACAACCCTGCCGAATGGAACGCACTTAAGCTTCTGAATGAAAGGGGAGAATTCCTTTCGGCTGACGACGGCAGCGAACTGCTCAGGATTGCTGATGCGGAAGATTTTTATTATGCTCCGCTTGATTCTTACGGCTCCTATGTTCATGATGATTCATGGGGCAGCATACATATCGGGCAGGTACTGGCACTCGATCTGGTTGACCGTGAGGCCATAAAGGCAGCTGATTTCACTGTGGCCATCGACTGTGTGAACTCAGTTGGAGGCATTATTGTACCGGCTTTGCTGAAATCGCTTGGAGTAAGCAGGATTATAGAGCTTAACACCACGCCTGACGGACATTTTGCCCATAATCCCGAGCCGCTTCCGGCAAATCTGACTGAGATATCCTCACTGACAGCCGGCTCAGGGGCCGATGTGGGTTTCGTTGTTGATCCCGATGTCGACCGCCTGGCAATCATCTGCGAGGATGGCTCAATGTTCGGGGAGGAGTACACTCTTGTGGCGGTATCCGATTATATTCTGGCAACCAGGCCTGGTAACACCGTATCAAATCTCTCAAGCACCAGGGCACTGAAAGATATAACTGAAAAGCATGGAGGACAATACTTCACGGCAGCGGTGGGAGAGGTAAATGTTGTCGAGGAGATGAAGAAACGGGGAGCCGTTATAGGCGGCGAAGGCAACGGTGGCGTAATCTATCCTGAGCTTCACTATGGCCGCGACGCGATTGCAGGCATTGCACTTTTCCTCTCGCATCTGGCACTTGGCAGGATGAAATGTTCAGACCTGAGGAGGACATATCCCGACTATTTCATGGCGAAGAAAAGGCTTGATCTCCCTGAAGGAATCCACTTTTCCCGGATTCTCGACGCAGTCAGGGAGCATTTCAGCGGTCATGAGATCGACGAGAGGGATGGTATGAGGATTGAACACGGTAACGGATGGGTGCAGATCCGGAAATCGAACACCGAACCCATCATGAGAATATATGCCGAAGGTCCGACCACTGAGGAGGCTGAAAACCTTGCTGATAGGGTTATCGGAATTGTTAAAAAAGTCAAATAATTTTCTTTTTTTAAGGCCTCCGCGGAATAAAAGGATAATCATGAGTGTCTTTAAACCGGAGCAATTAAACGGATAAACATTAAAAGATGTTAAAACGTTTAATGATAGTGTGCAGTTGAATATTTTTGCACCACAATCATTTTATAAATTTAAAGGAATAAATACAGGTTCACCAGGGACTTCATGTAGGAGAAACAAAAGACCAGGGAAACAATTTCAGATCATGAGGATTCCGGACGAAGCACTTAACTTACAACAATAAAATAATTTTAATTATCACATGAAAAAGTCAGTTGTCATTATAGGGATAGTTGCAGTTGCTGCAATAATAGCCCTGATACTTATCGGAAAGGCTGCAAAGAAGAAAGACCTTGCCAATCTGTATGTGGAAGCAAAGAATGGATTATTTGAGGTGGTTGTCTCAACTACAGGGGAGCTCCAGGCTGAAAATTCTACGGATATTACAGGTCCCGATTTTGCACAGAGCAGGCAGATCAGGGCTGCCGAGATTAAAATCACTGATCTGGTACCGGAAGGAACCCAGGTAGAGGAAGGAGATTACATCTGTACGCTCGACAGGACATCTTTTGACAACACGCTAAAGGATGAGCTTGAAAGGCTGACAACACTGGAGTCGAACCTCGAGGTAAAAATGCTCGACACGGCAGTAACGCTCAGCGACCTTCGTGACAATATCAAGAATCTCAGGTTTTCTGTTGAGGAAGCAGAGATAACCCTCGACCAGTCGAAGTACGAACCGCCCACCACCATCAGGCAGGCTGAGATTGCGCTCGATAAGGCAAAACGTTCCCTGGAACAGGCTATCAAAGGATATTCGCTTAAAGTTGAACAGGCAAATTCGGATATGAGGACCCTGAAATTCAACCTTTCGGAACAGCGCGAAAAGGTAGGGGATCTACAGAAAGTGCTGGCTAATTTTATCATCTATGCCCCATCCGACGGTATGGTTATCTATAAAAGAGACAGGACAAATGCAAAAAGAAAGGTGGGGTCGTCCATTTCACCATGGGACAATGTGGTTGCAACCCTGCCGGATATGTCATCAATGATATCCAAGACCTACGTTAATGAGATAGACGTAAACAAGGTGTCGGTTGGCCAGAAAGTGAATATACTTGTTGATGCCTTCCCGGAAAAATCTTACTCCGGATCGGTATTATCAGTAGCAAACATCGGCGAACAGCTACCAAACGCAGATGCCAAGGTATTCGAGGTGGTTGTAAAACTTGAGGGTTCCGATCCAATACTTCGGCCTTCGATGACTACCGGCAACCAGATTGTTACAAAATCCATCGATAATGTTACTTACATACCTATTGAAAGCGTTCAACTCGGCACCGACAGTATCCCGTTCGTATATACAAAGAAAGGCCTAAAGCAGATTATTGTCACCGGTGAGGAAAATGAGAACCACGTGGTAGTTGAGCAGGGCCTTGAGCCCGGAACCCAGATCCATCTCAGCACTCCGGAAAAACCCGAGAAATTCAAACTTGCCGGTGAAGATCTGATTGCCGTTAACCAGGACCGTGCCAGGCTGAAGAGAGAAGAGGAGAAGAGGGTACAGGATGAAGCTGCAAGAGCAAGGGAAAGAAATAATGCTCCGGGTATGGGACCTGGTATGATGATGCCTGGCGGACCCGGAGGCCAGAGAGACACTGCCGCCTTAAGGAGGATGATGGAAAGCAATCCTGAAATGAGGCAGAGGTTTGAACAAATGAGAAATGATCCTGCTGCGAGGGAGAGGATGCAGAATGCACGCAGGGATACATCAGCCCGCACCAGGACAACAGGTCAGCAGGAGCAGGTTCCCGGAGGCCAGGGATCACAGCGTACCAATCAGAATTAATCAATAAATATATAGGGTATGTTCAAATTCTTCTTCAGATATTTTCACGACATAGAAATTGCCGTTGAATCAATAGTTTCCAACAAGCTGAAGTCAATGCTTACCGCGCTTGGTATCATATTCGGCGTGGCAGCAGTTATTGCAATGCTTGCTATCGGAAAAGGAGCGAAGCAGGAAATCATGGAACAGATGAAAATGGTTGGGGTAAACAATATTCTCATCAATCCGATTATCCAGGAAGAGTCATCTTCAAGCTCGGAGGACACTGAAAAACAGGCGAAGAAATTTTCGAGGGGGCTCAGTATGCTCGATGTAGAAGCCATCCGCGAAACACTCCCGTCGGTCAAGAGGATTAGCCCTGAAATATCATTCAACTCGGTTGCAATGATGAACGGAGTTAAATACACCGCCAAGCTGGTTGGAGTTTCGAATGACTATTTCCATCTTTACAATCTGCCGCTCGTCGATGGTACAATCTTCAATGAATACCAGGAAAAGAACGGCATCCAGGTCTGCATAATAGGTGCCAATATAAGGGCAAAGTTTTTCAGCAAAATCGATCCCATCGGCCAGTATATCAAGTTTAACGGGATATGGCTCAAGGTTATAGGCGTCCTGCAGAAAACAAACGTCAGTCTTACCGGTTTTGAGGAAAAGGGGGTCAATGTTTACAACGACAATATCTATATCCCTATTCAGACCATGCTTCTGAGGTTTCAGAACAGGGCTCTGGTAAATACCAAGCTTGTATCGGAAGCCTCCTCAAACATGATGATCATGGGCGGACCGGGCGGTATGGGAGGAATGGCCCGCGTTGTGGTTAGCAGCGCTGATGCTTCCAATGTGGAAACGAACTATAACCAGCTCGACAGGATCGTCGTTCAGGTCAGTGAAACCGAACAGTTGAATTCAAGCACTGAGATACTCAGCCGCATGCTTGCAAGGCGTCATTCAAACGTTAAGGATTTCGAGATTACGGTTCCGGAACTTCTGCTCAAGCAGCAGGAGAGGACAAAAGATATTTTCAATATCGTACTCGGGGTTATCGCCAGCATCTCACTTCTGGTAGGAGGTATCGGCATTATGAATATAATGTATGCCTCGGTGATGGAAAGGATAAAGGAAATCGGCACCAGGATGGCAATCGGAGCCAAGAAGATGGATATAGTGGTTCAGTTCCTTTCTGAAGCAGTACTTATAAGTGTTACCGGTGGTTTTATCGGTATATTCCTGGGGGTCATAATGGCCAAACTCATAGAGCAGGTTGCAGGTATAATGACCATTGTATCCTTCTTTTCCATATTTATCGCTTTCGGTGTTTCAGCCGCAGTCGGTGTTGTTTTCGGTTATCGTCCGGCCAAGAATGCATCCGAGAAAGATCCAATTGAATCATTAAGATACGAATAATTTACTAAAGATGAAGAAGATTTTGTTAATGACGGCAGCTGTTCTGCTGCTGTTCCCGATTAGGAATTCATATTCGCAGGAACTGAAGAGACTGACGCTTGATGAAGTCATGAAACTGGCAGAGGAACAATCGCCGAATGCCCTGATGGCCAAGAACAGGTTCCGCGCAAGCTATTGGCAGTACCGTACTTTCAAGGCAGAATACCGGCCATCGCTGACTTTTACGGGAACTACACCATATTACAGCACTGCATTTGAAAGGGTCTGGAATTCCGGAACGGAAAGCTGGGATTACAAATCCACCAATATTATGCGTAACCTCGGTTCATTGTCTCTGTCACAGAATATTGGCCTTACCGGTGGTACCATATCTCTGGACTCTGATCTTACCCTTGAGAACGATTTTGAACGAGACTCCAGGAATTTTATTACGGTGCCGATAAGTATAGGGCTTACACAACCTCTATTCAGGTATAACTCGCTGAAATGGCAGAAGAAAACCGAGCCCCTGAGGTACTCAGCAGCAAAGCAGAATTATCTGTCAAATATTGAAGGTGTTCATTCCCAGGCGGTAATGTATTTCTTTTCTCTTGCCCTTGCCCAAAGCAACAAGCAGATAGCGGAGATGAACTTTGCCAACGCCGACACTCTTTACAAGATTGCCCAGGGAAGGTTTGAGCTGGGTACTATTGCAGAGAACGAGCTTCTTGAACTACAGCTTACATGGCTCAATACTGAAACACAACGAAGGGAAGCCGAAATGAACCTCCGCGACAGGGAGATCAGGCTTAAGTCATTTCTTGGTTTTAATGAGAATGTCAAGCTGGAACTCATAATCCCGACAGAGATTCCCGAACTTCAGGTGAGCCCGGAGGAAGTGCTTGAACTGGCCAGGGCAAATAATCCCGAAATACTTCAGCAGCAGTTGACGGTAATGACAGCCCAGAGCAGTGTGGCACAGGCTAAAGCAGAAAAAGGATTGAATGCGAATCTTATTGCTTCATTCGGAACAAGGGATCAGGATTCTGATTTCAACCTGGCTTATGCCCAATCGAACCAGCAGCAGAACATCAGGCTGGGAGTCACTGTACCAATCCTCGACTGGGGTCTGGGAAGGGGAAGATACAAGATGGCTGTTTCAAACCTTGAACTTGCACAGGTGACATCTGATCAGGCGCTGGTCGATTTCGAGCAGAACCTCATCCTCGATGTTGAGCAGTTTAACCTGCAGAGAGCACAGGTAGCAGTTGCGGCAAAATCGGATACAGTTGCAATGAGGATGTACGAGGTGACAAAACAAAGGTTCCTTATCGGGAAGATCGCCATCCTTGAACTGAACAACGCCGACACCAAGAAAGACCAGAACAGAAGGCAGTACATTCAGGCGCTTCAGAACTACTGGAGTTACTACTACAATATCCGTTCACTGGCATTATACGATTTTGTTAACAGGAAGCCTCTTGAAACCGAATTTGAAAAGTTACTTGAGTAAAGGTTGATATTATCTGGTTTATTAACAGGGACACTGCATTGCAATGTCCCTGTTAATATTTTTGATGGGATCCCTCGCCTCGTTATAGCTGGATCATTGGCGAGCCGCTTTGAAAGGCAGCCAAGGAAGAAGGATTATCTAACCGTAGTTTATACCGGCGAGGGATGACATGCGCCTTTTATGTTGGTGGGCGTGAGGCCGCGGCGAGAGAACTGAAATGCCAAGGCAAAATTTTGTTTCTCGCCGCGGCCTCACCCCCTATGATTATTTTGAACCATGTCATCCCGCATCCCGGTTTTCTTCGGGATGCGGGATCCCCTTCAAGGGGCAGTGCATTATCAGGAGTAGCTTTTCCAATTCTGCACTGCCTGTCCCAGAAATTGATTATTCCCCGGTCCTGTCACGAGTGCAATGGTTTAAAGCGTGGCACTGCATTGCAATGTCCCTGTTAATATTTTTGATGGGATCCCTCGCCTCGTTATAGCTGGATCATTGGCGAGCCGCTTTGAAAGGCAGCCAAGGAAGAAGGATTATCTAACCGTAGTTTATACCGGCGAGGGATGACATGCGCCTTTTATGTTGGTGGGCGTGAGGCCGCGGCGAGAGAACTGAAATGCCAAGGCAAAATTTTGTTTCTCGCCGCGGCCTCACCCCCTATGATTATTTTGAACCATGTCATCCCGCATCCCGGTTTTCTTCGGGATGCGGGATCCCCTTCAAGGGGCAGTGCATTATCAGGAGTAGCTTTTCCAATTCTGCACTGCCTGTCCCAGAAATTGATTATTCCCCGGTCCTGTCACGAGTGCAATGGTTTAAAGCGTGGCACTGCATTGCAATGTCCCTGTTAATATTTAATGTTTTTGCAAAAATTTAATATCTTTGCGCCTCAATAAAGAATATTCGGAAAAATACCTCAATAATCCAAATTAGAGAGAAATGCAAAACAAAGCAGCTATTATCGTTCTGGCAATTGCACTGGCTCTGGTATCGATATACCAGCTTTCTTTTACCGGTGCAACCTGGAAAGTCAGGAAAGACGCCCGGGAATATGCAGAAGGCGACATGGTGAAACAAAGGAAATACCTCGATTCATTATCAGCCCTGCCTAAGGAAAAATGGAGTTACCTGGGATACACCTTCAAGGAAGTTCAGAAAAAAGAAATGAATCTCGGTCTTGACCTGAAAGGCGGGATGAACGTTATTCTTGAGGTTTCGGTTGAAGACATTCTGAAAGCTCTCTCTAACTACAATCCCGACAAGACATTCAATGAAGCTCTTGCCCGTGCAAAGACACAATACCAGACACAGGCAGGAGCCGACTTTCTTAACCTCTTCGGAAGGGCTTTCGAGGAAATTGATCCCAACGCCAGGCTGGCTGCAATCTTCGGCACGGTGGAGCTTCGCGACAGAATAAACTTCAACTCCTCAAATGCTGATGTCCTGAATGTTCTTGACACAGAAGTCGAGAGCGCCATATCAAATTCATTCAACATTCTCCGCACCAGGATCGACCGTTTCGGGGTAGTGCAGCCTAATATTACGCGCCTTTCCACAAGAGGTAATATACTTATAGAGTTGCCCGGGCAGGATGACCCGCAGAGGGTAAGGGAACTGCTTCAGGGAACGGCAAACCTTGAATTCTGGGAAACCTATGAGAACACTGAAATAATCAATTACCTAATCCAGGCAAATAACCTGCTCAGGGAAATAGAAGCCAACACCCTCAGTACCGACACTACCCTTACAGCCGGTGAATCATTATCACTACCTGCTGACACTACTGCGGGGAGTCCGTCACTTGAGGACCTGATAAGCCAGGATACAGGATTGGCCGTAGCTGATACCCGTGAGGAGTTCAATGTCCAGAATCCACTTTTCGGAGTACTCAGTCCGCGGGTTACTGAACAGGGAGAACCATTGCCTTCGAGCATGGTCGGACTTGCCGCCGGCATCGACACGGCCCAGGTTAACCGTTACCTGTCAATGAACCAGATTAAGGCACTTTTCCCGCGCGACCTTTTCTTCTGCTGGAGCCAGAACCCTTATAAATATGATCCGAGCGGAACACTTTATGAACTTCATGCCATAAAGATCACCACTCGTGACGGAAGGGCCCCGCTTACAGGCGACGTTATCACGGGCGCCAGACCAACCACCGGAGTAACCGGTTCTGAAGTTAAGGTTGACTTTACCATGAATGCCGAAGGAGCAAAGACATGGGCCAGGATGACACGCGACAATGTAGACCGCTGCATTGCAGTATTGCTTGATGGTTACGTAAGATCATACCCGAGGGTAGTCAACGAGATTACAGGAGGAAACACCGAGATAACAGGTGATTTCACCATTGAAGAGGCAGACGACCTTGCCAATATTCTTAAATCGGGGAAAATGCCCGCCCCTGCAAGGATAGTATCCGATACTGTTGTGGGACCGACTCTTGGAAAGGAAGCCATCAATGCCGGTATGGTGTCGTTCATCATATCATTCATAATAGTGCTGGCTTACATGATTTTCTACTACAGCCGCAGTGCAGGTACAATTGCCGATATAGCACTTGTGGCAAACATATTCCTTATCATGGGAATTCTTGCTTCCCTGGGATCAATACTCACCCTCCCGGGTATCGCAGGTATTGTCCTCACTATGGGTATGTCGGTTGATGCCAACGTACTGATATTCGAAAGGATCAGGGAGGAACTCCGGGCGGGCAAAGGGATGAAGCTTGCCATAGCCGACGGTTATAAAGGAGCCCTTTCGGCCATCCTCGACTCGAACCTTACAACCCTCCTTACAGGTGTCATACTTTATGTTTTTGGAACAGGCCCGATCAAGGGTTTCGCAACCACTCTCGTAATAGGTATCTTTACATCGCTGTTCTGCGCGATCTATATCACCCGCCTCATTTATGAATGGCAGCTTAAGCGTAACACAAAGCTTACATTCTCAATAAAGATGACTGCCAATATCCTGAAAAATACCAAGATCGATTTCATCGGGAAAAGGAAGATCTTCTATGGCATTTCTATAGCCATAATGGTTATTGGACTGGTATCGCTGGTTGTAAGGGGATTGAACCCTGGTATCGATTTTGCGGGAGGGCGTACATATGTAATCAGGTTTGATCAAAGCGTGAATACGGCCGACGTTGCCTCAAGGCTTTCAGATGCTTTCGGTGAAGCACCTCAGGTTGTTACTTTCGGTTCCGACGATCAGGTAAGGATAACCACCAAATACAAAATAAACGAGACCGGAGTGGATGATGAGGTCGAAACACTTCTCTACGAAGGATTGAAGGACATGGTCCCGGGCAATGTGACAAAAGATGTGTTCCTTTCGAAATACAGGCAGAGTTCCGAGACAGTTGGTCCAACGATCGCTGCAGATATAAAGTCGAGGGCAGTAATGGCTGTCATTTTTGCCACAATAATAATGTTTCTCTACATCTTTGTGAGGTTTAAGAACTGGCAGTATGGTATGGGAGCAGTTGCCTCTACAATACATGACACACTGGTTGTTCTGGGGATTTATTCCCTGCTGTGGGGCATAATGCCATTCTCGATGGAGATCGACCAGTCGTTCATTGCAGCAATTCTTACAGTGATAGGTTATTCAATAAATGACACGGTTGTGGTTTTTGACCGTCTCAGGGAATTTATTCCAATGCACAGGAAACGTCCGATGAGGGAGGTGCTGAACCTGGCTCTGAATGACACCCTCAGCCGCACATTGAATACAGGTATCGCATCTATATTGGTTCTTGTTATTATGTTCTTCTTCGGCGGTACAACTATCAGAGGCTTCCTCTTTGCAATGATCATAGGAATCATTGTGGGGACCTACTCTTCGATTTTCGTTTCAACAGCCCTGGTATATGATACAACTAAAAAGAAGGGACTGAAGATGTAATGTTTTCCGGAGTTCTCCGGGTTTAAGTTATACAGCCGCCTTTTTGCCGGAATTTCCGGGGGAGGCGGCTGATTTTTATTAACTCCTTATATGCTGAACACCATAACGGATTAATCTGTTTTTTTTCTACCTTTGTGTCTGCATTAACAGAATTACGGATCAGATGAGCGGTCAGGAAATAGTAATAATCGTAATAGTGGCTCTTCTTCTGTTCGGCGCAGACAAACTGCCCGAGATAGCCAGGGGAATAGGTAAGGGGATGCGCGATTTCCGTAAAGCCACCGATGATATCAAACGGGAATTTGAGGAAAGCACCAGTGAGATCAGGAAAGACTTCCAGGAAGTATCCAATACAATAGCCGGTGAGGTCAGGGATATCTCCGGTAATATTCAGAAAGACGTGGATGAAATCTCCAGCAATATTCAGAAAGACGTTAATGATATCTCAGATAACCTTAATAAGGAGGTTGACGAATTCAAAACCGAGCTCGAAAGCGGTGTAGAAGAAGTTAAAACGAACCTGGAATCCGGCGCTGAAGAGATAAAGGAAAACCTGGAAAAGCAGGCGGATGAGATAGACAGTGCTGTTAATACCGAACCCGGAGAACCTCAGAACACTTACAAGCGGACCATCAACGAACCCGACGATAACTATTACAATTACCGCAATACGGATTGATGGGATCTCTGTTATGATAAAAACCCGGGGCATAACAAAATCATACGGGGATCTAAAAGTCCTTAAGGGGATCGATATTGAAATAAAGGAACGCGAAGTTGTTTCGATAGTTGGAGCCAGCGGGGCCGGAAAAACAACCCTTCTTCAGATAATAGGAACTCTCGACAAGCCCGACAGCGGTACGGTTTCGTTCAACGGCAGCGATACTTCCAGTCTCAGGGGAAAGGCACTGTCAGCTTTCAGAAACAGCCATATCGGCTTTGTATTCCAGTTTCATCAGCTTCTCCCCGAATTCACAGCTCTTGAAAATGTGTGCATTCCGGCCTACATAGCAGGCAAGAGCAAGGTTGAGGCTGAGGCAAGGGCGACCGAGATACTTGGATTCCTCAGTCTTTCTGAAAGACTTGGCCACAAACCCTCTGAACTTAGCGGAGGTGAGCAGCAGAGAGTTGCCGTTGCCAGGGCCCTTATAAATAATCCTTCGGTGATCCTTGCCGATGAACCGTCGGGAAACCTCGATTCCGAAAACAAGAACGAACTTCATAAGCTTTTTTTCAGGCTGAGGGATTCCTTCGGCCAGACAATAGTGATTGTGACGCACGACACTCAGCTGGCAGGCATGTCCGACAGAATTCTTCATATAAAAGACGGGCTAATAATCAACGGATCCTGAGGAACTGCTTCATTTGAATTATGATTAATACAATATCAAGCCTTCCTTCGGACCTTTCCTCATAAGGTACGGGGACTATAAACCTGCATACATGAAAAAAACCCTTATCCTTTCGATTTTTTTGCTCCCGGGTGTGATGCTTACATCCCAGAATCTTCCGGAGTGGGCTTACCCTGGTGTTTTCCGCATCAACAACGAACCTGCCCATGCGACCATGATGCCTTTCCCCGATAAGGCAGCATCACTTACATTTGACAAATCTAATTCATCATTTTTCAGATCCTTGAACGGAACATGGAGGTTCAGGTACCTTAGAAATCCTTCACAGACACCTGAGGATTTTGCGGCAGATTCGATAAATGAATCAAGGTGGACAAATATTGCCGTTCCGGGTAACTGGCAGCTGCAGGGAAATTTTGATCCTCCCGTATTTACAAATATAAGGCATCCGTTCGAGGCCGATCCGCCGAGTGTGCCCCAGGATTATAATCCCACGGGACTTTACAGGAAGACATTCACCGTCCCCGACGACTGGAAAGACAAACAGGTGTTCCTTCATTTTGCAGGCGTACAGTCGAATGCCACCGTATATCTGAACGGGAAAAAGGTCGGATACAATGAGGACGGAATGACACCTGCGGAATACAACATCACCGGAATGCTCAGGCCCGGAGATAACCTTCTGGCTGTTCAGGTTCTGAACTGGTCGGACGGGAGTTGGATCGAGGATCAGGATTTCTGGAGGCTAAGCGGAATCTACAGGGAAGTATTCATCTTTGCAACACCTTCACAGCATATACGTGATTACTTCGTTACCACCGATCTTGACGAACAATACAAGGATGCGACATTTAACCTCAAAGTATCAGTCAGAAACTATGCAGCCGCATCTGCAAAGAACCTTTCAGTGAAAATGTCGCTGAGCGATGCATCTTCAAAGCCGGTCATCGAAAAAGTTATGAAAGTCGGGTCAGTCGGCGCGAAAAAAGAAACTCTCCTAAAGATGGATGAGCTGGTAAAGGATCCGTTGAAATGGACAGCCGAGACGCCTAATCTGTATACCATGACAATGGAGCTCATCTCTTCGTCGGGCGAGGTTCTGGAGGTTATATCGTCGAAGATAGGATTCCGTGAAGTGGAGATCAGGAACGGACAGCTTCTTTTCAATGGCAAAGCCATCGATATCAAGGGAACAAACCGTCATGAGTTCGATCCCGACAGGGGAAGAGCTTTGACGCGAGAATCAATGATACGCGACATTATCCTGATGAAAAGGCTAAATATCAATGCTGTCCGAACCAGTCATTACCCGAACGACACTGAGTGGTATTTACTCTGTGATGAATACGGGCTGTACGTAATGGATGAAGCAAACATCGAGAGTCATGATCTCTGGGCCAATCGAAGATACTATATTGCTGAGAAGCCTGAATGGAAGGCTGCATGGATCGACCGTGGGGTATCGATGGTGCTGCGCGACAGGAATCATCCCTCCATCTTCAGCTGGTCGATGGGCAATGAAACCGGATGGGGAGCGAATTTTGATGCAATGTACAAAGCGATGAAAGCTCTCGATCCGGCACGCCCGATCCATTATGAAAGCAAAACTCCGGCCTATGCCAATGTGTTATCGAGGTATGATATCATCTCAACTATGTATCCAACACTCAACGATATTGTGTCTCTGATGAACCAGGATCCGTCGAGGCCTGTCATCATCTGCGAATATGCTCATACAATGGGTAACAGTCTTGGCAACTTTAAAAAATACTGGGACCTTTTCTACAAGTATCCGAGGCTTCAGGGCGGCTTCAACTGGGACTGGGTCGACCAGGGACTGAGAGCAGACGGCACCGGCGACGGTTACTGGAATATTGTCAATTACATTGACGGTGCAAATGTCAACGATGGCCTTATCAATCCTGACAGGATACCCCAGCCTGAAACCCATGAATTCAAAAAGATCATCCAGAACATACGTGTCAGGAATATTTCCGACGGGAAGCTGCTAATAAATAACCTGAACTTCTTCACCGATCTGAAGAATTTGAAAATGGACTGGGAAGTCATCCGCAACGGCTATCCTGTCTGTTCAGGTTCGGTCGAGGAACTGAATGTCAATCCGCAGGATTCAGCTGAGGTCAGCATACCGCTTGGAGCTGATCTGCTTAAACAGGACGGGGAGTATTATCTGAATCTCGTTTTTCGCACAAAAGCCGATCTGCCGTATGCATCAAAAGGTTTCGACATTGCAATGGAACAGATACTTCTTAAAGCTTCGACTCCTTCGGTCCCGGAAGCAAGCATTTCAGGTAAACCGCTTCAGGTTACCGAAGGAGATATAATTTCGATTAAGGGAAAAGAAATATCAATCAGCATCGATAAGGCAACAGGGTCAATCATTTCCTATGTCTTCAGAGGTTCACAGCTTGTTGCCGAACCGCTTCAGCCATGTTTCTGGAGAGTTCCGACTGACAATGATGAAGGAGGCGGAAACAGTGGATTTGCAGCAAGATGGAGGAAAGCAGGGCTCGACCGCTACAGTGTCAGGGTCAGGAACCTCGCCTTCAGGACACAGGACAATGGTGATGTGTTGATGGATGTGGCTTCTGACCTCGTTTTTGTCGGGGAAAGAACCATGGATTTCAGAGGCAGCTATACATTCAGGACCGACGGAAGTATTGTAAGCACGATGGATCTGAACCTTCCCGATGGCTTCCCTCCGCTTGCACGGGTAGGAATGCAGTTTGCGATGCCCTCATCGTATGATAATATTAATTGGTATGGAAGAGGTCCCTTCGAGAGCTACCAGGACAGGAAGGAAAGCGCCCATGTCGGGCTCTGGTCGGGAGCGGTTTCGGACCAGTACTTCCCGTACGTGATGCATCAGGAGAACGGTAATAAAACCGATGTTCGCTGGATAAAAATTACAGATGATGGTGCAACCGGGCTGAAGATCACCGGAGCTCCACTGATGGAGGTTAATGTACAGAACTATTCACAGCAGGCACTGGATTTGGCGAAGCCCTCAAAGAGGCTGTTCCGCGGCGACAAGACCTATGTGAATATTGATCTGAAACAGATGGGACTAGGGGGTGACGACAGCTGGTCGCCACGTGTTCATGATGAGTATCAGCTTAAGGATAAGAGTTACAGGTTTGGGTTTGTGATCAGTCCGATGTAGAAGAAGCACAGAGCACAGGGCACAGAGCACAGAGCACAGAACGGTGAACCTATTGGGATACCCTCCCTCGGAGGCGTAGGAGTGGGTTGGGACAGTGTGAGTGTGAGAGCGAGTAGGGTGTACTGAAGCCAGAACCAAACGGATCCCCTCCCTCGGAGGGGTGGGGGGTGGGTTTAAGACATTGTGAGTGCGAGTGTGAGAGCTGGAGCTGGAATGAAAACACACGAATTTTTATCGCAAAACGATATCCCGCTTATTGTTTTACGATAAAAAATTTACCCAAAACGATATGTTTTTTTACGAATGAATGATGTTTTGTCAATGTCTTTGAAAACGGAAGAGCTGAAGGAGTTCCTTGATGAAAAGGCTGATCTATACAACAGGCCTTCATTTGTAGAGCTCGATCCTATAAGCATCCCTCATCGTTACACCGCAAAAGGCGATATAGAAATTGCCGGATTTCTGGCAGCAACAATTGCATGGGGGAATCGTAAGATGATCCTTAGAAGTTCGGCAAGAATGATGGAGATACTCGAGGATTCGCCTTATGAGTTCATCGTTAATTCTAGCGATTGCGAGCTCGATCAGGCCGTTCGTTTCGTGCACCGGACATTCAATGCTGTCGATCTTGCTTATTTTCTTCAGGCACTCCGGCATATCTACAGGAACAAGGGAGGGCTTGAGAAAATCTTTGAAACGCATAAAACATCCGATTCGCTTCAGCCTGCAATACATGAATTGCATAAAATATTCTTCGAACTGCCGCACGAGAAAAGGACCGAAAGACATGTTTCAGATCCGTTTAAGGGATCGGCGGCAAAAAAAATCAATATGTATCTGAGATGGATGATCCGGAAAGATAACCGCGGTGTTGATTTCGGGATCTGGGATTCAATATCACCTTCCATACTTTCCTGCCCCCTTGATGTTCACTCAGGAAATGTAGCCAGAAAGCTTGGCCTTTTATTACGCAAACAAAACGATGCAAAGGCAGTTGCCGAACTGGATGGAGTTTTGAGGAGTTTTGACCCGGAAGATCCTGTCAGATATGATTTTGCATTGTTCGGATTGGGCGCTGTAGAGAGGTTTTGGTTGTAAGATTAAAAAATGTTCTTTACTTTTTCCAGGCTCACTCCAAGCAGTACTTCGCTGATTGGAGATAATTCGGCTTCCTCGCCCGTAAAATGAAATACGTTATGCCTGTGCGACAGCGATTCGCCGGGATTCAGGAATGCTGCAGGCGAACAACTTTCAAGTTCAAGGAAGGGCCCCATTATACTCCCGTCTTCCAAAGGCCCGTCGTTATAGGCATTTAAAGCATCGCCTTCCAGCGGATCTCTTTCGGGATTCCATTCCTGATTTAGATATATAGCCGTTGGATCTGCATCGAAAGTAATAATTGTCAGGCGTTTGGAAAGAGGATCATAATTTCCGGCAATCGCTTTTGTGCGTCCGGCGCTCATTCCTAATTTACTGCGATATTTTCCGTCCGTTTTCAGACAGAGTATTCCGCTTTCATACCGGATCCTGTCGGACGGTATCTCCCCGAAATAACCGGTTGTGGCAATAATGCCCAGTTCTTTTTCATCGCCTTCCTTGTAAGGAACAACCGTTACAGCGGAATCGGATGGATTGAACATATCAAGCATCCAGATACAAACGCTTCCCGTCTTTTCGTCCCATTTAAAATCGTTGAGATTGCTGATTTTGTTGACTGTTGAATATGCCACTACATTTATCCCTTCCGGTAACTGAACGTCGAGTTCCTGTTCAACCTGGCCGGAGGATAGAAGCTTGATTTTCCTGTCTGCCGAAATTTTCAATATGTTTCCCTGATAGTTATTAAGTTCCATATCTTTTGCCAGTGTAACTTCCGTGGAGGAAGCTTCTTTTACATTCCAGGGTTCAACATCGATAGCTTTTGGAGTATGCCAGTTATTGAATACCTGTTCCCTTCCCGGTTCAAAAAAAATGGAATACTGTCCGCCCTCCGGTCCCAGCCAGAAACGGTTCTCCCCACCATAGCCGTTCATGTGTTCATCAGGTACATTCGAATTCAAAACATCATGATTGACAAATCCCAGACTTGCCCCATCGGGCCCGTTTGAGGTACTGGTAAACACTTTTGCCTGATACTTTGGAGAAACTATCACCTCTGCCTTTTCATTGTCCCCTTTTAAGACGATCAGCCCCTTATCTTTTTCCTTAAGAAAATTCAGGTCATAACCGTATGTTCCTTTTTTGTATTCATTCATATTCTTCTTTTTGGGATTATTACAACCTAAAAATGCCAGCATCAAAAAAGCGGTTAACAAGGCAATGGCTCTTTTCATGTCATTGAATTTTATTCTATTTACTTACCTGACTTATCCCCAAACTTATCCAAAATTTTGTTACATGCTTCCGAAACAGCTCTATTTACCGGGTACAGACGCAATGCATTGCGTCTCTACGATTCTATACCTGATGGCGTTCCCTTACAGAAAATTCTTATCCAGAAACTCCTGAAACCTTTCCTTGTATTGATCCCCGATAGGGATGTAAAGCTTTCCGAAAACAATCCTGCTGCGGTCAATTGTATCAATCTTCTCAAGGTTCACGATAAAAGAGCGATGAACTCTCATGAATTTTCCGGCAGGCAGCTTTTTTTCAAGGATTTTCAGTGAAGTGAGTGAGAGTACAGGCTTTTCTGAATTCGTAGTATATACTCTTACATATTCTTTAAATCCCTCAATGTAAATGATATTCCGGAAATCAATACGTTTTATTTTATAGTCGGATTTAAGGAAAAGGAATTCATTGTTCGATAGTACTTCATCTGCCGGTTTCGTAACTGATCTTATCATTCTTTCAGCTTTGTGAACAGCAGTAAGGAATTCCTCATAAGTGAATGGTTTAAGGAGATAGTCGGCAACATCAAGTTTGAAGCCTTCTATAGCATATTTTTCAAAAGCAGTGGTAAAGATCACGACAGGGCCGTTAACCATCGACTTCGTGAATTCAATGCCGTTCAGACCGGGCATCTGGATGTCAGTAAAAACGATATCGATATGGTTAAGGCCAACAAACCGTGCCGCTTCCAGGGGATTTTCAAATTGCCCGGCCAGCATCAGATCCGGCGTCTTCTGAATATAGTCTGCAATCAACTGAAGGGCTAACGGTTCATCATCTATGGCAACAACATTTATCATTTTATAACCGGATAATTAGGTTTACCTCATATTTGTCGCTGGTTCTGTTGATCTCCAGTTCATGCCTGCCGGGATAAATCAGGCTAAGGCGCTTTTTTAGGTTATCGAGACCAATTCCGGAGGATGTAAGGTTTGTCCCGTTATTACTTTCCGGCAAACCGTTTTCACATTTAAATTTAATGTTGTTTTCCCCACATTCCAGACTGATATTTACATAAGACTCTTCCTGTACACTGATACCATATTTAAAAGCATTTTCAATCAATGATATAAACAGCAGGTGCGGGATTTTAAGATCTCTGCATTCAGTCGGGAAGTTGATGTCGAGACTGGTTCTGGAGCCGATTCTCAGCTTCAT
This sequence comes from uncultured Bacteroidales bacterium, assembly GCA_963840965.1. GTDB lineage: Bacteria > Bacteroidota > Bacteroidia > Bacteroidales > VadinHA17 > LD21. The sequence continues at coordinate 197,618 of CAWJAW010000002.1, read as the reverse complement.
CAGGTCAATATAATTGTTCATGAATTCAATCTCCTCCTTCAGAAGCTTTGTATCCTGTCCCGATTCATTGAGGACATACCTCATCAGTTTCGACAGCTTTATTACGGCATCCTTTGAGTCTTCATTATTTCTGCCTATCAGGGAATAGATATTATTCAGGGTGTTGAAAAAGAAATGCGGGCTGATCTGGTTTTTCAGGATTGCAAGTTCTGCATTGAGCTTTGTCTTTTCCATCTCTTCCTGACGTTCAAGCAGCCTGAGACTCAATGACAGGATTACAAGAAAAAGTGAGTATGACACGTACCCTATAAGACGGGCATTGGGTAAAGCAATAATTATCCTGGGTCTCCTTGGTGGCTGACCTGGCACACGCCTTTCATTAAGCTGTCTGTCAGGCTGTTCAGAATTATTCCTTGCAATCCAGTTGTTAATCTGTCCATTGGCAAAACCGGATATGAAGTAAAAGCAGCTTACAAGAGCCAGCACTGCTAAGTAATACCTGTATTTCTTTTTCTTAAAGAATAGTTTCGGTACAAGGAAAAGGTAATTTGTGTAGAAAATCAGGGCGCTTATTACCGCGAAGGTGTAATAAGTTAACATGAAATCACTTGCCATCCGGTACCTTTTCAACAGGAAGACCGGCAAAACGATAAAAACAATCCAGACGAGGATGTGGAATACGATTCTGGGGGTCTTTCCCTTTGTCATTCTCATCATAAAATCATTTGAATGAATTATCTAAGACAAATTTAGCCTGATTAGTTCATTAATTTCAAAGAAGATAAAAGATAAATAATAAAAGTAACAAGATAAAAGTATGGTCCTTTTGTCTTTAGCCTTTTGTCTTTTGTCTTTTTCATTCTGAGCGAAGGCTATTCACCGGGTTTGCATGCGCAGCTTTGATTGCCCGGGAACTGATAGTTGCAAGTGCAATTATTATGGTAACAAATCCGCCTGCAGCAAATAGCAACCAGCTGATTTTGATGCGATAAACATAATCCTGCAGCCAATTGTGCATGTAATACCATGCAACCGGTGAAGCAATTGCTAAGGCAATTGCAATGAGCAAAACAAATTCTTTAGAAAACAAATAAACGATACTGGTTGCGCTGGCACCGTGTACTTTACGAATACCGACTTCTTTTGTTCGCCGGACAGTCATGAATAAGGCTAAACCGTATAGGCCCAGACAGCTAAGGAATATGGCAATTGCAGCAAAAATTTTGTACAGCTGCACTAACTGGCTTTCCTGTTTGTAAAAACCTGCAATTTTATCATCAAGAAACTGGTATTCATAGACAAAGTCTGGTAATGTTTCCTCCCATATTGTTTTAACAGATTGCAACGTGGAAGCAATGTACGGCGTTTCAAGTTTTATCCCTGCCTGGCTGTACATGGTTATGTTCGTTGTAATAAGCAATGGTGCAAGATTGTGGCGAAAAGACCTGTCGTTGAAATCCTTCAATACTCCCACAACAGGGCATTTTATCCGGTCATCCCATATACTTATTTCCTTATTCAGGATTTCTTCAGGGTCGTTTATTCCCAGACTCCTCATAAGTGTCTCATTCACTAAAAATTCCCTTGTCATATTGGAAGGCTGCAAATTTCTTCCGGCTATCAGTTGTAATTTGTAAGCTGGCACGAATTCGTCGTCGGCAAATTTAGTGATAGCTTTAAAATCAGCTTCTTTCACTGCATGGTCAAACTTTAATGTACTCCACATATCATTACCATTCTCGACCGGAGTGTTTGAGCTGAAGCTTACTGCCTGCACACCGTTCAGTGACAATAACTGCTGCTTAAGATAATCTCCCTTTCTGAACCAGACAGTATCTACGCGGAAAGGTACATTTATGATTGCATCTTTATCGAGGCCCAGCGGTTGATCCATGAAATAATTCATTTGCCTTACAATGATGATTGTTCCGATTATCAGTGCCTGTGCAATGATGAATTGAAAAACTACCAATCCTCTTCTTAATGAAATTCCATTTGAAGAATTGGCTGTCAGTTTACTCTTTAGAGCATTGACAGGATTGAAGCGTGATAAGACAAGAGAAGGATAAAAACTGGAGAGCAAGGTTACAGTGACTGTAACAGTCAGGAGGAAGTAAATAATTGAAGAATCGTTTAGAAAGTCGAAAGAAAGCGAAAGTTCAAGAATTTGATTTATATAAGGTAAAGCAAGAATTGTAATAACACCTGCAATTAATACAGCAATTATGACTATTAAAAATGTTTCGATAATGAACTGGATTTGCAGTTGGGATTTATTGCTTCCCAGAACCTTTCTTACGCCAACTTCCCTTGCACGATTAACAGCCTGCGCAGTGGAGAGGTTGACAAAGTTTATGCAGGCAATCAAAAGGATGAATGCTGCAATCAGCCACAATACATTCAGAAGTTGATAACTCATAGTAAGGTTGCTGTAATTGCCGGTGCCGGTATCGTAATGAACAGCGCTCAATGGCTGAATAATATAACTGTCTTTATTTTCAGGCGATTGAACTTCGCCTGAATATGCTCTCAGCTGCTGGTTAAAACTTTCAACTGAAGTATTCGGCGGCATTAATATAAAGCAACCAAAACCTGAATTCGTTCTATCCTCCCAATCGGTGGATAAGGCCATAAGACTTCCTGTAAAACCTGTTCCGTAAGCAACGACTAATTTTAGCTGGAAGTCTGTATTTGCAGGGATGGTTGCCAGAATACCTGACACTTTCAATACTTCTGTGCCGTGCTCAAAAATATAGCCGCCTGCCTCCAGCTTAATTGTCTTGCCGAGCGCTTTTTTCCAGTCGCCAAAGTATTTTTCTGCAGTCTCTTTTGCAAGCAATACATTGTTTGGATCTTTCAGCGACTCATACGAACCGGAGAGCAGGGGAAAATCAAATATCTCAAAGAATGAAGGCTCAGTAAAGAATACACCCTTTACTTCCCTGAATGCCTTTATAGTTGTTCCGTTATCGTCAGGTATGAGTACTTTATCATCGTGGCTTGCAAAAACCGCGGCTGCCTGTTCTATCTGGGGGAAAGCAGTCTTTAATCCCTTGGGCAGGGGAAAAGGGACATCTTTTCCGAGTGCGGTATTTGTTGCATCCGAATTATGAAATTCGGTTAACACGCGGAACGTGTGATCTTTTCTGGAGTGAAAAGTATCGAAGCTTGTATGAAATTGTATTATGGTGTAAATCACCATACAAACGGCAATACCAACAGCCAGGCCGGCGATGTTGATGATTGTGTAATTCCTGTTTCGGATCAGGGTTCTGAATGCTGTTTTGAAATAACTCTTAAACATAGGCAGGGCGTTTTTGGTCACACGGCACAGTATAATTGCCAGTTTGTTTTGTGCAAGCGGATCGGTTATTTTTTGTTTCAAGCCAAAAATAATCCGGCACTACGTCATGAGGAAATAAAATATAAGTAGAGGGATCTTTTAATTACAGAGAGCGGATTTTTATCTATGGGAATATTGCGGACCAGGTTGATTCAGGAACTCCTGTCCGGGAAAGTTAACGCCTGGTTTTTATCTGATTTTCCTTCACTCTGAATTCAACCATTCTCCTGATCAAATCGTAGGGGATGGGTTTGTTTACCGGAAACTGCACGGAACCCTTTCCCTGTTTAAATGATGCCAGTTCCTTTGCAAATTCCTCATGCCCTGACGGTGTAGCATAAAACCCGATATGATTCTTAAAGCCTGCAAAATATACCAGAGGTTTGCCATTGGTATTGTATGCAGGAATTCCGTAACCAATACTTTCAACCGCTTCAGGGGCGGCTGTAAGTATAATTGTGCGAATTTGATTTAGAATTTCCTGAATGGGAAGAGGAAAGGCTGAAATATAATTGTCCACGGCATTGGTACTCATTTCTGTATAAATTGGTTGAAGTAAATTTAATTAAAAAAGGCTGCGTCGTGATACGCAGCCTTTCTATTTACAAACTTAACCGCTTGCGATACTAGGTTGCATTATAAACTGTCTTTTTTCTTCTTCTCCAATGGGATTATTCCTGCCATTTCTCCGATTATATTTACCAGCTCTGTTCCTGCCGGAACAACTATTTTGGCATTATTACCGAGTGATGCTTCCAGAGCCTCCAGTTTTCTCAGCAACTGGGCATTCCCGACAAAATATTTATCTGCGGCTTCATTTACAAGTCTGATGGCTTCTGCTTCACCTTCAGCATGTAATATCTTTGCCTGTTTATAACCTTCAGCTTCCTTTATCTTTCCTCTTTTTATCCCGTCTGCAACTGTTTCGGCAGCAGTAGCCGAATCGATTGCCGCAATTTTTTCATTTTCGGCTTTTACTACCTTATTCATGGTTTCCTGAACGTCCGAAGGAGGGTCTATCTGTTTTAATTCGGTACGGATAATTTCAATTCCCCAACCCTTCGTTTCCTTATCGAGGGTTGCAAGCAGTTCTGTGTTGATTTTCCCCCTTTCACTGTTTGCAGACTTTAGAGTAAGCGTGCCGATAATATTACGAAGCGTTGTTCGGGCAAGCTGGACAATCTGCCATTTATAATTATTAACGTCATACGTCGATCCTTTTACGCTCGCTTCATCTGATTTTACCCTGAAATAAACCTGGGCATCGACGCTTGCATTAAGATTATCATTTGTGATTATCTCCTGTGGCTGGGCATCCACCATCTGCTCAGTTACATTGATGACAAATATTCTGTCAATGATTGGAATAATCCAGTGAAATCCGGGATGGGCAAAATTATGGTACTTTCCAAGTCTCTCTATCAGACCCCGTTCAGTCGGCCGTACAATTCTTATTCCTGCGAAGAATATCACTACAACAGGAATTATAACATACAATAAGTTCATTTAAATTTCCTTTCTTTTAATTAATAATTCGAATACATTGCTGAAATAGAGTAAATTATTGACAGTATAGATTTGAAATTATCAATAAAATGCATGAAAATATCTGGTTAAAACATGATAATCAATATATTATAGCATAACTCATAAATTGGTCAGAATTATGGTCCTTAAGGTAAGGATATCTCAGGGAAATTTCTATTTAATTGTATATCTGTTATATATATGATTTAAAATTAAAGATTGCTGAGAAGATTTCAGTAATTACAGCAATTCTGTTTTTACTGATAAATAGTAAAATATAACCCTATGCAATGGGGTTCAATTAGTGATTAAAGATATAGTAAATTCACGGATATACAATGGACCATCTTCAAAGCTGGTTCCCTTTGCGGCCCATTTGTGAACCTTAATTAATAAAATCAAAAAGGCTGCATCCTCTGATACAGCCTTTCTTTTTCTAACCTAACCTATCTAAACTAACCCCTGACTGGTGTTATTTGACTAATTCTACTACTGCGTATTTTGATATCTTCCAGAACTCATCCGGATTCAGTATGGCAATCGAGGCGATCTGATCTTCATCCTGTCTTACAAGTTCATATGAACCAGCGGGATGTTCGGTGACAAGCTTCACTTTCTTCGAGTTGACCGGAATGCTCTTCAACTCGGTGATGTTTATCTCGGTGAAAATACTGTCGGTAAAGCTGTCTGTCAGCGATTCCTTCCTTCCGATTCCGAGAAATCCGCCTTCCTTCGAAAGAAGACCTTTATCCCTCAGGTCTTTGTATGTTCCTGCCACGAGGAATGCCTGATTCAGCATGTAAGTCTGTGTGTTTATTGTCTCCACCTTCATGTTGAGCGTGTCGTTGAGTGCCACCATTGTTTCGTTGAGCTGCTCGATCTCGAAATTCTTGTTGTCGAGGGTTGCCTTGAGCAGGGCGATGTCGTTTTCATAAGTCTTCATGGAAGCCTCAAGCTCGGCAATCCTGGTCTGGAGACCGGTGATTGTTGTCCCCGATTTCTTAAGCTGTGAGTTGAGTGCCGCAATCTTTTTCCTGTTTTCATCAAGCAGGGTATTGATGCTCTTTATATCTTCCATTATCTGGTTCCTTTTATCGGCCGAAACTTCTGTTCCTGCCGAGTTGACGGTTATCAGTTTCTCCTTTTCCTTGATCATACGGAGATTCTTTTCGATCTCGTCAAACGATGTGAGCCAGTCGTTGAGAGTGGAGTCGCGCTGGGAGAGCTCCTGGGTGAAAGTTACCCTCTGGTCTTCCATAAGCGCCAGCTGGGTGTTGTGATCCTTTTTGTACATGGACCAGCCAAGCAGACCGAGTCCAAGCAGGATGGCCAGACTTATTATTGCAGTGATAAGCACTCCTTTTGATCTGCCCTGCCTTCTGGCGTCATCTAACCTGTTTAATGTGGCTATGTCTTCACTCTTTACTTTTGAGTCATTGAATTCTTTGTTTTCCATTTTTAATAAAATGTTGGTTTAACGATAGAGATCTTTTTGGTTTCACCACATAAGACAAACGACGGGCCGGAATCGGCACTAACCATTAAAGCACACAATATTAATCAGATAACAAAAAGGGGAAAAAGCGGGTTCTGTTCATTTTGGAACAAAAATTCTCATTTTGAGAAAAAAGCAAGAAGAAGTTCTCGCAGATTTACGCAGATAAAAGCGCAGATTTACGCAGATGATAACCTGGAACTTTGAACGAGGAACTTTTAACCAGCAACCGGCAACCAGCAACCAGTAACCTTGAACCTCGAACCCCGAACCGCGTACCGCATACCGCTTCTATTCCTTATCTTCCTTGAGCATCCTGTAAATCGTCGAGATTCCCATATCCAGCTTTTTGGCTGTGAGGGGGATGTCGTGATTGTACTTCTTAAGGGTGGCCCTGAGTATCCGCATTTCGTGTTCACGCATTGTAAGGTCGGCGGTGTCGTGACTTGAAAGATTATCAGCTGTATCTATTGCGAAATCATTCTCTGTTATCTCTTCATTGACCGAAAGGGTGAGGGCAAGTTCCACAAGCGACTTAAGCTCCCTTACGTTGCCGGGGAAGGAATAAGCCATCAGCTTTTTCCTTGCACCTTCCGCAAATGGTTTCATCGGGATGCCGTTTTCCTTTGAGAAATTTTCTGCAAAATGCTTTGCAAGGATGAGGATGTCGCTCGACCGGTCGCGGAGAGGGGGGAGTTCAATCGGTAAACCCATCAGACGATAGTAGAGATCTTCCCTGAAGGTCCCTTTCCTGATCCCTTCCCTGAGGTTTCTGTTGGTTGCAGTTATTATCCTGCAGTCGGTTTTTATCGGCTTGTTGCTTCCGATCCTGACGATTTCCTTCTCCTGAAGCACCCTCAGAAGCTTGGTCTGCAGGTTGGGATCCATTTCCCCGATCTCGTCCAGGAAAAGAGTACCGCCGTCTGCTTCTTCAAAGCGTCCTATGCGCCTGCTTGTTGCTCCGGTGAAAGATCCCTTCTCATGACCGAAAAGCTCGCTTTCGATGAGTTCGTTAGGAATGGCCGGCACATTCACCGCTACAAAAGGCTTTTCGCGCCTCTTTGAATTATAGTGTATTGCCTTGGCAACCAGCTCCTTCCCGGTTCCGGTCTCGCCGGAGATGATTACAGTTATATTTGTCTCGATCGCCTTGCCGATCAGGTCATGGATATTTTTTATTGCGGAACTCTCGCCCAGGATAGTCTTGCTGTAAGAATATTTTTTCTGAACTTCCTTCCGGAGAGTGGATATCTCGTTTTTCAGGTGAATATCCCTTGTAAGGTTCTGAATAGTGTTGAGAAGACGTTCCTTAATGTCGTTCGACTTGGTTATGTAATCGTAAGCTCCCATCCTTAGGAGGGTTACCACCAAAGCGATATCCTCCTGCTCAGAGATAAGGATGACACGGATATTTTCATTTTCCTGCCTGATTCTTTTAAGGACTTCGAGGCCCGACAGATCGGGGAGCCTGTAATCGAGGGTGACTATATCAGGAGCTTCGCCGAGGTTAGCCAGGAAATCACGGGCATTGAGGAAGCTTTTCACTTCATAATCGGGATTCAGCGAAAGAGTATAGACAAGCAGCTTGTTATACCATTCATTGTCTTCAACCACAAATATCCTGACGGGTTTTTCGGCCATATTGTGTCAGTATCATGAATTATTGCAGACTTTTCAGGCTGCAACCGCAAGTTAAAAAAACCGGACGGATTATTTTCAGTTCAGACTGTTTTTACTATTTCTTCTTCGACGAGCCGCTTTATGACTGCGAATTCCCTGATGGCGCTTTCTGTAAGGTTTTCTATCTGATCCGTTTTTCCTTCCTTACGGATGGATCTCTCTATGTTTGATAGGAGTTCAAAGAGTGTAATTGCCCCGATATGCCTGCAGGGAGGCTGAATTTTATGAGAAATATCCGCTGTTTTTTCCCACTCTGCCTTTCCGGCTGCCCTGGCCATTTCATTCAACCCTATGGCGGTTGTTGAGATAAAAGTTTCAAGCATCTGCTTTACAAAATTATTGTCGCCCCCCGACAGATGATAAAGGTTCCTGAGATCCAGGCTGCCTTTTTCTTCAGGTATTTCCCTTGCAGAATCGTCAATTTCCCCGGATCGGTTTTCGACAGTCAGGTCAGTAGCATCCATGATTGCCGACAGAAGCATTCTTTCGGAAAAAGGTTTTGGAAGGAATGCATTGATGCCAGCCTGCCTGTATTTTTCCTGATCTTCTTTCCCGGGAGCCGCGGAGATAAAGATTATGGGCATTTCCGATTCGCTTATCTGCATTTCCTCCCTTATGAACCGGGTGGTCCTGAGACCATCAATTCCCGGCATCCGCATGTCCATGAAAACCAGGTCAAATTTTTCTGTCTTCAGAATCTCAAGGGCAGTCATACCGTTTTCCGCCAGTTTGAAATCTGCTTTCCATCCCTGAAGTATCTTACTGAAGAGAAGGCGGTTGTATTCTTCATCATCCACCACAAGTATCTTTTTACCTGCGATTTTCTCCGGGACAGGCAAAGGAAGGTCACTATCGGTCCTGACCTGTTTCTCGTCCCCTACACGATAGGGAATACGGCACACTATGGTTGTGCCTTCATTCTTTTTGCTTTTAACCTCGATATTTCCATCCTGCAACCTTATAAGACTCTTCACTATAGACAGACCAAGTCCTGTTCCCCCGTATTTGCGGGTTGTGTTCATCTCTGCCTGCATGAAGTCGTCGAATATGACTCCAAGTTTTGATTCATCGATGCCAATGCCAGTATCGGCGACGGTGATTAATAGTACTGTTTCTTCAGGAGACTTAGATGAAGGTGATACCCGGATTGACACCTCTCCGTTACTTGTGAATTTTATTGAATTTCCCGCCAGGTTCAGCAGTATCTGTTTCAGGCGCCAGGGATCACCAATCAGAACCGGGGGAGTATCCGGATCGAGAGTATAGCTCAGTCTGGTATTATTTTGGGCAGCTTTTTTCGAAAGCATCTCATGAACCTCCTCAAGCACATTTGCAATCCTGAAATGTATCTTTTCGAGTGTCAGCTTGTCGTTTTTCAGTTTTGAAAAATCAAGGACATCATCAATAATCCTCAGGAGATGGTCGGAGGACGATTTTATAATTTTCAGCGATTTTGAAGTTTCACTATTCCGGCTGTCGCGGAGAAGCTGTTCTGTGAATCCCGAGATGGCTGTTAAAGGCGTCCTGATCTCATGGGTGATGTTCGCCATGAACAGTTCCCTTGTTTTTGCAAGTTTTTCAGTTTCATCCCTCGACTTTTCCAGGGCAGCCTGGTAAGCTATTGCATTTCTGGCATACCTGATGATAATATAGATTACAAGCAGACCGAGAAGCCCACCGGTTATTGCCACCAGCACAAGCCATCTGTAGGTTTCTCCGGCGACTTTCCGTGCCTCCTTGGCTTTCAGCCCGATCTGGCCATAAACCTCATCCTCCATGCTTGAAATGAGGTCGTAGAATTTTTCAGTTATCACACTGCTGTTCCTTGCCAGCTGAAGCTCCCTGACCGCCAGTTGTTCCCTTGTCATCTGGTTTTTTGCGATTATCTCCTCGTAATCGGTGCCTGTTTCCTTTTTAGCCCGGGTGGTATCGGGACTCAGCCTGAATTCCCTTTGCGTCGAACCTGCTCCTGCAAGAGTGCCTGATGCTGAGTCAAGGCGGATGGAGAAGCTCCTGAGATTCCTGATCACGTTGTCGTCCCTCGAAAGAACCAGCAACTGGGTCCATATTGAGATATTCCTGCTGATCAGATTGGTTATCGTATCAGTCTGGGCAAGCAGGACAGAGTCGTTATTGCAGGCATCTTTCAGCCTGGCTATCTTTTCATCAATTCCTGAAATGAATGTGTAGTACGGCCTGATATCGGCAGGATTCCTTGTTGCCATATAGATCCTGACACTGTTCCCGGCTTTCTCGATGTCGGTCGAGATATCCCTGATGCCAACCAGCCTCAGCTCCGGCGATTCGTCAATCTTAATGGAAGATACAATTAATGAAAGGTTTCGGTAAAACATGTAAAAGGCTGCCGACAGAAGTATTACTGCCAGGATCATAAGTAATCCGACCCTGATCTGGATCGAATTCCTGCCGGGCTCCTTTACGGATGGATCGCTCATCGATCCAAAGATACCGAATATTTGTTTTCTATATGTTGCTGAAGATAGAGACCACAGAGTGCAGGGGCAAAATCGTCCTTGACTACAAAATAATCGTGGGGGATGGTGTGCAGTTTTTCCCTTACCGTTTTCGATTGTGAAAGAAGAATCACCATGGCGTCGCATGAGTGTTCCTTGAGAACTTTTATTACATGTCCCGCGTTGAGTCCGTCGCCAAGGTAATAGTCGATGAAAACCGCGTCATATTTTGAACTGAGATCACCAGCCTTGATCTTCTTCATATATTCCGACGCATTTGTATAGGAGCGCAGTACCAGCTGGTACTGCCCTCTGGTAAGGATACCGTTGAGGCTTTGCTGAATTGCATTCGAAAGCAGGTTGCTGTAGTACTCGTTGTCTTCGATTACAAGAATATTAATGGTCTTCTTCATGGGGAGGGTTGTTGAATTCCTGTAATAGTATCCAACTCCGTGCCACAATCGGTCGGCAAGGGCGGTTATTTGTGTATTCTGCTTAAAAAGAGATGATTATAATATTATTATCACTGGTTTTACCCTGATGTTGAAAGGAGGGCATTCTCATAATGAGAAATCCATGTTTCTTAATGAAAAAATGAATGAAAAAACCGCCTCGGAAAGTAACTCTCTGAGGCGGCTTTGTTATTGGGTTATCTTCTTCCTGATGAACCGGAACTTCTGGAAGATCCCGAAGAACTGCTGCTGCTTCTTCCTGATGAGCTGCCGGAAGATGCCTGGGCAGAACTGCGGCTGGGCGATGATGATCTGGCAGCAGAGGAACTAACCGAACCTCGGCTGGGCGCTGATGATCTGGCGGCAGGGGCTGACGACCTTGATGAGGTTGCGGAGCCTGACCTGCTGTAGCTTGACTGTGGCCTGGGAGCGGATGCCTGCGACCTCTGGTACGAGCTCGATCTGGTAGCGGCCTGAGGCCTGGAGCTTACCGGAGCAGATCTTTGGACAGTTGCAGGTCTCTGAGTCGTGGTCGGTCTCTGAGCCGTTACCGGCCTCTGAGTTGTCTGGGGTCTGGTTGTGGTCTGCCTGTTTACAGTGGATGAAGTGCTTCTCTGGGTTGAAACCGGTGTTGAAGAAGGCTGGGTTCTCCTGACCTGGGTGTTAGCCTGAGTGCTTACCCTGCTCTGACTGGTTGAAGGTCTCTGAACAGGTTCACTTCTCCTTACAGTATTGTTTGTTGCAGAAGTAGTGCTCCTTTGAGTAGCAACCGGTCTCTGTTCGGTTGAACTTCTCCTTACTGCGGTGCCTGAAGAAGCCGGATTGCTCCTTTGAACCGTTGACTGACTCTGATTGGTTGCGGCTCTTCTGGTAGTGTTTGCCGATGCTGCCGATGAACTTTGAGTCGATGATGATCTGCGCATGGCTTCCGTTGAGGCAGTCTGGCTGCTGCTGCGTCTGGTCTGACTGAGTTTTGCATAGTGAGATTCACCCACGCTCCGCATGTCAGGACGGGAGTAGGTGTCCCTGTAATTTCCCTCCCTGACCCTGCGTGAGTACATTGTTGAATGTGATCTCAGCCGGGTGTAGTAGAAATCGTTGTATCTGTGATACCTGATGTGATCCCAGCGCCTGAACATCGAGTAATAATGGTTGTGGATATTGTAATAGTGGAAGCCATAGTAGTAGTGGTAGTAGAAGGGGCGCCAGGGATTCCAGTAAGAGGGGTAGTAGCCCCAGTACCATGACGAGTACCAGGGGATGTAAGAGGGGTAATAAATGTATCTTACAACCGGCCAGTCAGCAACCAGATGGATGGTTACCCTGCTTCCTCCGGTGTACCCCGGGTTGTATGTTCCTGAATAGTAGTTGTCATAATCGGGTTCGATTATATAATTCCTCCCATAGAGGGCTTCATCGCCGACAAGCTGGATGTTGACCGATCCGTCGGAGAACTTCTGGACCGTGAATACGGCAACGTCCTGGGTTTCGTTGCGGTCCAGGGCCACTTTTAGTACAATGTTGTGAACATTCCCGTCGACATAGTCCTGTACGGTTATGTAGTCAACGTAATTATCGCCGTTCAGATCGAGGTTGTTGACCCTCGTGTCTGCATCGTTAAGTGATCTTTCGAATTCCTCGAGGGTCTTCGACTCCTGGAAGAGATTCAATACCGCGTAAAGATTGAGGTTGTCACCAGGAAGTCCAAGGTAATCATCCGGGTAGTCCCGGGCGGTCAGGGTGGCTCCCGCTGTCATCATTACTGCGAGGATGGTGGTTATTATATACTTTTTCATGACGTGGAGTGTTAATTGATCTGTGCCTTTACATCATAAATAGCAAATGCCGTACCAAAAAGAATTATTTTTCGGGATTTGCAACCACTTGCCTTGAAGTGTCGGGAGCCTTAACAGGAGGTACCGGAAGAGGCAGTGGTTTTTTATGCCTCATGTCGGGTGCTCCGTTCCTGTGGTCGGCATTCTCTTTCTTCTCTATTCCGGTTCGTTTCTCCTGAGGTTCCTGCGAAGAAGCTGTAAACGCTGCTGTTATCAGAACCGTAAGGAAAGATATGATTATGAACTTTTTCATTGCCTTTTGTTTATTGAACAGTTAAATCAAAAGACATGCCAAAGGTGTTTTTTCAGGCCGAGTGCAGGCCTATATTAAGAAGGACATCGGCCTGTTTGACCTGGTCGGGTTCCCCAATAACATAGGCAATGTCGCCGCCCAGCAGTACTGTATCCGGAGCTGGGTGTTCAATGACTTCGGGTCCTCTTTTAATGGCCAGGATGGTGACTCCTGTTCTCCTTCGCAGGTCGAGTCCGATGAGTGTCATCCCATCTGCGGAAGAGTTTGTTCCGATATTTATCACGGAAATGTTCATATTCTGAAACTCATCAAATATTGATGGTTTGTTTACAAGGTCCTTTTCAGTAAAGGCGCCAAGACTCCGGTTCCTGATACTTGTGATTATCCGGTTAATCTCCTTGTTGGGTATATGCCTTTTTGTAAGAATCCTGTTCATCATGTCGATGGCTATCTCAAGTTTTTCCGGGATAACCTCATCGGCACCAACTTTATACAGCTGTTCCACATTTGTGACTGTGGTTGATCGTACCAGGATATATGCTTTATTGTTGATTTTCCTGACCTTTTCAATAATAGCCATCGACGGAATCAGGTTTCCGACTGAAATCACAATCACATCTGCATTGTCAGCATAGGCTTTCCTAAGTACGGGTTCGTTTACGGCATCGCCGTAAACGACCGTGTCGCCTTCACTCATTTTCTCGTGAGCAATGGTCGGGTCAAAGATTATGGAAATGTGCCTGATATCATTGTATCGGGCCATCAGTGAGAGCTTCAGTGCGCTCGGGTCCTTTCCTATGATAACAAGGTGATTGCTAAACAGCGGCAACGTAAGCTCTTTAAGGGGAAACAGTCCGTTGCGCATCACCGCCGGAAGCGGAAGTTTTGAGATTGCCTGCACCAGCCAGGGGGAGAAATAGAAGAGGAAAGGAGTCAACCCCATACTGAGCACGGCAACAGCCAGGAAAAGGTGATAATAGAAACCCGGCAGGATTCCATTGCCGAATCCTATGCTGGCAAGTATGAATGAAAACTCGCCTACCTGACTGAGAGCCAGTCCGGTAAGTATTGTTCCCTTCAGGGTGTGTCCCAGTATGAATCCGGTCCCTCCGGCAATAAAGCTTTTCATAGTGATGACCAGCAGGAAACAGACCACTACCAGCACCCAGTTTTCCATCACAAAATTGATGTCGAAAAGCATTCCTATCGAAACGAAGAAGAAGCTCGAAAAAACGTCCTTTATAGTATAGAAATTGCCGAATATATTGTGGCTGTATTCCGATTCGGAGATCATCAGTCCTGCAAGGAAGGCTCCGAAGGCGAGCGACATTCCAAGCTCGAATGAGAGAAGGGCGATGGCAAAGCAGATCAGGAAGACACTGATCATGAATAATTCCTGATTTTTAGCACTGGCAATTATGGTCAGGAGTTTTGGGAGCAGCCATTTATTTCCCGCGTATGCAAGGCCGATGATGGCAGCTACTTTTGCGGTGAGGATCAGGAATTCAGTTGCAAAGTTGACATTTGTTTGTGCCAGCAGGTCGGTTAGTAGCAGGAGGGGAGCCAGAAGCAGATCCTGAAAGATAAGTATACCAACCACTGTCCGTCCGTAATTTGATGTCACCTCCGATCTCTCCTGCAGGATCTTCAGTACCAGTGCCGAACTGCTGAGTGCCATCAGGAAACCGAAAAGGAGAGCTCCCTCACGGCTGATATCGAGGAATCGCGAGGCTGTGTAGAAAACTGCAGCCGTGATTGTTACCTGAAGGAATCCTCCCAGGAATACTATCCTCCTGATTTTCATCAGGTGCTTCAGTGAGAATTCCATTCCGATTGTAAAGAGGAGGAATACTACACCGATTTCGGCTAGCATCTCAATGTTGTGGGCATCGTTGACCAGCGAAAGCAGATGCGGTCCTGCAAGTATGCCTGTCACCAGGTATCCGGCAATGGTTGGTATTCTGAATTTCGTGAAGATCAGGTTCACCAGTGTCGACAGTGCAAATATTAAAACTATGTCCTTCAGAAAAGATAGTTCCATCCGGTTTTCAGTAGGGTTATTTCTCCAAAGTTAATTTTTTTTCATTTTCTGATTCAGTAAACCGCAAACCAAAAACACTTCATTATATCCTCTATTCCGGAAAAACCTTATATTTGCCCAGGTTCAATACCTTGAATCATGAGGATAAGAGATACATTTACTACCATTTAACCGGTCTCTGACAAGTACAGGGACAAATGCCGGTTACCTGTAACCGGAACATTTTTCACAGGTTATCTTATCAATTATCTTCAATTTATTCTCACATGTCTGACTGGAAAAAAGTTTTTGCAATAATCTTCACCGGGCAGCTGTTCTCGACGCTCAGCAGTTATATTATTGGGTATGCCGTAATCTTCTGGCTGAGTATTGAGACAGGATCGGCCGAGGTGCTCGCTTATGCCATAATAGCTTCTCTTCTTCCCCAGCTTGTTCTTGGCATGTTCACCGGCGTTTTTGTAGACCGCTGGAACCGGAAACGGATAATGATTTTATCCGATGTTTTCATTGCCCTTTGCACTCTTATCATCGCCATACTTTTTTATGTAACTGACGTAAAGATTTCCTACATATACGCATTGCTTGCTCTTCGTTCGGCCGGTATGGCTTTCCACGTCCCCGCCATGCAGGCTTCGGTCCCGCTTCTTGCTCCTCCCGAAAAGCTGATGCGCATATCAGGTATCAATAACATGATTCAGTCGGTAAGCACAATTGCCAGTCCGGCTCTGGCGGCATTGCTGATAACCCTGTTCGACATGACCTGGGTGCTTATGATCGATGTTGCCGGGGCACTGATTGCGGTGGTGACATTATTGATGGTTCATATTCCGAATCCTGAAAAGCTTAGCCAGACCGAGCCGCATGTATTCAGTGAGCTGAAGGAAGGAATAAGGGAGATTTACACCAAGCCGGCCCTGCTCTGGATGTTCATACTTTCGGTTTTCATGCATATGTGCATAATGCCGGTGGCCGCCATGTTTCCACTGATGACTCTTCAGCATTTCAACGGCACCACTTATATGATGAGTATTGTCGAGATTGCCTGGGGAGTCGGGATGCTTATAGGCGGTGCCGTGCTTGGCTATCGGTGGCTGGGGAAGCACAAGGTTACAGTTATAAACCTGATGTATTTTGTTATCGGCACGACCTTTGTCCTGTCGGGTATTCTGCCACCATCGGGTTTTGCAATTTTTGCCGTGATAACAGCTTTCGGAGGTATTTCGGCTGCAATTTATTCGGGGTCTTTTACAGTTGTTATTCAAACCATGGTCGAACCATCGGCTTTGGGCCGGGTGTTCTCGCTTTACACAAGCCTTACACTTATGCCTTCAATGCTCGGATTGCTTGCCACCGGATTTATTGCCGACACAATCGGGATAGGCAATGCCTTTATAATCTCGGGTGCAGGAATCTGCATTCTTGGAATTACAGCGTTTATTGTAGTTCCACTGCGGGCACTTGTGCGGGAGGAAAGCAGGGGAGGTTCAACAATGGCAAATAATTAAACGATCTCCATCGAGCTGTAACCCTGTCCGTTCCTGGTCAGCCTGATCTGGGTTGCAATACGTTCCTGCATCGCCTCGATATGCGAGATGACTCCTATAGTCTTGTTTGTTTCAAATTGCAGTTTCTCAAGGGTGTCTATTGTCAGATCGAGGGTTAACCGGTCGAGGGAACCGAATCCTTCGTCGATAAAAAGGCTTTTTATGTCTACCTGTCTGGATGCCAGATCCGACAGGGCGAGGGCCAGAGAAAGACTCACCAGGAAGCTTTCGCCTCCCGACAGCGATTTTACTGATCTCTTCAGGTCGCCCATGTGAGTGTCAATCACATTCAGACTGTCGTCCTTGTCTTCTTCCGGGATGTCGAGCTGATACCTGTCATTCAGCATCCTGAGCCTTCTGTTAGCAAGCTTTACAAGCTGGTAAAGAGTGAGCTGCTGGGCAAAGGTGCTGAACTTCTTTCCTTCGGCATCACCTATATATCTGTTGAGAAGAACCCATTTTTCGCTGGTTTTCTTCTGACGCTCAATATCGGCATTTACGGTCTCGAGTTCTTTAAGTGATTCCGTCTGTAACCCCTTCCGTGTTACAAGGCCGTCCCTCATTATATTCTCCTCTTCAAGCTTTTTGCCAACTGTCTCCAGTTCGGCATTTAAGTTTTCAACCAGTGCAGGGGTGTCAGACAACTTCATTTCACTCAACCTTGACCTGAATTCCTTCAGGGTAGTCCTGATTTCTAGAAGCCCGTTCTTCAGGTTTTCTTCCCGGGTGGCAAGAACCCTGTAATCTGTTTCCTTAATTATATCTTGAAGGGCTTTTCCAATTTCCGGGTAACCGGGGAGTTCATTTTTGAGTTCTTCATCGAGAGCGGTCAGATCCTTCCTGTCCTTTTCCACACGATCATCCAGTTCCTTTTTGTCCTCAAGCTGTCTCTTCCAGGTGGTGTTGTTCTCGGTAAACTTTTTGATCAGGGATCCCGTTACCTGCCTTACATCAATGCCATTAAACAGCAATTGTCTTTTTTGGTAAAGCTCATCTGCAAGTGAGGTGAGATCAAGAAGAGCGCCGAGACGGCTTGTCAGATCATTAAGTTTTGTCTTTGCCGCCGATTCCGAAATGAATTTTTCCAGGTCATCGGTCAGGGATCTCAACGAATCGAGTATGGCCTGAGGTTCCATGGACCTGTACTCTGCCGGCAGGCAGGAAAGTGCTGAGTTGCATTTTTCGGTCACTTCCAGGATTTCCTTTCCCAGGTCGGCAATTTCCTTCGATTTTCTGTCCTTTATTTCAGTATTTTGATTCAGCCGGGTTTCAAGCGCAAAGAGTATTTTCCTGCACTTCTCGCATTCTTCACCGGCCTCTTTGATTTTCCCGGCGAGTTCATCGGCGGCGGCCGGACCATGTTCCCTGAAGGGATGATGGATTGAGCCGCACAGGGGGCAGGGTTCTCCGTCAGTAAGCCGCTGCCTGTGCTCTTCGAGACTTGCAGAAAGCTCGCGTATTCTCCTTTCCTTTGTCAGGTTATCCAGTATGAGATCTACTTTGGTTTTTTCATCCTTTGCTTTTGAGATCATCTCAGGCAGTTCCGCAAGTACCTTAAGAGCTTCACTGAATTCTTTGTTATCTTTTTCAAGCCGCAGGTTAAGGTTGTTGATTAGTAGCTTTTCAGTCTTATATCTGTCAGCGTATTCACTGAATGACCTTACCTTTCTTAATCCTGCCTCAGGTAATTCAAGGAGTCCCGGATCAAGGCCGGCAGTCAGTACTCCGATAGACGAATCCTTTTCTGAAATCAGTTTCCGCACATCTGCCTGCATTTTACCGGGATTGGAGAGGTCCGGCTTCAGCTTAAGTTCGCCGCATATTCTGACAATCTCTTTTTTGCCTGTATCTGCAAGTGTATCCTTCTCTGCTTTTTGTCTTTCAATTTCAAGTACCTTTTTCTCGAATGCATCGAGAGCGGCGGGAACCTCATCCGTACTTTCTGTGAGTCGGGTTACCTGCTTCCTGATCTCCTCGTCTCTGCTCTGGCATCCGATAATATCCTGTATAATTTTGCCTTGCCTTTCATTATTACTGATCAGGTTTTTCCCCATTTGCTGCCAGTCCCACAGCTTTTTTGAGAAGGGCATTAGTTTGCGATGCTTTTCGATTCTTGCTCCGTTCAGCCTTATGAACTCCTCATGTTCTGCTGTCAGTTCTTTTTCCCTGGTTTCCTTAACTGCCAGATTTGAAGCGAGCTGCCTGATATCTTCCTTGAGTTTTTTCTGATCGTTCAGAGTCTTTATTCTGGCAGCGTATGATTTAATCGCACAATCCCGTTCAACAAGTTCGGAGAGAAGGAGTGCAAAGGAGTTTTCATCCATAAGCCTGGTCCTGAGATCCTTTTCCCTTGCAAGCAGATTCTCGAGTTCCTGTCCGAACTGTCTGTTTCTGCTGAAGGCAGCTTTCCCCAGTTCCCTGTAGATCCAGCTTCCGGTAATCTGCTCAAGAAGTTTTCCCCTCTCGTCTCCTTTTGCCTTCAGGAAGGCTGAAAAGTCTCCCTGAGCCAGGATGATGGCTTTAATGAACTGATCGAAGTTAAGGCCGATGTTCTTTTCATTTCCGGGAGGGACCTCTGTTTTCTTAAGATCAAGAAGGGTTCCGCTGCTGTCGTACAGTTCCAGTTCGTATTCCCTCAGGGTACCTGTACGGGTTAAGGAAATGCTCCATTTTGAAGTAAAAATACCCTTAAGGCACTGGTAGCTTACTTCGGCAAAGCAACTGTTCATGTTCCGGGTGATAATTAGTCCGGTCCTCTCGATAAGCCCCTTTGATATCTTCTCGTCAACTCTTGGAATCCTGTCGAAGAGTGCGAGTGTGATTACATCTAGTATGGTTGTTTTGCCTGTCCCTGTGGCGCCGGTTATTGCAAAAAGGCCGGCGGAGGCCAGTGGATTCACGCTGAAATCTATTTCATGGACGCCTTTCAGCGAGTTTATGTTTTCAAATCTTACCTTCAGGATCTTCATGGCCTGTTAATTCTGTTTCTGCCGGACTTCCTCAAGCAATTCGGCAAAGGCTTCTTTCAGCATAAGGACAGTATCCTCATCAAGATTGTCGTTTTCCATCCTTCTTTCAAAGACTTCCGAAGGCTCCAGTTCTTCAATACTGGTACCGGCATTATAAATCTCGGCCGTTCCGGATGTCTTGTTAAGAAACCTGATTCTGCTCTTCATGATCTCCATGGTTTCCATTGAGAACTCGCTCACAAGTGTTTCGAGTGCGCTCCTTTTTGCAGGATCTTCATTTTCCTCAGTGGCATCAAGTTCGATAAGTGTTGTGAGGAGTCGGTTGCCCGGCTTAAGCCGGTTTAATTCTTCCTTTATGTTGCTTACTGTTCCCGTAAGTTTAATAAGATTCCTGGCTGGAGGAACAGGGACCGATGTGACCGTAATTTCTCCCTTTTCGAGTGTGTAAATGAGCACCCGGTTGGTGTTGTCCCTTTCGCTGAATGATAGTTTTACAGGCGAACCGCTGTAATGTATTCTACTTCCGCTTTCGGGTGACTGTGGATTATGGAGGTGGCCAAGGGCATAGTGGGAGAACAGGGATGGAAGTCTGTCTGATTCAATGGCAGCCAGGTTTCCGACCTGGATTTCCCGTTCGCTTTCGGACAGGGTGCCTCCCTTGACGAAGAAATGTCCCATCGCTATAGCAGGGATCCCAGGGTAAAGCTTTTCACACCTTACCGCGAGGTCTGAGTAGATGCGGATTATTCCCGCCCTGATGCTTTCCAGCCGGTCCTCATAGCTTTCGTCGGGGGCATGTCGCCGCAGATCAGCATCGCGGATGAAAGGAACGGATGCGATCACCAGTCCGGGATTGCCGTCAGTTCCTTTAACTACCGTCAGCATCTCAACAGGATCGTCCGGAAGGCCGCCTGTAACGTGGATGTCGAGTTCCTTTAGCAGTTCCCCGGGGGCCTCGAGCATTGAAGGGGAATCGTGGTTGCCTGCCGCGATGATGACCTTGCATTTCAGTCGTGAAAGCTTAACGAGGAGTTCGTAGTACATCTTTCTCGATTCGCTCGAAGGATTGGCAACATCGAAAATATCGCCCGGGATTATCAGGGAGTCAATCTTTTCCCTTTCTATAGTATTTGTCAGCCATTCGAAAAAAAGCAGATGGTCTTCCGCCAGCTCCTTTTCATAAAGCCGTTTACCCATGTGGAGATCTGATGTTTGAAGTATCCTGATTGCCATAGTTGGTGAACGCCGTGTTAAATGAATTTTGCGTTGAAATCGGCTGAGGAGTCTTCCTCCTCAGTATTGATTATCCACTGGAATCCGGTGTCACCGTTTTTGTGGGTCGAGGAGCCGGCATTATAGCACCGGGGGATGCCCCAGGTTCCATGGTAAATCTTCAAAGCGCTTTCTTCGTCCCTGTGGTAATGACCAAAAAGAAGTATCTCGATCTGGTTCTCAATGATGGCCTTAAGCTCCTGACTGTCCTTCAGCTGCATTGCCAGTTTGAAATCGAAGGGATGATGGTGGAGATAAACTATTTTTCTGGTGGAAGCAACTTCAGGCCTCCGCAATAATCTTCCAAGGCGTGAGAGCTGTGTTTTCCCGAGTTCACCTTCAGAGAAAAACCGGTCGTGCCAGTTCAGTTCCCAGGCAGTCGAGTCGAGGCCTATGAAGGCGAATTCATCAATAAGGTCGACTTTCGGGTAAGAAATTCTTCTGTCGTTAAAAAACTTTTCCTTGAACAGCCCGACAAACTTTCTGTGTCCCAGAATTCCGGTGCCATAGTCATGATTGCCGGGTACCACCAGCACCCGGTATCCCGATTCTTCAAGCTTAAGGATGCCGGAGGCCGCTTCTTCAATCTGTTTCAGGTGAAAGGCATTGTCAGAAATATCGCCGGTGATCACAACAATGTAATCTGAAGATGGCAGGCAGGTCTTCGAAATACAATCAATTATCAGGCGGAACCTGTCTCCGCACTCGTTGTGTCCGACATGCAGGTCAGACAGGTGAATTATCTTCTTCACGGGTTTATGTCAAAAAATGTACAGGTTTAAAGATAGTACAGGATGGCCGGATTATCAAGGCTTTTAATTTTGCCCTGACCGCCCGGGCAAAAATGACTGAGGAGGGTGATGGATACTATTCTTCCGGAAGGTTGTACATGCTACGGGTTTCGCATGTTTCCAGGAATTCCTTTCTGAACCATTCCTCATCCTGAATTATTTCGTAGAACTCATCGAGGTAATACAGGTTTCTGTTTCTGGTGGACCTTGATATCAGCTCCTCAACATTAAACAATGATTCAAACACAGGCTTCAGATTCCTTAAGGTTTGGAAGGTCTTATCAAATTCCTCCTTTGTATAGCATAAGCCCTTGAATACCCTGCGTGTGCTCAGGTATCTCTCAGGGACATCCCTCGGTTTTGTATAGCTTGCATCGATCAGTGATGCGAAATCGAAATCATAGGGCACCGCCAGAAGAGCTTTGGTGGTATCGTTTGGCTTGAGAATTGTTACATTCCTGCGGGAAGAAATAAACCAGTCTTTGTTTCCTATCAGGTACTCAAAGACCGACATAAACATAAAGTTTTCCCTGTCGAGGTCGAAGGGAGTCAGGAACCCTTCATATTTTGAAGCATCGAAACGTTCAGCCAGCCGGTCGTCGTCTTCGATGAAGAAGCTGTATCTTTCAAAAAGTTCCTTTTCGGTGGCAGTGTCGTAGTACTTGATTTTTGCCAGCCTGACCTTGTAACTCAGCGGTGTTACAAAGTTGTACATCCTGTAGATCAGGAATTCCTCAAGAACATCTTCTTCTATCTGACATGGTGTTACGAGCTTAAGCTTGTCCTCACCATCGAAAATAGTATTTTGGACCTCTTTTTTCTTGAAGTTGATCATTATGGGAGGGAAGGAGCAGATATCGGGTCTGCGTCTGAAATCGCCCCTGGCCCTCACCTTTACCTGGAATTTTTTTGTTTTTCCTCCTGGTTCGTGATAATACAGCTTCCCGTCATAAAATACGGGGTCCTCAGAGGTGTCGGCCCTTATTGCAGTAAAATCGGATCTCAGTTCAATATTAAGTATCTCATCCGACAGGAAGAGAGTATCTGGTTTTCCTGACTGCAACGATCCCTTCACCATAGTGACCGCCAGTGAGAACGCCACAATCATCAACAGGCGATGTGAATGCTGAATACGCATTTTGCGTTTAATTATCAATATAAATTTAAACTATTCCCTGAAAACGCTAACAAAATGCGCGGCAAAATGTTCTAAAAGTCCTCGTGCCATTTAGAGCGATCAGGAGGAACCGGTACAGTGACCTTTTTTACCGGTTTTTCATTCAGCTCCTTCAGGAGTACTTCCACTGCCTTTTCAACACTGGGATCCATTCCTTTGACCAGTTGTTCGGGGCGGTCAACGACCTCTATATCCGGAGCAACTCCGACGCCTTCAATGATCCATCCTTCCTCCTTGTCGAATATCCCGAACCTGGGAACGGATATATTGCCTCCGTCGACAAGCCGGGCATTGCCGGATATCCCTACCAGACCTCCCCAGGTGCGGGTACCGATAAGCTTCCCGAGTCCGAGTTTTTTGAAGAAGTAGGGGAAAGCATCTCCTCCGGATGATGAGTATCCGTTAACCAGCATCACCTTTGGCCCGTCGTGGGCGATAGCAGGCGATTTTCCCGGCTGAAGGCCGTTCTGATGCCAGTAAACCAGGGTGTGCCTGTCGAGAAGGTCGGCCATCCTGTCGGGGATAAAACCTCCTCCGTTATAGCGTTCATCTATAATAAGGGCCTCCTTGTTCCAGTAGGTGTACATGCCATGGAACAACTCCCTGTTTCCTTCAGTCGATGTGTTTGGCACGTGGATATAGCCGATCCTGCCACCTGAAAGTTTATCAACCATCGCCCGTCTTTCGTTTACCCAGTTGAAATATCTGAGCTCGAGCTCGCTTGAGATAGGTTTTATAATGCTGGTTCTGGCTCCGTCGGGGGATGGTTTTGAATTGACTTTTATCTCGACAGGTTTTCCGGCCTTGTTTTCAAGGAAGAGATAAGGATTTGCCGAGGTGGTAATATCCTTGCCGTCGATGCTTATCAGATAATCTCCCTCCTTTACTTCAACGCCCATTTCTGTTAATGGTGAGCGGCGGGCTTCATTCCAGCTTTCA
Source organism: uncultured Bacteroidales bacterium (assembly GCA_963840965.1). GTDB lineage: Bacteria > Bacteroidota > Bacteroidia > Bacteroidales > VadinHA17 > LD21. Next base: position 173,826 of record CAWJAW010000002.1, on the reverse strand, counting down.
CCATGGAGTATCTTCGTTATTCTGAAGCGGCCTGATGCTTCATCTGCGGTCAGATCGGCTCCAAGCAGGCCGTTGTCAATCCTTTTAACGTTAGCGAAATCTCCCCAGTCGACATAACTGTGACCGGTGTTGCTTTCGGCCATTATTTCATTCAGAATGTAATCGAGGTCGGCCCGGTGGCTTACAAACGGAAGAAGTGCACTATATTTTTCTTTCATTTCAGGCCAGTTAACGCCGTGGATGTTGTTCACGTAGAAGAAATCACGGAATATTCTCCATGCATCGGTGTATATTTGATTCCACTCCTTTCTTGGATCGATTTTCATCTCAAGTCCGTCGAGGTTCAGTTTTCCTGCTCCGGCTTTCTGGCCAGGAGTAAGCTTGATAATGCCGAAATCGGGTCCTGAACGATACAAAGCCATTTTCCCGTCAGCAGTGATGGACACCGACATTGCCCGGTCGAGTATCTCTTCATTTTTTTCTTCCTCAATATTGTACTTCATGAGTTTTCCGTCGTTCATGAAGATCAGCCCGCCCTCGGCAGCGCCGACTATCCTGTATTCGCCTGCTTCACCCGGCAGGGCAGTTACGCGGTTGTTTATCCCGTTGAAATCGATTTCCACCTTTACCTTCTTTTCCTCTGCAGGAGTCTCTTCCTCCGGTTTGGCCTTTTTTGATTTTGTGTCCTTCGCTGCCGGTGCTGCCTCCTTTTCTTCCTTCACCGGTTCAGTATCGTTCTTGTCCTTGAAAAGTTTGGGGCTTTTTGGAGTAAGTGCCATGGCATAGATGCGGTTTGCCTTGTCGTAGATGTAGTCGAAGTCGAAACTTGAAAATGAAAGATTATAGTCACGGGCTGAAGCAAAGAACATATAATTACCGTCGAGGCTGAAGACCGGACTATCGTCGGCGAATGAGCCATCGGTAAGCTGTTGTTTCGTCGAGGCAGGGACGTCGTAGACCCAGATTGCAGGTTTTTCGTTTTCTCCCTCTTTCGTGTAGGTAATCCAGCGTGAGTCGGGTGAAAAGCTGTAGCTTCTTATTTCACTTGAGGTTGCCTGATCGACATCTGTAATCTTTCCGGTGGAAGCTTCAATAAGCTGTAGTTTCATTGTTCTGTCGAAGAAGAGAAGATGACGGCTGTCGGGCGACCATTGCGGCTGGTATTTCCAGGCTGCCGATTTGAATGTTACCTGGCGTGGTTCTGCCCCTTTCTTGTTTTCGATTATCCAGAGTTCATATTCCCCAGTCTTGTCGGAGTAGTATGAGATATACTTTCCGTCGGGCGACCATGCAGGGAAGACTTCACGGATGCCCTGGGTTTCGGTCAGGTTTTCGGTGATCCCGTTTTCGGCAGGCACCGAAAAGATGTCGCCCCTTGCATCGAAGAGCGCCCGTTTTCCTGTTGGAGAGACGGCACCGCTGTGAATGTCGTCCTTTACATTCTTATAATATGGCACCAGGTTGGGGTTGTCGAAATTGATATTCACTTTCACTTTTTCCGATTGTCCCGACTGCAGGCTGAGCCGGTAGATGTAACCACCGTTTTCGTATACAAGCTGATCTCCGTTCCCCGATGGCCACATGACGTCGAAATCGGTATGACGGGTTATCTGAGAGGTTTCCTTTGTTGTGGTGTTGTATTTCCATATATTCAGCTTCAGGTCGCGGTCGGAGGCAAAGAAGATATTGTCGCCCGACCATGTCGGAATCTGGTCGGTTCCTTCGAAATCGGTGATCTGCTCCGAGGTGTTTGCTTTCAGGTCATAAATCCAAAGGTTGGTTGCCCTTCCGCCCTTGTATCGTTTCCAGTTCCTGAATTCACGGTCGACGGGTGTAAAAACAATTTTCGATCCGTCGGGAGAGAGGACTCCGAATCCCCCGTTTACTATCTGAAGCGGTTTTTCAAAAAGCCCGTCAAGGCCCACAAGGAAATATTTCCCCTGGCGTTCTCCGAATTCAGTCCGGGCCGAACGTATCAGAATCTGCTTGCTGTCGGGTGTCCAGTCCAGCACCGCATTGTCCCAGCCTCCCCTTGGAGGCATAACCCCAACCGAGTTATACCAGGTGAGCTGTCTGGGGACTCCTCCGTTTGAAGGAATCACGAAGATCTGGCGGCTACCCGAATATTCACCCGAGAAGGCTATCCATTGACCATCGGGCGAGATTTTCGGAAAGAGTTCGAGCCCGTCATGGGATGTCAGGCGGCGGGCTTCACCCCCGGAGGAGCTGACAGTCCAGATATCGCCTGCATAAACAAAGGCGATAAGGTCCTTATTGATATCCGGGAACCTGAGCAGTCTTACATCTTCAATGGCAGAGGCTGTAATAAAGGCGCCCAGTGCAAACAGGGAAAGAGTGATGTGTCTAATTATTTTCATGTGCTATAGTGTTTTGTTATTGGTATCATATTTCCTGTGCGGTCAGATTGTTTTATCGGCTTAAGATAAAAAAATAATTTCATTTAACGGTTTACAGTAAATTAATATCGAAATTGCGCGGGATGGAATGTAATCAGGAAAATATTCCGGAGGGCAGATGGGCAACGATTATTTTCAGTTCAAACAATTTACAGTAAGGCACGACAGGTGCGCTTTCAAAGTTGGCACCGACGGAGTACTTCTCGGAGCCATTGCCGATATCCGGGGGAGAAGCCGTATTCTCGATGTTGGTACAGGCACAGGTCTGGTTGCCATGATGCTTGCCCAACGATGTGATGCTGAGATAGTAGCTATCGAGCCTCATCGGGAATCATACCTTCAGGCCTGCTACAATATAAAGGATTGCCCCTGGGCAGGAAGGATCGGGGTAGTGAACTTTTCGCTTCAGGATTTCCATCCCGGCGACATCCGCTTCGACCTGATAGTGTCAAATCCGCCTTTTTTTATCGCTTCACTTAAAAATCTCGATCCGGCAAAGACAGCATCGCGGCATAATGACACTCTGACACATCAGGATCTTCTGGAGGGAAGCGACCGTCTTTTAACCGGAGATGGTCTGCTGCAGGTTATCATGCCTGTTGCGGAGGGTAAGAAATTTATTGAAAAGGCACTTGAACATGATCTTTATTGCTGCAGAATTACTCATGTCAGCCCGACTCCTTCTTCCGGACCAAAACGGCTGGCCCTGGGTTTCGGCAGGCAGAAAACTCCTTTATCTGAAAAAAATCTGACGATTGAAACGGGGAAACGGCACCAGTACACTCCTGAATTTATTGAACTGATAAAGGAGTTTTATTTGAAATTCTGATCACCGATAATCCTTTTATATGCCTGATCTGTGTGTATTTAAACTTTTTAAGACCTTTTATACTTATAATAACATAGGTTTTTTCAGTGTCAGAAATAAGTTGAAATTAATGATTTTGCTTATATCAGTAACTTTAGTACATTGAACCAAAACCATTATTGTGAACAGGAAGAGTAAAGTGTGGCTGCTGTTACCGTGTATTATTATTGTCTGGGTTGCGTTTCAGGTTCCCGCTGAGGCATCGCCACTCCCGTGCCCGGGAATGAAGGTTTCTGATCCCCGCGATTCAATTGAAAAACAAATACTGTTCAACGGGAAGATATGGGTTAACCTTTACCATATGACTGAGGGACACCAGTTCTTTTCTTCCAGGGATTTCCTTCCCGGATCAGTAAGCATGAGCGGTAAAGTTTTTGACAATCCTGCTTTAAGGTTCAAGCTCGATCTGGTTAATGATGAACTTTTGCTCTCCGCCGATATGAGCACCGTAGTCCAGCTTAATAAGGAAATGGTTGATTCTTTCACCCTTGAAACCGAAGGCAGGACCATACGTTTTGTTAAGCTTGAAGCCGGCAGTGTTAATCACCTGAACGGATATTATCAGGTTCTGCATTCCGGATCGACAAAATTATATGTCAGTTACAGGAAGGAACTCCGGCTGAGAAGTACGGTGGGTGAACGGGACACCTTCATCCAGTCGCATACTGTTTATCTGGTGAAGGAGGGCATCCCTTACAAAATAACTGGCAGGGCGGGCATTATGAAACATCTGGCTGACAAAAAAATTCAGCTCAGGAAGCATATCCGGTCTGAGAAGATCCGGCTCTCAGGAAATGATCCCGGACGTATTGTTCCTCTTCTGGAATTCTACGATAGCCTTGAATAACAGATATGCAGGGATGAAGTTACGGTTTCTCATACTGATCATTTTACTTTTCTCATCCGGCAGTCTGACCGCCCAGGATGATAAGATAATCACCTTCAGTTGTGACAACCTTTCCTTCAGGGAATTTGCAGCAAGGACCGAAAGTGTACTGCCTGTAAGGTTTTTCTTCAGGGATGAATGGGTAAGCAATCTCAGAGTAAATGTGTCAGGGGAGGAGATAAGGCTTACCGACCTGCTTGATGATCTCTTCAGGGGCTCGTCTTTATATTATTACATTGACGAAAAATGGAATATCTATGTGACCAGGGACTTTACTGTAAAGGTGACAGAGACCGGGCCCGCTGATGGCAAACAGTTTCTGGCTCCCTCCGATTTTCAGAGTTCTGCTGAAAGTACGATCCCTTCGGGCAACCTGGTTGTTGAAATAGGGGATCCATCGGGGAGGCAGGCCGGAGGGAATGCGGTAGTGACGGGTTATATTACCGATGCCGCATCCAGGGCACCCGTTGCGGGAGCCACCATATATGTCCGGGATCTTTCTGTCGGTGCCATTTCTGATGGATACGGCCATTATTCTCTGAGTTTACCCCGGGGATTACATCAGGTAAGGTTCTCCTTCATCGGCATGAAGGAACGGACCATCGATCTCCGTCTTCACGGCAGTGGCGAAATGAACATTGAAATGTCTGGAACCCTCATTCCATTGAAGGAGACTGTCATATCCGCATCCAGGGACAACAGCATGATTCAGAGGCTGGGAGTTGGAATAGAAAGGGTTAATATGACCGCATTCAAGCTGTTTGCTGGGTCATTGGGGGAGTCGGACATTTTCAGGAATTTTCTTATGAGGCCCGGGGTGTTGTCTGTTGGCGAAGGCTCGGCGGGTTATAATGTAAGAGGCGGCTCTGCCGACCAGAATCTGATATTGCTTTATGATGCGCCCCTTTACAACCCGTCTCATTTCTTCGGCTTCTTTTCCTCTGTTAATTCCGACATCATCAGGGATGTAACCCTTTACAAGGGAGGTATCCCTAGCCGTTACGGAGGCAGGGTTTCATCAGTGATGAATATTGAAACAAAGGAGGGCTCCCGCAGCGAATTTGCAGGTAAGGCAGGCATCAGTCCGGTGACAACTCAGCTGATGATCGAAGGTCCGCTGAAGAAGGATACGCTTTTTTACATGCTTGCCGGGAGGACAACCTATTCCAACTGGGTAACCGATTATATCGATTACCCTTCCCTTAAAAAAAGCAAAGCGTCATTCTATGACTTTAACGGGAAGATTACGTACGATATCAACAGGAACAACAAAATTGACCTTTCCTCGTATTTCAGCCACGACTCGTTCAGATTCAATTCCGATACCCTCTATTCCTACAACAACAACCTGGTGGCTTTGCGGTGGCGCCATTTCTTCTCTCCCGACTTTTTCTCGGTTCTTTCAGTAAACAACAGCAATTACAGATATGATATCTCAAGCGACAGGATTGTCACCGAGGGTTTCATTTTATCCCACATTGTAAACAGCACGGGATTAAAGGCAGGGTTCAATTTATACAAGGGCAGGCATGAGATGAACTTCGGGCTGGATGCCACCCGATACAATATATTTCCGGGAAATTACAGGCCTTCTTCCGATTCCTCACTTGTTGCCGCCAGAAGTGTTCAGCAGGATAAGGGCCTTGAACCGGCAATCTATTTCGACGACAGGTTCCGTCTTACTGAAAAGATAACACTCGAGGCAGGGATCAGGCTGTCTTCCCTGTTTACCTTTGGCCCCAGAACCGTACCGGTTTACGATCCGGCCGTTGCCAGGGGAAGATCATCGATTATAGATACACTCGGGTTTAGAAGCGGTAAGCTTTACAGGACCTGGGGAGGGCCGGAATACAGGCTCTCGGTTAATTTCATGACAGGAGACAATAGCTCCATCAAGCTCAACTACAACCGGACGAGGCAATATCTCCACCTTCTGTCGAATACAACTTCCATTTCTCCTACCGACAACTGGAAGCTCAGCGACTATTATCTGAAGCCTCAGTCGGGCGATCAGTATGCCCTCGGATTCTATCAGCTTCTTTTCAACGGCAGGGTGGAAACCTCTGTTGAGTTTTACTACAAAAGCCTTAAGAACCTGATCGATTTCAAGGGCGGAACGAGGATCATCATGAACGAGCACATTGAGCAGGATCTGGTTAATGCGGACGGAAAAGCCTATGGGGTGGAATTTATGGTAAGTAAGGAATCGGGCAGGATGAGATGGACTGCCGGATATACATACTCCAGATCACTCATGAGAAGCACTGGTAAGTTCAGCAGCGAGATAATCAATGACGGCAAGTGGTTCCCTGCAAACTTTGACAAACCGCATGATCTGTCTGTCACACTGAATTACCTCTCGACTCGCAGGATAAGCCTGTCGGCTGCTTATGCCTACAGTACCGGGAGGCCTATTACCTATCCCATATCAGGATATGAGATGGATGGACTGGAGCTGATTCATTACTCCGACAGAAACCGCTACAGGATACCTGACTATATGCGTGTCGACCTTTCGCTTAAAGTTACGGGCAATCTCAGGTCGCGCAAGATAGCCCATCCTTACTGGACCTTCTCGGTTTACAATCTGCTGGGCCGTCAGAATGTATATTCAATATATTTCACCCATGAGGACGGCGTTGTGAAGGGCTACAAGCTTTCCGTTTTCGGGAATGCCATACCATCTGTAACATTTAGTTTTGATTTTTAGCAACATGCGGTCATTTCTAACCATATCCGGCTTAACAGTTCTCCTGGCATTGACAGGCTGCATCACCGAATTCTATCCTGAAACCGATGAAACTCAATCCCTTCTTGTTGTTCAGGCTCTGCTGACCGATCAGCCGGAGGTCAATACAGTTAAATTGTCGAAATCACACTCACTTGAACTGAAGGAAACATCGAAACCTCTTGAAGGATGCAGGGTGATTATAAATGACGATAATGAAAATCATTACGAACTGGAGGAAACAGAACCGGGAACTTATGTTACAGATCCTGATTTTTTCAGGGGTGTGTCCGGACGCAAATACACGCTTCGTATTTATGAGATGGATGCAGGCGAGATAGTCCGTTCTTATGAATCCATCCCCATGGAGATGAAACCGGTCCCACCCATCGATACGCTATGGTATGAAAAGGTTGTGATATCAGTAAATGACTTGTACGGAACTCCTAATGAAGGATGCCGGGTATATCTCAGGACGATCGATCCCGAAGGCCTTTGCCGGTATTTCAGGTGGGATTTTACCGAGACATGGGTAATCCGGATTCCCTATGATGTCGACAATTATCAGTGCTGGATAACGAGCAGATCCACCTCAATAAACGTTAAGAACACCTCTGTCCTGACTGACAATGTCATAATGAAGCAACCGGTGAACTTAATTTCAAATGAAACCGACAGGCTGACCTTGAAGTATACCATGCTGGTGAATCAGTTTAGTCTTACCGAGGATGAATTCAGCTTCTGGGAAAGACTTCAGAATGTGAGCGAGGAGATAGGAAGTCTGTACGATGTGATCCCGGCTTCTGTTTCGGGCAACATACGATGCCTGGAGGATCCTGATGAAAAGGTACTCGGTTATTTCAGTGTTTCAGCCCGGAGTTCGAAAAGGATTTTTATCAATGACAGTTTTGGCGGGCAACCATACTATTATGGTGGATGTGTTGAGAGAACCGTACCTCGCGAACCTCCACCGCCAGGTTTTAATCAGACCCTCTGGGAGGTGACATATGACAGGTATACCCAGGGGGCGACCATGGATATCACTTCAAAAAGAGGCTGTGTGGATTGCACTGTAAGGGGTTCAACGATAAAACCGGATTTCTGGGATGAAGACTTATAGTCAAATAAAAGTTCCGTCAAATATTGTTGTAAGGCACTTTAGCTTTGCCATTGTATTTCTGTTGTTGTTTACTGCGAACTTTCTGTCAGGTCAGGATCCGGTTGCGGCCCCGGATTCCTTAACGTCAAAATTCACAAGTTATACCAGCCTGATTCCGCGCGAGGAAATATATGTTCACACTGACCGTGAGGAATATATTGCCGGAGAAAAAATCTGGTTCAGGCTTTATCTGTTCGATGTCCGCACCGGCAGGCTTTCGCCGGAAAGCAGCATAGCATATTTTGAAATCCTTAATTCAGCTTTTTACCCTGTGGTCCAGCTCAGGATAAAGCTCGACGGAGGCCTGGGCTCAGGAATGGCTGTCCTTTCCGACACTTTAGGCTCAGGAACCTATACACTGAGGGCTTATACGAACAGCATGAAGAATTTCATGCCTGGCAACTGTTTCAGCAAGGTAATAAATGTTTACAATGCCCTGAATGCCGGAACCTTCAGAACTGCAGCCCGGCCATATCCGGAATCTCAGGGCACGGGAGCAGCTGAAAGTCAGTCTGAGGGTGATCTGTTGGCTGAGAGAAGGGAAATTGAACCACCTGGTGTGAATCAGGCATTTGAATTTTCCGATCCGGGCCCTGTCGGGATCAGGGAAAAAGTAATTCTTGAATTTCAGTTGAGCAACAGGGAGAAAATCTCCGGGCAGGATGGATATTTTAGCATTTCTGTATCCCCAACTGGAAGTAATCCGGCTCAGGACATCGCTGAATACCTTATATCTGGCTCTGAAAGCGACCGGACCGATCGTAACACTTCACTATCGGGAGATTTTCCTGTTATAATTTACGAGGCTGAAAAAGACCGGCATTTTATCCGCGGCCAGCTTCTGGACAGGAGCGGACAGGGATTGGCAGCAAGCCGTAATATGTTCCTTTCAATTCCCGGGAAGAACGCCGTCTTCCAGTATTCCCTGACGGATGACGATGGACGATTTGTTTTCAGCCTTCCTGTTGATGAGGGTATAAGTGACCTTATAATACAACCTGAGAATCCGCGTCCGGATGATGTAATCAGGATGGAGCCGGCATTTTCCGATAGAATACCGGCATCAGCCTCATTGCCTGCCTCCGCGGGCGGAGTCTCTGGTTCCCATATAGTGAAATGGAGAGTTAATTATCAGCTCAGGAGGATTTTCGGGGCCGACAGTGTTCTGCCATCACAGATATCCATATTGAAGGCCCGGGAGGTAAAAAGATTCTACGGTAAACCCGAGATTGAGCTGTTTATGAAAGATTATATTGAGTTGCCTGTGATGGAGGAAGTGTTTTATGAACTTCTGGATGGGATCCAGCTGAGAAGCAGGAAAACAGGTTATGAAATAACCATGACTGATCCGGTTTACCACAAACCATACGAAAAGGCCCCTGTTATGTTTGTCGATGGTGTTGTGGTTAATGATCCGTCGGTTTTAGCCAGTCTTGATCCGGATAAGGTTGAAAAGATAGATGTTATAAGAAGCCGGTACGTGGTAGGTGACTACCTTTTTTTCGGACTGATTAACGTAATTACAAAAAAAGGCGATTTCAGCAGTGTGGTATTGCCCGATTACGCGGTAAGACTGCCTTACACTATCTTTGATCCTGAACCTGAATTCTGGTCTCCGTCATATCCGGATCAGGAGAGCAGGCAAAGCCGTATCCCTGATCTGAGGAACACTCTTTACTGGAATCCGTCTTTAAAGCCCGGCAGTGATGACAGATTCAGGGTTGAATTCTGGTCGTCGGACTATGTTACAGATTATGAGATAAATATTCAGGGAATAGATACCCGGGGAGAACCAGTCTCGTTCAGAACGATATTAAGGGCAAAAGAATAGTCTTTCAGATACTTCCTGAAACCCGTACGGTATGTTACATATTACGGATCTCTGATTCGGGAAGTCCGTATTCCTCCCTCATTTCGATCCCGAGTGTTTTAAGTTCATCGATAACGGGGTTGTATATCTCCGGTACCACCGGTCTGTAAACACCGGTAATCGTTATTTTTCTTTCAAGAATCATTTTTACTGCCACTGATGCCGGAAGGGCTACCGTTCTGGCCACTGCCGTATTGCTTTCAGGAGATCCGTAATCGAGCATTGACGATTTTATTACCTCTTTTTTCCCGTCCGTGCCGGAAGCCAGGAAGATATGTTGCATTACAACCATATCACGTTCTTTCCCTGATATCATCATCTTGCTTATCATCCTTCCTGCTGTAATTTCAAAAGGAGATGTCTTTGTGCAATCCAGTTTTTCATTGCTGAAAAATCCCAGCCATTCGAGGGAATCCAGGGCGACGGATGACTTCGGGATCCCGAGCTTCATGGCTAAATTTTCGCGCATGTTTGTGGTGCCCAGTCCCGAACGTTCAGAAAGAAATCCCGCATAATCCATTACTGTGTAATCGATGATGGTGTCGTCGAGCATATTGAGAGCCTTCATCACGTCGAGTGTCTCGCACCATCCCCTGAACCTGAATGTCCCGCGGTACATTGTGGCGACCTCAGGGATTTTGTAAATATCAATATAGCTAATCGAATCCCTGTTCGGATACACTTCCATTTCTCCCACCCCCGGGAAATTGTAACTGAACCTGTCCTTGAAAAGGTCCACGGGCTCAATATTAACCTTTACCCCATTTTTAAGGTAAAGAGCGCTGTTGCGGCTCGCGAGGACCACCCCTTTGGGACTCCATGAGAATTTGTAATTCAATGGATTACCTGCTTCGCCGGGTGCCGGCAGGGCTCCGCACAGCGACCAGAACTTCTCAACTTTTCCTCCTGAGGAGTGAATATGGTCTATCACCTTCATGGCGGTCATATGATCGATTCCGGGATCCAGTCCCATTTCGTTGAGCAGAATGACCCCCGCCCTTTTTGCGGCTTCATCCAGGGCCTGCATCTCGGGCTGTACGTACGATGTAGTTACAAGAGGTTTTCCGCATTTTATGCAAACCCTGGCAACAAGCGAATGATACCTGTAGGGAAGGAATGAAACCACACAGTCGTGCTGGACGGCAAGCTTCTCAAGTACCTCGGTCTCGTCGGTTGACCATCTCATGGACGATCCGTTCGGATGACCCTTTATCATCCTGTCGGCTTTTTCTTTAGTGGTTGTGGCAACCTTGACAGCGTAATTATTATTCAGCAGGAATTCAACCATTGGCTTCACAACCATCCCCGCTCCCAGGATAAGGACTTTCTTCATTTCACAAATGTATTTTTTTATAACCGTTACAAGTTACGAAAAGGCATAAACCTGAACAATGATAATTGTTACCTGATGTCGGGCAAAACACTTTCCCCATATCCGATGCCTTTCCAAAACTTATTATCTTTGTTTTTGATGAAATGTTGAAATGTTTCCCTGCGATTTCCCATGACCGACGAAAAGAAATATGTTGAGACACCGCTGATGAAGCAGTATTACCACGTCAAGGCAAAACATCCTGACGCCATTTTGCTTTTCAGGGTCGGGGATTTTTATGAGACTTTCGGGCCCGATGCCATCAAGGCTTCGGAAATACTGGGGATTACCCTCACAAAGAGGGCAAACGGTTCGGCCTCCTCGGTTGAACTGGCCGGATTTCCCTACCATGCCCTTGATATCTATCTTCCAAGGCTTGTGAGGGCAGGGCAGAGGGTTGCTATCTGCGAACAGCTGGAGGATCCGAAGCTTACAAAGAAGATTGTAAAAAGGGGGATAACCGAGCTTGTCACTCCGGGTGTTTCGCTGGATGATAATGTCCTTACACACAAAGAGAATAACTTTCTTGCCGCAGTCCATATCGACAAGAAAGCAGCGGGGGTGGCCTTTCTCGACATATCCACCGGTGAGTTTTTCGCCTCGGAGGGAACATTTGAATACATCGATCAACTTCTCAATAACTTCCAGCCAAAGGAGGTGCTTTATGAGAAGAGAAAGAATGAACTCTTCACTGAAAACTTCGGAACGAAATTCTATACTTTCAAGCTCGACGACTGGATCTTCACTGCCGAAGCTGCAAGCGACAGGCTTCTGAAGCAGTTCGAGACGACCTCCCTGAAAGGCTTCGGCGTCCAGAACCTTTCCCTGGCAGTAATTGCCGCTGGAGCGGTGCTCCATTATCTCGACATTACTCAGCATTCGCAGCTCGGACATATCACAAACCTGTCGAGAATAGATGAGGACCGGTATGTATGGCTCGACAAGTTCACTATAAGGAACCTTGAGCTGTTCCACACCCCTTACGAGGGAGCCCGGACCTTCATTGACGTCATTGACCGGACAATTTCACCAATGGGAGGGAGAATGCTCAAGAGATGGGTTTCCCTTCCGCTGAAGGACATTCAGCCAATAACCGACAGACACGATATAGTTGAATATCTTATTTCGGATCAGCAAGTAATGAAGGAAGTTGCCGGACTGATACAGCAGGTTGGCGATCTGGAAAGGCTGGTCTCGAAGGTGGCCGTCGGCAGGGTGAATCCAAGGGAGGTTGTTCAGTTGAAGAGAGCCCTCAGAGCGGTGGTCCCGATCAGGGAACTTTGCGAAAAAAGCGGATGCGAGCCGCTGAGGATACTCGGGGAACAGCTTAATCCGTGCCAGACGATTGCCGACAGGATAGACTCAGGTCTGTACAACGATCCCCCGGTACAACTGATCAGGGGAAAGGTTATTGCAGAAGGTGTTTCGGATGAGCTCGATGATCTGAGAAGAATCCTTTACAGCGGGAAGGATTATCTTAATGATCTTCAGGTCAGGGAAGTACAGCGGACCGGCATAACTTCGCTGAAGATCAGTTTCAACAATGTGTTCGGTTACTATATTGAGGTCAGGAACACCCACAAGGACAAAGTGCCTCCGGAATGGATACGCAAGCAAACCCTCGTGAGCGCCGAGCGCTATATTACTGCCGAGCTCAAGGAATATGAGGAGAAGATACTCGGAGCCGAAGAAAAGATCGTAGCCCTCGAAACAAAACTTTTCAACGACCTGGTGCAGTCAATAATGGAATATATTCCTCCGGTCCAGCTCAACTCATCGCTGATAGCCAGGCTCGATTGCCTTTATTCCTTTGCCCTGGTTTCGAAGGATAATAACTATGTCAGGCCTGTCATGGATGATACCTTCAGGCTCGATATTAAGGACGGGCGCCATCCTGTTATAGAGAAACAGCTTCCTCCGGGCGAGCCTTATGTGCCGAACGACCTGTATCTCGACACCGACGATCAGCAGATCATAATACTTACAGGACCCAACATGTCGGGAAAGTCGGCTCTTCTCCGTCAAACAGCCCTGACAGTGCTTATGGCCCAGACCGGATGTTTTGTCCCGGCTAAGGAAGCAACAATAGGAATTGTAGATAAAATATTCACCAGGGTGGGGGCATCCGATAACATTAGTCTGGGCGAGTCGACCTTCATGGTTGAGATGAACGAAACGGCAAGTATACTGAATAATCTATCGGACAGGAGTCTTGTCCTTCTCGACGAGATCGGACGCGGAACCAGTACCTACGACGGGATATCGATAGCATGGGCGATGGTGGAATTCCTTCATGAAAACAAGCACAGGGCGAAGACGCTTTTTGCCACCCATTACCACGAGCTTAACGAGATGGAGAACTCATTTCAGAGGGTTAGGAATTACAATATATCGATAAGGGAATTCAACAACAAGGTCATTTTCCTCCGGAAGCTTAAGAGAGGAGGCAGTGAGCACAGTTTCGGGATCCATGTGGCCAGGATGGCAGGCATGCCCAGAAGTGTTGTGTCGCGTGCCTCTGATATCCTGAAGGAACTTGAGCAGAGTCATGAGAAACAGGAGCTTGCCAAACCGATTGCCAGTCTTGCCGGTCACCGCGAAGGCTATCAGCTCAGCTTCTTCCAGCTCGACGATCCTGTCCTGAAGCAGATCCGTGATGAACTCCTCGACCTCGACATCGACAATCTCACGCCGATGGAGGCGTTGAACAGGCTTTACAACATTAAGAAGTACCTGAAATAAAGGGGGAAGTCATCAAACTATACTTTCCTTGTTGCTGGTTGCTTGTTGCTGGTTGCTGGTTAGCTGACGGCACAGGGCACAGGGCACAGGGCTCAGGGCTCAGGGCACAGGACTGCCAACTGCCAAATGGTTGCCTGGTGTTTTTTGTTTATCGTTTATCGTTCTTCTGTCTCCGTTCTTCTGTCTTCAGTCTTCTGTCTTCTGTCTTCGGTCTTCGGTCTTCTTAATTCCTTATCGTTTCAGGTAAAAAACTTGTCGAATATCATAGGATTATTTATTGTAAAACAACAAAAAATCGTATGTTTTTTGAATAGTATATACTGACCTTTACTCTTCTTAGGGTTATCACACTATCTCCTTTTCATTATGGGAATTTACGAATAAGATAGTCCCAATACCATCGTAACCGGAAAGGATAGTTTCTCCTTCATGTTTAAGAGTCTGAGTGTTGAATCCGATCAAAGTAAGGGCAGCCGATGAAGATTTTTCATTAATGAGGCTTTTCAACGTCATCCCGTTGGTCTCATTTATTATCTCTATGTTTTTCTCGGTAATAGGCAACCGGCCGGATTTAACCAGACCATTCAGATCCGACCGGATCTTTTCGTAATTCTCCGGCCCGCATGTCTCGAATACCTTTATGTTCGATTTTTTCCAGACAGGATGTCCTGAGATGATAAAACTCAACAGTATCAGCAGGCTGGAGTTTTCGGGATACCTGTGATCTATCCAGACGTGTATACCGTTTCTGTAGATCATTTCTCTCCTGCTGGAGGCCAGGATGCAAATATCAAAGCGGCCTGCTTTAACCAGACCGGTATTTTCTATGATCTCCTTAAGGTTATCCGGATTTTCCTTATCGAATTCGAAGATGACCATATTATTTTCCATTCCGGAGATACCGGGTACCTGTATGGCCTGGGCAATTGCCGAGGTATATGAGGGAGAAATAAGTGTATCAACGTAAACGTGGTTGCTGGTTGTCTGATAAATATCAATCAGTCGTGAGAGCTCCTCTTCGGCCTGCTTTGTAGTTGACGTTGAATAATATCCGTCTATTCTGTGAAGGTAGGTTCCGAATCCGTACCTGTATGATATCCAGTTCAGTAGGTTAAAGGCTTTTGACCTGACAAAGGAGTCCTTAGAAATACAGATGGCGCTGGGTCTCCATTCCTTTGTTTTTTTTCTGCTCCCGGCTTTTTGAAGGTATACCTGTATGTTCCTGTTTATCTGGAAGAGAGCATTGGCAAAGAGTGATTCCAGTCCGTCCCTTTCGCGATGGTACGACTTGATGACGAAGTAAACAATTGTCATGAGTAAGAGCGATGCAAAAGCGTAGGGTGCACTTATCCTGAACATTACCCAGATGGCTATAAGGAATCCGGTCAGCGACAGGTACCATCTTGATTTGAATGAGGGGCGGTAGGAAGGCGATGAACCGAAATGGTTCAGAAATGAAATCAGGCACAGTGATCCGTAGGTGACCAGAAAAAACATGGTTATTATTTCAGCAACGGCATTCACGTTTCCCAGCGAAACAAAGACCAGGGCAATGATAAAAGTGACCAGGGTGGCATTGACCGGTTCATTGTCACCTTTTCTCCCCGAGGAAAGCCAACGGTTGATTTTCCCGGAAGGTAACGAGGAGTCCAGGGCAAGAGCCTGCAATGTTCTGGGTCCGACCATTATGGACCCGATTGCCGACGATAGAGTACAGGCCGCAAGGCCAAGAGGGATAATTACTACCCCGAATAAGGCTATATCGGACATTATCAGTTGTTTTGCAAGCATATCCTCGCTGCTTGCGGAAACAGACAGCTTGTAAATGACTGCAAGATAAATCAGGAGACCTGTTGCTGTAGCTATAGTGGTACCGAGGGGTATTGATTTGGCCGGATTTTTCAGGTCCCCCGAAAGGCCTACTCCTGCAGTCATCCCCGTGAATGCCGGGAATACAATCGCGAACACCATGAAGAAACGGTTCATGTTCCTAAGGTCGCCGTGGGGGATTCTGCCACCTGTAACAGACATCTGATCAGTAGTTCCAAGGAAAAACAGTATCAATGAAAGCAGTAATATTCCCGTAACAACATAGAGCATTTTAACACCGGTGCCGGCGCCATTTTTGAGGATCACAAATCCAAGTACAAGCATTGCCGGGATGCTTATGGCCTGACGGGGGAGGTCAATATTAAGGGAGCCGGCAAAATAATTGAAGACGAACTCAAAGGCCTCGGTGAATGCGATAATGTAAAATGCGACGCTTATTGCCTGCGACAGATAGAGGGCCAGACCTATTGTTGCCCCTATGTTCAGGCCGAATGAGCGCGACATTATGAAGTATTCGCCTCCTCCCTCGACCCTTTTGTTGGTTGCTAGCTCGGATATGGCGAGAGCTGTTGGAATTGTGAGGGAATGGCCGAGGATAATTATCAGCAGGGCACCCCAGAAGCCAAGGGTGCCCACTGCAAAGCCAAACCTCAGAAAAAGAATTGCTCCGACAATTGTTGAGATTGCAGTTAGGAAGACTGGCAGGGTGTTGAAACGCTTTGTCCCGGTTTGTGTTTCCATGGATAGTAATTGGGTTTTACAATTTTTTATGAGTTATGTTCTTCATGGAAGCCTTTCAGAAAAGCGCGGGCATTGATCCCCAGGTACCTGTTTCTGTATCCGCCTTCCTGGATTATCAGTGTTGGCAATTTAAGGCTGCCGGCCATCTTTCCGTTTAACAGGAAATCGCCCGGGGAAAGAAGCCAGGTCCCTGTAGGGTCTCCCTTTGCGGTATCCAGTCCAAGGGCAATGATCATGAACTGAGGCCTGAATTTTCTAACGATCTTTATTGCCTGGCCAAGTGTTTCCCTGTATTCCTCACCAGTGAGCACCTCTTTCAGCGGAAAATTGAAATTGAATCCGGTTCCTTCACCTTCACCCTTTTCTTCGCTGAAGCCTGAGAAATAGGGATAGGCGAATGACGGATGCCCGTGAATGGAAATGGTAAGTACGTCGGACCGGTCATAGAAGATCTGCTGTTGCCCGTTTCCGTGATGATAATCCATATCGATTATTGCTACCTTGCCATATTTGCTAAGGTAGCTCGCAGCAATGGCCACATTGTTGAAATAGCAGAAACCGCCGAATACAAATCGTTCGGCATGATGTCCCGGAGGCCGGGTAAGCACATAAGCGATCCTGTTACCGTCAAGTATCGAATCAGCCGCCGTAAGGGAACAGTTTACTCCCCAGCGTGCTGCCTTGTATGCATTAATATTGAGTGGGGTGAATGTGTCGATACAGTAGTATCCTGCTCTTACCGATAGTTCCTTGGGCGGACGGGCAGCATTGCGGACAGGGAAGACATAAGGATAAACCGATCTGCCAGGCTCGAGCGATGAACAGACTGTCTTGAAATATCTGACATAACCGCGATCGTGGACATCCAGAATAAACCTGTCGGGATATTCTTCAACTTTTTCTTCGGATATAAGCCCTGATTTTGTGATCTCCCTGAAGATGGTTTTTACCCTGACAGGCGATTCAACATATCCCACTTCCTTAACATGATGAATCTCGTGCCGTCCGTTGACAAACACCTTGATTTTTGCACTGTTGTTCCCTGGCTGGCTTTTTTCCGCCGGGGGGGTTTTAATGTAGCGCGGAGGTCTGAGCTTAACCGGATCATCCTTGACGCTGGCAACAACCATTTTAATATAGTCCACCGGGCAGTAATCCGCATATTTGCGCTTTAGTATGGCCCTGATGATTTTTTTGAGCTCAGCAGCCTGGAGTGGTTTTCCGGTTCCCAGATCATCGAAAACCAGGTATGGAGCGCAATCATGTTCCGGCTTTACAGGTGTCTCGTACTTTGTGTTAATGATAGGGAAGGCTCCGTACCGTTCATAGAAGGCAAGCCTTTTCATATTAACCCTGATGTAGGTCGTGTCGCTGCAAAGTTCGGGATCGTCGGGAAGGCATTCAAAAAACAGCCCTGTTGTTCCGAGGGATGCAGCCTCTTCCCTGATTCTTTCATAAATTGAACCACCTACCCCGGAAGTTGGTTTCCCCGGTGTGACTGCCAGAAAATCGAGGTAACAGAATCTCAGGTCCGACATGTACATCAGGACTGCAAAACCCCTGATATTACCTCGGTAGTCGTCAGCTATCACAATGGAGGTCTGGAACTTTTTTCCCACGGGATTCACCATCTGAAGGAAGATATTCTCAATCTGTTTCGTTGGAAGGTCAGGAAACTGAAGTCTCATAATTTCCCTGATTTTTTCAACTGCCTGCCTGTTTCCCTCGAGCAGGGGATTGAATACTTTTCTGATTCTGAACATATATTTTCTTGCCTTTACATGAGTGACAATACTGTTCTAATTCACTTGGTTTTATCAACCTGTCTAATGCAAAATTACAACCCGGTAAGTTGCTGAAAGTGCAATATAATTAATAATTTTCAACCCTGATAATTCATTTGTTGCGGTAAATTGGATAATTTTTGCAACTTTGTCATATGAAAAACAATGGATTATGAATAGAATAATATTTCTTTTTATAGCGTTAATGCTGACTTCCGCTTCATGCAACCCAAGCAAGACCAGCCTTTTCGGCAGTAAAAAGGCCGAAAAGGAACCTGAAGGGACATCCATAAAAGCTTCGGTGTTGATGCCTGCAACTCCCATTCAAATAAAGGAGGTTGAGGAGATACTTGTTGCCAACGAAGACAAGGAACCCTCGCCGGGTAAATATTTTGTTATCATAGGTAGTTTCAGGGATCCTGCAAATGCAAAGGATCATCAGGCGCTTATTGGAAAGGACGGATTCACTTCAGAGGTTCTGAAGAATGATGCTGGTTTGTACAGGGTCTCCGTTAAGGCCACCGATGATATCGTTGAGGCAAGAGGTGAGATCGGAAGGATACGGACAAAATTTCCGGCATACGCCGACACCTGGCTTCTGATAAGGAAATAGCCGCTTTGTCGAAGAACAATACCCCATATGACAAACTATATCATCCTGTTCCTTTGCGGTTTAGTAATACTTTCATATTTATTTGACATCACAGGGAAGTATTCGAGGATACCTGGGGTAATCCTGCTGATTCTAATGGGAATAGCCCTTCAGCTGGCTGTTAAATACTTTAACTTTGTCCTGCCCAATCTTCAGCCTCTCCTTCCGCTTCTCGGCACTATCGGACTTATTTTGATAGTTCTGGATGCCAGTCTCGATCTCAAACTCGAGAATCGTAAAAAAATGATGATTTTTAAATCCATTTCCTCGGCCTTTGTCCTGTTTGTTGTATTCTCTACCGTACTGACACTGATCCTCACCAGGTATTATGGATATTCACTCAGGGTTTCGCTTTTAAATGCCATGCCGCTTGGGATCATTAGCAGCGCGATTGCTATCCCGTCATCTTCGCTTCTGAAAACCTCCGATAAGGAGTTCATGGTATACGAGAGTTCTTTCTCGGATATTTTCGGAATTATATTATTCGATTTTATTCTGCTTAGTGAAGGAACAATCGGAAACGGTCTGGTTGAACTGGGAATCAAGAGCCTGATAACAGTGGTGGTAGCATTGATGACCTCCTTTATTCTTGCAGCCCTGCTTCATAAGATTACGTATCATGTTAACTATGTTCTCATAATGACCTCGATCATTCTGATTTACACAGTTGCTAAAATACTGGTTCTTCCGGCACTTCTTCTGGTCCTGATATTCGGACTAATTTTGTCGAACAATCATTTTCTTGAAATTGATTATGTAAAAAAATATATTGATTTTCAAAAGTTCCGAAGCGATATCAGGTCATTCGGTACGATACTTACAGAATTTACATTTCTTGTCCGCTCCTTCTTTTTTATAATCTTTGGTTACTATGTCAGCGTTGAAGGTCTTTTTGAGTGGACTAATCTTCTGACTGCCGGACTTATCACCGTGGGGATACTGTTATTGAGACTGCTGTTTTTTGTCACTGTCATAAGGATTAAGCCTATTCCACTGGTATTGTTTGCTCCAAGAGGGTTGATCACCATTCTACTTTTCATCAGCATCCCTGCTTCATCGCGGATTTTCCTGATCAATGAGGAAGTAATAACGCTTGTTATCCTTCTCACAATTTTAGTAATGACGGTTGGCAATATGGTGGTCAGGAGAGAAAAGGCTGACGTGCTGATTAAGCCTGCAGAGGGCTCGTTGGAGAACACGCTTTGACAATAATTGACTATATTCACATTGTCCTGATACTTAACGCTCTGTTAGTCCATAAACGAAATTCGTGAAATAATATGATACGAAAATTCAGATTGATAGTATGGTTTTTGCTGATCAGCCAGGCTCTGGTTTTTTCTCAGGCCGCCAGGGTCAGACAGGTTAAGCTTACCGATTTTGAACTGCATTCTTCTGCAGTCATTACTGCCTCAGGGGAAGAAATATCTGCTCCCGGTTACCTGTCAAAGGACTACTGGTTTCCGGTGAAGGTTCCATCAACCGTCCTTTCAGGCCTGGTTGCCAACGGCGTTTATCCCGACCCGAATATGGGGCTCAACAATATGCTGATCCCTGATGCTTCAGATGAATTCAACAGGAAATATGATCTCGAAAAATTCAGTTTCCTTCCGAATGATCCCAATCCATGGAAAAAGCCGTACTGGTACCGTACCGAATTTCAGGTTCCTGCTTCTGATGCAGGACGTTGTTTTCAGCTGATCTTCAAAGGAATTAACTACCGTGCGGGAGTATGGGTCAACGGCAGCCAGGTGGCTGATTCGACTGTTATGGCAGGGATGTTCGCACAATACAGTCTTGATGTAACCCAACACATCAATGCAGGTGAGATGAATGCAATCGCAGTGAAAATATATCCTCTCGATTATCCGGGGCTTCCGTCAGCTGAACAGCTCAAGGCCTTTGATGATTTTTATCCTAACGGCGGACCGACGGGTGATATCGGAAAGAACGTCACCATGCTTTGTTCGGTGGGATGGGACTGGGTGCCCCCTGTGCGTGACCGCAATATGGGTATCTGGCTTCCGGTCTATCTCAGGACTACCGGAGGGGTTACCATTGGAGATACAAAAATTTCAACCTCATTTGCTGGCGAGCCGGATACTTCCGTGGCAAAGATCTCCCTTGGCCTGACATTGTTCAACCATACGGGATCTAATGAAATGGGTAAGCTGACGGTTAAAATATCTCCTGAGAATTTCAGGGGGACTATGGTGGAGTTCTCCAGGAATGTTACCGTGGGCGGTAATGGATCAAATGCTGTTGAACTGACTCCCGATAACACAAAGGAACTTACCTTCCACAAGCCGGCAGTATGGTGGCCCAACGGATACGGGAAGCCCAACCTTTACAGGATAAATCTCAGTTATACAAGTCAGTCGGGGATTTCGGACGATACAACCTTTCTCTTCGGCGTCAGGACTGTTTCGTCGAAGGCAATTGAAACGGATGGCAACTGGCGCCGCGATTTTTACGTTAACGGAAGAAGGGTTCACCTTACAGGCGGGGCATGGGTTCCGGATTTTATGCTGAACCGCGATTCACTCAGGTATGATTACGAGTTGAGGCTTTGCAGGAATGCCAACATAAACCTGGTCAGGATCTGGGGCGGAGGTGTCACTCCATGTGATGAGTTTTTTGATGCAGCCGACAGGTACGGTCTTCTTGTGTGGTCCGATTTCTGGATCACCGGAGATACCCAGGGAGAATTCAAGGGATCGCCCGACTGGCCTTTCGAGAGCGAAGTCTTCAAAAGGAACGTGGAAAGCACCATTCTCCGCATAAGGAATCATCCCAGCCTTCTTGTATGGACCGGAGGAAACGAAGGACATGCCAGACGGGAACTGTACGATTTCATGCGGAACAGCATTATTTCACTTGACGGAACCAGACCTTTTATCCCCAGTTCTTCGGGATTTGCAAAGCTGCCAGAAGGCTGGCCGGCCTCATGGCCCGATAATAATCCAGGCGGCGTTTATAGCGGCGGCCCCTATACATGGCAGGACCCCGTGAGCTCCTACAAGAGAGCGGTTTCGGCAAAGGACTGGGTGTTTAAGGATGAAACCGGACTACCATCAATGCAGCCCTACAATATACTGCCGAGGATAATACCCGACCTGGTATGGGACAAGACCCTGCCTTATCCTCTCAACAATACCTGGGGTTACCATGATGTTTGCACGGGAAACGGAAGGTGGGACAATTACTACCGCGATATGATCAAACGTCATGGTGAACCTGAAAGCATGGAACAGTTCTGCGACAAGATGCAGTTGATGAATGCCGTAGGATATCAGGGGATATTTGAAGCTGCCGGACATAAGCTGAATGATATCGGCGGAGTGATGCTCTGGAAGCTCAATGCCGCATTCCCGAGTCTGGTGTGGCAGGTGTACGACTGGTATTTGATGCCAAATGCCGGGTATTATTTCATGCAGAACGCATGTGAACCGGTTCATATCCAGCTGAACTTGCTGAATAACAAGGTTGTGGTGCTAAACAGGACTTACAGGCCGCTCACCGGGCTTACTGCGCAGGCGGAGGTTTACTCACTTGACTCGAAACGTCTGTATACCGACAATATGAGCATTTCGCTGGGTGCAACTGACATTAAGGAAACATCCTCACTCGATAATGTTGTAAAGGAGAACGGAGGTCTTGTGTTTGTTATCCTGAACCTGAGGGATAAGTCCGGAAACGTGATCTCCCGCAATGCTTACTGGCTCTCGTCATCGGGCGATTACAAGTTACTGGATGATATGGCTGAGACAAATGTGGAGACAACGGTGCTGAAGTCGGAGGACAGCCAAAGTGACCGGACATGGAAGATCCAGGTAAGGAACAACTCCTCAAGAATCGCTTTCTTTATAAGGCCTCAGGTACTTATGAATGACGAGGAAATATTGCCGTCGTTCTGGTCGCAGGGGTATTTCACCCTTGCTCCCGGAGAGAAAACAGAGGTTACCGTAACCTGTCCGGAAGCAAAAATTTCAGGCGGAATGCCTGTACTGAAAGTATCGGGATGGAATGTACCGGCAGTATATACGGAATTAGCGATAAAAAAATAAGAAAATGCTGAAAATATATGCCACTTGCTTTTACAAATGCCAGGATATTCACCGGTACCGAAACTATAGACGGGAAGGCCCTGATTGTCAGAGATAACATTATCGATTCAATAACTGAGCCTTTCAAGATTCCTTCCGGCTGCGAGTTAATTGACTGCAGCGGAAATTACCTGACGGCAGGATTCATCGATCTTCAGATTGCAGGCGGAGGAGGATACCTGTTTTCTGCTGAGCCAACGCCTGAGGCCCTTGAAGCCATAACCGGTGCTATTGTCCGCACCGGGACCACGGGTTTTCTTATTGCCATCCCGACAAATTCAAACGAAGTGTACAGTCAGGTAATTAAGACTGCCAGTGAGAATCCGAACCCGGCCCTGCTTGGTTTGCACATCGAAGGACCATTTTTGAATCCCTTGAGGAGGGGTGCCCATATTAAGGAATATATCAGAACTCCCGTTCTTGAGGATGTTAAAACCCTCGTATCACAAGGCAGGGAAGTTATCGGAATGATGACTATTGCACCGGAGGTATGCAGCCGGGAGATTATAGAGTTTTTGAATGAGAGCGGAATAGTTGTTGCAGCCGGACATAGCAATGCCACTTTCAGGGAGGCCGTCGAAGGTTTCCGTAATGGCATAAGGACCACAACCCATCTGTTCAATGCCATGTCGCAGCTCCATCACCGTGATCCGGGTCTGCCGGGTGCGGTGTTCCAGACTCCTGATGTGTTTGCCAGCATAATTGCCGATGGTATCCATGTTGATTACAGCATGGTTGCAATTGCCAAGAAACTATTGAACGACAGACTCCTGCTTATATCTGACGCGGTTGAGGAAAACCACAGGGAATCGTACATGCACATAAGAAAGGAAGACAGGTTCACTCTGCCCGACGGGACTCTGTCAGGATCGGCTCTTACAATGATGAAAGCCGTTGAGAATTGTGTGAGGAATGTTTCCATCCCCCTTGAGGAAGCATTGAGAATGGCATCCTTGTATCCCGCCAGGGTTATGGGTATTACCGACAGGGGCAGGATCGAAACCGGATGCCGGGCCGATCTGGTTGCATTTGATGATGAATTCAACGTGCAAAAGGTCTGTCTGAATGGCAGCATGATATGATCCCGGTCCGAAAGGCCGCATAATTAATTGAAAAACCAGGTTAATGTCCAGACATACCTCAGGTCTGCTTCTCATCCTTTTCCTTACAGTCGTTACGGCCTGTTCCGGGGCATGCCTTCCGACCATGAAGAATCCCATTGCCCTGAATCATTAAATATTTGAAGATGTATAGCAAACGGAGAGTATTCTGGTCAGCCTGTTTCGGCATGCTGCTTTTTGGCGTTGCGCTTATTACCCTGGGTTCCATCGCGACAGACCTGAAGGTGAAGCTTGGGATGAGCGAAATAGAAACAGGCACCCTGTTTTCTATCCTGCCTCTCGGCATCCTGACCGGGTCGCTTATCTTCGGTCCGGTTGCTGACAGGTATGGTTACAAGTTACTGCTTACAATCACCTGTATATTTTTAGCCGCCGGTTTTGAGGGGGTTGCATTTTCTTCCTCTTCAATACTGCTGAAGCTTTCCATCTTTCTTATCGGATTATCAGGCGGGGTTCTTAACGGCGCAACCAATGCTCTGGTTTCGGATATAAGCGATTCGGACCGGACTGCAAACATAAGTCTGCTGGGAGTATTCTTCGGAATAGGAGCTCTGGGAATTCCTCTTTTGCTGGGTTCTGCAGGAGATAATGCCGGATTTGAGGGAATAGTCTCATCAGTTGGGATTGTTTCGCTTTTGGGCGCAATTATTTACGGATTTTTAAAGCTGCCTCCTCCCAAAATTCAGGAAAGGATCCCTCTGTCGGGGATAAAGGGGTTTTTCAGTGACCGGGTGTTGCTCCTGATCGCTTTCTATCTGTTTTTTCAGAGCAGTTTTGAAGGGTTGATGAACAACTGGACAACAAGTTACCTTTCGGACCATCTTTCCCTTTCACAGTCAAAGGCACTTCTGGGACTGTCGCTTTTTGTGGGAGGAATGGTCTCGATGCGACTTGTAACCGGAATACTGATCCGGAACATGCCGCCTGCCAGGATACTTGCCATATCATTTATCCTCCTGATAACGGGTATCGCACTGTTACTTTCCGGAAAAGCTTCAGCAGTTGCGCATACCGGATTTTTTCTGATCGGTACAGGACTTGCCAACGGATTTCCGGTAATGCTCGGCCTGACAGGGGAGAGATATGAGAGGCTGTCGGGGACCGCTTTCAGCTTTGTGCTTACCATCGCGCTCCTTGGGAATATGATCATTAACTACATGATGGGAGTCATTTCGGAGCTTACCGGAATAGGTAACCTTGCGCTTGTTATTACCTTTGTGGCTCTGATAATGATGGTGGTCGGAATGCTGATATTTAAAAACTTCAAAAAGATAAAACTATAAAACTGGCAAAACAATGGCTTGAGAATGCGAGGGATGTGATGATGCGTATTGAAGAAACGCAGGAAGAAAACATCAGGAAGGCTGCCCTGCTTATGGCTGACACCATCCAGAGCGAACGATGGGTTCATACCTTCGGATGCGGTCATGCCACCCTCCCGATCGAGGAGATGTATCCGAGGATAGGAGGGTTTGTAGGATTTCATCCCATGATCGAGCTTCCGCTTACATTCTTTACGAGGATTACAGGGGAGATGGGAGTACACCAGTTTGTATTCCTTGAGAGGGTAGAGGGCTACGGCAGGGAGATCATGAAAGGTTATGATTTCGACAAGAGGGATGTAATGTGGCTTTTCAGTCATTCAGGGATAAACAATGTCAATATCGACATTGCTATAGAAGCAAGGAAGAGAGGCATGAAGGTTGTTGTTTTTGGTTCTGCCGCAGCTGCAACGGGAAAGAAGACCAGGCATTCGAGCGGAAAAACGATCTTCGAACTGGCCGATGTGATTGTCGATACATGCGCCCCGATTGAGGATGCCTCAGTTCAGCTGCTTAATCACCCCGACGAGATAGGACCGGTATCAACAATGGCATTTGTAACCTGCGTATGGATGACGATTACGACCGTTGCCGAAATTCTTGCCGAAAGAGGAGTTAAGCTTTTCATTCATCCTTCGCATAATGTTGCAGGCGACGGAAAGGAAAGGGAAAGGCTCGATGAAGCCCTTGCCGAATACAAGAGAAGGATAGCAGGAGTCTGACCCCGTTATTCCTTGCTGACTGGTTCTTTAGCCTTATGAATTACAGTCTGGGGGAATGGTATTTCTATTCCTTCCCTGTCGAAGGCGATCTTCAGCTTTTTCCTCAGTTCACCGGCAACCTCCCATTGCTTCAGGGGTTTGGTGTCGCCCAGTATCTTGACTACTATCGCCGAATCTGCAAATTCCTGCACTCTCAGGAATTTTGGAGGAGTGATTATGGAATCCTTAAAATCCGGATCTTCAGCCAGTTCCATTCCAGTCCTGTCAATCACTTTAATAAGATGCTCAAGATCAGTGTTGTAAGCAACTCCAATTTCGATATTCACTCTGGCAAAATCTTTTGAAAGATTTGATACCCGGACTATGGACCCGTGATTAATATGGTGGACAGTTCCGTCCAGATCCCTTAAAGTTGTCTTCCTCAGTGTTATTTCCTGAACAAGACCGCCAGTGCCGTCTATATTAATGACATCCCCTATACGGTACTGATTTTCAAGTATCATGAATAAGCCGGTAATAATATCCTTTATCAGGTACTGTCCGCCGAATCCGACAGCCACACCCACGATCCCGGCGCCGGCAAGAATGGGTCCGATCTTTAGCCCGCATTCCTGAAGGATCATGAGTAAGGCAAGGACAATAAGGACAACTCTGAGGGCACCCCTGAAAATATATATCAGAGTATCCTCGCGCTTTATTTCGGCTTCAACCGACATGTTTTCGTCCCTTACGACTGCAATCCTTACCGTTCTGACAATGATCCTGCCTATTATAATATTCAGCAGGTATGCCAGAACCGCAATAAAAACAATTTTAATCCCGTGGTTAAGAAGCCAGGGGATTAAGTTATCAACCCATTTACTAATATTCTCCTGCATATTATTCCGGAATTTGTGTAATACATTAGGTCTGCAAGATAGTAAAAATCATCCATCGTCTTCAGATTCAGGAAGGGCTCCTTCTCTTCAGGAAACTGAACAATATCAGGTAGATGATGAATGGAAGGAAGGGGTTGGCGAATATTACTGCCATGAAACCGCTGCCATAAATAAACAGGATAGCAAATGCAATAATTGTGCTGTTGATTATCAGTGCTATTTTAACCGCTTTTTGTCTGGCTGCTTTCACCTGTTCGTTTTCTTCTTTTTCCTTTGACAGGGTCAGAATAAAAAGGCCTGAAAAAAGAAGTATCATGGTGAGCTCATCCGCAAAGTTAGTACTGAATGTTGTGAACAGCTTTGTCTCCATGAAAGATGAGACAACGGCAAAAACAGGCAATTCAAACCTCAGGTTTATGCTGAAATAAAGGATTGCGATTATCAGGCCGGCAATCAGCAGGATCAGTCCAGGTATTTTGAACTTGTTTGGGAAAATCATTGTTTCATATTTTTGCTGTCACCGCCTGGCAATTTTATCATTACCCCAGAACATTAACCTGGTAAGAAGGCCGAACCTTCTCCTTTCATTTGCAGGCATCTTCTCATATAAATCTTCTGCGACAGTTTTCCATTGTTCTGCGATCGGCTTTGTTTTAGCCACCAGTTCAGCAGGGCTTTCAGGATAATTCAGGTGTGTCGACTTTACCTTATCTACCTTTGTGATTTCAAGCAGTGTTTCCGGCACATCAAAAAAGGGACACGGACGAAGGAAGTTGTCGGAAAAAGGTTTATGCTTTCTGAAGTTTTTGAAGAATGGTGAACGCAGGGCTTCCACAAGCGACATATCGTGGATGTTGACGTCGGAATAATGGCAGAACGCGCAGGGCTCAAGATCGCCGTTTGAATTGATATGCGCAAAATCGTTACTGGCTGCAACACATCCAATGGATTTGTGGCCTGAGTTGGGAAAATCGATTATGGTAAATTTCTTCCTTCTTTGGTAATCCTCGATCTTCTCCTTAACATAAGCCCTTTGTTCCGCAGAGCAGCAGAGTGATGTATCAGCATCACTTCCAATCGGAAGGTACGTGAACATCCATCCGAACCAGGCTCCCTTTGCAATAAGGAAATCGAGGAATTCATCGCTTGTAACAGTCAGATAGTTCTTTGAATGGTAACAAATTGAAAATCCAAAACCTATATCCCTCTGTCTGAGTATGTCCATGGCGGCAATAACCTTTTCGTAAGTGCCTTCTCCCCGTCTCATGTCAGTATCTTCCCTGTAGCCTTCAATGCTGATATAAACATTCAGGTTTCCAAGCACAACCATCTCATCTGCAAAAGCTTCATCAACAAGGGTGCCGTTTGTGAACAGGCCGAAAGTAAGTCCTGAATGCTTACGGCAGAGTTTAAGTATATCATTCTTTCTCATCATGGGTTCGCCGCCTGTCATAAGTATCTCAAACACTCCCACTTTCTTTGCTTCTGTGAGGATTTCATCGAGCTTTTCGTACGACAGATTCGTGTTCTTGCTGTAATCGGCAGCCCAGCATCCCTTGCATTTGAGGTTGCATGCACTTGTGGGGTCGATCATAAGCAGACGGGGCAGTACCGTTTTATACTTCCTGTTGAGAAAGAGCCTCTTCGGGATGTAAAACAGCCCGTCGATGGTGAGAAAATCGAAAAGGTTCTTAACCTCAAAATAGCGGTAAAGCCTGTAAATAAAATTCTTATGATGAGGATATTCGGGTATTTCCTTTTTAACTCCCCCGATATACAGATACTTCATTGAATACTCAATTTGTTACCAGTTGCCTTTAATCGGGTTTTCAGTCGTTCTCGGTGCTGGAATAGACCGGGAATTTTGCAGTCGAGTTATCATCGAAGGTGAATTCGATCCCTACCAGGCCAAAACGGTGATTTGCCCAGTAAACAGTCTTTTTGACTCCGAATTTGTTTGTATTCTCTTCAATCTGCATGGCCTTTATATTCATTCCTCCCCATGCATAATCATCATTGGTCGATTTGGCGGTTACTGTCCTGGTTTTGCCTCCGTTGATTGTATATGAATCTCCAACGTTTGAATCATACTTAACGATGATGCCCGGCTCCAGACCATTGACGCTTTCAATACCTTCTGAAGTGATTCGGAATTCAATATCGGTAAGGGTTACATTATCCCCGTTTACTACCGTCTGAGGGTGATTTAAAAGAATATTCTTGATCGTGTTGTTTGTTACTACCGCACTGCCTGAAAAAGATGAAATACCGTTTTCAAGGGATACTACTTCTGCTGCGATTGAACTTACACCGGAAACTGATCCCCATGATGATGAGATAGTCTCGCCAACTTCACCCATCGGAGATTGCATACCGCCCAGTGTGTCGATCTTGTCTTTGTTGCAGGCTGTAAAGATCACTGAAAGTGCCAGAACTGAAAATAAGAGTCTTTTCTTCATAAGTAACGTTTTTAGAGTTTAAGGGTCATGACCCAAAAATATTTGTAATATCTATAATGGTAAAGCATTATTTGACGAACCGCAGGTAATTTATGATTGTTTAACAAAAGGCTGACAAGTGACCCGGAGATCAAGGTGCGTTCATTGTCAGCCTGCAAATTGTAAGATACTCTGGGTAAGTGCATATTTACCAGCCCGGAACAAAATTCAGTCCGAACTGGATATTTTTGAATCCGCCGTTCTGAAGCGGAACGGCAACATAGGGTTCAAGGATCAGATAACCCAGTACGTTTACCCTGACTGAGGCTCCCGTGCTGATCAGCGGTGAACTCTCCGGCTTTTCAGTCACAGGTTCGGGAATAATGTTCATGTTCACAAGGTCAGGCTTCAGTTTCAACGTCACACCTGTACCATTACTCCAGGCCAGACCGGCATCGACGAAGAGGTTGATATCTGTAAGGAAATACTTTGATTTGATAAGTGCGAGCCGTTCAGGACCCGTGAAGGGGATTCTCAGCTCGACGTTTCCAACCACAATCCTTGTCCCCGACAGCCATGATACGTCGAATCTGTTCTGTTCCGCCTCGGACCGGTTGTATCTTACATTTTCGTAACCTCTTATCAGCCATGGATAACCGAGGTAGAATGGGGTTATCACTCCATCTTCTGCTTCTTTTCCGTACATGCCGTAATTGTAAAGCCTTAGCGCGAAAGTTGCAGGCCTGGCATAGAAGTACTTGCGGTAGTCGATCAGTGTTGTCACGATATTTGCTGCGCCGAAGTATTTTTCGACCTCCAGCCGCGCCCTGTGTCCCTGCATCGGTGCGGTCATGCCGAAATATGAATTGTCTTCAACATAAGCGAGGGATACCTGCTGAAAATTATCGCCCCTCGGAGCGTCAAGCTTTTCCTTATTCCCGCCGATCGGAATCTCCTCCATTGTATAGTAATAATTGTATCTGTCGAACCTGTAATAATACCACGACGAGGAAGCCTGCGATTCAAACCTTCGGGTCTGCGAAAGGGGCAGTGAAGCAAACAATGAAATATTGTCCTCGAACATTCTGATGTAATCAACCATGAAATTGTATACCGGAAGTTCAGTGTCATCATATGTAATTGTATCGAGGACGAGATTCATTCCGCCCATGAGATATGGTATATGTGAAAGAGCTCCGCCCCATTTGACCTTTCCTTTCTGGTTAATAAAGGCTGCCTGTCCGCCAAAGTCATAAATCTCCCCGTTGAGGTTGAGCGAAGTGTAAAGCTGGTTATTCCCGACCATGTCGGTGAAGATTGCGTTAATACTTCCCTGCATTCCGTTTCTGTACATACCGGTCGATACGCCTATGCTACCGCTATTGGATATGTAGTCGAGTTTGAATCTCGACTTGTAGGGTACTGTATTAATTGATTCGGCTTCCATCTGGGGCATTTCAGCCCTGCTGCTTAGCGCTTTATCCACCATATTCAGGGCAGCATGTTTCAGGGGAGGAAGGGTGGCTGCGCTCATGTCGTACATGTTCCGGTCGACTTCAGTTCTTTTAAACTGGCTTTCTTCGGCAGTCCATATCTCATAATCGTTTCTTCGGTAGTAGTTGTAGGCTATCAGCTTTGCCCCAGAGGGAACGCTGATAGCCGGGGAGTAAGCCGTTATCCCGCTTATGCCGGTCGGGTAATCGGTGAGACGGTAAACACGCCCGGATTCGAGTTCATATTTGTAAAGATTTCTGAATCCGTCGGCATCCGAAAGGAAGAAGATGCCTTTCCCGTCGGGCGAAAAGAAGGGATTCAGGTTGAAGGCATCCCCGAAAAGGTCAATAACTTCGGTGGTCTTCTTCCTGACATCCAGGATCGCTATATCGAAACTGAATTTCTTTTTCCCGGTAACCTCATTGATCCTCTCCTGCGAATAAACTATGTAATTCCCGTCGGGTGACCACGCAGGATGAATATTGGAAGTGAAATCGGTGGTAAGCTTATCCGTTTCGAATGTATTAATGTTGAAGAGATACAGGTCGCTGATTCCATCCACCTGACCGGTAATAACGATTCTTTCGCCGTCAGGCGACCACGACGGATTGGAAAAGGACTGAACCCCCGGTATCCGGTATTCCTTTGTTATTTGAGATTTTGCCACGTCGAGAATCGCCAGTTTATTTATTCCTTTACTGAAGATGACAAATGCAAACTTTTTCCCATCTGGCGACCAGGTGCCTGACGACTCTATAAAGTTGAAATCATCAATTTCATGATCCCTGATAACGCTTGACAGTTTTTTTATGATTTTCCCGGTACGTGCGTCGGCGAGGAAAAGGTCGAGTGTGAAAAGGTCCTTCTCCGAGAAGAAGGCAAGGTATTTCCCATCAGGGCTGATTGAAGGGGAAATGTTGGTTTCGCCAGCGGTTGCCTTTGAGACTACCATTCTTCCTGAGAGACTGTCGCTCTTGCCCTCCATGTATTTCTTATAGTGTTCCTCTGTAGCCAGCTTCCATAATGCTGACAGGGTACTTTCCTCATATCCCAGTATTTCCTTTGCCGCATCACTGAATCCGGCCTCAGCGGTTTTTTTAAGCAAGGGGATTATCACTGTATCGCCCCATGTCTTTCCGGCCATTGCCCAGAAAGACTGTCCGTAACGGTACGGGAAATACTTCGAATTGGACGAAAGCTGCTTTATTGTTGGGAAATCGGAGCTCAGCAGGGCATCCCGCATCCACATTGAAGTGTGTGCGTCAACACTGCCGATCGAAAAATATTCTGCCATTCCTTCTATCATCCAGAGCGGTACGTTATTCAGCGACATTTTTTTCATTGTATCCCGATTCAGGAACAGGTTGTATTGAAAGGCATGCACAAGTTCATGTCCCAGGGTATGGTCGGTCTGGGCCAGCGATGCTGCTACAGGCATTATTACCCTGTTCTTAAGGCTTTCCGTTACCCCTCCGGTGCCTGTCCCGATAAGACTGCTTATTGTATTTGTCTGTTGAAAATCGGCATGCGTGGTATAGAAAATTAAAGGATTCCTTATAAGGAAGGTGTCCCTGAAGATCGCATGGTGCATATCGTACCAGTTCTCACTCCATTCGGAGATTGCTCTGACCAGCGAATCATTCTTCAGGTAATGGTAAATTTCAAAATTTGGTGTCTGGACAACATCGAATTCAAATTTCCGGTAACCGGGTTTATTTCTTCCGAAGTACTGCGCCTCTGCAACAACACCCGGAAAAATTATCCATGCCAGGAGCAGCATAGTCATACGTGAGCAACTGCCGCTTAATGGACCTGATTTTTCAGATAATGAATCCATAGCAAATATTCTTTTAGTACAACTTTAAATAGCTTGTTTTCAGAGCTAAGTCGATGTTTAGTTGCAAAAAATAACAATGTCACGAATTCAAAAACTATACCATAATACACCCGTCCATACCTGGTGCATGTCAATGTTTCACGTGTAAATTTAACATTGATGAGCCTGATTCTGAAATTTCAGGCGATTTATTTGCTTTAGAATATGTTATTAAGCAGTTTTCCTGCAAAACCGGGGGGATCTAGCCTCTGGTTATCTCTTCTTTGTCCTTGTCCCAGTACATGGTCCGGCCTTCAAGGAAGGCCCTTGTTCCCATGTGAGCCGTCATTGCTTCCTGAAATGCCTCATCGATGTTACAGGATGGTGTCTGGTTCTGACGGATGCACTCGAGCCATTCCCTCATGTGAAGATGAGTAGTGTCGTAGCGCTTTCCGTCGACATAGGTGTAGAGTAGTCCGCGCTGGGCAAAATAAAGCTCAGTGGCTGAGGTAACTGCATCCACCTTGCTCTGTCCGGGAACATAGGTGAAGAACGGTGCATCGGTCGGAATGATTCCCTTCTGTATTTTATCCGCATAGCGTTCGGAGTTCCTGTCGGCTGTAATGTGAAGCAGGTTCGATACTTCCATAGAAGCGTCATGCCCCATGAAGACTTTTCCCCTGTTCCGCGAGCTGGCAAGCGTTGCGCTGTAGAGCATGGTAAGGTTTTTAGAGGGCCATTCAAAGGTTGTCTGCAGGACGTCGGGAACGGTCCGTCCGTCCTTGAAGAAATAGACGCCTCCCGAAGATGTTGCGGAATCAGGAATTCCAAGATGCATTATCTGGTTTGCCGCGTCGTACTCGTGGGTGAGAAGGTCTCCGGAAAGTCCCGTGCTGTAGTCCCACCAGCAGCGCCAGCGGAAAAATCTCTCAAGGCTGAACTGATTCCTCTCCTCAGGACCCATGTATCTTTCCAGTCCGGCCGATCTCATGTAATCGAGATATTCACTGATCCTTTCAGGATCTCCTTCAAACTGCTTCCAGTCGATAGTCTGTGGATTTGAACCTTCAATGATGTCGTAAACCCAGGCACCGTTGGGTGTGTTTCTGTTTGTGCATACCTCTATCAGGTTGACCTGACCGAGCAGACCGTTGCCGATAATCTCTTCCGCCTTCTGGTAGCAAGCCGTCTGCCTTCCCTGATGTCCGAGCTGGAAAACGATTCCCGTATCCCTGACGGTCTGGCGGACCATATATGTTTCAGGCACGGTCCATGTCATGGGTTTTTCGCAATAGACATGCTTTCCTGCCCTGGCTGCCTCGATGGTTATAGTGCCGTGCCAGTGATCGGGTGCAGCTATAACAACAGCATCAATATCGTCAGCTGCAAGCATCTCCTTATAGTTCAGGTATCTTTTTGGTGCAGGTCCGAACTTGCCGCTGGTACCTTCCTTATGAATATTGGAACCGGTCAGCCTGGCTGCTTCGCCGTAGTTGTCGAAAATATCACAGACTCCGTTAATCACAACATTCAGGTCATCCTGTTCCATGAAAACATCATAGCGCGTATCATCCGGATTGTCCAGCTTGGCTTTGGTCAGGGTATCCATGTATGTAGGTTCCGCGAATCCGAGTGCTCTCATAAGTTGTTTTCCCCTTATTCCGAAGCCGATTAGTCCAAGACGGATCTGTTTGCCGCCCGGCACTGGTTCCAGGAACACCGCATTCTTGTTGCTTATCTGGAAGACATCTGAAATATCCCTGTCGAGGAAGGCGGTCTTCCTGGTTTTGACTAGGCCATAAGCCACTGCTCCAAGGAGCGGTACCGTGGCAAGTGTTTTTATTACGTCGCGGCGGCCTATCTTTGAAGCCTTCCCGGTATTTTTTTTGTCGTCTGAAGCCATATCCGATTTTTCTTTTTCCATTATTATATGACGATTTTTCTGAAACTTTCAGGAAGAACGCTTATCAGCCACCGGTCGATGCCGATTACCCTTGCTGCAGGGAAGACAAAGAGTAGCCCAAGACCGGCAAATTCTATCAGGTTCTTATCGATCAGAAAGTATGTTCCTTCAAAAGGCATCATGTATTCAACTCCTATGAATGACGGGTGCGACATGGTGTAAAGAAGCAGTAAGATCATACCTCCGATGCATGCCAGACGCGTGAAACAGCCTATGAATAATCCAAGGCCCACGAGAACCAGACCCCATTCATTGAGAAAATCAACATATTTCATCAGGCCGTCGTTGCCTGCCATGTTTATGAACATTGAACTGAAGGGTCCTTGGGAGTCAAGCAGATAGCTTTTAGCAGTCCAGTTTGGATTAAGTACCTTGACCATCCCTTCAAAAAGGATGTTCCATCCGATGAATAAGCGGAGAATCACCAGCCAGGTAAGCTGCGCCTTAGTGTAATTGTTTTCCATAAAGCTGTGTTGTCTTGTATTGATGAAAAATTAGAACAGGAGTTTTAAAATGTCATAAATTTAATTAATTCATGTATCGCTAATATGCCTTTTGTTAAAAATATTCTGATTATTTTAAATATTTAACTCTATTTAAGCTTTGAGCTTTAGAAATTAAAGTAATCAACTGATTGCAGGGTTCAAGGTTCAAGGTTACTGGTTGCTGGTCGCTGGTTGCTGGTTGCTGGATAAAAGTTCCTCGTTCAAAGTTCCAGGTTTTCATCTGCGTAAATCTGCGCTTTTATCTGCGAGAACTTCTTCTTTCTTCCATCTTCCATCTTCGGTCTCCAGTCTTCCGTCTTAAAAACCATATCGTTTCAGGTAAAAAACTTGTCGTAAAGCATATGGTTTTTTATCGTTTTGGGGCAATAATTTGTTGTTATTTCCGGAAAAAGGGAAGGATTATACGTCTGATTCAGGATGCAGATGGCTGAAAATCCCGAAGTTACAGGGGAAAATTGTGCAATCGGAAGCATTCAGGACCTGACCTCCGTGGCCTCCTTTAAAAAGTATACCTATTTAGTATTATAGCAGAATGTAATCATCTGCTGTTACAACCTGAACGGATTATTAATAGATTTGTAGATATGCAGTTCATTCTTAATTAATTTCCCTGAGATGAAAAAAATCCTCACACTATCGTTCCTCATTACTTTTACAACCATTTCATTTGCCCAGGTGACTTCAATTCCACGGCTCGAAAAGCAGGGAGATGCAATAAAGCTTATTGTAAACGACAGACCCTTCCTTATTCTCGGGGGTGAGCTTCACAACTCAAGCACGTCCGGTACTTCCTATATGAACCCAATCTGGGAGAAGATGCGTCGGAAGAACCTTAACACAGTAATAGCACCGGTTTACTGGGAGCTTCTGGAGCCGGAAGAAGGGAAATTTGACTTCACCCTGGTCGATTCGATGATAATGGGTGCCAGAAAGAAGGATTTGAGGCTGGTACTTCTCTGGTTCGCTTCATGGAAGAACGGGTACTCGATGTATGCGCCGGGCTGGGTAAAGCTTGACCAGGAGAAGTATCCCAGGGCAGTGAGCCGCGAAGGCGAATCGTTTCAAATGCTTTCGGCATTCGGAAAGGAATCGATGAAAGCTGATGCAAGAGCATTCAGGGCGCTGATGAAGCATATCCGCGAAACGGATGCCGTACATCAGACGGTTATCACCATGCAGATTGAGAACGAAATGGGTTTGTTCATGACCGACAGGGATTACTGCACGGAAGCAAACAAGGCTTTCAGCGAGCCTGTTCCCGGCGATCTGATGAATTATCTGACCAAAAACATGGTAAACATTCAGCCTGAAATCGACAGCATCTGGAAAGCAAACGGGTACAAAAAATCAGGCAACTGGGAAGAGGTGTTCGGAAAGAGCAATACAGACAGGAGCAACTGGAAGTTGCTTTCATCGCTTACCGAAGAGCTTTTTACAGTATACCACTATGCTAAATATATTGAAATGATCGCATCTGAAGGGAAGAAGGAATATCCCTTACCCATGTACGTGAATGCCTGGATCAAACAGCCAAACGGAGGATATCCGGGAAAGTACCCCAACGGCGGGCCTGTGCCCCATACTCTGGATATCTGGAGGGCCGCGGCGCCGTCAGTTGATTTCCTGGCACCTGATATCTACGTACCCATTGATATAGCGAAGTACACTATTGAACAGTACCACCGGCCGGGAAATCCTGTCTTTATTCCCGAATTCAGGCACGGGGATGCGGGAGCCAATTTTGCATTCTGGGCTTACGGCCAGCATGATGCAATAGCATTTGCACCATTCGGGATAGACGACTGGGAACCGGAAGATGATGAGATAACAAAAGTATATTCTGTCCTGGGGCAGCTTAGTGATCTGATACTTCAGCACCAGGGGAAAAAGAGCATGGCCGGCATCTATGTAGATACGGTAAGCCCCGTACAGAGGATGGACCTGGGCGGATACCGCATTGAAGCCAGGTTGGGCGGAGGCTCCTATGCAGAGATAGCCGGTCT
Source organism: uncultured Bacteroidales bacterium (assembly GCA_963840965.1). Taxonomy (GTDB): domain Bacteria; phylum Bacteroidota; class Bacteroidia; order Bacteroidales; family VadinHA17; genus LD21. Next base: position 136,408 of record CAWJAW010000002.1, on the reverse strand, counting down.
TACGGGCGCATCGCGCCGTCAGGCAAGTGCAGGCGGAATCATAATCAATGCCGGACCTGATGAGTTTATTGTAGCAGGTAAGAATTTCCGGCTCACCTTCGATCCACTGAAGCCTGATCCCCAAAGACGGTTCATCGATGTTGAGTTTATGGACGAGGGGACCTTTGCCGGCGGAATTTGGGTTACAACACGGAGGCTTAACGGCGATGAAGGTACGGGAGGAGGAGACTATGGCTTCGGAACAGGCCGGTCGCTGACTTCAGGACGACTTAATTTCCAGCCACAGCCGGGAGATTCCTTCAGTATAATACGATTCAGGATGTACAGGTACAGGTAGAGGCAGGCAGGCGTGAAGGCACGAAGTCTTGCAGGTCCTGCAGGTCTTGCAAGTCGTGCAGGTCTTGCAGGTCTCTTATATTGGGAAACCTTTTAACCAGCAGCTTAACATAACAACTATAAGTTTTCTTTTATATCACATCTTCAAAAAATCTATCCAATGCGCAATTGTTTAATTTCCATTCTTATCCTGCTGTCATACAATGCAGCAGCCCAGGTTAACACGCCGAAATTCGGGGAACCTGTAACCTTCACCACAATGCAGGACCATAAGAACATGATGGACCAGCTTGGCATAACTGAACTGAGGCCCGGTCCCAGCGGCAATGAATCCGCTCCGAACCATGCAAATTACGATGAATCGAAAGCTGATCCCTATCCGGTTCTTCCGGATATTCTGACACTGAAGAATGGCAGGAAAGTAACGTCGCCTGAGCAATGGTGGAAGCAGAGAAGGCATGAGATCTTAGAAGACTTTGAAAGGGAGATATACGGCAGAATGCCAGAGCTTACGCCTCCTGTCACCTGGAAGGTTCAGATACAGGAGAGGGAGTATGTGGGTATGATACCTGTTATTGCAAAACAGCTTGTCGGACATGTTGACAATTCGGAATATCCGCTTATTGATGTTAATATCAAGATGACTCTTGTAACTCCTGCCAATGCTGAAGGACCGGTGCCTGTCCTGATGATGTTCGGTTTTGCCTCGCTTCCTTCGCCTGTTCAGCCCAATCCCGACGACATGGCGAAGCTTAATGAGGCGCTGAGGGAACTGCTTGGACGTGATCCTGAAATAAAAGCTATTCTCGACAAGTATCCAGCCTATACCCCGATGGTTCGTGCAACACCCATGTTCGGCGGCTTTGGAGCTCCGGGCACCGATATCCCGTCAAACCAACAGCTGCTTGCGGCCGGCTGGGGTTATGCCATGATTGATCCGTCGAGTATTCAGGCCGACAATGGCGCCGGTCTGACACGTGGGATAATCGGTCTGGTTAACAAGGGCCAGCCCAGGAAGCCTGATGACTGGGGCTCACTTCGCGCATGGGCATGGGGTGCTGCAAGGGGACTCGATTTCCTCGAAACGGACCCTGCAGTTGATTCAAAACGGGTGGGAATAGAAGGTGTTTCGCGTTATGGAAAGGCTGCCCTGGTGACAATGGCTTTTGAGCCCCGCTTTGCAATGGTGCTGGTCGGGTCCTCTGGAAAAGGAGGAGCAACGCTTCACCGCAGGGTCTTTGGTGAAGCCGTTGAAAGTCTGACAGCTTCCGGTGAATACCACTGGATGGCAGGGAATTATATGAAATACGGGGCAGAGAAGGGTGCTTTCGGATCAATGAATGCAAGCCATATGCCGGTCGATTCGCACATGCTGCTGGCGCTGTGCGCTCCACGGCTGGTATTCGTCAGCTATGGCATACCTGAAAAGGGGGATGCCAGGTGGCTTGACCAAAAGGGAAGCTATATGGCCACGGTTGCCGCAGGATCTGTTTACAAGCTGCTTGGAGCCCGCGACCTTGGAGTGTCGAACGATTACATGAAGGAAGCGATGCCTCCTGTGCTGACCGGATTGCTTGACGGTGATCTGGCGTGGCGTCAGCATGACGGCGGACATACCGACACTCCGAATATGACACATTTCATCAATTGGGCAAAGAGCAGGTTAAAATGACCTGTGTGAGAAAATCAAGGAATTCATTCATATTTACACACAGTCAGGAAAGAGAAAATTTTTAGCCGGCCATCAACATTCCCGGATGGACTATCATTAAAAAATGCATCCGATTTCGGTTTTTTTCATGATCTTCTGAAAAATCTTTCAGAGAGCTTGTTCAACGCAGCCTCAACAGACATGTCCATAAGCGTGAAAAACAATTAGTTAACAACGCATAAAATTATTTAAAAGCTGTTAAAAAAAGTTAACGTATTTTTTACGCTAAGCTTGGATATTTAAAATATTTGTCATAGCTTACAGGTAGCATTTAAATATGCCTTTTTAACCTGAAATCTTTTGCCGGACATAGAATTTTGTAACCACTAACCTAAAATGATCTGCCTATGACAAACGGACACCTTACCCATCTGAGATTCCTTACCCGATTCTTGTAAATTTACTGCAACCGATTGCAGGTATTTAAGTAGTCAAGTAACTAATTTAAAAGTTAACAATGAAATCTGCGTGCAATGAGATGATCGTGCAGGTTTCATGTGACCTAAAAATCAAAATTATTAACACATGAAAAAAACTAGTCCTTTTTTACTGCCAGGACCTGATTCCTGTCGTGTAAGACCAGGCAGAATTTTAAGATTCTGGGCTTTTCTGTTTTCCTTGGTTTTTTTCGGGTTGTTCCGCTTTGCCGCCGTTGCGCAGGATTCCTACACTCCTTCACTTGCAGGAACGTTTGCTATTAACGGAAATTCAGGAGGGCATGATGGTGCCGGCCTGATCTTCAGCCAGCGGAGAATAACCGGAACGGTCAGGGATGAACTGGGCGATCCTTTGATAGGGGCCACTGTCCAGGTCGTGGGTACCGTTACAGGTGCACTGACCGACGCAGATGGCAGGTTTACTCTTGATATCCCGAATGATAACGTAATGATAATGGTCTCATTCGTGGGGTACATTACTCAGCAGGTGCCTGTTGCAGGAAAGACGACCGTTGATATTGTACTGAGCTCAACTCTTACCAATCTTGATGAAGTTGTCGTGGTCGGATATGGTACACAGAGACGTACCACAATGACCGGTTCGGTGAGTGTTGTTAAGGGAGATGAAGTCTCCAAGGTACCGGTATCCAACATTACAAATGCAATGGCCGGAAAGCTGGCAGGTGTTCTCACCCGGCAGTCGGGCGGTCAGCCAGGATCTGACAATGCCGAGATATTTGTAAGAGGTGTTGCAACAACCGGTTCAGGAGCTCCCCTTGTAGTTATTGACGGCATAATCAGAAGCCGTTCGGAGTACAATTCCGGGCTGGGCAGGTATGTACTTGTAAGCAATCTTGACCAGCTCGATCCCTCAACGATAGAATCGGTAACTGTGCTAAAGGATGCTGCAGCTGTTGCTCCCTATGGAATGGCGGCAGCAAATGGTGTTATCCTTATCACAACAAAGAAGGGTCAGGAAGGGTTGCCAACCCTCACATTCAATACCTACTACGGAGTTCAGCAGCCGACTTACTATCCCGATCTTCTCAATGCCGTTGATTACATGAAGCTTCGTAATGAAGCAACTCTCAACGGGAATCCGGATGCCGTTCTTCCTTTCGACCCGGAAGTAATTAACAATTATGCTTCGCTCAATGCATCTGATCCTGACAGATACCCTTCGAGCAACACGAGGGACCTTGTCAATCTGTCAATCCCGATACAGAAATATGATATTTCCATAAGCGGTGGATCTCAGAAGATGAAGTATTTTGCAGGTGCAGGATATTACGGTCAGAAAGGTCTCTTTGAAAAAGTCAATTATAACAGGTTCAATGTTAATCTTAACCTGGATGCCAATGTGACCAATACGACCAAGATGTCTGTTTCAATCATCGGATCGCATGAGCGTACAAACGACCTTGATGTGGCATCATCGGCATCCCAGCTTTTCAGGAACGGTTACAAGTTCATACCCACAGAGGCAATTTATTACTCCAACGGACTATGGGGGCAGTTTGCCGGTAACTCACCGGTTGCTGTTCTGAAAGGGGATGGCTACGAACACGTAGATGCGAATACAATCATGACAGCCATCTCTGTGGAACAGCAGCTGAATTTTGTAAAGGGTTTGAGCATTAAGGGAACATTCAGCTACGACACCAAGCTCGATTATCAGAAGGGATGGCATACACCTTTTTATTATTATGCAATCAACCTTAATGACACCCCCTATACCTATGCCCAGCAGATATCAACCCAGGAGGGTGGTGTTCCGGCTTATACTTACCTGACTCAGCAAGACTCAAGGCGCAGGAGCTACACCTACCAGGGCTATATCAACTATGCCAGGGCATTCGGTCAGCATGAGGTGACGGGTCTGGTTGTTGCAGAGGCCAGGAACAATGATTATGATTATCTCTATGCCCGCAGGAATAATTTTGCCGTGGGCATTGATGAATTGAGCCTCGGCAGTTCAAGCAAGACTGACTACGATAACGGCGGTTCATCGTCCGTGGGCGCCTCGGTGGGGTATGTCTACAGGGTAGGATGGAACTACGCCAACAAATATCTTGCAGAAGCATCAGGACGCTACGACGGCCACTATTATTTTGCTCCGGGCAAGAGATGGGGTTATTTCCCGGCATTTTCAGTTGGATGGAGGATTTCGGAAGAGAGTTTCATGCAGGGACTTCAGTGGCTCGATAACCTCAAGCTGAGAGCATCATGGGGTAAATCAGGCAACCTTGCCGGAGGTCCCTATCAGTACCTTTCAGGATATACACTAGCAGGAAACGGTTATGCCTTCGGGTCAGGGACAATGGTTCAGGAGGCTTATGTAACTACAGAAAACAACCCGAATATTACCTGGGAAATATCACAGAAGAGTGATATCGGATTTGAAGCTTCCTTGTGGGAGAGCCTTCTGCTTATTGAAGCTGACCTCTTCTATGAAAAGAGGAGCGGGATGCTTCTCAGCCCTGCAATCACGGTTCCCTATGAATATGGATTGAACCTTGCACAGGAGAATTCGGGAAAGATGGATAACTATGGTTTTGAACTTCAGTTGGGGACAAGGCGGTCTTTGCAGAGCGGTCTCGATTTTAGCGTTATGGCCAATCTCAGTATCGCCAAGAATAAGATGGTGGAAACATTCGAAACAGCGGCCACTTACGATAATCCCAACCGCAGGAGGACGGGACGGCCATACGGAACTGTCTTCGGATACCAGGCACTTGGTCTATTCAGTTTGTCCGACGACAAGAACAGTGACGGTATCATAGATGCGGAGGACGGCTACAACATTACCCAGTGGGGAACTCTTCATCCCGGCGACATCAAATATGAGGATATAAGCGGACCTGACGGTATTCCCGACGGCAAGATCGACAGCGATGACGAAGTTGTGATTGGGTATCCGACTTATTATCCGCTTATGACTTTCGGGATCAATGCCAATGCTTCATACAAGGGTTTCGACGTCAGCCTGTTCTTCCAGGGATCCGGCATGACTTCATATGCATTCAACGGCAACTTCCAGGTGATACCCTTTAACAACAACAACAGCAATGCTGCGTATGAATATTACAATAATCACTGGTCCAAGGAAACCCCGAATGGAAAATACCCTATTGCCAATGCCAATCCGGTTGCCAACAACACCCAGGCCAGTACTTTCTGGCAGTGGAACACTTCCTACCTGAGGCTTAAGAATGCCCAGCTGGGTTACACCCTTCCAGCTTCGTTAATGCGCAGCATCAAGCTACAGAGCATAAGGGTCTATGTTGCAAGTCAGAATGCACTTACTTTCAGCAAGCTCAAATTTGTGGACCCGGAGGCTGTTACTGACGTTGGTTATCCCAATATGAGAACTTTCACCGTTGGTGCAAATGTAACCTTCTAACTGATTTAAAACTAATTGACTATGATAAAATTTAATTTAATCAGGAACATTGCATTCATAGGCTTGATCCTTTTCAGTGTAGCCTCCTGCAATCAGGAGGATTACCTCGAAACCGTCGACAAATCGAGGCTTACTGATGCTACCATGTGGGCGAGCGAGGGGAATGCTGACATCTACCTGAATGACTGCTACAGTGAGTTGCCGGCCAAATCGAACCAGCCGGACAACCTTGACAATTTCACTGATGACAATGATGCCGGTTTCTATTATACATCGTACAACTGGAAGAAAGGGATCGTTGAAAAATCAGGAGGAGCCAATACATCTGTCTGGTTCGGTACCGGTGGTCCCGACCAGTACGAAGGATGGGGTACACTTTATAACAAAGTCAGAAAAGTCAACAACTTCATTCTGAAAATAACTGAAAACAAGGCAAACTATTCTGACGACTGGTATAACAAAAGAATGGACGAGGCCCGTTTCCTCAGAGCTTATTTTTACAGCGAACAGTTCGTCAAGCTGGGAGGCCTTGTTATTCTTACTGCACCTCAGGACAGGCTAACCATGGAGGAGACTGAAATGCTTCTGCCAAGGAGTACTTTCGAGCAGACCCTTACGTTTATGGTCGATGAGCTGAGCTCCATTATCAACAACGGCTACCTGCCAGTGAAGTACAATAACGGTAATTCAAGTGCCGGACGTGCAACTCTCGGAGCTGCCTCAATGCTCAAGGGATGGGTCCAGCTGTTTGCAGCCAGTCCTGCATATAACTCAGCATCACCGGCAGTACCCAACGAAGCCAGCAATAAGGACATGCAGAGTTTTGCTACCCCTGATCCGGCAAGATGGGCCGCTGCTGCTGCTACTTTCAAGCACTTCATCGACACTTATGGACACAAGGGTTCATCCGATTACAAGCTGTTCAGCCCCATGTCTGCTTTCTGGTACGAGGCAAACGAGTACAATTCAGAAGTTATCTGGGACAGGCAGCAGGTAATGACAACAATGGCAAACACATTTGACACCTATGGCGGACCGGTGTGGATCCACGGAACTTACTACACCTGGGGCAACTACTGTCCGACACAGGAGCTTGTTGATGACTACCAGATGGCAAACGGTCTGGATATTGACGATCCCGCATCAGGCTACGATCCCCAGAATCCTTATGTTGGCCGTGAAAAGAGGTTCTACGACTTCATTGTATACGATGGGGCCGAATACAAGCAGGACTGGATGGCGACTCCGGATATCATTTATACAAGGGTCGATAAGGTCAATCCTTCAAAGAACCAGATCGATTTCGGGGGTGATGACGTCGGCAACACAGGCTATTATTTCAAGAAAAGGCTCGACAACCTTCATCCGAGGGGAGGTAACCAGTGCGGAATGAACCATGTATTATTACCGTTACGCAGAAGTGCTTCTTGGCTATGCAGAAGCACAGAATGAAGCTGTCGGACCCGATGCATCTGTTTATGAAGCCATAAATGCCGTCAGGGCAAGGCCCGGAACCGATCTTCCTGCACTTGCGGAAGGAATGACATCAGGATCAGATGCGCGAAGCAATACGCAAGGAACGGCGCATTGAATTTGCATACGAGCAAAAGAGGCTGTTTGACCTCTGGAGGTGGAAGATAGCTGAGGTCAACATGAATGCAGACCTTCACGGCATGCTGATCGAAAACACGGTCCCCGAAACAAATGCCGGAGTGTGGACCTACACAAAGATCTCACTGAACCATCCTCATGTGTTCAACAGGAAACAATACTTTAATCCGATACCTCAGACCGTAATTGACAGGAACACAAATCTGCTTCAAAACTGGGGGTATTAAAATTCGCATGATTATGGGTTTGTAAGTTAGAATGAAGAGGGTGCCCCGGTCTGGCACCCTCTTTTATCAAAGATCCGGCACTATGACTATTTGTAAACTGAGATTATATTAACATCTTAAGGAATGAAAATTAAATTTTCCAAAGTTATCTTTCTGATCCTTGCCTTTTCAGCGGTTACGGCTTTTATGCCCGTAAGCCACAGCCCGAAGAAACCCGTTTATCTGAACACAGCCTATTCATTTGAAGAGAGGGCTGCCGATCTGGTTTCAAGGCTGACGCCCGAAGAGAAGCAAAGTCTTCTCGGAAACAGTATGGCGGCTGTGCCAAGGCTTGGAATCAATACCTATAATGTCTGGGGTGAGGCTCTCCACGGAGTTGTGGGAATGTTTAACCCCAATGCAGGGGCTGCAACCTCCTTTCCCAGCAGCGCATCACTGGGTTCTGCATGGGACCCTGACCTCATGGAACTGGAAGCATCCGCTATCTCGGATGAGGCCCGTGCCTTCAATCACGATGTGATTGCCAACCTCACATTCTGGTCTCCGGTGGTGGAACCTGTCAGGGACCCCAGGTGGGGACGCACGGGTGAATCATACGGTGAGGATCCTTTTCTTATCTCAGAGATTGGAGGGGGTTTCGTACGCGGAATGATGGGCTATGATCCCGTTTACCTGAAGACAGTTCCGTGCGGCAAACACTATTTTGCAAACAACAGCGAGTTCGACCGCCATACCAGCAGTTCCGAGATGGACGACAGGGACATGAGAGAATTCTATCTTGCCCCTTACAAAACCCTTATTGAGAGGGACAGGCTTCCCAGCATCATGACCGCCTACAATGCAGTGAGAGGGGTCCCGATGTCGGCAAGCAGGTATTTTGTCGATACAATCGCCCGGAAGGTTTTTGGACTTGACGGCTATGTTACCGGGGACTGTTCTGCTATTGAGGACATTGAGACTGGACATTACTATGCCAAATCCGGGGCCGAAGCCACTGCCATGGGATTGAAATCGGGAGTGGATACCGACTGTGGAAATTATTACCAGGCTTATGCCCTTGAAGCCCTCAAGCAGGGTCTGATTACAGAGGCCGACATGGATCTTGCGCTTGTTAATATGTTCACAATCAGGATGAGGATAGGTGAGTTTGATCCCGGGAGGAAGGTTCCCTATTCATTTATCAACACCAATGTGGTAAACTCCCCTGGTCATATCAGCCTTGCAGAGGAAGTTGCCAAAAAGACTCCGGTTCTGCTGAAGAACACTGTGGTTCAGAAGACGGGAAAGAAAGCTCTTCCGGTAAACCCGGCAGAGCTTAAGAAGATTGCCGTTATAGGTCCCCAGGCTGACAAGGTTGAGCTCGGACCCTATTCAGGCAGACCCGATCCGAAACACATGGTTTCATTTCTTGCAGGCGTGAAAAACTATCTTGCGGAGAATGATATCAATGCCGAGGTTGTATACAGCGCGGGAGCAAATACTTCAAGCAGGAGCAACCTCTTTTTTGTTCTCGATTTTGAGGTCATAAAGAGCGATGGGACATCAACGAAATTTGATGCAACCAAATTTGCATCATCGTCAGATGGAATTGTTATAGGTTCAGGAATGAGCGATGAGAACTCGGTCAGGAATATCGAGGATGGGAACTGGACAGCCTACAGCGAAGTGGATGTGACCAACATCGATAAGATGAAGCTCAGGCTCAATATTCCGGCCGACGGAGGTACTGTTGAGGCACGGGTGGGTTCACCCACCGGCAACCTGCTTGCTTCCTTTGATGCCCAGCGTTCTTCAGGCGGTATGCCCGGCGGCCCCTTTGGCGGAGCCAGAATACTGGATGGTAAAATCAGCAAACTGGGGCTCTCAGGTCCGCAGACAGTATACCTTGTTTACAAGGCAAGTTCTCTCGCACCAATCGACGACGAAACCATTTCTATGGCTAAAACTGCCGACGTGGCCTTTGTCTTTACAGGCACCGATGATCAGACCGCCGGCGAGGAAGGCGACAGACTGACACTTGTGCTTCCGGGTAATCAATACGATCTGATAGATGCCGTGTCAGCCGTTAATCCAAATACCATTGTCATTATGCAGAGCCTTGGAATGGTGGAGGTTGAACAATTCAGACACAACCCCAATGTTGCAGGTATAATCTGGAGCGGCTTTAACGGGCAGGCACAGGGCACTGCCATGGCCAGTATCGTTTTTGGCGATGCCAACCCCGGGGGAAAGCTGAATGCCACCTGGTATAAAACTGTCAGCGACCTTCCTCCCATTACCAATTATAACCTCAGGCCAGGCAAAGGTGGTAATGGAAGAACCTATTGGTATTTCAACAAGGATGTGTCGTATGAATTTGGTTTCGGTCTCTCATACACCACTTTCGAATACAGCAACTTCAGTATAAGCAAGACATCAGTTACCCCCAACGACATGGTAAGGGTTTGTGTGGATGTTACGAATACCGGAAGCGTTGACGGAGACGAAGTAGTTCAGGTTTACATGCTTACACCCGATTCACCTGCATCACTCGAGCGTCCTGCCAAAAGGCTGAAAGGTTTTAAGAGGATTACAATTGCTGCCGGCCAGACAAGGACAGTAGCGATTGATATCGACTGCTCAGACCTGTGGTTCTGGGATGGAGATAAAGGCAGTATCACCTTTGATCAGGGCAGATATGTATTTGAGATCGGAGCTTCCTCAAAGGATATAAAAGGTCAGGTTGAGGCTGTTATGTCCGGTTCATACAATCCTGTCCTCAAGACTGTTGTTGCAGAATGCGGCAAGGTCGTATTCAGACCGGGTAATACAGCACAGACCAGTGTTACGGCAGCTATGTCGGACGATAGTTTTTCTGATATCAGAAATGCCACGATCGTTTACAAGAGCAGCAATCCCTCAGTGGTTAGTGTTGATGACAAAGGCATGGTAACAGCTAAGGAACCGGGAAGTGCATCAATAACAGCATTTGTGACCGTAAACGGCAAGACTCTTTCTGACAGCTATGCAGTTAAGGTAATGCCTGATCTTAAGCCGTCTTCGATTACAGTTAACGGAAAGAAGATACAGGGATTCAATCCAGACGTACACAGTTACAGTTATCTGGTTTCGTCTCCATCGGCAAAGGTTCCTCAGGTAACCGCTGTCTCCCCGTATCCTGAAATCACTGTCGATGCAGTTCAGGCGAAGACAGTTCCAGGAACAGCAGTAATTTGCCTTTCTGACAAGGCTACGGTTGAGACGAACAACTATCTTATAAATTTTGGCACCTTATCGGTCAGCGACGAATTTAATAAGACAGCCGCCGGCCCGCAATGGCATTGGATAAGGGGCAACCCGGACAACCGGAGCCTTACGAAGAAAGCCGGGACTATGACCATTACCTCTGCCAAAGGCGATCTTCAGGCTGCTAATAACGATGCTGAGAACCTTCTTCTTCAAAGTGCAAATACCGACTGGACCATTGATTCCAAAGTGATATACTCGCGCAAACCTGCAGGTTTCAGTCAGAACGGTGGAGTAATTGCTTATCAGGATGATGACAACTACGTGAAACTGGTTTATGGCGCCGGAGGAGGAAGAAGAATGGGATTTGGTGGTATGGGCGGACCAGGTTCTGTGATGCTGGCTGTGGAAGAGGACGGCCATTATAAAATCATCGCCACACTCAGTATGGCGGATATAATAGGTGACGATAATACCCTATGGCTGAGGCTCGACAAGAAAGGAAGCTTATATACCGCTTCAGTGGCTGCCGATGGAAAGACCTTTAGGCCGGTCGGCGCTGCCAATATGCTGATGAAGGATATCAGTGCAGGCCTTATGGTTTGCGAAGGATCCATGGACAACCGGTTTGCCAGATTTGCGAATATGCCGGGGATGCAACAACCCCCTCAGCCAGATTCACCTTTTGAGGTTTCATACGATTACTTTTATATTAAAAATACGGGTAAGTGATGGGTTTAGGTTAGTTTAAGGGGGCTGTACCCGAGGTAATTTTAATATTATCTTTAGCAGCCCCCTTTTTATTTTATTATTTTCCTGTTGATGATTCACTTTTTCCGCCGGATAATTTTTTATGCACTGACACTGACAGGATTGATTCATATCTCAGCCTCAGGGAAATGCACTTCATCTGCAGAGAGTGTATCCGGTACTGAAGGCTACAGGGATGCGGTACCTTACATGGGACAGTTCCTGGCCGTTGGCACAGGTGGAAGGATTGATTTTATCGATGCTTCAGGTGCAAGGGTCCTTACATTTAATGAACACGGGAGCGACCTGAACTGTGCCACTGTATGGGACCAGACTGCAGTGGTCGCCGGAGATGGGGGAGTTGTTCTCTGGTCATCTGACGGGGAGGCCTTTGAAATGGCCGAAACCGGAACGGAAAAAGATATAAACGGTATCGCTGCCCGTCAGGAATTGATCGTTGCCGGAGCGGACCAAGGTATCATTCTGGTGTCGGTTAATGGAAGGTCATGGAATGTGATTGAGCCAGGAGCAAAAGGAAACATTGTCTCCGTTACTGCCAATGAGTCATTTTTTATGGCGGTCACCGATGAAGGGGAGATCCTTAAATCGGGCGACGGATTCAACTGGCAGGTAACCGACTTTAACAAGGAGTATTCGGGATTTTATAAGCCATGTATGTTTCATGAAGTTCTGGCAGCTGGCAGCAATATCGTTATATGTGGCAAGCATTCTGATGGTTCTCCGGCCGTTATTACTTCCACGCTGGGGAATGTCTGGACCGAAAGGCTTCTCAATTACAGGGATGATCAGGGAAGTATCCGTTTCCTTTTAAACTGTCCAAATAGTGTTGCATACGATAAACTCCGCGACCAGCATATACTGGCATGCGACAACGGCGAAATATTCAGTCTGCCTTCATGCACCAAATGTAATGCATCGGCAATCATCTCAGGCACTAACCTTTACGCCATTGCCTGCCTTGATGACATGCTGTTTTGCGGCGGCGAGGGATTCTCGGTTAATGTTGTCAGGTTCTGAAATTTCCTTATCTGACACCTTTTGGCCCGTCATAGTCAAATCTGAACCAGTTGAATGCAGCAACTCCCCCGTCGGTTTTCTCATTGTATGAATAGAGTCCCAGACGGCTTCCCTTCCAGAATCCGGCCGATGTAATGAAAGTCTCTCCAATTGGTGTGAATTTTTTGTTATCCAGTTCGGCAACTGCTTCGCCTGATGTTCCCATAATTTTTTGAGTCAGGGTTTACTGTTATTCATCCTTTTTATATTCGAACCAGTCATAATCGGCAAAAGCAGTGCTTGTTTTGCCGTTGCCTGTGGCATACATTCCCACAAAAACACCTGTGAATCCGCCGATTGTCTCGGAACTCAGATATCTGGCCATCGCCGTTATAAGCTCTTTGGGCTGGTCATTGCCCTGCTGGCACAGAAAAGTGAAGTTCGACCTTTCACCCTTAATTATCATCTTTACCGGGCCTGGTCTGAGAATGACTGCATCCGATTCATGAACCACATTACCGAACCTGAGGCTGGCTACAGCAACCCTCTTATCGCCCGATCGTTTTATCAGTATATCGAAATGGGCCCCGTTGTTGAGGAGTATAAATCCTGCCTCCTCATTGGCTTTTGAGGGATTGAATTCAACCTGGGTTGAGGCTGTAAAGGACAGATCCTGAACCCGTCTTCCGATGAATGTAGGTGATTTCCGGTCCTCGATTGTCTGTTCGGAACCTACTAGCCTTAAGAATCCATTCCGGCCTGATAGGGAATAATTTTCCTGAGAAGGATACCTCAGGTAATTCCAGTTCAGGTCAAACTTGCCGGAGCTGAAGTCGGTAAGGTATGGTAAGGGCTCGAATGGTTTTAATGGAAGGGTAGGGCAGGTCATTTCCGCAGTTATTGTACCATTACCGTTGACAACAGGCCATCCGTTCTCAGGCCAGATGACAGGAGCCAGGCAGGTCTCTCTACCTATTATATGATGAGTTCCTCCAATCTTTCTGTAACCATGGAACACAATCCACCAGGAGCCGTCGTGAGCCTGAATAATATCGGCATGACCGAGGCCCTGGATGGGACTTCCCTGTCCGGCTGCGTTGCAGTTGGTGAGGATCGGATTTGCGGGATTTGGATTATAGGGTCCCCATATATTCTTGCTTCTGGCAATTGTCTCTGAATGAGCTTCCTCTGTTCCACCCTCAGCGGCCATAAGGTAATAAAAGCCATCCTTTTTGTAGATGTGTGGGCCTTCGGGATAGCGTCCACCTGTACCGCTCCACACTTTCCTTCCCTCTGACAGGAATTTTCCCGTCTTAAGATCGATTTCAAAAAGCACAAAAGTTGAGGAGATAACATAGGCTTTCCCGTCGTCGTCGAAAAAAAGATCCGGATCAATCCCCTGGGCTTCAATAAATATTGGATCAGACCAGGGACCTGCCGGATTGGAGGCTGTAACATAGAAATTGCCTCCGGTTCCGACGTTGGTTGTGATCATGTAGAAAGTTCCCTTATTATGTCTTATTGTCGTCGCAAAAATGTTGAGGCCCAGTGGCAGTTGTGTTGCCCTGTCGATGCAGTAGCCAATCATTTCCCAGTTGACAAGATCCCTGCTGTGAAATACCGGGACTCCGGGAAAATATTCAAATGTACTGGTAACCAGATAGTAATCTTCACCAACACGGCAAACGCTGGGGTCGGACCAGAAGCCCGGTATCACGGGATTTCTGTAAGTCACAGGCCTGGTGCGGTCAATAACGGCTGAGAAATCATTCCCTCCCATTCCGGCAAAAGCAGGCGGACTGGTACGGGCCGGGGGTGTCACCTGCTGTGAAAACAACAGGGAAACTGTCATCGGGATGATCATAATGAACAACAGAATTTTCTTCATGGTATTCCAGGATTATTTGATTTTGAATGTATTGAATGAATGGGCCTCAAGGGTGACAGAAAGTCTTTTTTTGCCTATTCTGATATTGGTCTCCCGGGCTGAATCGTCCTTGTTACAGGCAATAACGATCAGGCTTTTATCGGGATTAAGAAAGGCAAGTATAGCAGAATTGTCGCCTTCAGTTTTTACCTTTCTGGCCCCTGGCATAACATAATGGCTGAAATGTTTGAGAAGGTAGTACTCTGGATTATATACAACCTCTTTTGTCGTACTGTTGATGCTTATCATCGAATTCTGCTTCCATCCCCACATGCTCTTGCCTGTTTCGTCGAGAATGCTGTTCCAGAACGTGTAGGTGCAAATTCCATTTTCGAAATAGTGCTTCATCAGTGAAAAGGTATATTCTGCGGCTGCCATGTCGTTGGTGCCTCGTCCGCATTCCGTCTCCGATTGCATCATTTTCAGTTCGGGGTATTTGGCATGGACACCGGGTATTGCCTGTTTTCCGGCCCATTGAAAGCTGACGCCGGTGATATATTGAGCCACTTCCGGGTTCTGCATGATAGTGTCGATCTTTTCAACATAAGGCCTTTCGTAGGTTCCGTACCAGATTTCAGCATCAGGGAATGCCGATTTAACAGCGGGTCCCAGATACTTGCCAATGAAAATCCCAAGATCGCCGGCAGTCCATATGCATGATGGAAAATTCTGGCAGGAATTCATCTCATTCTGGACGTGAACTCCCGTAATATTTATGCCTTCTTTCCTGTAACCGTCGATATACTTTGTAAAATATAAAGCATAAGCCTTAAGATATTCGGGCTGCATGCGGAACTGGGTTAATCCTTCCCTGCCCGTCTGTTCTTTTGTAAGTCCGTTGTCTGAGCCCGGCCTGCATGCATAGTGATTGTTGGTCTTCATCCAGTAGGGGGGAACCCAGGGGGAGCCCCATACCTTCAGGTCGGGCTTGTATTTCATGGCAGCCTTTATGTAGGGGATGAGTACCTTTCTGTCGCGTTCGAGCGAGAAATATTTCATTTCAAAATCATTCACTGAATCGTTCAGCGAGTAATAATCCCGGGCATAATCATTTGCGCCGATCGGCATTCGGCAGATATTGAGCTTAAGCCCGTCTTTCGGATCAAAAAGGTTTTTCAGAATGGCTTCGCGTTCCTGTTCACCTAGAAGAGACAGGGAGGTCCAGCCAAGTTCGTTGAAACAGATCCCGAAGCCGTCGACTGTCTGTTCTTTTGCATCCGTAAATAGGGTAACTTCAGTCTGTGATTTTGCCAGTTTTGCCAGTTTGGTCTGTGTTGAGGTCCACGGCCTGTCCGGAGTGCTTGAGATCCACTCGACCTGGGCTGTCAGTCTTACAGGGAGAAGCAGTAAAAATATGATCCCTGATTCAATAAAGATGCGCAAAGTTTTCTTCATAAGAAGGTAATTTTTAGGCAGTTAAAAATTAATAAGGAGCAGACCAGCCCTCTGATAGACGGAGGCCATAAATCCTTGTCATATCAGGGGTGTTTCTTTCTTTGCATATCGGTGCCTGTCAAATTTGAATAATTTGGCGGGCTTGTGGTTAACATTTTTTTCTTTTTCAGGCAATGCAGTCAGGTAATTCAGCTTCCGGATCTTCTTTCTGAAATTTCTGCTGTCGAGCGTTATGTTAAGAATTGATTCAAAGATATCCTGAAGTTGACGTAAGGTGAATTTTTTGGGGAGCAGTTCAAAGCAAAGCGGTTTGTTACGGAATTCATTTCTCAGGTTAAGGAGGGCTTCCATGATGATATGGTTATGATCGAAGATCAGTTCAGGCAGATTATCCACCGGATGCCATATTGTTTTTTCGGTTATTGCACTGTCGGAAATCTTAATCAGGGAATAATATGCCACCGTGACCACTCTGTCAACCCTCACTCCGCTGGTCCGGCGCAGCCATTCAAGGTCTTCATGTGGTTTAAGGCGTTGCGGATCGCCGAAGACGGCATACTGTTTCAGGAAAATATCCTTAAGACCTGTGAGTTCAGTGAGTGTCCTTATTGCTGAAGTATCAAGATCCTCCTGTTCAGAGATAAGACTGCCCGGCAGTTTCAGCCTGTGGCCACCCAACTGCTGGCCTTTTTCCTTTTCCCTCTCGATAAGCAAAACCTTCAGAGTCCCTTCACTGAAGCCGAAGATCACACAGTCGACCGAAATATGGGGATTAAGATTCATCGAAGTTTTTGTCATTACAATTTAGGTAAAAACTTTCGACAAAGCAAGCTTAGCGTAAAAAATACGCTAAGATTTTTTGGGGCATTTTCCAGCACACATCAAAAAAGATGAAGGGCATCTCATAACAGGTATGAGTTGCCCTTCAGATCAAATGAAAGCAAGGAATTATGCCGGCATATCAGGCAGTTTGTAACCATTCAGGTATTCATGCCTGATTAGGGATGTGACGAATTCTTTCGCACTTACAACACTGGGATCAGCAGGACGCTGGCCTCCGGGTCCTCCTGGTCCTCCGGGTCCGCCTGCAGGAGCGCCTCCGCGTGCAGGTGCTGCACCTCCTGCTGTTCTGGCTTGTGAATTGGCTTGTGCCATCATTCTTCCCATGTCCATAGTCTGAGAGAATATTGAAACCCTGTCGGTATCGGAGATGTTGGTAAACTGCATATTTTCTCCATCCCAATCCAGTATCCTGTTGAGTTTCTGCAGGCGGACGGCAAGAACGCCCATAAGAACCATTTCGTTGAAAGGTCCTGCTTCGCCGAAATGAGATGCGATTTTATTTCGCAGGTCAGGATCTTTGCATGCGGCGACCCAGTCGAGGTAGTGGTTGTTGTCAGGAACTGCCCTGAGCACTTCGGGCGATTTTGGAGTGCGTCCTGAAAGAAGGTAGGCGTTGGCGCCATGACTTCCCAGGATAAGAGTATCCTTGGTTCCGTAAAGGGCGCAACCTTCACCCTGCCATGTTTTGCCTTCCGGAAGGACATCAGGCGCCATTGCACGAAATCCGCCGTCGTACCAGGTTACTTCCACTTCGGGCATAGCCATGTGAGGAAGGTTCGGGCGGGCCGGGAAGGTCATTTTAACTATCTGGGCGTGAGGGCAGGCATCCTTCTTAAGTGTTGTAGACTGTCCCTGGGCTTTGACCGGGTATCCGAGTTGCAGCACCTTAAATACCGGGTGCATGTTATGACAGGCCATGTCGCCAAAGGCTCCTGTTCCGAAATCCCACCATCCCCTGAAATTCCATGGAGTATAAGCTGTGTTGTAGGGTCGGAACGGCATGTGGGCTATCCAGAGATTCCAGTCGAGGGTTTTTGGAACTTTCATGGTTTCGGTGGGTGTATCGAGTCCCTGTGGCCAGATAGGACGGCTTGACCACACATCCACTTTCTTCACTTCTCCGATTTCGCCGGCCCATGCCCACGCGCATGCCTGGCGAACACCAGCGCCTGAAGAGCCCTGGTTTCCCATTTGGGTTGCCACACCATATTCTGTGGCAAGTTTTGTAAGCAGCCGCGATTCATAAATTGTATGTGTCAGCGGTTTTTCAACATAAACGTGTTTTCCGAGAGTCATTGCGGTTGCTGCCGGATTGGCATGATTATGATCAGCGGTTGCAATAACAACTGCGTCGATCGATTTGCCCATCTCATCGAACATTAATCTCCAGTCCTTGTATTTTTTTGCACTTGGATACTTTGCAAATGTTCCCGTCACCGGACCGTAGCCCCAGTCGACATCACATACTGCAACGAGTTTTTCGGTGCCTGTCCTGGAGGCCATACCCATCGGACCCTGGGCTGCCGGTGCTACTTCGGGTTTGCAGATGCTGCCGATATCGCCTGATCCCTGGCTGCCTGCTCCGATCAGCGCCACGTTGAGGGTATCGCTTGGAGCCATGTAGCCGAGTTTCTTGCCCATCGCCACACTGGGAATGATCGTAAATGCGGCTGAAGCCGCCGTTGTTGTCCTCAAAAAACTTCTGCGGGATATCGTCTTACCGCGGGAGTTGCTTTTGCCGGAATTTTCTTTTAACATATCTGAAAAATTAAAATTATGAAAAAATGGTTTAGTAAATTTGCCCCTGTCAATTGTTGTCATTGGCCACTGATATCCTGATCAGCTTTGAAAAATAATATAAAAAAAGAATACATCAGGCACAAAAAAAGAATAATTACCACAGTTAAAAAATTCTTTGATTTGCGGAAATAAAATGTACGTTTAAACTGTCCTAATAGCTTAGAGTATTCACAAAAAACGTTGTACAAATTTTTTAAACTATGAAAAAGACGTCACTTATAACTTATGTTCTTGTTTTAGCGTTGCTTGTTCCGTTAGTATCGATCGATGGGGCGCCCAAGGCTAAGAAGAAGCAAATCGGTATTGCAACTTATTCTGTTAAAGGGCTCGAATCGGATATCGAGGGTTCGCTGAAGGCTCTTGCAGACTATGGCTATACTGTAATGGAGATCTCAAACTACAATGCCGGAAGTGGCAAAGTAGCCGGATATTCACCTGCTGATTATGCATCTCTTGCAGAAAAATACGGGATGGATATCATCTCAAGCCATGCCAGGGCCAAATTTGATGCAAAGGATGTCCCGGGTACCCTTGAGGCCTGGGGAAAGGTTTTCGACGACCACAAGATAATGGGATGCAAATATGTTATCTTCCCTATGAACACCTGGTCGTCCGACGTTGAAGCACTGAAGGCTGAGTGCAATCTGATGAACCTTATCGGTGCAGAGGCCAATAAAAGAGGTATTAAATTCGGATACCACAATCATAGTATGGAATTTGCAACAGTGCAGAACACCAATCTGACCTTCGAGGATTTCCTGATTCAGAATACTGAGCCCGACAAGGTGTTTTTCCAGATGGATGTCTACTGGATAACGGTAGGAGGTCAGGATCCTGTTACTTATCTGAAGAAATACCCCGGCCGCTTCAGCGTGCTGCATATAAAAGATGACTATGTGATCGGTGAAAGTGGAAAGATAAACTACGAGGCCATTTTCAATCAGTTTTACAAAAACGGTCACAAAGACTGGTTCGTCGAGATGGAGGCCAAGATGACCGATGAGCAGAGGAAACAGTCGGTGGCTATGATGGAGATGATGAAGCAGAGGATGAGCCAGGGCGGTCAGCAGGGACAGCAGCAGGGTCCGCCTCAGGGTCAGGCCGGACAGAGGCAGGGTCCGCCTCAGGGCCAGCAGGCAGGCGCTCCTCCCCAGGGAGGCCAGAGGCAGGGCGGTGCACCGGGTGGTAATGCCGGTGGTTTTGGTCAGAGAGACCCTCAGGTACAGGCGGCCATGCTCAAGGAATCGCTTGAGGGTATAAGGCTTAGCGCTGAATATCTGAAAAGCGCCAAATTCGTTAAATAGGACGGTTTAAATCAAGTTTTTCAGGCCGCCTGCATATCTGATGTGCAGGCGGTTTTTATTTAAAAACTGAGATTACCTATTCCGGGGAACCTTGTAGAAACGTTCGCATACTGATTTCGTTAATTCTTACTAACTTTAGTAGGGAAAAATAACGGCTAACCTCGGTTTTTCCACAGTTAAAAACCATAGCTAACATGAAGAGAATAATATGTATTTCAGGGCTCCTTCTGACAGCGGCCAATCTTGTTTCACAGAATCCTATTGTGCCACCAGGAGTTTATATAGCTGATCCTTCAGCACATGTATGGGCTGAAGGAAAAATATACGTCTATGGTTCCCGGGATGAAAGTCCGGAATACTATTGTTCAAAGAGCTACCAGGTTTTGTCATCTGACGATCTGAAAGTCTGGAAAATATCCGGGGAAAGCTTTGCATCAGCCGGACCCGGCGATCAGGTCCCATACAGCGATGCCTACCTGTATGCTCCAGACGCACAATACTATAAAGGGAAATACTATCTTTACTACTGTCTGTCTTCAGCCATTAACACGGAGGGAGTTGCGGTGTCAGATTCTCCGCTGGGTCCTTTCAAGAAAGGGACGCCAATCGATGTCGGACGTTTCAACCAGATCGATCCCGGTGTTTTCATTGATGATGACGGAAAGGCTTATTATGTCTGGGGTCAGTTCAATGCCAAAATGGCCAGGATGAATCCTGATATGATGAGCATAGACACAGCCACCATCAGGGAAAATATCATTACAGAGGAAGAGCATTATTTCCACGAAGGATGCTTTATGACCAGGAGGAACGGATTTTATTACCTTGTTTATGCGGATGTAAGCCGTGGAGGAGCTCCCACATGCCTCGGATATTCCGTCAGCAATAACCCGATGGGGCCCTATACCTACAAAGGAGTTATTATCGACAACAGGTTTTGTGATCCGAATGTCTGGAACAATCATGGATCGATTGTGGAATTCAGGGGCAGGTGGTATGTTTTCTATCATCGGGCAACCAATGGAAGCGTTGCAATGCGGAAAGCCTGCCTTGAGCCAATAACCTTCAGGGAGGACGGGACCATTCCCGAGATCGTCATGACCTCGCAGGGAGCAGGAGGTCCTCTTGACGCCTTTAGTGAAACGGATGCGGCACGAGCATGTCTTCTTTATGGAAATGTTCGTATACAGACACTAAGCAATGGGAATGAGGTGCTGGGTGAGATATGGACCAGGGACAAGGTTGCTTTCAGGTATCTCGATTTCGGTAACGGAGCCGATTCATTGTCGTTAAGGCTGAAACCCGGCAGTAAATCCTTCAGGATAAACGTAGGTGCAGGATCTGTCTGGACAGGCTCATTGGGAAGCATCGATGTTCCTGCACAGGCGTCGGATGAATGGATTACGGTAACTATGGCTGTAAGGCCCGTGAAGGGGGTTCATACTCTGTGGTTTACTTTCACCGATCCGTCAGCGGGAAGCAACTATATGATCCCTTCCGAGTATGGCAATTCTCAGCATCAGAGCCTTTGCACCATCGACTCGTTCAGGTTTACCGGAACACGCAATAAATAGCCCCGTTGATGCATCCCAGCCAGTGACACGTTTCTATTGCAGGGATTTATCAAAAGTTGTAAAAGACGGCAGAATTCCTGAAAATCACATCTAAACCCGGATAATCAAAACCACAGATGTGAACTGATCATTGCACTCTTAATACAACGTGGAAACAGCCCTGTTGTTTCTCATATGTTGCCCAGCATTTCTTTTCTTTCCTCAGGTTATAGATCACTTCTGCAAGGGCTTCTTTCATATACCAGAGGTCGCATTCAGTAACCTTGAATTTGCGGATGGAAAATCTGGCATAGGAAATATCAAATGCATTTCCGTTAAGGTGCGGACTGTTTTCGGAAGCGTTGATGTTTGTTTTACCCAATCCCTTTATGTTTTCTGATGTCCTTGTCATAGAGGTAATTATGAACCTGGATCCTTTAAATCCTTCTTTTTTTATCTTTTTCCTGTATTTTCTTCCTATCTCATTTAGAAGTCTCCTGCTATCGCGCGTCATATACGGATAGCTGTGTTTCATGCTTTCTATTTTATATTTTCTTCCGCCCCTGACCTTCACAAGCTGTCCGGCAATCACCCTTTTTGCAAGATCATTTTCATCGGAACATATCTTAATACCTGTCAGCCTTGCCTGAGCCGAATAATCGGTTATCCTGTCATTAAGTTTTTTGCTGTAGATCTGCTGATGATTAATGCACTTGCGGCTGAAGTAATTGGCAATAAAAGCCCTGTTTGACCCGGGTATGAAAATATAGCACAACGAAAAAACACCAAACAGGAATCCCCATACTTTAAGTCTGTATTCTTTCTTTAAGCGTATTCTCCTCATAAACTACCTGTCTCAGTGAAGCCTTAAAAATAACTTCAATACTGTGCACAAATAAGGAGAGATATTCACAGATTTTGAAATGTATCAACAATTCATCCTGCCCGGGAACCTTTCTGCCACAGTACCGAAAGACGGGTAAAATACCGTTCAGGTTAAGCAAATAGGATACAATGAGCCCTGAACAATAGTCTATATACCGGTCGTGGACCGGGAACTGAGATTCCGTAACCAGGTTGTCAGATCAAAGCGTCCATCCGTTGCGATACTCGTAGTGGAAGAAGTTATTGGCTTCGGGAAGGTTGATGATCTTCATGTTCTTTCCGTCGTACTCCAGAGTTGTATTGAACCTCTGGGTGAGGACAGCTATGTTTGTAAGCAGCATTATCTCGGTTACCTTTGCTGCCCATGAGAAATCATTGCATGCTTTTTTGCCATTTACAATTGCCCCGATCCAGTCCTCAAAGATATCTCCTGTTCTTTCAAGCCATGGATCAGGTCCCTTGAAATCAGCATCGGCTGGTACCAGTGACGGCATTTGGGCATTGCCTCCCATCATGATTCCCTTGTCGCCATAGAATACTGTTCCGACACGGCGGCCTGGTTCGAGTTTTTCGGGACGTTCGGGCAAAAGACCGCCGTCGGTCCATTTGACCTTAACCGGAGGCATATAACCGATGCCGGGACTGAAGCGTTCCGGGAATTCGTAGGTCACTGTCTGGGCAAGTGGCAGGTATTCACTGTTGTATGGGGTGGAGGTTGCCTGTATCTTAGTGGGGTATTCAAGGTTGAGGGCCCATAGCGGAGCATCATAAATGTGAGCTCCCATATCGCCCATGGCACCTGTGCCGTAGTCCCACAAACCACGCCATACGAAATGACATATCTCGGGGTTGAAAGGTTTCTCAGGTGCAGGTCCCAGCCATACATCCCAGTTAAGGTTTTTCGGTACCTTGACTGGAGCCGGACGCTGAATGTCGCCCTGGGGCCAATAACCAATCGGCCTGTCGGTGAACATCTGCACTTCCCTCACATTGCCGACAACGCCTGCCCTTACCCATTCAACAACCCTGCGGGTACCTTCGCTTGCATGTCCCTGGTTTCCCATCTGCGAAACGATATCATATTCCTTTGCCAGTTCCGCAAGCTTACGGCATTCATAAATAGTCTTGGCCATTGGCTTTTCAACGTACACGTGTTTCTTCTGCCTCATGAAGGCTGAAGCAATTGGAGCGTGATTATGATCGGTTGTTGCGATAAGCACGGCATCGATTGAAGGCTCCTTATCGAGCATTTCTCGCCAGTCGGAATAAACCTTTGCCCTGGGGTAACGTGCAAACACGTAGCCGGCGTACTCTGAATCCACATCACATAATGCGTAAATATTGGCAAGTTTCCTCGGTGGTCTCTGAGGCTGCCCGCCCGGGAAGGCCTGGGGAACTCTTCCAGCCTGAGGGGGAGCACCCTGCTGCCTTTGCATCTGTGCCATTCGGGCGGCACGTTCGGCCTCCTGTCTGGCTATCTCGGCCTTGCTTAAAGGTTGTCCCGTCCTGGTTCTCTGAGGCCGGTTAACCTGAACTTCCGGGTCGCAAATGTTGCTCAGGTCACCAGCACCCTGGGCGCCGATACCGATACCCGCAACATTTATCAGATCGCTGGGAGCTTTTTGGCCGCTTCCGGCCATCACATGTCTCGGGATAATTGTAAACGCAGCAGTGGCAGTTCCAACAGTGCCCAGAAATTTACGTCTAGAGAGATTTTTGGTTCTTGGGGTTTTCATCATGAGGGTTTTTGGTTAAATAACACCGAAAGGTATTAAAATCCTGTGGGAATTATTCGCATTTTGTGGGTTACTATGTGCAGAAATGTTTTGAAACATATGGTTTTAATAATTGCCTTACAGTTTTTTTCTCCTGCCTTCTTCCTTTGCATGCTTGATGCTTACATTAAGCTCGAATCCTATGAGGATTGCTATGGAATTCAGATAGAGCCAGAGCATTACTACCAGGAGGGTTCCAAGAGAGCCATAAAACTTGTTGTAAAGGCCGAAATTATTCACATATGCTGAAAATCCCAGGGATGAAAGGATGAAAAGTATTGTTGCTGTCGTAGAACCTGCGGAGAAAAACCTGAAATCTGTTTTTTTTGCAGGAGCAAAATAATAGAGGAATGAAATTGCCAGGAAAAGAAGCAAAACCACCAATATCCATTTTGCGAAGATAAGGAGAGAAATAACTATATTTCTTTCAATGATATGAAGTTCAACCAGACTATCCAGTCCTTGTTTTCCAAAGATTACTATAAAACCGGCAAGTGAGAACATGAAAACTATTATAAGAAGCAGCACAAGGGATATTTTGCGCTGGTTAACCCATGAACGGACCTGAAAGCTGTGGGCGGAAACTACAAAGGCATTTATGACCGCATGTATTCCGTTGGTCGAAAATATTATTGTAGCAAAAAGCATAATAATCAATAGTCCTTCACTTTTCCTCGTGACAATATCAATGATTGATGATTCAAGGAACCTGTATACGTTTGCCGGCAGGATATTCTCAAAAAGCCGGATCATTTCCTGTTGAAAATTGGGAATAGGCACAAATGGTATCAGGCTGAAGAGAAAAATCGAAGCCGGGATCATGGCCAGCAGGAGGTTGAAAGCTATGGAAGAAGCCCTTGTTACCATTACTCCCTTGCGAAAGCCCTTGGCTATGAATGACAGAACATCACTTATTGGAACTCCGTCAAACCCGGGCAGTACAAGATTTTCGAGCCAGGCTTTTCTCTTTGGTGTTAATATTCCGATCAGATGCAGGTTCACCAACCAAATGTAGTGTATAACTTCAGAAAAATCAACTTTTTCACTGGAATTGAGCTCTGCAACTGCGCAGGTGCCTTAAACGGGGCTTTGCCCCGTCCTAAATCATTACGCCCCTGACGGGACTAAAATACCAAAAGAGAATTGTATAGATTTCCTGAGACAGTTTCCATGGCAAATGGCAAAGTTTTTTCCTGACCCCCTTATTATTGGAATTTTTGTTATAAGTGTTTGAATCAAAAGGTTTACATTTGTATAAAACAGGTTGAATTATTAACCAAATTCCTGAAAAATGAAGAAATGTGTGATTCCTCTCCTCATTGCATGTACATTTCTTATTGCCGGTGTACAGGATGCTCTTTCCCAGGGTCCTGCTGGAAGCCTGGATCCTTCAATGAACTTTATCAAGGTCAACCTGACGGCTCCCCTGATAAAGAACTATTCGCTTCAGTATGAGAGAGTCCTTTCGAGGAATTTCTCTGCAGCTTTGTCCTTCAGATTCATGCCTGAATCAGGTCTTCCTTACAGCGACCGGATTATTGATCTAGCTGAAATTACCGACCCAGATGAGAAGGAGATCATAGAGAATCTTCTCGTAAGCAACTATGCAATCACTCCTGAGGTCAGGTACTACATGGGTAAAAAGAAATACGGTACCGGCTTTTACCTGTCACTCTTTTACAGATATGGGAGTTTTACCATGGCTAATGATGCCATTGATTATGAGCCGGAGGAAGGAGATCCGGTAAATCTTGATCTGACGGGCGAAGTGACTGCACATACTGGTGGACTTATGATTGGAAGTCAGTGGGCCCTTGGGAAATTTATGTGCCTCGACTTCTGGATACTGGGACCTCATTTCGGCATCAGTTCAGGTAATGTAAACGCCTTATCGTCAGAGGAAATCCCACTTGAGGATCAGCAGGATATAAGGAATGAAATTGACGAATCTCTCAGTGATGCTGACATTCCAATGTTTGATTACACTATCACAACATCAAGTGACAAGATCAACGTTGATTTTGATGGTCCGTGGGCAGGAATAAGGTTCGGACTTTCTTTTGGAGTAAGATTCTGAACTGAACAGCACAAGCGACAATCATACCTCACAATTTATCATGGTTAATCTGGCCACTCGTCTTTAATACATGGGGAAAAGCGTTAATACATTGGTTTTCTCTTTGCGCCTACTATGATCCTGAAGGTTTTGTTGAATGGCTTAAGAACATCCCTGTTCCCGGGGAATGAAGCGGGAAAAATAATTCCGGCGTAAGATATACGATAGTGCTGTTTTGGATGGTAATCTGTCTTAGTCCGTTTGAATTACTTCGCTTTTCATTTTAAACTCTGATCATACCATTTCAGAGCTGAATTATTGCATTTCATCCTGTTCCCGGAGAAGCCGATCACAATCCTTGTTAATTTGCGTAATATTATTGCAGAAAGCACATGGCCCGACAGAATAAAAATGGTTTCTGCATTGTCTGTTATTTGAAGTTTCGGTATTGATTGCCTGTGAATTTAGATCAAAATCAGAAACAATAAAATTTAAGAAGATGAAAAGAATGAAGATTATTGCAGCGGCTTTTCTGGTGGCATTTGTTGCATCCAACTGGGATCTGAATGCACAGAGGGGCATGAGAGGAGTTATGGGGGATTCACTGAGGATGAAAAGACCTGATACGGCTTACATGAACCCCTTCGGCAGATTACCCATGCAGGACAGATATAGGATGTACGGCATGAGGGACATGAGGGATTTGCGGGATTTCCGTAGATCCCGGGGATTTTCCTATTATAATTACAGGGACAATAGGCCGGATTACCGGAGGCCCGGGCCAGTAGCACGAGGTTTCTATCGCATTCCGCCAGTTCCTCTTCACAGACGACCCGATTCGACTTTTATGGATAGGATGCGCAGACCGGATATGGACAGATACGGGTATTGGCCCGGGAGAATACCGGATCTGACCGACGCCCAGCAGGATAAGTTGAAAGACCTGATGGAAAGGAACCAGTCTGAAATGAGGAAATTCAGGGACGAGGCCGCTTCTTCAATGAGAAAAATGAGGGAACAGCATAGGGAAAAAATGCTCGAGATACTGACTCCCGAACAGAAAAAGTGGCTTGAATCAGGAATTCCGGGAACACCGACCAGGTAATTAGGTCAAAAATAGCTGCCGGTTTTCAAAGTGTCAGCTTGGGAATTGTCGATTTCTCCTTGTTTGTCTCGGTAACAGCGCCGGTAAAAAGGAACGGTACCACTGATGCACCTGCTTCCTGGGCAAATGAAATACCTGAAAGCAGGGAAAATAACATCAACAAGGGTAAGCCTCTTTTGGAAAATATGATATTTGGATTTTTCACAAACCTGTTTTCTGATTGTTATCAGGTAAAAAAAGTACCAATTCTGTTAATTGAATAACAATTAACTTAGGATTTTCAGGTGGTTTTCTCTTGTCTTTTTTATTGAGGCTCACACCTTCAGAAATATCAGTTGTCTTTCCTGAATTTTTAGTACTTTATGGGCCTCAGGTGCGAACGTGCCCTGCTTTGCTAATTGTTCTATAATAAATTGAGAAACAGTATGATGTTTTGCAAAATCAATAGAATGGCTTTTGCTGTTTCAGTGGTCCTTCTTTCAGGTATGTTCATCCCAATTCAGGCACAGCAGGCAAAGGTGCCGGGTATAGTGATTAATCATGAACCAGCCTCTCTGGGAAGGTATATCGGTTCACCTTCCCTATGCATTCTTCCAAACGGCAATTATGTGGCCTCTCATGATTATTTTGGCCCTACCAGCACCGAGCACGATATGGCTCTTACTGCAGTTTACAGATCTAACGATAAAGGCAAAACCTGGACAAGGATCTCGGAGATTGACGGACAATTCTGGTCGAACTTGTTCTTCCACAGGGGACATCTTTACATAATGGGGACCTTTAAACACCATGGGGATCTGATAATAAGGCGATCGGACGATGGAGGGATGAGCTGGAGCGATCCTGTCGGAAGCTCTTCAGGACTGCTGCTTGAGGGGGAATACCATACGGCGCCGGTTCCTGTGATAATCCATAACGAAAGGATTTGGAGGGCAATCGAAAACGCCAGGTCGAATACTGAAAAGTGGGGCGTACGCTATAGTGCCATGGTAATTTCAGCTCCGGTCGATGCAGATCTTCTGGAGGCTTCGGTCTGGAAGGCATCCAACTTCCTGACTCACGATTCGTCATACCTAAACGGACATTTCGGAGGATGGCTCGAAGGAAATGTTGTTGTTACCCCCGATGGAGAAATTGTGGATTTCCTGCGGGTTGCAACATCTGAACCTGGACGGGATATGGCAGCCGTTGTCAGGATCAGCAATGAGGGGTCAACGGCTTCCTTTGATCCTTCAACCGGATTCATAGATTTTGCCGGAGGAGCCCGTAAGTTTACAATCCGCTATGACAGCCTTTCCGGACGCTACTGGACCATTTCCAACATGATCAGGGAAGAGTTCAAGGATATGCAGGCAGGCTCTGTCAGAAATACCCTTGTTCTGAAAAGCTCCCCTGACCTTCATAACTGGAGTATACATAAGATCCTGATTTCTCACCCTGACGTAAAAAAGCATGGTTTCCAGTATGTCGACTGGCAGTTTGACGGTAAGGATATCATTTTCGTATGCCGTACAGCTTTCGATGATCAATATGGAGGGGCTAATAACTATCATGATGCCAACTACATGACCTTCCACCGGATCAAAAAATACAGGAACCTTGAACGCATGACAATCAAGTGACAAAGCCTTTTCTTTGTGATATCCCGATGTTTTTGGCTATGTTCGCTCTTTTTGGACGATTCAGTGGCTGAATTATTTCTCGAATACAATCTCTGGGGGTTATTCCTTGCCAGCTTCCTGGCTGCGACAGTTGTTCCTTTCAGTTCGGAGGCGCTGCTCTCCGTACTGATAGCGACAGGCACCGATGTCACCCCAGCCATTCTGGTTGCAACTGCGGGTAACTGGTTGGGAGGATTGAGCAGTTTTGCCATTGGCTATCTGGGCAAATGGGAATGGATAGAAAAATACCTTAGGGTTAAGCGCGAAACCATAGAAAAATGGCATGACCGGCTCTATAAAAGAGGTGCTGTGTTTGCATTTTTCAGTTGGCTCCCTGCAGTGGGGGATGTATTTTCGGTCGGACTTGGGCTGCTGCGGTCCAATATTCTCATCACAGCCTTCTCCATGCTGGCAGGCAGGTTTACCCGTTACCTTATATGGGGCTGGCTCACCGGACTTGTATTTTGATTACCTCTGCCTTATTCATCTAACATTCTGAGTCTTACATTCCTGATTGCTCCGGTGGTCTTATATGTGGTAATTCCGAAGGGAACAGAAGATTCCACTTCAGACCGTAGAGAGAGTCGTGATTTGCCGATTGTAAAATCAACCAGTTTTTCATCGGCAACCCACGCTTCCACTTTGTCATCGGTAACTCTCAGCCGAACATCATACCACCACCCTGTTCCAAAACCATATACAATTCCGGTGTGGTTATTGGCAGCATCATAACCGTCAATGCAGCTGAGTCCTGAAAGAGCTCCCCTCCAGCCTCCAAGCACCAGTGTAAGAAATGAATCTTTCACGGGGAAGGTCAGACCGCAAAAGAAGTCGTTGCCGTTGATACGTTTTGCACTCAGAGTTACCTCGTAACCTGTTTTTGGAAAATCACCTGTCCACCTGATGCCTGAAATCAGCTCCCCCTTTCCGATTATAATGCAGCTGTCGGCCACAGAAACCTCTCCGTGGCCCCGATAGTCAAGTACCTCCCAGTTATGAAGCGATACACCGTCAAACAGTATATTTTCTTCAGGTATGCTGTTGCTGAAGGTAGTTATAAAAAAAGCCAGGAAAATAGCCAGGGTGTTCATGCGAATATGAGATGAGTTTGAAGATATAGTTATTATTCAAGCCAAAGATACCCTGAAAAACCATCTGTACGACCCGCGTCTGCTTTTACCTGAGTTCTCCCGATGCGTTTGATTTGTGAAGTGGTAGTTTTCGAATCAAAATCCGGAACGAGTTAAACATTAAAAATAGGGGATTGCAATTAATTTAAATACAGGTAAATGATGAAATGAATATTCAGTAAAATTTTCGAACAAAATAAGAAAAAACCAATGTGGTGTACTTGTATTTCAGATTTATGTCTATATTGGCAGCTTTCAAATTTCTTTACCAGGTTAAAATAAAATCATAATTATGCTGCTTCATCAACAGTTTGTTCGGATGGCCAAAAAATATGGCAATAAGATTGCCATCATTGACAAAACCCGGGGGACGAGTACTCCATATTCAAGAGCACTGATCGGTGCTCTCATCTTAAGTGCAAAGTTCAGGAAATATGACAAAGGTTTTATCGGGATTATGATCCCTACGTCAGCAGGGTGTGCACTAGCCAATGTTGGTGCCCTGATGAGCGGCAGGATACCTGTGATGATAAATTATTCGACCGGTGCTGAAAGCAACGCAAGATATGCCCAGAAAAAGTGCGGATTCAAAACAATTATTACATCGAAGGCTCTGCTTGAGAAAATTAACTGTCCGGTAATTGAAGGAATGGTATTGATTGAGGATATCATGGCAGGAATTTCGACAGGTGAAAAATTAAAGGCAGCCCTGATATCAAAGCTACCGGTAAATTTCATAATAGGGAATATACATAAAGGCGATGAAAACGACTCTGCTGTAATCCTGTTTACCAGCGGAAGTGAAAAAGATCCCAAAGCTGTTCAGCTGACACATAAAAATATAGTTGCCAATATTGAAAGTTTCGGGGATTATGTTGGAATAAATTCAGAGGATGTCATTCTGGCCAATCTTGTATTTTTTCATGTATTCGGATTAACAGTTAATCTCTGGGTTTCCTTTTATTATGGCATGACTATGATAACTTATGCCAATCCGCTTGATTTCCAAACTATTTGCAGGATTGCCCGGGAAGAGAAACCTACAATAATGGTTGGCACTCCGAGTTTCTTCTGGGGTTATCTTCAGAAATCAGAGCCGGGAGATTTTAAAACTTTAAGGCTGATGGTTGCCGGTGCCGATAAGTGTCCCGATGCTCTTCGTGCAGGTTACAAGGAAAAACACGGTGTTACCCTGCTGGAAGGTTACGGAGCTACGGAAACGTCTCCGGTGATTTCAGTAAACTCGCTTAAATACAACAGACCCGGAAGTACAGGCAAACTAATTCCCGGGGTTGAGGTCAGAATAGAAAACCCTGAAACAGGAGATGCATGCAAAACAGATGAGGTCGGAATAATTCTTGTTAAGGGAGACACTGTGATGAAGGGATATTTTGCCGACCCCGAACAAACAGCCGAAGTCCTGAAGGACGGATGGTACAATACCGGCGATATGGGATTCTTTGATAAGGAAGAATTTCTGTGGCATGCCGGCCGCTTCAAGAGGTTCACAAAGGTTGGAGGGGAGATGGTTTCACTGGTAAAAGTTGAGAATGTACTTGAGAAATATGTTCCGCAGGGAATATCCTGCTGTGTTGTTGAGGTAATGAATGAGAAAAAAGGGTCATCCATCATAGCAGCTGTTTCCGGGGAGATACACAAAACGGAAATACTCAGAAAAATGATGAATGATCTGCCGGTTATAGCTCTTCCAAGGGAATTTGTAGTTATCAGTGAACTCCCTATGATGGGAACAGGAAAGATTGATTTCCGCACTGTGACAACCATGGTACAGGAAATTCTGGCAACCGCAGACGCTTAAGGAAAACCAGCACATTGTAAATAGCATGAAATTTACGAAAGGAGAGGAGCTGGCAAATGCTCTTTCCCATCTTGCAGGAGCTTTGCTTGGTTGTGCGGCATTGGTATTGATGGTGGTTTTTTCCTCAAAAACGGGAACCCCATGGCATATTGTGTCGACTGCAGTTTTTGGAGCAACTCTTGTAATCCTCTATCTGTCTTCAATGTTTACACACTGGCTGCCTCCCGGTCAAACCAAGGAGTTTTTCTTTAAAATGGACCAGATTGCAATTTTTATGCTCATTGCAGGAACCTATACTCCTATAGCATTGATAACGCTTCACGGGCCGTTGGGATGGGTTATCTTCGGCATCGAATGGGGACTGGCAGTAACAGGAATAGTTGTCAGGCTTCTGAAGCCTGCAAGTTATGACTCAGGAGTTGGCCTTTTTAATGTAATACTTTATGCATCAATGGGATGGCTGGTACTGATTGCTTTGGTGCCATTAATCAGAATTCTGCCAACCATGGGCTGGGTGTGGATCCTTATCGGGGGACTTTTTTACACTCTGGGTATTTATTTTTTCAGGGTAGCAAAGTTCAGGTACGCCCACCTGGTATGGCACCTTATGGTTCTTGCCGGCAGTGTTTCACATTTTATTGCGGTATTCTTTTACATAGTAAGAACTGTCCAGCCTGAATAGTAAATCCTTAGGGATTACTTCATTCCGAATATAAGGGGGAAACCAAAGACAACAAAAACAATCCATGCCAGATAAACCGGCAGGTATCTTGAGACGATCATTTCGACAATTCTGAACTCCTTGTTCCTGAAGTTTATCTTGAAAAGCCCTGCCATGATCATTATCAGGTTGATCAGAACAAGGATGTTTGATACAAGTATTGCAAGTCTGTTGGGAGTAAGGCCGTATTCTCCCAGCCTGTAGAATATGGCTGACAGCGCGATAAGATCGATTATTATTGTGACAACTGACAGTATAAACAGTGTTATTGAATTAAATCTCTGATTTTTGATCACCGATGTTCCGGAAACGGAAAATATGATAATTACCATCACCCCCAGAAGAAGAACATTGAAAATCAAAAGAAACTCTCGATCATTATAAGGGTCCTTACCGGTAAGTATCATTGTTACAAGGAATACGATCAGGGTGATAAGAACAAGCGGGCTGAATATCCCGGCTAAAAGCGGGGCGATTTTGCTTACAAGGGCCGGGAATTTGCCGATGAGGTAGGCTGCGACAACCGGTGCGGCAACCGCTCCCGCAACGACAATATTTTCGGCATAGAACTCTGTAATATCCAATCCGATCGAATCGAACAGGCCTACAGTGATAAGTGTCAGAAATCCTCCGCCTGCTGCTATAAGAGCATATGTTATCGCAAGATCGCCGTTGTGTCTTATAAAATCAATCCTTTTATCGTGGTCCCTGAGGTCAAAGCCGGACCAGATAAACCCATAAATAAACCACATCAGCATGGGCAGATGGATGTAAGCAAGAATAACAGCGTCTCCGGGATCAAGGGAAGGAAGCAGATTGATGTAAAGCGCAGGAATCAGAAAAGCTACGATGGTGGTTATTATTTTCCCTGGTTCAGAAATCCTGTTAATAAGCATTGTATAAATAGTCAGTCCGAAAAAGATGATGATGGCAGCGTTTTTAAAGTAGAAACTGTCTTCATTGCTGAGGAAAAATATTGAAGGGATTTTAATAAGAAATGCAGCAAGTAAGCCTGTGGCAATTACAACCACTATCTCCCTCAGGATGAACGTCTTCAGAATGTCGGGCCTGATGTCATAATCGAGCCTCGACTTCCAAAATTTTGCCGCTTCAGTGTTTTCTATTTCCTGAAATAAGCCGTCAAATGCAGTTTTAAAGGCTTTGTGGTCTATGCGGTACAGTCCTTCAAGAATCTCCGGATTGCCCAGGTTGGCTTTTATTTCATAAGCCCAGTTGATTTTGGTTTCGGTGTTCATGGCTTTTTAAAAATTTCTGAAGTACAAATTACAGTCGATCGGTAAGAATTTATTGATAATCAATGGTTCCTGATAAGATCTTCAAGAGCATCAAGGTGCTGTCTGAACCGGACAGATCCCTCTTCGGTTATGGCATAGCTGGTATTGGGCTTCCGTCCTATAAAGCGTTTCTCCATCACGATCAGACCCTTGTCTTCCAATGCTTTCAGATGACTTGCCAGGTTGCCGTCGGTGACGTTCAGGGTTTCCTTCAGGCTGTTGAAGTCGTATGAATCATTCACCATCAGGATAGACATGATACCCAGACGCACCCTGCTTTCGAATACCTTATTCAAACCGGAAATGATGTCTTTCATTTTGGAACGATTTGATTGTGAGGGCAAGAATCGCCTTCCTTGGCTTTAGTCCCTGGGATTGATCCTTTTGTAAAACAAACATTCATGATGGCCTTATGCTTCATATTTTCTGAACATGAAAAGTCCGTAAACAATATGGAGGATTCCGAATCCGATAATCCAGAAAATCAGCCCCTGAGCCGGGAACAGGGCAGCAGCGAGGCCGGTAATGATTTCGAGAATGCCAAGATAAAATATTTCTCCGTAAGTGAATTTCCCTGCGCTGATGAGGGCGAGGCCGTAAAAAATGAGAAACACCGGGATGATCAGCTGGATGTGGTTCTGTAAGAGCAGTATCAGAGCAAATATTCCTCCGGCAACAAGGGGAATAAACAGACTGGTATATAATCGTTTCGATACGGGTGTCCATAGACTCACACCCGAACGTCTTGCTTTTCTGACCGAGAAGCCGGTGGCCGTGACCAGGGATAGCAGAAGGACAGACACCCCAATAATTACCATTTTCAGACTGATAATGTCAGTTTCCTGTCCCGGCAGATTGTTGAAATAATTATCAGGACTTACATTCCCGCCATTGAAAACAAGAAAACGGGCAATCAGGGCACCTGCAATTGCATATAGCCCAAGGAAGACACCTGAAAGACCGCTCAGTGAAAGAAATCGGGTTGATTCCTCCATGATTTTCCTGATTGTTTTAAGATCCTCTGCTGATGAAGGGTTGGTTTTCATAATGAAAGTACTTTGAAATGCAAAGTAAAATTAAAGAAATGAAACCTGCAAATTTTTTTTAGTGAGATTAAGGATGTCCTGAAACGGACATTGCGTATTCACAGGGAGATTTTTTCCCGGACATTGCACAATGAAGGAGATCCCTCCCTGACAACGTCTGCGCATGTCATCCCGCATCCCGGTGTACAGGGAAAGGCAAAATAATCAACATGCAAAGGAACGTTCCAAGGATAATAAAAGTTACCAGAATTGCGGGATGCGGGATCTCCTGGCAGGTTTGGTGTATTGACTGTTATTTTCTCATGGATAAAGCCTCTCAACAATCCATTCCTTGCTTAATTTCCTTCGGGTGTACAAAATCCTGTCATGCAGCCGGTGAGGTCTTCCCTGCCAGAATTCGATACTTGTCGGCGAAAGACAGTAGCCGCCCCAGTGAGGAGGCCTGACAACCGGTTTTCCTTCAAAAAGCTTCCCGGTTTCCCTTACTCTTTCTTCCAGCAGCTCCCTGCCAGGCAGCACCCTGCTTTGATCCGAAGCAATGGCAGCGATCTGGCTCTCACGCGGCCGGCTTGAGAAATACTCATCTGATTCTTCTTTGGACAGCTTATGGATTTTCCCTTCAATTCTTACCTGACGGAACAGCTCATTCCAGAAAAATGTCATGCACGCATAATTGTTGTCCCTTAGTTCCATTCCTTTCCTGCTCTCGTAGTTTGTGAAGAATTCAAACCCCCTATCGTCAAATCCCCGAAGCAGGACAATCCTTCCCGATGGTCTCGCATCTGGTCCCGCTGTCGCCAGGAATGTCGCATTCGGGGTGCCGGCAATTTTCCTTTCGGCTTCCGCCATCCACTTTTCGAATAGGTCCAGCGGATTTCCCGAAAGAGTTTTTTCATCAAGACCATCTGATATGTATTCTGTTCTTGAACTGACAATACTTTTTAGCGTGGCTTTCATAAATCCATTGATAATAGTTGTTCAGGTATGTTTTAACAAATGTTTTGACTTAATTGTTTGTTGATTTCATCTTTTTTATTGTGTCATCCCTGAATCGGAGAGGATTCGGATAATTGACTTGGTTGCAATTAATAATATCAATTGAAATGGCGATGATGATTAGAGATAACAACAAAAACATATAAAATAATGAATAAAATGAATTACATGTCGTAAAATAATTATAAATATTAAATAATAAATCAATTTGTTTATTAGTTTTGCAGTTTCCGGATTGATGCATTTTGATTTACCCGGGATGGAGGAAAATTCAAATTAAAAAAAAGATATATGTGTGGTATCGTTGGTGTGTTTGATCTTAAAACTGATTACAGGGAACTAAAGCCCGCTGTTCTGAAAATGTCAAAAAAGGTTCGTCACAGGGGACCTGACTGGTCGGGGATATTTTGTTGCGAAAAGGCCATCCTTGCCCATGAGCGATTATCGATCGTAGATCCCGAATCAGGGGGGCAACCCCTGACAAGTATAGACGGCAACCTGATACTTTCAGTTAACGGTGAAATATATAATCATCAGGAAATAAGAAGAAAGTACGCAAATACCTGGCAGTTCAGGACAAATTCCGACTGTGAGGTAATACTTCCGCTCTATCACGACAAGGGTCCGTCTTTCCTTGAAGAGATGAATGGCATTTTTGCTTTTGCCTTGTATGATAAAGAGAAGGATTGTTACCTGATTGCACGCGATCATATAGGAATCATTCCGCTTTATATTGGCTGGGATCAGCATGGGAATTTTTATGTTGCTTCCGAACTGAAAGCTCTTGAGGGTGTCTGCAACAGAATTCAGGAGTTTCTTCCCGGTCATTATCTTTATAGCAGGGACGGGGTTATGACACGCTGGTACAAGCGTGACTGGATGGAATATGATGCTGTCAGGGACAATCCCACTTCGATTGAAGAATTGAGGATTGCGCTTGAGAACGCAGTGCATCGCCAGCTTATGTCGGATGTTCCTTATGGAGTACTGCTTTCAGGGGGCCTGGATTCATCAATTATCTCAGCAGTTGCCCGGCGGTATGCGCCGAAAAGAATTGAAGCCGGTGACAAGGTTGATGCCTACTGGCCAAGACTTCATTCCTTCGCAATTGGTCTGGAAGGTTCACCCGACCTTGCCGCATCGGTAAAAGTGGCCAGACATATTGGCACGGTTCACCACGAGATTAATTTTACGCTTGAGGAAGGGCTTAATGCACTCAGGGATGTAATTTATCATATAGAAACTTATGATGTGACATCGGTAAGGGCATCAACACCGATGTATCTGATTGCTCGTGTCATAAAGTCAATTGGAGTAAAAATGGTGCTTACCGGTGAAGGAGCGGATGAGATCTTTGGCGGTTATTTGTATTTTCATAAAGCGCCTGATCCTCAATCATTCCATGAAGAGACTGTCAGGAAACTCAGCAAGCTTCATCTTTATGATTGTCTGAGGGCCAATAAATCTCTGGCTTCATGGGGTGTTGAAGGGAGAGTGCCGTTCCTTGACAAGGAGTTCCTTGATGTTGCCATGAGGATCAATCCTGCCGATAAGATGGCTTCAAACGGAAGGATTGAAAAATGGGTGTTGAGAAAGGCTTTTGAGGATTATCTTCCTGCCGAAGTTGCATGGAGGCAGAAAGAACAGTTTTCCGACGGGGTGGGATATAACTGGATCGACACTCTCCGCAAAATTTCCTCACAGGAAATAACCGACGAACAGCTGAAGAATTCAAAGTACCGTTTCCCTGTAAATCCTCCGCTGTCAAAGGAAGAGTATCTCTATCGGTCAATATTTGCCGAACATTTCCCGTCCGATTCCGCTGCGGCATGCGTACCCTCGGTACCTTCAGTGGCATGCAGCACGGCAGAGGCGCTGGCCTGGGACAAGAAATTTCAGGAATTCATCGATCCCTCAGGCAGGGCGGTGAGAAATGTCCACAATGATTCATATAAATAGGGCACAGGACGCAAGACACAAGACGCAAGGCAAGCAGTTGGTAGTTGGCAGCAAGCAGTTGGCAGTCAAAAAACTCAATCCTCACGCCTCAATCCTCATGCCTTACCCCCTGTGCCCTCCACCTTCGCTAAAGCTACGGTGGACACGGTGTGCCTTGTGCCCGTTCTAGATTGCCGAGCCTCCCCTTTCTCCAGTCCGTATCCTGATGCACTCCTCGAGCGGGGTAATGAATATCTTGCCATCTCCTAAACGTCCTTCCAAACCGTTGGTCTTTGCAGACTTGAGGATGGTATTTACCGTGATATCGACGAATTCATCATTAACAGCTATTTCTATCTTGATCTTGGGAATGAGATCGGGAACAATTCTCTGACCTCTGTACATTTCTTCAATCCTTTGCTGTCCGTGACCGGAGACCCGGCTTACGGTGATCCTGGTAATTTCGGCAGCAATGAGTGCTTCACGAACCTTATCGAGTTGCACCTCCCTTATAATTGCGCTAATCAGTTTCATTTTATTCTATTGTTATTAATTTAACATTAAGTTGTTGGCCGCGTACCGCGTACCGCGTACCGCATACCGCTTCTAGCTTGGATTCAGCATTCCGTATCCTCTTTCTCCATGGTAAGTCCTGTCGAGACCTGCCATTTCATCATCGCAAGTTGAACGGAACCTGACCACCTTATCAAGAAGGAAAATTATAAGAAACGTCATCCCTCCAGCGAATGCAATTGCGATAAGAACTGCCAGAGCCTGAACACCGAGCTGGTTCCAGATTGTCCAGGTGCCATCGGTGGCTGCTGCAGCGGCTGCTGCCATCCATGATTTTCTAATGAAGAAAGTCAGGAATAGCGCCCCGATTATTCCGCCGACACCATGTATTCCGAAAGCATCGAGACTGTCATCGTAGCCCAGCTTGTTTTTAAGCTGAATGGCCAAATAACATGCTGCCGAGGCAATTATTCCAAGTATCATGGCGCCGTATGGCTGTACAACACCAGCCGCAGGAGTAACGGCAACAAGTCCTGCCAGGATGCCGCTGGCAAAACCAAGGGCTGTTGCTTTTCCTTCGTGATGAAAGCTTTCGATTAATATCCAGGCGAGTGCTCCCGATGCTGCTGCAACCTGTGTGGCTGTAAGTGCCTGAGCAGTACTGAGTCCCGATGAAATACTGCTTCCTGCATTAAAACCGAACCAGCCTACCCACAACAGGCCTGCTCCGAGCATTGTTATTACCATATTGTTCGGCCTTATCACCTGGTAGGGGTACCCCCGCCGTGATCCCAGATATAATGCAGCCACTAGTCCGCTTACGCCTGCCGAAATGTGAACAACTGTTCCCCCTGCAAAATCGATGGCACCTAAGGCACCCAGGTTAAACAGAAATCCGTCAGCCGACCATACCCAGTGGCACAGGGGATTGTATACAAGTATGCTCCACAGGGCGATAAACAGACAATATGCCTTGAATGACACCCGTTCGGCAAAGGCTCCGGCTATCAGAGCGGGAGTTATTATTGCAAATTTCCCCTGGAACATGGAGAAAACATACTCGGGGATTCCAGCATCCATAATATTGGTATCAATACCTTTCAGGAAAAGGTAATCCCAGTTCCATCCGAACAGACCTCCCAGTACGCTTTCGCCAAAACACATGCTGTAGCCTATAAACACCCAAAGGACACTGATTATACCCATTGCAACAAAACTGTGCATTATAGTACCGAGAACGTTTTTGGAGCGGACAAGTCCTCCGTAAAACATTGCCAGTCCGGGTATCATCAGTAACACCAGAGCCGTGGATGTGATCATCCATGCTGTTGCCCCGGTATCGATGGGTGTTTCGGAAGACGCGAATAACACGGGATTGATTAACAGCAGAATGGCTGTTATCAGCAGATACTTCTTCTTAAAAATTTTCATAGGTAAGGCCATTAAATTAGAAAAACATCAGTTTTGAAGGCGCTAACATATAAAAAAAAGGGGTGTAAGCAAAAAAATATAGTAAAAAATTGATAATACCATCATATAAATGGGGTGTATAATGAAAAGAATACATAAAAAATGGAAAATACGATAAAAAAATGGGGGTATTACGAAAATTGCACTTCATCCGGAGCAGATGTTGTCCAGGGTGGTCAGTATAGCATAAAGGAGATCCCATGCCTCGCAGGGGCGAGGTCAGGGAGGAAGTGCTTCAAAAAAGAGATTATGTTAATCTACAGAAAAAAAGGTTGTTACCGAATTTGGAGGGGCATTGTAAAGGAGTTTTCCGCCGGAACT
This sequence comes from uncultured Bacteroidales bacterium, assembly GCA_963840965.1. Classification (GTDB taxonomy): domain Bacteria; phylum Bacteroidota; class Bacteroidia; order Bacteroidales; family VadinHA17; genus LD21. The sequence continues at coordinate 96,138 of CAWJAW010000002.1, read as the reverse complement.
GCTTGCCATTCCTAGTTCCCTGTAAGCTTCTCCGCTGCCAGTCGTTCTGAAATGCATAAATTTTCCTGTTTTGTTTCCGATTACTTTGATCTCCGCAGGTTTTTCCTTTGCTGAGGTGTTTACAACAACAAAAGAATCCCTGTTGCCTGTTCCGTTTGATGCAAATGCAATAACCGGCAGTTCACTGTCCATACTGGATGTCCAGGCAACTTTCATTCCTGGCTGTCCGGCCCTGGATACCTGTTTATAGAAATAGTATCCCGGTAGTATTTCATAGTTGCCATTCTCGCTCACTCTGATTGCGCATCCAGGATTCGGGTCTCCTCCCACCCACAGAGGAGGCCTCTGCAATCCGGCCCATGGGATTATTCCATTTACCTGGGCTTCATAAATATTTCCCCAGATCTCCTTAATGAATTTAGCATCCATTTTGCTCCACGACGTGGATGTAACCCATGCATGAAGTTCAGGTCTGAGCGCCCTGAGGTAACTAATACCTGTATTGGTGTGACTGCCGTACCACCGGTTATCATAGCCTCCCACGTAAAACCCATGAGATGTTATAAGACCAAGATTTTTCAAGGCTTCCGGGTTTCCTGCAATTTCTTCCGGGAAACCCCAGAAACTGAAACGATACCAGTTGGTCGGCTCACCGTTTGTAACCTTTAAATCGGCAAGTCCGGCTTTGTCGAGCATGGGCTGCATGAATCCAAGAAAATCAGTAACCTGTGATGGTGGCCAGAACAGGTTATAATCGTGGCCTTTGCCGATATTGCCCTCTTTTCCGTCCCATGGCCAGCGTTCCCAGTCCTCCCCTTCATTGTGAAGAGAAATGTATTTCACCGGAAATCCTTCCTTTTCCCTGAGGTACTTCACCCAGTCAATAAGGTATTCAGCCAGATCGGTTGTGTGAGCCGGATCGAGGTCCCTTCCGCGCATGGTTTTTTGAAGCGTCATATAGGCCGGGGGACCGTAGAGAGTCGTTATTATTTGGAGATCAGAGCCCCTCTGGCGGGTCTTCTCCAGTCCCTTACTTACAAACATTCTCATGTTTGCCGTTGATTTTTGATGGTCATAGGTGCCCCCGGGACCAGTCTGATGAAAAGGATCGAGGAACATCTTCACCAGTCCCACTTTTAGTCCTTCCTCACCAAAGATGAGATCGGTTATTTCATTTTTTGCCTGCTGTGACATTATGCTGAATCCACCATAGTCTTTCGGATCGGTACTGTAATCAACTGTCTGGGCGGTTTCGACATAGTTGAATCCGAAACCATCCCAGTTCCTCAGGGTTTTTGAGAAATCAACTGTTACAGGACATCCCATGAAAACGGGATACTGGGCCTGCATGCTTTTGCCAGATAACGATATTATGATGATTGCGACAATAAAAGTTCTGAACTTCATAATGTTGATTTAAGAGGACAAAACAAGAAAATACAATTCAATAGTATTGCCAGGTGATCAGACATTTAAGGCAGATTATAACTGAGTCTCTATTCGAATACTGAATAAAGATAGGCAAAAATATTCTCTTAGGAAGAGAGCATATTCAGGACCTGTACTTTCCGTTCAGGATAAAAAATCTTCTATAAACGGGGTAATATTTCTGTTTCCTGCCCGTCGGGATTAATTACTGTACGACAAACCGTATCCGAATTCGAAAGCCGGGTTCTCAGAATCGAAAGGTACATCTTCAAGCTGCTTTCTGACTGCATCCATCGATGATGGTATTTCGAAGGTGAGTTTCCCGGTAGGATTAAATTTCCCGAATACTACATCAAGAAGTGCATTGTCAAGCGCATCGAATATCATGATTGCGCCTTTAGCCACATTCTTCAGATCGGAAGGCAGGACACAACTTGAACCTGCAGGATTGAAGGCGACCACTACTGGCTTACCTGTTGAGGCAAAGGTTTTAATATTGTCCCATTTTTTTGCCGGGAAATCGATATTGACCTCCCTGGGGGCAAAAGGATTCGCGTCAGCCGCTGGCTGTCCCGCATTCGTCTGAGGTCTCCGGGCAGGACGCTGATTCCCCTGTCCTTGTCCCTGTCCGGGCATTCCTCCTCCGAATCCCCGGAATTCCCTTTCCTCTTCGGTGGTTGTTCTGACAAGTATAAGGTCAGCTTCTTTGGGGTTATCAACCACTGCGGCATACTTCCCGGCTGTTTCCTTATCGATTCCTTCAACGTAGATCTTTATATTTTCATTTGCAGGGAGGACCCCGTCATTTACAAGAAGCACTATCGATTTGAGCTGAGCCTGGTAGCCCAGTTTCTGATTCTTTTCACTCTGAACTATTGTAGTTGCTGCTTCGGGATCTACATAGGGATTTTCAAACAGTCCGAGTTTGAAATGCCACTGAAGAATTCTTCCTGCTGCCTCGTTTATTCTTTCTTCAGTCACCTTGCCTTCCTTTACCAGTTCCAGTACCAGCTGGTTGTTTGTCTCACTACCCATCTGATCGACACCTGCATTGATGATCATTTCCATATTGTCTTTTAGTGTCGTTTTGCCCTGCAGACTCGGTTTCAGAGGTCCCCTGCTCACAACACCCCAGTCCGTGCAGATGGCACCTTTGAACCCAAGCTGACGGTACAGAATTTCAGTTGAGACGTGATAGGAGTAATTTACATTAAGAGAATCATAATATGTTCCGCTATAATATCCCATGGCTGCGAGAGCACCTTTTTCAATTCCCTTTTTCCAGGGGATGAGATGGTAATCAAAATTATTACCCGGATATGTCAGCCACTGTCCTGCGCCGTCTTCATGGGGACCTGCTCCCGGCCAGTGTTTAAGATGGACAAGGATCTTTCCCGGACCTACATCTTTTCCCTGGGCTCCGTCCATAAAGGCGGCAAGCATTTCAGTTGTGAGATTTGCATCCTCTGAAAAGCAACCCATGTTACGGCTCCATCTTGGCTCGGTCATGACATCAATCTGGGGGCCAAGTATCATATGAAGTCCCACCGCACGATATTCCTCAGCTACCGCTTCGCCGAATTTCTTCATAATTGCCGTATCGCGTGCTGAGGTTATCCCAACCTGGCCTTCTTTGCTGGGCCACTGAGAAAAATACTGTGTGCCGCTGACATGTGCCCCAAGGGTTGCACCATGACGCGGATCGGTAGAGAACATAATAGGTATTCCCAGTCTGGTTGCTTCAGCAATCTCCTGCATTTTGTTTGACCACGTGGCGAATTCCTTCACCGGAGCTACGCCATTGTTCAGTATATTCCTGAAATGTTTTTCCTCAATTAATGATTTTGCAGTGGCAATCCTTCTCATCTGGCCCATTGCCATGCCGCCTCCTGCAGGTCCCTGACCACCCGGACCTATCGGCCCGGCATAGTTTTCATTAGCGGCACTGTCCAGCGCGGCTTTTTCTTCCTCTGTTAAATCGTATTTGACAACACCATCGGCCGGAACTGCAATGTTTGGATGGAACATCAGCCCAACCTTTTCCTCAAGAGTCATCTGACTCAGCAGGTCAGCTATTCTTGATGAATCGGAAAGACGCCAGTCTTCATAAATATCAAGTTCCCCGTTCTTGTTGAGGTCCCTGAATTGCAATCCTCCTTTTTCAAGGATTGTTACGGATTTTGAACCCAGAACAGGTTGAGCCTTCTGATTACTCTTGTCTGAACAGGCTGTAAATGAATAGGAAAGTAATGTCGCTGCAAGCAACAGCAAAATGGAGCGGAGTGTTTTCATAGGTAAATAAATCAGGTTATAAAATATATTGACAAATAACATGGGCATATTATTCCATTTTCCCGATTTACAGTTTTGACAGTTACATATTATTCACGGAATTTTAGTCTTCCTCAATTTTAGCTTATATGGATTTTCTTTATAAATTGATCAAAAATTAATATCCGTTTCATGAAATTCTTCAAGGTTATAATAGTTATTCTCGTTGCCTGCTATTCAGCCCTTCATGCGCAGAACAACCTGGCAGGAACGGATCTGAAGTTCCATACTAAGGATTCCGTGTTTAGTAATCCTTATATCGATTCGGACGAATGGAGGGACAATCCGGTCCGGCACAGGTATATCCACGGAGGTTTTGAAGGAACCGGCACGCGGTTTTCCTTTTATTTTCCTCCGCAGGAAAAGTATGAAGGAAGGTTCTTTCAATACATCACTCCATTTCCCGATAATGAGAACCTGTCGCAGGGAGCGAAAGGGGCGGAGGACAAAATAGGTTTCTCCGTTGCGAGCGGAGCTTATTTCATCGAGACCAACGGAGGAGGGCCTACAGACTTTACAAAACCGCGGGAATATTCCGATCCCACCATAGGAGCCTTCAGGGCAAATGCAGCTTCTGCACAGTTTTCTCGTGTTGTGGCAACAAAGATCTTCGGAGGCGGCAGGCCATTCGGTTATGCCTTTGGTGGAAGCGGAGGGGCTTACCGTACAGTAGGGGGAATTGAGAATACAGAAGGTGTGTGGGATGGCGTTGTTCCCTATGTATTGGGATCTCCAATGGCAATTCCAAATGTCTTTACTGTCAGGATGCATGCAATGCGGATCTTGAACGACAAGTTCCCTCAGATAATTGATGCTTTGGAACCGGGAGGAAGCGGCGACATGTATGCCGGACTGAACCAGGAAGAAAGGGATGCGCTTACTGAGGTGACTCGTATGGGTTTTCCCCCGCAGTCGTGGTTTGGTTACAAAACCATGGGCATTCACGGATTCCTGGTGCTGTACCAGTCGGTGGTGGCTGCCGACAGGAAGTATTTCGACGAGGATTTCTGGAAAGTCAAGGGCTATCTGGGAGCCGATCATCCCGAATCGCTTCTGAGATCGAGATTAAAGAAGGAGACCAGGATAAAAGCGGGTATTTCCATTGACCAGGCCGTAAGCCTAGGGCTGGCCCAGCCATTGTCGGATCGGGAAAGAGGCACGGCCGATGCGGCATGGAAGAGCATTGGCGGTCAGGAGGGAGGGACGCCTGTTGCCTTTCAGCTTGAGGATCAGCTGCCAGACTTAAATTTTATGGGAGGAGATCTTGTTATTCTCAGCGGGAAAGCAGCCGGTAAAACGCTGCAGCTCACAAAAGTTGAAGGTGACAAAGTTGTACTTGGTCCGGCCGATCCTTCGGTGCTTGTCCTGATAAAGGCCGGCGATGAGGTCCTGGTAGATAACTCCAATTTTCTGGCAGTCCAGACCTATCACAGGCATCAGGTACCGGATAAGGAGTTCTATGTATGGGATCAGTTCCGCGACCGGGATGGTAAGTCGTTATATCCGCAGCGTCCGATGCTCCTCGGACCGATGTTCACAAGGGGTGCTGCAGGCGTGCTCCCCACGGGCAAATTCAAAGGGAAGATGATACTCCTTGAGTCGCTCTGGGATCGTGAGGCCTTCCCATGGCAGGCCGACTGGTACCGGTCGAGAGTGAAGGAGAATCTCGGGAGCGAAACTGACAATCACTTCCGCCTGTGGTATACCGATCACGCCCTGCATGGAGATGTTTCGGTTGAGGATGATCCCACCCGGACTGTCAGTTATCTCGGAGTGCTTCAGCAGGCGCTTCTCGATCTGAGCGCCTGGGTGGAAAAAGGCATTGAACCAGCCTTATCCACAGACTATAGTATAGCTGACGGTCAGGTTATCATTCCGAAAACGGCAGTAGAACGCAAAGGCATTCAGCCTGTTGTCATTCTTCTTGCCAACTATGGCAAACGGGCTGAGGTCAAACCGGGTGAAAAGGTTAAGTTCACTGCTGTTGTTGAATTGCTGCCGGGCAGCGGAAAAATTGTCGCTGCTGCCTGGAATTTTGAAGGGCTGCCGGAAAAAACCGGAGAGATTACGGGCTGGAATTTTGAAGACTCAGGCGTTTTTCCCGTGAGGGCCAAATTCAAATCCTCTTCAAAGGGCAATTCAAATGCAACTGTAAAGACCACTTACAGATTTACAAAACCCGGAACTTATTTCCCGACTCTTCGGGTGGCGACGCAAAGAGGTTGTTATGAAAATACAGCCTTCGGACGGCTTGAGAACCTCGACAGGGTAAGGGTGGTGGTAAAATAAATTATCCGGAATATCCAATACAATGACATCATTTGATGACTAAACCCACGGACAGATGAGATACATCAAATTTCCTTTCTTTTTTGGCTGTGTTCTGATGATCCTGCCATTTAGTTCTAATGGTCAGAAAACGTCTCCCCGTGTCCGGCAGGATTTTGATTTCGACTGGAAATTCCTGTTGAACGATTCCATCGATGCTTCAACCCGGTATTTTAATGATTCCGGCTGGGATAGCGTTCAGATTCCTCATGACTGGAGCATATCATTGCCTCTGGTTGAACCGGCACCCGGCCGGCGAAATCTCGGAAGCTTGGGTTTTATGCAGGGCGGGACAGGCTGGTACAGAAAGAATATCTTCATCCCCCCGGATTACAGGGACAAATTGGTATCAATACAATTTGATGGTGTTTATCATCAGTGCGATGTTTACATCAATGGCAGGCATCTCGGTTTCCATCCCTATGGCTACACAGGTTTTGAATATGACCTTACCGGGTTCCTGAACTTTGGAGGAGTTAATACGCTCGCGGTAAAAGTTGACCACAGCAATTATCCTTCTTCGCGCTGGTATTCGGGTTCGGGTATTTATCGTCATGTCTGGCTGACTGTAACTGATAAAATCCATGTCCCTTCATGGGGCACCTGCATAACAACTCCCGAAGTATCGGACGAAGCTGCTGCAGTTAAGATTGTCACAACTGTCGAGAATGGCTCAGGAAAGAGCGAGACAATTCAGGTGAGGAACCGGATTCTCGATTCAGGCGGAAATGAAGTCATTACATCAGCTGTTTCAAAACCCGTTTCAATAGAAGGCAGGGAAGATTTCGAACAAACGGTTAACCTTGAAAAACCGGTTTTATGGTCTGTCGAGAATCCGTATCTATATAGTATGGAGACAATCGTCAGTGTGGGTGGAAGGGTAAGGGATACATACCTGACACCGTTCGGAGTCCGCTGGTTCAAATTTGATTCTGATAAAGGATTCTTTCTGAACGGGAAGAACATGAAGCTAAAGGGTGTGAATCTTCATCAGGATGCAGGATCTCTAGGCACTGCCGTCCCTGATATGTCGTATTTGCGAAGGCTTAAAATTCTTAAGGAATATGGCTGTAATGCAATAAGATGCTCACATAATCCCCCCAGTCCTGAATTCCTCGATATGTGCGACAGCCTCGGATTTATCGTTATCGATGAGGCATTTGACAAGTGGAAGTCGGGTTATTATGCAGAGTATTTTGATGAATGGTGGAAAAAGGACCTGGATGCAATGCTGCTTCGCGACAGGAATCATCCTTCAATCATGATCTGGAGCATCGGGAATGAGACTTCCGAGCAAAATGCAGAGACAGGAGCCGAGGTTGCGAAGATGCTTCAGGATTATGTTCATAGGGTTGATCCGACACGGCCTGTCACTGCAGCCATTGCTCCGGCCAATATTATTGACAGACCATACAATGAGAACGGATTCACTGAAACCCTCGATATGGTCGGTTACAATTACCAGGAGCCATGGTTAGCGAGGGACAGGGAGAAATTTCCAAACCGCATAATGTACATCGCAGAGGCTTTCCCATTCTATACCGGCCGTCATAACAGCATCAGGGATTATCGTCCCGACAATCCCTGGTATGCAGTTCAGAATAATGATTTTGTCTTTGGCCAGTTCGTCTGGGCTGGAGTCGATTACCTGGGGGAGAGTTCAGGCTGGCCAAGCACAGGCTGGCCGACAGGCCTGTTCGATGTCTGTATGTTTGAGAAACCCAGGGCGGCATTTCACAGGTCGGTGTGGAACAATAATCCCATGGTAAGGATTGCAGTAGCCGACCAGTCACTCGACATCGACCCCGGAAAGGATCACTGGAGCTGGCCTCACCTGGCCGATCACTGGAACTTCCCCCAATACAATGGGCATATCATCGAAGTTCAGACAATTTCAAACTGCGACAGCGTGGAAGTATGGATAAACAAAGCTACAATGGGCAGAAGAGCAGTTTCGGATTACCCAAACAATACTATTGTGTGGCATGTGCCTTACAGGGAGGGAAAGATTGAAGCCAGGGGATATGTTAAAGGCAGGGAGGTGGCAGATTATGAATTAAATACATCCGGTTTACCATCCCGGATAGTCCTGATACCCGACAGGAACGAAATAAGTGCTGACGGACATGATCTGGTGCATATTGCCATACATATAGTTGATGAAAAAGGAGTTATTGTTCCTGATAATGACAGCCAGGTGACGGTTGAGGTTTCCGGAAACGGCAGGCTTCTTGGTGTTGATAATGGTGATCTCAGAAGGCCGGGATCATATGCAGGGAATTCGGTCAGAACATATTTCGGAAAAGCTCTGGTTACTGTTCAATCCACCAGAACCCGGGGTGATATCACTGTGGAAGTGAAAATTCCCGGATTAGCCGTATCTTCCCTGACTATTACCGGCAGATAATCTTATATTATTCAAACCTACTAAACATAAAACATTTTTAATTATGAAAAAAGTCCAGATCGCTACTCTGTTTCTTCTGATATCAGCTTTTCTGTCAGACCTTTCAGGACAGACCACGGAAAGATTACCCAGAAGTATTCCTGAGGCCGAAGGAGTCTCCTCTTCAGGTATCATCGACTTTATTAACGCGGCAGATACGGGCCGGCAGGAAATCCACAGCTTCATGTTCCTGCGGCATGGCAAGGTGATAGCAGAAGGATGGTGGAATCCCCATGGTCCGGACTATAAGCATTTGTTGTATTCAGCAAGTAAAACTTTCGCTGCAACCGCTGTAGGACTGGCTGTTTCAGAGAACAGACTGAAAGTCTCCGACAAGGTTGTTTCATTTTTCCCGTATTCGTTACCTGATACCATGGGGAATAATATGAAAGACCTTACGGTAGAAAACCTGCTGACCATGTCTGTTGGTCAGGATCCTGCTGGCATGGGAGCAGGCACTGACGAGGACTGGATAGCAGCATTTCTTAAAAATGAGCCTGTTCATAAACCAGGAACTGTCTTCCTTTACAACAATATGGCAACCTTTATGCTTTCGGCGATTGTGCAGCAGGTTACGGGCCAGACTGCGTTTGATTACCTTAAACCAAGGATATTTGATCCTTTGTCCATCAGGGGTGCCGACTGGGATAAAAATGCACAGGGTATTAATCTGGGCATGATTGGTCTCAGACTCAGAACTGAAGATCTGGCTAAATTCGGTCAGCTGTTGCTGCAGAACGGCAAATGGAATAATAAACAGCTTATTCCTGCTGAATGGGTAAAAGCAGGCACCTCATTCAAAATTGAAAGCTCAGGAGGATCTGCAGGACTATCAAAAGACCTAAATGACTGGACACAGGGATATTGCTATCAGATGTGGCGTGGAAGGAACAACAGTGTCAGGCTTGACGGAATGGCCGGGCAGTTCGTAATCCTGTTCCCGGATAAAGATGCTATAGTGGTTATGACTGCAAATGCCAGAAACACTCAGGAACAACTGAACCTTGTACATAATTACCTTATCCCTGCAATAAAATCGGCAAAGGCAATACCCTCAAGTCCTGAATCTTATGACGAAATGCAGAAGAAACTTGCTGCTTTGAGCCTGAAAACACCGGCTGATAAGGTATCTGAACCTGATCTTGCAAAGAAGATTTCTGGAAAGGAATTCATGCTCCAGGAAAATGATTATCAGATCCAGTCGGTTTATTTTACATTTAAAAACAATGAATGCAGTTTTGCAGTAAAGCGGAACAATCAGATATCGGTGATTAAAGCCGGTCAGGAAACCTGGAAGATCAGCAATACAAAATCGGCATCCCTGCTTGCCCCTCCAAGAAATGCCCAGACAAAATCGATTGACGCAAATTATGCAGTGCTTCAGCCGGTAATAAAAGCAGGAACCAGTTATTGCTGGACTGATCCCCGGACCCTTGAAATTACTTCCCGGTTCGTTGAAGAAAGCCTCGGGGCCCAGACTATTGAGTGCAGGTTTTCGGAGCTTAACGGATCCGTATCGGTTTCAGTAGGTCCGAAGTCAGCTGGTCCTGCCATGGCTCCTGCAGGCAGGATGCAACCTGCAGTACAGCTGCGTGGAGTGCTTTTAAATATGGAATAACACGTTTCATCCCTGCTTTGAATGATATTGTCAAAAAGATTTTGATAGTCTGGTTTTTATTAAGATATTGCTATTGAGAAGAAGAGATAAGAGGAGTAGTTCAAGTCAGTATTAATCATAGAAGTGGTTTTTTAATTTCATTATCATGTATGCGTAAGGCAATAACCTTCATTAGTTTGGTTTGCTTTATTTCTCTTAATCTTAAGGCGAACGATAATACTGACCTTTTTACGCTGTTGTCAGAGATTAAGGACGGGCGAACCCTGATCCAGAAAACGTCAACCGCTTTCATGATTACTTCCCGGCAACTTATTTCAGTAAGCGGAGAGCCTGAACAGAAAGTCAGTGGGATAAAGAATCTGGAAGCAGATCGGGAGATAAATTACAATACGAGGCTAGTAGCTGAGAATTTTTACAGGAAGGTTTCTTCGACTCTGGCCGAGACTGATCAGAGAATCAGTGATTTTGAAAAAAAGTACAATTCCCTTTCTCCGGCAGAACAAAAGAATGAAGTAAAATTCTATGAGGAGATGATCCGGGAGCGTGAACTTATAAACCGGGCCAGGGCTTACACGGAGCATTTCTATCAGAAACTCCCCACTCTGCAGGCAAGTCAGTCCGGGAAAACCCTTAAAACAAAAAACATAGCTTTTGATGGAACGGCAACAGTGAGATTCGGGTCTTCAGCCTATAAATCCGCAGGAAGTATATCGGAAACCACCAGGAATATCAGTCTGACGGGCAATGTTGTTTTCAATCCTCTGTCGAGGCTGTCTGTTCAACTGAACCATAACAAAGATGTGATCAGAACTCCCTATGCTTCAAGTGATGCTGGCGCAACATACTATCACGAGACTTCAGGAGGTACTCGTATCAGCACATCTGTCAACTTTAAGGATTACGATGATGTCCTGGTTGACAGGAATAGTTACAGAAATGTGGGTGCAGGGATGAATGTTGAACATCCCTTGAAAGAAAACATAAGGATTCTGGGAGATGTACAGGCACAGTCAAAAAAATATTATGATACTGAAGATGGCAATGACCTGCAAGGTGTACAATTCAATACCTTCCTTAATTACACCGGTAAGAAAGCCCTGGTTAATGCAGGGATCCGCGGCCGGTTTCAGTCAAGCGAGAAAGCCTTCCTTGACTATAGCAGGATTGTTCCTAATATCAGATTCACTTATAAAACAGCTCAGAACAACTGGTCGGTGTATGGAGAGGCAGAACAAATGGCCTACGGGACAGCCGGGCAGGCTAATAATTTTAACCGTATAAGGGTGGACCTTGAAGCCAGTAACCGCGGGAAACGGACGCAAATCACCGCGATCAATAAATCCTTTCCCAACAACGAACGCTTTAACAATCTTAAGATCAAAATTCTTGCTCAGAAAATCCAAAGATCTGAAGGACGCAACGGACGATCGACAGGTTATCTTGAGTATACTTTTCACACAAGTGATTCAAGCGTTTCAGGTAATTATGCCGATTTCCGGTTCGACCGGAATTTTAACAGAAAAACAACTTACTTTGATATAGGTGCCTTCGGGAGGTATTGGGATGACTCGGGACCTGCCCACCGCCTTAGTGTTTACAGCAGGTTCGGGTTCAGGTATTCAGGATTTCAGATTGGCCCTGTAATTGGTGCTGATATGATGATCGATCGTGACAATCCGGACCTTGAACAGACCGGTAACAGTTTCAGGGCAGGCCTTGATGGAAGGGGTAATTTTTCAATACGCAAGGCCAGTATATACAGCTCTGTTCGTTACCAGCAAACAATTACCTTCACTGGATTGAATATCAACGGCGAAGCCGAATCACGCCTGCCGGCAACTCTGGAGATCTCGGGGGGGGCGAGGATCCCTGTTGCGCAGATGTTCGAAATTCAGCTCGACCTGCGGTACTATTCACTGGACTTCGATTATCCCCAGACTGAAGATCCAATGCCTGTCCAGACTCAATCAGGCCTGCGATATCTGGCAGGGATAAGCTACCGCTTTTAAAACTTAACCTTAGGTTGCGTGATGAAAAAATTCAATACTTTCAGAATTCAGGTTTATTTGATAAGCTTTCTTTGTTTCGCTTTATATACATCCTTGCCAGCACAGGATTTGACTGAAGTATATGAACGATTCAGGCCGGAAATTGTAAAGATCCGGAATCAGGAAGATGCGAAGAATTTCATTTTCACCCATGCCAGAAATGAATTCGAGTTAACAGAAGATATAATGACTTTCCTGGTTGCCCTTAACGGAGGAGTATTTACAGAACAGATAAACTTTTTAATGAATGTCCCTGTTCAGAAATGGAATATGAATATCGGACCCGGCGGCTGGGGAGCTTATCAGATAGAGAATGTACCGATGCTGGTAAAAAAGAATGTCACAACTGCTTTTCATAATGTGTCAAACTATGCAAGTAAAATCAGCGAAGGATTAAAATACTACAACTTGTGTTCCAGCATCTCTGAAGCATTGGAAGGTGACGGTGGAGCAAAACTTAAGTCTGTTCAATTATCGTTTGAGATAGTAAGGGATTGGATGTTGGCTGATTTCCCGAATTTTAATGCAGCAATTTTAAGCGCGGGCATAATCAATTACTCATTAGATAAGTTTATCAACACCACTCTTGATGAGTATAATGAATACTGGTGGAATAAATACAGTTCATATCTTCTGAAGAAATACCCGGGTTTTATCCAGGATTGGGCCGACCCTTCGATGCAGGGCGATATAGGAAAATTCCTTGAGAGCAGATTGACAGAGTTCTGGGAATCTGCTGAACAGTTTGAACAAGGCGCCCCTTTCATGTATCAGCATTCGGAGTATGCCAGGAATCAACTTGGGCCTTCATTTGCAGCACGTTACTATAGGGATTATTTACATCAGAGTTTTCTGGCATGGGCAAAAAGAAATGCTGAGATTGAGGAGGGGAATGCATGGAGAGCAGCTGAAAATAATGCCATAGCGCTTAAGGAATTGCTCGGAGAGATAAAAATGATGAAGGCAGCTATTGAGGCAGCTGAACAACAGATGAATGAAAAAACTCCCATTAGCCTGATTGTCATTCCGAATAAAGTAAATCTAAAAGCCGGGGAAAGCGTCAGCTTCAGGGCGATTGCCGTTTTTGAAGATCAAAGCAATACCGATGTCACGCAACTTGAGAATACCTCGTGGAGTTCAGGAACCAATAGTTTTACCGTAACTGACGATACAGAAGCCGGTGAGCAGAGCATTACTGTGACTTATATGAACCTGCAGGCAAAAGCTGTTGTCACAGTTGCAGAAAGTGAGGATGAAAAGGATACTCAATGTGGAGAAAATCAGGAATGGAGCCCGGAGAAGAAAAGATGCGTTTGCATTGAAGGCTACGAAATGATAGAGGAGCTCGGAAAATGTGTGAGCATTGACGATGTGATAAGTGAAATGGCCGGAGAGGAGCCTGATACTGTCTGTAATGAAAAAATAATGGCGGAAAGTCTGTCCCGTTTAAGGGAGATCGTTGCAGAAAGCCAGTCAATGTCTGCACGGTTTACAAGTTTATTGAGCAATTTCATGAAGTCGGTTAACGAAAAGCACGGAATCCCCTGCAACGATCAGTTAATTGCAGCAGCTTATGCAGGTGCGAAACAGATTGAACAGGAAATGCAGGATTTAGAGGATGAAGCCACGCGGATCAGCAGCGAGCTTATAGTTGAAGCTGCCTTATGCCAGTTGAATAATCCCGATTATGATGTTTCTTCCATTATTGGTCTGGTCGGACAGATGGGATCACCTTTAGGCAGAATCAGCCAGGGGATCGCAGGTATGGAATCAGAACTCCTGATAAATGGCTGTGACCAGCAGGAGGTTGCTGATCTTGGAAATTCAATTGCCGAAACCACGACCGATCCTGAAGTTCTTGCCGCGATGCAATCAGGTGGCATAATTCAGCCTCCCGGAAATACGGACGGCGGCACCATGGGTGCAGTTGCCGTTTTGTACGACGGAATGGATGCTCCATTGTCGTATGTCACAGTGGCTGTAAATCTTAATCTCAGCACTTTCAATTTTGTTCTCGCAAAGGATGCGCAGGATGTTCAGAATTTTGAAAATACTTCATTAAAAGAGGGAGACAGGATACAGATAACAGTTCATGGTACGTCCCTTAACCCTTCATTTACGCTACTCCCGTCGGATTTTGCCTGGATCGATCCCGAAACACAACAGCAAACCACCCCAGGCAGCGGAATATGTCTGTTTACCATGGTAATTGCAATTCATTTCAACCCGGATGAACAAGTAAACAGATATGAAATGATAGTGGGAATAGGTACAATTGGTTTTGGTATTCCTGGCTTCCCCGAAGGCTCCGGAAGAGAGTTACGGTTTTGATTTATGACATTTATAAGATTATTCCAGGGGAGAATGTAATTTAAGAAAGTACTCCCGGCAATGTTGTTATGGTTGTTACTTAAAAATAACAACAAAAACTTATCGACTAACAATAATCTGCTTATTGTTAGTCGACAAAAATATTACCCAAAACGATATGTGTTTTCAGTACTGAGTGCATTTTTTACTGCTTCAACCGCATATAATTCCGGTCTGATCACAATAAAAAGATTACAAAATCTGGCAATCAGAATTCATTTTCGTCATTGGTTTATCCTTTTTCGTTTTAATCCGAAAAAAAGAAGGCATGTATTTTGATGAACTTATTTTGCACTTTAAGGTTAATATAAAGTGTTGACCTGAATTATAACTAAAAAAGAAAAGGAATTGATGGAGAAAAAAATTAAATCCGTATTCACCTGCATTTCAATGGTTGCCCTGCTGGCAACATCACTGACTGAAATAAATGCCCAGGACTGGCCGCAATGGCGAGGTCCGAACAGGGACGGTGTTTCGAAAGAGACAGGACTGAACCTTGACTGGACGGCGAAAAAGCCTCAGTTGTTATGGACTTTCAGGGATGCAGGCGCAGGATATACAGCGCCGGTAATTGTAGGAAACACTCTTTATTCCCAGGGTGCAGGCGGTGGCAGCGATTTTGCCTTTGCCCTCGACACACGAACGGGCAAGCTGGTTTGGAAACAAAATCTTGGCAAACAATACATTATGGATCGCGGTGATGGTCCCCGCGGGTCAGTTACAGTCGATGGCGACAAACTATATCTTATACGCGGCAGCGGCCAGGTGCACTGTCTGTCGGCTGCTGACGGCAAAACAATATGGCAGAAGGATTTCAGGACCGACCTCGGCGGAAACATTATGTCACGGACGGACTGGGGCTTCAGCGAGTCACCGCTTGTTGACGGTAACCTCGTCATCTGCACTCCGGGCGGCAACAACGGAACTATGGCTGCTCTCGATAAGGCCACAGGAAAGGTTGTCTGGAGGTCAAAGGAATACACTGATCTGGGAGGCTACTCATCACCTATCGTAGCTGTAATCGACGGAGTGAGGCAGTATATTCAGCTGACACGCCAGGGAGCGATCGGTGTTTCGGCAAAAGACGGGAAGCTTCTCTGGAGTGCCAATGTGGCAGGCAATAACACAGCTGCCATCCCCACACCTGTTTACCGTGACAATATAGTTTATGTCACATCGGGATATGGCTCCGGTTGTGCTGCTCTTCGGATAACTAAAAAAGGCGATGCATTCACAGCCGATATATTATATTCAAACAAAGTCATGATTAATCACCATGGCGGTGTTGTTCTTGTCGGCGATCACATTTATGGCTATAGTGACGGACCGGGCTGGGTTTGCCAGAACTTTAAAACCGGCGAATCGGTATGGGCCCATAAGGTGGCTGAACCCGGAAAAGGTGCGGTGCTAAGCGTAGGTGGCCGTCTTCTCTGTCTCGACGAGAGAACTGGTTCACTTACAGTTGCCCTGGCTTCCCCTGACGGCTGGAAGGAATTTGGCCGTCTGGAAATACCCCAGCGAACCACCGTACTTTCAATGGACAAAAGAGTCTGGACCCACCCGGTTGTGTCAAACGGTAAGCTCTACCTGAGGGACCATGACCTGGTGTTCTGTTTTGATCTGAAGAAGTAGACGGAAGACCGAAGACCGCAAGACCGCAAGACCGCAAGACCGCAAGACTTTCACAACCTATTTCAGTGACAGTTTTGCAGTCTTCACGTCCCTGCTGTTCGGCCCGATCATAATTTCAAAGTCGCCGGGTTCGCAGACATAATCCAGGTCGTGATTATAGTATTTAAGGTCCTCTGTTGTCAGGTCGAAGATTACTTCCCTGCTTTCGCCGGCTTTCAGGGATATCTTGCTGAAAGCCTTTAATTCCTTCACCGGACGGGTTGATGTACTGTAAACATCACGTATATAAAGCTGAACAATCTCCTTCCCATCCATGGGTCCCGAGTTTGTTACTATGACTGAGGCACTCACTTTACCGTTCATTGCCATTTCAGGAGTGGATAACTTTATATCTCCGTAGTCAAAGCTTGTATAGCTTAATCCGTATCCGAAAGGATAGAGCGGAGAATTTAAAACATCCAGATAATTGCTTCTGAACCTTGAATAAAGTTCATTCTCGCCGTGAGGGCGGCCTGTGTTTTTATGATTATAGAAAATTGGTATCTGACCCGTGTTGCGCGGAAAAGTGGTTGTCAGCTTTCCGCTGGGATTTACATCACCGAAAAGAATGTCTGCAATTGATGTTCCGGCTTCCGACCCCGGGAACCAGGCATTAAGGATGGCCGGTACATTCTCATCTTCCCAGCTCAGGATCAGCGGACGTCCGGTAAAGATTACAAGTACAACTGGTTTACCCGTTGAAACCAGAGCTTTGAGGAGGTCCATCTGGGGTTCGGGAATATCAGGTATGGAGCGGGAAGCGCCTTCTCCGTTCATATTTGCATTCTCACCCAACGCTGCGATTACCACATCAGAATTACGTGCAAGGTCAAGGGCTTCCTTCAACAGAACCTCCGGTGTTCTGTCATGCACCTTTTTAACCGGCATTCCCGGAATTACAAATCCCATCATCCCGTTGAGCTTTGTCTCAAGAAGTGAATCGGCGACAAGATCGCTTCCCTTTGCATAAGTTACTATACCATTGGCACCGATAGCTGACTTTAATCCCTGAAACAGTGAAACTGACTGGTCTGCTTTTCCCGTGAGGGACCAGCATCCGGGCATATCGGAGGAGGCATCGCCGAGAGGGCCTATTACAGCAATCCGTCCGCTTTTCCTTAGAGGGAGCAGATTATTTTCATTCTTAAGCAGAACCTGGCATTCGTCCGCTATCTCTTTTGATTTTGCCCTGTTCGCGGGACTGAACAGCTCCTTTGATGCCCTGTCATCGTTGCAGAATTTATAGGGGTCAGTGAACAGACCCAGCTTATATTTTGCCTCCAGTATTCTTCTGCAAGCCTGGTCAATATGTGCCTGGGTAATCTTTCCTTCAGCGAGTGATTGTTTAAGAGTACTTGTAAAACCTTCGCTTACCATGTCCATGTCAATTCCGGCATCCAGAGCCCTGGCGCTTACGGTCTTCAGATCACCGATCCCGTGATTTACCATCTCGCTAATCCCGGTATAATCCGACACGATGAATCCCTTGAACCCCCATTGTTTACGAAGGATATCATCGAGCAGATATTTATTTGCAGTTGCCGGGATGCCTTCAAATTCATTGAAGGAAGCCATATAGCTTCCTGCTCCCTGTTCGCAGGCCGCTTTATAGGGCAGCATGAATTCGTTCAGCATGCGTTGGCGGCTCATATCGACGGTATTGTAATCACGGCCGGCTTCGGCAGCTCCGTACAATGCATAATGCTTGACGCATGCCATCAGTGTATTGGAAACCGAAAAATCATTATTATTTCCCTGGTAGCCCTTTACAAGAGCTTTAGCAATCTCGCCTCCGAGGTAAGGATCCTCACCCGGACCCTCTGCTATTCTTCCCCATCGGGCATCGCGGCAGAGATCGACCATAGGACTGAATACCCAGTTTATACCGTCGATGCTTGCTTCCTCCGCTGCAACCCTTGCCTCACGCTCGATAAGCTCCATGTTCCACGAGCTTGCCAGAGCTAAAGGTATCGGGAATGTGGTTTCATAACCATGTATCACATCGAGGCCGAATAGCAGGGGTATTTTAAGACGGCTTTTTTCAACGGCCACCTTCTGGATCTCCTTTATTTGTTTTGAGCCTTTCATGCCGAAAAGCCCGCCAATCTCTCCTTTGGCTATTCTCTGTTCCATGGGGCTTAATTCACCGGCTTTCCGTTCTCCGGCAATAAACATGTTCGATACAGGCAGATTGAGCTGTCCGATCTTATCCTCAAGTGTCATCTGCGACATCAGCTTGCTGATGAAGGAGTCCATCTGCTGGTCGGTCTGTGCATTGACCTGAAGGAATACACACAACAGAAAAGCCATAGAAAAATATTGCCTCTTCATTTTCATTAAGTTTTAGTAAAGTAAATTTAATGAATTTCAGGGACATAAAATATATCCATAAGAAAGGTAATCCTGAATCCGCAGACTGCAGGATCCTGTCACGGATGCGTACTTTCGTATGATGAAGCCATCTTGACTTGTGACAATTAGTGCCTCAGGTATGTATTCATGCTCATTTTATACCAACCTGATCGAGTCAGTGATGACGGCAGAAATGGCGGAACTGATTGTATTCCTGTAAGCCAATATCGCCCATTCATAAACATTTCATCATGTTTTAAATCATTTTAATCTCAATATGGTGTTTAATATGCAGATATTCAATGGCATAACTTTCCCCTCCTTCGCAAGGAGGGGTGGCCCGGATACTGCTTTTTATACCGGACGAGATTTACTTCCGGGCCAGGGTGGTTATTGCCATGGAGAGTAGTTTAACAAGAATTAAGAACATTTATCCTCTCCTTTAAATGCATTTCTTATTTCTTTAAGTATGTATTCAGGCTCCTGAAATACCAACCTGTTTTCAAATCTAAGTACAGTAAGGCCGAGACCCTCAAGAAACTTGTCCCTTGTTTTGTCTTTTTCAATCTGGATATAATCACCATGAGGTTCTCCATCAAGTTCAACGATAAGCTTTTCTGACGGACAGTAAAAGTCAGCAATGTATTCTCCTATACTGTGCTGTCTTCTGAATTTTCTGCCCTCAATGCTGGCTGATTTTAAATATGTCCATAAGACAGCTTCGGCAGAGGTAGAATTATTCCTCAGGAATGACCTGATCGGCTTGAGGTATTTTCTGTTAAAGAGCTTTTTGTTTTTCATCAGAGTAATGTAAGTTAACAGCTGATTAACCACCCCGGCCCGGGATCGAATCCCTACCCGTACAAAACTACTGCCCGGGCCACCCCTCCTTGGCAAGGAGTTAACCACCCCGGCCCGGGATCGAATTCCGGCCCGTACAAAACTACTGCCCGGGCCACCCCTCCTTGGCAAGGAGGGGAAACTTATGAGATTAGATATCAGCCTGTTAAAGATACACTAAATACCTGATTGGCACCGAAAACCTCTGTACTTATTCTCAAGTCGACAGGCTTCTTTCAACGCTCAGAACAAAAATATGAGTTAGTATGGTAAAAACCAATTATAAGAATTCTTTACTACTCATATTCAGTGTTATAAAATATAACCGTGCTAGTTTCACGAGACGTCACAAATCAGGATTAAGTTTTAGTAAAGTAAATTTAATGAATTTCAGGGACATAAAATATATCCATGAGAAAGGTAACCCTGAACCCGCAGACTGCAGGATCCTGTTACGGATGAGTGCTTTCGTATGATGAAGCCATGTCAGCCGCACCACCCTTATACCGGGGATAGGCAGGGTAGGAGCAAAGGAGATATCCTTTTACGCCGGTATCAGTGCTTATGCTTCCATCATTGCTTACCACCAGGGTTTTTTCAGGTGCTTTGCCATCTTCTACCCAGGAAATTAGAAGATCTATTCTGTCGGTCTGGCTCGGGGATGGAATATTCTTCACCTCCACCTCCAGCCCTTCTCCGTTCCTGCTGTAGCTCCTGCCTGCCAGGTTATGTCCTCCCTGCGGGACAACATACAGACGGGCAAACTGATCCAGCTTTTGTTGCTTCATCTTCTCAACAAGCGACCGGTAATAATCGAGCTGGGCGCCTGAGGAGGCAACAAAATCCTGAGTGCCTGAAGTTATGATAATCTTGCCGCCTTGTTTATAAAACTCACTAAGGTCGGGGTCAGTAGCATCGAGCCATCCGGATATCTCTTTACGACGCTTCAGCATCTGTTTGTCCTCCTTATAAGACAAAGGATTGGCATCTAGATCTTTCATCAGGAACGCTGTTACGCCCAGAATGCCAAGGGAGCTATGCACTCTTGCATCATTGCCGGCGCCTTCCTGACCTTTATAGCGGATACCATCAATTGTCCTGAAGCCATCCGGTTCGATATTGGGGAGCCACATCCCGAAGTATCTGACCTTGTTTGCCAGCGGCTTCCTGAATTTATACGGGCTGTAAACAAATTCAAGGGTTTGGATCTGCCCGTCGGTCAACTTTGCATTAACCGACTTATCTTCCGGATCAGGATCATTTCCGGCCGGAGCTCTCAGGGAGGACCAGGGATCAGCAGGCGGCGTGCCGTCGGTGACATCAAATATTTCACGTGAACCAAGGTAATTATTTATAATACCGTCAGAGATGCCGTCCAGTTTATCGCATTGTCTCAGGAATTCGGCTCTGATGGCGTTCACCTTGGCCGGCGTCACCCAGTTTTCCAATGGTATCTCCCTGATCCTTATGAGTTCTGGCGCAAGCATAAGTGATGAAAAGTTCACAATCGGAACATCGGATATGATGCCATCGTAATCGGCCGGGTACCTTTGTGCCACCATAAGACCTTCGCGTCCTCCCTGTGAGCCCCCGATGTAATAATTGAAGCGCGGAAGTTCGCCGTAAATTCTCTCCATTATCACCATTGCAGCATCGCGGGTCTTTTTCATCTGCATATAGCCCAGGTTCCGGATCGCCTCCTCATTCAGCGCCCAGTCGTCACCGGAAGTTCCCGCCGGACCGGATGCCAGGTGAACAGCTCCGCCCATTGCCGCCTGATGCCCGGAATCACTTCCATAGACGGCAAATCCCCTGCCAAGCATCGGTGCCCTTCCTTCCCTTACGGTAATGGTGCCGTTAATCCCGCCTCCGCCTTGCTGCATTGAACGGCGTGACCAGCTTGCCGGGAGTAGAATACGAAAATTTATCGGCCATCCCAGAGGGTCGACCGAAAAGATTGATCCTTCCACTACACCATATGCCGGCATGCCGTTGGCTGCTTCAATCCACCGGGGAGAATAAAGTTTTACCGAACCCACGGGTTCACCAATTGCAGAATTTGGTATTGACCCACCTGCTTTTGCAAGGTCAGCTTTTGTTATAACAATGTTTCCGGAATCAATATTCTGCCCTGCAGCCGATGAGACTGTAAATAGCAGAACGGAAGCTAAGAAGCAATTCAGTATTCTCATATTTACTTCAATTTGCTGATGAAAAGACGTATGAACCGGAATTCACCCGGAAGACCACATAGTTATCTTCTATTCCGGTGAAGGTGACGTTTTTATTCTTCTTATTAATTGCACTTCCGTTTTCCTTAACTTCGCCGGCTGATCCTGCAGGTACATAGACCGTTGCAGTGCTGCCAACGGGGATATTCACATTCATGACAAAATCTTCATCTTTCTTCTCCCACCTTACCCCGGCGGTTCCGTAAGGTGTGAGAGTTGAATAGGACACGTATTTCAAATCTCCTGCAGGCTGGGGACGGAAAATTATATTGCGATAGCCGGGATTGGAAGGATCGGTGTTCAATCCGGCCAGTTTCCGGTAGAACCATACAAGTCCCCCGCCGAACATCGGATGGTTACGCGATCCGGAGCCATCCCACTGTTCCCAGCTCGTGGTTGCGCCCTGCTCAATCCACCAGCCGTAGGAAGGTTGTGTTTTTTTGTTCATTGCCTCCCAGGCCAGTTCCTGAAGACCATGATCAGCAAGAACCTCAAAGAAGAACTGAGTGCCGAAGATGCCAGTGTCAAGGTGCCCCTCATCATCAGCAATATCTTTTTTCAGGGCATCAATCACCCTTTGCTCCTGATCGGCAGGAACTCCCATTACCAGGGCAAAGATGTTGCCTCCTCCTTTGCCAAAGGTTCCCTTTTCCTGATCATAGAACTTCTTCAGGAAGGCCTGCCTTGTTCTCTCTGCCAGCGCTGAGTACTCAGCTGCCTCACCTGTTTTCCCCAGAACTTTTGCAGATTTTGCGGTGAAATCGGCACATCTCCAGAGGTAGAATGTGTGGACCATCGGATCAGGAGGCAAATCACCGGGAGAACACCAGTCACCCAGGTTGAACCATCTCAGAGGCTTGCCGTTATTCCCTTCCCTCTGTGAATTCATTATGCCATCCTTGTCTGTCCATGTCAACATATATTTTACATATCCTTTCATGGGCTCATAAGTGTAACCAAGCATGCTCGTATCCCCGTAATGTAAAAAATACTCCCAGGGCATGATGTTGACAGCTGCCCCCCAGGCGACTCCGCCTCCGCAGCCAGGC
Source organism: uncultured Bacteroidales bacterium (assembly GCA_963840965.1). Classification (GTDB taxonomy): domain Bacteria; phylum Bacteroidota; class Bacteroidia; order Bacteroidales; family VadinHA17; genus LD21. The sequence continues at coordinate 73,426 of CAWJAW010000002.1, read as the reverse complement.
TGCCAGGGTGCTCCGTTTGGAACATATCCGGTCTCTTCAATCTGGGCACCGACAATATCCTGTATCCATTTTGTATAAAAAGCCCTTGAGTCGAAATTGTGCATCACGGTAACGCACGACACCTGTCCGTCGCCAGTGTATGGTGACCTTTCCCTGTGAGGACAGTCGCTTGCTATTCCGCCATGCATATTGTCAGTCTGGCTTCGCCACCATATTTTGTTTATGGTGTTGAAAAGAGGATTTGATGTTTCGAATTCTCCTGTCGTTTCCACATCAGTATAAACAGCTTCAGCAGTAATCTGGTCGGCGCTCAGGTTTCCCGGCCAGTTGTTTACGACAACCTGTCTGAAAACGAACCAGGTGAACCGTGCTGCATATGATTCATCTTCGCCGCCTTTCATGGTGTAGGTGTTATCTCCCGAAGCAGATTCACACAGGTAGTCAAAATCAATTACCCTGCCTGCATTTCCCCTGACACCTGAAATCCTTACCCAGCCTGAAATCTCCTGACCGAAATCAACATAATATTTTCCATCTGAGTTCTTAATTATGTTTACCGGTTTCAGTCGCTCCATGACCTTGTCGGCCGGCGACATGTGAGCCTTCATAATACCTTCAGGCTTTCTTCTTATTGCTGCATAAGCCCATTCTGAATCATCAAAACCAGGAGCATCCCAGCCTGGTTGTTCCAGGCGGGCATCGTAGTGTTCGCCCTGATAGATCAGATCCATGACTATGGGACTCTTTGAAGCTTTCCAACTCTCATCAGTAACAATAATGTCCTCTGAACCATCAGTATAAGTTATGTAAATCTGCCCAATGAATCTTGGAGTTCCGTAGGATTCGGTCCAGTTCATAGGGGCATTGTAAAATCCGTTTCCTACGATAGCACCCAGGACGTTTTCTCCCTTTTTTAGAAGCTCTGAGATATCATATGACAGGTACATTACCCTGTATTCCCTGAAGTCGTCGGGGAGTGGTATCCCGGCTTTTTCCAGACCCGGTCTCTTTCCGTAATTTGTCTGGTTGGGAACCAGGACGTCATCACTTACTTTTGCCCCATTCACATGAAATTCAAAATATCCAAGACCGGTGACGTATGCTCTGGCGTCTTTTATTTCCTTGTTTATGCTGATCTTTTTTCTCAGCAGAGGTGCCGGGGGTGGTAATTCCTTAAGCACGGATTGTCTGTTTTCCCCGCGGACGGGATCTGGTATGGGTTCCTCGCCCTGCCAAGGAGCCCCTATCCATTGGGCTTTCCATTCATCGGGATTCAGCAGTCCCATGTTCCAGAAAGCCGGTTCACTCCAATCTGATACGGTTCCGCTTTTATCCCATGTCCTGACCTGCCACCAGCATTGCTGTCTTGATGTCAGCGCCTTGCCTTCATAGATTATATTAAATGACTGACTGGAATTAACCTTTCCGCTGTTCCATAAATCAGCCTGTCCGTTCAGCAGTCTTTCCCTGGTTCCTGCCACTCTTATTTCCCAGGCAGTCTGAACCTGGCCTCTTTCGCCTTCATCAGCAATATTGACCCACGAAAGGCGGGGTTTAACTATATCAACAACCTGGGGATTGTCGAGATTCTCGCATCTTAATCTGGTAGGTAATATACCAGCTTCCGATTTGGCAGGCAGCAATATCAGCAAACATATCAGGGCAAAAAAGTATCTATTCATACTCGCTAATTGTTAAAGTGTTAACACCAATACAAAGTCAATTAATAAATGGTAATAAAAATTAAGAGCATACTGTTATCAGCATGCTCTTAAAGGTATGAAAAATATCTTAGTCCCAAACCAGGGTAAGGTTCGACGGTCGCCCCGGAGTTGATTTGTTTAACTGCTTTTCCCCGGGGCCTTCATTTGCAAATGTTTCCAAACTGTTATCGAGTGTCGGTTACAATACTTTTGATTTGCTGATAAAAACCACCGGCCCCATCAGTCCCGAAGGCAGCAAAGGTGCATCCGCCCTGTAGAACCGCATGGTGGTATAAGTGATCTTCTCCCCGGCATCAGGCTGCTGGTCGCCGATGAGCCTATTGACCCAGAGGTTGATAACCTTGATCTCAAGTGTGTTTTCTCCTTCTTTAAGAGCCTCTGTTACATTCACACGGAACGGAGTTTTCCAGACAATTCCCAGCGACTGACCGTTTACAATCACTTCTGCGAGGTTCTTCACACTGCCCAGATCGAGCCACAGTTCTGATCCTTCACTAAACCATTCTGCGGGAGCATTAAGGGTTTTTGTGTAAGTTCCGGTGCCCGAGAAATATTTTATTCCTTTATCCGCATTATCATTCCATGGTGTGAGCGATTCAAAGGTTGCTTCTGCAGGTGCTCCCCTCTTTTCCTGGAATTTCACCGTCCAGGGTCCTTCAATGGATGCCAGCTGTTTTTCCACCGGAGAGGGAACTGTAAATGAAGTCTTACGTGCCTTGTTACGGAACACCACGAAAACAGCATCCTCTGCTTCGAGATGCAACGGGACCTTTGTACTGCCTTCCCCGATGGAGTATGATACTTTTTCCATTCTGCCTGTCTCCGGATGCCAGATCTCAGCTTCCTTTCCGGTTACCCTGAATTCAGCCTCGAGGTCAAGCACAGCGGCTTTACGGTTATTAACCCAGAAGAAGTCGGCATTGCCGGCTTTACGGTGGACGAACATCAGTTTTGTGTCATCCTGCGGCTTAGAGTATGAAAAATCAGGAGAAATCTTAATTGCTTCAAGGGCTTCTCCGGCCTTCATCCCGGCCAGTACTTTACCTTTTCCGATTATGTTTTCTCCTTTTTCATTTGCCCACAACCTGTCGGCAATGGCTTTGAATTCGGAAGCATCATCGCTGAGACTGGGTGTTGCAACAGGTTTGTCTCCTGCTACAACTGCTCCGCCGTTCACCAGTTCATCTATCTTTTTCAGAACAGGGAGAGTCATATAGCGCGCGTTTGCATCGAGAACCAGAAGTTTGTAGGTTGTACCGGCAGGAGTGTTTATCTTACCGTTTTCCACGCCAAGCACATTCACCAGGGCGTCAGCATTTACAAAGTCATAGTTGTATCCTTCGGGAACATCGGGAAGCTTCTCGTGGTAGAGGGCCGTGACATTGTTGTCCTCGCCATAGTACCAGGCTACATCAGCGATGAATTCTCCCTGCTGGAGCATCCAGGAACTTCTGGCCAGGTAGTCGATCCATGCTCCTGCCTGTTCGGCCCATGTCTCATGACGTGTGAACCACTGACCGAACGGACCGAGACCGAGTCCCGGGATTTTATCATTTACCGGCTGGTGAGGGGAACAATGAATAACGAAACGGTTAAGTCCGTTGGCCATTTCCATGTCAGCGGTGGGTTTCAGTTTTTCTGGAGAGTAACTCCAGGCGTTCATGATGGCTGTCAGTGATTCGGCAGCAACATATTTATGTCCGTAGATATGTGATACGGATGCTGATTCACGAACATCAGCCTTGTATCGTGTGGCAACTTCCGTTCCCGGATCCAGTCCGCCTGGTGTCCATGTTGCGCTCATAGGAATTGCAGCATTCTTTTTCACTTCCATCCCGTCGCCGATGAAGGCGCGACCGCTCTCATGCGACTCGGAATATCGTGCCATGCCTCTCTCCTTAAGTATATCCGTGAGGTTGTCATAGTGGTTCTGGGTTGTCAGGTCCCCGATCGTCTTTCGGAAATCCCACAGGAAGCGTTCGCTCGATTCTGAATTTTCTACAATATGACCGGTCAGGACGGGTATCCATGGAGTCAGGTCATAACCTCTTCTGGCACTGAATTCCGCGATCATGTTGTCTGTCCAGTTCTGTGTACCTGCTTCCCAGCTGTCGGTTATAATGTATTGCAGTCCCTTTTCGCCCATGAGTCCGCCTGTTGCATCCTTGTACTGGTCGAGATAGTTGGTGAAGTATGCTCTCACATGTTCTGCACTCAGCTTGTCGACCTCCAGGCCGGTTGCCTCGGGAGAGGCAGGTGAATTCTGGTGTCCGGTAAGAGAAAATCCCAGTCTGATGACCGCCCATTTCCCTGCCGGCGGCGTCCAGTCGAGGGAACCGTCAGCTTTCATCAGGGAAGTAAGATCGATCACCTCATCCTTTTTAACAGCATCCCTGGAATCAATTTCAGGTGTGATGGCTGTGTAAAGGTCAGTGGCAGTGGCAAAGGCGGCTTTCTCCTCGAAACGGTGAATACGCTTTACCGTGTGAAGCACCAGTTCAGCCACTTCCGTTCCCTGCGGGCCTCTGAGCATAGCCGCATTGATTCCGAACATCTCACCGAGATCACCAAGATCCTGTCCGGCAAAGGGAGATGCCTGGGGAGCTTTCCATGTAAAGCGGAAATATCTTGCGGTAACGGGATCGAAGGTCAGTGTTTTCTGATTCACACCACCTGTTACAATATCTGTTACCCTGGTGAAAGTCTTGCCGTCGTCACCGGCTTCAAGTGTCCGGCTGGTAGCATCAGCGCCAAACCCGAAGGTGCCCGGATTGCCTCCTCCAACGATTGTAAGAGCATGAATTGTAACAGGTTCACTGAATGTGAACTGAATCCAGGAGTTCTCGCCGGCTTTGTTGTGAGGCAATAATGTTGAGGTTCCCAGGTCGCCGTCAGTGAGGGAAGCCAGATTGAACCTGCCGCCGCTGGAAGTTACAACAGGCTTAAGTTCGTTCAGTGAGATATCCGTTTCAGGCAATTTATATGCTACAACGGCTGCGTCAGAGTAAAATTCAGGAATCGGAGTCGGCTCGCCTCCTGCCATGGAGTATCGAGAGGCCATTGAAAGATTCTGGAAGGCACCCGTTGTTGATGGAGGTTTCGGGAGAGTTCCGTTGAAAGGCTTTCCTCCTTCAACCCTTGTTTCGGTCCAGACAAATTTCTTCATTGCCTGTTCGGGTTTGACCCATGGTCCGCCGCTCTCGCTCCAGCCGGGAGAACCGGCAATAGCCATCTCAAGACCGAGTGAATCGGCCAGCTTAGTTGCATGGAGGAAGGCTTCCTTCCATTCGGGTGTCATGTACACAAGTCTCTTGTCAACTATCTGAGGTGTGGCCAGTGCAGCATCGAAGTTCTGGAAGCCCCCGATGCCAATACGTTTCATCCAGTGAAGGTCGGCGCTTATGCCCTCCTTACTTATATTGCCGTTCATCCAGTGCCACCAGACACGTGGCGCAGCCTCATGAGGCGGATTGATGAAACCCTTTTCAATCAGGGTAAAATCATCGTTTGAAGGTCCCTTGCACATTACAGCTGTAAGGCAAATGATTATGCAGGTAAGAGCGATTGCAAATACCTTTCTGCTTTTCAGGGGTACGAATCTTGCTAACATAAGACTGATTTCTGTTAAATTCAGGTCCAGGTTATAAATGTAGTGAATTCCTTTCTTTCCACATCGGGTTCCAGGAAATCTAATCGTTCAAAAACCAATGGATGCGTGATACCCTGCGATAAAATAGTTTTTAGGAGGGCATTAAGGCGTGAGAACTGGAAATGGCACAGGGCACAGGCTTCGTAAGCCGTAGCTTCAGCGAAGGCTTGGCGCAGGGCACAGGACTCAGGGGTGTCTTGAGCCTTACGTCTTGAGCCTTGTGCCTTGCGTCTTGTGTCGCGAATTATTGCTGATCAGTTGACCGTATACAATGTCAGCGATTCAACATCCTTTATAAAGATCCTTTCGCCTGAAACGATCGGATGCGAATAGATCCCGGTTTCTGCAAGCTTTAGCTGGGCTATCTTGTTGAACTTTTGTCCGTCGGGCTTGAAAACGACAAAGTGTGAATTGCTTGTCAGGGCAATCAGAACCTGTCCTGCATCAACTATGGATCCGAAATTCTGAAGCGCAGTCTCGTCGGTCCATGCTGTTTTTCCTGTTCCGGCGTCGATGCAAAACAATCTGCTCTGACTCGAAATTCCGTACAGAAATCCATCCTTCAGAACGGGAGTGTTGTAAACTGTGGTGAATTCCGGATTGCTCCAGAGTTTGGTCACAGTGTAATTGCTCCCTGCTTTTTTTATCTCGGCGGCATTGACACCGTTGTTTAGCCCGGTATAATATAATTTGTTTCCGTCAGCAACCGGCGAAGCGGCATTGTTTACCCTGCCTGTTCCAACCGGGGTTTCCAGTTCCCAGAGCTGTTTCCCGTCCGTCAGGCTGAAGCTTACAATCTTTGTCTGTGCCTGGAATACCACCTGCTTTGTGCCGTCTATCGTCATTAAAACGGGTGAACCATAAGGCGGCGCTTCTCCTTCAGTTTTCCATTTTACAGATCCTGTAGCCAGATCGAAGGCAATAAAAGTTCCCGTTTTGGGACCTCCGAGATGTGCATAGCAGACACCCGAACTGATCACGGGCGACATCCCTGTGAAAAACTGTGGAACCTGACCTTTATAGTCTTCATTCCGCCAGAGGAGCTTGCCATTGGAGGCGTCAAAACAGGCAATGTCGCCGCCAACACCAACTGCAACCGCTTTGCCTTCTGCAACGGCAACAGAGCTTCTGGGTCCGGGATGGGAAGCTGCAGGGCCCGTTACGGCAGGTGCCGGAAATCCGGCTGACTGCCACAACTGTTTTCCGGAAGCAGCATCAACGCACAGAAGGACTTCATCTTCACCAACTTTTGAATACATATATATCCTGTCTTTCACCAGGGCAGGAGTTGCATCTCCAAGACCTACTGTTACTTTCCATTTTTGGGTTAGCTGTTGTGGCCAGACAGATGGATTTTCAAATCCTGTGACTTTGCCATCGCGGTTAGTTCCCCTCCATTGTGGCCAGTCCTGAGCATGGATGATGAGTGCTGTCATAAGTAATATCAGGCTTGTTGCTGAAAAACGGTTGATCATTGTTTTCATTTTTGTGAGAGTTTTGGTTCAAGTATTGAAACACTGATATAAAGTAACACTATTATTTAATGGGAGTCAATATTAATTTAGTTAAAATTATAATCAGGTAAATGATATTCAGCATCTTCCGCCGGCTAAACAAAAAGGAGGCAGAGCAGTATAAAGGTAACGGCTCCCAGCCCGGCCACCCACAGTCCTAAGGTCCTTTTTTTCGTCATGAAGAATATCATTATGAAACCTGTAAGTGATATCACAATCATAATGGCAGCGGTGATATCAATTATCGCATTCCATTTGATTCCGGTATAGCTCCCCTTATGAAGGTCGTTCATGGCTGCAATAAAACCGGCTGAGGTTTCTACCAGCTCGTATGATCCTGTTGACCGGTCAATCATGCCATACGCTGTATAACCCGGTCCGTCGAATGTCACGGAGCATTCGGATTCCGAGATACTGAATTCAGTCAGGTTACCCCTGACATTGTGCTCCTCCCTGATATATTCCACTATCCGCGATTTTTCTACCGATGCGGTATCAGTTCCGGCAACCCAGACCGGATCAATTGTCCCCTTGAGCATTTCGACCTTATGCTGGTTTTCTGTCCAGGAAGGATGGTTGAGGGTTATACCGGTGAAAGCAAAGAAAAAGAGAGCGGCAAAACTGAACATCGACAGATAAAGATGAACCCAGCGGGTCCAGCCACAGAACGATTTCTTTTCCATTATTCTCAAAATGAAGTAAGGCTGTTATTCACCCTTGTATAAATAAGTGCTGCCGATGAGATCTCAATTCCTCCTTGCAGATCGATATTTTTCGGTTCATCGTTCAGTTCAATCTCTCTGCTTATCAGCTGATATGTTCCCCTTTCACGGGCAGCTTCGATATGGACCGTATATTTTCCGGCCTCCACGGGATTCCCGTTGTCATCTTTCATATCCCAATTCAGGTTATATTTCCCTGCGGAACGGGTAGCACCAGTTACTGCATCTACAAAATCCTGCTTCTGGGCTTTCTCGAAATGTTTTGCGTACCAACGTTTTAAATCCGGCAGCCAGCGGTTGTTGTTATACCAGAGTGCCAGGGTGCGGACGGGTTCGGATCTTTCGTTTTCCACCCATATGGCAACGAAAGGTCTTGGTGATCTGCCTTCAAAGCGCGCCAGCTCTAACTCAATGTTAAGTTCAAAATCCCTGACCGGATCGGCGCTTTCTATCTGCAACCCGCTGAATTCACTTTGGGGCTCGCAGGTGTTCAGGATGTCGGAAGACGTTCCCAGGATCAGTATGGCTGCGAGAATTACTGTATAAAGTATTTTCATTTTTCTTTTTTTATTGGTCAAAATTATTCTTTTACCATGTTCATTTTATGAAAAACAGCTGAAGCATCAAAAATGTTATCTGAATCTGTCTTAAAGACATCTGAACTGTTTTAATTATTCCCGGGCGTAAGGGATGAGAAAACTTAAACTGAGGGTGAAGACCGTCGGTTCAAACCCCTAAAAAAGAGGTTCAGGCATTGTTTATGCTGTTTGACACATAATAACTCACACGGGAGCCCGCAATTTTTATCTTTGCATCTGTTTACTTTTATTTTTAAGTTGAATTCATAGATTATCAGTACTTTCCAGGACCAATGGAGACAAAATCAATCAGGCAGTATTTTCTTATAGTTCTCCTTCTTTCCCTTGCGATTGCATTAACCATTCGTTTTCCGATGATAATGAACATGTTGTTTGATGACGGAGTAAGAGACGGAAGCGGGCATCATCACAGGGAACTGACTCCTGATTTTGCACACTTTATTGTTGACACTGCTATTACATTCCTTGTAGCGCTGGTAATGTTCGTAATGAACTATTTCATACTGAAACCTACTGATAAGCACAGTAAGCTGACTGCAGTGAGGCTCTTGCTGGCAATCGGGCTGACCATTATCCTTGTAACCCTGCTGAGTTATTCACTTTTTTCCATCTCCAGTATTTTTGATCCTCGTCCTCCGGGCCGCGGGCGGAGAAGTGAATTCCAGTTAACAAACTTTTATGTTTCAACCCTCGTTGTGGGTTGCGTTCTCATCATAAGGCTTGTCTTCCAGAAGCAGAGTATCAAACTTGAATATGAAGAGCTTAAGAGGGAAGCCCTTCAAAGTCAGTATGAATCTTTAAAGAATCAGCTCAGTCCTCATTTTCTGTTTAACTCGCTTACTGCACTGAAGGTTTTGATACAGGATGCTCCCGACAAGGCCCAGAACTATGTCAACTCACTTTCAAAAGCACTCCGTTACACACTTCAGAGTAATGAGAAGCAGCTGGTTACACTACAGGAGGAAATGGATTTCATGCATTCATTTATTTACCTTATAAGGATGAGGTATGATACCAACCTTATTGTGAACTTTGAGATTGATAAGAGTCTCCTGTTATTCATGCTTCCGCCGCTGACCATTCAGACCCTTGTTGAAAATGCTGTCAAACACAACGAGATAAGCAAGCGCAGGCCGCTCCGGATAGATATTGTCACAACCGGGAAAGAAAGTCTTTTTGTAAGGAACAACATTCAGAAGAAATACACTGAAGAGAGCGGAACCGGACTGGGACTCACGAATCTCTCAAAGCAATTCGAGATACTTGTAGGGGAAAATATAATAATCTCAAAAACCGATGAGTCCTTCACTGTGGAGATACCACTTATCAAACAGTAAAGATGAAAGCACTGATTGTTGAAGATGAAATCCTTGCCTCACGACACCTGAAGAAGATATTGGATGAGGTAGGGAATATAGAAGTGATTGACACGCTTGAGTCGATTGCCGAAACCATTGATTGGTTTGGAAGCAATCCCCAGCCTGATCTGGTATTTATGGATATTCACCTTGCCGACGGCATTGCTTTTGAGATTTTCAATCATGTAACCATAAGTTGTCCTGTAATTTTTACAACTGCCTACGATGAATATGCATTGAGGGCTTTTAAGGTAAACAGTGTGGACTATCTGCTAAAACCTGTTGAAGTATCTGATATTCAGACTGCTCTGAAAAAGCTTAAGACCCTTTCAGGTCAGGATACCATGCAGAATACTTTGACCGGACTGGTGGATTTTTTCAGGCGCGGGCAGAAATACAAAACCCACTTTCTTATACCGTCCAAAGGCGATAAGCTTCTGCCTGTCAGGGTAAGCGACCTGGCTTGTTTTTGCATTGATACAAGGATGGTGAAGGCGATTACTTTCGACGGCCGTATTTTACGGATCGACAACACTTTGGATGAGATCTCGGATATGCTTGATCCGGATAACTTTTTCAGGGCTAACCGGCAGTTCATTATTTCAAGGGACGCCGTGCAGGATGTGGATCTGTGGTTCAGCGGACGACTCTCGATTAACCTTAAAATCCAAACCCCGGAAAAAATTGTATTAAGCAAGGCCAGGGTGTCGGAATTCAAAACCTGGTTTTCTGGTAATCATCCGGGAGGATAAAGCATGCCTCACGCCTCACGCCGCATACCGCGTACCGCATACCACACTTCGACTAAAAAGTAACCATTAACCATTAACTCTGCGATCCATACTATGAAAAAAATTCTTACCCTGTTTACATTTCTGTTTCTGATGATGTGCAACAATCTGAAAGCCCAGGAGGCAGTAACCGTTATACGCATGAGCGATCATGTTCAGTTTGACGGGATTCCTGATGAACTGCTGTGGAATAACCTGAGTAAATTTGAACTCACGATGCACCGGCCGAACTATGGATTGAAGCCCTCCGAAGAAAGTGATGTAAGAATAGGGTATGACGACGAATTCCTCTGGATAGGAGCAAAGTTGTATATGAAAGATGCTTCCAGAATATTCTCGCCGACCAGGAAAAGGGATGAAGAACTGGAAGAATATGATGGTCTGGGAATTTTACTCGACACCTATAATGATAATGAAAATGCACTGGCCTTCTTTACAAACCCTTACGGACTCAGAACTGATTATGCCATTTCGGGTGATGCACAGATGTCGGGCGGACCGGGCCCGGGTTCAGCCATGAACCTGAGCTGGAATACGTTCTGGGATGTAAAGACCATGGTTGATGATAAGGGATGGTACGTTGAAATGAGGATCCCATTCTCGAGCCTGAAGTTTAAGCCTGATGGTGACGTTGTTACGATGGGGCTTTTAATAGTAAGAACCATAAGTGCAAACAATGAGACCGATACCCATCCTGCAATTGACCCGAAATACGGATTTATGTCAACCAACAAGCCTTCCCTTGCTGCCGAAATTACATTCAGCGGGCTGCGGCCAACAAAACCGGTTTACATTTCGCCGTATGTCATTGGTGGTTTCTCGCAGGACTGGATCATGAATGAAACTGAAACCGGATATGTGAAGAATGATCCTTATCCAGATTATACCGGTAACGCAGGTCTGGATGTAAAATATAACATCAACAGCAATCTGACGCTTGACCTCACAGCAAACACCGACTTTGCACAGGTCGAAGCTGACGACCAGCAGGTGAATCTTACCAGGTATTCGCTATTTTTCCCTGAGAAGAGAATGTTTTTTCAGGAACGATCGAGCATTTTTGATTTTTCGCTTGGGGGTCGGTCCGATAACCTCTTCTACAGCAGGAATATAGGCATAGCCCGACGCGAACAGATAAGGATCCTCGGCGGCGCCAGGCTGACAGGCAGAGTTGGTAACTGGGATGTGGGTCTGATGGACATGCAAACCGCTAATAATGAGTCAACCCCGGGAGAAAACTTCGGAGTGCTGAGAATGAGGCGGCAGGTTATAAACGAGAACAGTTATGTGGGAGGGATTTTTACATCGAGGCTCGGAATGAATGGTCAGAATAATCTGGCGTATGGCCTGGATGGAATCTTCAGACTTTTCGGTGATGATTACCTTAATGTGAAATGGTCGCAGACTTACGACAGTCAGATCGATAACACACTGGGTTCACTCGATCCGTCATTTTTCCTTGTAAACTGGCAGAGACGTTCGGAGAAGGGATTCTCATATGATCTGAAATATATTTATTCCGGTCAGGAATTCAGTCCGGGCATAGGGTTTGTAAGAATGGAAGCTGTTCAGGGTATCAATACAAATCTGAGGCATGGCTGGTTCCCGGGGGAAGACTCAAAATTGTTCGATTACGGAGTCGGAGTGAGGTTTGAACGCTTCAGCAGGCTTGAAGACGGTGGCCTTGAGTCGATGATTATCGCTCCCGAAGTTGAATTCAGCACAAAGAAAGGTTTCAGGGGAGGAGCTTATGCAGAATACCAGGAAGAAGGGGTATTGTTCCCTTTCAACATTTCTGATAACATTATAATTGCCCCCGGATTATATTCATTCTTTGGTGTCAGAACAAGATTCAATACCCCTGAAAACAAGAAGATTTCCCTGGGAATTGATTTTGATGCGGGGCAGTTCTATGACGGGAACCGCAAAGGAACGGAGATCGAGGCAAATTTTAACCTCTCCTCGAGCTTCAGAATGGAAGCAGCCTATGAATTCAACGCTTTGAGATTCCCTGAAAGGTCAGGCGATAACTCACTTAACATCCATTCGGTTAATGTGAAGGCATTGTACATGATGAGCACCAGACTGTCAGCCTCAGCGCTTGTTCAGTATGTGAATACCGAAGACGAGCTGATTACCAATTTCAGGCTAAGGTACAATCCGAGGGAAGGGAATGATTTCTACATCGTTTACAATGATTTCAGAGGGGTCAACCGTCTTAATTCAATGCCTGCTTTACCTTCCTTCTTTGGAAAGACAGTGATGGTGAAATACACCCATACGTTTATACTGTAAAGATTAAGGCCGTGTTACGGCGGTCACTCTGCTTTCAGTCGCATGAGTTAATCCGAATATTTTCGCATGAATTCATCCGAATATTTTCGCATTGACACCTCACGCCTCACACCTCATACCAGTTCCTTACGCCCTGAGCCTTGCGCCTACAGAAATAAAAGCTGTGCAAGTTCAAAAAGGCTGCGTCGCCAGGTCTGGAACTCGTGCCTTGTATTTTCCGAGACATAGGATACAGCATTGATGCCGGCCTCCTTTAATGCAGCTGCTGAATTCACGACACCTTCCGGCCGTTCGAAGCTGCCGCAGCTAAGGAATATCAGTTTCACCTTCGACTTGTCCTTAATTTCCTCCGGGCTGTATACTCCGCCGCTCAAAAGCCCGTAATGGGAGAATACATCGGGACGAGCAAGCGTTATGGACTTTGTTTCCATTCCGCCCATTGAAAGGCCTGCCATTGCACGATGAGGCTGATCGGCTATTGTACGGAAGTTAAGATCGACATAGGGAATCAGTTCGTCGAGAAGAACGGTCTGGAAAGGCGTTATGTCGAAATTTTTAAGTCCGCCCATCCTGACATCATTAGTCATCCCATAGGTCATTACAATAAGGAAAGGTTTGATTTTACCCGAGGCAATCAGGTTGTCCATGATAAGGTTTGCACGACCCTGGTTGCTCCATGCAGTTTCGTCCTCGCCCCAGCCGTGCTGCAGGTAAAGCACCGGGAAACGGGATGACTGATCCTTGTCATAATCGGGGGGAGTGTAAACAAATGCCCTGCGTGAGGTACCGGTGATCGGTGACGGGAAAAGTATCTGCTGCACCCTTCCGTGCGGAACATTATTCAGCGCATAAAAATCCTGATCGTGTGCAGGGATCTCTATTCCGCTTTCCCAGCGTGTTGAACCATAGAAATTCAGGGTGCCGGGGTCATTAAAGGTGCCGCCGTCGACTGTCAGACGGTAATAGTGGAAGCCTTCCTCCAATGGTCCTGCCGTGGTACCTGTCCATGAGCCGTCCTCGTTTTTAGTGAGGGGAGTTCCTCCCCGTGTACCGCCCAGTCCGAGACTGACCACCACGCTTTTTGCTTCGGGTGCCATGATCCGGAATCGTGCATAGCCCTGAGAGTTGACCTGCGGATACTCCTGTCCGGGCTGGTTAAGTGTTGAAGGTTTGAAATCGTCTTTGATAGTCGTTTCTGTCTGTGCAAAACATTGGGAAAAGGATAGCACCGCTATCACCACAAGTGCTGTCAGATGCTTTTTCATTTTGGTTCTGAATTAATGATGGTTAGTTATTTTACTGGTATTATGATCTGTGTCAGTGAATGGGCTGGGAAACTGTAGCCGATTGTGTTTCCCTTGAACTTAATTTCTCTTGATGTTACTGTAACCGCAGGTTCTGTTTTGGTGCCTCTTGCTGTAAGATTTTTACCATTCAGTTCGCTGACTTGTGCTGTCCCCTGGAATGATCCGGACTGCATCAGGATATCAGTTGTTATGGCATTGGTCTCATGTCTGTTGACAACATTAACCACCAGTACCTTATTCGTGTCATTAAGTATTGCCGTTACATCAAGATATGGAACATCGGAAAACACGCTGTTGCTGTATTTCTCACAGCTCGTGTGCACATCCAGTGCAGTGCCCGTGCAGGTATTTGAATACAGGTTGAAGGTATGGAAAGTGGCGTTTTTGTAATGACCTTCCGGTGAATTGCCTATCAGGCTGGAAAGCATTGTGATATTGGCCATTTTAACTATATCTGCATGCCTTATGAAGGAATTCAGATGCTGGGCCAGGACCAGCGATCCTGTGAGATTGTCACCACCTCCTGAATATTCATCGAATGAAATGTAAATTGGCCTATAGTGCCGGTTTTCATCGTTGCCTTTTTCTATCAGAGCCTGCACCATTTCAATCTTCCGGTCGATATCAATACCGAGTGACATCATGCCTGAAAAGCTTCTGTCTTTGCCCAGAGCTTCAGTTGCATATCTGTGGACCGAGATATAATCAATCTTTCCGGCCATGTGCTGAAGCAAATAATCGTTCCAGTCGATCCAGCCGTTGTCGGGCTTATAGTTTGAAGCTCCCGAAGCTATGAATTTGAGGTTCCTGTCTACAATGTTCATCATCTTCTGTGCTTCAAGGGCCCATTGGACATAGTCTTCAACACTCTTCTGAGCCATTTGCCATGGACCATCAACTTCATTTCCGAGAGCCCAGTATTTTATTCCAAAAGGTTTTTCATTGCCGTTCTTTCTTCTCAGATCGGAGTACCAGGTGCCTTTTTCATAATTACAGTATTCAACCCAGTTGGTTGCTTCCTGGAGTGTTCCCGTTCCACCGTTGACACAGACAAAGTTTTCGGCTCCGATCAGTTCTGATAGTTTTACATATTCATCGGTTCCCATCTGGTTGCTTTCAATCTGATTCCAGGCGAGGTCGAGTCGTGCCGGACGTTTTTCCTTCGGTCCGATACCATCCTCCCAGTAGTATGAAGCCACATAGTTGCCTCCGGGCCATCGGAGTGTCCTGATGTTTAGCTCCCTGATAAGACCGGTGAAGTCTTTTCTGAAACCGTTCTCATCGGCAAAAGGGGAGGAGGGGTCATAAATGGTGCCATAAACAACAGTGCGGATAGGCTCAACGAAAGCACTGTAAATATTCGGATCGATAACACCGATCTTACGGTCAAAATCAATCTTGATCAGTGCCGTTTCCTGTGATATGAGCTTTCCCGGTACCAGACCGGACAAGATCAAGAGAACAACAAGGATTCTGTTTTTTTTCATTTCTGCAAAATTTTAGAAAGGTGAGTTATCAGGTTAATATTTGTTGTTTCCTCAAAGTATCAAAGAAGCTGGATCTAAACAAAAGTAGCAGGATACTCAGCAAAAAAATCAAAAAATGCAAAAAAATTCAACCGATTGCTTGTAAAATTCAGTCACCCGAAATATGATCTCTTATCAGGTCGGATAAATTGAATGAAAATTCCTGACTTCTGACTATTAGTGTGGATAGGATACTATTGTTTAAATAAAGAATTCATAAGGTTATTCCAGTTAGAGTCCGGAGAGATAAATTACAAATTTCTTAGCATTTATATTAAGAATATTGATCTCCGTGAATTGATTCACCACGGATTTCACGGATTAATTCACGGATGTTATTGTTTGATACAATCCATCCATTACCAGTGTTCTCCGCGACTGGTTAAACCAGAACAATATATTTACCACGGATCCCACGGATTAAATCACGGATTTTATTATTTCCTGACTTGTGACGTCTCGTTAAATTAGTGCGGTTTTATTTTATAACATACTGAATATGATTAGTAAAAAATCTTAAAATTGGGTTCTACCGCACTAACGCATATTTTTGTTCTTAGCTTTGAAAGAGGCTTGTCGACTTTAGAATAAGTTCAGAGGATTTCGGTGCCAATCAGGTATTTAGTGTATCTTTAACAGGCTGATCTATAATCTCGTAAGTTTCCCCTCCTTTCGAAGGAGGGGTGGCACGGGCAGTAGTTTTGTACGGGCCGGAATTCGGTCCCGGGCCGGGGTGGTTGAGGTGAACCTCATGGTGATTATATCCGGATTGAAAAAGACAAAATAAGGGACAAGTTTCCTGAGTGTCCCGGCCTTACTGTAATGATTTGAAAACAGGTTGGTATTTCAGGATCCTGAATACATACTTCAAGAAATAAGAAATGCATTTAAAGGAGAGGATAAATGTTCTTAATTCTTGTTAAACTACTCTCCATGGCAATAACCACCCTGGCCCGGAAGTAAATCCCAGTCCGGTACAAAAAGCAGTAGCCGGGCCACCCCTCCTTGAGAAGGAGGGGAAAGTTATACCATTGAATATCTGCATATTAAACACCATATTGAGATTAAAATGATTTAAAACATGATGAAATGTTTATGAATCGGCGATATTGGCTTAAAAGAATACAATCAGTTCCGCCATTCCTGCCGTCATCCCGATAGCTATCGGGACTCGATCAGTTTGGTATAAAATGAGCCTGTATACATACCTGACGCACTGATTGTCACAAGTCGGGACCAGAACAATATTTTTACCAGTGATCCCTCGGATTTCACAGATAAAACCACGGATTTTATTATTGGAAACAATCCGTGTATTACCCGTGTTCTCCGTGAAACCCGTGGTTAAACCAGAACCGTTTATTCACCACGGATATCACGGATAAAACCACGGATTTTATTATTTGAGACAATCCGTGCTTTACCCGTGTTCTCAGTGAAACCCGTGGTTAAACCAGAACCAAATATTTACGAGTCGAAAAAAGTAACTGGCGATTTCTTGTACTCATTTTGCAACCCTCACACACATCAGCCTTTTCTGATCCCTGATCAGCAGTCTGCCGTTCGAAAGCGCAATCGGAGCCCAGTTCTGAGTTGTTCCTCCGATCCTTGAGGCCATCGGATCATTTGCTGATGCTTCTCCCTCTGCAAACACCTCGGCAGATGCAAGAGGCTTGAAACCTTCAGGTGATGGCTCAATAACGTACAATGATCTCCTTCCGTCCGTGGCCAGGATCACTCCGTCGACCAGGATCATGCTGCCCTTATCGAAGAGCGGATCTCTAGTTGTTTTCCACATGATCTTTCCATCCATATCCATACAGACAAGCCCATCGCGGCGGCTGTTGGTAGTGAACTGTGCATAGAAATACCCATTATGCATTATCGGCGGTTTGGTATGATCACCGAACTCGTTATGCTTGAAAAGCTCTTTGACACCGTAGCTGCCATCTGCATTTTTCGTGACTTTCAGCATCACAGTTCCATGTTCGTATCCACCGACAACAAGCACCCTGTTCTCGCCGGCATCATATGCGCTTGGTACTGAGATATGACATAACCAGTCATTGTATTCCCAGAGGATCTTTCCTGACGACGGCTCCATACCGACAACCCTGCCCGGGGTCTGGGGTAAACCGCGATTCCCGACAGGATTGGTCGAGGAAACTACAATTGCAATATGATCTTTCCCGTCAATTTTTACGACTGAAGGACTGGCATAGGATTCATTTCCGAGGTATGGTGTTTTCCATACCATTTTACCGGTAAGCTTATCATATGCAACCACACCGGCTTCGGGGGCCTGGGCTGAAACAATAACAAGATTACCGTAAATCAGGGGGTTTTGAGTGATTGCCCATATTGGAAGTTTAGTTCCCCCGAAGTCAGTCCAGATGTTCTTGTTCCAGACAGGTTTATGAGTATTGATATCTATGCAGTAGAGATCACCGTTGTGGCCGCAGGAATATACATATTTGCCATCCACCGCCGGCACGCTCCGGGATCCGGGGAACATAACGGATCCGGGTGCCTCATAACTGAATTTCCAAAGTTCTTTACCGTCTGACAGGCTAAAGCATCTCATGATGTCACCAGTCTTGTCATCCCTGTCAAGAAAATATACTTTGCCGTCCTTGATAACCGGTCCGCCGTAACCCGGCCCAACGTTTACGGTCCAGAGAACTTCAGGACCGGCGGCAGGCCATGACCGCAGAATACCTTTTTCAGCGGAGGTGCTGTTCCTGTTTGGTCCTAGGAACTGAGGCCAGTCCTGCGCCTGAATAATAAATGTGCTGACTAACAGAAGAATCAGCGTTGTATTTAATTTTCTGTTTTTCATGATAACTGGGATTTTATTTATTTGGTAACCTTAACACATTTCAGCTGTTTTTGATCCCGGATTAATAATTTTCCATCGACAAGCGCTATCGGAGCCCAGTTCTGACCCATTTCAAGCATCTCGGCTGAAGCCAGCGGCTTGAATCCTGAAGGATCAGGCTGTATGAGATACAGGCTTTTATTGCCATCTGTAGCCAGTATCAGACCGTCGGCCAGTATCATGCTGCCTTTATCAAAAAGCGGGTTACGCATCGTTTTCCACATAACCTTTCCATTCATGTCCATACAGGCCAGACCATCGCGTTTACTGTTTGTAGAGAACTGGGCATAGAAATAACCGTTGTGCAATATTGGAGATTTTGTATGATCGCCGAAATCATTATGTCTGAAAAGTTCTGTTACAGTATAGCTGCCATCTGCCTTTTTCCCGACTTTTATCATTGCCGTTCCCAGTTCATATCCTCCCACTGCAAGGATTCTGTTTTCACCTGCATCAAAAGCCGGACCTGTCTGAATCATATTCTCCCAGTTAGTGTATTCCCAGAGGATTTGACCTGTCTGTGGTTTCATGCCGAGTATCTTTCCCTTGGTTACGGGGGCTTCCTTGTGCATAAAGGTATTAGTGGATGAAAATATCATCACGAGATGATCTTCTCCTGAAATCTTAGCAATAGAAGGGCTGGCATAAGTTTCATTTCCGATGGCTTCAGTCTTCCATACGATGGCTCCGGTCATTTTATTATAGGCAACCAGTCCGGAATTAGGATCCTTCGAGTAGGATACTATAAGCAGATCGCCGTAAATAAGCGGGCATTGGGATATAGCCCAAACAGGAGGTTTAGTTCCGCCGAAATCCTTCATTATGTTTTTGTTCCATAGCGGCTTATGGGTATTGATGTCGATGCAGTACAGGTCACCGTAAGGGCCGCAGGAATAGATCCTGTTGCCATCGATTGTCGGAACGCTTCTAGACCCCGGATATGAAACTGATCCCGGTGCGTTATAACTGTATTTCCATAATTCCTTTCCGGTGTTAAAATCAAAACACCTCATAATATCGCCCGTGTTATCGTCCCTGTCGAGCAGGTATACTTTTCCTGCCTGGATTACAGGGCCGCCGTAACCGGGACCTACATTTGTTGTCCAAAGAACGGCAGGGCCTGCTTCAGGCCAGGAACGCAGAAGACCCTTCTGGGGAGAATTGCTGTTACTGTTTGGTCCAAGGAACCGGGGCCAATCCTGCGCATTTATCTGATTGCTGCAGATTAATAAAACAACCGTAATGTAAAGTAGATTTTTTCTTCTCATTGTTATTATTTTTTAATAAAGGTAAATAGATCAATTGCTGGTTTGTCTCCAGATATATTAAAACGAAAAAACAGTGGATAAAAACGAATCAATTTCTGCCCATCTCTCCATCTCTAAGTCAACATGTTATTCTTTTTGACCTTCAAACACATACATTATACCGAAATCTCCTCACCACCTTATTATTGTTGTGGTGGGGGTGCACTGAGCCTGCTGAATGTCAATGAACCTAGTTTCCAACTGCCTTCAGGCCTGACATATACTTCCGTAACCATGAAGTGGCTTATAACCTCGTTACCGCCAACCTCTGCTGTGAGTGTTATCCTGTTCAGCAGGATCGCAGTGTTTTTATCAACAAAATTCACGATTATTTCATGCACGTCAGCTTTTTTATACCATATCCCGCCGCTCTTGATAACGTCAATTTCACGGGTTTTGCCCCATGATCCTCCCATGTGTACGAACATGGATTTTTCATGGAAGAGGTCATTCAATGGATCCACATTCTTGTCTGCCATCCACTGCCATTTGTCCCTGGAGAGAGTGACTATTTCCTGCTCTTCTTTAGTGAAGCTCTGGGCGGCAGGATTCTGTGCAAAGGTTAATTGCGAACCCAGGATGATTAAGAACAAGCCTGTAAATAATGTTTTCATAAGTATAAAATTTTTAATTTCAAAAATGTTTTTTATCAATAATCCGAAGATTAAATATCAAGTTTTCTGCTGCCCATCCATTTTACTATCTCAGGGTCCCTGTGATCAAAAAAGGCACTGGTCCTGGTATCGAGTGATCTTATGGCAAGCATATCTGCAGGATCAATTTCAAAATCAAAGACATTGAAGTTTTCTTTTATTCTTTCTTTTTTAACTGATTTGGGTATCGCTACAACACCTCTTTGTATCAGCCATCTCAATATTATACCGGCAACTGACTTCTTATATTTGCCTGCCAGGGAAACCAGTAAAGGATTATGGAATAAATCATTTTTACCTTCGGCGAAAGGTCCCCATGATTCAGGCTGAACCTTATTTTCTACAAGGAATCTCTGAGCTTCAGTCTGCTGATGGAAAGGATTAATTTCAATCTGGTTCACTGCAGGAACAACCTCATGAAAAGCTATAATATCCATAACACGGTCGGGATGGAAGTTGCTGACGCCAATTGCTTTAACCTTTCCATTCCTGTATAATTCTTCCATCGCTCTCCATGAACCGTGAACATCGCCGAAAGGCTGATGAATAAGGTATAGATCCAGATAGTCTGACTGAAGTTTATTTAACGATTTCTCGAATGCCTTTTTTGTGTTTTCATAGCCACTATCCTGAACCCAGAGTTTGCTTGTAATAAATAAGTCTTCCCTTGCCACTCCGCTCTTTCTGATGGCATTTCCAACGGCAGGTTCGTTCAAATAAGAAGCCGCCGTATCGATTAACCGGTAACCCGTTTCAATGGCCTCAAGGACACTTTTTTCACATTCCCCCTCAGGTATCTGGAAAACACCAAATCCTAATACGGGCATCTCTGTTCCGTTATTCAGTATTACCTTTTGCATTTCCTGTGGTGTCCTATTTAATTCTGCCGTATTCCTCATCAGTAACAGGTTTCAGCCAGACTGCTCCTCCCTTGTCTGTATTAAGGCTTACGGCAATATGTGAAAATTCACTGTCGGGAGCTGCGCCGTGCCAGTGCACAACATTTGGCGGGATTTCCATCTTATCACCTTTCTGTAATAACCGGGCAGGTTCTCCCAGGGCCTGGTAATAGCCTTTACCCCCGGTTATAAGCAGTATCTGACCGCCAGGATGCGAGTGCCAGTTTGTTCTTGCTTTGGGTTCGAAGGTTACATTGCCATAGCTGACATTCATTGCTGAGCTGGTTGCCCCCATCATGTTAATCCACACTGTACCGCTAAAGTTTTTGCTGTCTGTTTTTTCACCTTTTTCAAAAACCGCAGCAGGTTGCCCGGTTCCGAGAACTTCGTTTAAAACTGTCTGAGCTGCGCCGGCTTCCTTTTCACCCGGACCAGATCTGATGACATCCACAAATTCTTTCAACTGGGCAGGGGTTAAACCAACATTCAGACAAATGGTTAAATGACTGCGAAGCATTGGTTCTGCTCCTCCGATTGAGCTGAGGACTGAGATAGTTACAAGTTCCCGTTCGGCATAGGTCAGTACATCCCGTTCAAACAGATCGGCAAACAAATGCTCTTTCAGAAAGGTATCGATTGCGGGAGCAAAAGCATTATAACCTGATAATGGCCTGTCCTGAGGCGTAAGTGTGAGTTCGCCCAGTACCTTTTTCCCCCGTTCATATTTACTTGCAGAATTTTTTACCGGAGATGCTTCGGCACCCTTGATGTCGTTGATTCCTTTTGCCTTGCGTTCATCCAGTACTTCCATAAAGGTTTGTAATCCGCGAATACTGCGGGGAAATCCGCAGTAAGCATACAGGTGAGTGATTATTTCCCTGATTTTGTTGACGGTCAGTCCGGCATCCAGTCCTTTATTCAGTGCAGATTTTAAATCCTGCAGTTCGCCCATGGCGGTGTAAGCTGAAATAAGAATAATACTCTGCTGACCTTCTGTTAAAGTCTGAATTGAGCTCATTTCATTTTGTGCGCTGAGATGACAGATTAAAAAAAATGCTGCCACAATTATTGAACTTACTCTCCGGTTGGACATAACAGATTAAGATTAGATTAAATTGATGTACTTTCTATTAGTCTTTCAGAACCTGCGTGTAGCCATTCTGTCAAGCTGTTCTATAGACATATTGAAGAAGCGTTTGTCCTGGTTCAGCGAACGCATGGTCGTCATTTCCTCATCACTCAATGCAAAATCGAAAATACTGATGTTTTCCCTGATATGAGCGGGATTTGTTGAACCTGGTATTGCTGAGAAACCTTCCTGAATATGCCAGCGGAGTATAATCTGTACTATGCTTTTCCCATGTGCATCAGCGATTTTTTTAATCACCGGATCGGATAACAATCCCTTGTCTCCATGTCCCAGCGGATACCAGCACTCTATAATTATGTTGTAAGGTTTTACCCACTCTCGTATGTCATTACGCTGGGCATAGGGATGACATTCGATTTGCAGCGCGACAGGTTTAATTTTCATGTTATCTACGATCGCATGGAAGCGTTCCTTACTGGCGTCAAAATTACTGATTCCCAACGCGCGTACCTTTCCTGATGCAACTGCCTTTTCCATCTCTTTCCAGGCATTGATATAGTCGCCAATAGGCTGATGGATATAAAGCAGGTCGATATAATCTGTCTGAAAACGTTTCAAAATTGTATCTATTGATTGAAGGGTTTTGCCATCTGCATAGTCGGAAACCCATAATTTACTGGCAATAAAGAACTCTTCACGCGGAATACCGCTCTCTTTCATTGCCTCACCAACGGCTCCCTCTACACGATACGCGGTGGCGCAGTCCACTTTTCGAAAACCATTTTTGAACGCTTCAAGACATGCTGCCTTGGCCTGTTCGTAGGTGATTGCAAAAGTGCCAATTCCCAACTGGGGCATTACCATTCCATTGTTAAGTTTTAAAGCTGGTACATTGGCCCTGGTCCCTTGAGCATTAACAGGATTGATGCTGCCAAATAGTAAAACTATTACCATTAACCGGCTTAAATGGATTAGAAGTTTTCCAATAATTGTTGTTTTCATAGTCTGATGTTTTACAAATGGTTACCAAAAAATTCATTTAATTTTTTCATTGCCTGTTCAACATATTCCGGCACATAATAGGTCTGAATGTGGGTGGCACCCGGAATAAGGAATAATTCCTTCTCCTTTGTTCCTGTGGCATTATTGAAACAAGCATCTGTCATGTAATAGGTGTCGGCTTTGCTTCCTGCCATCATCAACAGGGGCTGGTTGATCAGGTTCATGTTGGTTGAAGCATCAAATGCCATCAGATCGAGCAGACTGCTCATTGTATAGCGAAACGTTGAATTTGGGTGTTTGTGGGTGTTTCCGTAGTAAATATATCCTTCGCGATACAGGTCATACGGAATTTTAGCCAGTTCTTCTTCTTCCGTTGGCATCGGACTATCAGCAGCATAAAGCACTTTCCCGCCTGCGGCTTCCTGTGCCCGTGCATCGGAAGCCTGTTTTAACCGTTCCTGGATGGTGGCCAGTCCGGAATTCATAAATCCGTTTCGCCTGACCACCCCGGAATTAAACATGCTGAGTGTAGCCACGACTTTAAACCGCTTGTCGGTCTGGGCAGCTGCCAGCGAATAACCCCCGCCGCCGCAAATACCCAGCAAACCCAGACGGTCAGCATTTACACCGGCATACTGGGTGATATAATCGGCCATCCCCCGGATATCCTCAATTCGAAAGGCTGGCTTATCCACATTGCGCGGCATACCGCCGCTGGCTCCCTGGTACGAAGCATCTGCTGCAATGGTGATATAACCTGATCCGGCCAGACGCTGTGCATATAATCCGGCCACCTGCTCTTTAACACCCCCGTTGGGATGGGCAACCACCACCGCCGGATATACTTTCGAAGGATCGTAATTGGCAGGTGTGTAAATATTTGCAGCTATTTCAATTCCATTCAGCTTATAGGTTACCGGATGAATATTCACCCTGCCGGGCACATTTTCTGTAATGGCATCCCTGTAAACCAGTCCAAAAGGATTGGCGGGCCTTGTTTGAGCCGAAGTTATGAAGCTAATCGCGGTAGACATAACCATCAAAAAATAAATCCTTAATCTTAAGTTCATTATTACCTTCCTCCCTGATATTTTTATTTTTCCAGATTACTTTTATATCTTGATATACATAGAAAAATGTTAAAATGCTAACTGTCATAATGCTTGCAACAAGTAACAAGTAAACAGCAACCCGGATTACCTTATCAGACGTCCCGGCAAACCTAAGGCGCCTCTATATAATTCCTGCCAAATGACCAACTCACTCCAACATGCCAGAGCAGATCATACTCTGACGGAATATTGGATTTCAGCGGTTTATTTACAAGTGCCGACAATGAAACCGGGAAATTTTTGTTGCTGACAGATAATCTGGCGTTTAAAAAAACTCCATCTTTATCATCCATATTCAGATAGTATACTTCAGGAGTGATCCTTGCCGTGGTATTTTTAGCAACAGGAATATTTGAAATTCCCGGACGTATCGAAACCATATAGGTGTTCCGTGTTATGAATTTTTCTACACCATAGGTATAAAACAGAAAAACCCCAACGCCTAAATATTTGTTGACCTGATAATTAGGCTCCAATCCTCCTGCGAGATATCTGGTGGTCCTTATGATTTCCTGTGAAGTACCTTCAGATGTATAAAATGTCAATTCCTTGTATGAAAGGGAATAGTTTGCAGAGGAAACCAACCTGAATCTGTCACTGATCTGAGCGATGTATTTCCACCAGAAAACCATTGCCCATGGTTTGCCATCAAGAGCAAACCTGAACTGAGGTTCGAAAGTCAGTTTTCTCCCGACTTTCATATCAAAGACAGCTGCAGGTTTCCCTAATGTCAGGTTTGGAATTGTTGAGATACCTTTGCTTTGAATTGTGACAGCACCGCCAAAACTATTTATTCTGGCAACTGTGCTGTCATTTTTCTGGCCTGAGAGAATATGAGATAAACCAAGAGACAGGAACAGGGTCAAAGTTTTAATACAGACATGATGTATTCTACTGAAAGACATAATCTTTTTCTGTTTTTTTATTTTATTTATCGTAGGATTTTTCATTTCTGCATGGCACAGGTTATATTCCGTTTGGTTGCAGCTTATCCCCGGCATTCACTGCCTTTTCAATCACGTCGAGTCTTGCCTTCCTTGGATCTGGTTTTGCAACCGGTTTACCATCTGGTTGCACATCGAGTATCTGGTTTGTTTTCGGATTGTAAAGCGGCCACTGCTGAAGGCCGTCACCATTTGGGTTGCCGGTTTTGGCAAAATTCACCCAGTAAGAATTCATTATCCTTGCTACTTCTTTGTCTGAGGGGTCTGCAGTTCCTCCTTCAGGTACTCTGAGATTATCGAACACAAAAGAAATATCTGTACCGTGCCCAGGGCCAAAACGCATCCTTTCTTTCATTGCAGCGGGTACATAAGAGAAAAGAAAAATGTAAGCCGGATCGCCTTTCGCAGCTACCGATTGAGCTGCAAAACGGGCAGGTTCACCCCAAACCTTGTCTGTGTTGAATCTTGTCTGAACCTCTGCAAAATCCTTTGTGCCATCAGGGTCATAGGCTGCTCTTGCCTCTTCTTTCAGTTCGCCGAACATTGAAAACAGTTCTTCCTTCGTACTGCTTGCATTCACAAAGGCTCCGCCTATTTCCGCACTGTTATTCCCGATCATAAGGGGGACTCTTGCATGTCTGCCTGCGTTATATGTAGCCGTGGAATTTTCAACTACAAGTTTCCCGTCCAGAATTGGTCCAGAGTAAATACGGGGACCTCCCTGGCCATCATTTTCCTGACCGCCATCAACAATCTCTTCGACTTTCATTGCACGCAGTTTCGCAAGAGCAGCTGCATCTGTACCCTCGATCCCATGTTTAAGGGCAAAATTAATTCCTGTCGTTTCTGCTGAAACAGGGTAGTATTGAGAAGCATTTTCCTTGCTGATCGGTCTGCCTGTCAGAACACCATCCCTTCCACCGCTGGAATGACCGATTGCCTTTTGGAACAGTCCGCGGGCTGATGGGATTGTCATGAGGGAATGTATTGAAACGCCTCCTGCTGAGAAGCCAAAAATTGTAACATTCTTAGGATCGCCGCCGAATGCTGCAACGTTTTGCTTAACCCACGTGAGGGCAGCAACCTGATCCATGAATGCATAGCTGCCCTTTGGTTCCTCAGGATGTTCGGCAGACAATGCCGGAAAGGCAAAATGACCCAGGCGGCCAAGACGGTAATTAATACTTACAAGGATGACTCCTTTGCTGGCGAAGCCATTACCGGAAGTATTGCCCGATCCTCCGACAAATGCCCCGCCGTGAATCCACACCATAACAGGCAGTTTTGCTCCCTGTCTGGCTCCTGCAGGCTTCCAGACATTGAGATAAAGGCAATCTTCAGATGATCCCTGGGAAATTGCCCCCGGTCCGGCGCCAAATCCGGCCTGAGCACAGGTTGGTCCAAACTCTTTTGCATCACGGACCCCTTCCCAGGGAGTAACGGGCTGGGGAGGTCTCCAGCGAAATTCACCCACAGGAGGAGCGGCAAACGGAATCCCTTTGAAGACGTCCACATCCCCTTCTTTAACACCGCGCACCATACCTGATGCGGTTTGGATAACAGGCTCATCCGGGGTGGAATTGACCGCTGGTTTCTGAGCGCTGCATGAGCTGAACATCGAGGATCGCTAAACTGATTATTGCTGTTCTCATCATGATAATTATTTAAATATTAATAAATTACAAATTTCGGAGATTTGATTTTCTAATTAATCCAGTCCTTTTTCCTTAAGCCATTCCGACATTAAGTCGGCGATTTCAATATTGTTCAGATCGGAAAACGGGAAGTGGGTATTGCCGTTAATTCCGATTTCTGGCAGATGAACCACTGTAACATCACCGCCATGGCGGTTTACTGCATCCCTCCACAATCTTGCCATTTCAAGACGGGCCCGCCATCCATCCTGCCCCGGATTATCCATTGGTGATTCGGGAATAAAATCACCATAGTAAATAATGATTGGTATTTCCGTAAGCTTCAAAAAGTCAGATAATGGCACTCCGGTTGCGGGGAGAATTCCTCCGGCCATCGGGATAGGAGCGGGCAATTCTTCCTCGGGAAACACAAAGCCGCTACCCGGTTCGTAGGAAACGATGGCTTTTATATTCTGATTCTTTATTGCTGTAAGCCAGCCCATGCCTCCTGAATGGGAATGTGTTACAAGAATAGCGGGGCCTGTTTTATCGAAAAGGGCCGATATGGCGTTTACATTGACATTATAATCAATAGGCCCTATGTTGGGCACCATCTGCCTGAAATACTGGTTGAGTGTCTCTGTATCACGGGCAAACTGAACACCTTCAAAGTAGTCGGGCCAGATACCTATACGAAAGGTGCCAAACCACCCCTGTTCATCAGGTGTGGGTTCAATGCTTGCAGCAGCTGTACTGCGGCCCGCATTACCCCTTCTTGGCTGGTCGATCAGATAGACACCGAATCCCCGGCGGAGGAAAATGTTTTGATAGCCTTCCCTCCCGTCGGGTGTGGTTTCCCAGGTTTTTGTAAACTGACCTATCCCGTGCCACATAACCAGCGGATATTTGCGTGCCTTAGCAGGGATCTGGTAAAAAACATAAGCATGATCGCCATGAAAGGTTTGTCCTTCAGGGGTTTGATTATACTGATCGAAAGTGCCGGGATTGGTCACAACTGTTCCTCCTACAGCAAAGCTTCCCTGTTCCTGAATGAGCAAAGGCCCTTTGTCAGTGCTTTCTTTTTTGAAAGAACATGATGTAATAAGAACAGTAAAAATGATTAGCGAAAGAAACTGGAAAAATCCCGGAAATTTAATTTTTGCTTTACTCATAAATTTAGATCTAAATTATATAACCTACATGTAATATATTATTTACGATACAAAGTTGAGACTAATTTCAGGCGTTGACTTATATGGATTACTGTTTTTTGTATCCGGATTACTGATTATGCATTTCAGTGTTTATCTTGTAGATAAATATGCTTTACATTTGAGAAAATAATGAATAAAGTGTAATGGAAGAAATAATAAAACTGGATAACATTTCACAGTTTAATACAATGAGGGGGATTGAGACCTTTCATCCCCTGGTAAGTGTAATTGACTTTTCAAAAATGAAGCTCATTCCGGAAGCAAGGGCACACTACGGTTTCTTTTGTGTCTTCCTGAAGGAGGCTAAATGCGGCGATTTGAAATACGGGTGTAATTATTACGATTACCAGGAAGGCACACTCGTGTTTATTGCTCCCGGTCAGATAGTAGGAATAGGAAACAAACCCGGTGACTGTCCAGCCTAAAGGATGGGGGCTGCTTTTTCATCCCGATCTGATACGGGGAACTTCGCTGGGTCAGAATATTAAAAAGTACACTTACTTCTCCTATGAGGCCAATGAAGCCCTGCATCTATCTGACAGGGAAAGGCAGGTTGTAATGGACTGCCTGAAGAACATAGATCATGAGTTAAAGCAGTCGATTGACAAACACAGCAAGATACTGATAGCAAACAATATCGAGTTGCTTCTCAACTATTGCATGAGGTACTACGACCGGCAGTTCATAACACGAAGTCTTGTAAACAAGGATATACTTACTAGATTCGAAAAGTTGCTCGACCATTATTTCCAGTCCGAACTCGTTCACACCATTGGCCTGCCGACAGTTAAGTATTGTGCAGACAAGCTCCATCTTTCAGCCAATTATTTTGGTGACCTGCTGAAGAAGGAAACAGGCAAATCCGCCCAGGAAAATATCCAGTTAAAGGTCCTGACACTTGCCAGGGAGAAAATCTTTGACAGGAGTAAAACCATTAGTGAAATTGCATACGAATTAGGATTTAAAAGTCCTCAGCACTTCAGCAGGATGTTTAAGAATGAAACCGGGCAGACTCCAAATGAATACAGGGCGTTGAATTAAAGGCGGTAAGGCATTAAGGCATAATGGCGTAAAGGCATAAAGGCGTCAAGGCAGCAAGGGCAACCAGCAAATACAAGTTGGCAGTAAGTCAGAAAACGGAAACATTTTCTGTCTCTTCCCAGGCTGCATCATCAAGAACCCCGTCAAGTTTTATGTGATCTGTTAAAAACTTAACATGAACGGTTCTGGAGTATTCCTGTGCAGAAAGAGCTGAAGAAATTGGTAGTAAAAAAAGCATACAAAAAAATCTCATATCGGTTTCTTGAATTTTACCGTGCAAATTTGAATAAATAAAGCAAAACTGTTTGTATACAAATTACGGATTATTTTATTTTAATTACTGATATTGAATCAGGCCTGTAGCCAGCAGGCAAGGAAGCAGTCAATCCTCAAACGAGCAATGCGTCGCCGGAAAAAACTTGGTGCCTTTGCGTCTTTGTGGCAGAATAAATGCCGCTAAGGCGCCATGACACTAAGATTCACTAAGTAAATACATTGGGATTTCTACCGCACAAGAAGTTAATACTAACTTTAAGTATTGATTCCCAAAAATCATTTCATTTTTTGTAATTAGCATTTATGTGTAAATAAAAATGTTTACTTTTGTATTATGGAAAAATTACTGGAAACGATAAAAGGCATTCATCCCGGATTAATTCTTGAGCGTGAACTCAAAAAGCGGAATTTACATAAAGGGCCTTTTGCAATTTCATTGAAGGAGTATCCTCAGACATTGGGTTCAATTATAAAAGGCAAAAGAAGGATGAACACAAACCTTGCATTGAAAATTGAAAAGGCCTTGGGTATTGAAGAAGGATTCTTAATGACTTTGCAGGTCTATCATGACATCAGGGAAATTAAGAAGAAAAAGAATAAATCACATCCGGATTTTACTAAATTAAGGCGTGTATTGTTCTGGGATACAGAACTTGAAGGCATTGACTGGCAAGGACAAAGGGATGCTGTTATAAAAAGAGTTCTTGAAAGGGGGAACGAGACTGAGCTTAATGAAATCATGAGGTTGTACGGAATAACTTATGTTAAGAAAATACAGAAAATGTATGATAAGTAACCTTCATTATATTACTGTCAGTTCTTTTTTGCTAAGTATCCTTAAAACTCTAATGGGAGCAGCAGAATTAAAGAAGTTCAGATTAGTTGGAGGTACAGCCCTCAGTCTGTACAGGGGGCACCGGGTATCGGCAGACATTGATCTTTTCTCTGATGCTCAATATGGCTCAATCGATTTTAATCTGATAGATCAGTTTCTTCGCAGAATGTTTCCTTATGTTGATACCACTAATGCTGAAGTAATTGGTGCGGGGAAATCTTATTTTGCAGGAAACAACAAAGATGAATGTGTGAAACTGGATATATTCTATTCTGATGAAAAATTTGTCCGGAATGAAGTTTCACTGGATGGAATTCGACTAGCTTCTATTGAGGATATTATTGCGATGAAAATTGAAATGATTTCAGGTGCCGGCAGAAAAAAGGACTTTTGGGATATACATGAACTAATGGATGATTATTCAATCGGAGAGATGATAGCTTTCCATAAGCAGCGATATCCTTACTGCCATGACCCAAAACAAATTCTATCAGGTTTTTCAAACTTTGAAAAAGCGGATGGGGACTTTGATCCGGTTTGCTTAATGGGCAAGCACTGGGAACTGATCAAGCTTGATCTGTTACAATTTTCAGGGTACGAAACTCTTTAAATCAAGCATTTTGATCAGGTGCAACCCTCTGTTTTTTCACCACCCTCCTGTCGGGAAATCGACTCCCGGTACTCATGTCTCACCTCCTAAAGTGTAGTAATCCATTTTCATTATTTCGAGCTGTGACCCGGAGATGGGATAGTGAAGGGGGATCCAGGTCCCAGCGGTACTATGAAAAGGTTACTTTTCCTTGTGGAATACCAGTATTGGCAATTGAGTTCTCTCAATCAGTTTTGCTGTAAAACTGCTTTTGAACAGACGCTCAAAAAAGTTTCTGTTTTCTTTCAAAACCACGATGAGGTTAGCTTTTGCATTTTCAGCTTCATTTACAAGGCTTTCGGGAGCATCTTTTCCATCTTCGTTCGCTATCATCTTAACAGAAACTTTGTCGTAGCCTGCTTTTTCACTAACCATCCTTACAAAACCCTCATTTTTCAATTTCCTTTCAAACTCATCATCATCTGATATGTGCAGTGCCAGAATTTCAGGATTAAACGGGTTTGCCAGCTCGATCAGTCTTTTAAGTGTTGCTATATCCTCCTCGTTGTAATTAGTGGCATAAATGATTTTTTTAAAAGGCTGATATCTTGAATCAGGATGTATGATATAAACAGGACAAGCTGCATTTCTGACAACATCCATAATCAGAGAATTTTGTGTCCAGAAACCTTTCTCATCACGGCCCTGAAGCATTACCATGTCATAGGTATTGCTGTCAACTTTTTCTTTAATTACTTCTGATGGGACGCCCATCTCTGATTTATACTCAAAGGAGGGAATTCCCGGGTGTTCTGCTTTTATTTCTTTTATTAATCCGGCAACTTTCTCTTTTACCTCATTGGCAATATTTTTAAGCTGCGACGGGTATAGAGCAACCGTGGCACCCGAGGCGCCCATATGACTATGGGTACCATAAATTTTTGGATCCTGAAGGTACAAAACATCAACCTTCGCATTGATATCTAAGCCTAACAATGCTGCGAAGCGTATCAATTCCTTTGAAATGTCAATTTTGTCAATTAGTAAAGCCAGTGTTTTCATTTTTAAAATATTTTTAGTTTTCGATTAATATAAATACGTTGCCAGCTACCGGGGGACTGTCGCTAATTGGCGGTCAGCTGTCAGCTATCAGCGGTCAGCATGGAACAAGCAGCAACCCTCTTTCGCTAAAGCTTCAGAGGGCAAAGCCAGTAACCTTCTTTCGCTAAAGCTTCAGAGGGCAAAGCCAGCAACTTTGATTAGTATGTAATTACAAGGTATTTTGAATACCTCCAGAATTCCACAGTATCAGTGACGGTAAGTACGGATGTTCCTGTATTTGATTCATTCAGCTCATAACTTGCAGGATGATGACTGGTGATAATTTCAATTTTTTTCTTTTCGGCATTCAGAGTAAAAGCTGTTTTTTCTCTTATATCTATCAATTGCAGTAGGTTTTTATCGAGTTCCGGATTTAACTTATTAACTCGTCCCAGAAAGCCAAGAAAGCCACCGGTTTTTTCAATAATTGCCTTGGTTAGTAGTTCGTCTGCGCTGCCTGCAATATAATGGGCTGAGTTTATTGTATTGGTTTTATTTTCAAGTACTTCATTTAATACTTGTTTTTCCTGAATTACTGATTCAATCCGGGAGGATTGATCCGCGATCTGCTTTTCAAGGTTGTCAATGTTCTGGTTTAAGTTTAAGATGATGGAATCCTTTTCTGCGACTTCACTGTTCAGTTCTTCAAGTTTCGCAGACATTTCCGAAACCTTCTTATTTGAATTGATAAGCCTGTAATTTAGCGCCTTGTAATTTTCTTCTTTTTCAATTAATAAATCATTTATTTCATTTAGTTTGTTGGTCAGCTTCATTGTTAATTCCCCTTCAGCCGGAGTTGTTCCCAGACCATCATCTGTCGGAATGATACTGTCAAAGACTGCCTCAATGTCCTTTAGTGTTGAATGAAAAACACCCGATAAGGAATCGCTTGCAGCCAATTGAATCGTCAAATCCTGATTTTGCTTTTGAAGTTCAAGTGCTTCATTTTTGTATTTGCAGCCAGAGAGGCTTATCAAAACAAATAAAATACCCAATTTGGCTAAGGTTTTCATAATCATTAGTTTTTAAGAATTCAACTTTTCTAACCATGACTTACAATCCATTATAAAATGTTTTGTCTGTTTAATTACAAATTTCAATGGACATGTTTGAAAGTTACAAAAAAATCGTCAAAAATCCAAATACAATTGATTAAAATTGAAATATATACAAGATAAATTAATTAAAAAAATAGGTTTATTAAAAGAGGATAATGGATAAAAAATACACGATAAGCGATACAAATTATGCCCTTTAGGGATCCCTCCCGGCCTTGTTCCGCCGAAGTCTCGGGTTAAGCCACCCTTGCGGGGAGATGAAGGGGAATTACCTGCCGAATTATTCCAGCCGGAAATCTGAATAGAATCTTCAAAGTCTGAGCTATTTTGAATAATTTAGTGGACTAACTCCGCAATTTATGAGCAGGGGATTTGTCAGGGAAGGAGATCAGGAAGAAGTTCCGATGGTGCCGCAGAGGGCCTATCTGCCGGAAGGAGTGCCGAATTTTGTCACACAGGCCGGTATGGAACAGCTTTTAACTGAAAAGCAGCTGCTGATTAATGAGAGAGATAATGTGGTTGCCACTAACGAAAATGAAAAGCGGATTGCGGTGAATTTCATCAATGCAAAGCTGCAACTGCTTGAAAACAGGATTGCCGATGCCAGGATCATCGATCCTGAAGGCCAGCCCGCTGCTGAAGTCAGGTTCGGAGCAACAGTGACACTTAAAATTGTGGCCACAGCCAAGATTCAGGTTTTTCAGATAGTGGGTGTTGATGAGGCAGACGTTGCCAAAGGCAAGATCTCATTTCTTTCTCCTTTAGCCAGAATAATGATAAACAAAAAAGTCGGAGACAAGGTTACTTTTAAGCAAGACAGGAAAGATGTTGTGTTTGAAATTGTGGAAGTATCTTATCCATGATCAGGATCCCGATTGAAGTTCGAAGATGTATGACCGAAGGCAGAAGAAGGTGAACAAAGGCTTCAATTCCGTAGTCAGTTAAACCAGTAAGATAACTTGACTACCAGGCCCCGGTTCTTATTCGTGAAATTTTCGGTATAGGAATTCCCTGTGTATACGATAAACAGATCCGACACGGGTGCAAACCGCCACTGGAAGCGTATATTCATATTCAGGTTATCGATCTGGTTGTTATACTGGACGAATGTGGTGAGGAATACTTTGTCTGTGAAAGTTATATCCAGTGTGGGTCCCACAAGGATAAGCTTCGCACTGTTGTAAGGCAGGGGTAATGAGATGTTGTTATAATTCATCGTCATACCGATGCTCCCGTATGGCTGCACCCGGTAGTTAATCAGTCCGCTTACCTGCCAGCGATTTCCGTTATAATATTCCCCGATTCCTGCATTCAGTGTGTAGTAGAATAATTTACGGGCATCCGAGACATATCCCGCCCGTGCAGTTTTCCAGTGAAACTGATCCCCTGCGGCAAGTTTCTCTCCGCCGGTATTGGTAGGATCGAAATCATTTCCGAGCTTAACGAATTCTTCATCCATGGTGACTGAAAGCTGGCTTTTATTCTTCCATTCTATTGTGTATGAAAGTTCTGTTTCCCGGTCCGTAAGGTTGAATTCCGGATCGAAGATCGCATTGAATTTGGCACCCGGACCATGACTGATGATCCTTCCTGAATGTGATGGATAGAACAGGTAGCTGAACGAAGGTGAAATCTCATAGAGACCTGTCCTTCTGATATAACCCGCCTCGGCAATATAGTCCGATCCTATCCAGGACTGGTTGATGGAGGCTTTCAGGTATTGGGAGAAATAGCCGATATTTCCCGAGAAAGCAGCAGCGTCTTTATCAGCTCCCGGATAAAATGACTGGTGAAAGAATGTTTTGCCCTGCCACCGGTTATCTGCAGTAGCAAAATTATATTCAAGTCCTGCCACCCTGTTGTAACGGTATCCGGTGAACGCCGTATCGTTGTATGATTGTGTGATCTCCTTATTTACAAGAAATCCCACAATGCTGGAGCGGCTGAATATCTCACGCTGCAGGACAGCAACCGCGTAGTTGCCTGACGGGTTTTCGTCTTTTGATCCCGTCTGCATATCCATCATCCCGATTCTCCACTTATTGCCAATCCTTCCTGTCAGTCTGCCCCCGAAATTAACGGGAACATCAAGTCCGATCCGTCTTGAAAAGAAGGGCTGAGCCTGACTGTTCCCGAGATTGGCAAAGAGGTCATTGTTCTCAAGAAAAAACTGCCGTCTTTCCGGATAGAACAATTCAAACCGATCGAGGTTGGTCTGTTGCTTGTCTTCCTCAACCTGGGAATAATCTGGATTGACAGTCAGATCGAGGTTCATTGATGTTGACAATATCATTTTAGTATCAAGGCCAGCATTCCATTTCCATTTTGCGGGTTCACCTGCTTCAGTATTTTTTATGACTTTTGAGGTGGCATATGGGATGACGGATAGCCGTAATCCTGCTTTATCAAGGGGTTTATCCCATACCAGCGTTCCGGCATATGGCAGGGAGTTATGTGGAAACTGGCGCGGGACAGGAGCCCATGCTGATTTCTCATTCGTTTTAAGATCGAGTCTGCCAAAGTTGACCCCCCATTCTTTCTCTCCACCAAAATATCGGAGACTGCGGAAAGGGATGGCCATCTCAGCCACCCAACGGTCGTCGTAGCTCTTTACTGCAGATTTCCATTTGGTATCCCAGGTAAAGCTCGACTGTGAACCGTTGTTTATCACTCCGTCGGCTTGTGCTCCTGCTGCAGAAACCCCGAAGGCATATCCGTTGGTAAAGTTATTGTAGGTATCGATGTGTATCCTGAAGTTATCATTTTTGACAAACTCAAAATCCCTGCGGAGGGATTCCACAGGCCTTTTCCCGGGTGTGGGATCATAGCAGACAACCCCGACATATAAATTAGATTTATCGTAAGTGATCACAACAGTTGTTTGTGCGATCGCATAACCTGTATCGACCGGGGTCACACGTGTAAAATTCTCAGCTGTTTCTGATCTCTGCCACGATTGCTCATTCAACACCCCATCGATCTTCATTGTCTCGCCGGTATGTGATATGTTAATCCGGTATTTATCCCGGTTCACAGGCTTCTCCTGTGAATAAAGCACTATTTCTCCGGAAATTAAAAACAACCAAAGGAGCAGGAGTCGTTCAGGGCTGATCATGTTTTCATTAAAAGCCTCGAAAATAGGAAAAAGAATTCAACCAAACTGACTGCCCTCATGTTAAATATTTTCATGTTTCTGTCTGCACACGTCTGTTGTTAGCGGGAAAGCGTCGGAAACAAACGGAAAGAGGAGCGTGGACCTGGCTTGAACCTGTTCTGTATCGTCGATGGTCTCGGACAGATTTTCAACTCTTCAGTTGTAGTAGGATTACGGGACAATTAACTTAGAGGCTATATTGTCTGTGATTTACTAATCAGGATATAGTATTATATGTGAGTCTTATAGTGTTAGTAACTTTTAGAGTCTCATCCATTCGGGAGCGGATCTTGGTTTTGGTTTCCTGCCATAAAACAGGTCATCAGCATGGTATGCAAGGCGGGCGAAAAGTCTGGAGTATTTTATCATCAATCGTACTGAATTATGGAAAAGGTTATTACGGTGGCTGAACGGACAAACAGACATGCAGCGTCCACAGTCGGTGCCACTGGTGCACCAGTAGTGGTAGCAAGAGTCAGAGTCCATTTTCCATCGCATTATCCCGTCGATTTCCTGCATGTCACCTGTGGGTATTGAGTTTCCGGGGCAGCAATCGGCACACTTCCTGCAAACATTGCAGAATTCAATCAGATTCCTGCCTGGGCGGTATTTATCTGGAATCAGCGGCGCATTAGTTGTAACCACAGCTATCCTTACCCGTGGACCCAGACGGGGTGTCATGAGCAGTCCCATACGGCCTATCTCTCCCAGACCGGCATCGCGGGCCACTAACGGACAGATAACTTCATAGTCGCCATCAATATGTGCACGACTGTCGTATCCCAGTTTTTTCAAGAAAAGAGCCAATTGAAGGGCTATGTTGGCGCTGTGCAGATATTGTTGTGATGACTCAAAAACTGCCGGAGATCCCGGCGCCGACTGAACCATTTCATAATCCATCTCAACAGTGAAGGCTATGGCATATTTGTGCTTCAATATTATCTTTTTGCCTTTATCAGGGCCTCTTCCTTTAGTAGTATAAAGGTGGTACTCCTGCAACTCTGTTATGCCTGTTGAGTGAGTTCCCAGATAGCGGGTCCACCCTTTAACATATTTCGTCAGTGCCTCTCGGGTGAGGCCGCTTATTTTGTCTGCTACCGGGTGATTTATTGCCTTCCGGAGATACTCTATGAGATTAAAGTTGGCATCAGCAGCAGGAAAGTTAAGTGGATGGAAATTTGTTCCATCCTCAGAGAGTAACCCGGGCAGCACCCTGGCCTTCGCGTCATTCTGCGCCTTCACAGGATGTGTGGAGTAGTATTTATCCCAGTCGGGAGTACCTGCCTTAAGCTTCATCCTTGCAAAAATTACATCATGCTCATCAACATTGCGGATTGGGGTAGGGGGTTTGTTGTTGGCAGGCGACTTCATAATGCAATATTAAATAAAAAACAGTTGCAAGCATTGTCCCTGTTGGCGCTCCTGCTAAAGAGCGAATCTGGTGTAATGCCAGTATGGATTTTTGATTCACCGATCAACTAAGGCTTCGTCTGATTGACCGTACATCTGCTTTAGAAGCATACAGCCTACCATCTTCCGTACTGGCACTGCCGGACGATCCATATCAGCATAGTAAGGCGTGAAATCCTTTTCTACTGATTTCCATTTTATTTTCTGAGCTAGTTCAAC
The DNA here is from genome assembly GCA_963840965.1 of uncultured Bacteroidales bacterium. Classification (GTDB taxonomy): domain Bacteria; phylum Bacteroidota; class Bacteroidia; order Bacteroidales; family VadinHA17; genus LD21. The sequence goes on along the minus strand of CAWJAW010000002.1, from coordinate 35,525 downwards.
TAACTCGTGCTTCATATTTATCACACTCACCAATGGAATACGGAAGACGTTCAATTGCGGATTGTTGTCAGTTTTGCCTATCATTTTGCAAGCTTTTTAACGAAGCTACCAAAAAGCTTGCAAAATGACAAACATTAATACAAACTTATATTATTAGTCATCAACAATATAGGGACTAATTAAGGGTTGACTAATTAGGTAGTATTTAAATGAAAAAATGTGTTGATTACTCAAAATACACCCCACCTTTTTCCAATGCCTGACGTAATGATTTGTATGGCAGAGTACGCGAACTGAAATTGTTTAGTGCACATAAAGCAGCAGCGGTTCCGGATGCCTGTCCCTGACCCATGCAGCTAACCGTATTTCTTGTAGACATATGTGCATTATGGTCAGATGTAATCATCATTCCAGAAACATACAGGTTTTCAATTCCTTTTACACACAATGCACGGTAAGGGATTCCGTAACTGCCTCCGTTTTTTACCTGATACTTGGGAGCCATGTCGTGAAAGCCATACACAAACACATCGTCATCGAAGTGTTTTCCGTTCAGAACATCATCATGTGTGATATCATAATCGCAGGCAATCAGTCTTCCCCGCCTGATAACCAATGAGGGAGCTGTACGGGTAATAAAAGCTTTTTCAAACCCTGGTATGTGTGCCCGGAAAAGTTCAACGCCTTTTTGCATACGTTTTCGGAGTTCCAGTTCGGCTTTAGCCACAGTGTCGCGGTCGGTTGGACTTTTTGTGAGTTTCATGTTCATTTTAATAAACATGAGGTAGTTGTCTTGTGTAGTTGTTGAAATAGCCGACATGCCAATCTCATTAGCCCCTTTTATAAAATCTTCAGGGTAACCGGTTGAACCTTCAGAGCCCAGACGAATGATTCTGCCTGGCTCCCCGCTACGGACCCCATAAGCCAACTGGTGTACAGCATCCTTTTGAGATAGAAAATTGTAATATTTTTCTATATCCACATTCCCCAGCCCCATGCTATTTACCACTGCATAATCGTTTGGTTCGGTGTATGTAGCACCTGCATAGGCAGCCAAATCGGCATAACCGGTGCAATCAACAAACGATTTGGCATAAATCACTTCACGTCCAGAACGGCTTTCCAGAATTACTCCTTTTACATGGTTGCCATCCATAACTGCACCAGCCAGCAATGTGTTCACACAGACATACACCCCTGCCTCGTCAAGCATTTCATGGGCGTTGAGTTTATACATCTCTGTATCGATTGCAGTACAAACCGAATCGTATGCAAAATGTTTTTCCATTTCGGCATAACCAGTGGCACCGCCACGGGAGGTAAGCCGTTCAATCATTTCAGCCGGAATTCCTCGTACTAATTGCCTTTTTTTGACTCCGGGAAAAGCTTTCCATAAATTGAAGAAACTATGAAGAGCTGTGCCCCCTTCAACTGCTACACCACCAACATAGCCCTTGTTCTCGACCAGCACAGTGCGAGCTCCGTTTCGGGCCGAAGCAATAGCACAAATTACTCCGGCGGTTCCTCCTCCTGCCACTACAACATCAAATTCACGGGCCGGAAGTTTTTTTGCTTTTTCCTTGTAAAATCCTGGTTCAGTTGCGTTTTCAGAACTGCCGGCCAATACCTCTTTCGTGGCTATCAGGCTCAATCCGAGCATGCCACCGATTTTGTAAAAGTCTCTTCGGTTCATTTAAGATAGTATTTAGGTGAAATTTTAAAATGTTCTAAAGTGGATTCCTCTCAAAAATAATCTTTACAATTCATTTAATAAAGGTTAGAATAAAAGCATATCATAAACTATTGGCCACTGTACAATCTTTTAGATCTTCAAGAAGAAATCACTGCTTCTAAAGATGACTTTTCCAATTTTGAGTTGTTTTAATCAATTGAAGAAACAGTAATTAAATATTCCCCTTCGCCCAGTTCAAAATTCCCGGTTTTTAATCTTTCTATTTTTTCAGGATTAAAATTTCTGTCATTCGATTTGATTGCAATATTTTGTGACTGACTGACTGGTAAAATTATGTTTGCACTACTTTTTGCAGGAATAGTTATTTCGAATTGAATTGCATCCGGTTGTTTTTTCCAGTTGGAAATTATTTCTCCGAAAGGAGAATTATATTTACAATTCACAAATTCCAATCCATCAGGAGCAGAAGGATTTATTATGAATTTTTTAAAACCGGGATTTTCCGGGTCGGGCCTTATTCCTGCCAACCAACGGTAGAACCATTCTGTTACAGTTCCAAACATGGGATGACAATTGGAATATGTATTATCACTTTCTTTCCATGTTTCCCAGATGGTTGTTGCCCCATTGTCAATCATAAAACCCCAGCCAGGGAAAGTTGTGCTGTTTACTATTTTGAAAACAATTTCGGGAGAAGTAATTTCAGAAAGGATTTCTAGCACATACTTGGTGCCGAAAATACCGGTGTTAAAATGTCCGGCCGGGCCGTTCTGAACGGCTATTAACAATGAATCCTTTGCAGCGTCCATATCACTGGCCGGAATAATTCCGTGATAAAGTAACGTTGAAAACAAAGTTTGCCGGTTTATTTTTCCTTTCACCGGTTTATCCCAGAATTCAGTTTTTATAAGGTTCTTTAATTTTTCAGCCAATTCAGCATATTTCTTTTCATTTTCTGAGTCTCCAATAACAGAGGCAAATTCCTGCATAATGCGGGCACATTGCAGATAGTGTGCTGTACCAGTTAATTCCGCAGGAACGGGTTCCAGACTTTCATGGTCACTCAGGCCTTTATCAACAATCCCATCCGGATGAAGTCTTGCCGCTTTTTCCATCCACTTTTTATCCAGTTCGTAAAGTTCTTCCAGTATTTCAGTGTCGTTGTAATAAAGGTAAAGGTAATACTGTGTTATAATAAATGCTGATTCCCAACTTATTCCACAGTATTTAATTCCTGTATATGGAGCAGTGTCCACAAAAGTCGAATCGTTCAATGCATCCACCCAATCGTAAATGGTTTTGCGGTAGAATGTTTGCATATTGAAATTATATATAAACGATTCACTTGTTGCGTTTAAATCTCCGCCATAGCCGAATTTTTCCCGCGCAGGGCAATCAGACTGAACACTGACAAGGTTTGCAAGAAAAGTTCTTTCAGTGGCTTCCTGAATTGAATTCAGCAGTTCGGAAGAACAGGAAAAGCTGTTTTTATTTTCAACATTGGTATGAATAAAAAGCCCTTGAATATCAGAAACCGAAGGTTCATAATCCAATCCTTTAATTTCCATATACCTGTAGGTATGGTAAGTAAAATCAGGAGTAAACCACTCATCTTCACTTTCGCCAACAATGTAACTGTCAGTTTGCCAAGCAATATCAGGGGCACCGGGACCGCCAACTCCCTCCCGTTTAATCTGCCCTGCCACTGTTGTCATGGGATTCAGCTTCCCGTCTTCATAAATTCTCTCTCCAAATCTGAAAGTAATTGTATCGCCTGTGTTGCCCGATATCTTTATCTTGTATGTTCCTGTAAAATTCACACCCATATCAACAATATAAATTCCGGGTTCGGGCGAATTAACTGCTATTGGTGTAATTTCCTGTGTAATCTGAACAGGAGGGGAAAATGCCTTCTGTAGCTTTCCACCCGGATTTTTTCCAATTTTCGCAAAATCCCAGGAAGCATCGTCATATCCTGTAAGATTCCATCCTTTTATCTCTTTGTGAGCATCATAAACAACGCCCAGGTAAACATCATTTTTAAGAATCGGGCCTAAAGAATATCTCCAGGTATTATCAGAAACAATCTCTTCTGTTTTTCCATTATTGTAGCTGACAACAAGTTTGGCAAGAAAAGCTGGTTTACCCACGGTTAAATCATTTCTTAAATTTCTCCTGCCCCATTTACGAAGCGGAAGTGGATTGTAAAAGCCATTTCCAAGCGAAACCCCCAGGCAGTTTTCACTTTCAGTTAAAAGAGATGTAATATCATACTCCGAATAGTAAATCCGTTTGCTGAAGTCGGTCCACCCGGGGTCGAGCTCGTTTTTTCCAACAGGTTCTCCATTGATAGTAGCTTTGTAATATCCTGCAGCAGTGATAAAAAGCGTTGCCTTTTCAATTTTATCTTTCAGATTAAAATCTTTTCTGAAAAGCGGGGCCGGATAATCTAGATAAAACAGGGAATCGCTGGTTGGTAGTTCACGAGTGTCAGTAATCCACTGTGCGTTGTCTGTTATTCCAAATCCGCCGGTGCTGTTTTTGTCCGTATGTCTGTTACAGGCAAAAAGTGAAAACAGGATAATTACAATCTGTAACTTTTTCATTTTACCAATTTGGTTTTTGATCCATTTGTATATTAATTATTTCACTGTATTCTGCTAAGAAATTAAAATAAAGATAGCGAGTTAGTACCTGAATATTCGCTTTTATTTAGAGTACTGCACAGTAAGGAATAACTATGGGTAAAAATAGAAATTTTAGCGGAAAGCCGGCTTTTAATCAACAAATAAGGATTCTGGATAAAGGCAGGATAAGCACGATATCTATGTTTAAGATTAAGCCCCAACCAATAGAAAATTATTCTTTAAACTAATTACATTTGAGAAACAAAATCAAGACAGAATGATCAAACAATCGATACTCTTATTATTAACTCCGGCTATTGCAATGGGTTCAGGTAGCGCCTCAGTAAAAGGGGAAACCAAAAAGAAGCCTAACATTGTTTTCGTTTTTGCCGATCAGTATCGATCCATTGATATGGGTTGCTATGGAGGCACCGGAGTAAATACACCCAATTTCAACCGTCTTGCCAGAGAGGGAGTCCGGTTTACAAACGCAATAAGCACTGCCCCCATTTCTTCGCCATACCGAGCCATGCTGCTTACCGGAAATCACATTGTAAAAAACGGGATGGTTACCAACGACCATTTTATGAATAATCCAACTCCATACTTTGCTGAAGTATGTAAAAAGGAGGGTTATAAAACGGCGTATATCGGCAAGTGGCATATTGACGGATACGGAAGGACTAGCCGTATACCGCCCGAAAGGTGGCGTGGATTCGATTACTGGCGTACACTTGAATGTACTCACGATTATAACTCTTCTTCTTATTTTTATCAGGACGAAATGGAGCCACGGATATGGGAAGGTTATGATGCAGTTGCTCAGGCAGAGGATGCGTGCAAATACATAACTGAAATGTCCGACTCTGGCTCGTTTTGCCTCTTCCTTTCCTGGGGTCCGCCACACAACCCATATTATGCTCCAAAAGAATATATGGACAAAATAGATCCTGATAAAATAGTGATGAGGAAAAATACAGATGATTTTGCTGCTGCAGAGAAATTGTATAAAGAATGTGATACTTACTTAGGGGAGTCCTACAATGAAAGTCGACTGGCAAGGTTAAAAGCCATGCTCGACAAAAACAATGTTGAATTGCGAAAATGGTATCACGGGTATTATGCTTCCATTGCCACACTTGACGACCTGATGGGCAAGATAGTTGAAACCCTTGAGAAAACTGGACAACTGGATAATACCATCCTGGTTTTTACATCAGATCATGGCGACAATCTGGGGTCTCACCGCCAGCACGAAAAGGATTTGCCTTACGAAGAATCGATATCGGTACCCCTTATTATTCGTTACCCTGCAAAAATCAAGGGTGGTCTGGTTACTGATGCCCTTATTGCTCCCATCGATCTGATGCCAACCATATTTTCTCTTGCAAAGCTTCCCTGTCCTGAGGTGGATGGAAAAGATATCAGTGGAGCGGCAATGGGGAAGGATGGAAATATGCAGGATGCTGTTCTGCTGATGAAAACAATCTGGATAGGTTCTACGTGGGCCACCAGCGGTGCCGGACCCTGGCGTGGGGTTCGTACAAAACAATATACCTATGCCCGAAAATCGCAAACGAAAGAACCCTGGATGCTGTTCGATAACAAAAAAGACCCGTATCAGTATAACAATCTTGTGAATAACCCGGAATATACCGGATTATTAAAAGAACTCGATAAAAAGGTTGATGAGTTACTTATTGAAGCAGGTGATCCCGAAGATCCCGGATTTTTTATAAAACGAATTCAGGATGATCGCTTGAGAATGGGTTTCCCGAAAGAGCTTCCGGGACTTATACCCATATTTGTTGAACCTGGTAGTAGTTTCAGAGAATATCTGATAAACTAAATACGAATCTTACAAAAATAGAAGAAGGGAAACTCATCCGGGAGAGTGCTGGCTTCACGGAAAAGAAAAGAAAATGGGAGAGTGAGTGTGAGTCTCTTTTGTAACTTTAATATATAACAGGGTTCAGGTGGATAACTTTAAAAGAAATATCTTATGAGGAAATTTGCTATGGTTATTTTATTTTCATTTTCAATTGTAAATGTCAGAAGTCAGCCAGTTGATTCCCATTTCAGATTATTAAGTGTTGAAATGACCCGAAATGTCAAGAAGGTATTTTATATATTTAAACCCGGAACGAAACTTAAGATTGAAACAATAGATAGCATTAAGCTCTCAATAACTGATTATTCATTATTTGATAATGCTATTATAATTAGTCAGTTAGATACTGTTTACTTTAGTGAAATTGTCAGAATAAAAGGAAAGGTTTTAGGTAATGAAGGACGTAAAATTCTAGGTGGGGCAATATCTTTTATATCGATTCCAGCTGCACTTATGGGAGGTATGATAGCTCAGCTTGCATCTCTTCCGGGTGTAATTGGAGGTATTCCATTCACAGGTTCTTTTATCGGAGGCATTTCCCTTATGGGTCCACGAAAATTTAATACATCCGATAGATGGACATTATTGCTAAGGCCTGAATAGGAAAAAAAGTAACCCCAATTTTGGATAACCTCCTGTAATATTACAGGAAGTCTGATGGTGCAACAAAGAAGAAGATCCTTGGTACCATATTTGCCGAAAAACTAATTTTGGAGAAAGGGGAAATATTATCTCCCCTTTTCACGGAACCCATACAGCTCATCCTATGAATTAGTTAGGGTTTCAGAATGTCATAAAAAGAAACAAGAGATCGATTTTGACCTCTTGTGCCTCTGGGTTCTAACCAAGCTCTGAAATTTTTTTCAGAAGAGGTTTATTTGCAATTGTTAATTCCCTGCCATTGATGCTGATTATACCTTCCTGTCTCAATTCTGTCATTAGTCTCACCGTATTCTCCTCCGAAATTGCTGACATTTCCCCAAGTTCTTTTCTTGTTATTGACAGATGATAATTATCTGCGCCGTAGAAATTGGCCAGATAAAGAAGACTTTCAGCTATGCGACCTCTTATATTCTTCTGGTTCAGGCATATAATTTTGTTCATAATCGATGCTACCGATTTTCCGAAAGCCTTATTAAGCTTGAGCAGAACTTCATGATCTTCAAGGTAAAGCTGTTTTAGCAAATCGAGATCAACCATACATACTTTTGAATCTTCAATAGCTGTAACGGAATAAGTATAATGAATACTCTCAAAGAATGAAAGAAGCCCTATGTATGCCGGGGGCTTCATCAGATACAGGATGATATTGTGCCCGTTAATTCCCTCAATGAACAGCTTTGCGGTTCCGTCAATAAGGTAGATGGCATGACTTACATTTTCTCCCTGTTTACAGATCCTTTCCCGTTTACAGAATTGTGCCTGAATAATATTTGTGCCTGAGAAAGACCGGCCTGTCAGCTGCATGGCGTCATAAATATCACATTTCTGACGACAATCCTCACAGGCCACATTTCTTGTTATCCTCATTCGACATGATTATAAATTAATTAACATACCTGATTCGCCCTATGGTTTATTCCGGAAAGGTGACGGCAATAATCCTTTCTACTTCACCCTGTCAAATATAGTTGATTTATTATATTGATATAAAACAATATTACATTGCAAGATAATATAAAGTAAATCCTGTTACAAAATCTTTATTTTAGTCAGCCTTAAAACGCATCAAATATCTAAAAAGCTTTATGGAATCACCTGATCAATACAATTTCAGCATTTTCCAACCAAGAAACCTTCATGGCAGGAAAAACAGGAATGTTATAATCGTTATGCTTGTTATCTGGGCAACAGCTGTTTTTGGTTTTCAGTTTCTGTTAAGAGGAATTCAGAAACCGACTCCCGAAAAGACCCTTTCGACTTTTGAATCAATCTGGCCCAAAGCTGTTGCGAATAATTTATCACCGGACGATTACAAGTCGTTGTTAAATTCTCTTGTCCTGGTTAAAGGAAAAAACATGGTCAAGCCAGGGGATCAGGAACTGCTTTCTGATGCAATAAGCTGTGCGGCATTCAGTTCAATGCCTGACACTCTCAGAAGTTCCTTACTGGACGGTGTAACAGAGATAAAATCCCTGAAAAATCAACTTTTATCTGCCAACGGTAATGCATATCTTGAAATAGCCGAATCCATAAAGGAGATTTACAGAAAGATTACTCAGGCTACTGAACCATGGTCAGGTTTCAGGGAAGGCTCCCTGGAGGCCCCCATCTTAGCGGCAAGTCTTAATGATTCTTATCCGGCATCATTCAATGATGTCTCATTTACAGCTCTTCCTGAGCTTATGAAGTTTTATCTCACACACAATCAATCGGTGCTGACAGATACCAGGTTTCTTGGATTTCCCTTCCATTATTTTTATACATCGGTTTTTCTGCTGGTGCTTTTCATTGGTTTGTGTATAGTATATAATGTTCTTGTGGAATGGAGATTACGCAGGGAAGGAGTTGTGGAATAATAATTAATCGTATAAAATGAAAAAAATATACTTATCTCTGTTACTTTCTTTTCTGGGAGTTCTGTCAGCAAATGCTGAAAGTCTTACGCAGCTTGAAGGAAGCTTTAAGACAGGTCCGGCTATAATTCTGATTACAATCATTGTGATATTTGTTCTTGTCGGAATTTTTTTCCGGGCAAAGGATCCGGCAGATTATTATGCAGCGGGGAGAAAAATTTCGAGGGTTGGATCCGGAATGGCCATAGCGTCGAACTGGATGAGTGCAGCCTCAGTTCTTGGTATGGCCGGCATGATGTATGGATTCGGTTACAATGGCCTTGCCTATGTTGTCGGATGGACAGGCGGTTATGTGCTTCTTCTGATATTGATGGCTGCACAGATTCGCAAATATGGTAAATATACGGCACCGGATTTTATCGGCGACCGTTATTACTCCCGCGATCTGAGGATTGCAAGCGCAATTTTTACCATTCTGATATCATTTGCATATTGTGTCGGCCAGTTCGGCGGGATCGGCCTGATGTTCAAATGGATTTTGGGTCTTGATTATGCCTGGGCTGTAATTATAGGGGCTTCCGTTGTCCTGCTGTATACTCTGATCTCGGGTATGATCGGAGCAACCAAGAACATGCAGATCCAGTACGTCATAATTGTTACCTCCTTCCTGCTTCCGACATTTATTATGGCATTTAAGTTCGATTATTTCTGGCTTATACCACAGATTGGTTACGGAGCGGTTGTGACTGACATTGTACAGGGCATACCTGCACCAAATATTTCAGACGGTGTAAATCTTCTTAATGCCTACGGACATGATTTTTCTATAGTTCCAAGCCCCGAGTATGCAATGCCCTGGGATCCGTCAACCGGTACGACATTCTTCCAGTGGGTAGCGATTTGTTTTTCACTTATGGTGGGGACAGCCGGGTTACCTCATGTTATTCAGCGTTTTTATGTTGTGCCAAAAGTGACCGATGCACGCTGGTCAGTTGTATGGGGACTGTTTTTTATCGCTCTTGTTTACTGGACAGCACCTGTTTATTCGGCATTCGGGAAAGTCCTGTCTTCAAGTCCCGAGGTAGGAGTGCTTGCAAAAGATGCAATAGTGGTATATACTGCACAGCTTGCCGGGATTAATTCCCTGATTGTCGGATTACTGGCTGCAGGCGCAATATCTGCTGCATTTTCAACCGTATCAGGACTTCTGGTTGCAGGGGCTTCGGCTTTTTCACATGATCTCTATGTCAGGGTCATCAATCCTGATTCAACTCCCAAAACGCAGCTTAAGGTTGCCAGAATTGGTACGATAATAATGGCTCTTGCAGTCACCATTGTTGCTCTGCTGAATCTGGGGCTGATAGCCCAGCTGGTATCAGTGGCATTTTCAATGGCAGCCTGTACTATATTCCCGCTTTTCCTGCTTGGGATATGGTGGAGCGGATCAAACCGGGCAGGAGCAAAAGCAGGACTTGCTGCAGGGATACTTGTTACAACTATTTCAATAACATATTTTATTGTAGGTTTAAGCGGAGGATCCCTGCCCGGACAGGAATTTATATCCTACTGGCTGAATGTATGGTATTTTGCATGGATTGGAGCACCACTGGCGATAGTAGTTAATATTATTGTGAGTAAATTCACCACTCCGACTCCTTTGGAAATTAAAAAATTCCTTGCTGAACAGGTCCATAATTAATGAAACTGAAGGATTTATTTGAGATATCACAGGGAACAAAGAAAATACTGGCCATCACCATATCTGTAACATTTGCGGCCATTGTTTTTGCCTTCTTTTATTACCGGGGAATGAACAGATCCGAGGATCCCCGTATTATGGAAGCGAAGGAGTTACTTCTTGAGTATGAGAAAATTGAGCCGGGGGATCACGGCATAGAGTCATTTTATCTTCTCGACAGCGCATTTGCGATTTTCAGCAGCATCCCTGATTACGACGGGTCCTATGAAAAAGGTGTTATTTATAATAATAAATGCAGCGGTCTTATGCTCAATGCATTATATGACAGTGATACAATCAGGGGAGAAAAAAGTCATCTTCTTGCAATGGCGATGGAATATTGCGACAGCAGTATTTTTATTTACAAAAAGTGGCTGGATGAGTGGGAAGGACTTTCTCCTGAACAGATTGCGACTAGACTGGAACCTTTTATGAACGCTAATGATCCGGCTTTCAATGGATTTAATTTCGGCAGGATTTTTAATCGGAGGGTCAAAAATATTGTTGATGCACAGTATGAGACAGCAAGGAGGTTATCGGTTAGCTATACCAACAAGGGGACTATATTCAGGCATCTGAATGAACCTGATTCAGCTCTGGTATATGTCAGGATGGCCCTTTCGCTGTGGGAAGATAACCGGACAGCTGAAAGCAATCTCAGTGTGCTCATGGGAGGAGAACCGCTTAAACCTGAGCTTATCGAATCACTCTTCCCTCCCGAACGGAAGAAGAACTGAAACATGTTTCAGTTCTTTGTTTGTTGTAAATGGCAAAAAGGAGTAATATTAAATTAATTATTTAATAATGAGGCGAATTGTAATAACATTTCTGTGTCTGGCAATATTCATCCCGGGTATTCTGTCGCAGGAACCTGATCCCGGATGGGGGATAAAGTTCTCGGGGTTTGTAAAAACCGATTTCTTTTATGACACCAGGCAATCGAGCGCTTCCAACGGGCTGCGTGAAGGACACTTTTACCTCTTCCCGGATGATGTACTTTATGATCTTCAGGGCAATGATTTAAATGCCAATCCTTCATTTCATATTCTTAGCATTCAGTCACGTATCAAAGGTGATATAAGCGGGCCGGATGCATTTGGTGCAAAAACATCCGGAGCTATTGAAGCGGAATTTTTTGGTACCGGCGAAAGTGATATTAACGGATTCAGGCTCCGGCACGCTTATGTAAAACTCGATTGGACAGGTATTTCCCTGACCATGGGGCAGTCGTGGCATCCTATGTTTATCAGTGAAAGTTTCCCGGGTACAATAAGCTTCAATACAGGTGCGCCATTCACCCCTTTCAGCCGTAATCCTCAGATACGGTTATCAACAAAATCAGAGAACGTTCGCTTTTCTTTTACTGCTTATTCCCAGCGCGATTTCACTTCTCCCGGACCCGAAGGGAACAGCAGCAGATACTTGCGTAACAGTGGGATTCCGGGACTGAATCTGCAGATGCATTTGCCTGTTGGTGAAGGTTTTGCTGCTTGGGCCGGTATTGATTACAAAAGACTCCGTCCTGAACTGAAGAGCGCTGGAAATGTGGAGGCAAATTCCACTATCGGCAGCTTTTCTGCATTTGCGAATTTAAAAATAACAACTGATCCCGTCAGTCTTAAACTGATGGGGACATATGCCCAGAATGCGAGTGATCTCATGATGACGGGGGGTTATGCTGTTTCACGGATTTCAGGATCGTATGAAGAGAATAAGGTGTTCACAAATCTTAACACCTTTGGCTGCTGGGCTGACCTGAGTACAAACGGGAACAGGGTGACAGCCGGACTCTTTACAGGATTTTCAAAGAACCTGGGATCCGACGATCCGATTGCTGGTGCTGTTTACGCCAGGGGCAGTAACATTGATCATCTTTTCAGATTATCACCACGTATTACAGTTACCGAAGGTCGTTTGAGCTTTTGCGGTGAGATAGAGCACACAACGGCAGCTTATGGAACAATTCAGAGTAATGGCAGAGTGATCAATACGAACAATGTTAGCAATTTAAGGATTCTTATGAGCACCATTTACAAATTCTAGATCGTTTCGGTATAGAAATCACTTCCTGCTTTAAGCATCAGATTGTTAACAGAATCGATGGACCTTTCTGCGATGTAGTAAAGTTCGGTACCCGCAATCTGGAAATCAATAATATTATCAGGCTCACTATTATTTCTGATACATTCTGCCTGATGATTAAGCCTGATTGATGTAAGATCCTTCCATGCTCTCATTGACTCAATAATGAGACTATAGTCAAGATGTCCGCCTGAATATAGTTCAAGTGCTCTGTCAATAGTTGATAAACCGTTAATCCCGTGTTTCAGTGCATAGAGCCTTATTATTCCGGTCAGGGGCATCAGAATCTTTTTAATATCAGTTTTACCGCCTGACAGGATATTTGGGGAAGGATTGTATTGTTTCCATGCAGAAGTCATGTGATGGAAAAATATATCATTGGTTTTCAGATCATTTCGGATATATTCACGCAGTCCGTCAGACAGATCCTGATCGCCATAACAGAACCTGAAATCGAAAAAGATGCTTATTTCAAGCAGTTCTTCAGGACCCGGTGCCTTTATCCAGCCTGAAAAATATTTCTTCCATTTGTCGAGAGGCTGACACCAGAGAGCATTCCCTGCCATATTATCTCCCTTGCATAGGCTGAATCCTGCTTCAGCAAGCATAAGATTTACTTTTCTGCCCAGAGTCAGAAAATATGTTTCAGCATTTTTAAGTTTTTCGCCTGTAACATTCTCGAAAATAATTGCATTATCCTGATCGGTTGAGAATGTCTGTTCCATTCTTCCTGCACTTCCGGTCTGGATGAAAGCAAAACGGCAGGGTGTTTCACCAGCCTCCTCGATACATAATTCCAGCACTCTTTTGCAGACAGCATCAGCAACTGTTGAAATAAATAATGAAACCGCGTAAGGATCCGCATGACCGAGCAGCATCGAAACGGCAATCTTACGGCACTCCCGGTAAATGCTTCCGAGTCCTGTTGAAGTAACTGCATTCCTGATTTCGGAATTGATCAGTTGGGGAGTCATTGAAAATGCACCGGTTAATACCTCCAGTGTTATAATACCCGATATTTTATCTTCTTCGCTTTTAACGAGCAGACATTTTGCCGGAGCCCCGCTGATAAGTCCGAAGGCATCTGCAACACTTGAATTATGCTGTATGAAGACCGGAGGTGAAATCATAAGTTTGAATACTTCTGTATCGGGAGAAATACCTTCGGCCATTTTCATGCCCAGGGAAATCAGATCCACTATTCCGAGAGGTTCTCCTTCCCGGTTTGCAACAACCAGTACATTAATATTATGTTCTTTCATTAACGATATGGCTCTCCTGACAGAAATCTTTTCGGTGCATTTCTCAGCAGGGATGGAAATGGATGAAACAGAAGCCTGAAGAATGAAAGTTGAGCCGTATTCATCAAGACCGGCCAGGGGGATGTTATTCTGAATCCTGCCTGCAGTCAGAGCTTCAATTGTTCCCTCGCACCATATTTCACCGTTATCAGTTTCAACAACTATGGCATTTACCAAAGCAGGGAATTCATCTCCTCCCTTGCGACGAAGAAGAACTTCTCTGTTAATTATTTTCTCTCCCGATTCCAGTGCTTTTCTGAATGCTCTGAACTGTGCCGGATCTTTAAATAATGATTCCACAGAATGAGGGACCAGTTCCTGCAGGTCATTGTAGCCCAGAATCTTTAATGCAGGCAGTGAAGCCTCAAGGAATATATTCTTCCTGCCATAAGTTATGCGGAAGAAACCCGTGGATATTGTATCAAGCAAAACTGGCCGGGGTGAGAAGCCGTCAGGGAGAACAATGCTTTTGGCTGGTCTTACCACAATAAGCACAGCTTTCCTCCCCCCGAGAAGTATTCTTGATAAACCGGCATGAGCTTTAATAAAGGTTCCGTTTTGTTTCTTAAGTGTGCATTCAGTATTCCTTCTGGCGCTTAACTCGTCATACACAGTTACCGGATCGGCAAACCCGGCACTGTCAGCAGAGATCATTATATCTCCGGGCTTCATTGACTTCAGTTCATCTTCAGTATATTGAAGCCATGAAAGCAATGTCTTGTTTGCCTGGATCTCATTTTCTGACCAGATCATGACTCCTTCGGAAGCTGCTTCGGCCAGGGTGCGATATAATTCCCTTGATTTCCGGAGCTCCTCCTCGGCTTTGTTCCTTTTCGTCTCTATTATATGGCTTTGCCTTGAAGCAGCTGTAAGTAAAGCAATTATAACAAAACCAATTATGCCCGAGATGCCAAGTGCCCTGTTTTCCATCCTGCGTATCTCAGTCTTAACATCTTCAATATATAACCCAGTTCCGATTACCCAACCCCAGGGCTCGAATTTCCTTACATACGACAATTTTGGCACAATCCGGGTTGAATCATCATTCCACTGCCACATATATTCAACATAACTGTCTCCGGTCGCTTCTACAGCTTTGACGAACTCAACAAATATGGCTTTCCCTTTGGAATCATGAAAACCGGTCAGATCTTTTCCGTTCAGGTCAGGTCTGTAGGGATGTACTATCATTCTCGGGTACATATCCGTTATCCAGAAATAGTCCTTGTTTTCATCTCCGTACCTTATTGTGCTTATAGCCGATCTGGCCCTCTCTTTTGCTTCTTCCTGTTCAAGCTCACCGCTGATTTCGCGGGAATGGTAATATTTGAGAAGGCTGTAGGCAGATGAGGTTACCTGGTTAATAAGATGTCTTTTGCGTTCCATCATTACCTTTTCGAAAGCCGGTATCAGGTATAAGAAAATAAGCCCGGCAAAAAGTGCGAAAGCAAGAAGGGCCGGAAGATCTATTTTAGGTATGAATAGTTTTTTAAGGTTTTTCACGGATAGTTTTTTCATTTTATGGATTCTTAAACCGTGTTTATGGCAATTATCTCGAGTTTCAGATTATCCGAGTCGATTATTGAAAAGCCTGTCCTTCCTTTTTCTCCGGCAACTGGTGGAAGGAGGATCATTACCATTTCATTGCCAAGGTTAATAGTCTGACATGGAACGGAATGAATTGCTTTCAGGAAGGATCTGCCCCCTTTGTAAGCAAGCCCGGCAAAATGATTGTGTGAATGCCCCGAGAAGGAATACATTATATTATTCCGGTCCATAAATTCCCAGAACCGGGTAAGGTGATTATTGCGCTCTATATATTGGGTGGTTGAGCCAGTAAAATCGGGGTATATATAATGTGACAGGAGGCAGCTTGTTCCTGCGAACGGAAGAATTAAATATTCCGGAAGTGAATTAATGAACAGCAGATCTTCTTCATCAAGATCTGAAGGGGTTTCACCGTCGTAGGTCCACACCCTGCCGCGTGATATTCTCTTTCTCTCTGCTGCATCCATACTGAACCAGCCCTCGGGATATTCAAATCCGTTGGTAAAGGACGGAAGCCTTTTTGCGGCGAAAAGATCATGGTTGCCGGGGACTATCCATCGGCAGTGTGATCTTACAAGATGAAGACATTCTCTGGCGCTGTGTCCGGGATTGAATGTGTAGAATCTGTGATCCAGACCCACTATGTCTCCCAGGCAGGCAATCTCATCACATTTATTAACGGATGCAAGTCTGAGTGCTTCAGAGAGCATCGCAGTGTTTTCATGGATATCCGAGATAATCCCAATTCTCATGGTACTCCTGAATTCAGCCTTTTACCTCTTAAAAGGTGAGGTATCTCAAAGGTAAACATTTTTAATAAACAGCTATTTTACCTGAAACAAAGTGCCCCGTACTGCTTTACCCGGAAAGATATTTTCCTGCAGCTCGCCATCTTTCACCAATATTACTCCGTTTACCAGGACATGTTGAATTCCCTTTGAATATATCGCAGGTTCCAGGTAAGTTGCCTGATCGATTATCCTTTCAGGATCAAATATTGTTATGTCAGCATCGGCTCCTTCACGAATCCGGCCTTTATTCTTCATCATTGGGGCAATCGCTTCAAGCCGATTTGCAGGCATCAGGGTAATCTTGCGCAAAGCTTCAGGCAACGAAAATATTTGCTCTTCCCTGGCATATTTTCCCAATACCCTTGCAAAGGACCCTGTTCCTCTCGGATGCCCTTTGCCCCCGGAGAGCATCCCGTCACTGGCTATAATCACTATTGAATCAGCAAGGGTTGATCTTACAACATCTTCAGGAATGGAATGAGCTATAACCATGCCTCCGGATTTCCTGTATCTGGCAAAACTTTCAGCATTGAGACGTTCACCTGTTTCCACCCATTGCAGATCTTCATAAGTTATTCCGAATGATTCCTGCCATCCATCATCATACACAGCGCTCTCAATAGTAGTCTGGGTAGCCGGATAGGGATAACACTCCACAGAAACATCCATGTTACGGGAACGGGCTTCTTTGATCATCTGAAGCATCCGGGGAGTGTGGCTGAATCCGATACTGGTAACATGAACCACATGCAATGGTGCACCGGAAATTGCCGAAGCGGAAATAACCTCCTCCAGGGCGGCAATACAGCTGTTTGGTTCCTTCAGTCCTCCATAGCGTATATGAACATAACACGGAGCCAGGGAAAGGCCTGCAACACGGAACATTTCCAGGATTTCCCATCGTGTGGCGGCAGGAGTATACATCAGACCAAAACCGACACCAAGACCACCACGGCTGAGTCCTTTCTCAATCCCCTCTTTTAACAATGAAATCTCCTCATCTGAAGCGCCTTTGTAAACTGCATCGCCAACTGGAGCAAAGCCACCCGGATCATTCATGATCTTCATTCTCAAAGGAACATGCCCGACGCTTACCCCATGGTTTATAAGAGCTTTCCCTTCCCTTTCCTTGTACCAATTATCAACATCAGCCGTTCCCATCTCAAGTTCCAGTGCAGTTGTAACACCATCCATTACTTTGTAAGAATAGTTTTCATGATCCTGTCCGTGCTGGTGAATATCAATAAAGCCCGGAGCAACCACCAGATCCTGAGCATCAACAATTGTTTTGCCTGTAATTTCCTCCGCTGTTATCAGCTCAATCGAACCATCTCTGATCCCGATATTTATTACTTCATTAAGATTTGATTCCGGGTCGATGACCCTGCCGTTTAAGATAGCAATATCAAAATCCTTTTCAGCATGTAAAGCTTGATTCCTGCAGCTCTGGTTAACCATGAAACATAACATGATTATAAAGCTTCCAAATATTTTATAAAAAGTAACTATCATTTTATTAATGATGTAAGTACGGTTCAGAAATAAAGATAATTATAATTCTATTTTTTGATTATCTTGCTTTAATAACATTTTAACTCATGAATTACACCCGTCGTTCATTCGTAAAAACAGCGGGCATTGGGGGAGCTGCTCTTGCTTCATGGCCTTTTTCCTCAGCAAATCCCGAAGCCCCTTCCGCTAAGGTAGTGAATCCATACAACCGAGTACCGGTAAGTCTTATCATTGATGATTCGACCTGCCTTGTCAATATGGCTTATTATGGTATCCCTCAGTTTGCCGAAGTGTTTCCCGATCAGTACAAACAGGACTGGAGGAAGCTTCCTCGTGAGATCCCCGACAGTTTTGTAAGGGAATTCGGTGAGTGGTGTCTGGAAAGCGGGGTGAAAGGGAAGTACAGTATTGTACCTTATCCTGCATGTACAGGATGGGTAAGCCGTTTCATTCCGGGCTGGACAGAGAAGGAACTTAAAAACAGTCTCGATCTGGTCAGAGAAGTGATATTGCCAAACTGGGATATACATCCTGAAATGGTTAGTCATACAAGGGTAATTGATATTGCCACCGGACAACCCTATCCTTATGCAACTCCGGAATACATGGAAAACTGGGAATGGAGCCAGAAAAAGAGTGCAGATGAGCTGGCGGCTTACCAGGCCTTTGCCCTGAAGATACTGAAAGAAGCAGGACTCCCGTGCGAAGGTCTTACAACACCCGGAGGATATGGAGGGAGGAACCAGAATAATCTGGCCTTAAGTACCCTGGAAGCTGTAAGGGAGGTTTATGGAGCTGAAATACCGCATTACTTCCGGGATCTTTTTACTGAAAGGGAGAAGAGTGTGGCACCTCAGGTACTGCATGCTTCGGGACTTGACGGTAATGATCCGGAATGCGTCGTATCAATCCTCGGATGTACGGGTGACTGGTTTGGAGGATGGGATGGACTTGTTCCGGGCGATGTAAATAAATTCATAACAGGCGATCTGGTGTCGGGAAGGATGGTTGAAGTAATAGAAAGCGGAGAACCGGCGATTATGGTTTGTCACTGGCCCGGAATTTATTACAATGGTGAAAAGACCGGATTCAATATCCTGAAAGAGATCAAAAAGAGGCTTGATCAGAAATATGATAACCTGATATGGATGAAGCTTAGTGAAATTTCGAGATATTGGGCTGCAAAGGAACTTACTTCCATCTCAACGGACAGGAAATCTATCATAGTAAAAGCCCCGTTCTCAACTCCGGGATTTACAATAAAGGTGAATTCATCTTTCCGTAATATGGGGATAAAAAGAAGAGGAGAGGAAAAACCGCTGGAAAGGATAAAGGATGGAAAAAGTTTAAAAGGCGGGACCTTTTATTCAGATAGAAATGGTACAATCATTTGTTTTGATCTGGAAAAAGGGATGAGTGAGGTGGTAATGAATTGAAGAGTTTCTGACCACATATTTTCTATCCGGATCTCAGCACCGGGGATAACATACTACTCTTTATGCATATCGTGATAAATGAAAAAGCTACTCCCGGCAATTCATTAAAGTTGGATGAGATCCCGCATCCCGTAAGAAACCGGGATACGGGATGACATGGTGCATGGTAATCATGGGGGGGTGAGGCCGCGGCGAGAGAGAACTTGAAATACCAGGCAAAATTTTGCTTCTCGCCGCGGCCTCACTCCCCAACTACCCCAGATGGCCATGTCATCCCTCGCCGGACGTTCCCGGAAAGACCTTGTTTGACTCTTTAACGTCTTTCAAAGCGGACAGCCATTTATCTGACAGTACAGAGGCGAGGGATCCCAGCCTGGAATAGTATGAGAGTGAGAGCGAGAGAGGAGAAAGAAAAAATATCAGTCTTGCAACCATCAGAGAATGATTAACAAAAAGATGTGAATAAAGAGTAGTGATGGAGGCCCAGCCCTCAAGGCTGGAAGAACTGCGACTCCCTGCCTATCCCGTAATAAACATCCCAAAAACACAGGTGGGGCCACCCATCGGGATGAGCCCCGGGCATAATAACAGTGGTGATGACCACATACCATGCAATACTGAACAGTCTGCGTTATCAGGCATACATATCCTGAAATTCACGAATTTTTATTGTAAAACGATATCCAGGTTATTGTTATTCAACAAATATTTTACCTGAAACGATATGAATTTTAAGAAGACAGAAGACGGAAGACCGAAGACCGAAGAAGTTATGCCTGTTATGTCGGTTACGGTCTTATCTGTGAAAATCTGCCAGAACTTCCTTGAATTTTAAGTATTTACTTTACCTGCAATTAAGATGCGGTGCAGTATTAACAATAATCCAACCAGTAGAAATGGGACTATTATGATCAGGGAACTACTGTTGCCTTTGAAGGATCCAAAGAAGATGCCAATTGCGATGAATAATAAAATAAAGAATATACCTCCGGCAATTTCATATTTCCATGAAACGACCAGAGCAAGAATCAGCGCAAACGCCGGAATGTTATGTGTCAGAAATGCCAGTATTTGCCTGATTATCGGATCGGTCCCCCCGAAAGCATCAAGAGAGAACATCATCATGAAAAGAATTGCAAGAATTGCAAGAATCCTTGAAAACCACAACATAGTTTTGAGCCACATGGGATTACTGTTTTATTTAATCGGTGAGTGATTTCTTTGTTTCCCTATGAACTCCGGTTGTCTGGTGATTCAAGGCCAGGGAAACCGTATTATAATCACTTACTGTAAAATTATGCTTTTCTCCCTATTGGTGTCGGAATTCTTAGTAAATTAGATGTGTAAAGTGCGAGTGTGAGAGCGGGAGCGAGAAAAAAGAGTGAAAGCTCTCGCTCTCGCTCACGCTCTCACTCTTTTTTATGTGGTGCCACCAGGAATCCCTGCCTGCCTGCTGACGCAGTCAGTCAGGCAGGGAACCGGGGAGCATCTTATTTTGAGTTTGATAATATTGCTTTTAATCTTCTTTTGCCCGCAGCAGACTTGAAATATTTTTCTTTTTTTCTGGCATCATCAGTATTACCGACATATTCCTTATAAAACAAGCGCCACGGTCTATGGCCGCTGGTATACTTTGATTTTCCGGCATTGTGTTCTTTTAGCCTTAGATCACAATCAGTGGCCATTCCGACATAAATAACATTATCCTTTTCACTGATGAGGGCATACACATAAAATTGATCCATAGTACATGTATTTCTTTGTGGGTAAAATTTAAGGTAAAATCACAGACTGATAAAAGTGCGAGTGTGAGAGCGGGAGCGAGAAAAAAGAGTGAAAGCTCTCGCTCTCGCTCACGCTCTCACTCTTTTTTATGTGGTGCCACCAGGAATCCCTGCCTGCCTGCTGACGCAGTCAGTCAGGCAGGGAACCGGGGAGCATCTTATTTTGAGTTTGATAATATTGCTTTTAATCTTCTTTTGCCCGCAGCAGACTTGAAATATTTTTCTTTTTTTCTGGCATCATCAGTATTACCGACATATTCCTTATAAAACAAGCGCCACGGTCTATGGCCGCTGGTATACTTTGATTTTCCGGCATTGTGTTCTTTTAGCCTTAGATCACAATCAGTGGCCATTCCGACATAAATAACATTATCCTTTTCACTGATGAGGGCATACACATAAAATTGATCCATAGTACATGTATTTCTTTGTGGGTAAAATTTAAGGTAAAATCACAGACTGATAAAAGTGCGAGTGTGAGAGCGGGAGCGAGAAAAAAGAGTGAAAGCTCTCGCTCTCGCTCACGCTCTCACTCTTTTTTATGTGGTGCCACCAGGAATCGAACCGGGGACACACGGATTTTCAGTCCGTTGCTCTACCGACTGAGCTATGGCACCAGATTTTCGGTTTGCAAATATATATTTCAATTTTGAGTAACCAAAACTTATATTGAAAAATTTGCGTTTGGATACAATTTGCCGTTATGGTACATTTGCATCCTCATTATTAGCTGAAAATGAATCTTCTCTTCCATACGCTCGACAACGGAATCAGGCTTGTTCACCACCCCCTGCCGGGAATAGTTGCCTACTGCGGACTGGTTATCAATACCGGATCACGCGATGAGGCGGCTGCCGAGCAGGGAATGGCTCACTTCATCGAACATATGCTCTTCAAGGGCACCAGAAAAAGAAAAGCCTACTATGTTCTCAGCCGCCTTGAGGACGTCGGGGGAGAACTGAATGCCTATACCACCAAGGAAGAAACAGCCGTCTTTGCCTCCTTTCTGAAAGATGACTACGACAGGGCCATCGAATTACTTCACGACATAACCTTCAACTCAATACTGCCCGAAAAGGAAATAGAAAAGGAAAAGGATGTCATTATCGAAGAAATAAACTCTTACCTCGACAATCCTGCTGAACTTATTTTCGACGACTTCGAGGAACTGATATTCGCCGGCCAGTCTATCGGGCACAACATTCTGGGTACCCCTGAATCTGTTAAATCTATAACTCAAAAAAGTCTGCTCGATTTCATTTCAAGGAATTACAATACCGATCAGATAGTCTTTTGCTCGGCAGGAAATATTTCCGATGATAAGATGATCCGCCTCTTCAAAAAATACTTTGAGAATGTACCGGCAAACATCCGGACTTCAAAGACTCCCGCTGATTATTCTTACAAACCCTGTTCGGTGACAAAGAAGAAGAACACCTTCCAGAATCACTGCATAATCGGGAATGTTGCCTATAACCTCAAGGATGAACGGAGGCTCGGTATGTTCCTCCTGAACAATATCCTGGGCGGTCAGGGTCTGAACTCGAGGCTGAATCTTTCGCTCAGGGAAAAGAACGGCCTGGCCTACAATGTTGAATCATCCTATAATCCCTACTGGGATACAGGCGCTTTTTCAATCTATTTCGGGACTGAAAGCAATCATCTCAACAGAAGCATCAAGGTTGCGATGGGAGAACTGGCCCGGCTCAGAACCGAGAAACTTGGAATCGTCCAGCTTAGCAAGGCAAAAAGCCAGATCAAGGGCTATCTCGCCAGAGGGTACGAAAACCACGAGAGCCTTATGCTGAGCCTGGGTAAGAGCCTTCTGATCTTCAACAAAATAGAAAGACTCGAGGATACATACAAAAAGATTGACAAAATAACATCGTCAGAGTTGATGGAAATGGCAAATGAGGTTTTTGACCCTGCAAGATTATCCACACTTATTTACAAATAGCCATGGACCGCAACCTGGAAAAGTACATCCTCGACCACAGTACACCTGAGGATGAGGTGCTGGAGGATCTGTTCCGGCAGACACATATCCGCTTCGTGAACCCTAATATGTCGTGCGGGCACCTGCAGGGCAAATTCCTTGAGATGATCTCCCGGATGATCAGCCCGGAATGCATCCTCGAAATAGGAACGTTCACCGGGTACTCAACAATATGCCTTGCCAGAGGCCTGAAACCCGGGGGAGTTCTGATAACTGTCGAACCCAATGACGAGATTGCAGAGTTCACCGGTCAGTACCTGAAAAAGGCCGGAGTGGATGATAGTATAATCAGGATCACCGGTCGTATCCAGGATATCATTGGAAAAATTGACCGGCAGCCCGACCTTGTTTATATCGACGGTGACAAAAGGGAATATTGCGATTACTTCAGGATTGTAATTGAAAAGGTGAAGCCGGGCGGCTACCTGATTGCCGATAATGTACTGTGGGGAGGCAAGATCCACGAGTCGGACACAAAGGATCAGCAAACCAGGGGCATTATTGAATTCAACGACATGATACGAAGACAGGAGAATATCGAGAACATGATTCTGCCGGTAAGGGATGGCATAATGCTGATCAGAAAGGTTAATTAGGCGCTTTCCGGCTAGCTGCATGCGGTATTCGGCACATCGCCTATCGCCTATAATACGTTATGTTGCTGGTTGCTTGTTGCTGGTTACCTGGTTTTTACTGAATACTGAATACCGCATACCGAATACTTCGATCACAGCAAAATATAGTTCCGATTACTACACCGTGGTACAATTTTTGAACATCAGGGTTAAATACTAATTGTCATGAACAGAATCGTATTAACCCTGGCAATATCGTTTTTATTTTCAGCAGCGTATTCCCAGGAAACAAAGACTGAAATTCTTCAGGATCTCGAAAAGACAAGGTCAGCGGATGAAACAACTTCATCTACTGCCACATTAAAAGCTTCAAGCCGCCTCTTCAAGGACAAGGACGATCTCACATCGGTGATAGTTGTAATACCCGAAGCTTCACTTGTTGATCTGCTACCGGGAGGTGACGATGCCTTCCTTCATGTAATGTTTGAAGGGAACGAGGGATTCATTTATTCATCCCACGCCACGATCAACAAAGCTCCTGTAGTTGGGTCTCAGGAGGTCAGCCAACCTTCTCCGGTGTCACCTTCTGAAGCACAGTCGGACCGGCCGGTTTCCGGAAAGGTAACAAGCAGATATGAGTATCTTGAACAACAGTACGGTCCGGACGCTGCCAGAAAGATCTCACAGAGAAAAATCTGGAAGGGAATGAATCCTGAGATGGTTAGAGACAGCTGGGGCTCGCCCAGGAAAATAAACAGGATAATAAACGACAACACAGTCAGGGAAGAATGGACCTACAGCAGGACCACACTTTACTTTCAGAACAGCACATTGAGGGACTGGGGGCCTGCTAAAGATTAAATTGACTTCATTTTTTGCAGATCAAAAAAAAATCTTATTTTTGCCCGTGAATTCGCGGGAGTAGCTCAGTTGGTAGAGCACGACCTTGCCAAGGTCGGGGTCGCGGGTTCGAGTCCCGTCTCCCGCTCATAAAACCGCTTCGATCTTCCGAAGCGGTTTTGTTTTCACATCCTAATAATTTTTTTCACTTACCGGCGATTCTTTTTCACGTGAAATGAATAGTTCATTTAGCCCGGTTCTTAATTAAAAGTCCGGTCAATTGTTTTGAAAATCCTTTATTTAATCTTCATTATTTAGGATTTTTCGTAATTTCGTTACCCAATATTCAAAACATAATAACTCCATCAATGAAAAAATCATTTTACATTTTCCTGCTTCTGGCAGCGAGCATCATGTTTTCCTGTTCGGGAAAGAAGAATGATGCAGGTATTTCTGTACCGTTCGAAAAATATACAATATCTAACGGTCTTACTGTAATCCTTCATGAGGACAAGTCAGATCCGATTGCGGCTGTTGCCGTTGTCTATCACGTTGGCTCAAGTCGTGAAGTGCCTGGCAAGACGGGTTTTGCACATCTTTTCGAACATATGATGTTCCAGAAGTCGGAGAACGTAGGAGAGGATCAGTTGTTCAGGCTAATTCAGGGAGCAGGAGGTGAGCTCAACGGAGGAACAAGTTTCGATAATACAGTTTACTATGAAGTAATACCAAAAAATGCTCTTGAAATGGCGCTGTGGCTGGAATCCGACAGGATGGGTTACCTCGAAAATACCGTAACGAAAGCTGCCTTCGCCAACCAGCAGAATGTTGTGATGAACGAAAAGCGGCAGAGCGTCGACAATGCCCCTTACGGACACAATGAAGCTCTTATCCTGGCAAAAGTGTTCCCCAAGGGACACCCATACAGCTGGGATGTAATTGGTGAGATGGAGGATCTGATGAACGCCACAGTGGAAGATGTCAAGGCTTTTCACAGGAGGTTCTATTCCCCGAATAATGCAACTCTGGTTGTTGCAGGCGACATAAACAAGGATGAAGTGAAGGCAATGGTGGAAAAGTATTTTGGTGAGATCCCTGCAGGAGAGCCGATAGAGAAAAGGACTCCACTGCCCACGTCAGTTTCATCAACTATAAAACTTTATCATGAGGACAATTTTGCAAAAGCGCCGAGGCTGACAATGGTCTTCGCGGCTCCCGAACAATTCACAAAGGACTCTTATGCCCTCGACTACCTGGGACAACTTCTGTCGAACGGCAAGAAGACCCCATTATACAAGGTTCTTGTCAAGGACAAGAAATTAACCTCAGGAGTAAATGCATATAATATGTCTCTCGAGCTTGCAGGCACCTTTGAGATATCTGTAACGGCCAATCCTGGGGTGAACCTTAGTGAAGTTGAAAAAGCGATATTTGAAGCTTTCGAAATGTTCGAAAAGGAAGGATTCACCGAGGAAGACCTGACAGCACTGAAAGCCCGTAACGAGACTGGTTTCTACAACAGTTTCAGCAGTATTCTGAGCAAATCATTTACACTTGGTCAGTATCAGATGTACAAGGATGATCCCTCTTTTTATGCCCAGGATTTTGCAGGTCAGCAGTCTGTTACATCTGAAGAAATCAGAAACGCATTTCAGAAATATATTAAGGGAAAGAACTATGTCATGACAAGTTTTGTCCCGAAGGGTGAGGTCAATCTCATTGCCGAAGGTTCTGTCAATGCTGGTATTGTTGAAGAAGACCTGTCAAAGGCAGCAGAAATAACATTAACAGCCGCTTCAGAAGAGCCGGTTATCAAGACTCCCACAAAGATAGACAGGTCGGTCCAGCCTCCACTGGGTCCTGATCCCGAAGTTACTCTTCCTGCAGTTTGGACAGGTTCACTTGGTAACGGAATGAAGCTTTATGGGATCAGCTACAATGAACTGCCACTCCTGCAATACTCAATCATTATTTCAGGCGGCCATCTACTTGATCCACTCGACAAGGCCGGACTGGCAAGTCTTACCGCATCCCTTATGAATGAAGGGACTGCAAATAAGACCCCTGAAGAGCTTGAGGATGCAATACGACTGCTAGGTTCCAGTATCTCCTTTTCGGGAAGCACCGAGAACATAACGGTCAGGGTCAGCACTCTTGCCCGCAATTTTGAAAAGACACTAGCTCTTGTTGAAGAAATGCTTTTTGAACCCCGCTGGGATGAGGAGCAGTTCGGCCTGGCCAAAAGCAGGGTAATAAACAACCTTAAGAGGAACAAGGCCAATCCCAGCTATCTGGCTTCGACCACACTAAACGGTCTGATCTTCGGTCAGGGCAATATTCTTGCCGTGGAAACAGCAGGTACTGAAGAATCAGTCAGTTCTATAACCATCGATGATCTTAAGGATTTCTACAGCAGGAATTTTTCACCATCACTGGCCAAATTTATTGTAGCCGGCGATATTGATCAGCCAAGGGTTGAAGCAGCACTTGCATTCCTGAATGAAAAATGGCAGCCTAAGGAGGTCAGTCTTCCAGAGATCAAGGTACCTGAAGCTCCTGAAAAGTCGCAGATCTATTTTGTCGATGTGCCCGGAGCCAAGCAATCGGTTATTTATATCGGTGCTCCGTCAATAGCAAGGACTAATCCCGACTATTACCCTGCATTTGTGACTAACTATAAGCTTGGTGGATCCTTTAACGGGATCTTTAATCTTATTCTTCGTGAAGAAAAAGGATTCACCTATGGCGCCAGGTCAAATTTCAGCGGAGCAAGGAATTATGGAGCGTTTATGGCAAGCTCCATGGTAAGCACGAACTCCACGCTGGAGTCTGTAAGCATTTTCAAGACTGAGATGGAGAAGTATCGCAAGGAAATACCCCAGGAGTATGTTGACTTTACTAAATCGGCCCTTCTGAAAGGAAATGCCAGAAGTTTTGAAACCCTTGGAGGTCTTCTTAATATGTTGAATAATATGGCATTGTATGATCTTTCTGCCGATTACATAAAGAAGGAGGAAGCATTTGTTAAAGAATTAACAACAGACAAGGTACTTGAACTGGCAACCAAGTATATTGATCCTGCCAGGATGTATTACGTGGTAGCCGGTGATGCAGCGACACAGCTTAATACGCTCGAAAAGGTCGGACTTGGCAAACCGGTGCTTGTTAAGAATTAATTGCTAATTTTGCACAGACCATCTGAAGTAATAAGACCTGCACGACTTGCAAGACCTGCACGACTTATAAAAGGAGCCCGGATGGTGGAATGGTAGACACGCAGGACTTAAAATCCTGTGGCCATTAAGGCTGTGCGGGTTCAAGTCCCGCTCCGGGTACTGAAAAAGAGCGAGAGTGAGAGTGAGAGCGAGTGAGCTCGAACGAACACTCTCGTTCTTTTTCCTCAAGACTCACTTCCACACTCACACTTAAAAAACTCCTGCATTTCCCTTTTTTTCATAAATTAGCTTTTGCATCGCTGCAATTTTAATTTAATAGTGCTAACTAAAAACTACAAATCATGTTTGATTTTCAAAAACTTGATGTCTATCAGAAGTCAAAGAACTTCTGTAAAGAAATTTATACGATCCTTGATGAAAAGAATTTTGATAGGGTAACAAACGATCAACTCAGAAGAGCATCATTCAGCATAATGTTTAATATTGCTGAAGGAACATCACGATTCAGTAACAAAGACAGGAAAAATTTCTTTGTAATTGCCAGAGGCAGTGCATTTGAATGTGTAGCTATTCTGGAATATCTTCATGAAACAGAAGAAATAACCCAGCATGGTTTCCTGGAAAGTGAGCAAAAACTTGAAGAAATCTCAAAAATGCTTTATGGTTTGATTCGAGGATTGGATAAATAAGTTTGCTTGAGCGAACACACTCCTTCTGTTTTCCTCGCTCCCGCTCTCATACTCACACTGGGAATTTTCTTATATTCATTGGGATCGAGAACGGCAACCTTTTACTTCTAATTTATCGACCTGTATTCATTAGGTGTTTGTCCGGTAACATTTTTAAACATCCTGCTGAAATGCCCCGGGTGTTTAAATCCTAAATCGTATGCAATTTCTCCGATTGATTTACTCATATCGAACATTTTCTCTTTGGCAGTATCCATCAATTTTAACTGAACGTGTTCCTGAGCTGATTTCCCTGTCTCTTTTTTAATCAGATCACCAAGATAATTTGCAGATAAGAAAAGTTTCTCAGCACAATATTTTACAGAAGGCAATCCAAGGGAATGAGGTTTATCTGATAGAAAATAGTCATCCAGTATTGCTTCAAATCTGACCAGTATATCTTTATGAATATTATCGCGAGTAATAAATTGCCTGTCATAAAAACGGACACAATAATTAAGAAATAGCTCTATATTGCTTACAATTAAACTCTTACTATGTTTATCGATGGCATGTTCCAGTTCATACAAAATTTTATTAAAACTCTCAAGTATAATTTGCCTTTCACGTTCAGAAAGATGTAGTGCTTCGTTTACATCGTATGAGAGAAAGTTATAATCCCTGATGTGCCTGCCAAGAGAGGTTCCACGGATCAGGTCAGGATGAAATGCAAGCGCCCAGCCAGCTGGTTGTATCATTTTCATCTTTTCTTCAGTTCCCCATACCTGTCCGGGTGATATAAATACGAGAGTTCCTTCCTCGTAATCATACGTATTCCGGCCATAACTCATCTCACCGCATTTAATGTCTTTTAAAAAGATTATGTATAGTCCGGAATAAAATCGGGCTGCCGGTACCGGTTTAGATTTGGTTTGATCCAGCACGCTCACCAGGGGGTGCAGCGTTTCCTGACCTCTGAGGTTATTGAACTGGATAACGCTTTCCTGTTTTATGATCTCATCCATAGCTTTCAGTTTTTTCTCCTGCAAAGTTATAGCTCTTTCCATATAAATTCCAGACTCAAAATCACTTTCCGTAATAATGGTATAAGAAACAGTAATTTATATAATTGGACCGCGGTAATTATGACCAATTTTGCATCGTACTATTTTTTTTTAAAAATCAGGCAATGCAAAAACGTAAATTAGGAAATACCGGGCTTGAAGTGTCAGCTCTGGGACTTGGCTGTATGGGAATGAACCACTCCTATGCACCTTTCCCGGGAAAAAAAGATATGATCTCCATGATCCGTAAGGCAGTCGAAAAAGGAATTACTTTTTTCGATACTGCCGAAATATATGGTCCCTTCATTAACGAGGAACTTGTTGGAGAAGCTCTCCAACCGCTACGCAAAGAAGTCGTAATCGCTACCAAATTTGGTTTCGGATATGGATCGGAAGATGGGATTAAATACAGGAGTACCGGAGTTGACAGCAGTCCGGGAAATATTAAAAGAGCTGTTGAGGGTTCACTGAAAAGGCTTCGGACCGAAGTTATAGATCTTTATTATCAGCATCGGGTCGATCCAAATATGCCAATTGAAGAGGTAGCCGGAACCGTGAAAGATTTAATTAAAGAAGGAAAAGTGAAACATTTCGGATTATCAGAAGCCGGAGTTCAGACCATCCGTCGTGCACATGCAGTTCAGCATGTTGCTGCCCTTCAGAGTGAATACTCAATGTGGTACAGAAAGCCGGAAACAGAAGTGATACCTACACTTGAGGAACTCGGAATCGGTTTTGTTCCATTCAGCCCTCTTGGCAAAGGATTTCTTACAGGTAAGCTGAGTGAAAACAAAACATTCGAAAGTTCGGACATTCGCAACATTATTCCACGGTTTACACAGGAATCAATGAAGGCAAATCAGGGTTTAGTGGATTTGCTATCAGTGATTGCCCGACAAATTAACATTACTCCTGCTCAGATAGCTCTTGCATGGCTTCTTGGTCAAAAACCATGGATTGTTCCTATTCCAGGGACGACAAAGCTGAACCGTCTTGAAGAAAACATAGGTGCAGCAAGTACTTCATTAACATCTGAAGATTTAAAAAATATCAATTCCGCTCTCGACAAAATAAAAGTGATTGGCGACCGGTACCCTGAAGCATTGGAAAAAACCACAGGTCTTTAATAATTACAAACGGATTGAAAAAAAATCAGAATCTAACCTTCAGAATTTATACCAAACAATTAATTTGATGAAATATCAGAGGGTCCCTTTAATCAGGAAAGCGATATCGTTTATGCTCTTTCTCACGTTTAGCTGTACAGTATTTTCCCAGGAAAGTGACAGCACAAAACGTGTCAGTCATTTTGGTGGTACTGTCACTATTACCAATAAAGGAATATCCACAATACCCAATCTTACTCTGGGCAAACCGGCAGCACTATTCACCATGTCAGTTGGTCGAAGAATCAGTTTTGAACCAGAATTTCGTTTTGCTCTTGAAGGAAAACCCTGGTCATTTATTTTCTGGTGGCGATATCAACTGTATAAATCCGACAAATTCATCACGAGAGTAGGGATAAATCCTTCGGTTTATTTTAAGACAACAACTATTACAACTGATGGAGTTCCGGCAGAAAAGATAATTGCCCAACGGTCTCTTACCGGAGATTTATCGCCGACTTTCCTACTTGACAAAAATATTAGTATTGGACTATATTACATGTACATACATGGCTTTGAAGAAGATGCTGCAAGGAATACTCAGTTTCTAGCTATCAGACCCTATTTTTCCAATATTAAGCTCACAAAACAGTTTTTTATGAGATTTTATCCTCAGGCTTATTATTTAAGGGTAGATGCAAACGATGGATTTTATGTTTCTTCAACCTTGATTCTGGGTAAAAGAAACTTCCCGCTTTCGTTTTCCTCAATGATTACAGCACCCATTCAGACAAATATTCCGGCTGGCAGCACAACAATCTGGAATGTCAGTCTGGTATATACTTTTAATAAAGATTATGTTGAAAAATAGCAAATATCTCCGATTATTCTGGCTGCAACTTTTGTCCGTTCGGGGTACAGCACAGAGAAGCTTCATGGAAATATGAGGCTTTTTTGTTTTTGAGTAGTAACAAAAGAATCTGTATAAGGGACAGTGTAAACTAATCCCCGCCAGGGCGGGAGTAATACCGCTATTCAAATTTTAACGAATCAACAGGGTTCCTTGAAGCTGCTTTTAGAGATTGATAACCAACAGAAAAAACTGCAATAATCAGGGCTAAGGCTCCTCCAATAATAAAACTTAAAATTCCAATGCTGGTTTTATATGCAAAATTCTGAAGCCACCAGCTAATTGTAAAATATGCGATTGGTGCAGCAATCATAAATGAAATAAAAATCAGTTTCAGATATTCCCGCGATATCAAGCCAATAACGCTGTTTGAAGAAGCCCCCATAGCTTTGCGAATGCCAACTTCCCTGGATCGCTGTTCAGCAGTAAATGTAGCAAGCCCAAATAATCCCAATGATGCAATAATTATTGCCAGAAGAGTAAAAATAATAAAGATTTTACATAGCTGTTGTTCTTTACGGAACTTTGCATTAAAGTCATCCGCTATAAAAGAGAAATCAAATGGTCCATTACCGGGGAATGACTTCCATATCGATCGAGCTAAACTTATTTTTCTATTGACATCGCCAGGTGTCAGCCTGACAAGAATACTGTTTCCTTCATTTCCAGGGAAAATTATCAGAGAGCTTATTTCTTCCTCCAGTGATTGAAAATTATAATCCTTAACAACTCCAATTACCTCCCTTTCATCTTCGTTATTTTCTTTCCAGAAGGTCTGAATCTTCTGACCAACAGGATTCTCCCATCCAAAAAGTCGAGCTGCAGCTTCATTGATAACAACTCCTTTGGAATCGGAAGGAAATTCTTTTGAAAAAAATCTCCCATCAACCATTGAAGTTTTCAATGTTTTTATCAAATCCTCATCGGCAAAGCAATAATTACTTCCTCGTTCCTTGTTGTCTAATCCAACCGGCCTGAAAATATCAGAATAATTAACATTTGGAGGAACCAGATTGCAGATACTCGCATCTACTACCTCGGGAATCTTAAGTAATTCCTCTTTAAAAGCATTTTTATATGATCCTAACGATTCTGCATTTTTTATTACTATCAGACTATTTTTATCAAACCCTGTATCTTTTGTCTGAAGGTACTGCAACTGTTTATAGATGAGTATGGTACAAATTATAAGTCCAATAGACATGGTAAATTGAAAAATCACAAGGATACTTCTTATCCCTTTGCTTTTCATCCCGGTTTTTAGCCTTCCTCTTAAAACTTCAACAGGCTTGAAGGATGTAAGATAAAAAGCCGGATAGCTGCCAGCCAGTATTCCAATAATCACTACCATTACAACAATGAAACTCAAATAATAAAAATTATATAAAGACTTAACAGTAAGCAATTTGCCAGAAAGAATATTAAACTGAGGAATAATAAGTGCTAAGATGATCTGAGCAATAATAAATGAGATCAATGTATACATTACTGACTCCATCAGAAATTGGGTACGAAGCCTGCTTACTGATCCTCCAAGTGATTTTCTTACTCCAACTTCTTTTGCCCTTCCTGAAAATTTTGCTGTTGACAGATTCATGAAATTAATACATGCAATCATAATAATGAAAATTACAATGCCTACAAGCAGATAGATTGTATTCATATTACCACCAGGCTCCAGCTGTAGATCAGGTTCAGGAGCAAAATGGATATCCAGCAATGGCTGAAGGTAAAAACCATAAGCCCCTCCCTGCTTTAAGAATTCTTCCATTGTTATTCCCAGATATTGCTGTGCCTGAGGACCAATGTACTTTATTACCAGTTCCGGAATTTTCGACTCAACATATTTCCAATCAACCTTCTCATGAAGCTTGATGTAGGTGATCAGGGAATTTCCTAACCAGCTTGGATTCCTGCTATAATCCCATGATCCCATCGAGAGGACCATACTAAAGTGGAAGTGAGAATTGAGAGGAGGATCTTTAACAATACCCGTTACTGTACAGGTCCATTTTTCTGTTCCATATTCCAGTGTCTTACCAATAGGTTTGCTGTCACCAGGTCCGGTGTACCCGAATATTTTCTTAGCTGCAGTTTCTGTTAATACAATGCTGTAGGGGTTACTTAAAACTGATTTTGGATCACCATGAATTAGTCTAAAACTAAAAAAATCAAAAAACCCAGAATCAGCCAGCAATACAGTTTTTTCTGTATACGAATCTTCCCCATCTACAATTGAAATATCCTTCCATGGTGCTATACGGCATGTATTATCAATCTCTGGGATTTCTTCAGCTAACCCTGCTGCCAGAGGTGCCGATGAGTATGCAGATGTAAATTCCTGACCAGACATGCGTCCCATAAGATTAACCCTGTAGATCATACTGGCATCTTTGTGAAACTTGTCGAAACTGAATTCATCAACAACATAAAGTATAATAAGAAAACTTGTAACTAATCCAATTGTCAGACCTGCTATATTAATGAATGCATAGAATTTATGTCTTCCAATGTTTCTAATAGCTATTTTCAGATAGTTGAATAACATGATTTATAATTAGTTAATAGTTTTCAACCAATTCTCTTTCGTTTTTCATTAAAAAGACATAAGTTTCTATAATTTGATGCGTATTGAATAGTTTTCTGTAATAATCTTTATACCTCTTCACAATAATCCTGACTGTACTATATCAGACTTAGACAGGAGCATTTTTATATTATAAATTTTATTAAACTGGTTGCAACTTTTGTCCGTTCCGGGGTACCAAACGGCACAAGAGGTCAAAATCGACCTCTTGCTTCTTTTTATGACATTCTGTAACCCACACTAATTCTAAGTATGAGTTGTATGGGTTCTGTGAAGACAGGAGCTGAAACTTTTCCTTGTCTCCAAAAATAGTTTTTCGGCAAAGATGCAACTTGAAAATCCGGTGACTTTAACTACTCCTGGCCTGAGAAAAATGACCGTCTAAAGCCGGATGTAAATATTTATAATAAATTAACTTAGATTAAAGTACAGAGGGAGATAAAATATTCGGGATTATTTTAAGAATATGCTTCCATTTCAGAGTATTTAGAATTTAAATCCTGCCCCAAGTGTAAGACTATAAATTGATGGATAGATGAAACCTGTACGGAAAACAAATATACCATTAGGTTTTTCGTATCGGTAACCTATAAAGCCATCCGTCATTACACCAGAGGAAGACGGATTAAAATTAGTTTTGAAGGCTTTATATGCAATTATTCCAAGATCTAGTTCAAAATGAGAATTTTTCTGTCCAATCAATCCGACCATAGCAGCACTATATACATTACCGCCTCCCTGTAAATCATTTATTATACCATAGCCTAATCTTATATTGGCAAGGAATGCGGGGGTTCGAAAAAGATTTCTTTCGTAATTGATGTTAGAAGCAACAATATTGATATTCCCGATGATGTAATTACGATGGATCTTCAACATTGATTCCCTAAGGTCTCTACCTTCCTCAATGATGGAAGTACCTGACTTGAAAACAACCTGCTTTGCATTTATCGCATCATGCTGAAATTCATTAACATTTGCCCTTTCAATAAAGGTATGAATCCAGTGATTGCTACTCATCATCTCGAAATAAATATGTGTAACTGTTATACTATCTATATGGCAGGCGATTGAATCACCGCTAGATTTTACTATTAAATCGTAGTCCTGTGAATAAGATTTACCAAGGGCAATCAGAAAAACAAGTAGTAAAGAAAGTATTTTCATCCTATCCTTTTTATAGGATATAGTTTAAGTTTAATATATAACCCCTGGATGCGATCTCCGAAGGCTTTTTTGTATTTCATTATTCAGACGTTACTGTATAACCCAGTCAGTGTATCTATCATCAATTTTCCCAAATTTCGCCAGCTCTTCAATCACCGGACTCATTTTTTCACGCGCAGCACTACCTGATTCAGTAAAGACACCTTCTTCTTTCCAGTATTTGTTCCGGACATCATCGGATGGAAATAAAACTAAAAAACTTATACAATCAACACATTCTCCTCTAATACCTTTTAACACGAATGTTTTTATTCCTGGAAAATTTTTTTCCCAGGCCGGCCCATATTTGTCTTTAAAAAAATCCAGGCACTGATTCATCGTAACATCAGGATTAGGAGTAAAAGTAATGTTATGAAAACCTAAAACAGAACCTTTCTGCAAGGTTTGCGCAATAAGTGGAGTCAGTCCAATGCCCATAAAAAGGCACATAAATAAAAATGTCTTTGTTTTCATGAGT
>CAWJAW010000001.1:0-24560 GCA_963840965.1 uncultured Bacteroidales bacterium | reverse complement strand
TCCGGTTAGACATCCACCTCTCTGACCTCTGATTGCCACTGAGATATGACCGGTTGTGCTTAGCGACTGGCCCGAAACGTAGTTCTGCCATGCACCGCCATCGAAGCGATACTGAAAGGCATCTATGCATCCTGTTCCTCCAGATCCCGGATTGAAAGTTGCTGACACGGTCTGACCGGCGCAAACTTCCATAAGGTTTGGTGTCTTCAGGGCCAGTGTCGGAGCAACCGGCTGAGGATTGACAATCCATGATGCCAGGCTTACCCAATCACTTTCCGTACAGCCAGGTCCTCCCGTACAGCCGGCCCTGCGGCCCTGAATTTCAACCAGTGTGTGGCCCGTGGTACTCAATACGGTGGCTGGAGAATACGGTTGCCAGGCACCTGTTCCGTCAAAACGGTATTGGTAGGCATCTGTGCATCCCACCCCTCCGGTACCGGGATAAAAAGTTGCAGAAACTGATTGTCCTGTACAGACTTCCGCAAGGTTTGGTGTCTTTGTATTCAGAGTAGGAGCCGTAGGTCTGGGACGGATAATCACACTGTATACCGGCGAATTCCTGTCACATAAGCCATTGTGGTCATTCAGCATTATTGTACCTGTTCCCGGAGCACCCCATGTTACTGTAACCGGATTGCCCACGTAAGATGCCGGATTTCCTCCAGTTATTGTCCAGGTATAGATATGTCCGGCTTGCGAGGGAATGCTGTAGCTAACGGTTGTTCCCTCACACAGGTCGAAAATGTAGTTTGAAGGGGAATTATATTCGGTTTCGGTGCTGACGCTCTGGATAAACTTACCTGGACCTATAGCCTGATCGTTCTGATTGTTGAACTCGGTGGTGATCCATTCGGCTGACCTGGCTGTAACGGAATATCTTGCCTCATCGAGGTAGCCATTGAAAAATTCATCACCCCCGGAACCATCATTGTACCTTCCAAGGTTAGCCTCATTTGGGATGCCGGTCTGGGCAGCAGCAGTACCTTCCTGATAAACTCCGTCGATATAAAGACGATGCTTTGTGCCGTCAAATGTATAGACATAATAATGCCATGTTGAAGAAGAAGGATCGGAGGAAGATGAGGCAAGCTCCTGCCCTCCCCATTTCCAGGCAGTAGGATTGTTGCCCCGATACCCAACCTGAACAGAGCTTGATGCTCCCGAGTTCTGAAATGAAATGAAGTTCTGCGTACCGGATGGTATTGAGGAATAAAGTGCCCAGATGCTGATTGTATGGGGCAGATTGGCTGCAACAACACCTGAGAGGGATGGCATCCTTACATATGACGAATTGATGGATCTGAACCTGGCTCCTGTGGCAATCTTCCCTGTTATGGAAGTAACACTGTTCGGAGTCCCGTCATTGCCAGTCGGACTGGCATCGGTATAATCGGATTCGTTTAAATGCCACAC
Source organism: uncultured Bacteroidales bacterium (assembly GCA_963840965.1). Lineage (GTDB taxonomy): Bacteria > Bacteroidota > Bacteroidia > Bacteroidales > VadinHA17 > LD21. Next base: position 23,147 of record CAWJAW010000001.1, on the reverse strand, counting down.
TCCTCGGTAATCCGGACTCCATACACTTTCTGAAGACTGGCTGGTTGTAATCTGGGCATTACCATAGAGCACTCTGAAGGTGGTATTTCCGGAATTATTTAACAGCGGGAATCTCACCCAGGCCACAAGCTCGCCGGTTAAGCTTACGTACCTTTCAATCTGGTGCTCAAGCCTGTTGTAATTTGCATCCGTAAAAATAATGTCATAACCGTTGATATTACAAACATGGCCGCCGTTTCCGACATAGGACAAACCATTGTTGTTGGGTGAGGATAAGGTAACCAGAACAGGGAAGTTGATAAGCACACCTCCAACCTTTGAGCCATTGATTTCGAATGTCTTCTGGTACTGATACCCGAGTGGGGCAGCCGGACATAATTGTCCGAACGACCTTATATAGCTTCCTGCAGCCAGGATAATAATAAACAGGATAACCTTCAACTTATTGTTTAGGTTCCTGATTATCAGATCTCCAACCGCTGATTCGCTTACAATTCCTATGTTCCTGTTACCTATCAAACTACCAGGTTAAATTTTTCAACACGGCTAAAAAATCCGGTTCGCCATTCCATTCGCTTACCGGACAGTCTTTCATTATTGATTCAAGCCCTGCTAATAACGTTTAACCTGTTGCTTTTCTTGTTTGTTACTAACAATTTATTAACAATAAAAAAGCCGGTAGAAATAATTCAACCGGCACAAAGTGAACATAAGACTTTTGTCGATCTTAAATTATCAGCATTGCATCACCATAGGTTCCGAACCTGTATTTCTCCTTTACTGCCGTCTTGTAGGCGTCAAAAAGCAGATCATAACCGGTAAATGCGGCCACCATCATGAGAAGTGTCGAGTATGGAAGATGGAAATTGCTAATCATCATGTCAGGAACCTTGAATTCGTATGGCGGGAAGATGAATTTATTAGTCCATCCGTCAAACGGCTTCAGATATCCGGTGGTGGAGACTGAACTTTCAAGAGTCCTGACCACAGTAGTTCCCACAGCGCAAACCTTATACCTGTTGTCCTTTGCCTTGTTCACCATCTCAGCAGCCTCCTCGGTGATCCTGATCCTTTCCGAATCAACCTTGTGCTTGGTAAGATCCTCAACATCGACACTGCGGAAATTACCAAGTCCCACATGTAGTGTGATCTCAGCAAACTCAACTCCGATAATCTCGAGTTTCTTAAGCAGTTCCCTGCTGAAATGAAGTCCGGCCGTCGGAGCTGCAACGGCTCCCTCATGCTTTGCAAATATGGTCTGGTAACGCTCACTGTCCTCCGGTTCAACCGGCCTGTTTATAAACTTGGGAAGGGGTGTTTCACCCAGACTATACAACGTCTGCTTGAATTCTTCATATGTTCCGTCGAATAAAAACCTCAGGGTCCGGCCCCTCGACGTTGTATTGTCAATTACCTCTGCGACAAGCAGATCATCTTCGCCGAAATAAAGCTTGTTCCCGATCCTGATCTTCCTTGCCGGATCAACCAGAACATCCCATAACCTTTGCTCCCTGTTGAGCTCTCTCAAAAGAAAAACTTCTATTTCTGCTCCTGTCTTTTCCTTGTTACCATATAACCTGGCCGGAAAAACCTTTGTGTTATTGAATACCAGAACATCATGTTCAGTAAAATATTCCGTGATCTCCTTGAATACCTTATGCTCAAACGTCCCTGTTTTCCTGTTTACAACAAATAGCCTCGATTCATCCCTGTTATCAGCCGGATAAAGAGCAATCAGTTCCTGCGGCAAATTATACCTGAATTGCGATAGTTTCATATACCGATTATTGATATTTGTTTTTTATGAAATCCTTTATACGGATGATTTTTCATTATGTTTCATTTCTTTAATTAAATTTTCAAATTTCTCAAGAGAAAATGCATCTTTTAACTTATAATGACCGATTGCAGTCCGTACCAGGGCTGTCAGACAGGCTCCGGTTCCCAGAGCGAGGCCGAGATCCCTGGCAAAGGATCTTATATAAGTCCCCTTGCTGCAGACAATTCTAACCGTAATTTCGGGCATGTCGGCTGTTATAAACTCCAATTCCCTGAAATGGACGTTTACCGGTGTCATTTCTTTTTCAATTCCTTTCCTTGCATATTCATATGCACGCTTCCCTTCAAGCATTTTTGCAGAATGTACAGGAGGCACCTGCTTCTGCTCTCCAAGGAAACCGTTCATTACCTGTATAACAAGTTCTTCATTTATATGTTCAACGGGATACCGCCCGTCGACCTCCGTTTCGCGATCGTGCGATGGGGTAGTTTCCCCGAAACGGATGGTTGCAACATACTCCTTGTCGAGATCCCTGAACTCCTCTATTCTCTTGGTTGCCCTTCCGGTACAAATAATAAGCAGTCCACTCGCAAGAGGATCGAGAGTCCCGGCATGACCCGTCTTGATTTTCTTGATTCCCAATGCACTCCTGATCATTATTCTGACCTTGTTCACAAGGTCAAACGAGGTCCAGTACAGGGGTTTGTCAAACAACAGGACCTGCCCCGCTTCAAAATCTATACTATCCTGAGACAACATCTAAAGGAAAAAAATGGTTATCAAACCAACCAGAAAACAATAAGCCGCAAACCAGATCATCTTGCTCTTTCTTACAATGCTGATCATCCATCTGCAGGCTGCGTAGCCTGAAATGAAAGCTGCAAGAGATCCTGCAATAAGAACAACAGGACTGATGCTGACTATTGCTTTCTCAGTTTCTAAAAAGATCTCCAGGAAATTGGCTCCCAGAATAGGTATGAGAACCATCAGAAATGAAAATCTTGCCAGTTCGTTCTTGCGGTTGCCAAGCATCATTCCTGTTGAAATTGTAGCTCCCGATCTTGAAATGCCGGGAATAACTGCAATTGCCTGTGCTACTCCGATAATAAATGCGTCGAGGTACCCGATGCTTCGTTCCCTTCTGGCTGAAAAATGCCCGGCAGCAAGGAGTAATGATGTCACTAAAAGCATCAGCCCAATGAACAGCATGTTTCCGTTGTACAGTCCTTCAACCTGTTCCCTGAAAAAAAAGCCTGCGACAGCGATGGGTATCATCGATACCAGTATTTTCAAAATGTAGATGGTCTCTTCATTCATCCTGAACTTAAAAACACCTCTGACCAACTGAAGCAGCTCCTTGCGGAAAACCACAAGTGTGCTCAGAACAGTGGCCCCGTGAACAGCAACCGTGAAATAGAAGTTTTTCCCCTTGTCAAGTTCAAACAATGCTTTACCTATCTCCAGGTGCCCGGAACTGCTTACGGGCAGGAATTCTGTCAGTCCCTGCAGCAGGCCAAGGATAATTGCTTCAAAAATATTCATTCGGGATTATTCCGGTTTTTTGTTTGAATCCACTGGTTTTTTCATAATAGCCCATATCTCAAATATGAATCCTATCAGCACGACAATTGGCGCAAGGGTAATCCTTCTGAAACTGAATATTTTGTCGCTGAATTTATTTGGATCGTCCGATTTTCCCCCAAGCATAAGAAGGAATCCCACCACAATAATAGCAAAACCTATGGCAAGAAGCTTGTAGTTCTCAGGACCCAGGGCAAAATTCAGCTTATCCTTGTTTTCATTTTTTACTGCCATTACTTAATTGTATAATTTATCTTCAGAAATATCGAGGTAACGGTTAACTGACAGAAAGGTTGAAACGAGATTTATCAGGATACCTGCCAACACCAGAGCAGCTCCCAGAAGCAGAAGCAGCTTGGTGCTTTCAAATGAGAAGAGCATCAGAAATTCCTTTTCAATCAGATAAAGCAACCCTATCAGCAGGAGCATTGCGATAAGTGAAGCAAGAACACCATGATAAACGCTCCGGATAAGGAAAGGCTTTCTGATAAACGACCTCGTTGCTCCTACAAGCTGCATGGTGCGGATCAGAAAACGCTTGGAATAAATTGCAAGCCTTATTGTGTTGTTGATAATAGTGACTGCAATAAGAAAGAGAAATGAGCTGATGATAAGAAGGAAAATGCTGATCTTCCTGACGTTCTCGTTTATCAGGTACAGGAGTGAATCTTCGTACCAGACTTCTTTTACAAAAGGATACTCAAGTATGTATTTCTCAAACTTCCCGACACTGTCGCGGTTTGTATAGCCTGCATACAGGTAAACGTCGATTGAGGGCGGAAGGGGATTGTCTCCCAGGAAGCTGATGAAATCCTCTCCCATTTCTTCCTTCATCTTAACAGCCGCATCGTCGCGCGAAACATATTCTGTCGATTTCACATACGATTTTGCATCCAGGTCTTTCTGAAGCATCCTGATATCCGCTTCCCTGGCATCCTCATCAAGTATTACGGAGAATGAAAGGCTTTCCCTGAAATAATCCGACAGTTCCTTTGCATTGATAAGTACCAGACCCAGTATTCCCAACAGAAAAAGTACCAGCGAAACGCTGATCACCAGCGTCAGATATGATCCTCCCAGCCGGGCCTTTGAAAATCCTGTTTCCTTGCTTTTCATATTAGATGGACCGCCTGTTTATTCAACAAAGGTAATCCAGCCGAATTCATCCTCAACATCACCGTACTGGATACCCACCAGTTTGTTGTAGAGTTTCATGGTAACCGGTCCGGGTTTCCCGTCCCTGCAATATTCATAGACCTTATTCCTGTCCGGATCCACAATCTTTGCGATGGGACTTATAACGGCTGCGGTTCCGCATGCACCGGCTTCGGAAAACTCCGCGAGTTCCTCAACCGCTACCCTTCTCCTCCGTGTTAATATCCCCAGCGAAGCGGCCACTTCAATCAAACTCATGTTGGTTATTGATCTCAGTATTGATTCCGATTTCGGTGTTATATATGTATTGTCCTTTATTCCGAAGAAATTAGCCGGGCCGCATTCGTCAATGTACTTCTTCCTTTTTGCATCAAGAAAGATGGTACTGGCATAACCTCCGTGCTTTGCAGCCATTCCTGCCCTGAGACTGGCAGCATAATTGCCTCCTACCTTGAAAATGCCCGTTCCCTTGGGTGCCGCTCTGTCATAATCCCTGCATATCAGCATGCTTACCGGCTTAATCCCTCCCTTGAAATAGGGGCCAACCGGGGTTACGAAAACTATAAATGTATATTCTGAAGACGGCTTGACACCAACTTCCGCTCCACTTCCAAATAAAAAAGGCCTGATATAAAGCGAAGCGCCTGAGCCATAGGGAGGAATAAATTTTTTGTTAAGCTGAACAACTTTGAAAACTGCTTCCCTGAACTTTTCAACCGGCAAAGGGGCCATCATTATACCGTCGGCAGAAAAGGCAAACCTTAAGGCATTTTCCTCCCAGCGGAACAACCTGACCTTTCCATCCTTGCCCATATAGGCCTTTAGCCCTTCAAAAGCCTCCTGCCCGTAATGAAGTCCTGTGGCAGCTATATGAACATCAATATGATCCGACTTGGATACTTCAAGGTCTCCCCATTTACCGTCCTTGTAAAAACAACGGATGTTATAATCGGTTTTAATGTAACCGAAAGGCATATTTTTCCAGTCGAGATTCTCCATAATACTCATCATTAGAATTCCCGGTAAAAGTACATTTTTATAACCAATCTGCACATGATTTATCTCTCTAATATGCCTTTTCCCTGAGCCTGGCAATCTGCTCTTCGATTGAAACACTCCTTAAGAGTTTCCCCGTATTTGTAAGAAAATCGTGGTCAGTGAGGAACTTTTCCTGCATTTCCCTCCACTGTACGACTCCGGTGTTTAATCCATGTTCGTTCCTCTCCCTTAAGAGTTTACCGGTCATTTTTATGAAATCGACCCTCCCGAGATAATCATATCTTGCATCATGCATGATCCTGTCTGAAACTGATTCATGCCTTTCTTCGAATGAGTTGATAATGAGTACTCTGGCCTGACTAATAAAAATTTCATCAAATCCGAAGCCCTGAAGCAACTCCTCCATCATACTGCAGGATGCTCCGGCCGGATTTTCATATTCCCTCAGAAAACCTGTAAACAAAAAAACAGAAGCAAGCTTTAAGGGAACATATTGCTCGGGCTTTATTCCTTCGGCAATGGCAAGTAGCTCGGCCTGGGCCGCTACACCAACAGCATATTGCGCATTGTTGAAATAAAGGTTCGGATGAGCTTCTTCAAGGAACAACCTGCTGACCTTTTCCTCGACATCCTGCAGCTTCATCATCTGAACCATGAACCGGAATCTTTCGTTGGGCAATCCCTTCTCATCCCTGAGATCCGGCAGTATGCCCTTTACGAAATACATATCCAGCTCACCCTTGTACTTTACTGGCATCCTGCCCCTGTACTCACATTCAAAGAAATCCTTGACAAACTCATAGGTTGCGCCCGAGATGTTTATCCTGCCCCCGTCGCCCGATGACTCCATCCGGCTTGCGATGTTCACCGTGTCACCCCAGATATCATACGACAACTTCTTGTGACCTACCACTCCGGCAATAACATTGCCGGTATGAATCCCAATCCTGATATCCCAGTATTTTATCCCTCTGACCAGCGATTCTTCCTTAAGCTTATGCATGTAATCCTGCATCTCAAGAGCAGCCAGGGTGACTTCAACAGGATTGGTCCTGTTCTTTTCGGGTATACCTCCTGCACACATATACGCATCCCCGATGGTTTTTATCTTTTCGATCCTGTATTTTTCAACTACCGAATCAAAATGGAAAAAGAACTTATCAAGCTCATCGATCAGAATCTCCGGATTCATCTCTTCTGCTATCTGCGTAAAGCCCTGAATATCTGAGAATAAGACAGTTACAAAATTATACTTGGTTTTTGTGGCCTTACCCTTGGCCATAATCTCATCAGCCGTGTCTTTCGGAAGTACATTCGCCAGAAGAGCTTCGGTCTTTTCATTTATTTTGATCAGGTCTTCATTCTTTTTAGTGATTATCTTCTCAAGCTCCTCCTGCCTCCTTCTGAACTTACGTTCCAGGAGCCGGTAAAAAAGATACTGGGCTATCAGCAGTATAACTACTACGGCTAGCGTGACAGGAAGACTGAGTGTAACCCCCGCCGGATTAAACGAACCGGCATGCGATGGGACGGAAAGTAGTGCTGTTACACTCATAAGATACATTGAAAGGCTCAACTTCTTCATTAACAGCATCTACTTGTAATTCTACCTAAAAGTTTTCAAATTTATCATTAAACTTTATTAACGCCAAACTTTATGCGCCATTGTGACATTCCAAAACTTTCGGCACTTTTATTTATTAAATTCGCCCTGAAAATCACTGGCCGGATGGAGATCGTATTTGCGTCGAATAACCTGCACAAGATAAGGGAAATCAATAATGTCCTGGGGGACAGCTTTAAACTTTTAAGTCTCAGCAACATAAAAATGGAGGAGGATATCCCTGAGGACGAACCGACCCTTGAAGGGAATGCACTGCATAAGGCACGCTTCATTTACAATGCAACCGGAATGAATGTCTTTGCCGATGATACCGGCCTTGAAACAGAAGCCCTGAATGGAGAACCGGGAGTACACTCCGCAAGATTTGCCGGCGTCAGCAAGGATTCGGAAGCCAATATCGACAAACTGCTTTCACTTATCGGGAACAAGACTAACCGCAAAGCCAGGTTCAGAACAGTCATCGCCCTTATCCTCGAAGGAAAGGAGTATCTATTCGAAGGAATCGTAAACGGAAATATCATCAGTGAAAGAAGAGGCAGAATGGGATTCGGATATGATCCGGTATTTGTGCCGGATGGAAGCCAATTAACCTTTGCCGAGATGGACCTTGATGAAAAGAACCTTATCTCCCATCGCGCCAGAGCGTTTGCAAAGCTGAAATCATTCCTTTCCGCCTACAACCGGGAAAATGAAACAGATAAGTCAATACCGACCACCTGAAAGATGAAAAAACTGTTATCCATAACAGTATTTGCTTTCATTCTGTTCACCCTTGTGGGCCAGGCACCAGTCGGCTCCTGGACCGACCATCTCAACTACAATACTGCTGCCGGCATTTCAGGAAATGCAGATATTATTTACTCCTCAACTGGAGCTTCTATACTGGTTTATGAAACCGGAACGAATGAAATCCGGAAGCTGTCTCCCGTGAACGGTCTTTCTGAAACAGGAATTTCCTCAACAGGCTGGTCGGAGACAAACAGCACTCTGATAATAGCGTACACAAGCCTGAATATTGATCTGGTCCGGGGAAGCAGCATTGCTTATATCCCCGATATCCGAAACAGGTTCCCGTTTGGACAAAAGAAAATCAACAGGATAAGAACAAGGGATAATTATGCTTATCTCGCCTCAGGCTATGGAATCATAATTGCCGATATTGTCAGAAAGGAGATTCGGGATACCTGGAAACCTGGCCAGGAATCCGGCGATAATGAGGTCTTCGATCTTGCTTTCGGAAACGGAATGGTTTACGCCGCTACTGCAAACGGTCTGTGGCAGGCCGATCTGCAGAATCAGGGACTTTCTTATCCGGGCAACTGGAAAAGGGTACAGGGAATGCCGGAAGCAATGTGTAACCATGTGATATTTGCCGGTGAAACATTGTACTGCAACGTGCCAGGAGAATCCGGAGATGATATTGTATATGCCATAAGCGAAGGCGTATCTGTCTTTTCACAATCCCCCGGAACATTAAACAGATCCTTTGATCCGGCCCCTGAAGGGTTTACAATTTCCTCTTCCGGATCGGTAAGATACTACAGTGCTCAGGGAATACTCAAAAAGGAAATCTCATCCTATGGATGGGGACAACCTGATATCTTCCAGGCAGTAATTTTCGGAAACGACATCTGGATAGCTGACAGAACCCATGGAACAATTCAGGGAAAAAACATGACTGGTTTCACAGGTCTCCCGGTTTCCGGACCTGCCTCCAATAAGGTAGCAGGCATTACTTCGGAAGGAGGCAGAACAATAATCTGCGCCGGAGGAACCAACGACTCATGGAACGGTTTAAAGCTGCCTTTCATGGTCTCGATACATGACGGCAGGAATTTTGAAAACATTTCTTCCGGATCTCATTACGATGCCATGAGGGCCGCTATCGATCCCTCGAATCCTTCACGGTACTTCGTTTCATCATGGGGAGGCGGCTTGTTAATGTATGAGAACAATACCCTGGCAAGACAATTCGACTCATCAAATTCACCCCTTCAGGAGTCCGGATCATCAGGAGAAACAAGAGTCCTGGGACTTGCCCGGGACAAGACCGGGAACCTCTGGATCACACAGCCTGACGCAACGGCTAAAATCAAAGTGCTCAAATCCGGCGGAACCTGGGAATCCTATCCTGTAAACTTAAACGCCCCGCTTGCAGCGGATCTTATAGCAACATCCTCAGGTCAGCTCTGGATCATTCTCCCCGGCGGATATGGATTATTCATAATTGATGAAAATGGCACGCCCGGTATTTTCACCGATGATAAAACAAGAAAACTGACTATCACCGACAGCGATAACAAGACCATTAATTCAGCCTTCTCACTTGCTGAGGACCTTGATGGAAGCATCTGGGTGGGTACCGGCCAGGGACCTGTAATCTATCATAATCCGGAAGGTGTATTTGAAGGCGACGTCAGAGGTTCCAGGATAAAGGTCCCGAGGAATGACGGATCGGGCCTGGCTGACTACATGCTCGGCACAGAGACCATTACCGCAATATCCGTTGACGGGGCAAACAGAAAATGGCTGGGATCACAGACTTCCGGGGCCTATCTTCTGTCGGCCGACGGCACAACCCTTCTGAAAAACTATAACACTTCCAACAGCCCTATGTTTTCCGATTCAATTGCGGCCGTCGCCATTAACCAGCTGACCGGCGAAGTCTGGTTCGGAACTTCCGCAGGAACCCTTTCAATCAGGGAAAATGCTATTTTCGGGAATGAAACCTTCAACAACGTCTATTCCTTCCCAAATCCCGTGCGTGAAGACTTTACAGGAAATGTAACCATCACAGGATTGGTGAGGGATACAGAAGTCAAGATCACCGATATAAGTGGTAACCTTGTAAATGAGACCACATCCGAAGGAGGACAGGCAAGCTGGGACTTGTCAACTTACAACGGGCGAAGGGTAAGATCGGGTGTTTATCTTGTCTTTTGCGCTGCAGGTGACGGTTCTGAATCGTGTATCACCAGGATTATGGTCATATCCAAATGATCAATCCGTAATCAGGCTTTTTATCCTTTCTATCTGAAGGTTTTTGTTTACCTCCCTAAGACTCCTTGCCGTTTTGGTGAAATACTGATGTCCCGAAATGAATTTAACCTGCAGCTTGTTCCATTCATTCAGATCCTTCATCTTGTTCTGAGCCTTAAGCTCCTCGAAAAGTGTATTTGATACGGGAATAAAATCGCTTCGTCCAAGGTAGTCGAGATCCGAGTCGCAGATAATCTCCTCAAGAAGGCTGGCAGGCCTGGGCGGCAGCCTGGTCGCCATGATAATCGAACAAATCTTTTCTATCTGTTCCGGCGTATAGCCATATTCAGGAAGAACCTCCCTCGCATACTCGGTCCCTCGCAACTCATGCTCATCGAATGAAACGGTTATTCCGGTGTCGTGAAACAGCGCTGCCGTCTTGAGCAGGAGTATCTCCTCGTCGGTGCAGCCTTCAGCCCAGCCTATAAGTTCGACCTCGGTCACGACATCGACAGTATGCTTTACATTATGATAATAAACAAAATAGGGAAGTTCTTTTTCAAGCTTATCCAGAATCATCTCCTGCAGGTCGGTGAGCTGGATCAGTCCAAACTTGATTTTAAATGACCCGTTGGGCAGTATCCCCTTGCCGTCGACGGAAAACTCAGGCTTTAGTCCCTTAACCCTGTAGACAAGGAGATCGCCCTTGTATTTCACCGGAAGCCTTCCAAAATACTCACAGTCAAAAAACTCCTTCACCAGCTCATATGTCATCACCGAAATAAGTATTGACCCGTGTTCTGAAAGAGACTCCAGCCTGCTAGCATTGTGAACCGTGTCTCCTTTGATATCATAGCTGACCTTTTTCCTGCCCGAAACAGATGCTGTGACCGGACCGGTATGAATCCCGATCCTGATGTCCCACATTCTTTTCTCTCCTCTCCTCTTCTCTCCTTCAAATCTGTCGAGGAAATTCCGCATCTCCATGGCGGCCATCACTACATCCACAGGGTTTGTTATATTTTTCACAGGAATACCGCCGGCACACATGAATGTATCACCGATTGTCTTGATCCTCTCTATCTTGTACCTTGCTGCTATTGATCCGAACTCAAAGAATATCTCATCAAGTTCATCCATGACCTCTCCCGGGTTGATTCCCTCATAGGTCTTTTCCAGTCTCTGTACGTCAGCAAAAAGTATGGTCGCCATATTGAACTTGAGTGAACCTTCAGCTGCCGGCTGAACTTCCTGATTTGCTGCCTTGTATTTCTCAATTTGCCCGGCCAGCCTTTCATTCTCCTTCTCCAGCTTCCTTATCCTTTCCTCAAGCTCCTGGTTTTGCCTTGCCAGCTTCGCCACGCGCCTTACCAGTTCCTCATTACCCGATGATATCATGGTGATATGATTGACAGGTAAATATAATAATTTTAAATTTGAGCCAACTATAGGTTGTAATGCTTCACAAGACAAAAGGAATAATACTTCACCAGGTAAAATATACCGATTCGGGTGTCATAGTACAGTTCTACACCCGCGATTTCGGGCGACAGGCTGTGCTGATCAAGGGAATGCGCAGCCGGAAGTCGGGAAGGCATAATGCCCTCTTTCAGCCAATGTTCATTCTCGACCTGGTGATCTATTACAAACAATCCCGCGAGGTTCAGATGCTGAAGGATTTCTCTGTCGCCCACTCGCCGGCTCAGATATACTCCGATGTCAGGAAGAGTTGCATTGCAATGTTTCTGTCAGAGATTCTTACATCGGTACTCAGGGAGGAGAGCCCTAATCATGAACTTTTTGACTACCTCGAAAATTCGATCAGATATCTTGATGAGTGCGATCAGGGATTTTCAAATTTTCACATTGCTTTTCTTATAGGTCTCACTAGCTACCTGGGAATTGAACCCGGGAGAAGAGACGATCACTCAAAAAAATATTTTGACCTGCGGAATGGCAATTTTGTACTCCTTCCACCCACTCATCCGGAATACTGCGAGCCCCACATAGCAGATTTTCTGGCCCGGTTCTTTAGTATCTCGTTCGACGGTATGACCAATATCCCGATGACAGGCCAGCTTAGAAATGAGGTGCTTGAGACCATAATAAGGTATTACAGCATCCACCTTCCGGGACTTAGGAGAGTAAACTCAATCGCTTTGCTCCGGGAAATTTTCGGCTGATCTCAGGCATTTCAATGGAAATCTTTTCTCTATCTTTAAGCCTTTAACAGGTCCTGTTGCCAATGGCTGTCATACCTTCAATAATCAGGCGTTTGTACGCCAATCGCCTGAATCAGATAAATCAGTTCAGGATAAATCCCGACGGGATTCAGCAAAAAGTCCTTTCGGAGATCCTTGCCGCTGCGGCTTCAACTGAATGGGGAAAACAGTATGGTTTTCCATCTATACGGACTGCAGCCGATTTCAAGACGCGCGTACCTGTCAGATCATATGATGACTATCAGCCGTTAATAGATAGGCTGCGTGCAGGCGAAAGCGACCTGACCTGGCCCGGAAGTTTCAGATGGTTTGCCAAATCGTCGGGAACAACATCAAGCAAAAGCAAGTTCATCCCTGTCAGCAGGGAATCACTTCATAAATGCCACTACCAGGCTGCAAGGGATATCCTGGCCATCTACTGTTCGAACTATCCCTCTACCCGCATGTTCAGCGGCAAAGCCCTTACCCTTGGCGGAAGCTCCAGGTTAAACAAGCTTGGGAACAATTCCGTGTCGGGTGATCTCTCTGCAATTCTTTTAAACAATACACCCTTTTATATAGAACTGATAAGGACTCCCAACCGGGCAACGGCCCTTATTGAGGATTTCGAAGAAAAGCTCGAACTGATCACAAAGATTGCTTCAAAACAGAATGTTACAAGTTTCTCAGGTGTCCCTTCATGGTACCTGACACTTATAAAAAACGTGCTCGCATATACAGGCAAGTCGAACCTCCTGGATGTCTGGCCAAACCTTGAGGTTTTTTTTCACGGCGGGATCAGCTTTACCCCATACCGTGAAATCTATAAAAAACTGATACCCGGAGATCAGATGCACTATATGGAAACATATAACGCTTCTGAAGGTTTCTTCGGGATCCAGGACGATCCGGCAAGAAACGACATGCTCCTGATGCTCGATTACGGTATCTTTTATGAATTCATACCGGCAGGAAAAGTCGGATCAGAATCGCCTCCTGCACTGACTCTCGGAGAAGTGCAAAAGGATATTAATTATGCCATGGTGATCTCTACAAACGGCGGTCTGTGGAGATATCTCATTGGCGATACGATCGTGTTTACCGATACTAATCCATTCAGGTTCCGCATAACAGGCAGAACAAGACATTTTATTAATGCCTTCGGCGAGGAACTGATAGCCGAAAACGCTGAAAAAGCCCTTGAAGCCGCATGCCGGGGCACCGGCGCTTCCATCCTGGAATATACGGCCGGACCGGTTTACATGGGAGAATTGTCGAGGGGAACCCACGAATGGCTCATCGAATTTGAAAAAGAACCCGATGACCTTGAAAAATTTACCCGCCTCCTCGATGATACCCTTAAACTGGTAAACTCCGACTACGAGGCTAAACGGCACAAGGACATCAATCTTGTGATGCCCCTTGTCAGAAGCGTCCCCAAGGGAACATTTACCAGATGGCTCAGATCGCTTAACAAACTTGGAGGTCAAAACAAAGTGCCAAGACTTTCAAACACCCGTGAATTTATTGAGGAACTTTATGGATTTTTAGTATTTTAGAGGCTGAATAGTAATAACCCCGAAAATGCATATAGCAATAGCAGGCAATATAGGCTCTGGAAAAACCACACTGGCAGGACTCCTTGCCAAACATTACGGATGGACTCCTCATTATGAAGATGTTGATGACAATCCCTATCTAAACGATTTCTATGAGGACATGCAGAGATGGTCGTTCAACCTCCAGATATACTTTCTTAATTCCCGTTTCAGCCAGGTCATTCAGATAAGAAAAACCGACGAGAATATAGTCCAGGACAGGACCATCTACGAGGATGCCTACATATTCGCTCCCAACCTGCATTCAATGGGACTGATGTCGACCCGTGACTTCGATAATTACACAGCTCTCTTCAAGCTGATGAGTTCCCTCATCCAGCCGCCCGACCTTATCCTTTACCTCAGGGCTTCGGTGCCGACACTTGTAAACCAGATCCAGAAAAGGGGCCGGGAATATGAAAGCTCAATCCGGCTCGATTACCTCAAAAGGCTCAACGAAAGATATGAGGCATGGATTCAGTCGTACAAGCTGGGAAAAATGCTTATCATCGAAGCCGATCATTACAACTTTCCCAACAACAACGACCACCTGAGCGAAGTCATCGACAAGATCAATGCAGAATTGCACGGGTTGTTCTGATTATCGCCTGATCCCCGAACATCAAATGCTGTAAGTGGCATCTGCCGGTTTTTCCGGTTTCAGGGATTGGTTCCGACCAGCCCGGGTGCAGGCAGCAATGCCACCTTCACATAGTTCCCGGTATCCAGATACCTGAGTGCAATCTTCCTGATATCTTTGGAAGTGAAAGAGTTGACAAAACTCCTGTATTCATCGAGTGTAAGCAGCCTTGTGTCATACATGTAGTGACTCTGAAGAACCGAAAGCCAGAAACTGTTTTCTTTTATGGCAGTTTCCCTTGCCCGTATAAGCGTTTCCTTAACCTTGTTCAGATCTTCCACCGCTGGACCATACTTCTTTAACTTTTCAATCTCCGAGAGGACTGTTTGGGTTAGCATCGATATGCTGTCGGGATGACATCCCCAGCTGGAAGTCAAAGTAAATTCAGGTGTGGGAAACTTCGAAGGGGTGCCTTCAAAACTGATCCCGTAAACACCGCTCTGCTCCTCTCGCATTGCTTCCCTGAGTTTTATCGACATCAGGTCAGTCATTATGGCAAAACCCTGGCGTTCCTTATCTTTCCATTTAAAGTCGCCGTTCCACACCATCGCCACCAGGCTCTGCGGTTCCGAATTCCTGGGTACGTCAACTATCACACGGCCCTCGGGGAACTCCGGTGTTACATCCCTCCATGTTTCCTTCCTTCCGGTCGACGGCAGCCCGCCGATATACTTCGCCAGCAAAGGCATTACTTCATCCGTGTTGAAATTTCCTACCATCACATAAGTGAAATCACCGGCATCGGAAAAACGGTCCCTGTAAATCTCGATTATCCGGTCGAGGTTTACCTGATCGAGCTGAGCCTCAGTTGGAACAGCTATCTCCCTGGGAGAATTCATTGTAACAATCTTTGTGAGGGTATCGGTAAAGATAATCTGGGGATTTGCCCTCATAGGTCTGATCATGTTCCTCATCCTCGAAACATAGGAACTGAACGCATCTTCATCCCTTCGTATGGCGGTAAAATAAAGATAATTAAGCTGAAGCATGGTTTCCAGGTCCTTCGGGGAACAACTTCCGTTAACTCCCTCCCTCAACTCATTTATGAATGGTGTGAGTTTCGCCGTATTTCCCGACAGCTTTTTCTGCAAGCCCATATAATCGTACGACCCCACACCGCTCTGGGCTACAACCGTCGAAGCCAGCATGGCCGACATTATATCATTATCCGGATAAAGGGATGTTCCGCCCGGGCTTGTTGATGAAAGAAGAATCTGGTCATTCTGGAATTCTGTGGGCTTCAGAATCATCCTGATACCATTTCCGAAAGTCAGTTCAGTGAATCCGAAAACAGCATTCTCAACTCTCCCTGTGACTTCCGAAGGTGCAGGGATTTTTTCGAGAAGTGGAACATCGGCAACCTCATCCACATAGGGTTTAATATCCTTCGTCCTTACTGACTTGATTATGTCTGTCACTGTTTTTTCCGACGGCACACTTATTCCCTCTTTCTCCTGTGCTGTGACCAGCACCAGCATGTTGTTATCTGTTGTCCACCTTCGTCCGGTTTCGTTAAGCTCATCAAGGGTGATGCCCGGAAGCAACTCCTTCACCAGTTCGAACTCCTTCAGGTAACCCGGAATAGATTCGCGCGTCAGATAATTTCTTATGAATTCGTCTGCAAAGGTTCCCGACTCTGTTTTGTCGGCTTCCTTCGCCCCGTTTTCATAGATTGCATAGATATCCTTTTTCTCCCTTTCCAGCTCGGTTGCAGTGAACCCGAACCTGCTTACTCTCTCATTTTCGGTCATAATTACTTCGAGGCTCTCCTCAATCCTGTTCTCCTTGGATGCTGCAAATAACGCGTATACATCGATCGAACGGCCTATAAATGAACCATATTCCGAACCGCCCATAAGAAAAGGTGCATCAGGCTTGCGGGTGATCTCCATTAATCTTTTATTCAAAATTGAAGTATAAATCCTTCTGTACAGCGAGTTCCTGTAGTCACTAAATGTGACGGAACTTGCAGCCGGATGCTTGAACATGACCTGAATTGTGCTGCCTGTTGCCTCCCTGTCGGTAACCACGCTGACAAGAGGTTCCTCATTTCCGGGTACCGGATACTCCAGCCTCGGCCTGGGGGCCTCTGACTTTGCTATCCTTCCAAAATACTCCTTTACCCTGGTTTCGGCCGCTTCAGGATCAATATCTCCAACCACGATCACAGCCATCAGATCGGGTCTGTACCATGTTTCATAAAATGCCCTGAGCGTGTCATAAGGGAAGCTTTTTATCACATCAATCTTTCCGATTGGCAGCCTTTCTGCGTACCTTGAACCCTTGAAAAGAACTGGAATATATTTTGACTGCATCCTGTCATCGGCACCAAGCCCCATTCTCCATTCCTCAATAATGACTCCCCTCTCCTTGTCGATCTCCTTTTCATCAAAGCTGACCTGGTGAGCCCAGTCCTCAAGCACCTGAAAACCCCTGTCGATCCACTCTTCCTTATCAGAGGGGATCTTAATCATATAAACGGTTTCATCAAATCCGGTATAAGCGTTGATCTCCGAGCCAAACCGTACTCCCATCTCCTCAAGCATCTGAATTATCTTGTTGCTGGGGAAGTTCCTGGTGCCGTTGAAACACATGTGCTCCATAAAATGGGCCAGTCCCTGCTGGCCGTCCGTCTCGCAAATTGAACCGGCGTTGATAACCAGCCTTAGCTCAATTCTTTGCTCAGGCTTACTGTTTTTCTTTATGTAATATGTAAGCCCGTTGTCAAGCTTCCCGATTTTTATGGCCGTGTCGGGAAGGATAGGTTCTGAAAATGAAGAAATCTGAGCTTCCGCATTTTTAAGAACCAGAATTGAAATAACAGCGATTAAAAGAAGCTTTAGTTTTTTCATTGAAGGAATTTTAACGATTCACTTTTTGGGCCTGATTGTTGCCGGAATTTCCTGTAGCCATGAACTGGACATGCTAATAATGGAATGACTGCACAAAGATGCATAAAGAATTTGATCTTGATAATGGAAAATATTAAATTGCAGCACAATCTCAAAAAAGGAGTAAAATATGAATTCATCACGCAGGGACTTTTTAAAAACAGCATCTGTTATTGCTGCCGGTTCAGTGCTTCCGGTCGATTTGCTTGCTGAAGCAAGAAAAAGAAAGGCCAGCCCGAACGACAAGATCCAGGTCGGACTCATTGGAGTCAGGAGTCAGGGTTACAGCAACCTGGCTTCATTCCTTAAAAATCCGGAAGTCGAGTGTGTCGCGTTGTGCGACATCGATAAAAATCTGCTTGACAGCCGGACAGCCGATATAGTAAAGCTTGGCTTTGCCCCTCCGAAGCATTATTCCGATTACCGGAAGATGCTGGATGACAAAGATATTGATCTGGTTATCATAGGCACGCCCGATCACTGGCACTGCCTTCAGTTTGTCCATGCGCAGGAAGCAGGAAAACATATATACGTTGAAAAACCCATGGGTAATTCCATCGCCGAGATAAACATCATGCGTAACGCCGCACGGAAACATGGCAAGATGGTCCAGGTAGGGCAGTGGCAGAGAAGCCAGCCGCACTTCGTTGACGCCATAGATTACCTGAAATCAGGCAAGCTTGGCAGAATACGTACCTGCAAGGCATGGTCGTATGTTGACTGGAAAGGCGCTGTTCCCAAAATCCCGGATGAGCCGGTTCCTGCAGGCGTCGACTATAAAACCTGGCTCGGCCCTGCACCCATAAGACCTTTCAATATGAACCGCTTCCATTTCACCTGGAGATGGTACTGGGAGTATGGAAACGGACTGATGACTGACTGGGGTGTCCATCTGATCGATTATATCCTCTACGGAATGGGCAAGTCAATTCCTTCTTCAGTGATGGCAATCGGAGGAAAATACGCCTTCCCCGAGGATGATATGGTAACTCCCGATACCATGACGGCCGTATACGACTTCAACGACTTTACCATGATCTGGGAACATACAATCGGCATCGGACTTGGCAACTGGAGGAGACCTCACGGAATGTCGTACATAGGAGAGAACGGAACCCTCGTGCTCGACCGGCAGGGATGGGAAGTTGTTCCCGAGAAACAGAAGATTGAAGCAGTGCCTGTACAGAAAAATGTGGGAAACGGCCTTGACCTGCACACCAGAAACTTCCTCGACTGCCTTAATAACAATACCCCCGAAAAACTGAATGCAAGCCTTGACATTGGAAGGAATGTGGCCCTTGTTGCACAGATGGGTAATATTGCTTACCGTACCGGGGAAAAGGTAAGCTGGAATGACGCCACACAATCATTTGCAACAGAAACTGCAAATGCCCTGATCACTCCTGTATACCACAACGGTTACAAACTGCCTGCTTATTAGAAGAGCATAATATAAAATAAACCCGGATTGAGTATCAATCCGGGTTTATTATTTCCTGATGCGAAACAGCTCTTATTGGCCCACTATCTTCAGCATTTTTCCGGCTGCAACCTTATCGGTAAGTTCCATGCCATTAAGCAATGCCAATTCAGCCTGCTGTGCCTGAGGTACCCTGAAATATGTCAGTGCATCAGCTACAGTACCAGCCCTGGCCACTTTAACCACATTTATTCTCTTCGGTTTCACATTTATTTTCGAAGCATCGGTAAGATTCGAGAATGAGGTCATAGCTGTATTCATGGTAGTGGAGTAAGTGTTGAAATCAGCCTCAGTCGACACCCCGTGAAAAATATAAATTAAACCTCCATGGCTGATAAAATATGAAAGAACCAGGTTCGTCGCCGTGGCACCGGTCGACTGGTCCTGCTGAACCTGTTTAGACTGAGTCATGATTGCCGGCAATCCGTTAACCGTGGTCCTCTTGCTTCCCTGGGAAGTCAGGCCGTACCTTGCAAGTGTTGAGTCAACTGATGCCTCGAGAGTCTTCTGATCCGACAGCGTGAAAAGCATCAGAGCCTTGCCGTCAGGAGGTGTAACAGTGACCTGAAGAGGCGAATTCTCGAGGGTCCAGCCCATGGGATATCCGAACTTGAATTTCAGCTCGGGATGATAGAAAACGTTATTCTCAACATAGCCCTGTTTGGGATCCTCCCCGTAGATCATACCATTAATCATCTGCAGATACGGATCTTCATTTACCTTGTAGGTACCCAGATTCAGCTGTGTCTGCCATTGGGAGGCCTGCCTGTTGACATCATTGTACCTGTCGCCCGGATCGGGATGTGTCGAAAGGAATGTCGGAATGCCGCCTTCACTCTCAGCCAGGCTCATCTTCTTCAGAACCTTGAAGAAGTCGGCCATCTTATGAGCATCATAACCAAGCTTTGACGAATATTCCACTCCCAGAGCATCAGCCTGCCTCTCGTCATCGCGGCTGAAGCTGAGGAACAGCAATTCAAGTCCCTGCATTGCATACTGGGCATACTGCGCAAACTTCTCTGAGGCAATCATACCTCCGATTAAAAGCAGCTGGGCCATCTGCTGCTTGCTCTGTGTTGCAACTGTATGACGGGCAGTAATGTGACCCATCTCATGGGCAAGAACACCCATAAGTTCAGCCTCATTGTTAAGCTGTGCAAGGATTCCCCGTGTGAAGTAAATATATCCTCCCGGAACGGCAAAAGCGTTGACCACCGGAGAATCAACTACTTTGATGTGATAAACCAGATTCGGACGGTGGGATAACTTTCCCATCTCAGTGCCTTTTGTCTGAACAAAATTCTGAAGATTGTTGTCGTTGTAAACTCCGAATGTTGCAAGAACCTGCGGATCATAAGACATGCCAAGTGCGACTTCCTGCTCTTCCGACATAAGCATTAGCTGCTTTTTGCCGGTAACAGGATTTATCGCACATGATATTATCAGCACAACTATCGCCGTGAACAGTGTAAAAATTACAGGAATATTATGCTTTTTCATTTCATCAAATTTTAGTTGAGCACTGCTTAGGATTTCTGGTTTGACACAACTTTTCGTAACACAAATCAAATATCGCAAAAAAATTATTATAGTGAGAAACCATGTCCTAAAATAGTGTGGAGATTTTTAAATATCACTATTACATGTCGACCGTTCAGATTGCAAAATCTGAACCAGGATGAAGGACAGGGAGGACCCGGAGATTTAATCAATTCCCTTCTCTCACCGCCACCGCAATCCTCGAATCGGCAGTTCCATAGTAGAGAAACCACTTATCCCTGAAATAAACCAATCCCTCTACAAAGCAGACGTTGTTCACCTCTCCTGTAAGCTCATAGGGTTTGTCAGGAAAAATAAAATAATCGTCCGTTCTGCCGGTAAGCCTGTAAGGCCTTTCCCCGTCGAATAAAGCCTGGCCGGCAGAATATGTGAACCTGGGAAGGCCGGGGTCGTTGTTATCGGAAGCATTACTTGCATTGTAGATAAGAAGTATTCCCTTATCCCTCACCAGAGCATAAGGACCGGGCTCAACAAGCCTGCTGTCGAAATATCCTGGCCGGGGATGGAGGACTGATATCATCCTGCCGTTTTCACTGTTCTCAACAACTTCCCAGTGGATAAGGTCGTCGGATGTGGCCACAAAAAGATCGGTGTCGCCAAAATACATCCAGAAAAGGCCGCTTATCCTGGTGGCAATTATTCTTCCGTTTTCCAGCCTCGAAACGATAGCACCCGATTTTGACCAGGTATCCCTGTATTTCCCTTCTCCCAGTACCAAACCGTGCTTTTCCCAGGTCCGGAGATCCTTTGAAGTCGCCAGGCAAAGCCGGGCCGTCTTCCCGTCGTATGATGTGTAGGTGAGAATATAGGTTCCGTCCTCACTTTCCACAATCCGCGGATCCTCAACCCCTCCGGGCCATTCATAAGCAGTCATTTTGTCACCGGCGGGATAGAAGATCGGCTCCGGTTCCTTCGTGAAGTGCAGGCCGTTATCACTGACAGCAAGTCCGAGCCTTGAAGTCATAGCTTCATCCTGGGCCCTGTATATCATATACACCTTCCCGTCCCTGACCACGGCGGAAGGATTAAGGACATTCCGTTCCTCCCATTTCACGGCTTTCCCTGATACTGGACAATAAAAAACCTGTCCGGCCGATGGCTCAAGGATGGGATTTATGGAATCGACCTTTACAAAACCGGAAAGCGTCCAGGCTTCCTTACCTTCAGGAACAGGTGTTTCCTTTGCCGGATTATGGCATCCGGACATGAGAAAAGCAACAATGATCAGGTATTTGAATTTCATGTTCATATCATCCTTTATTAACAGAGTATTTTTCAATGAGATAAATTTAGGCAGATTGAAGTACATGTCAAAATTAAATCACTGTTTACAAGCACAGCCTGACTTGCCTGAAAACATGGCACCAATGTCTGAAAATCATATCGTTTTGGGTAATAAAATTGTCGAATATCAATAACCCGGTTATCGTTTATCGATAAATTTTCGTGAATTTTTCAATTAATTGATCTGCACTATACCCTGTGCCCTGCACTATTGTATGGCTTGCAGTAGCAATCGGTTCGCAGCGCGTGGGTGTCGTATAAAGTTTTATTACAAAAATGGCGACTTCGATAGAAATCCATGATCTTGGCCCTCCTCATACAGAAACTTCCAAAGCGTCGAGTCAACCCCGATTCAGAACATTCAAATAGATGACGTCATCCCGCACCTACAGGGCTCAAAAAACCATTATACGGCCCATTGCTACAAACATGCCGCTCCTATGGAGCTTCGCGCCATCACGCCCTGACGCCTTAATGCCTTCAGGCCTTAATGACTTCTCCCTTAACATCGTCTATCGCCTATAATACATGATACATAGAACTCTCAAAAAAAGCTGTGTTACCTGCCTGGCTTAAATAGAAACTAAATTGCTATATTTGAATTATGCTTACAAAAGAGAACATATTAAGCAAGTTAACTGAACTTAAGCCTACGCTTTATAAAGAGTATGCCGTTAAGGAGATAGGTTTGTTTGGTTCATTTTCAGACGACACATTCTCTGAAAACAGTGATATAGATCTGCTTGTTGAACTGGAAAAACCAATTGGCTGGAAATACTTTTCTCTTGAAATTTTTCTTGAAAGTGTATTTAATCGCAAAATAGATCTCGTGACAAAAAATGCACTTAAAAAACAAATCAGAGACCGCATCATGAAACAAGTTTATTTCGTCTGATTTGAAAAAAGGAGAACGCACATATATCATGTATCTTGAAGATATGCAGCTTGCGATGATCAGAATTGCAGAGTACGTGCATGGGTATGACTTCAGTCAGTTTAAAAAAGATTATAAGACGGTAGATGCAGTTATCAGAAATTTTGAAATAATTGGATAAGCTTCCAGAGCTTTGGATGATAAAATTAAGGACAAATATCCAGAAGTCCCCTGGAAAGAAATGTATTACCTGAGAAACAGAGTATCACATGAGTACTTTGGGGTTGACTATGAGATAATCTGGGATTTGGCAGTCAACCATCTCCCGGTTAACAAGCTCCAGATAGACTTAATAATCACCCGTGAGAAATAGGCAATAGGAGATCAGTTAAAGCTTTTTGTGCCTGTGATAGGTGACTGGGGATAAGAGAAACAAGGCGTGGAGTTTGCTGTATCCGGTTCGCGGCATCCTGAAAACCTGACTGGGTTTTATAAGCAGGC